>CAZAZQ010000009.1:0-33911 GCA_964489705.1 uncultured Ignavibacteriales bacterium
TCAGTAAGCTGACGTAAAGAAGAGTGGAAATCACCAAAAGCCGGAAGCGGAATGCCTTCCGGCTTTTTTTTCTCAAAAAAGCTGACTCTCCGTGATATGAGTGCCACGGTGCGGGAAGAGTCGTTCCCTCAACCTCTGTTGACTATGGGGCAACCCCAAACAGTACCACAATCTCATTAACAGTAAATGGGCAAAGAGTATACGGTTATTTAGGATGAGCCTGAGGCTCCGTTGGGTTTCACGTTGTTTTGCGCTCTAAAAATTATTCTTCGAAAACACAAAATTCTCTTGACGGCTTCAGTTCAGTGATGTATATAGAAATGAAATTGAATTTCATTTTCATTTAGCGGTGTGTTAATGAAAATAAAAACAACTGCTTTGGTACTCTTGACTTGGCTCGCAGTCTCCTTTTCCCTTGTATTGCCTGCTGCCGGTTCATCCGCCGCTGGCAGCTCGGAAAAACTTCACTCTCCCGTCATCAGCGGCTTTGGCGACGTGCTGATGAGCATCCGAGAAAACGACTCCGGTGACGTGTTCTCCTTGGGGCAAGTTGAGATTGATATTGAGGAAAATATCACCCCCAACGTTCATGCTTGTATTGCTGTTGCAAACAACGGGGAAACCGTCGAGATAAGTACCATGGCGATCGAGTGGACTGTCTGGCAATCGATTACCGATGAGTCTCACGATTTCCCCTGGTTGACGCGCCTTATCCTTGGCGGCGGGAAGTATGACATTCCCTTTGGGATAGACTGGAAAGAATACGCCTCGGTAGACCGGAAGGTAGTTTCGATGCCGTTGGTGGTGGAGCATACCCATAGCGGCTGGAACGACTACGGAGCCTACCTCTCTATTCAGGCAGAATGGGGCGAGCTGACCCTTTTTAGTGCCGACGGCACTTGTTGCGAAGAAGAAGGGGAGGAGGAAGGCGGTAGGAAAATCGCTGTCGGGGGAAGGCTGGGATGGCATCCCGTGGAGGGTATGGAGGTTGGTTGTTCTCTGGCGTCGGAGCACTGCTGCATTCACGGGGAAATTGCCTTGAAAGGGCTGGATTTTCAATATCTGAGTGAGCGTCTCGTGGTGAAAGGCGAGTACATTTCCCGCTGTGTTCGAACCGACTATGACGTGCAAAGCGGCACGGGCTTTTACCTTGGAGGAATGTATCGGTGGGGGAAATGGTTTGTCGTCGAGCGGTATGATTCATTCGACGAAGGAACGACTGCCTCTCGCTTGAGCTGTGGGCTGGGAAGGGAAATCGGCGAGGGATTGGAGGGACGCTTTGAGTATCAACTGAATATCAAGAATGTCCCGCAGGTCGCTTACCTTCAAGTGGTCATGTCATTTTGAGAGATGGGCTCGTCAATGGAAGTATCTGCTCTTTCTTGTCAGCCGGTGTTTACTCGGTAGATGCTTTGATGAGGAAATACCACAAAAAAATGAGGGTGGATGGGATCGAACCATCGACACCCTGCTTAAAAGGCAGGTGCTCTACCACTGAGCTACACCCCCATTCTCCGCCATATCAGCGGTTCTATCACCCAAAATAGGGTTCTTTGTATTGTTGTCAAACGGTTTTTCGGCTTATTGGAAAAATCCTTACCCTCATGTTGTCCGAGCGAAATGCTGGTGAGTCTCTCCGACTGGGTCGCTTGAGATTCAAACATAAAAAAAGGTCATGCGCCGATTTCCGACGCATGACCCGCGGAGGGAAGAGTTCCCTTCAATGAAGCTGTGTAGTTTCCTTAAAACCCGAAACCGAGGGCGAACTCCCATTGGTTCATTTTCAATTCGATGGTCTGCTGGTTCGGCACTTCCATCGGGTTCGGACCGCTGACCGAGTTGGTAAAAGCATGAGTCACGGCAAAGCTCAGCTCTTTGTTGCCGCACATCTGCCGAGAAAAGCCGAAGCTCAAGTGTTGTTCGATGACACCCGGAGCGAGAATATTGAACATCATTTCGCTGTCGGGGATCGGCTGCTTCCCGTAGGAATATCCGGCGCGCAACGGCAGTTCGGGAATGCCGTGCCATTCGATGCCGAACTTGTAGGTGGTCATATCTTGCCAGCCGAACCCGGCGCCGTTGTCACTGCCCAGCAAGATGCCGTTTTGAAAGTCAGCCGGGTCCATCGGGTTAGCGATGGCTTTGATTTCGCTGTATTTGATGTACTGCACATCCGCCAGCAAGACCCACTTGGCGGTGGGCAGCACGGCGATCCCAGCCGTGAAGTTGGAGGGAATATCAAAATCTCCCTGCTCGGCAAACAAACCGGCGTAGTTACTGAACTCGCTCATGTAAATTTTGGTTTGATACGCAGCTCCCACCCGTACATGGGAGCCGAAGCGTCCCAGGTAGCCGAATCGCGCACCGAAGCCGGTCGAGTTGTCATGGCTGTTGTCGGTCAATTTGGTGGGATCGGTGGAAAAGCCGCCGAAGGCTTGCAGTCCTTTGGCTTCAAAACGCTGGTAGGCAAAGATGCCGGTGATACCGAAAGCCTGTGTCCCGGCAACTTCTTTCGCAAAGGTCAGCCCCACGAACAACTGTGACAAATCGACGCCGGTCGGGGAGGTGACGGTAGCCATCGGACTGTCGAAAACTTTCGTATCGTAGTTGGTGTTCATACCGCCGTTGCCGAAAATGGAAACGCCGAAGGAACTGGTCGGGTTCAGCATCCAGTTGGCACCGAGCGCGGGGACGAGAAACAGCTTGGAGCCGCTTTCCACGGTGCCCGGCGTGAGGGGGAAGGTGCCTGCCATGCCCGACGGATTGCCGGTGACGGTGAACTCGCGATTGGGGTTGAACAGGGCAAGCTGAATATCGTACTGAGAGCCGACCCAGACCATCCCGGCAGGGTTGTTCGCCGCCATAAGGGAGTTGTCCGGCCAGGCAACACCAACGCCCGCCAGCCCTTTCGACGGGACGCTGTAGCCGTGGCTGAAGTACCCGTTGGTTGCCATGACACCGCTCGCCAGAAATACCAGCGTGAGCACCATTCCGACCAAACGGACAGGTATCATTTTTTGAAAGTTCATGTTCGTCTCCTTATCGAGGTATTTCTTACATTCTCTCTTCTTGCAGAGCTTCCACTTCTTCGGGAGTGTAACCCAGAGCTTTGAAATCCATCACGCCGTTCTTGGAATGACAGTTGTTGCAGGTGAGCGCTCCGTCCTTGCGGATGGCGTGGCTGATTTCCAGCAGCGCATCCTGCGGAATCCAGCGAGGTTCCACCCGCTTGATTTTGCTCGCCTCTTTGTAGGCGCAGGTGTTCCAACCGTCGATTTCCATGAACGACATGAACTTGTCCATCATGTACACGTCGAACATCCACCCGTACATTTTCTTCATCATACCGTGTTTCATTTCCTCGGCGGCCGCTTTGTCGGGATCGCCGGTGGTGTAGTAGGTCGGGAGGTTGTACGGCAGGTACATACCGCCGAACGGTCCCATATTCTGCAGGTCGATGTGCTGTTTGCCGTTGAACAGCTTCATCGCGTAGATTTTGGACGGTTTCCTGTGAGAAATGGGACGCATGACTTTCTCGTACCACCCCTGGTAATCGAAGTCCTTGAACTCGGGCCACACGTGAGTCGGCTGGTAGAAGGAATAGAGGTTTTTCCCGTTCGGGTTGTCGCCGATGGGATTCCCCAAGAAAGTAGCGTCGCCGTTCCACCAGGCGTAGATGATTCCTTTGCCCGGCTCGGTTTCTTTCTTGATGTCGGTGTAGACCCAGATGCCGGGATGCTCTTCATACGTGGGGTCGGCGAAGTCGCGGTAGGTGGCGTTATCCGGATGAAGGCTGGGAATGTGACAGGTCTGACAGGCTATCGTTTCGATATGACTGTTGAGGAATTCCGCTTGCTCGCTTCCTTCGTGAGGTTCCTCGCCGTGACAATTGGAGCACGCCACTTCGACGTCCGGCAGGTCGTTCGCCATCATGGTGGTAGTGTGAGTTCCCTTGGCAATGTAGTGCCCTTCGGTCAGGTGGCAGTCGATGCAGTCGACTCCCGCCGCGGCATGGACATCCCAACTGGGGCTGTACGGCGTGCCACGCTTGCTGCCGGGATGCTTGATGCGGGGACGTTCATGCCCCGCGTTGATAAGACTCTGGAAGTACGAAGAGTCCGCTTCGTCGACGTAAATGTCTCCGCCGAAGTTGTGTTGATGGCAGCGCAGGCAGTTTTGCGCCGTCGGGCGGGTCACCGAGAGAGCCGCTTTCATAGAGCGGTCTTGGTCCCAGTACCATCTCCCTTTGTCGTCTTGCACCACTTGCTTGCGGTTCATATCGTAGGCGACGGCGTGGCAAATGAGGCAGTCGATGGCGTCTTTTTCGTACTGCTTGGTGTGATAGCCCGGCATGACCTCGCCCAGCGGAGCCGCCGGTTGACCGCCGATGTGACATTGTCCGCAGCCTTCGGAAAGGGTATCGCCGTTTTTCAAAATGACCGGCGCCGCCCACGCGGTCATAGCAAAAGAACCCGGCTTGGGACAAGGACGGTTGATTTTGCCCATTTTGAAATTGTCCGCCAACTTGCCGTTGAACCCCCAGACGTTGGGATGTTTCGTGGTATAGAAGCGGTAGTGAGCGGATGTCAGGAGGTTCTTCATCAAGTCCACCCGCTTCTTCTTACCCGTCTTTATCTCTTCGATTTCGATTTCCTTGTGACACTGCAAGCAGGTTTGCGGTCCTTCATACGAAAGGATACCGGCATCGCGAAACCGTTCGATGTGGGGGAAGTCGGTATCGTCGGCGGCGGTCAATTCGTCGGCGATAGCGGCAAACTCTTCGGTCGTCACTCGTTCGACGGGAAAGGTCACCTTGGTGGGACGGCTGTCGGAAGGGAGCATTTTATTAATCATCCCCGACCACATGCCGCAACCGGCAAGGGCGGCAATCATCAGTCCTGCGAGGATTGCTTTGGATGTTTTTTTCATTGACGTTCTCCTGTTTTTCTCTCTATTTTTCACGCGTGGCTTATGAACTATTTCACATAGTTAGTAAAAACTAACTAACGGTTTCATGCTTGTCAGGAAAAATCTGACAAAATGGACATCGTGTATCCTTATCTTGTTAGTTGGTATTAACTTACATCGAAAAAATTTCTTTTTGGGACGGTTTTTCTCGGAAAAATTGAGAGGAATGTGAAGGTCTTTCTCTTCGCTCCAGTGTATGTTTTCTAAGCCTCATCGGGGGATTACCGGACGGCGCCATAATATGCCGTTTTCGAGGGTATAAAAGGGAAAGAGGAAGAAATTCGAGTTGACCTTTGAGCAACGACAACCTATTTTCGAGTCGTGATGAAATTGCAGACGCTCGTGGTCGGACCGTTTGAGGTCAACTGTTACCTGTACTGGGATGAGAGGTCGGCTTCCGGTGTTGTCATTGATCCCGGAGGAGAAGAAAACACCATTGAAAAAGCCGTCGCTGCCGCCGGTTTTCAACCTCGCGCCATTCTCTTGACGCACGGACACGGCGACCATATTGCCGCCGTCGGGGCGTTGAAAGAACGGTGGAATATCCCGCTTTACGTGGGAAAGGGGGACAAAGAGTTGTTACGGACACCGTCGGAGTTGGTTTCTTCGTTCTACGGTAAGCAGGTCACCGCCCCGCCGCCGGACAGGCTGCTGTCCGACGAGGAGGTGGTCTCCTTCGGCACATTTTCCTTTCGAGTTTTGGCGACACCGGGG
This sequence comes from uncultured Ignavibacteriales bacterium, assembly GCA_964489705.1. Lineage (GTDB taxonomy): Bacteria > Zixibacteria > MSB-5A5 > GN15 > FEB-12 > CAZAZQ01. Next base: position 5,683 of record CAZAZQ010000009.1, read on the forward strand.
CATACGCCGGGCGGCGTGTGTTACCTTGACGAACGGGAGGGAATTCTCTTTTGCGGGGATACGCTCTTTTGGGGGTCTATCGGGCGCACCGATTTGCCGGGCGGTTCGTACGAACAGTTAATCGCTTCCATTACCGATAAAATCCTTACTTTGCCGGACAGTATTGTCTGCTACCCGGGGCACGGACCGAAAACGACGGTGGGCGCCGAGCGAGTGAACAATCCTTTTTTGACAGGTGGATATGCCGTTTGATTTTGACAGTGTCGAGCCGCTGGTGCATCGGGGGTTGGCGGATTATCATGTCCATTGTGATTATTCGTTCGATGCCGTCGGTTCCATCGACGAGTATTGCGAAGCGGCGCTCCGGCGCGGCTTGGTGGAGATTTGTTTCACCACTCACTACGACACGAACCCGGCGGTGCCGGAGCGGCACCGCATCATCCGCATCGACGGAAAAAATGTCCCGCTGACGCCGGAACATCTGGAACCGTATGTCGAGGCGGTGAGACGCGCTCATGAGCGATATTATCCGATGGGGCTCTCCGTCAAGCTCGGCTTGGAGGTCGGCTGGTGGGCGGGGGTGGTGGAAGAAGTCGTCCGATTGAAGGAGCGCTATCCTTTCGAGCATGTTCTGTGTGGGATTCACGAAGTGGACGACTTGAATATTTGCAGCCCCTCTTTTTCCGGGTTGTTTGCCGATTACTCTCAGGAGAAGTTCATCGAGCGTTACTACCGCCTGACGATAGAAGCGGTGCAGAGCGGGCTGTTTGATGCGGTGGCGCATTTGGGGTACTACCTCCGTTTCGGTCAAGCTCATTTCGGAGAAGGGCTGGCTCAGGCTCACGAGGCATATCTTGACGAATTGTTTGCCGCTTTGAAAACGACCGATACCGGTCTGGAAATAAATACTTCCGCCATCAGGCACGGCTTTTACGAGTATTACCCTATGATGGGTATCGTCAACGCCGCCAAAAAGGAAGGGGTACGGGTGCGCTTTTTGGGTTCCGACGCTCACCGTCCCGAGCAGGTGGGGTTCGACTTCGATGCCGCCATGGCGCTTATCCCGAATATTATTTTGTCCCGCGATGACTAAGAAAACACTTGAGAAAAACGACTCGGTCGTCCGCACCGGCAGAAAACTGCCGCGTTCGTTCTACGAGCGTCCGACGTTGGAAGTGGCGCCGGAAATCCTCGGGAAATATCTTGTTCACCGAACTCCCGAAGGAACGACGGTGGCAAAGATTGTCGAGGTGGAAGCGTATATCGGTCAGGATGACCCGGCGTGTCATGCGGCGCGGGGAAAAACGCCGCGGAACGCCGTCATGTTCGGACCGCCGGGAGTGGCGTATATTTACTTTATTTACGGGATGTACTACTGCTTGAACTTTGTCACCGAACGGGAGGGTTTCCCGGCGGCGGTTTTGATTCGAGCGGCGGAGCCGGTGGCAGGGGTGGATATCATGCGGGCTCGGTATCCCGGGAAAAAAGACCACGAATTGCTCAGCGGACCCGGCCGGTTGTGCCGTGCTCTCGGTTTGACGAGAGCCCAGAACGGTCTTGATTTGACCGGTGAGAAGTTGTATCTTGAAGATTATGCAATTGTGGTGTCGAACATTGGCTCCTCACCGCGGGTCGGAATCAAGGTGGGTGCGAAACGCCATTGGCGTTTTTACGACAAAGATTCCCGCGCCGTATCCAAACCCCGGTGAGCATAACCCCCAGCAGAAGGATTGAAAAAGATGGCTACACGTTCCGCGAAGAAAATGAAATCCTCGTCCCGTTCTTCCCGCATCAAACACCCCCGGAGTATCGTGCGGCGGAAAGATATCAGCATTCCGATGTCGGTGTTTGGGAATGTGATGAAGCAGTTTGACGCTGCGGCGGACAAACTGAAATTGGAGCCTTCCTTGCGGGAGTTCATGAAAGTGCCGCGCCAGAGCACCATCGTCAATCTGCCGGTGCAAATGGACGACGGCTCCTTCCGGATGTTTACCGGCTACCGGGTGCAGCATTCGATCGCCCGCGGACCCGCCAAAGGAGGCATCCGGTACCATCCGGATGTGACCCTGGACGAAGTACAAGCCCTGGCGTCGTGGATGACGTGGAAGTGCGCCGTCGTAAATATCCCCTTCGGCGGCGGCAAGGGCGGTATTGTGTGCGATCCGTACAAGTTGTCGGTGGGAGAGCTGGAACGCTTGACGCGGCGCTACGTCGCCGATATGATGCACGTCTTCGGTCCCGACGTCGACGTTCCCGCTCCCGATGTGGGCACCGGTCCTCAGGTGATGGGATGGTTTATGGATACGTTTTCCATGCGAGAAGGACACTCGGTGCCGGGGGTGGTGACCGGCAAGCCGATTTCCCTCGGCGGTTCCCGAGGTAGAGCGGAAGCGACGGGCCGGGGCGTTATGATTACCACGCGCGAAGCGGCGAAGCATCTCAATCTCTACCTGAGCGGCGCGACAGCGTCGGTGCAGGGGTTCGGCAATGTCGGCTCGGTCTCCGCCAAGCTGTTGCATGAGCTGGGAGTCAAGTTCGTCTATGTTTCCGACGTGAACGGTGCGCTCTACAACCCGGACGGTATCGACATCCCTAAACTGATTGAGTACGTCGGCAAGAAAAAAAGTATCGTCGGTTTCCCCGGCTGCAAGAAAGCCAAGCCGGAGGATGTCTTGTTCGCCGACGTGGATATCCTCATCCCGGCAGCGCTGGAAAACCAGATTACCCACAAGAACGCCCGCAAGATAAAGTGCAAAATTCTCGCCGAAGGCGCCAACGGACCGACCACACCGGAAGCGGATGCCATCCTGGATAAGAAAGGTATCCTGGTCATTCCGGATATCCTTTGCAACGCCGGTGGGGTGACGGTTTCGTATTTCGAGTGGGTACAGAACCGTATCGGGTATTTCTGGTCGGAAGAGGAAGTCAACCGCCGCTTGGAAGAGAAGATGGTAGCGGCTTTCAACGACGTTATGAAAGTAGCGGAGGAGCATAAAGTAAGTATGCGGATTGCCGCCTTTATGCTGGCGATTACCCGTGTGGCGGAGGTGGTGCGGTTGCGCGGCATTTACGGATAAGACCGCCACGGTGTAAAATGAGTGTTTTTCACCGTCACTAAAGAAAAAGAGTGTTCTCGTGGTAGCCCGTCAGGAAAGGATTCCTGACGGCGCAAGGAGGCAAAGCACGTCGAGACAAATAAGTGAGTGTTTACAGCCTTTCAAAGGCAAAGGAGCGGTGCCGTAACGTTCCGTAAAGAAGGGATTCCTGACGGTGCAAAAAAGAGAAGGCGGAAAGCGCTTAAAGGCGTAGAAAGAGAGACTTTCCCTTTGTACGGATAAAGGGAATGAGGCTACGGTTGGGCGTCAGGAAAGGTTTCTTGGCGGCGTCGGAACAAGAGGAAGGTTTTTTAGTAAAGTAAGAAAATGACCTTCCTTTTTCCTCATGAGGAGATGACAGAAAGGATAGATGACGATTGTTTGGTGGTGATTACATACAACGGGCGATTATTGCGGCACCGGCGATTCTCTTTGCTCTGACGGTACACGAGTTTTTTCATGCGTGGACGGCGTACAAATTCGGCGACACCACGGCGCGCGACGCCGGACGCCTGACGTTGAATCCGCTGGCGCATCTGGACTTTTTCGGAACCATTATGATGTTTGCTTCCGGTTTCCACTTTGGGTGGGCAAAGCCGGTGCCGGTGAACCCGTATCATCTGCGCAACCCGCGCGTGGCGGATTTTTGGATTTCCGCCGCGGGACCGCTTTCCAATCTCGGCTTGGGGTTCCTTTTTGGGCTTCTCTACCGTTTTGCCGTCACCTCGTCGCTCCAGTTGCCGGAGGCGGTGTATGTGCTCTTGTTTTTCTCCGTCATGATAAACGTCTCGCTGGCGTTTTTTAACCTCATTCCCTTGTTTCCTCTCGACGGCTCCCATATTCTCCGCAGTCTCCTTCCGCTGGAGATGGAAGCGACCCTTCATCAGCTCGATCGAGTGGCGCCGCTCATCTTGATGGTGCTCATCATCGTGGGGGGCTTTTGGTATATCTTGGGACCGTTTATCACCTTTTTTGTCCGTCTTTTTTCCGGGGTATCGATCGGGTAATTCCTTGTCGGAAAACGTGAACGCGTCCCTTTTTGTCTTTTTTTGAAAAAAATATATAAAAAATTTGCCTTCTGCGACAATTTCTCTTGACAATCCCCTTTTCGCTTGTTAAAATATTCACAAGCTAATCTGCCTGGGCGAAAGACAGGCACGGAACAGCATTGGAAAAGAGGCTGCTGGGTTGGCATGAAGGACTGGGATTGGTCAGACGGGAGAAAAGAAATCACCGACATAGGTCGCATGGGAGGGGAATTTCGGGAAGTTCATGAATTCACCGTCAGCCCGAATGGCGAACGTCTCGCCGCCCCCGTGAAAAAAGAAGACGGCTCTTTTACCGTGTGGGTGAACGGAAAGACATGGGATGAGACGTTTGAGTTGTTGTGGTATCTGCGTTTTACTCCTGATGGGCGTTTGTTGGCGTTGGTGCGAAGTGAAGACGAGTGGACGGTGGCATTGGACGGTAAGATGTGGCAGGAACGCTTCGAATATGTCTGGAATCCCAAATTCGCCGCAAAAAGTAACGCTATCGCCGTGATGTACAAGCGGGACAACAGCTACGGAATAGCGCTCGACGGCAAGCCGTGGCAGGAGGGATTCTTGGCGATACGGGATTACTGTGTCAGTTCCGACGGGAAGAAAACCGCTGCCACCGTTCAGGTAGCGCCCTTGGCGGAAGCGGATGTGTTCGCCTTTTTCGAAGGGGTTTGGTCGGTAGCGGTTGACGGGAAAGCGTGGGATGCCAAGTTCGTCAATGCGTGGAATCCTGTCTTCAATGCCGACGGAAGTTCCGTTGCCGCCGAGATTCGCACTGATATTTGCGAATACTCCGTCGCCGTCGATGGCAAGCCGTGGCAGGCAACGTTCGGCTGTGTCTGGGAACCGCTCTTTCGCCCTACCAACGGTGCGGTGATAGCGCCGGTACGGTTGGAAGGGAATTGGATGTTGGCGGAAAACGGTGCCCCGCTGTGGAAGAAGAAGTACGCTCAGCTTTGGCAGGCGGTGTTCAGCCCCGACGGCTCTCGTTTGGCGGCGATTGTCTCCCCGACGTTCGGACGCTGGACGATTGCGGTCGATGATGTGCCGTGGAAAAGGACTTTCGGCGATATGGTGCAAGCTCCCGTTTTCTCTCCGGACAGTAAGCGGGTGGCTGCCGTCGTCAAGGAGAACAATCGCTGGACGATTGCGGTCGACGGCACGGTGTGGGGCGAGGATTTTGACATGATATGGCAACCGGTCTTCAATCCCGAAGGGAATCACGTCATCGCCAAGGCGGAAAAGCAGGGGAAGTATGTCGTCGTTGTTGACGGGCGTGTTTCACACAAGAGTTACGACAGCTTGTGGGAGCCGGTCTTCAGCCCTGACGGCAAGAAAGTGCTGTTGCGCTACATCGAAAACGGAAAGTACTTCCGGGAAGTGCTGCCGGTGGAGAAACTGCTGAGGTAGGAAAGAATGAGCAACGCCGTGTATGAATTTTCTCGTGGTCCGTTGGTGTGGATTGCTTTTGCGGTGTTTATCGTCGGGAGTATCTATCGGCTGGTTGTCACCTACCGATTGGCAAAGAAGGATAAAGTCGTTCTTCCCTATATGAATCCCAAGTTCGGGCTGCGTTCGATAATGCACTGGATTATTCCCTACGGCAGCCGCAACATGAGAATGCGTCCGGCGTTTACCTTTGTCTCTTTTGCCTTTCACTTTTGTTTGCTGGCAACCCCGATTTTCACCTTAGGACACATCACTCTTTGGCAGGAGTCGTGGGGCATCAGTTGGTGGAGTCTGCCGGATAAGGCAAGCACGATTATGACCATCACGGTGGTCGTGGTAGGGGTGGTCTTTGTCTTGCGCCGCATCGCCGACCCGGCAGTGCGGTTTGTCACCTCTCTCAAGGATTTTGTGCTGATACTTCTGGTTATCGCTCCTTTTGTGACCGGTTTGCTGGCGTATTACCAAGCCTTCGACTACCGGACAATTATCACCCTGCATATATGGAGCGGGGTGGTGTGGTTGATGATGATTCCTTTTACCCGCATTGTGCACATGCTCTTTTTTCCCTTTACCCGCGCCTACATGGGCAGCGAGTTCGGCTTTGTGCGCCATGCCAAAGATTGGTAGGAGAACCTGTGACTGCGAAGGATGACTGCTGCGATGAGTGAGAGAGCCGAAGATAAGGTCGTCGATCCGGGACTGGACGAGTCGATACAAAAGCTGACGCCGGAGCGTATCGAACAGGTCGTCCGGCGGGTGTTGACGAAAGAAAACGCCGCTCGCCTCAAGGTCTACCTTGATACCTGCGTCCATTGCGGTCTGTGTGCCGAAGCCTGCCATACCTACCTTTCCCGCGGCAACGATCCGGAGTTCGCTCCGGTCGGCAAAGTGAAAAACACCCTCTGGGAACTGGTCAAGCGGAAAGGAAAAGTGGACGGGGAAGCGATTCGGAAGATGGCGCGCATCGCCTTTACCGAATGCGGCGTCTGTCGGCGTTGCAGTATGTACTGTCCCTTCGGCATCGACATCGCTTACTTGATTCTCATCGTGCGGCGGATATGCAGCTTGTTGGGGGTAGTGCCGCAGTATCTCCAGGATACCACCAACAGCCATGCCGTGACGCACAACCAGATGTGGGTGCATCAAGACGAATGGATTGACACCCTCCAATGGCAGGAAGAAGAAGCCCAAGCCGAGATTCCCTCCGCTCGGATTCCGCTGGAGAAAGAAGGGGCGGAGGTGATGTACTCCGTGATTGCACCGGAGCCGAAGATTTTGGCGCAGTTGCTGGGGAACATGGCGTTGATTATGAAAGTTGCCGGTATCGATTGGACGATGCCCGCCACCGACGGCTGGGACAACAGCAACATGGCGATGTATTCCGGCGATTTTGAAATCATGGGACGGGTGGAGCGGCTCCATTGGGAAACGGCGGCGCGGCTGAAAGTGAAAAAAGTCGTCATGGGTGAGTGCGGCCACGCTTTCCGTGGGGCGGTCTACGACGGTCCCCGCTGGCTGGGCTGGCAGTATCCTCCTATTCCGATGGTTCACGCCATTGAGTTCTATTATGACCTGCTTGTCAGCGGACGGATAAAAATCAGGGAAAAGTACAAAGAGCACGTAACTGTACATGACCCGTGCAATACCGTGCGGGGACGCGGCTTGGGTGACAAGCTCCGATATGTGGTGGATGCGTTGTGCGAAAAGTTTACCGATGTCAACCCTCGCTACGAGCATAACTACTGCTGTGCGGCGGGAGGCGGGGTCATCAACTGCGGACCGCCGTGGAAGCGCTCGCGGATGTTGACAAACAAAGTCAAGGCGGAGCAGCTTGCCGCCACCGGGGCTCATATCGTCATCACTCCCTGCCACAACTGTCACAGCGGCATCGAGGACATCATCGGCTTTTACCAGTTGGGAATGCACGTCAAGTTCATCAACGAAATTCTCGTCGAGACGATGGAAATCCCCGAGGGGTTGAAAGGATAAAGCGGCGATGGCATGGATGGGAAACAATCGACGGCTTTCCGGAATACTTGCGGTGCTTGGCTTTGTTGTTGCCGGGTGGTTCTTGGTGATGTTGGGGTGCAGTCAGGGTGAAGCCGCCAAAGAGCACACCGAACCGCGCTGCGATGTGGTTGTCATTGACGGTATGAAGGCGTTCGGTACCTTGGAGCGTCCGGCGGTGATGTTTCCGCATGATGCCCACACGAAAGTTTTGCAAGAGCATGACAAGGACTGCACGACCTGCCATCTCAAGAAGGACGACGGCAGCCTTGTGCAGAAATTCATGCGGCTGGCCGATTCCACCACGCAGCAGATGCTGGAGCTCTACCATACGAACTGCCTCGGCTGTCACAAAGAGATACTGGCGGCAGGTGAGAAAGCCGGACCGGTTGCCTGCGGTGATTGTCATCGACGCACCCCTCAGTATCGTTCCGTGCGGGAACCGTTCGGCTTCGACAAGTCGCTCCATTATCGGCACATCAAAGCCAGCGACGAAAAATGCGAGCGCTGTCACCATGTCTACAACGATACCACCAAGCAGTTGGTTTACGTCAAGGGCACCGAAAGCTCCTGTCGTGATTGCCACCGGCAGCAGCGGGAAGATAACCGCTCGTCATTCCGGGAAGCGGCTCATGCTGCCTGCGTTAACTGTCACTGGAAAATTGCCGTCACCCAACCGGCGGACTCGACCGGTCCGTACGTTTGCGAAGGGTGTCACAGCAAAGAGCGGCAACAAGCTATCGCTGTCATCGCCAAGCCGCCCCGCTTGAAGCGGAATCAGCCGGACTTTGTCTTGCTTGCCGCCGCCGAGAAAGAGCGAAGCGCCAGCAAGCTCAAGACGGTGCCGTTTTCCCATATCGACCATGAAGAGTATCTTCCCACCTGCCGGGTCTGCCACCATGAATCGCTGAAACGCTGCACCGAGTGCCATACCCTCGAAGGGAGCCAAGAAGGCAAAGGGGTGACGCTCCAGCAGGCGATGCACGAGATGGTGTCCGACCACAGTTGTATCGGTTGCCACGACACCAAAAAATTTGCCGTCGGTTGCAACGGCTGCCATGATTTCATGGAGCAGGGGCGCTTGTCGGAGTATGCTTGCTTGACCTGCCATGCAGGACCGGAGCCGGAGCGGGTGGAAAAAGTCCGCAAGCAGTATACTTCACTGAAGCCGTTCCGACCAAAATCGTCGGTGGCGCGTTTGAGTTTTGCCAAGAAAGATATTCCCGACAACGTGGTGATAAAAACGCTGGCGAAAAAGTACGAACCCGCTGTGATGCCTCACAAGAAAATAATCGACAGCCTGCGCGCCATTATCAAGCGAAGCAATCTCGCTACTTACTTCCACGTCCGCGAAGATATTGTCTGCCAGGGATGTCATCATCACAGTCCCGTGGGCGCCAAGCCGCCGTTGTGTGAGAGTTGTCACGGTAAGCCGTTCAACGAAGCGGACCTGTTCAAGCCGGGATTGTACGGCTCATTTCACCGTCAATGTCTGGGGTGTCACCAGAGTATGAAGATTGAAAGGCCTTCCGATTGTGTCGGCTGCCATGCCAAGAAGAAGACGGAGGCGGAGCTATGAGGCAGGCTGGGCACGAGCAAAGATACGGGTGGAAAATGTCCGGAGTGTGGTATTGGGAGTGGAACTCCTCATCGGTCCCAAGCGCGATAAATTTCCCCCCGCAAGCGGTGGGGTACCTCGGGCTGAGAGGACGAAAAGCAGCCAGTCAAGTCCAAAGGGAGTGTTCTCAACACTCTCGAAGGAGTGAGCGATGAGTACGTCACGAAGGAAATTTCTCAAGTGGGTGGCAGGAGCTGGCGCTGCGGCGGCGGTGCCGAAAAAAAGCCTGGCGCATGAGCACTTCACCGGCTACCCGGACAGCTATGGCGTTCTCCACGATACGACCTTGTGTATCGGCTGCCGCTCCTGCGAAGCGGCATGTAATGAGGTGAATAATCTCCCTCCCCCCGAAAAGCCGTTCGACGACAAGTCGGTCTTTGAACACAAGCGGCGCACCGACGACAAAGCCTTCACCGTCGTCAATCGCTACGACGTGCATGATTATGACCGTTCTCCCGTTTTCCGCAAGCAGCAGTGCAATCATTGCTTGGAACCGGCGTGTGCCTCGGCATGTTTTGTCGGCGCGTTTACCAAGACGCCGGAAGGGGCGGTGGTGTATGATCCGTCGGTGTGCGTCGGGTGCCGCTATTGCATTATGGCGTGTCCGTTCAATATACCGGCGTATGAGTATCACGAAGCCCTTACCCCGCGAGTGATGAAGTGCACCATGTGCTATCCCCGCCTGAAAGAGGGGAAACTTCCGGCGTGCGTGGAAGCCTGCCCGATGGAGGCGCTTACGTTCGGCAAGCGGGAAGATTTGATAGCCATTGCCCGTGAGCGCATACGCAAATATCCCCATCGTTATATTGACCACATTTACGGGGAGCAGGAAATGGGCGGCACCAGTTGGCTCTATATTACGGGGGCTCCTTTTGAAGATATCGGCTTGCGCACCGATCTCGGCGTGACCCCGGCGCCGGAGTTGACGTCGGGAGCCTTGTCGTTGGTGCCGATGGTCATCGGGATGTGGCCGGTTCTGCTGGGTGGGATTTACGTCATTACCAAGCGCAAAGAGAAAATCGCCCAGCTTGAGAAAACCTCCGCTGTTGAAGAAGCGCTTGCCAAAGCCAAGGCGGAAGCGGAAGCCAAGCTCCAGGCGGAGAAAGAAAAAGCCAAAAAGGAAAAAGAGCTGGCGATTGAAAAAGCGGTGAAAAAAGCGCTGGAAGAAGCCTCCAAGAAAGGAGGGGAAAGCTCATGACTACGGTAGACCTTCCCTCGGAAAAACAGGGTTTCTTAACGCCGTTTAACGTCATCTCGACCTTGATAATTCTCGGCGGTTTGCCGTTGGTTTACCTGCGCTTTACCGGCGGGTTGGGGGCGGTCAGCAACCTTGACAATACCAACCCGTGGGGCTTCTGGATCGGGTTTGACTTATTGACCGGGGTTGCCTTGGCGGCGGGCGGGTATGTCACCGCCGCGGCGGTGGAGATTTTTGGTATGAAAAAGTACCATGCCGCCGTTCGTCCGGCTATTCTCACCGGCTTTTTAGGATATTCGTTGGTTGTCTTTGCCCTTTTGTTCGACGTCGGTCGTCCCTGGCGGCTGCCCTATCCGTTTTTTGTCAGTCAGGGGGTGACTTCGATTATGTTCGAAGTCGGCGCCTGTGTCGCCCTGTACTTGACGGTTCTTTTTCTGGAATTTTCCCCCGCTGCCTTGGAATGGTTGGGATTGAAAAAAGTACGCTCGATTGTCGTCAAACTGACCATAGCCTTAACCATTTTAGGGGTGCTGCTTTCCACCCTCCATCAGTCTTCCCTTGGCGCCATGTACTTGATTGTTCCTTCGAAACTCCATCCTCTCTGGTATTCGCCTTATCTGCCGGTCTTTTTCTTCGTTTCCAGTATCGCCGCCGGTTTGTCGATGGTGATTTTCGAAAGCACCCTTTCTTATCGCTATTTCCGAAATAAGATGGATGAGGAGCATCAAAAGGCGCGGGATGCGGTGACGTTCGGTTTCGGACGGGCGGCGGCGTTGGTGCTGGCGGGCTATTTTGCCATCAAGGTGTTCGGGGTAGCGTTGGGCAACAACTGGGGGCTGCTGTTCACTCCGTACGGCTGGTGGTTTTTGGTCGAGATGATAGGATTTGTTTTGCTGCCCTGTTTTCTGTATGCCGTCGGAGTCCGCGATAGAAACGCCAAGCTGGTTCGCATCACGGCGTTGATAACGGTGTTGGGAATTGTCCTCAACCGCTTGAACGTCTCCCTTATTGCCTTCAACTGGCAGTTACCGTCGGAGGAGCGCTACACCCCGCACTGGATGGAAATCGGCATTACCTTGTTTGTCGTGACGGTCGGGTTGGTGGTATTTCGCTTTATCGTCACCCGGATGCCGATACTGTTCAAGCACCCGGAGTACCCGGAAGAACACTAACGCAAAGGATGGGAAAAATGACCGAAGGGCTCCATACCTTACAAGAATTCATGATGCACACCAAGGGCATCATTTACTTGCTGGCGGTGGGCTACCTGGTGGGCTTTATCTGTTTTTGGCGGTTCCTTTTCAAGGGAAGAAAGACCGACGAGGATGAAAGCTGACAAAAACAAGCAGGGTTGATTTTCGGTTATACGGTTTTCGCCTGCGGAAGCCTGTTTCCTTCGTTTTAGGCGCTTCGTTGAAGCGCTTTTTTATTTGCATTTCCCCAGAGAAAGCGTATCATTTTTGAGAGAGACGGGAAAAAGTTTCCCGCTTGTGAAAAAATGGTTCTGATATGGAAAAAACGGCTCAAAACATAGAGACCTTTCACATAACGACCTACGGCTGTCAGATGAATTTGGCGGACTCGTCGATTTTGGTGGCGAACTTGCTTTCCAAGGGCTTCCGGCGGGTGGAGCGGGAGGCGGACGCTGATGTCATCATCCTGAACACCTGTTCGGTGCGGGAGAAAGCGGAGCAGCGGGTACTGGGCAGGTTGGGAGAAATTTCCCACTTCAAGCAGAAAAAGCCGCATCTGAAAATTGCCGTGGTGGGGTGTATGGCGCAGCGCTGGGGGGAGGAATTGATAGAAAAAGTGCCTTACGTCGATTATGTCTTGGGCACCGACCGGTTGTTCGAGCTGCCGGATATTTTACGAGAACGAGAGAGCGTTTCCTCGGTGATGACGGCATTCGGACACGAGAACATGGATGTGCTGACGCCGACCAAGGAAACCGCCTACTCCGCTTTTGTCACCATTTCCCGTGGGTGCGACAATCACTGCACCTACTGTATCGTTCCCTACGTTCGGGGTGCGGAGCGGGCACATTCGGCGCAGCATATTATCAACTCGGTGAAGAAGCTGGTCGATGAAGGCGTGGTCGAGATTACCCTGCTGGGGCAGAATGTCAACAGCTATCGCTATGATGACGTTGATTTTCCCGTTCTCATCCGACGTTTGGCGCAGGAGACGGACATCAAGCGTATCCGTTTTATGACGTCGCATCCGAAAGACCTTTCCAAACGACTCGTTGATGTTATCGCCGAAGAGCCGAAGATCATGCCGCATATTCACCTGCCCTTGCAGTCCGGTGCCGATAGGATTCTCCGCAAAATGGGGCGAGGATATACCCGAGCGCATTATCTTGAGATTGTCGACTATATCCGCAAGAAACTCGATTACGTCTCCCTGACTACAGACTTGATTGTCGGGTTCCCCTCCGAAACCGAGGAAGAATTTCAGCAAACGTTGGAGGTGGTTCGGGAAGTCCGATTCGATGCGGCATTTATGTTCCGCTATTCGGTGCGTCCCGGTACCGCCGCAGCAAAGATGGACGACGACGTTCCGGAGGTGGAAAAAATCCGACGGTTGAATACTCTTATCCAACTGCAGCAAAGCATAGGGCATCAGCAAAACCAGCGGGAAGTCGGTCACGTCCGTTACAGCCTGGTGGAAGGGCTTTCCCGGCGCAGCAACCAGTACCTGCGTGCCCGCACCGAAGGAAACAAAATCGTTCTTTTCCAAGCCGACCACGTTTCCGAAGGGATGATTGTGCCGGTGCGGATAACGTCGGCGGATGCCTATACCCTTCACGGTACCCTCGAGGAGTTGTCCTGATGCAGAGTCTCTTCCCCGATCTGTTGTTTCCGCTGCTGGTCTTGGCGGCGGTGCTCTTTTTGGCGTTTCGCTTGCGGCTGTTTTCCGAGGAAGAGCTGCCCGGCAAGGTCTCTTTTATCCTGGGCGGAGCCTTCTTGGTTCTGGCAGCCGGGTGGCAGGTGGTGAAGAGCAACCCCGCTTACCCGGAATGGTTCTTGGAGCCGGTGTATTTTTACTTGGATATTGCCCAGTATTCGCTTTTTGCTTTGGGGGTGCTGTTGGTGGTGGTCGGTATTTCTCTGTACGCCGACTTTTGGGAAGAGCGCAAGCGGGAAATCGAGCACCGCGAACAGAAGCTCTCAATCCTTGACGACCTCCAGCGGGACGCCCGCGAACCGTATCAACTTCTCGACTTACTGAATCTCTCCCTCAAGGGCATCATTGCTCACTTGCCGGAATGCGCCGGAGCACTCTTTTTGCTGAACCGCAACCAGCGTCAGTTTGTGCTTGCCAGCTCGGTCGGATTAACGAAAGAGGAGACCGCTTCCCTCGAGTACTACCCCCTGGAGCGTAACATCGTCAGCCAGGCGGTCGATTTGGGTGACCCGCTTATTGCGGGCGGGTTTGATTTTATCGCCCGGGACGGCACGGTCACCAAGTCCCGTTTTGCTTCCTGCTTGGTGTTGCCGTTGATTTCCGGAAACGACAAGTTGGGCGGGATTATTCTCTTTTCGCAGCAAGAACGGTACTTCGGCAATGCGGAAATCCGCTACCTTATGCCGGTTGCCGAATGGTTGGCGGAGAAGATAAAATCCACCCGGCTGGTACGGGAGTTGTCCCTCAAGAAGAGCGAGAGCGAACGGCAGCAAGCGGTCATTCAGGAGCTGTTCACGCGCTTTTTGAAAGCGGTCGGCGCTTTTTCCGTGCCGGAGACGGTAACGGAGTTCTGCCGGAGCCTGGTCGGTTTGGCGGAAGCACAGTCGGTGCACCTCATAGGACTGGTGAACGGCTCGTTGCATCTGCATGGCGGCAGCGAGCCGCTCGAGCCGATAACGGAAAATTACAAAACCGCCTTGGTCGATGCCGTCAATCGGCAGAAGCCGCTTATCGTCAACCAAGAAGGGGTGACCGAAGAGGGACAGACGTACCTTGCCTACTCCTCGTTGATTTTTCCGTTAGGAGTGCCTCAGGCCGGTCACGCCTTGCTCTTCCGGAAAGAAGGAGGAGCGTTCAAAGTCAGCAATGCGGAACTGAAACATATGGAGATTTTTGCCCATCTTGCCGCCGTGGTTCTGGAGCAGGAAGAAGCCCGCCGTCTTGACGTGACCCGCCGCAAAGGGTTTCACCATATTTTGCACCTGTTACGCTTTGAGCGTCTCCAACCGGATAAGAAGGAGTGGCAGGTCTTGGTTCGCCATTTTGCCGATATTCTCCCGGCGTCGTCTGCGGTAATGGTCTTCGGCAGGGAAGCGGATGGACGATTTACCGCTTGGGCGGGCACCCCGTTCGAAGCGGAAGAGCCGTCGGAGATGTCGCTCCTCCCCGGGGAAGGTGACCTTTTATCGGTAGTCGGCAATCGGGAGCCGCTGTTTTTGTTCGGAAAGGCTGCCGTGGACAGACACCTGGAATCTTTCGGCGAGCGCCTTCGGGAACGCTGGTATAGCCTCTTTGACGGACGCCGAACCCCGGTCTTTCTGGCGGCGTGTCCGGTTAGTTGCGGGTCGGAGCTGGTTGCCCTTGTCTATATCTTCATTCCCGAGGTGGGAGAAAGCGAACGACGGGAGTGGGAGCGGTTGATTACCCTGTCGGTGGAACTGTTCTCGATGCGTCTCACGGTCGGAAAGCTGCTGAGTCAAAAAGAAGAGACGGCAAAACGGGAAATCGCATTTCCGACAACGGTGAAGTGGGAGGAAGTAAAAAATGCGTTGAACAACCACCTTTCCGCCGTTATCGGAAACGCCGAGTTGGTTTCCGCCTCCGAACGTTTGCCGCAGGAGTTCCGGGAACAGGTCGAGCGGGTCATTTCCGAGGCGGAGCGAGCCGCGGCACTGCTGAAACAGTCGTTGGACAGCGTTCCTTCCTCTCTTCAAGAGCACCCTCTCCCCGCTGATGCGTGCGACATCAACGACGTTTTTACCGCCTATCTTGCTTCCGTTCACGTTTCGGACAATCTGTACATGATCGGCGGTACGCCGCGTGAGATTAATACCACCTGGCGCGCCGGCACCCCGGTGGCGGTACCGGAAGAGACGATGCGCGCTCTGGCGGAAGAGGCGCTGAACCGGTTTGCCTCGCTGGCACCGGAAAACGAGGTCATTACCGTCGCCACCTATCGACGTGACGATGCCGTCTATCTTGATATCTCCCGCCACCAGCGGAACTTCCCATCGGTGGAACCGGTCGCCGGTTTCGGGGAATACCAGCCCGCCGCCGACGTTTTGCACTACCGTCCCGCCGATACCTTCCTCCGGCATTTGGTTGACAAAGAATGTTTGTATTCGTTTGACCGCTTTGCACACATCCCTTCGTATATCTCCTTCCGGTTTCCCCTTAAAAGCCGCTCGGAACCGAGCCCGACTTCTCCTCCTTCCCCGAAGGCAAGGATACTTGCCATCGACGACCAGCCGGTGATTCTCGATTTGATTTCCGCTATGTGCCGGTCATTGGGATGTGAAGCCGTGACGGCATCGTCGGGGGAAGAAGGGCTTGCCCGTGCCGCCGAGGCGTCATTTGATATCGTCCTGACCGATTTGGCGATGCCCGACATGTCGGGGCTGGAAGTGGCGAGACAACTTCGCCGCAGTCATCCCCGGATACCGATTATTTTGGTGACCGGCTGGGAAGCCGGTATCTCCCAAGCCGAGTTGGATGCCGCCGGGATTGCCGACGTTCTCTATAAGCCGTTCCGGATAGAGCAGTTGACGGAAATTATCCGGTCGGCTATCTCGTCTCGTTCCCTTTCCTGACAAAAAAACCGACTCTTTTTCTCACAGTTGTTAATGGGTTCTTTTTTTTACCGATATAACGATAAAAAAGGATTTGGGCATACTCGATGGACAAAAAAATCACCATTGTAAATCAGATTCGCAAGAATGAGGGGCTGCTGTCACTCCCGCAGGTATTGTCGGAAGTTCTCCAAGAGGTCGGTAAGGAGGATTTTTCTCCTGATTCGTTGGGCAAAATAATTTTGAAAGATCCCTCGTTGACCGGCAGAATCCTGCGGTTAGCCAATTCGTCGTTTTATCAACGCCTGACCGAAATCAAGACGGTCAACCAAGCCGTCTCGGTATTGGGGGTGACGACCGTCAAGTGTCTGGCGCTTTCTTCGTCCATCTTTCACCCGGAAAAGATAGCCCAAACCTCCGGGGTAGACCCTAAAGCCTTTTTTACCTACGTCCTATCGGTTGCAGCAGCGGCGGAGAAAATCGCCCGCGCGGCGGAGTACCGCTCGCCCGATGAAGCTTTCGTCGCCGGTCTGTTGCATGACGTCGGGATTCTCTTTTTTCTCCACCATTATCCGGAAGAATATCGACAGGTAGTCACCAAGAAAGTGGGGGCGGACAGTTTGGTGGAAGCGGAACTCGCTGTTTTCGGAATCGACCACATGGAAGTGGGACGGCATCTGGCGGAGGTGTGGAATCTTCCCGATTATGTTGTCGAAGCCGTTGCCGACCATCATAAATTTGCGGACTACGAAGACGGCGAGGTGATAAAAAACATCGTCCGCTTAGCCGTCCTGATGACTAACGACCGGTTCTCCGGCTATGAGACCGGCTTGGAAGAGCGGTTGAGGCATATCAAAGAGTTGAGCGACCATCTGTCATTGTCGCCTGAGCAGGTGGATGAGATTTCGTGTTCCCTGCTGTCGGGCACCATCGACACCGCCAAGTACCTTGGCGTCGATATCGGCGATATCGAAGAGATTTTGATGAAAGCCAACAAGGAGATTTGGGAGTCGTATCTAACTATCGAGAAACTTTTCAAAGAGCGGCAGGAACTCAGCCGGAAACTCCTGAGGGAAGAGCGGGAGCGAGGAGCCATCGAAGCGAAAAATATTTCCATGGCGACTTTGTCGCACTATCTGAACAATGCCGTGATGGCAATCTACGGCCGTTCCCAGATTGTGCGGATGCAGTATGAAAAGGGACATACGGAAAAAGTGCTCAAAGAGATTCCCGTCTCCCTGGAAACTATTGACAATGCCGTGCAGCGCATTGTCGCTGTCTTGGAGGAAATGAAAGAGATTTCCCCCATCGACCATAAGAGGTTCGACAGCATGTCGGTGGCGTTGGACATCGATGACCGGATTGAGAAACGGATTGCGAAAATGTCTAAAAAAGACCCTCTCGATTCCCTTCAAGCCGACGTCGTACCGGAGTCGGTAGCAAGCAGTTGATTTCCTTTCGGTCATTTCGTACCTTTTTTTCATGTTGACCTATCTTACGGCAGGCGAATCGCATGGGCCGCAATTGACGGCTATTTTAGAGGGTTTTCCCGCCGGTTTTCCCATTGACATCGAAGCGATCAACGCGCACGTAGCCCGCCGCCAAAAAGGGTATGGGCGGGGGAAGAGGATGAATATCGAGCAGGACAGGGTGGAAATTGTCTCCGGTGTGCGCGCCGGAGTGACCATGGGGGGACCGATTACCCTGGTGATTCGCAATAAGGATTGGGAGAACTGGTCTGATGTTATGCACCCGACTCGTTCAATGGCAGAAAGTAATGAAACACCTGCTGCCGTGACGGCTCCTCGCCCCGGTCATGCCGACCTGCTGGGAGGCATCAAGTGGCATCATCACGATTTGCGCAACGTTCTGGAGCGTGCCTCGGCGCGGGAAACGGCAATCCGGGTCGCCCTCGGGGCGTTGGTACGGCAACTCCTCGAGCATTTCAACATTGCCGTGGTAGGGCATGTCATCCAAATTGGAGAGGTATCATTGCCGACGGATATTGACCGTCCGGCGTTGCCCGAGCTGGCGCGCCTCAGCGGGCAATCGGAAATGCGTTGTTTTGACGGGGAAACGACGGAAGCCATGAAAGCGGCTGTCGATGCTGCCCGGGAAGCAAGGGATACGCTCGGTGGGGTAGTGGAACTGATTATTGCTGGGCTGCCGGTAGGACTGGGGAGTTTTTCCCAGTGGTACCGCCGACTTGACGGCAGGCTTGCCGGAGCGCTCATGGCGATTCCGTCGGTGAAAGGGGTCGAAGTCGGACTTGGCTTTCGTGCCGCCGGTTTGCGCGGCTCTCGAGTGCATGATGAGATATTGTACCGCCCAAACGGCGATCCCAAAAAGAAGGGATTTTACCGCACCACCAACTCCGCCGGAGGGATTGAAGGGGGTATCACCAACGGTGAGGATGTCGTTCTGCGTATTGCCGGTAAGCCGTTGTCGACCCTTCGAAAGCCGTTAAAGACGGTTGATGTTAAGACCAAGCAGCCCACCGAGGCAGCCGTCGAGCGTTCCGATGCCTGCATCGTACCGGCACTGGCGGTCATTTGCGAACAGGTTGCCGCTTTGGTGGTCGGGGATGCCTTTTTGGAGAAGTTCGGCGCCGACAATTTCGGAGAAACCAAGCGGAATTTCGAAGCCTTTCTCTCTGCGCCTTATTAAGGTTTCTCTTTTGTATCGCAAGAGTTTCGGTTTTTTTCTCTTCTTCCATGTGTTATTATCCCTGCATGAAACGACTCCGGGCGATATTTCTGTTGGCGCTGTCGGCAGTAGTGTTAGGGTGCGGCAATCCTCCTGCGCCTTCCTCTGAAGCGACGGGCAGGAAGCAGGGAAAAGTCAGCGCCGACGCCTACCTTTTCGATGCCCGCTTGAAACGTCAGGGAAAGCCGACCTCATTTCGCCTGGAATTGTTCGTCACCGATTCGGTGGTGGCGTTCGGCGGGCGGGCGTATCTCGGCAAGGGAGCGCTCAAAGGACGTATTACTTCTGATTCGCTGGAGGTCTATTTCCCTCGGTCCCACGAATACCTGTATGAGTCGCTTGAGGATATGTTTGCCGAGGTTGGTTGTCTCTCTACTCCTGAGCTTCCTCCGTTGTTTTCTCTTTTTCTCTTTCCTCCCGATACTTTGGCATTCGGCGGTTCCGCCCGATGTGCTCTTGTCGACAGCCGCCCCCGTCGTTTGACGTATGAGTTGACGTTTCTCACCTGCCCGTGGCGGATAGAGATTACGTATGTTCAAAAGAAGGGGAATTGGCTGGTGCAGGGGTTTCGTTTTGATGACGGGGAAGGTCTGAAGTTCAAAGCAACCCGCCGCACCTTCAAGAAAAACGCCCGCGTGCCGCTCTCCCGGTTTTCGCTCCGACTTCCCGAAGACGTTATCCGTATTTCCCCGTAAGGGAAAATGCCTGATAGGTTGACTTATACGGGGGAAATGGTGATATTTTGTGTTTACCTGCGAAGCCGATGTTACCAAGCCTCTTTCTTCGGGCAGTGAGCACATCGGGCAGCGGGTAAAAGGGAATATTGGAACAAGTTTTTTCGGAAGAGATAAGAACGCAGATATATGAAGCATTTGTACCGGCGGACATTTTCGGTTTTGGCGCCTCATTGGAAGCAGCTTCTGACGGCGTCCCTCTCAGCGGCGTTTCATGCCGTGCTTTCCGGCTTGTTGGTCTGGATGGT
Organism: uncultured Ignavibacteriales bacterium; assembly: GCA_964489705.1. GTDB lineage: Bacteria > Zixibacteria > MSB-5A5 > GN15 > FEB-12 > CAZAZQ01. The sequence continues at coordinate 25,534 of CAZAZQ010000009.1, forward strand.
GGGTCCGCTGATGATTACCCTTTTCCAAGCCGACAGTCCGTCGTCTCTTTCGTCTCCAACTACGAGCGTTCAACAGTCCGCCGATACCCTTGCCACTTCGTCGAAGGCGTTGGTTGGATCGGTCAAGCAGCTTTCAGGCTCGGTCGACAGTCTCAAAAAGAAGCTGAAAGACTTTGTCAACTCGCTGGTGGAGGCGGAAAGCCGGAAAGAGACGCTGGTCAATTTTTGCTGGCTTATTCTTTTCATTACTATTGCCAAAAACCTCTTTCTCTACCTGCAGGGGTTTTTCATGGCATATGTCCAGCAGTCGATAATTCGCCATTTTCGCGATCGCTTGTTTGAAAAGTACCAGCGGCTTTCGCTGGACTATTTTCACCGGCGGCGCACCGGCGAAATCATCTCGCGGGTGACCAATGACGTGGTGGTGCTCAACGAGTCTATCGATATCGGTTTCAATCGTCTGGTGACCGACTCGATATTGTTGATTGTCTTTTTTACCTTTCTCATCATCTTGAGCTGGAAATTGACTCTTCTCTCGATGGTGGTGATGCCGGTGGTGTTCGGCTTTATTTGGTTCACCGGCAAGAAGCTGCGCAAATACTCGGAGCGCTCTCAGATGCGGATGGCGGATGTCAACTCGGTGCTGGAAGAATCAATCAGCAACATCCGAATCGTCAAAGCCTTCTCAATGGAAAAGTTCGAGACACAGAAATTTTTCCAGGCGACCAAGGAATATTTCCGCTCTCTCTTGCGGATGACCCGTATTCGTCACTTGGCGTCGCCGATAAACGATATTTTGGCAACGGTGGCGGGGGTGATTATCCTTTTGTTTGCCGGCACACGGATTATCGCCGGTACCGGTGAGCTGGACGCCGGGGATTTCATGACGTTTATCTTGGCGATGTTTTCCATGATTAAGCCGGTCAAGTCGCTCAGCCAGGTGCATATCAAGCTCCAGGAAGGGATGGCGGCGGCGGAAAGGATTTTCTCTGTGCTGGATACCGACGAAAAAGTCACCGACCCGCCCAAGGCACACCACCTCACTCGCTTTACCGACGGCATCGTGTACGACCATGTCTCCTTCAGCTACAACGGCTCGGAGCGGGTGCTGGATGATATTTGCTTCGAAGTCAAGTGCGGTGAGGTCGTCGCTATCGTGGGACCGTCGGGAGCGGGGAAATCGACCTTGCTTGACCTGCTGCCGCGCTTTTATGACCCGCAGGAGGGCGTCATTACCATCGACGGCTACGACATTCGCACTCTCTCGTTGCAGTCGTTGCGCAGCCTCATGGGCATCGTCACCCAGGAGACCTTCCTGTTCAACGACACCATCCGCAATAATATCGCTTACGGTTTGAACGGGGTGTCTGCAGAAAAAGTTATCGAGGCGGCGAGGATGGCGAACGCGCATCGTTTCATTGCCGACATGCCGCAGGGATACGATACGGTAGTCGGCAACCGCGGGGTGATGCTCTCGGGAGGGCAGCGCCAACGTCTTGCCATCGCCCGGGCGCTGTTGAAAAACCCGCCCATTCTCATTTTCGATGAAGCGACCTCGGCGTTGGATACGGAATCCGAAAAGCTGGTGCAGGAAGCCATCGACCGCTTAATGACCAACCGGACGACCCTCGTGGTGGCGCATCGCCTTTCCACTATTCAAAACGCCGACCGCATCCTCGTTATCGACCAAGGACGGATTGTCGAGAGCGGGAAGCACGAGGAGCTCTTGAAGCGGGAAGGACTTTATCGTCGGTTGTACCTCATGCAATTTGGGGGGAAATCATGAACGTCCTTTTTCTCAATTCTATCGAGAAAGAGACCTACGGCGGTATGGAGGAGTGGGTTCGACTGGCGGCAGTCGGCTTGGCGCAACGGCAGCATAACGTCACGATTGCGGGACGCCGCGGCTCCGAATACTTGCGACGAGTCGCCGCCACCAGCGAAGCGGTTCGTCTCTTGCCGCTTGATATTTCCGGCGACTTCAATCCCCTGACGATTGCCACCTTGCGGAAGTTTTTCGCTGCCAACAACATTGAAATAGTGGTGGTCAATTTCAACAAGGATGTCCGTCTCGGCGGATTAGCCGCCCGGTGGGAAGGCAAACCGCGCGTGGTCTGGTCGGTCGGGTTGGATATTACCAAGGACAATCCTATCCATCGTTTTTTGACACCGCGCTTGATTGACGGCGTGATAGTTCCTTCCCACGCTCTGAAAAAGCAAATCACCCGCTCCCGCTACGTGGAGGAATCGCTGGTGGACGTTATCCCCATCGGCATTGCCGACCGCGGCTACACTCGCCCGACTAAAGAAGCGGTGGCGGCGGTGCGGGAGAAGTTTGCAATACCAGAAGATACGGTCGTTGCCGTGACGGTGGGGCGGTTTGTCGAACAAAAAGGGCACCGATGTTTGATTGACGCCGCTCGGCGCATTACCGCAGCCTTTCCCCGGGTGGTGTTTTTGCTGCTTGGTGACGGACCTTTACGGGGCGAACTCGAAGCCATGATTGCCCGCTTTGGTCTGGAGAGGCATTTCCTTTTGGCGGGGATGCGGGAGGATGTCGACGCCATTCTGGCAGGGGCGGATATGATGATTCATCCCTCTATCGAGGAGCCGTTCGGCATTGCGCTTTTGGAAGGGATGCGCGCCGGTCTTCCTATTGTCGCCAGTCGGGTAGGAGGAATCCCGGAAGTGGTGCGGGAAGAGGAAACGGCGGTGTTGGTGGAGCCGCGGCAGAGCGAAGCGATTGCCGAAGCTGTCATCCGCCTGCTGGAAGATCCTTCTTTGCGGGAGACTCTCGGGGCGGCGGGGCATCGCCGCTGGCGGGAAGAGTTTCGCATCGACGTGATGGTTGACCGCGTAGAGCGGTATTTGACGAACATGCTTGCCCGGATGAAACAGTATGGATAGACTCAAGCCGGTCGAACATGCCTTCAAGGCGTTCTTTTTCGGAATGTGCAAACCGTTCTTGAAACGGAAACAGCGGGAATTTGCCCCCCTGGACGGAACCGCCTTGCGTAAGGTCTTGTTCTTGCGCCCGGAAAAGATAGGGGATATGGTCATTTCTTTTCCGGTTTTCGACGGTTTGAAAAAGCACTTCCCGCACCTGAAAATTTCCATCCTTGCATCTCCGAAAAATCTCGCCATCATTCGGGACGACCCCCGCTTCGACAAGATATACCTTTACCGGAAAAACCTCTGGAAGGACATCAAAGAGGTAGCGGCAATTCGGAAGGAAAAGTTCGACTGCGTGGTCGATATGATTTGCGACGATTCGGTGACGGCGTTGTTTCTTTCCCAATTGACGGCTCCCGGCAAGCCGCGCATCGGGGTGGGGAAAGTGAAATTTCGCGAATACTACGATTTTAATTACGACCATCGCCGCGGCAACACCGGGCATATTATCGAGAACACGTTGAAAGTGCTCCATGCTTTCGGTATCGAAACCGACTCTCTCTCCGGCTTCGCTCCTCCCTATATCAGTCCCGAAGCATACGCCAAAGCGGAGCGCTTTATCGCTTCGCTGACAAACGGCGCCTCGCCGGTTTTGCTGACCGGCTACAATCTGTCCGCCGGTTCACCGACGCGGATATGGGCGGAGGAAAAGTCTGCCGCTTTAGTCGAGCGGTTGGTTTCTTTTCGCCCCAATCAAATTGTTGTTTTGTTTGCCATCGGCAAAGACCGACAGCGAGCCCGACGGCTGAAAGAAAAATTCCCCGACCGGGTGTTTCTCATCCCGGACAAACTGAGCCTGATGGAGGCAAGCGCCGTGATAAGCAAGCTCGACGTGCTCATCAGTCCCGACACCTCCTTGGTGCACATCGCCCGAGCGTTGCAGGTGCCGGTGGTAGGACTCTACAGCCGGTTTATGAAAAATTTCTTGCTCTGGCGTCCCTACGGGCAGGAAATCGGGGCGGTGGTCTCCGGCAATGACGACAATATCTTTGACATTTCGGTCGACGACGTGTACCAGACCTATCTTGAGGTCGTTGCCCGCCATTGCTTAGTGAGCTCTTGACATGCTTTCGGTGGTGATTATTACCAAGAACGAGGAGGACAACATCCGGCGGTGCTTGGAGTCGGTCTCATGGGCTGATGAGATTATCCTCATCGACAGCGAGTCGACCGACAACACCCGAGAGATTGCTCGGGAGTACGGTGCCAAGATTTTTTCTCCTCCGTGGCAGGGATACGGCCATGCCAAGCACTTCGGCGTTGAAAAAGCCCGGGGGGAATGGATTCTTTCTCTCGATGCCGACGAGGTGGTCTCGCCCGAGCTGGCAGAAGAAATCCGGCAAGTGGTTACCGATTCTTCCTCGCCGGCAGGGTACTATCTGAACCGCCGGACAAATTTTCTGGGGCGATGGATTCGCTACAGCGGGTGGTATCCCGATCGGGTCTTGCGGTTGTTTCGCAAGGAAAAAGGGAACTTCAATGAAGCCGTCGTGCACGAGAAAGTCATTGTAGAGGGGCAAACAGGTCTGTTGCGCGGGGAACTGCTTCACTACAGCTATCCCAGTCTTGAACTCTACCTTGAAAAATTCAACCGCTACACCACCTTGGGAGCGGAAGAAGCTTTCCGCCGCGGGAAAAAAGCCCGCTGGTTCGATATTGTCATCCGTCCGCCGATTGCTTTTATTAAACACTACCTTTCCAAACAAGGCTTTCGAGACGGGTGGGAAGGATTTATTATTTCGGTGATGTCGTCTATTGCGGTATTGGTAAAGTATGCTAAATTGCGGCATCTGGAAAAGACAAAGACAACAGAAGATGGAAAATAGTTTATGCCGAAACCTTTGGATGTAAAACCCGGCAGCCGGATTTTAGTCAGCCGGAGCGACCGATTGGGCGATTTGATTCTGGCGCTGCCGTTTGTGGAAACCTTGAAACAGCGCTACCCCGACTGTCAAATCGAAGTAATGGCGTCGCTGTATGCCTCCCCTATTTTGGAAAACAACGAAAATATCGACTATATCTTTCGGGTGCAAAACGACCAACTTGCCATAGACAAACCGTACAAGAAAGATTTACTCCGTCGCATCATCGAGCGGAAATACGATATCGTCGTGGTGCTCTTTCCCGAGCGGCGGATAAGCCAGTTGTACCACAAGGCGAAAATTCCGATTCGTATCGGGACGGCAGGGCGGTTTCATTCCGTATTTTTCAATCATCATCTGTTTCACAGCCGCAAGGCGAATTTGAAGCATGAGTACGAATACAATCTGGACTTCCTCCAGTTTTTCAAGGATGGTGCCACCGTGACCGTTCCCCACGTCTATCTCTGCCAGAAAGAAATCGACTTCGCCCGTCGGATTATCGGGAAAGCCGGGATTACCGATAAGTTTGTTGTCTTGCATCCCGGCTCCGGCGGTTCCGCCGAGCGGTGGCCCGTCGAGCGGTTCATTCTTCTCTACGATGAGCTGACCCGCGCCGGTTTGCAAGTCGTCATTTCCGGTTCGGAGCGGGAAGGAGAGATGATAGACGCCATCAGTACCAAGTTGGGGATTCCGGTGACGAAGATTACAGGCGAGACCGACCTGCGCACCCTGGCGGCGGTTTTGTCGCTGGCGACGGTGGTGGTAGCGAATTCCACCGGTCCTTTGCACGTGGCGGCGGCGGTCGGGACGAAAGTGGTCGGTTTGTATGCCGGCAAGGCGGTTATGTCACCCCAGCGCTGGGGACCGCTGGGAGAGAACCACCGCGTCCTGCAACCGGCGCGTGAGTGTCATTGTCTCCCCAAGCAGTGCACCTGTATGGACACCATCCCGGTGGAGCAGGTAGCGGAAGAAGTGGTGTCGTTGTTTCAAACGTTGAGTGTGGGTAGCAGTGCCTGATGAACTTGGCTGAGTTTATCATACGCATTGAGTCATACAATGCGAATATCGATATTCCCTTGATTCGGAAAGCGTACGAGTTTTCCGACAAAGCCCACGCCGGACAGAAACGCCAGTCCGGTGAGCCGTTTGTGGAGCATTGTCTTGAAGTGGCGTTTATCTTAGCCGAACAGCACATGGACTCCACCACCATTGCGGCGGGGTTGATTCATGATGTTGTCGAAGATACTCCGGCGACGATTGAAGATGTCCGAGAGAATTTCGGGGATGAAATCGCCGAGCTTGTCGATGGGGTCACGAAACTGGGGTCGGTGCGCTATGCTTCCCGCGAAGAGCAGCAAGCCGAGTATTTCCGCAAGATGCTGTTGACAATGGCGCGGGATATTCGAGTGATTCTTATCAAATTAGCCGATCGCCTCCACAACATGCGCACCCTTGAGCATCTCCCGCCGGAAAAGCGACGGCGCATCGCCTTGGAAACCCGGGAGGTCTACAGTCCGCTGGCGCATCGTTTCGGGATTCATAAAATCAAGATGGAGTTGGAAGACCTTTGCCTCAAATATTTGGAGCCGGAAGTCTATTTTGATCTTGTCCAGCGTATCAAGGAGAGGAAGGAAGAGCGGGAAGCCTACATCGAGAAGGTTGTCCAACCGCTCAAAAAAGAGCTGAAGAAAAACGGGATTACGGCGGAGGTGTACGGGCGGGCAAAGCATTTGGATTCCATTTACCGCAAAATTAAGGTTCGCAAAGTTCCGTTCGAGAAGATTTACGACCTGTTCGCCATTCGGGTGATAGTTCATACGACGCGGGAGTGCTACCACACCTTGGGGGTTTTGCACTCGATGTGGAAACCGGTCGCCGGGCGGTTCCATGATTATATCGCCAATCCCAAGCCTAACGGTTACCGTTCTTTGCATACCACCGTTTTCGGTCCTGAAAACAAGATGGTGGAGATTCAAATCCGCACCCATGAAATGCACTACATCGCCGAAAACGGCATCGCCGCCCATTGGCTCTACAAAGAAGGGCGGCAAGAGATGAGCAAATCCGACCGGCAGATGGTCTGGCTGCGGGACGTATTGGAGTGGCAGAAGGATATGACCAACCCGTCCGACTTCCTCGAGTATCTCAAAATCGACCTCTACTCGGAGGATATTTTCGTCTTCACTCCCAAAGGCAAGCTGGTACATCTACCCAAAGGCGCCACCCCGCTGGATTTTGCTTTTCAGATTCATACTGAAATCGGCATTCACTGCGCCGGGGCCAAAATTAACAACCGTCTCCAGCCGCTTTCTTCGGAGTTGCGCACCGGCGATACGGTGGAGATTCTGACCAACCCGAACCGAACCCCTTCTCACGACTGGCTGAAAATCGTCAAGACCTCGGCGGCGCGGGCGAAAATCCGCCGCTGGTTGAAGCAAGCCGGGTTCGATCAAGCGGTGGAGTTGGGACAGGAAATCATCACCCGTAAGCTTCGCGAGTTGCATCTCAAGATGCCGGATGAAGAGACCTTGCAAGGATACGCGGAGCAGTTGAACAAAAAGACGGTGAAAGACCTTTTTGCCGCCATTGGGAACGGAGATTTATCGCCGCGCTCGTTGATTGCTCTGATTGCTCCGGCGGAAGAGAAGCATGAGGTCGGTATTGTCAGCAAGGTTATCGATCGGATCCGCCGCGCCAAAGGGATCCGGGTGCACGGTTTGGACAACATGATGTTTCGCTATGCCGGTTGCTGCCAGCCGATTCCCGGCGAAGACATCGTCGGTTTTATCACCCGGGGGCGGGGAGTGACGGTGCACCGCGCCGATTGCTCGGTGGCGCTCGATTTGCAGGAGCGCTTCCCGGAGCGCAAGGTCGACGTCAGTTGGGACACGCCCAAGGGACAGTCGTTCGTCGTGCAGTTGGAAATCGTGGTGGAAGACAGAAAAAACATGCTCCGCGATTTGACCCAAGCCGTTGCCGATGCCGATACCAACGTCCGAGCGGCGGAGATGTACGCGCGGGATACGACCGCTGTGGGGAGATTTGTGGTGGAAGTCTCCAGCTTGTCGCATTTGAAACGAATCATGGAAAAAGTTCGCAAGGTCAAAGGGGTCATTTCGGTAGTACGCTCCAAGGGCAGGGAAGTGGAGTCGTTCGAGTAGTTTCCCGATTGTTGATAATTCGTTAGACATCCAGAAGACCCGTCGGGCATGGTCTGGAACAGACCCGCCGCTTTTGATATTTCTGTTTCATCAGGTCTCTTCGAGACCTGCCTACACGTGACTAGCGCTATGATAACCCACCGCAAGCGGTGGGGCACCCAAAATAGCAGGTACTAATACACCCGAGGGTGCGCGCGGTCGGGAATCTTTCCCGACACCCTAAGGGTGATTTATTCTCTCGCAATGGAGAACCCGTAGGGAAAGCCAGTGCGGATTCTTCGCATTGTCCTGGTAGGGCATGGTCTGGAACAGACCTGCCGCTTTTGATATTTCTGTTTCATCAGGTCTCTTCGAGATCTGACCTAAACGAAACCTTGACTCTTAAGACGGTATCTACACATGA
>CAZAZQ010000009.1:34011-137218 GCA_964489705.1 uncultured Ignavibacteriales bacterium
CTTCGAGATCTGACCTAAACGAAACCTTGACTCTTAAGACGGTATCTACACATGACTCTTTTGAGACCTTTCTTACTTATTTCTATTTGCAACGGGAGATGAATCCCTCGGCGGCACGCAGTTTTTCTTGGGCTTCTTTTCGAGAGCATTGAAACTTGTGCATGACGATTGCCGTTTTCACCGACCCGCCTGCTTCTTCCAGAAGACGGGCGGCGTCTTCGTACGAGAGAGCGAACAAATCCATCAAAATTTTGTTGGCGCGGGCGGTGAGCTTCTCCGACCACGCTTGCAGATCGACCATGAGGTTGCCGTAAGTCTTTCCAAGCAGCACCATGGCGGTGGTGGAAATCATGTTCAGCGTCATCTTTTGTGCTGTGGCGGATTTCATTCGGGTCGAGCCGGTGATGACTTCGGCTCCGACCGGCAGGGAGATAGCAACATCCAGCCACGAAGGAATGGAGTCTGTTTTATTGCAAAAGATAAAGGCGGTTTTCGCTCCGATGGAGTGAGCGTACTCCAGCCCTGCCACGGTATACGGCGTGCGGGTGGAGGCTGCCAAACCGATGAGGAAGTCGTTGGGGGAGAGGTTGTGACTTTTCAAATCTTGGACAGCGGCGTCGGTGTCGTCTTCGATTCCTTCCTGCGAGAGCACCAGCGTCTGATATCCCCCGGCGATGACGCCGATGATTTGCTCCGGCTCGGTGTGAAAGGTCGGCGGGCACTCCGCGGCGTCGAGCACCCCTAACCTGCCCGACGTACCGGCGCCGATGTAAAATACCCTGCCGCCGCTGCGAAGCGTTTCTGCGAAGATTTCCGCCGCTTTGGCGATGGAGGGAAGAGCCTTTTCCACCACCCCGGCGACTTTTTTGTCCTCCTCGTTGATTTTGCGAACAATCTCCAGCGGAGGCAGCCGATCGATGTCGACGGTGTTCGGGTTCATCTGTTCGGTTCCCAGGCGGGAAAGTTGGCGGATAAGTTCTTCGCGGTTACTCATAGTCGAAAAAGTAAACGGGGCTTGCCGGGTGAGCAACCAAAAAAGGAAAGAGCTCTTCTTGGCGTCTTATTGGACGACGACATGAACCGAGTCGTATGGTGATACGACGATGCTTCCAAAGTTGCCGGTCAAGCCGGAGAAGGTGGCGGTGTCGATGGGGAAGGTGGTAAAGACGGTGGGCAGAAGTTGGTTCGAATAATTTACATACGGGTTCTCGGTGTATGAGTAGACATATACGTAGTACCAGCCGGTATCGGGATCGCCGTTGGCAAAAGAGAAGGCGTCGTTGGGAAACGTGCCCAGCGTGACTTGTGATTCGACAAATTCGGCGTAACCGTCGCCGGTGTATGCGTTCTCCCGTTTGACCGCGGCGATGACGTATCCTTCCGAGTTCGCCGACGCCGTCCAGGTCAGTTTGACGTCATCGGCGGTCGTCTTTATGCGGTTGGGGGGAGCCACCGACGTGATATTGACATCACCCGGCACAAGGGTAAACAACGTGTCGAAAAGAACGCTCGAGTCCCGCACTTCGATGAGGTAACTTCCGGTCGGGTACTCGGAGGCGGCGAATGACCCGACATACCGTCCGGCGCTTGCGGAATACCCGAGAGAATCACCGCCGATTTTTATGGCGGCTTCTCCGTAAGCGGTATCATTCTTCAACAAGGTGATGAGCACTCGTGCCGAGTCGAGGTTGGGATCTTTCACGAGAGTGCCGTACAAGTCGTAGGTGTTCTTGGTCTTCGGCGGGTTCAAGGTCGAGGAACCGTCACACGCCAATTGGCTTAACGTCAGCGCCGCAAGAAGCAGCGCGCCTGCCAGATACCCGGTTTTTCTGGTAACTCTTTTCATACTCTTGTTATATCGACCGAAAAAGGAGTTGGTTTTACAAAATTCGCCGGTCAGAAGGAATTATTTCCGATTTTTCCTTGCAAGCTTCGGTCGGGAAAGATTTACCACTGCGCCGCCGAGGGAATCGTTTAACCGTCGGGAGAAAACCCCCGCCGGGTGTCAACTTTTGACGGCTCGGATGACGACGAACGCTCCCTTGCCGTACCCACTGTGCACCGACTCCGGTTGGGCAATCTCTTCCGGTTCTTTGAAAAGGGTTTGGGTAAAAGCAAACTCACCGAAGCCTGCTTTTCGAAGTGCCGCAACAACCTCCTCGACGGAGTAAAAGGTTGCCTCCCGGTAGAAGAGGCTTTCGTCTTTCCGCTGTTGGTATTTTCTCCCTAACGGGCTGTTTTTATCGACAAAGCCGACGATAATAACCCCTTGCGGTTTGAGGATGCGCGCCGCTTCCCGGAAAGAAGCCTCAACGTCGTCGACAAAGCATATCGTCGTGACCATGAGAGCGAAATCGAAAGAAGCGTCGGCTATCGGCAGCCGTTCGGCAATGCCGCGGAGAACTTCAATGCCGCGGGAGGCGGCGATTTTCCCCATTGCCGGGGAAGGTTCGATGCCGATACGCACTCCCAACGGCACCGCAAACCGGCCGGTGCCGACACCGATTTCGATACCGTCCCCCGATGGGGGAAGGACTTCTTTTACCGCTTCAAGTTCCGATTGATAAGCGGCGGCGTTTCGTACGAACCATTCTTCGTACCGGTTGGGGTGTGATTCAAATGGCGTAATCTTCGGCATTTCTCTCTTTACTCGTTTCTTCTCAACTGCAATATATCGATTTCTCTTTTTGAACCCTAACAAAAATGACGCCGATTCCTTTTCTTCGGGGCTGAGAACTTTCCTCTACCGTTTTTACTCCCAAGAAGCAAAACACCCGTAGGGTGTGTTCTTTTTGAGTGCTGAGATGAAATTAAATAGTTGCCGATAGGTATGACATAAGCGTATACTCAAAGCGTCGGGGAGACGGAGCCCGAAAAAGACCGAGTAGGGCGAACTCCACAAAAACGACGGTGTTATAAGGAACATACTCGGCACGAGACGAAGGAGAAAGAATATAACGTGTATAGATTGGTATTTGTTTTCGTAACGGTCGCGTGGGCGACTCTCAACGCAGGGATTCCCGATGTCGTTCCGCAGGAAAGAATATATTCCGCTCGAGACAAAGTGATGCCGGCGTTGGTGCATATCCAGCCGGTCATAAAGAATTACAATACCGGTGAGCTGGAGAAGAAAGCGGTGGTCGGCTCCGGAGTTATCTTTCATCCCGAGGGATACGTGGTGACCAACTATCATGTCGCGGGGAAAGCGGAGCGAATAATTTGCACCTTGTACGACAAAGAGCAGGTGACGGCGGAGCTGGTCGGCGGCGATCCCATGACGGACATCGCCGTTATCAAGCTGAATCTGGAGGAGTACCCCCACCAGGTGCCGGTGGCGGAATTCGGCGATTCCGATTCTCTCCAAGTAGGGCAGTACGTCTTGGCGATGGGGTCGCCGTTGTCGTTATCGCGTTCCTTGTCGGCAGGAGTGATTTCCACCAAAGACCGATACTTCAGCCCCGATGTCCGTCTGCCTTCCGGCGAGCGCACCGGACGGTACAACCTGTGGATTCAGACCGATGCCGCCATCAATCCCGGCAACTCCGGCGGGCCGTTGGTGGATCTGTCGGGCAAAGTCATCGGCATAAATTCGCGGGCGACCTTTTTGGCGAACAACCTGGGATTCGCCATTCCCGTCAATATCGTCAAAGAAGTGGTTCATGCCATCCTGACCGAAGGGAAAGTTACCCGCAGTTGGATAGGGTTGCATTGTCAAGCCTTGCAAGAGCTGGAAGAGTATTTCGGCACCAACCGCGGCGCGGGGGTGTTGATTTCATCGATTGATCCCGGTTCTCCGGCGGAGGAGGGCTTTTTGAAAGCGGGCGACATCATCCTGGAGGTCGACGGGACGCCGGTATCGGCGCGGTTTGTAGAAGAACTGCCGGCGTTCTACGATATGATTGCCAAGCACAAGCCGGGGACGGAGATAAAATTGAAAGTTCTTCGCAACGAACAGACGTATGAGTTCAGCGTGACGACCAAAGAGCTCGGCGAGTTGCAGGGAGAAGATTTCGAATGCAAGGAATGGGGATGCACCGTCAAAGCCATCACCCAGCAAATGCAGATAGAGAACAAGTTGGAGGATACCTTGGGGGTGTTCGTCGTCGGCGTCAAACAAGCCGGTGCCGCCGAGGAAGGCGGGCTGCGTCCCGATGACGTTATCATCGCGGTGAACGAAGAAAAAGTAATCGGGCTGGGTGATTTTATCAATCGCTATACTTCTTTGACCCAAGACGGTAAAGAAGGTATCCTGCTGACGGTGAAGCGAGGGGGAGCGATTCGTTTTATCTACTTGAAAATCGATAAGACAGACAGGGAGCTTTCAGATGAAGAGAAATAACATCGCCTCCGGAATCATATGTTTGCTGGGAGCGGTCATCGGCATACTGGCTTTCGGACCTGCTCCGACGGTCTCCGCCCAAAGTTTTGACTTTGACCGACTCAACCGGCAGGTGCGGCAGTACACGGTGATTGTGGAAATGAAAGTGGAAGTCTCCTTCGGCATTCACACCAGCGACCAGCAAGACCGGTACTTGGGCACCATCGTCACCGATGACGGGTTGGTGATGTTCAACGGCTCGGCGTTGAGTGAAAACTCCTTGACTGCCTTTGCCCCTTTTACCATTAAGACCACACCGACCAAAATAGAAGTCAAGACCTTGGACGGGAAAACGTACGATGCCGAGTATATCGGACTTGATCGCTACACCCAGCTCGGTTTCGCCAAAATTGTCAACCCCGATTCGGTGCGGTTTACCCCTATCAGCTTCAGCAATCGGAAAGAGTTTCGGGTGGGGGAGTGGCTAGCGGTGTATATGTTGCTCCCGGAGTTTGTCACCCCTTCCCTGGCGGCGGATGTCGGGATGGTCTCTGCGGTTATCGAATCGCCGGAGTTTTTTCCGCTGGTGGTCGGTTTTTCTCCGATTCAGATGACCTCGGTCATTTTCGATGAAAACCTCGAACCGGTCGGAGTACTGGGCACGCTTCAAGACCCATCCCAAGCCGATGCCGATTTGACCGGCATGTTGGAGTCGCTCAGTCAGACCGGCTTTCCGATGTTGGGAGTGATTGTCGGGGAGCGGTTGGAAAAGTTGATTGCCGATCCGCCCAAGAAAGGGCAGCCGGATCGCGGCTGGCTGGGGATTACCCTTCAAGCGCTTACTCCGGAGATTGCGAACTTCTGGCAGTTGGATGTTTCTTCCGGCATTATCGTCAACGACGTGGTGCCCAATTCTCCCGCTCAGAAAGCCGGACTGGAAGTAGGCGACATCATCTATGAAGTCAACGGTCAGCCGGTGGAAGTGGACAAGGACGAGGAGTTGCCCATTTTCCAGCGGTTTATTGCCGATTTCGGGCCCGGCGCCGCTATTGAACTTTCCGTGCTCCGGCGAACGGATTCAAAGGTCGATACCCTCAAGATGATTGCCACGCTTGAGAAAGCGCCGCTGGCGGCAGCGGACGCACCCTCGTACGACGTGAAGGAATTGGAATTCAAAGTCCGCAACTTGGTTTTCGCCGATTACCTGTTCCACAATCTCGACCCGGAGACGTTCAAAGGAGTGGTGGTAACGGAACTCAAACAGGGCGGGTTGGCGGAAGTCGGCGGGCTCCAGTTGGGTGACGTCATTCAGCGGATCGGTAATGTCCCCGTGACGTCCATTGATGAGTTCAAAACCCAGATTACCGCGGTTCTTGAGCAGAAGCCTCGAGAAGTGATTTTCTTCGTATGGCGCGACAACAAAACTTTGTTTGTCAATATCAAGACCGATTGGAATTAAGCGGAAACGCTTCCTTTTCGAAAAGAACAGCGTGGGGTGACAGGCGGGAAGATTCTTCCCGCCCGTTTCTTATCCGAAGATCTTTTCTTCCAGGAACTCAATCAGTTGCGGGGTCTTCATTCGGGTTTGCTCCATGGAGTCGCGTTCCCGCACCGTCATGGTCTCATCTTGTAATGTCTGCCCGTCAATGGTCACGCAGAAGGGACAGCCCGCTTCGTCCATCCGGGCATAGCGCCGCCCGATGGCGCCGGAGACATCGTAAAAAGTCTTGAAACGTTTTTTCAGTTCGTGGTAAACTTTTTCGGCATACTCCGGCATTCCGTCTTTTTTCACCAACGGGAAAACGGCGACTTTGATGGGGGCGATTTTGGGCGACAGGCGGAGGAACACCCGCTTCTCTCCTTTTATCTCCATCTCGTCGTATCCGTCGACCAACAGCGTCAGCAAAGTGCGGTCGCACCCGGCGGAAGTCTCGATAATGTAGGGGATGAACTTTTCGGGGAACCGCTCGTCGCCGTAGCGCATATCTTTTCCGGTTGCTTCCATGTGGCGGCTGAGGTCGAAGTCGGTGCGGTTATGAATCCCTTCCAATTCCTGCCAGCCGAAGGGGAACTCGTACTCGATGTCGTAGGCGGCTTTGGCGTAGTGTGCCAGCTCGTCTTCGCCGTGCTGGTGCCAGCGCAGTTTGTCGGTATTGACCCCTAACTCTTCGTACCAGCGCCAGCGCTGCTCCCGCCAGTATTCGAACCACTTGCCATCTTCGGACGGGTGGACAAAATACTGCATTTCCATTTGCTCGAATTCCCGGGTGCGGAAAATGAAATTGCCGGGGGTGATTTCATTGCGGAAAGCTTTGCCGATTTGGGCGATGCCGAAAGGTATCTTCTGCCGGGAGGAGTTTTTGACATTCAGAAAGTTGACGTAAATCCCCTGTGCCGTTTCCGGGCGTAAGTACACGATGCTGGCGTCGTCTTCCACCGGTCCCATGAAGGTCTTGAACATCAGGTTGAACTGCCGCGCTTCGGTCAACTCGCCGCCGCATTCCAAGGGGCTTTTGGACGGTTTCTTGGGGCAACGGCTTTCCGCCAGTTTATCGGCGCGAAAACGGGCTTTGCAGGTTTTGCAGTCCACCATCGGATCGTTGAATTCCGTCACATGCCCGGAGGTGTGCCAGACTTTGGGGTGCATGAGGATAGCGGCGTCCAAGCCTTCGATGTCATCGCGGCGGTTGGTCATAGCGTCCCACCAGAAGTTCTTGAGGTTGCGTTTGAGTTCCGCGCCCAAAGGACCGTAGTCCCAGCAAGAGTTCAAGCCGCCGTAGATTTCGGATGAAGGGAAGATGAAGCCTCGCCGTTTGCACAGGGAGACCAGTTTATCCATGAGATCGTTTGTGTTCTTTTTTGCGCTCATTCCGTTTCGTTTCCTTTGTTGTTTGTCGGTTTCAACTGCTTGAGAAACTCCAACGATTTCAATCGGGAAATCAACCCCGTCTGAAAGTTGACAAATTTTACCAACGCCTCTACCAGTATGGTCGCTTCCGTATATCCTATCGGGTAGCGCCCCGCTTCCGCCAGGGAAGCGTTCTGCAGTGCCACCAGTTGTTTTATCGTCATGTCGGAAAGGGGAATATAGTAATCTCCCGCCGTTTGGCAAGAGGGACAGAGAATCCCTCCCCGCTCCGGGCTGAAAAAAAACTGCTCGGGGGATTCTTCCTCTTCCGAAACGGCCGGTCGCCCGCAGTTGACGCAGTGCGCCAGTGAGGGATGATAACCGAGGTGAGACAGGAGACGGAGAAAGAAGGTCAAGAACAAACCGGGGAGAAATCGTTTCTCGGTTGACTCGACGAGAGAGAGAAAACGAACAAACAACCGGTACAAGCCCGGCTGCGGTTGTTCGTCGGAAAGTAAAAAGCGCAGCAGTTCACACGCTGCCGACGCGTAACCCAACCGCCCGATGCTCCCGTCTTTCTCCAGAGGGTACGGTTCGAGCAGCGCTACTTCGGAAAGATAACCGGAGGCGGATTTTTCCGACTTGTAGAAGGTGACTTCCAGGCGGGCGAAAGGGATGAGCCTGCCTCGTTTCGTCTTAAAACGTCGACCACCCTTGTCAACGAGCGAGAGCTTTCCGAAATCCCGGGTGAAGAGCTCCACCGTTCGGGAAGATTCCGACCAGTTGTGGGTGGTAAGAATAACAGCTTCCGTTTTTTCCAGCGACATTGTTACTGACCGCGGAATCGGTAGACCGTCTCCTGCGGACGGACCATGCGGTATTTGGTGCGAGCGACATACTCGATGTAGCTCGGGTTGTCTTTCAACATGCGGTGGATGCGGGTAGCGTCAATCAGTTCGATGATAAGGTAGCGGTTGGCGCTGCGCAGCTCCCGTTGCTCCAGCTCCAGTCGAATAATCCGCGGGAGGCTGAACGTTCCCACGAGCAACGAGTAGACAAACCAGATACCCAGCAGCCACGAGCCGTACTTGAGCAGCTTCTTTTGGAAACGTTGGTTGTTCCCTGCCAGTTTCTTGACGAAGTTCTCCGCCAACGGGGCGAAGAGAGAACGGCTCTGTTTGACTCTTCGTGGCATACCGAATAAAAAACAACAAGCCGGACCGAGAGCAAGAAAAAAATTTCATCGCCTGCGAGATAACGCTTTTTGTCGAAGGTGCTCCTTTTATTACTTCTTCCGAATGAAATAGTCCCACCGGGAAAATTCGGGAATTGTTCCTTCCTCGATGTCAATACCAACCCCGTAATTGTCGGCGCCGAAGAGCGAATCGCTCCGCGCCGGTTGGAGCCAGAGATGGTTGTTCTGCGCTACCGGGTGGGTTGTGGTTTCATCTTCCGAGAAAGCAAAGTAGCCGTCGTTGCCGCCGATGTCGATAAAGCCGCCGAACGACTTGGCATAGCTCAAGTAGACGGTAAGCAATCGCGGTTGGAGATACCCTTTCCGATAGCTTGCTTCTCCCAGCCCGGGTGTGCCCTTTCCGAGATAATAGTTGTCATTCCCGCCGATATCTATCAAGAAGGCGTTGGAGCGAATCTGGGCAAGCCCCATCGAAATTATCTTGGCGCGGTAGGTGTCATCACCTCCCTTGTCGATGAGGAAAGCGTTCGTGAAATCCCAGCCGAAACCCAGCCCCGCACCGGCGGTTTCATACAACTCATGGGTGTCGTTTCCTTCTTCATCCAATAAAATGCCGTTGCAGTAATGGGCGCCGGAACCTTGCGTGAAATAGCAGGAACGGTAGGTATCGTCCCCGTAACGGTCGACCGCAATACCGGTGCTGAACCAGTATGCCGTCCCCAAACTCCAGTTTCCCGAGTAATAGAGGTCATCTCCATAAATATCGATAATGGCGCCCAGACCGCCCGCCCAGGCGTGACCGTCCGAGCCGTCGCCGCGCCTGCCGAAGCCTGCCCCTTGCGCCTGGTTGCCGTTAATCTTGTGTTTGCTGTGATAATCCCCTCGGTCGTAAACGTCCACATACGGCTCGGCGGTGTATTTGTCGTTTCCTTCAAAGGAAGCACACACCCCGATGCCACTGCCGATACCGCCCATTCCCTGACCGTCGCCGTAAAGGTAATACTCATCGTCACCGGTACCGTCAAAACAGAGCCCGATCCCGAAATAGCCGCAGCCTTGCGCCGACAGTTCCGCCGTATAGCGATCGTTCCCCTCACGGTCAAGCAGTATCCCCACGCCGAACAAACCGGCGCCTTGAGCGTAAGTCGAGCCGTTGTAGCTGTCATTGCCGGCATGGTCAAGCACCAACCCGACGCCCAACAGTCCAACGCCGCTCGTGGGGGGGTAATGACGGCGTTGGTACCCGTAGAAATCATCGCCGCCAAGATCGATGACGACCGAGATGGGGTTCATCAGGGAAGCGGTGGCTCCCGCTGTCCCCTGATAAATGATGTTTTGTCCGAAGTCGAGAATGAGCAATGAATTGTCGGCATCGTATTCCAGCCAGCCGGAGCGGGAAGAAGGCAGCACGGACGGCAATTCGAGTGGCGGAGGGTTGCTTCCCTTGCGGGCGGGGGCAAACATGGCGATTTTACCGAAAGGGGTCGGTATCTCCACGCCAAAGTCCGAGGGAATGTCATCTATATGCGGCAGCAGCGCCTTCTCCGCCTGCTCCGCTGCCGCCGCCACTTTCAAAGCGGCGTAGTGCAGCGATGCCCAGTCGATGGTGGCGGCAATATCATCCAATTCGGGGTAGTATATTGTCCCGTCGGACTGCGTATTGGCAAGGTCGCGGATGGCAAAGGCTTTTTGCATGTCTTCCATATTGCAGCGACGGAAAGCCCGATTTCGCCACTCGATTGCTTCAGTCAGATGGATAATCAATCCCGCCAGAATCGTCTGCACGGTGTCGGGAAGTTTGCTTATTTGTTCTTCCATCGCTTGTTGCACTTCCGGCAGATCGGAGCGTGAACCGAAGGTAAAGTATGTTATTTGTTTGTCTGCCAAGGAGTAAAGTCTTGTCAGCGCTTCTTCCACCGGTTTCTTTCCCGTTGGCGGCGGCAGCAAATTTGCCGAATAGCTGCGGAAGCCTCCCCGTTTTTTATCCACGCCAAGGTTATACACCAGCTTGTAGAGCCCATCGGCAGCGGTGTCGGCATAGGTTGGGTCTAAATACAGTTCCACTGTGTTAGCCATAACCGTCGCATAATCATACAGTTTGAGCGGTTCGGCAAAGAGAGCGTCGAACGACGTCAGGCGGTGGGGGATGTCAAGCGGAAAGCGGTTCCAGTATCCTTTCGGCATATAGCCGAGGTCCTGGCGAGTAAAGCCGACTTCGTGCAATATTTTCCCCAAGATGTCCTCGTTTTCCGCCGCCGTTGGCAAGGCGTTGATGAAAAGAATGATAGGAAAAATTATTATGAGTGCTTTTTTCATTGCATCTTCTCCATCTTTTTGTTTACTACCCCAAAAAATTAAATTACTTGGCGGGAAACAAACAAAGTTTTACGACCGGAGGAAGAAATGAAAAAATTTATCGTGATACTATCGCTGGTTGCCCTCACCGGAGGCTGTGTGAAAAAAGTTGAGAAAAAGAACACCTCGCCCGCCGGAAGCCCGGCTACCGAGGCGACGATTTTCGACGGCGAGAATCATTTTGCCAATCTCAAGCAATTGACGTTCGACGGACAAAACGCCGAAGCCTATTTCTCCGCTGATGCTTCTCAGCTTATCTTCCAATCGACGCGCGACAGCCTCGAGTGCGATGCGATTTTCATGATGAACGCCGACGGTTCCAATGTCCGGATGGTCTCCTCTGGCAAAGGGGCCACAACGTGTGCTTTTATCGCTCCCGACGGGAAGTCGATTATTTATGCCTCGACGCACCTTGCCGGTGACGACTGTCCGCCGAAGCCCGACCACTCACGGGGATACGTCTGGGCGCTGTATGACTCGTATGAGATTTTCAAAGCCAATCCCGACGGCTCCAATCCGGTGAATATTACCAACTCTCCCGGCTACGATGCGGAAGCGGTCTTCTCTCCCCAAGGAGATAAAATTATATTTACCTCGGTGCGTACCGGTGATTTGGAACTGTTCATGATGGACCCGGACGGCAGCAACGTGGAACAGCTCACCAATGAACCCGGCTACGACGGCGGCGCTTTCTTTTCCTTGGACGGGAAATGGATTTGCTGGCGAGCGTCCCGTCCGAAAGGGAAGGAATTGGAAGACTACCGCTCGCTGTTGAAGGAAGGCTTGATACGACCGGCGCACTTGGAAATTTTCATCATGAACCTTGATGACCGCAAGCCTATCCAACTGACCGACAACGGGGCGGCGAACTTTGCTCCCTATTTCCACCCCGACGGAAAACATCTCATCTTCAGTTCCAACATGGACGATCCCACGGGACGAAACTTTGACCTTTACTTGCTTGATATAGAAACTCGCGAGATTGAGCGCGTGACGACCAACCCGACTTTCGATAGCTTCCCCATGTTCAGTCACGACGGAACCAAGCTCGTTTTCGCCTCCAACCGGAACAACAAGAAACCGTACGAGACCAACATCTTCATAGCCGACTGGAAGTGGTAGCGGAAAAGCGCACCCTCTTCGCCTGAACGATAGTAGCGGCAGGTCTCGAAAGAGACCTGCCGCGGAGAGAAGAAAACAGCAGGTCTGTACCAGACCGTGCCCCACTCGATAAAGCACCATTAGGGTGCGCCGCAAGCTGCGAGGCAGTCCAAGCAAAATAAATCACCCGTAAGGTGTGTTGCCGGTTGTGCAGAGAAATTATTCTCTTCCAACCGCATTTTTCCCGGCAAAAGCCGGATATCATGTGTATATTATATGTATGCGGAAAAAGGCATTTACCCTCATGGTGTCGGCGGTGTTTCTGCTGAGTGTTTGCCCGATTCTTGCCCAGCGAGGACCGGTGACGTGGCAGTCATTGCGGAACGAGTCCCGACTACAGCAGGCAAAGCGGGAGAATCCCTCCGCCATCAAGGTCGCCCGGCTTCACTATTCCGGCGGTGGTGATTGGTACTGGGGCAGCTCGGCTATTCCGAACTTCTTGCGTTTCCTCCGCGACAGCACCGCTTTCCCCGTCGATACGCTCGAGAAGCAAGTGACGATTATGGATGCCGACCTGTTCAAGTATCCCTTTCTGTTCGCCACCGGTCACGGTGTGATTCGGTTTTCCACGGAGGAGAAGGAGCGCCTTCGGCAGTACCTGGCAGGCGGCGGCTTTTTGTTCGTCAACGACTCCTACGGCATGGACGCTACCTTCCGCAAGGAAATGGCACAGCTTTTCCCTGAACGGGAGATCGTCGAACTGCCGTTCGATCACCCGATATACCATTGTTTTTATGATTTTCCGAACGGTCCCCCGAAAATTCACGAGCACGACGGGAAACCTCCGCGCGGCTACGCCATTATACTGAACGGGCGGGTGGTCTTGTACTTTTTGGTAGAGTCGGATATCGGTGACGGATGGGAAGATCCGCAAGTGCACCATGACCCGCCGGAAAAGCGGCTGGAAGCGTTTAGGATGGGGGTAAACCTTTTGACATACGCCTTGTTATATTAGAAAAGAACTTGTGAGCCTTCACCTTACCGGCAGAACGATTACCGCCGATACAAAAAGAAAGGCACCGGCGCAAATTCGGAAAAGAGAGACATGCTTCGGTTTACTTGAACTGAAGAGAAAAGCGGTGTGAAGAGCAAACAGAGTGTGAAAGCGGCAAAAACCTCCTTCAAAGGAAGTCAGCGGCATGGGTGAGATTCGTTCCAAATCGGAGTTGTTGAAGAGACTGAAGAGTGTCCTCTTCAAGCAACGGCTTATTCTTTTTACCGCCGGGCTGTTGACTACGATTACGGTGGTGATAGCCACGTTTCTGGCTCTTTCCTTGCTTGCCCGAGTGGTGATTTTGCCGGTGTGGGTCAAAGTTCCGTTGCTGGTGTTGGTTGCCGGAAGTTGGTTGTATCTTTTTGGGAAGTTTGCCCTTAGTCGTCTGTTTGACGGTACGGTCGACTCCGTAGCGGTTCGCCTGGAGGAAAAATATCCGGCTCTCCAAGGGCGGTTAATCGCCGCGGTCCAATTTGCCCGCATGAAAAAAACGCCGGGCTATTCGTCGGAACTGATAGCGTTGACCGAACAACAAGCGTTACGGGAAGCGGGGTTGGTCAATTTCAATGAAGTGGTCTCCTTCCATCCCGTTTTGAAAACAGGACGGTTCTTCCTTGTTGCCGGAGTGCTGGCGTTTCTCATTGTCTTTCTCATGCCGGGCTTGATAAGCTATTCGTTTGAGGTCTACTCTCATCCGACCACCCAAATTGCCCCTCCGTTGGGCTATTCGGTGATTCCGGTGCCGGGTTCGACCGAATGGGTCAAATACCGCGATATCGACATCGGTGCCGCCATTGTCGGCGAACGCCTTCCCAAACGAGCGACCATCAACTACCGGTTGGTCGGCGGCAATTGGCAGCATGCCGACATTCTGTTGCGGGAAAAAGAACATCACCCTACCGACGCCGGTGATTCCGTTTTTGCGGCTATCACTCTCAAGCGCATCACCCGGTCGTTTGACTATTACATTGAAGCGGGACGAGTAAAAACCGAGATTCAAAAAGTCGACGTGGTCGATCGTCCGCGGGTGACCGGTATCAAGCTTTCCATTTTCTACCCTGAGTACACCGGCTTGGCTCCGACGGTCATCGACGAAAACAACGGTTCGTTTTCCGCTCTTGTCGGCAGCCGCGTCAATATGGAAATCGAAACCAACCTGCCGGTTGAAACGGCAGAGCTTATCTTCGACGATTCCAGCCGGGTTCCTCTTGCCGTCACCAACAAAAAAGCGGAGACCTCCCTGCGAGTGCAAACTTCCCGCTCCTATCATATCCGGCTGACCGACCATCTGGGCGAACAAAATCCCGATCCCATCGAATATTACATTACCGCCGTCCCCGACGAGTACCCGACCATCGACGTTCTACGCCCCGGTTTCAACGTCAATCTCAACGACGACATGATGTTGCCGCTGAAAGTTCGCATTTTTGACGACTTTGGTTTTTCCTCGCTGGTTTTGAAATACACCGTTGTTTCCCACGGGGAATCCTCGGAAGAGCATGTGGCGGTGTTGCATTTTTCCGACCGTATCAAGACCGAAGGGGAAATCGAATTCAACTGGGATATGGAACCGCTTCACCTCTATCCGGGCGACTACGTGATTTACTATTTCGAAGTGGCTGACAACGATGTCATCTCCGGTCCCAAAGTCACTCGCTCTCGACAGTATCTGGCGCGCCTCCCTTCGCTGGATGAAATCATCGCCGAAACGGATGCCGACAACACCCAGCGCATCATCAAAACCGAAGAACTCTACAAGCAAGGGAAAGAGCTGGCAAAACGACTGAAGAACGTCGCCCGAAAGCTCCGCGCCGAGAGCAAAATGTCCTCCAAGGCGGAGTGGCAACAGCAAAAGGAGCTGGAGTCCATCGCCGACAAAAACGCCGAGTTGGTGAAGAAAATCGAGCAGATGTCCCGAGAGATGGAAAAATCCGTCGACAAGCTGATGGAGAATTCCCTCTTGAGCCGGGAAATCATGGAAAAGCTCGCCCAAATTCAAAAGCTGTTCGAGGAAGTGGCGACCCCGGAGATGAAAGAAGCGCAGCGCCGGTTGATGGAAGCGTTGAAGAATATGGACCCGAACGAGCTCCAAAAGGCGATACAAGATTTCGAGATGTCACAAAAGGAGCTGCTGGAGCGTTTAGACCGTACCCTGGCGCTTTTGAAGCTGATGCAGTTGCAGCAGAAAATCGAAATGATGGTACGCAAAGCCGAACAACTGGTGCAACAGCAAAAAGAAATGAACGAGAAAACCGCCGCCGCTCCCAAGAAGAGCCTTCCCAAACTGGCGAAGCCGGAAGACGAACTCCGCTCCTCATTGGAAGATTTGAAAAAGGAAACCGAGCAAATCAAACAGCTTGCCAAAGAAGCCTCCATGGAGACGGCGCCGGAAGTGCAAAAATTCTGTGAGGCGGTGGAAAAAAACGACGCCGGAGAAAGCATGGCGGAAATGTCCAAAGCCCTTTCTTCCTCGCAAAAAAGCCAAGCCAGCAAAGAAGGGAAAGTCGCCCTTTCCAAACTGTCGGAGATGCTCGATCAGATGCAGCAGCAGCTTCTCGCTCTGAAAGGAGCCGACAAGGAAAAAATTGAAAAGGAAATGAAGCGCGCCATTGACGATGCCAATTACCTCTCCCGAAAGCAAGAGGAGCTCCTCAAAAAAGCCGCCACCATCAACCCGCAGTCGGTGGTGCTCCGGGAACTTGCCGCCTCCCAGCAGGATTTGATTTCCTCGTGCAGCGGCTTGAAAAACCGGATTTCCGAATTGGGCAAAAAATCGCCGTTTATCGCCGCCGAGCTGCAGAAACTGATTTCCGACGCCATCTCGCAAATGGAGCAAGCCAAGGAAGGGTTCGACATCAAGAAAGGAAGGGAAGCCATTCGCAATCAGCAAAATGCGATGGTCAATTTGAACCGCTCGGCGTTGCGGATGATGGAATCGCTCGAGCAGCAGAAACAGTGCGACAAAGGCGGCAACTGCGACAAGAAACTTTCCAAGCTGCAGTCGTTGTGCAACAAACAGAACAATCTGAATCAGAAGACCAAGCAGTGCAACAACCCCTCGGCATCCTGCAATAACCCCGGCAGCGCCAACAACGAAGAATTGCAGCTCTCCCGCGAGGGATTGAAACGGCTGGCGTCCGAACAACAAGGGATACGGAAATCGCTCCAACAGCTCAGCGAAGAGTTCGGCAACTCCCGCCAGATCTTGGGGCGCTTGGATGAAATCGCTCAGGAGATGAAAAAAGTCGAAGAAGATTTGGCGGACGGAGAAATCGGAGAGGAAACCCTCCAGCGGCAGCTCCAGATTTATTCCCGCATGTTGCAGGCAACCCGCTCCCTCCAACGCAAGGATTTCTCCAACCAACGGCAAGCCAAAACGGCGGAAGAGCAGCCGTATTACGTACCGCCCGCGCTTCCGGCGGAACTGCTCAACGAAAAGGTGAACCTGGAAGACCGGCTCCGTAAATTCCTCGGCGATTCCTATCCGCCGCAATACGAAGAGCAAATCAAAGCGTATTTCAAAGCGCTCCTCCAAGTGGAATCCGCTCCAGCCCAAACTCCCAACCCGAGCCCGGAGCCGTAAAAATGAGAAATCGTGCTGCTTTCTTCATAGCCCTCTCGGTGGCATTCTTGGCAGGGAGTACCCCTTTAAGTATCCGAGCGACGGAAGTCAAACGAATTTCCCATCCGCAGTCGCTTCAACCTACGCAGGTGAACCTCAGCGAGACCGATCAGAAAATCCGCTTGGCGCGGGATCTGATTCGCAAGAAAAATTTCGAAGCCGCCGCGGCGTTGTTGGAAACGGTATATGAGCAAAATCCCACCCATCCGGTGGCGATTAACCTTCTTTTCACCTGTTACAGTCGATTGGGCTACCTGCTCAAAGCGGAAGAACTCAGCCGCCGCCTGGTCGAAAAGAATCCCAAAAATTTTATCTACCGTCTTCGGTTGGCGGAAATCTTGGCGCGTCAATCCCGCCCGGAAGAAGCCCAAGCCGAATATAACCGCACTTTGGCGCTTCTCAAAGACAATAACGTCCCCTCGTACCGCTCGGTTTTGCAAAGCATGATTGCCTACGGCTTCGAAGAGGCGGCTCTCAAACTTATCGATACCGCCCGGAAACGTTCCGGCGATTCGACCTTGTTCGCCCTTGACCGGGGGGAGATACTTGCCAAGCACAACGACTACCCCCACGCCACTCAAGAGTTTTTTGCGGTGCTGAGTGACTCGGGCAGAACCGGCAGTGAAGCGGAAAAGAAAATTTTGTCGTTCTTGTACTACCCCGAGTCGGCAAAAGAGGTGGAGCGAATCTTGCTTGAGAAAGCGTTGAAGAACGTCAACCTTCGCGCCGCCAAGATCTTATCCGCCTATTACCTGAAGACGGAGCAGTTCGACCGGGCGTTCGACTTTGCTATCATGCGCGACTCACTGGAAGGCAGAACCGGCACTCCTCTTCTCCTTTATTTGCGAAGCTGCCAGGAGCGGGAGTTGTACCCCGAAGTCGCCCGGATGGCGAGCTACATCCTCAAGCACTATCCGAGTGACCATCCCGTCGCCGGGGAAGCTTTTTTCTTGTATGCGGAGGCGTTGGCGCATCAAGGAAAGTATGCCGAGGCGATAAAAGTCTACGACAGTATTTACGCTTCTTTCCCTTTTGTCAAAGACAAGGCGGAAGCGCTCTATCGCATCGGCGACATCTGCTTGAACAATCTAAACCAACCCGCTCGAGCGCTGACCTACTTTGACTCGGTCACCACCCATTATCGTTCCGGCTATGGATATCTGAACGCTCAGTTTGCCAAGCCGTTTTGTTATCTCCGAATGGGAAAACTCCCCGAGGCGTACGACGCTTTCGGGACGTTGCTGGAACGCCGCTTAGACGACCAAATGAAAGAAGCGGCGGAATACTACCGGGCGTTGGTCTTGCTTTTCCAGAAGAAATACGACTCCAGTAAGGTCGCTTTCCGGAAGTTGTTGGTGGATTATCCGCGTGGTTACTACGTGAACGACGCCATCCAGATGCTGCTCATTTTCGACGAAGCGGGCGACGCTCCGGAGCTGATGTACGAATATTCGAATGCTCTTTTCTTTGAAGAGCGAAAAATGCCCGATTCGACAGCGCAGAAGCTTCTGGCGGTGGTCAACCATACCAACAAGGCGCTGGCGGACATTGCCTTGTACAAGTTGATACTCCTCGAACTCCGGCAAGCCGATTCGGCTCACGCCAAGCAGTACGTGGACAAGCTCATCAGCGATTTCCCCGATTCCTATTATCTTCCCTTTGGGTTGAAAATTAAAGCCGACATGGAAGCCCTTCATCCGAAGGAACTCGACCACGCCAAAGCGCTTTACCGGGAAATTTTGGAAAAATATCCCAATTATCCGTTTGTGACGGAAGTCCGCAAAAAACTCCGGCAACTGGAAGGGGAAGCTTAACCGGGGAGAAAGGGAAAGATTCCGAGCGGCGTCCCTCTTTCTAACTCTTGCGGCAACATAAGGTTACTTTGTCGAGTGAAGAGAAGTGCTCTTGCGTATTTCCTCCTGAACCCTGCTTTGCGCAACCGCTCAAAAGCTGTCTATTTTTTCTTGGCTTTCCTTGAGGTTACGTATTTCCCGCTCGAGGCTGTAAATCCGGCTTTCATACTGCTCCAACTTTCTCTCCCGCATTTTGGTGGTCGTCCGAATCAACAAACCCAGCGAGATCAGCATGAAAAGCACCGAATTAACCTGACGGAAAATTTCTCCCATGTTGAAAATCGAGTCGAGAAACGCCAAGATACCCAAAAAAAACAAGACACCGCACCAGGCAAACATGGCAATACTCCATTTGGGGGTGAACGATTATCCCTCTTTCGAGTAAAATAATTGTTTGTATATTTATAACCGGTATTATATTATCGTACTTTTTTATTTTGATATAACCGTTTCTATAGAGAATTATCGGAGTGATTCATTGCTGCTTTAGGAGGATAGCTTGTCAGACATACCGTTCCAGCCCAAGAAAGAATTCGATAAAACCAACGCCATCATAGCGGTAGGTGTTGCTCTTGTTTCTTTTATAGTCTATTCTCTCACCGTTCAACGCTCTATCCCTTTTTGGGATTGCGGTGAGTTTATCGCCTGCTCGTACATTTTGGGGATTCCTCACCCGCCCGGGACGCCGCTTTTTATTTTGCTGGGCAGGATATTTTCCATCATCCCGTTTGTCGACGATATCTCCTATCGCGTCAACTACATTTCCGTTATCGCCTCTTCTTTCACCGCTTTGTTCAGCTATTTGCTGACGGTGCGGCTGGTGCGCTACTTCTTCCCCAAGGATAAAGATTCCGGTATCAATCGCTTTATCGCCTATGTTGGCGGGATTGCCGGAGCGTTCTTTGTGGCGTTCGGGCAGACCAACTGGTCGAACTCGGTGGAAGCCGAAGTGTACGGCATCGCGCTGGCGCTGTCAGTGATGCTTGTCTGGCTGACGTTGCGCTACTTTGAAGAGCGAGGAACGATGGCGGCGGCGCGCACGATGATTTTATTCTTCTACCTCGCCATGTTGGGCATCGGCATCCACATGACGGTCTTTCTCATCGTGCCGGTCTGTTCGCTCTTCTTTATTCTCAAAAAGAACGCCACCACGCGAGACTGGACTATCCTCAACGGGTTTATCATGTTCGAACTTTTGCTGATAATTCTCTTTTCCAACGGGCGAGGCGGACCGACGCTGTTCTACCTGGTGTCGTTTTTCGCCGCTCTGGTCATGCTCGTTCTTCTCTACAAGAAAATCAACTGGGCGATAACCCTTGCCATTGCCTCGGTCTCGACGGTAATGATCGGCTTTGGCGATTACTTCAATTACACGCCGATTATCTTTGGGCTTATGATTGTCCTGGCGATAATTTCGGAAAAGAAGGGCTGGCAACTTCAGTGGAGGGCTGGCTTGGCGATTATCCTTATCGGAGCGGTGGGGATGTCTATACACTTGTTCATCTGGATTCGTTCGGCTCACAACCCCCGCATCGACGAAAATAATCCCTCCCGCTCGTGGGATACCTTCGTGAATTACCTTGACCGGAAACAGTACGGGCAAGTCTCGATGGTTGACCGGATGTTCCATCGCCGCGGTGCCTGGTCGAACCAGTTCGGCAGGCATCCGCATATGGGCTTCTGGTCGTATTTCGAGGAGCAGTATTCTCCGGGAAGATGGGTTTTCTTACCCTTCTTCGCCTTGGGGGTGTTCGGTATTTTCACCCTCATAAGAAAAAGACTGGAGGTGGGGCTTCCCTTCCTCACCTTACTTTTGCTCTGTTCGGTGGGGCTCATTTTGTACATGAACTTCGCCGACGGGACCAAATACGACCCCCGCACCGGCGACGCTTATTTGGAAGTGCGAAACCGGGATTACTTCTTTACGCCGGCTTTTGTCTTTTTCGGTATTGCCATGGGGGTAGGAGTCTCCGCGCTCATGAAATATGCCAAAGATAAGGTGGCGGAAGCAAGCCCCAACAAGCAACGGGTGGCGGTGTATGCCACCTCGGCTTTGGTGCTCCTCCCCGTCGTATCGTTGGCGCATAATTATCACACCAATGACCGCTCGAAGAACTTTATTGCCTACAATTATGCCGCCAATATTCTCGATACCTGCGAGCCGAACACCATTCTCTTTACCTCGGGAGACAACGACACCTTCCCAGTCTGGTGCCTGCAGGAGGTGTATGACTACCGCAAGGACGTTCGGGTGGTCAACCTCTCCTTGCTCAACACCGACTGGTATGTGGCACAGATGAAAAACCGCTACAACGTCCCCATTTCGCTGACGGATGACCAAATTCTTTGGTATCCGTTCGAAGCTCGTAACGGGATGATTGGCTATCGCCCTCGCAAGCCGTTTTACGACCGCCCCCGCAAGCGGAGAACCTATCTCCAACCGGCACCGTACGAGGGGAGAATCGTCAAGGTCGCCGACATGATGGTGGACGAGATCGTTTTGGAAAATAAGTGGAAGGATCCCATATACTTTAGTTCCCTGCCGTATGCCGAATCGCCGCTCAAACTGCGCGACCGTGCCACGGCGGTGGGAATTTTGTACAAGCTCGAGCGGGAACCGAAAGAGCGTCTCATCGACGTCGATCGCGGCTATGATTTGTACATGGACACGTACCGTTTCGGCGGCTTTGAGAACTCGAAAGTCTACCGCGATGAAAACGCCACCGGGGTGTATATCGGGATGGGCATCAACGCCGTTCGCGTCTTCGACGAGCTCAATCGCACCAACCAGATCGACAAAGCAAAGAAGTTAGCCGAGAAGATGATACAGGTGTACCCGGAATACTGGCAGATGTATGTCCTGTTGGCTGACCTTTACGAGAAGGACGGCGACACCGCCAAAGCCGACCACTTATTCGAACAGCTTCACGATACGTTGACCTCTTTCCTTGCTTCCAATCCTCAAAATCTTTTCTACATGCAAGACCTCGGCTTGGCGAAGGTGGAATTGGGCACCCGCCGGAACGACACTGCGATGGTGAATGAAGGGGTTCAACTCAGCTGGAAAGCCTTCAAAGCCAACCCGAACAGCAATTACGCCTTCCGCAAGCTGTTTACGGTGCTCTCGCAGCAACGCCGCTATTCCGATATTAAGCGGGCGGCGGAAATGTTTGCGGAGTACAAAATTAACCGGAACGATCCGCTGGTGCAATCGATTCTCGGATTGGGGCAGGGAGGGTCAATACCCAACCAGCACCGGTAACGCCGATTCGGAAAATTTGAAGAGAACAAGTACGGGAAAACGGAGACCGTCCGTTTTCCCTCTTTTTTTTCTTCCCTGCCAAATTAAATTTTCCTGCTCAATTTTTTTACAGAACTCTCCGATACAATAATTGAAGCTGGCTTTGACGGAAAGGAGAGCTTTCTCGACCGTCGAAGCATGAGATTGATGAGGAAAACAAAAACGTTTGAAATAAGAGAGTGATGTATGGATCTGTCACCGAACGATATCCGAAATTACGAGTTTGCCTCGCAAATGCGCGGATATGCCAAAGAAGAAGTCGATGATTTCCGCGAGAAAGTGGCGGTTGCATTGGAGGGGCTCAAACAAGAGAACCTGAAACTCTCTATGGAAAATGAGTCGCTCAAAACTCAGCTTGCCGGACTGCGGCAGTTTGAAGAGACCATCAAAAACGCCGCCATCGATGCCCGCCGTAATGCCGATATGACCATCGCCAACGCCAAGAAGGAAGCGGAACTCATCATCTCCCGCGCTCGGACGGAAGCGGAAAGCATACTCGGCTCGCGCGCCAAGAAAGTGAGCGAAATCGAAGACCAAATTGCCAAACTGGAGCTGGCGAAAAAATCATACCTTGCCAAGCTTCGCAACTTGATTACCTCTCATCTCCAAGTCCTCGACGAAGTTGCCCGCGAGGAAAGCGCCCCTTCCGCTAAAAACGATCTGGAAGTGACCGATTCGACGGAAGTGAGCCGTCAAAAGCTGGAAACTCTTGTCACGCCGCCATCGAAATCCGAACCGATTAAGACCGAAGAAGCCAACGCCGTCGAGCACATCATTCCCACCCCGGCACCGGAAGCCACTCCCTCCGAAAGCGAGCCCGCTGCGGCTGCTTCCGAGCAGTCAAGTTCGGAACATCCGGTCGATCCGGAGCTCGCCGCCGCTTTGGAAAAATACCAGCGGAAAGAACCTCCTCCGATAAAGGAGCAGCCGAGCCCTCCGACGATGGATGCTCCTCCCGCTCCCGGACAGATCGTGGAAACCACGGCACGGGCGGAAGATATTCCCAACGGATTTATCACTCCCGAAATGGAAAAAACGCCTCCGCCGGACGATACCGATAAAATTGCGCTCTCTCCCGACGCTCCGGAGGAAGCGACCGAACATAACGCTATCTCCATCGACCAGTCGACGGAACCGGCCCCGGCTGAAGAGGATATCAGTCCCGAAAAGCTGGCGCAAGAACTCGACCGCGTCGTCGCCAAATTCGAAGAAGAAATGGACAAAGCGGAAAAAAGCTGACACTACTCCCACCTAACGTATAAAGACTGGCCACGTTACCCTTCCCGGCCAGTCTTTTTTTATGGCGGGAACCGCCCGGATTTTTCTATATTCCTCTCGCGTGGAAAAGGTGACTTCCCGGTTGGGAAAGGCGTATTCGAAAAAAGTTTTGCTATAAAGAAAGAGAGGAAAGACCATGCAGACGGTAGAGGAATTCCACAGGATGCTTGACGAAGCGGTAAACTACATAACCAAACAGGTCTCCCTGCGTCCCACGATCGGGATAATCTTGGGTACCGGCTTGGGGTCACTGGTTGACGGAATTGAAATGGTGGGCACCGTCGATTACGACAAAATCCCTCACTTCCCGGTTTCGACGGTCGAGTCTCACGCCGGGCGGTTGTTGTTCGGAAACTTGCGCGGCAAACCGGTCGTCTGTATGCAGGGGCGGTTTCATTATTACGAAGGCTACTCGTTCCAGCAGATTGCTTTTCCCGTACGGGTGATGAAAGCCTTGGGCATCGAGACCTTGATTGTCTCCAACGCCGCCGGTGGGATGAACCCTAATTTCAAAGCGGGCGATATCATGCTCATCAAAGACCACATCAACTTTTTCCCCGGCAATCCGCTCATCGGACCGAACGACGACAGTTGGGGAGACCGTTTCCCGGATATGTACGAGGTTTATACCTTCAAATTGCAAGAGCTCGCCAAGCAGGTCGCCCTGGAACTCAAGATACCGTTGCAGGAAGGCGTTTACGTCGGCTTGACCGGACCCTGTATCGAGACGGCGGCGGAATATCGGATGTTGCGCGGTTTCGGTGCTGACGCCGTCGGGATGTCGACCGTGCCTGAAGTCATTACGGCTCATCACCAGCGTAATCGCATTTTGGCTTTCTCCATCATCACCGATATGGGGCTTGCCGACAACATGCACCCGCTTTCGTTGGAGGACGTTATCGCCACCGCTTCCCGTACCGAGCCGAAACTCCGTGATTTAATCGCGGGGTGCGTGGAGCGAATGTAGGGGAAAAGTGACGAAAGAGTAGAGGCACTACCCTGCTCAGGCTTGCTTGAGAGCGACTACGACCTGGCTGAGGAAAATGCTGATATGCCGCGTATGGTAGCGGAAGGGGTAGACTATCTCGGTCTGGTGAATGATTTTCAGTTCATTCCCAAGCACGGCGGAAAAATCCGAAAACCAGCGGTCGGGAGAAGTGAACGCGTGCTCCCAATCGAAGGGGCTGGCAAACACCACCATGCCGGAAGGTCGAACGAGAGAGGTCGCCTTTTGCAGCAGGGCTGACGGTTCCGGATGCCTATCGACCACGTTGCAGCAGAAAACGACGTCAAACGAGCCCTCATCCAAAGTTGCTTCTTCCAACGGAGCATTGATAATTTCCACTTTGTCTCGGTCAATCGGAGACGGCAGCCGGAACGGTTTGCCGAACTTCGGCGTTTTCGCTTCGTCCACCAGCGGGAGGTTCTCGTCTCCCTTTTCGCCGAAAAGGAAACGACGCGCCAGCGACGCAAAATCGGGCGAAGGTTCCACCAAGGTGAGCCGTTTTGTCTTTGGGAATCGGTTCGCCCATTCCCAAATCAGCCTGCCGGTGGCGCCGCCGATGTCCAAAAGCGTGCCGGAAAAATCCGTATCGACCGATAGATGTTCCAGAAGCTTGACCGGGAAAGGAGTCCGTTCGCATGACGGTTCCAGTTTTCCCCATGAGTGTTTTGTTTCATCGTACAAAAAGTCCCCCCACTCGGCTTCCAGATAACTGGCTACTATTCCCGGCTCGGTGTAGCGAGCTTTGAGGGCTTCTCTCTGCAAGTCGTTGTCCGGCATATTAACTCCCCCCGAAAACGTGATTATTCCCCGAAAGAAGGGAATCTTTCTTGGGGGTTCGGATATTTTTCCGCCAACGTCTCCGACGCCAACCGAACAAGCCCCCCATCCTTGACAACCTTAGCCAACCCCTTGAGCTGGTCGGAAAGAACTCGATCATCTTTTACCGGCGGGAACGTCTCCCGTATTTTTGTTATCACCTGTTCGCAGGCAGGGCTGAGGTGATATTCCCCTTGTTTGTCCTTTCGTTTTTCTCGCAAGGCACGGGCTTGAGCAGCAGACGCCAGTTCGATAGCAAGCACTTCTCTCAGCCGCGGCAGCGTTTCCAACACCCGCACCGCTAACCCGGCGCTCATACTGACATGGTCTTCCTGTCCGGCATCGGTGGAGAGGGAAAACAAATGAGCGGGCATCGCCGCCCCCCAAATGTAGTTGGTCAACGAAGCGGAGACATACTCGGGAATCATCATCCCGGAGGAAATCTTCCGTTTTTCCTCATCTTCTTCATACCATATCAAATCCGCCCCCAGTCCTTCGTTTCGTCCCTCGTCGACATACCGCGCCGCCCGCATATTGGAAAGTCGGCTCATAATTCCCATCGCTTCCAGAAAGCCGTACAGCCGCACCGCCACCGGCATCCCGTGGAAGTGCCCACCGGAGACGATGTCGATATATTGCCCGATTTTCTCTTGGAGCTGCTGTTTGCTGAAAGCACTTTCCGAACCGTCGAACTTTTCTTTCCACAGCATTTCGAGTTTCTCATCGGTCAACTCGAGAATAACCGGATTGTCGGTCACGGCGTTGGCTTCAATCTCCAACGTCTTCCGAGCATCGTCGATAAGCTCGGCGCACGCTCCCAAAATCTGAGCGGCGCAGCGAAGATTGTAAGGATCTTGAATTTTCTCATCTTTCGAATAGGCGCGGTGAGATTCACGAATTGGCGAGTCTTGCATGAGCTGCCAGATCCACGACGCCACCTTCCGAGCGCCGGGATGGGGACGAAGCAGGTGCAAATCGGCACGGAAAGGAGTATCGGAGCCTTTCATAACCTGTGCCGTCAGCGCCGTTGCCAAAGCGGCATGAGCCAGCAGGTTTTGCATCTCGTGGTAGGCTATCACGGCAATAGCTGTGCTGACCTGCGCTCCGTTGTTCAGGGCAAGCCCTTCTTTCATTTCGATGGAAAGCGGCGCCAGTCCCGCCTTTTGGAGAGCTTCACCGGCAGGAACGACTTTCCCCTTCCATTCCACCTCTCCTTCTCCCATCAACGGCAACGCCAGATGCGACAACGGTGCCAAGTCACCGCTGGCACCCACCGAACCATAGCGCGGCACCACCGGCACCATATCAAGGTTGAGCATCTCCAACAAGCGTTCGACCAGAACGGCACGGACGCCGGAATGTCCCCGCGCCAATGACGCCGCCCGCAAGAACATCGCCGCCCGCACCACGTCGTTCGGCAGCGGGTCACCCACCCCGCACGCATGGGAGAGCAGCAAGTTTCTCTGTAAGTCGGCTGCTGCTTGGTCGTCTACGGAGATATCGACGTTATGCCCGAAACCGCGATTGAACCCGTAGTGCTGGGTCTTTGTCTCCCGGACAAAATCCACCACTTGTTTGCGACGCTCCTCCAGAAGCGCTTTGGTATCGGGATGCAACTCGACCCGAGCTTGGTTCTTGGCAACCTGAATCACCTGCGAGAGCGTGACCGGATGTTTCTCCCGGTCATGGTGAAGTATAAGACTATCCATCTTACTCTTCTTGTTCGAGAATTTTTTGGACGGTCGGAATCATCTCCTCTCGAGAGACGGTGACCTGAGCCGGACGGGTTTGTGTCCACTCTTCGCGGTCTTTGACGGACTCGGAGAGTTTGCGACCCATGGCTAAGTCTTTTATAGAGACCTCATTTTTGGAAAACTCATCTTCGCCGCAAATCACCGCCACCGCCAAGCCACGCCGGTCGGCATACTTGAGCTGGGCGCGCAAGCCGCTGCCGCCCAGATACACCTCGGCGGGAATATCTACCCGATGAAACTCGGCGGCAATCCGGAAGTATTCGGACATCAACGATTTGTCCATCACCGTCACCAGCACTGGCTTGAGTCGTTTTTGCGCAGGTCCCAATCCCTTTTGCTGCAACGCTACCAAAAGCCGGTCAACCCCGATGGAGGCACCGGTCGCCGGTACCGACTTGCCAAGGAAACGTTCGACCAAGTCGTCATACCGCCCGCCGCCGGCTACCGAACCGACGCTGACTCCTTCACCAGATTCTTCCGTGGAACCGAACGTCAGCACGGCTTCAAAGACCGGTCCCGTATAATATGCCAAACCCCGCACCAGGGTGGGATCGAATATCACACGGTTTTCGCCGTAGCCCAGCGACGTAAGCAACTCATCTATTTGTCGAAGCTCTTCAACACCTTCTCTGCCGACTTCGGAATCACCCACCAGCGACGCCAAGTCGTCGCAGAAACCGGCACGGTTCTTACTGTCGACGGAGAGGTAGGCATGAATGGTTTCAATTTGTTTGGGGCTTAATTCGGCGCCGGGAGTAAAATCGCCGGATTCGTCGCGGCGTCCTTTTCCCAACAAATCCGCTACTCCTTCCCAGCCGAGCCGATCCAGCTTGTCGATTGCCCGCAGCACCACCAGTTGCCGTTCCTGCCCCGCTTCCGAGGTAATGGGAATGTCCGCCTTTTCAAGCACTCCGTTAAGCACTTTACGGTTGTTGACCCGAATGAGATAATTCCCCTGCGAAATGCCCAACTCTTCCAAAGCGTCGCTGAGAATACAACAGACCTCGGCATCGGCTGCCATCGAGGGCGTCCCGACGGTATCGAAGTCGCACTGGTAAAATTCTCGGAAACGCCCCGGCTCCGGCTTTTCCTGCCGGTAGACCAAGCCGACCTGGTAGCGCCGATAGGGTTGGGGAAGCTCGGGATACTGTGCCACCACTCGTGAGAGCGGCGCCGTCAGGTCATAGCGAAGCGCCACCCAGTGCTTTTTTTCATCCCGAAAAGCGAAAGTTCCCCCTTCCGGGAGGTCGGCGTCGGGGAGGTATTTCCCTAACACATCGGCATACTCGATGGTCGGAGTTTCCAAAGGCTGAAATCCGTAGCGCTCATACACCCGCGAAATGACGTCAATCATCCAGCGGCGGAGGGGAATAACCTCGCCGAAAATGTCGCGGAACCCTTTCAATAACCGTGCTTGCGGACGCGCAGGCATAACGAACGTTTTCTCCTATGCTTATAAAATAAAAAAGAAGTACTGCCGATGGGGGTCGAACCCATGACCTCCTGATCCACAGTCAGGCGCTCTGACCAATCTGAGCTACGGCAGCCTTTGAAAAATTGATACGCAATCCCCCTCTGTATGTCAAGCGCTTTTCGGTCTTTTCTCCCCGACACGCGTGTTTGGACTCCATCCTACGTAGACACAGTCTTAGCTGTTGTATCTATTTTGGGAA
The DNA here is from genome assembly GCA_964489705.1 of uncultured Ignavibacteriales bacterium. Classification (GTDB taxonomy): domain Bacteria; phylum Zixibacteria; class MSB-5A5; order GN15; family FEB-12; genus CAZAZQ01. The sequence goes on from CAZAZQ010000009.1 coordinate 62,186, forward strand.
GTTCTGTTTCCTTTCGTTAGCTCAATAAAACACCCTGAGGGTGCCACCGCTTGCGGTGGGTTGTCATTAGGCGGCAGATGGGGAATCCGCCGCCCACACAATACGGAGATGGTTAAAGCTCCTTATTTTACATTCCCTTCTACATCGGTCTTTATCAGATATACATCCTCCTCGCCAGCGCCAAAAGACTTTGTTAACCCTGTGATAATATACCCTCCGTCTCTTGTGGATGAAACAGAAAAACCGACATCTTTATCATCGCCGCCGAAGGTTTTAGTCCAGACGGCATTTCCTTGGGCGTCAGTCTTTATCAGATATACATCATAGTTACCAGCACCAAAAGACAAAGTCCTTCCCGCCACAATATACCCCCCCTCACTTGTAGATAAAAGGGAATAGCCTTGATCCCAATACGCGCCGCCGAAGGTTTTTGTCCAGACGGCATTTCCTTGGGCATCGGTCTTTATCAGATATACGTCCTCCTCGCCAGCACCAAAAGACTTTGTTAACCCTGTGATAATATACCCTCCGTCATCGGACGGTAATACAGACCAAGCAGCATCGAGATCAGCGCCGCCGAAGGTTTTTGTCCAGACGGCATTTCCTTGGGCGTCAGTCTTTATCAGATATACATCATAGTTACCAGCACCAAAAGACAAAGTCCTTCCCGCCACAATATATTCGCCATCGCTGGTTGGTAAAACGGCCCAGCCTTCATCCCAGTTCGTACCACCAAAAGTTTTTGTCCAGATGGCATTCCCTTGAGCGTCGGTCTTTAACAGATATACATCCCGATCACCATCGAACGAGTGTATTATCCCTGTGACAATATATCCCCCATCACTGGTAAGTGAAACGGCCCAACCTTCTTCCCCACCTATACCGCCGAAGGTTTTAGTCCAGACAGCATTTCCTTGGGCATCCGTCCTTATCAAGTATACATCCCGGTTACCAGCGCCAAAGGAATATGTCCACCCCGCGACAATATATCCCTCGTCACTGATAGCTGAAACGCAACGACCACGATCCTCATCTGTACCGCCAAAGGTTTTTGTCCAGATAGTATTTCCTTGTGCATCCGTCTTTATCAGGTATACGTCGTCCTGACCAGCACCAAAAGACTTTGTTGACCCTGTGATAATATACCCACCGTCACTTGTTGGTGAGACCGAATAACCGACATCTGCGCCCGTGCCGCCAAAGGTTTTTGTCCAAGTAGGTGTTGGTGAAGGGCAGTCGTCCTGATGGAGTAGCAGTGTTTCATACCCAAAAATAGGGATCTCATACCTCCATTCGAAAATGAAGGGAGTCAGCTCCAGCCCCGCGGTTGCTTCCAAACCAGCGTGTACGTCGTAATTCCAACAATAGGGGTCGGTGGTTACTTCGCCATCCAGCTTTACATAGGGAGCAACATCTAGATACGGTCCCATTGTCTGGAATACCTTTACACTCACTTCCGGTCTCAAGTAAATTTTGGCAGAGGCATTTGCCTGAGCGTTCCATTGCGGCGAATCAGCTACCCACGTTTTAGAGACGTCAAAGATCTTGGAGAACACGCCGTCACGGTACTCTCCGCCGACGGTCACAGAGCTGTTTCCAATCATGTTATAATGGAGGGTGCCCTTGACGTTAGCGTTAATTTCAAAGCCACCATTGAGCTCGAAGACGATTTCGAACGGTATGCCCGCTCCCTCTAATGGAATAAGGACAGACAGTATGTTTTTTTCGGCTTTTTTGGAAAGATACGCGTCAGCGCTAATGGTGGGAGAGATTTCCAGCTCAATCATACCGGTGATTGAACATAAGACTTGCTGAATGTCGTCATTAAGATGTATGTGGAGTTCTAACCTAGGCTGAAAATCGAGGCTGCCTGACTCTATAAGCACCTGAACATCTGATCCATCAATATTTCCACTAAACAGTTTCGTGCTGTCAAGATTGATGAGGCCATCGGCAACGGATACCCCTTGGGCTAAGTATGGGGTCAACCCTTTTTCTCGAGACGACTGCAATAAATCATCGTCCAGCGAGATAATCAGAACCGTGTCGAAGTCTACCTTTTTGAATGCTTTTATTAATGGTACTAGCTTTGTTGAAATACGGATGGATTTGCCTAATAATTTTGATCCTGTCGTATCTATAGCAACAACTTCACGAAGATAGCCTCCCGAATCCGTACTCATTAAGATGTCACCAACTTTTATTTGGGGCGGGGTTCCACTATAGGTATAAGTGTATATTGAATCGACGACACTTACTAACTGGACGCTGTCCTGTTCCGAGATCCAAATAACATCCTCCGCATACTCGATCGACGTATCCTCGCTTACTATGGGAGCGGGAATATATGCTTCCGGAGGATAGAATATGACAGAATCAAAGTAGCTGCCAAATTTGAAACGACAGGTATGGGCCCCGGCAGAGAGGCCCCCTGTCGCCGGAAGAATTTCGTAGATATATGTTACTCCGTCGATAAAGTTTGAATCTTGAGGATTGTCTTTTGACATGGGGTGAGTTACACCGTCAATAAGAACGTCCGTTGAATGGGGTGGGAAATTGTCATAGTCAAAAAAAGTGACAGTGTACCTATATAATGTGCCTGAAGCATCCTCAATCGTAGTTACTCTTCCATCGGAAAGATGAGGAGGGATGTTCAACGTAAATCTTTTGACATTTGACCAATCTCCCCACTGCCCTCCGATATTTTTGGCTCGGACTTTCCAAAAGTAATTATCATTTTTCAAATTAAAAAGGGGAACGTAGCAGTTAGTGTCGAGGTCGATTTCATGAATAACCGGTGACAAAAAACTGCTGAAGGTATCAACTATCAACTCGTAGGTATGAGCGTAATCTACGGCTTCCCAGACAAACTTGTAGTCGCTGTTTTCAATCATAGAGCTGTCTTGAGGGGAGTAGAGATCCGGCGCCGACGGAATAGGGAGAATAGATATGAGCACCGTTGTATCTCCTCCATTCGAGGTGATATCGATTTGTCCCTCACTCACGGCGGGTGGTAAGTTTGCTCTCGAAATCGAGACGTTTACTTTGTCACTCTCGCCCTTTTCACAGCTCCCTGATTTGACATCAGTGACAATCCAATCGCCACTGGGGTAAAGCGTGTATTCAAGTGTTTTAACCCCTGATTTTAGGATACCGTTGTCATCGCCGACGTTTTTTATTGTGATCTGTTGTTGGACGGTTGTTGAGTCGAAATTAAGATGGTCGGGGGATACCTCCAATTTTGGATCACCTTTGGAACACCCGGCGATAAATGACAGTATTGATACCAGGGAAAATAACAAAAAAGCCTTTACGATGCGCATAAAGAGTTCCTCACCTAGACAACCAACTTTTATTGATTAGTTTCCCATTTTTTCCTGCGAAATATCATCAGCCATAACGGAGAGGTAAGTCCTTCTGTTTAGCCTCAGTAAAAGATAACCTTACATTTCCATTTTGACAAGTAGAATTTCTTGCTTTTGCATGGAGCTTCCTGTCAATAATTATGTGTAAGTTACGTGATGAACGTGTCTTAGCGCCAGTTTAGGAGTAGGTACCGTCTTACGAGTCGAGAGGTCGGAGCTCTTGGCGTTTTAACGCCCTAAAGAGTGTTTGCTCCATGAGAGCAAGTGACGATAGGAGGAAAGTCATCAAAAGAGGACTGTCAGAAATTCTTCAAAACGTGAGTGAGGTGTTCAAGGAGCGCTTCGCCGTTGGAGAAGAACTTTCCACTGGTTTGGCGTCGGAACCACGTGGTTTGGCGTTTGGCATAGCGGCGCGTGTTTTGCTTGATGAAGCGCACCGCTTCTTCCCACGTGAGCTTCTCCTCGAGGTAATCCAGCAGCTCGTTGTAGCCGATAACGTTGGCTTTCCGTACCGCGGCGCCCAGCCCGTTTTGGTAAAGTGTTCGGACTTCCTCAAGCCATCCTTGTTCTATCATGGCATCGACCCGTGCCTCTATGGTTCGGTAAAGCTCTTCACGTTCGGGAAGCAGGCAGTAGTATTCAAAGGCGTACTCACTCTTGTGATATGCGCCGGTGACGGAGAGTTCGGATTTTGATTTGCCGGTGAGGTAAAATATTTCCAGCGCCCGGAGAACCCGAACGGTGTTGTGCGGATGAAGGCGGGCAGCTTCCAAAGGGTCGATAGCTTCAAGCCGCTCGTACATCTTTTGTGCTCCTTCGCGTGCCAGCTCTTCTTCCAGTTGTTGGCGGATGTCGGTGTTTTCCTGTTCGATTTCCACGATGCCTTCCGTCAACGCCCGCAGATAAAAGCCGGTACCGCCGACGACGAGGGGAATGTTTTTTCTCTCCAGACAGCTTTTGATTGCTTTGGTGGCATCGTCGATGAAGCGAAACGCCGTGTAGCGCTCTCCCGGTTCGATGAGGTCGAGCAAATGAAAAGTCGCCCGCGCTTGCTCCTCTTTGGTCGGTTTGGCGGTGCCGATGTCGAGATGCTTAATCATCTGACGGGAGTCGGCGGAGATGATTTCAAGCGGGAACGATTCCGCCAACGTGAGGGCAATCGCCGTCTTGCCGGTGGCGGTGGGTCCGCAGATGATGGGTATGGGGGGCAGCTCAGGCACGGCCGAATTTTTTGTCCAAGTCGGTTTTGGTTATTTTGATAAAGGTAGGGCGACCATGCGGACAGGAGTAGCGTCCCTCGCATTGGAGAAGCCGGGTGAGAAGATGAACTGCTTCTTCGTCGCTGAGGCGGTCTCCCGCCATGACGGCCGAGCGGCACGCCACCGACTGGGCAATGGCTTTTTTCAAATCGGCGCCGCCCTTTTTCAAAGAGACGATGTCGTCGAGTATTTTCACCAGCGTTTTATCCGGCGGCTTTTTTGCCATGATGGACGGCACCGCTTCGATGTTTATCATCCGTCCTCCGAAGTGAGAGACGGTAAACCCGGAAGTCTGCAACAACTCGAGGGATTCGTCGAAAATCGAGAGCTGCTCCGGAGTGAGTTCCACCTGAACGGGGAAAAGCAAATTCTGCCCGTGGGCACTTTCCGTTTCGATGACATGGAGAAAATGTTCGTACAGCACCCGCTCGTGGGCGGTATGTTGGTCGATGATGTAAAGGTTCTCTCCCGATTGGAAGAGCAAGTACAAGTCCGAAAATCTCCCGATGAGCCGGTATCCTTCCGCTGAGGAGGACGGCGGGAAAGACGCCGGTTCTTCAGCTTGGGATGAAAGCACCTCACCGGTGGACATGTCAATTTCAATGGAGCTGCTTTTGCTCTCACCCACAGGGGAGGGAGTAGCGGCGTAGAGTTCTTTCAAAAGGTTGATATCCTGTTCCGGTTCGGGACGAGTACCCGGAAAGGAGGAGGGCGGAGGGTTCCCGGCGTGGGAAGGAAATGAAGAGTCACGTTTTGTCTGAATAGCTTCGTACGAAGAGGGCACCGTGGTGTGAAAAGTCGGGATGATGCCGTCCTGGCGGAGTGCTTCTTGAATGAGGTGCTGGATGACGTGGTGAATTTCCCGCTCGTGGGAAAGACGCACTTCCGTCTTTGCCGGGTGGACGTTGACGTCGACTTCGGTGGGGTCAACTTCCAAAAGCAAGGCGCCAACGGGAAACATTCCTCGCGGTATCAATTCGCCGTAGCCTGCGACAAAAGCATGGGAGAGCACCGGCGAGTGGATATACCTGCCGTTGATGAAGAGAAATTGTCCCTGCCGGTTATTCTGGACATATTCGGGCGAACCGATGCAGCCAATTACTTTGACCGGTCCTCCTTCACCGGAAAGCATAAGGTACTCTTTGTCCTTTCCCAGAATGCTCATCACCCGTTCCTTCAGGGTCGAAGCGGCGGGAAAGGAAAAAAGCGTCCGTCCGTTCATGGTAAAGGTAAACCCGATGTCGTATCGTCCGATCGCCAGCGCCGTGGCGATGCGGGAAATATGCCGGGCTTCGGTCGTCTCGGACTTGAGGAATTTCCGGCGGGCAGGAGTATTGTAAAAAAGATTCTCCACTTCCACTGAGGTTCCCGGCGGAGCGGCAATCGGCTTTTTGGAGTGAAGTACCCCGCCTTCGTAGATGATTTCCATGCCGGTTGGGGCGTCATGGGGGCGCGACACCATTCGCAAACGTGACACCGAAGCGATAGACGGCAGCGCCTCGCCCCGGAACCCGTAGGAGATGAGCCGGTTCAGATCGTCGAAGTTCGATATCTTGGAAGTAGCGTGGCGGGAAAAGGCGATTTCGATTTGCTCTTCGTCGATGCCGCAGCCGTTGTCGATGATTTTAATGCTTTTGGTACCGGATTTTTCGACGATAATCTCAATCCGAGTGGCTCCGGCGTCGATCGCGTTTTCCCCCAGTTCCTTGACGACTGAAGCCGGTCGCTCGACTACTTCTCCCGCCGCGATTTTGTTAATCACCCGGATAGGCAGCGGCTTGATGCGGGGAGGCGCTTTTTCCGCTGGAGGTACTTTCTCTTCCATAGGATTAAGTATAACGTAAAGGGAAGCGAATATCAACTTTCTTACAATTGACGGTATCTTGAAATAATCAACCGCATCTCGAAAAGTTACAATTCAGCCCTGTGTGTAATCGACCTTTCGGGAACGGGCCGAGTTTCACAGGTTAGGTGAGATTACCGCTAACGAAGATTGGGAGTATGCTTATGGAAAAGTCCTTATCGTTCCTTTATTTATCTTGACGGGAGGCTTAAATTGCCTGTTCCTATACTTAAGACAACAATCCGGTATGGAGGAAGGGATCGTGAGACGTTTTTTTATCATTATGTTTCTAGTGGGGCTCGGCGGTAATCTCGCATCTCAAGTCCTGGACAGTGTTTGGACGAAAGTGTACGATTTCAGGCAGAATCCTGATGATCGGTACGGACTCAACAGTGGTGTCTTTACCTCCGACAGTACTTTTGTTCTGATTGGTTTTGTCGAAGAAAACGGTTTCGAGGAGCAGGTTTTTGTGTGGAAAGTGAACCGAGCCGGCGACACTCTCTGGACCAAGACCTTCGGCAGTGCGCTCACGTATGATATCGGGAGCGATATTATCGAAACAAGCGACGGCAATTTGATGGCGCTGAGCATCGTCCAGTTTGATGGTAACCTTGGCAGGGTTCGGTTGGACAAGTTGACACCGGAGGGCAATGTCATTTGGGAAAAGACCTACCTTGCGGAAACCGACTATGCCTGGGGATACGCCTTAACGGAAACCTCCGACAGCGGCATAATTGTGACAGGGGTCTGCGAGTCGGATGTGTTTGTGTTGAAAACCGATGCTAACGGCGACTCGCTTTGGGTGAGTTATTTCGGAGGAAGCGCCTATGATGTGGGAGATGGAGTTGCTCCTACCGTCGATGGGGGAGCAATCGTAGTGGGCTGTCTTTCCACTGCTGAGGTAACATATGACTCTCTCTGGGTTATCCGGGTCGATTCGTCAGGGAATGAGGTCTGGAGTGAGGCTTTTCCGTTTAATGGGGGAACGTATTATTACGGAAAAGTCTGTATCTGTCGGAATACGGAAGGGAACTATTTGGTAGCCGCCGCCCCGGACGTCGGTCCGGTCTTTGTGTACAAGCTGGACGAAGATGGTACGGTTCTCTGGTCGACTGAATTGAACCAATTCGACTACGTGGCAACTTTTGATATCGGTGAGGGAGTTGACGGTTCAACGTATATCACCGGTAGTCACGGAACTGACGCACAAACTATCATCGGTAAGGTCGACTCAAACGGTGATTCGTTGTTTCTGGACGATCTTGTCTTACTCGAAAATTCGACGGGTTACTTCGTTTATCAACTGGACAGCGGATATGTATACGTTGGCGGACGATTGCTGGATTCAAACACGGTCTATTTTGCCAAATTGCAGGAAAGCTATTCCACCGCTTTAAGCGAAGAAAACAATATTTTCCCTGCTGCCTATACTCTTTTCCAAAACTACCCCAACCCTTTTAATCCAACCACAACCATAACGTTTACTCTTCCGAAGAGAGTATTTGTGAAATTGGAGATTTTTGACATCCTTGGCAGAAAAGTCAAAACCCTGGTTTCAAGAGAACTCCGAAAGGGAAAATATGTCTTCGATTGGGATGGAACGAATAGCGCCGGGGAGTCGATAACAAGCGGTGTATATCTGTATCGATTGTCCGCCGGTGATTTTTCCTGTACCAAAAAGATGGTGCTGCTCAAATAGCCTTTCCGGGGCTCTTGCGGTATGCTTTTGAGATTGACTCTTACCGGGGAAAGCTGTTTTAGCCAAATCTCGTGATGGGGTAGGTGAGGGAAACGCAATACTTTTCCCTCCCGGGGTTGAGGAAGGATTTCCATTGACAAAAAGGGAAAATGGACTACCTTATTTGTAAGTTCTCGTCACCGTTACCGCCGTGAGTGTGCTACGCTGTAACCGACTAAACAAAAGGTGCGTTATGAGAAATATCATAATGAGTATTCTGTGCTTTGTCGCCTTTGGGGCTGTGGGGTATTCATCCGCTTGGGCGGCGGAAGACCAAATTTCCCAAGTTCGTATCCAAGAAATGACCAAACAGCAATATCTGACGATGGCAAAGATGGGGCTCGACATTATCGAAGTCGTGGGGAATGAATTTCGCGTGCTTGCCAAACCCGGCGATATTCAAGTGCTGGAAAGTGCCGGGATTCCTTTTATTATCGAACAGCCCGACATAAAAGCCTTCTACAAATCCCGTTACCGGGAAGGAGAAACGATGGGTGGATTTCGGACGTATTCCGAAATTGTCGCCTACCTGGACACCTTGACATCGACCTATCCGGATATCACAACGGACAAATTTTCCATCGGGACTTCTCTGGAAGGACGGGACTTATGGGTGGTGAAAATTTCCGACAACCCTGACGTGGACGAGGACGAGCCGGAAATCCTCTACATTTCCCTTATCCATGCCCGTGAGCCTTGCGCCGGAGAAGCGGTGCTCCACTTGATGGAACATTTCCTTTCCAACTACGGTACCGACTCGCTCATAACTGCACTGGTTGATAACCGCGAACTGTACTTCCTGCCGGTGCAGAACCCCGACGGCTACGTCTACAACGAGACGACCGATCCGACCGGCGGCGGTATGTGGCGGAAGAACCGGCGGGACAACGGCGACGGCACGTACGGGGTCGATCTCAACCGCAATTACGGTTTCCAATGGGGATATGATGATATGGGTTCTTCGCCGACCACTTCAAGGGAAACGTACCGCGGCACGGCTCCTTTTTCCGAACCGGAAACAAATCACGTGAAGAATTTCATTCTCTCCCGTCATTTTTCCATTATTCATAATTTCCATACCTACTCCAACCTGGAGCTTTGGCCCTACGGTTTCGACAGGTTTTTTACTCACAAAGAAGATTTCTTTGAAGTGTTGGGAGATTCTTTGACCCAATACAACGGATACCATCCCGAAATCGGCTGGACATTGTACCCGGTCAACGGCGGCTCCGACGACTGGGCGTGGGGAGATACGATTTCCAAACCGCGGATTATTTCTTTAACCTGCGAAATCGGTGGTTACGACGACGGCTTTTGGCCCGATCCGAGCCGGATTCCGACTTTGGTGGAAGAGAATGTTTGGCCTAACGTCTTTTTGGCAAAAATTGCGGATAATCCGTTTGTTCTCTCGCCGCCCGAAACGCCGGTCGTTAGCTGTCCTGATTCCTCCGAAGGAGATTACACGGTCAGTTGGCAGGTGGCGGATACCATCAATCCGCCGGTTTCCTATCGCCTCTATGAGCTGACCGGCAAGCAGACGGTTACCGACGATGCCGAGCAAGACCACGGTTACTGGGAAACCGCCCGTATGGCGTTGACTACCGATCGGAGCCACTCCGGGAGCTCCTCCTGGTTCTCCCAAAGCGCAAATCGCGCGCACCATTGGCTGGTATCAACCACTCCGTATACGGTCAAGCCGGGCGATTCGCTGCGGTTCTGGATATGGTATGCCATTGAGCAGGATTGGGATTACTTCTATGTCCAGCTTTCGACCGACGGCGGCTACACGTACGTCAATCTGGCAAATGACCTGACGACTAACGACAATCCCAACGGCACCAATTTGGGCAACGGTATCACCGGCTCTTCCGGCGATTGGGTATATGCCAAATTCGACCTTTCCGCCTATGAAGGACAGCAGGTGATGTTCCGGCTGGCTTATTATACGGACGATTACTATACCGAAGAAGGGGTTTATCTGGACGATATCGAGAATATCGATGTCTTTGGTTCCGAGGTCCTTATCGCTTCGGGAGTGACCGATACTTTCCACACCTTTACCGGCAAGCCGACGGGAGAATATTGGTACCGCGTCGCGGCGGTCGATGCGCAAAACCAAATGAGCAGGCGTTCCCCGCTGGCGTATACAAAGGTGTACCAGGCGATACTATACGGTGATGCCGACGGCAGCGGCACCGTCAACGTGGCGGATGTCACCTACTTGGTAAATTATCTTTTCAAGGGCGGTCCTGCGCCCAATCCTTTGGAATTGGGTGATGCCGATTGCAGCGGGACGATAAATGTCGCCGATTTAACCTTCTTGATTGACTACCTTTTCAAAGGCGGACCCGCTCCCGATTGCCCGTAACGGAGGAAAACTCTTATGCTTATGGGAAAAGGTCGGTTATTGTCGCCGACCTTTTTCGCTCTCAGTCAAGAAATTTAATCTGTTGACAAAGTAAACGTTGCGTCATTTATTGCGTCCTGTACATAACGAGGAAATCGGTCGGTGTGCCGTGTGAAAGAGAACAGAAGAAGGATAATCTTTGAGGATAGAGGAATGAGAAAGAAATCTATTATTATCGCTCTCCTGGTGTTGGTTGCTTTCAGTGTAACTGCTTTTGCCCAGGAAGAAGAAGGTCGTGATATTGTTGAGCTTTATTTCTCCGGTGGAATGGGTATCCCCGGCGGCGGTTTGACGGATTGGACGACCGGCGGGTATGACCGTGCCGCCAAGACCGGCTACGATTTAAGCTTGGGCGCCGGCTTTTTTTTGAAACCCACTCTTATTTTGGGCTTTGACTTTACCTACACCCAGTTTGGGATTGAAAATAACGGTGAACAGGCGAATCATCATCACCGCTTGTTTACTCCCAATCTTTACCTCAAGTATTCTTTCGAGGGCGAGTCGAACTGGGCGCCGTATCTCAAAGGGCAAGTCGGGGTAGATAACCCGAAATTTTCCACCTTCGTTACCAACGAGGCGGGAAATCGTTTTAGAGAGCTCTCATACGGTCCCGCGCTGATGTTTGGCGTAACGGCGGGAATTTTTTATTACAGCTCGTACTACAGCGGGTTGTACTTGGAAGCCGGTTACCGGCATTCCTTTACCAAAGAGGTGACCGGAACCTATCAGGATACCGAGTATACTTTCGGTGAGAACATCAACTACTTGGGAATCAACCTCGGTATTCGGGTACTGTTCGGCACCGGCGAATAGACGGAAAAGAGAGAAATATGAAGAAAAACCCGTCGAAGCGGCGGGTTTTTCTTGTCCGAAAAGCCGCAGATAGTGCTTGCTTTTTCCGAAAGAATGTAGTATAAAGAAAAACTTTGCAAAAAAAGAAGCAAAGAAAGAACGAGGCAAAAGATGTCGAAAGTATGTGAAATATGCGGGAAGAAGCCGATGTTCGGCCACAACGTTTCCCATGCCCATAACTTGACGAAGCGGAGATGGTATCCCAATCTTCAGACCGTCCGAGCGCGGGTAAACGGGCAGACCAAGCGGATTAAGGTTTGTACCTCCTGCTTGAAAGCCGGGAAAGTTGTCAAAGCCGTCCGCATCAAGAAGACCGACCAAGCAACCGCATAATTCCGGGGGGCGGGCGGGGTTTCCGTTTCTTCCCCTAATACCGGTCGTATCAAACCGCTTTTTATGAGCGGTTTTTTTCTTGGGATTTGTGGGGGACGCCACCGCTTCCGATGGGAAATGGTGCAAAAGTGTTCCGTATCCCTTCTTACCAGTCGATGCCTTTTTGGGCGAGGATGCCTTGTTGATACGGGTGCTTGATTTCCTTCATTTCGGTGACCATGTCGGCTTCTTCTTGTAACCACTCGGGAGCGTCTCGTCCCGTGATAACCAGATGCTGGCGGGAAGAACGAACGGACAGAAGTGTTCGAACCTCCTCTTCGGTAACCAGCCCCAACCGAAGGGCGACATTGAGCTCATCAAGGATTATCAGAGGGTAGTTACCGGATTCGAGCTTTTCTTTGGCGAGGGCAAGCCCCTTTTGGGCGGCGCGGCGGTGTTCATCGAAGCTTTTGGTGTCATCGACAATGCCCACGAAACCTTCTCCGATGACGTGCAGCTCGACGTTGGGTTGGAGGCGTTTGAGTCCTTCCAGTTCGCCGTACTTCCAGCTTCCTTTGATAAACTGAATCAGGCAGATGTTCCAATCATAGCCGACGGCGCGGACACACATTCCCAAAGCGGCGGTGGTTTTTCCTTTTCCGTTGCCGGTATAGACGATTAGAAGTCCTTGCGCGGCGGCTTCGTCCGGTTGGGTCATGGTCGGTTATCCTCCATGTCATGGGTACGGGGCACTTTCATTTTCTCCTGGATGGAAAGTAATTCCCCTTTTCCGGAAAGTCAACGCTGGTGCACGAGCAAGAAAGGAAACAAAAAACCCGCTGGCTCAGCGGGTTTTCGGAGATAAAATTTTCCACCTCTGTCAGTGCGACCACGCCGGGAACTTGTCCGAGCCGGGTCCGGTCAGGCGGTGGGCTTTGGCGCCGGTCAGGTCGGTAATCCAGATTGAGCCGTCCACCGTCGAAAAGGTTATCCACTTGGAGTCGGGAGAAAACGAGGGTGCGACGGTATTCAAGTTGGTCGCGGGAGGCGGCGAGAATACGAGAAATCTTTCCTTCAAGTCGGGAGTTACAATGTATAAGCCGCCATCGTCCATGCTGTTGTTGACGTAGGCGATCCATTTCCCGTCCGGTGACCACGAGGGCGCCACGCAGCCGGAGTTCAGCTTCGACAGTTCTTTGATGGAATCCATCGGCAGGTTGATTTCTTCAGGGCTGAGTACGACCATCCCCTGCTGCTTTTGCTTGTAGACCACCACGCAGGCGATGTCCCCCTTGGCGTTCATGGAGGGAGCGATAAGAAATTCCGTCGCGCCTTCCCAGTCATCGCGGAGGATTTTCACATGGTCGCCGTTCGGGTCCATGGTGCAGAGTTGGTAATTCGGCTCGAAGGCGTTGACGCGGTTGGCGTTCATATCTTGAACGAAGATGATGGACTTTCCGGTGACGTTCATCTCCGGCGAGCGGCTGCCCATGTTGTAAGTGAGCGCTTCCCAGTACAGGGTATTGCTGTGGTAGGCGGAGTCAAGCACGGCAATGAAAATGTCATACAACTTGCGGAAGCCGCCGCTCATATCGGGAGTTTGGAAATTGAGCTTGCCTGAGCGGGTATAGTAAATCTTTTTCCCGTCCAGAGACCAGGTGATTCTGCCGTCGGCGTTGACCGACTCGCAAATGAGTTGCTGGTTGTCGCCGTTGGCATCCATAATCCAGAGGTTTCCGTCACGAATGAACGCAATCCGTCCCGTCGGATTCCCGATAGTGCCCGCTCGGTCGGCAGGCAGTTTTTCCGCCGAGAAGGAAAGCGCCGGAAGAAGCAGAAGACCGACAAGGACAAACACTAACTGGTACGTTTTCAGCATGTTCGTTTCTTTCATCTGTATAGCCTGTTGTTGTTTTTTTCTCTCGCCAAAAATAATAAGAAACGGCGCCGCGTCAACCGAATTACTTCCCCTCGCCCGTTTATATCTTGAAGAACCGCTTCACCTCAAACTTGCCCCTGATACCGGAAAAGTTGAGATCGACTCGGCTTTCCGGGCTTTCGCTGTACGTGGCAACGATTTCTTGGTCATCAGTATTGTACCAGGCAACATTGGTAAAGTTCAAATATAAGTAGCTGACGTCGAACCCGACACACATATCAAAGAACGGCAGCGGATAATCGACTCCGAGGTTGACCGAAAAGCTGGGGGCAGAGCCTTTGTACGTGGTGTTGGTGCTCGCCGGAGCGGAGGTCGCCAAGTTCAAGTTTTGGTAGTTATCCCACAGATCCCAGCTCGACTGGTAAAAACCCACTCCGACGCCCAGTCTGAGAGCAAACCGATCGAGCAAGTTGCTCTTGTTGGGGGGATTAAGGGCGTAAAATTGCAGCGAACTGGTCACCCCCCAGACCTGCACTTGAGAAACCAAATTTTCGACCGTGACGGTTCCGCCCTGAGGAGGGGAATAGGTAAACTCGCCGGATTTGTTAACCCCCATCTTCAGCCAATACTCTCCGCCCAGCGACCAGGCGAATTTTTCTCCCAGCATCATGCCCAAATCCACCCCGAAAGAACCGGCTTCCCCGATCCAGGGAAGAGTGACATTCGAGAAATGTTGGGTGTTGTAGTCGGCGAACTTGTTGTAGTCATTGTCCCGGTTGATGCGGTTCATAGTGAAGTTTGTCGCTATCCAGCTTATTTTGCGGGTATGCTTGGCTTGGGTTTTTCTGAGGTACCGATTGACAATCTCTTGTTCGGTCTCGTTGGTGGTCGCCGAAACCGATGATGCTCCCGCCAAAAGAACGGCACAAATGGTTGCAAAAGCGATTTTTCCGCGCATAACTCCTCCTTGTTGACTCAGGAAAGATTGTTTTCCCAGATTATCGGAAAAAGAAGCGACTTTCTTGATACGGAAGAACTTGTAAAAGATGACCGGTTCGGAAGGTGCGGATTCTTTGCCAAGGTCGGCTGCACGGTTGCTGTCGTCCGGCTCAAGCGTAAGGCTGATAGGAAATTAGCGGGCATATGCCGACAAGTCGAGAAAGCATGGCGATTTTCCGGCAAAAAAGAAAGCGGGTGGTTCCACCCGCTTTCGTGAAGGTTCGTATCCGATAAAGGGCAAATCAGCCTTTCGCCCAGGAGTAGTCCATGTTTGCCATCTGCGAGTAAAGATGCCACCGTCGGTCGCAGTCTTTCTGCCCTAGTTCGATGAGCATCTTCGCCCGCTCGGGATCTTTTCCTTTGAGGGTGCGGAAACGGATTTCCGAGAAAGCATACTCTTCGTAGGAAATGCTCGGTTCTTTGCTGTCGAGCTGAAGCGGGTTTTTTCCTTGTTTAATCAGCTCCGGATTGTAGCGATAGAGAATCCAGTGTCCGGACTTGACCGCTTTATCTTCCGCTTCCAGTCCGTGCGCCATATCGATACCGTGGGCGATACAGTGGCTGTAGCAAATAATCAGGGAGGGTCCGTCGTATCTTTCCGCTTCGACCATCGCCTTGACGGTTTGGTTGTGGCTGGCGCCGATGGCAACCTGAGCGACGTAGACGTTCCCGTACGACATCATCATCAAGCCGAGGTCTTTCTTGGGAAGCGGTTTCCCGGCGGCGGCGAACTTCGCCGTCGAGCCGCGCGGGGTGGCTTTCGACATTTGCCCGCCGGTGTTGGAATAGACTTCGGTGTCGAGCACCAACAGGTTGACATTGCGTCCGGAAGCGAGGACATGGTCCAAGCCGCCGAAGCCGATATCGTACGCCCAGCCGTCACCGCCAACCGCCCAGACCGATTTCTTGACGAGGAAATGGGCGATGTTTTTCAGCGCGGTGACTTTGTCGTTTTCCGTGAGGGTTTCAAGTTTTTGCTTGAGGGCGTGCACCCGTTCCCGTTGTTTTTCGACGCCTTCTTGCGTGCTCTGGTCGGCTTTGGCGAGCTCGTCGTACATTTCCGGTACCAGGTCTTTCACCAAGTTGAGGGCATATTCATGGAGCTGGTCGACCGTCAGGCGCATTCCCAGGGCAAATTCGGCGTTGTCTTCGAACAACGAGTTCGACCACGCCGGACCGAGCCCGTCGGCTCGAACCGTGTACGGGGTGGTCGGAAGGTTCCCGCCGTAAATCGAGCTGCAGCCGGTGGCGTTCCCGATGAGCGCCCGGTCACCGAAAAGCTGGGTCATCAGCTTGACATAGGGTGTCTCGCCGCACCCGGCGCAGGCGCCGGAGAACTCAAAGAGCGGCTTGACGAACTGAGAGCCTTTGACCGTCTCAATTTTGAACAAAGCCGGATCCGGGTCGGGCAGAACATTGATAAAGAAATCCCAGTTCTTGCGTTCCCGTTCGCGGATAGGCGCTTGGAGGGTCATGTTGATGGCTTTCAGCTCGGTCTTGTTGCCTTGCTCGTCTTTTTGGTAAGCCGGGCAGGCGTTCACGCAGATTTCACACCCGGTGCAGTCTTCGGGAGCGACCTGCAAGGTGTAATACAAGCCTTCAAACTGCTTGGTCTTGGCTTCAATGTATTGGAAATCCTTGGGAGCCTTCTCCAAGTATTTCTTTTCGTATACTTTGGGGCGAATCGCCGCATGGGGACAAACGATGGAACAAATGTTGCACTGGATGCAGGACTCCTTGTCCCAGACGGGAATGTCGACGGCGATATTTCTCTTTTCGTACTGAGTCGTTCCGGTCGGGTAGGTGCCGTCGTCGGGGAAAACCGAAACCGGCAACTTGTCGCCGCGCCCGGCGATGATTTCCGCCGTCACGGTCTTGACGAATTCGGGAGCGAAATCCGGAACGATCGGCGGCATCGAGATACTGCTGGTCACTTCCTGGGGATACTTGACTTCCCGCAGCGCTTCCACCGCCCCGTCGACTGCGGCGAAGTTCATATTGACGATTTTTTCGCCTTTCGCGCCATAGGTTTTCACGATGGCATCTTTAATCGCCTTGATGGCTTCTTCTTTCGGGAGAATGTCGGAGATGAGGAAGAAAGCGGTCTGCATAATCATGTTAATACGGGCACCCAACCCCAGTTTCTTCGCCAGCGAAATGGCGTCGATGACGTAGAACTTCGCTTTCTTCTCGATAATCTGCTGTTGGACCTCCCGCGGAATTTTGTCCCAGACTTCGTCGGGTCCGTACGGGGAGTTCAACAAGAAAGTTCCCCCTTCTACCAGCTTGCCGAGCATGTCGTATTTTTCGAGGAAGGAGAAATTATGACAGGCGACAAACTGGGCAGAGGTAATCAGGTACGGTTTCTGAATAAGTTTTTTGCCGAACCGGACGTGGGAGATAGTCACCGCCCCGGCTTTCTTCGAGTCGTACACAAAGTAGCCTTGGGCGAAGTTGTCGGTGTGTTCCCCGATGATTTTGATGGAGTTCTTGTTCGCTCCGACAGTGCCGTCGGAACCGAGCCCGTAAAAGAGCCCGCGGAAGTTTTCTCCTTCGAGGTCGAAGCTCCAATCCGGCTCCAAGGAGGTGAAGGTCACGTCGTCGGTGATACCGACCGTGAAGTGGTCTTTCGGGGTGTCGAGCTTGAGGTTGTCAAAAACCGCTTTTGCCATGGGCGGATTGAATTCCGCCGAGCCCAGTCCGTACCTGCCACCGATGACCAGCGGATGAG
The DNA here is from genome assembly GCA_964489705.1 of uncultured Ignavibacteriales bacterium. Taxonomy (GTDB): domain Bacteria; phylum Zixibacteria; class MSB-5A5; order GN15; family FEB-12; genus CAZAZQ01. The sequence goes on from CAZAZQ010000009.1 coordinate 79,571, forward strand.
TAGAGAACGGAGCCAGCCCTTTATCCATCGCTTCGTTGATGGCGGCTTGGACGTCGGTGTACATCGGCTCACCAACCGCTCCCGCTTCTTTGGTGCGGTCGAGCACGGCGATTTTCTTGACCGTCGCCGGCAGGGCTTGAATCATCGCTTCCATCGAGAAAGGACGATACAGCCGAACTTTCACCACGCCGACCTTTTCTCCGCGTTTGACGAGTTCGTTGACTGTCTCGTGCACCACTTCCGCACCGGTGCCCATGACGAAGACAACGTATTCCGCTTCCGGGTGGCCGAAGTAGTCGAACAACTTGTACTGCCGACCGGTCAGGAAAGCGAACTTGTCCATCGCTTCTTGGACGATGCCGGGGGCGGCAAGGTAGTATTTGTTAATCGTTTCCCGATGTTGGAAGAAAACGTCCGGGTTTTGGGAGGTGCCTTTGATAGTGGGTCGGTCGGGCGAGAGAGCGCGTCGACGGTGGAGTGCGATGAGTTCTTCGTCCAACATTGCCCGCATGTCTTCTCGGGAAATTTCCTCAATTTTCTGGATCTCGTGGGAGGTGCGGAAGCCGTCGAAGAAATGGACGAACGGCACCCGGCTCTTGAGAGTTGCCGCTTGGGCGATAAGGGCGAAGTCCATCACTTCTTGGACGGAACCGGAGGCGATTAAGCCGAAGCCGGTGGAGCGGGTCGCCATCACGTCGGAGTGGTCACCGAAAATGGAAAGGGCATGGGTGGCGACGGCGCGCGCCGAGACATGGAAGACAGTCGGCGTCAACTCACCGGCAATCTTGAACATGTTGGGAATCATCAGCAACAGCCCCTGGGAAGCGGTAAAGGTGGTTGTCAAGGCTCCGGTCGTCAGAGCCCCGTGTACCGCTCCGGAAGCGCCTCCTTCCGACTGCATTTCGATAACGGTGGGAATTTCTCCCCAGATATTCTTTTCTCCGCGAGCGGATTTCTCATCGGCGACTTCTCCCATTACCGAGGAAGGGGTAATGGGGTAGATGGCAATGACTTCATTGGTTGCATGGGCAACAGTAGCAGCCGCGGTATTGCCGTCGATGGTAATGGTCCGATGTTTTCGGGAACCGGCTCTATCTGCGCTCGTGTCTACAGTTTTTACAGCTTGCTCTGTCATAGTTACGACTCCTCACTGAAAGAGATACCCTTTTATAGGGTAATCGGCACTTAGCCGGATTTTGACAGGGTGATACTTTTCTGACCCTGATATTTGCCTTTCTTGTCCTTGTAGGACGTTATACACTCTTCCTCCGCCTGGAGGAAAATTACTTGGGCGATTCCTTCGTCGGCGTAGACGCGGACGGGGACCGGGCTGGTATTCGAAAGGGAAATCGTCGCAAATCCTTCCCATTCCGGTTCGAAGGGAGTGACGTTGACCACCACGCCGCAACGGGCGTAGGTGGACTTTCCCAGACAGATAGTCAGAATGTTGCGGGGAATCTTGAAGTATTCCTTGGACCGCCCTAAGATAAACGAATTTGGAGGGATGAGCACCGACGCCGCTTTGACATCGGTAAAACGGTCAGTAGGGATATTCTTGGGGTCGATTTCTTCACGTCCGTCCGGGTTGAAAATTTTGAACTCGTCGGAGAGGCGAAAATCATAGCCGTAGGAGGAAACCCCGAAACTGATCCCCTTGGAAATCTGCTCTTCGGAAAACGGCACAATCATCTCGTGACGGAGCGCCATTTCCGTTATCCAACGATCGGATTTAATCGACATACTTCACCGTCATCCTCCAAAAAGTTAGTCTGTCAGTATAATATTTTCGACGCTTGCTGTAAACCGGAATTTGGGAAATATTTCAATTACCTAAGTATCAATCGGAAACGCCTTATTTCTTCATTCCCCACTCACGGAGGTCAGCAAGCGTATGCTGTGCGAAGGTCGAGACCAACTTTTCCTCGGCAATGAGCAGAAGTTCTCGAAGCGGGCAGGAATCACTTCGTTTGCACAAGGAAGGGTCGGCAATACACTTCATCAGGTGGTACGGACCTTGAATTGCCTCGAGCACTTCTTTGATGGTGATTTTCTCTGGATCTTTTGCTAAGGTGAACCCCCCACGGACACCGCGATGAGATCGTACGATTCCGGCTTTGGAAAGGGATTGAAAAATCTTGGCGAGAAATTTTTCTGGGATTTCCTCAGCTCTGGAAATTTCGGAAAGAGGAGTTACCGTTGTTCTGTCTTTTTCAACGAGATGCAACACTCCCAACATGCCATATTCTTCAGCCTTTGTAAATTGCATACCGCCCTTCTTTCACTTAGAAGAATCCAGTTTCCATACCTATAGAAACCCTATCAACCTTTTCGAAATAATATACTAAGTAGACTCCTTAGTCAAATACTAAAGCACCTTTTTTCACAATAGCGCCTCGTTATATAAGACTACTACGGTCGCTTTTCTCTAAATTAGAGCAAAGCTGCTATCCGGTAGGCGGTTAGGAGATGAGGGAGCAATAAAGGAGCTACAACAAACGGGGACTTGCCGTCGCAAATCCCCGTTTTCATTTTTCGGAGAGAGGACAGTGATTTGAAATAACTCACCTCTTAAGCACGGTAAAGGGTTTTTACAGCCACTTCCCGCATGTTGTATTCGCTACCATCCAAGCGGATGGGTCACGGCGTTTACGCAGCGGAGAAGAGACAACCTTCATTTGTTCGGTGTTAGAGATTTTCAAATGACAACCTCTCTCCATATCTTCTACACACAATATGCCCTTTCATCGACATCTATGCAATAAATATTTATTTTTTGTTTGAGGCCTGAACTGCCCGCCAGCCGCCGAGAGATGGAGAAAATCTTGGAGAGCTGCCGAGGTGAGGAAAGGCTGCTTCTTCCCGGGTTTTTTCACTGGCTTTCGCTGGCGGCTGAAGTGAGCAATACACTGACTTAGAATGAAAAGCCGATGTTGAGGTAGTATCGTTTCGAGTGGGAATCGGCAATCCCGTAACCAAACTCCACGGGACCCAAGGGAGAATCAAGCGCGAAGAAAAAGCCGACACCGTGGCGGAGGTTGCGGAGCTTGATTTGATCGGTAATGGAGTAGACCTCGCCCATGTCATGGCGAAGGAGGAAGTACAGGCGGAAGAAGAGCCTGATGCGGAGCTCGTTGGACAGCAAAAAAACTTTGTCGCCGGAGAGCTGATGTGTCCGGAAACCGGCAAAAGAGTGAATCCCCCCTAAGTAGAATTTTTCGGACACCGGCAAGCCGGAGCGTGACAAGCCGATTGCCAGTTTCGGATGGTAGTTCACGTGCTTCCCCAAGGCGAAATATGCTTCCAGCGACGTAAAGAAACGGGTGAACTCGACTTCTCCGCCCAAATACTTGCCGGCAAATCGAAGCTCGAAGAAATGGCGCTTGCCCGTTTCCGGAAAAGGAACCCGGTTGAACGTCTCAACCAGCGAGCGGAAGGTCAGCATTCTCAATCCGAAGCGCTCCGGCGTGTCGTTGCGGGGATGACGGTACTCTATTTCTTCCGCGACTACTCCGGCGGTGACCGCTCCCAATTTTGAGATTTGCTGCCCGGCATGAAATTCTCCGCCGGTGCGTATTTCCAACCGCTCACCGGTGCGATTGCCGTCTTGATCGAACAGATGGCGTTCCAAGCGGTGTTGGTAGAGGCGGAAACGACTGGTCAAGTAGGTTTTGAAAATGCGGTTGGTTCTCACGCCAATGAAATAATACTGCCGATCGCGTCCGTACTGAGCGTGTGCCGACAACTGCAAGCCGATGCCGCCGATGTCGTCGTCGAGAAGTTCCAGGAACTCCTCCGATTTGTACTCGTCATCCCAATGCCACCCCAGGCGCATCTGCCGGTGCTTCTTTTCCTCCACCCGTATCTTGACAACCGCTCCTCCTTTGTCCGGCACCAGGTCGACCATCACTTGGTGAAACAGGTCGGTACTGTAAATGTTGGTCACTCCCTGCGATGCCCGTCTGGTAGAATATGGCTGGTTCACCTGCAGGGGGAAATAGGAACGGATAAACCAATCCTTGGTGCGGTCGTTGCCGTTGACATCAATTCGCTTGATGATGGCTTCATCGATGGCGATGGTTAACGTTTTCGTTTTGCTGTCGAAGGCGATGTTTTTTACTTCCGCCAAGTCGAAGCCGTCGGCACGATACAACCGGCAAATCCGCCCGATGCCCTCACGGATCACGTGAGGAGAAAGGAATGACGACGGAGGAGCAAACTGCACTTTCAGGAGGCTGTCGGGATACTTGGTGTTGCCGGAAAAAACGAAATTGACCTCTTGAAGCCGCCGCATCGGTTCGGCGGAGAGAAGCAACTTTACCGCACCGACCCGCTCGGAAACAACCCCTTCCGGAACCAGCTCGGCTTTCAAAGTAAAAAGGCGGTGAGTGATTGTAATGTCTTTCAAGCGGGCGATAAGCTCGCTTTTGGTAAAGCTGCGATGTCGCAACTTGCCGTCAAGGTCACTTTGCAAGGGGCGCAATGTCGGATCAAGCACCAGGGAAGTGATGTAATAGCGCAGGCGGTTCCTTTGCCTCTGCAACAAGCTGATGATGCTGTCGGCGGCGGCTTTACCGCTCTCATAACCGATGGCGAACAAGGTGTCACGATATTTGAAATCCATGGAATTGAACTTTTTAATCGGCGGGGTAATGACGAAGTCCGCTAGCGCCAACTGGGCTTTCAGTTTATCCGCCGTCATGATAGTCGTCACTTGGTTGGCGATGTCGATAGGGGTGACGAGTTTGTCTTTGGGAAGGAGCGGGCTGGCGGTATTGACCGCCACCACGAAAGAAACGGAATCGCACATCCCTTTTACGATATCCACCGGCACCGGCGCGACCATTCCCCCGTCCATGAGCAGTTGGTTCCCCCGCTCCACTCCCGTGAACGCCAACGGGAACGCCATCGTCGCCCGTATCGCTTCCGCCAGCGAGCCCTGCTCGTGCACCACCTTTTCTCCGCTGACCACATCGGTACTGACGGTTTTGAACGGAATCGGCAGCTTGGTGAAATCTCCGCCGCAATGGTAGTTTGCCTCGGTGGTTAGAGTTGTTAGGAGAGAAATCAGCCGCTGCCCTGCCGTCAGCCCCTGGGGAATCACCGGCATGAAACCGTCAAAACGAATCGAAAGGATATGTTTGTCCCGTTCTTCCCGTTGGGTGAGAAACATCGACTTCCGCGGCGGGGCATTGGTAAGCAACTGGTCGATGACGATATGCCGGGAAATCGACATCAACTCGTCGGGGCTGTAGCCGGACGCATACAAGCCGCCGATGATGCCGCCGATGGAGGTGCCGGCGATAGCCGCAACCTTGATTCCCCTCTCTTCAAATGCCTTGAGAATCCCGATGGTGGTCAACCCGCGAGCGCCGCCGCCGGAGAGAGCGAGCAAAATTGAGTAGTGCTCGGTCGTATCCTCGGGATCGAGTCCGTCCAGTCCGCCGATGACGATCCGCTCGGAAGCGGACGCCGCCCCGACGAGCCACAAAGAAACCCACAGAATGAACGGAATGATAAGACGTACAGTTTTCACTTGCCAATGACTGTCAATTATGAGTTCATTTACCCAACCAACTTACGTAAAGGTAAATAAAACGTGCCGCTCTCAAAGACGGAATTAAAAAAACTCAAGTCCTTGGCAACAAAAAAAGGCAGGAAAACCAGTGGGAAGTTCCTTGCCGAGGGTATCCGCTTGCTCGAGGAAGCGTGGAAGGCTCGTTTTTTCCCGGAAGCGGTCTACTACGCCCCGTCGATGTTGACCAACCGAGCCGAAGCGCTGCTCCGGCGTTGGCAGGACGTCAAGGTGAAGACCGTTTCCCTCTCCGCCAAGGAGGTGCACACCGTAAGCGATACCAAAACCCCCCAAGGTATCGTCGGTGTCTTTCGCATCCCCTCGACGGAAATATCCGAACTTTTCCGACCTGCCTTTCGTAAGGTTATACTGTGCGAAAACATATCAGACCCGGGGAACCTCGGTACGTTGATTCGCTCGGCGTTGGCGTTCGGTTTCGAGCTGGTGCTGTTGTCCGGCAGTTCGGCGGAACCGTACGCTCCCAAAGTGGTGCGGGCCTCGGCAGGAGCGATTTTTCGTCTGCCGGTTGCCCGTGTTTCACTGACCGAGGTGAAAGACCTGGTGGAAAAGCGGAAACTGTACGTCGTGGCGAGCGACGTTGCGGCGAAGCAGGTCACTTTGCCGCGTCGTACCATCTTGCGGCGTACCGTGCTCTTGGCAATCGGTTCGGAAGCGGCCGGTTTGTCACCGGAGCTTCTGGCGCACGCTCACCTTCGGATCCGCATCCAACACCGGCGTCAGGTCGAGTCGCTCAACGCCGCCGTTGCCGGGTCGATATTAATGAAACAGATATATGACCTCACACAGTAAGGAACACCGATGAAAGAACGCTTGCCGTCCATAATGCTCCTTTTGGGATTGTGCTTTATCGTGTCCCCCGCTTCCTATTCCCAAGAGGTGTTTGAAGAAAGCCGCAATGTCTATACGACCCGGGAGCTGGACAAAAGTCTTTCCATGGCAAAAGGAAACAAGGTCGTTATCCGCTCGGCGGCGACTCTCGAGGGCTCGCTTGCCGTCGTCACTGGCGAGAGCAACGACGTCGCCATCGCATATTTCAAAAAAGCCAACACCGATTCGCGTTCCAAAGCGCGCGACTATATCGATCTCATCGCCGTCCAACTGAGCCAAGCCCCGGAGGGTATCCGGGTCGATTTGCGGGCTCCCAATCCGGCGCCGTGGGAAGATGACGAGAGCGGTTTTGTGGAAGCCCGTCTGACCGTACCGAAAGAATCGCTCGTGGAAATCAAAGCTCAGTACTTCGATGTCTCCGTCACCGGTCCCGTCAAGTCGGTGACGGCACCTTCCTCGATGGGGAAATTCATCCTCCGCAACGTCACCCATGCCGTGGACATCAAGACCGTCAACCAGCGGGTCTTGCTGGAAAATATCAGCGGGGAAATCAACGTTTCCACCAGCAACGCCCTCTTAGCGGCGAAAGATATCACCGCTACCGCCAAGCAAGCGACTTTCCGCAATGACGGCGGCGATATTGAAATAACCGGCTGTACCGGCGAATTGAACATTACCAACAGCTACGGGAGAATAAAGGTTCGCAAATTCACCCCTACGCCGGTGAGAAGCATCATCCGCAATTTTTCAGGACCTATCGAACTTTCTCTCACATCGTTGGAGAAAGGACAACTGATTGTCAACAACCGCTACGAAGATATTGAAATCAATATCCCTCCAACCATTTCCGCCCGTCTCTCCCTCGCTGTCGAAGAAGGAGGAAAAATCAACGTCGGCAGCTTTCCTTTCCAAACCGACCTTGTCCAGCCCAACCGACTGAATCTCGTGGCGGGAGAAGGAGTCGCTCTCATCAGCGCCGCCATTCGCGGCAAGGGCAATATTTACATACGTGCGGAAGAAGAAGGAGAATAAGTAATGAAAAAAATCGGTGCCTTGGTTCCGGCTGTTTTCCTGTCGGTCGTTTTCGGTTCTTTTTCGCCTGTCTTTGGGGAGCGAATCCCCATCCCGGAAGGAGTATTTTACTACAAACCGGCGGCGTCGGTCTTCGGTGCCGAGGCGGCATGGATTAATCCCGCCCGCCTGGGGAAATTCCGCACCGCCAGCTATCAGTTCATGGGCGACTTTCACGAGGGTACCGCTCTCAAGAGTTGGGGAACGGTAGTGGTGCACGACCAGCTTGCCGTCGCTTACCGATATCTGGCAAACGAAGGGGAAGTCAACGCGCGGGAATACCTTTTCGGTACCGGTTTCACTTTGGGACAGCAACTTAATTTCGGCGTCTCATACCGCTATTTCAAAGAGGCGCCGGGAATTTACAACAAGCGCCACTTTTGGAATATTGGGCTCAGTGGCGGCGGGCGCGGACCTTTTCAATGGGGTGCCGTCTTTTCCAATTTGAACCGCGGCGCCGTTAACGGCGTTCGCACCGAAACCGAGCAGCGCTATTCTCTTTCGTATCGCCCGCTTGGAAACAAGATGACCATCTCCGTGGATATGTTCCTTTCCACCAAGACGAAGTTTTCCAATGCCGACTATACCTATCACGTAGAAGCCGAACCGCGTCCAGGGCTTTTCATCGAAGGTGCGTATACCTCGGATAAAGATTATTTCGTCGGCGTGCGGGTCAATCTCCGGCAGTATTTCACCGGTGTCCAAAGCCTTTTCCACAAGGGGAGCGGTCACCGACGAACGACCACGTACGTCGGTGCCACCTTGCAACGCCAAAGCTCCTTGCTCTCGTTACGCCCCCGGCGGCTGTCATTGAAGCTTTCCGGCAAAGTGCAGGAGAACCCGCCCCAACCGGTGTTTGGCAAACCGCAACCCTCTTTTATCTCGTTGGTGCTGTCCATCTACCGGGCGGCGGAAGACGCTTCCATCAGGGAAATGACGGTGGAGCTGAAAAATCTCTCTCTCGGCTTTGCTCAAGCACAGGAACTTCGCACCGCTCTTCAACATTTTCGCCGAGCAGGCAAAAAAATTATTTGTTACCTCTCTTCACCGGATAACATCGGATATTACATCGCTTCGGCGGCTGACTCGATAATCATCCCACCTGTCAGTCAGCTCAATCTGGTGGGGCTGAAGGCGGAGTTGACTTTCTTTGCGGGGACGTTGGGAAAGTTGGGCGTCAAAGCCGACCTCATGCAAATCGGCAACTACAAAACCGCCGCCGAGCAACTGACGAGGGAATCGGCTTCGGAATACAACCGACAGCAAGTCAACCGGCTGCTGGATAATGTATACAGCCAGTTTGTCGAGGCAATTGCCGAAGGGAGGAAACTAACCGTTGACTCCGTCAAGACCATCATCGACAACGGTCCCTATACCTCAAAAGAAGCGCTTCGCTATGGTCTGGTCGATAACCTCTGTTACCAAGATGACTTTCACGAGTGCTTCCCTTCCCGGTTTCCTCGCATCTCTTTTGGAGAGTACCTCAGAGATACCCTTTTGAATGACGGATGCCCGCAGAAGCCGCTTCTTGCCGTTGTGGTCGGAGAAGGGGAAATAGATGCTTCCGGTAAGGGTGTGAATCCTTTCAGCCGAGGAGAAAGGCTCACTCCTTCCCTAATGAAGCGAGCCTTTCGTAAAGTTACCGAAAGCCCGGAGGTGAAAGGGGTGATTTTTCGCATAGATTCTCCGGGTGGTACCGTCGGCGCCAGCGAAGATATTTACCGTGCCGTCTCAGAGCTTGCCTCTAAAAAACCGTTGGTCACCTCCATGTCGAATGTCGCCGCTTCGGGCGGCTACTATATCGCCATGCCGGGGAAATATATCTTTGCCGATGCCGCGACCATCACCGGCTCCATCGGAGTGTTCGGGGGCAAGATGGATTTGAGCAATCTCTATAAAAAAATCCGCCTGGGAAAAGAGCTGTATACCCGCGGGCGTTTCGCCGGTATGTTGACAACCCTCCGTCCCTTCACGCCTGAGGAGCGAAAAAAATACTTCTCGCACCTGTCCGCTTTTTACTCCCACTTTATCGACCTTGTCGCAAACAACCGGAGGCTGCCGAGCGACTCAATCGATGCGCTCGGGCAAGGCAGGGTCTGGACCGGCAGAGAAGCTCTTGAGAATGGGCTGGTCGACGAAGAGGGAGGAATCAAACAGTCACTCGATTTCCTTGCGGAAAAAACAAGGATAGACGACTATCGCATCGTCATCCATCCGCAAAAGAGAAAGTGGTTCTCTCTTCCCGGTACTTCCTTTCTTAACATGCTCGCTGATGCCTTGGGACTGGCACCCTCCTCCTCGTTTTCAGGCTTGACGGATATGAGCGATTTCTTTGAAGGCGAAGTTTTCTTGGCGCGTCTTCCGTACGACATTGAGATAAAATAGATGCCCTGGTTATAGCCGGGGGTATCTACAAAGCTTCTTCTGATTTAATATACATGAGAGGGGCTTGAAAAAGATCCGGCAGAACGGAAAGAAGCAGATCCGTTCCGGATCTTCCCTCCTAAGAGAGTGTTGTTTCTCAACCAAACAAAAAAGGCAGAAGCGAAAAGCTCCTGCCTTTTTCACCACTCGAGAAAGAACTATTTCAGATGCTTGGAAATGAGCTTGGTCATCTCAAACATTGAAACTTTCTTCTTACCGCCGAAGATCTTTTTCAGCTTCTCGTCGGCGTTAATCATCCGGCGATTGATGGCGTCTTGAAGTTTGTTCTTCTTGATGTACGCCCAAATCTTCTTGGTGACTTCCGTCCGTGGAAGAGGCTTTGCCCCGACGACAGCCGCCAGCGCTTCCGAAGGAGACCACGGACGCATGAAAGCCGGATTGGGTTTGCGTTTGGCTTTGGTTTTTTTCTTGGCGGTGGCTTTCTTGGTGGTTCTCTTCGCAGTGGCTTTTTTGGCTGTGGTCTTACGAGTAGTTGTCTTCCGAGTGGTTTTCTTCGCCGTTGTTTTCTTCTTCACCGTCGTTCGTTTCGCCGCTGTCTTCTTTTTGGCTGCGGGTTTCTTCTTGGCGGTAGTTTTTTTGGCAGTCGCCTTCTTTGTTGTCTTCTTCACCGCTTTCTTCTTTGGCGCTGCTTTCTTCTTCTTTGCTACTGCCATCTGTTGCTCCTTTAGCATCGAGGTTTATGTTAAGAGGTTCTCTTCGTTTCTCTTATCTCCAGTGATATCCTCCGCATTTGCAGGTGACAACCAAGCGCCACTGCCTTACCTACGTAAAAAACATAACCTTTTTTTTATTTTTTAAGCAAGAAAAAAATTTACTCCGAGGAATAATTTTTTCGCTTTTTCCCCTCTAAAGCGAGAGGGTTTTCCCCGACGTCACAGAACCATCTCCACGCTGCAGCACTATGACGGGTGCTTCCGTCGGACAACCCAAGCGGAAGGGGAACCAATGTCCCACGCCGGAAGTGGTGTAGAGGTGGCTCCCGTTCTCTCGGTAGTGTCCCCAGAGAAAATGCGGTTTCCCTACCCACTCCGCCAGCGAACGCCGCGCCAGCCCGATTTGGGTGCCGTGGGTGTGCCCCGCAAGAGTGAGAGTGACGCCTTTCTCCGCGGCGAAGAGGAAAGCATCGGGACGGTGACTCATCAAAAGGGTGAACCCTTTCGGAGGAGAATGGGTCAGGGCGGCGTCAATAGTTCGGTGGTAGAAGGATGCGGTCGAGGCAAACAACCGAGCCGGATCGTCAATCCCAATAAGAGTGAGAGCTTCGGAGGCAACGGGTACCGTCAGCCCCTCGTTGACCAACAGCGGGATGGGCGACGCATCGAATATCCGTCGCACTGTCTTCAGCCCTTGGTAATGCTCATGGTTCCCCAGGCAGGCATACGTGCCGAGAGGAGGGTGCAACGCCGCTATCATCGTCAGCGCTCTCGGCAGCATCTGCAAATCGTCAGCAATATCGCCGGTCACCAGCACCAGATCGGGAGCAAACGGTTCGGCGCGGGAGAGTACTTGTTCCAAGTCGTCCAAGGTGACAAAGTAGCGCAGGTGGATATCCGAGAGATGGAGAATCTTTAACCCTTCAAGTGCCTCAGGCAGGTTGCTAATGAGAATCGGCAGGCGAAACACTCGTGCCTGAGCGTAAGAGCGTGCCACGCCCGACATCCCGACCGCCAGCGCGGTTGCCGGCATCCCTACCGCGGCTGCCTTGAGGAAGAGCCGACGGCGCGAGTTGGGTGGAGAAATGTCCCGTCGGGCGGAGCGTCTTTCCAAAAGAGCAAGCAGTTTGAGCAGTCCTCCCGAGAAGGGAAGGGAAACTACCAAGGCGCCTTCCGTAATCATCACCACCGTAATGGCAATAATCGAAAAGTAGACCAACCAAAGGTGAGAGGTGGTCGCTCCTTCCCAGAGCAAAAGTACCAGTCCCCCTCCCCCTACAGGCAAGCCCAGGACGATATACCGTATCGGGCGATGTCGCCACCAGCTCGGTGTGAAAAGACGCAGGAAAACGACCGCAGCCGTTCCGAGGAGGAGAAGGATAGCCGTAATCAGGACGAGAAACGCAAAAAAGGACATGAGTCTCTCTTTGGTTACCTTTCCGTAAAAGAGTAAAACAGTTTGCCTATGCTTACTTTCTTTATACGGGACTTCCTCAAGAAATATCGGTGGGAACGGCAAAGAAACTTTTTTCTTGATTTCGCACGACGGCTGATATTACGTAAAGGTAGAATGAAGGCTCTCATCATTACACTCTTTATCTTAGTTTGGCTCTCGCTTCCGGGTGCTTCGACCACCTTGGTCGTGGAGCGCGGCTCGGATTTGCAAGCTGTCATCGACTACGCCAAAAACAACGATACGCTGCTCATTGCGGCGAAAACGTTCGAAGCGACACCGACGACTTTTCAAGAGCCGCTGTGCGGAAACTGTGAGCAAACCCGGACGCCGGTGACGGCGACTTACGGGTTTATCGTCAAGGGGAAATCGCTGGTTCTCATCGGAAGGGACCGCGATGCCTCGCGCTTGGTCACCAACGCCGGGTACGGGTTGTATTTTGAGGATTCTCCCTTCTCGGTCGTCCGGAACTTGACCGTGACGGGGGGAAAGCGCGACCCCGACGGCAACGCCACCGACGCCGGTATCGTGGTGCGCCGCTCGAAAGTCTGTATTCAAGAAGTGACGATTCGAGACAACGACCACCGGGTCGACTCGGTCGTCGTAGGAATCGGGGGGATCTTCGGACGAGAAGGAGCGGATATCATCGTCCAAAACTGCTTGATTGAGAACAACGGGTGGGACGGGGTGGCACTCTATCGCGGAGCGTCCGCCACCGTGACCGATTGCCTCATCAAGGACGGCCGCGGGGTCGGTATCGGCATTACCTGGGATGCGGTGTGTGTCGCCTATCGCAACGAAATCACCGGCTACTGGAAAGGCATAGGGGCGTTCGGCTCCAGTTGGGTCATCGCCCGCAACAATTTGGTTCACGACAACCTCGGTTGGGGCATTATCGCCACCGGCAAAGCCTACATGGAGATAACCAACAATGTTATCTACCACAACGGCAATTGCGGGCTGGCGCCGTGGTCGACGGAGAGCCGCGGGAGAATGTTGAACAATATCATCGTCAACAACGGTTGGCGTGACCAGTGGGTTTGTCCGTGTGTGGGGGTGTGCAACTACGGCGATTGGGCAAAGTGGGAATTCCGGCATAATATCGTCTGGGGAAACAAGGCGGGAGAATACGAAAATATCTGGGATCAGACCGGCTTCAACGGAAATCTCAACGTCGATCCGTTATTTGTCGGGGAGGGTGATTTTCACCTGCGACCTCAATCCCCCGCTTTCCATGCCGGCGATTCGACTCTTTTCAACCTGGACGGCACAATTTCCCATATCGGCTTGTACGGCGGACCGCAAGCCAAAAAAGAATAAATAAAAAAAACTTTCTTTTTTTCTTTATAAACTTACTATCCAATAAGCTCGTAGTAATTAGAGTGAAATAAAGTTAAATAATCGAGGCGGAACAACCGAATTTTATTTAGGAGAGTAGTTTTGCTGCATGTTAACAGGAGGTACTTTGTATGAAACGTTTGTTGATTGTATCTATGCTTATGCTCATCGGAGTGTCGCTCGTTTTTGTTTTGGGATGTGACGAAGAGAAAAGCACGGGGCCAGGTGGGAACAAGACTGAAGGAGACCCCAACGACCCAGTATACACGGCAGTTTCCGACGGGATGGAGGCACCGGGGGAATTTAACGGGATGTTACTTTCATTCACGATGGAATTCAGCGACGCTATCCTCGATTCGGATGTGGTCCTTGTTCCTCAAGGAGAAAAGACATTTTTTGAAAAGGCTTTGGGCATCGAAGCAGAGAGTCTGAGCCTCTCCTATCATGACGCCAGCCAATACTGGTATTTTTTCTTCACGGCAGACGAGCTTGATACGCTGAGCAACGGTGTCATCGATACCCTCGTCCTGACCGTAACGGACTCAATACAGTTCCTTCATGATACTCTCCCCGTCCAGTTTCCCGACTCCGCTTTGTTGACCGGCATTAAGTGCGGAGCCTCACTGGAGGCTACTTCTTCTTTCCACGGCACTATTTCGGTGACGCAAAATGCCTCCATCGAAGGTGACCTGCCGGCACAAGGTGATATCATGATTGTAGGTACCGGCACCATGAATATGAACGGCCGGAATAACGAGGATACCGTTTCGTACTGCACGATAGTTTTGGCGATGAACGTGGTATTTGACAGTCTGCAAGCCAACTTAACTGACTTGGAGAATGACGGTTGCCCGTACGCCGGTTCGTGGTCGTTCAGCGGTTCGATCAATTTGAACTGCTTCGGCGACACTTTGTTCTCCTATAATGACACGTGGACGGTGCACGAAACGTTCAACGGGAACATCACTACCACGACGTTTGAAAACTCCACCACCAAGTGGACAATCGTCGATACCTGTGAAGCGGGGGGCGATGCCCCGGTGTGGGAATGGGACGATCGGAAAGACCGATAGAGCTGAGCCGAACATTGCAAAGCAAGCGCCTTCTTTTAAGAAGGCGCTTTTTTTTGTACCTTCTGACAGACGAGACGAAAAAAAACTTTTTTGTCCATGTCGAATCTCCTACCTTGAAGCGGAGCAATGAGGATACGAGGCGAAAACACCAGGCAAACCGTTGGGTTTTTCATCGGGGTGGGGGCGGCTCTCTTCGTCTTGGTGTTTCTCGATCTGGTGCCGGGAAAGCCGGTCGTGACGCGCACTGCGGCGGTGGCGATCTTGATGGCGATCTGGTGGGTAACCGAGGCGATACCGATTCCGGCGACGGCGCTGGTTCCGGTGGCACTTTTCCCGCTGCTGGGCATTATGAAAGGAAAAGCGGTCGCCCCGATTTATTTCAATCACATTATCTTTCTGTTTATCGGCGGTTTTATCATGGCGCTCGCCATGCAAAAGTGGAATCTTCACCGGCGGATCGCCTTGCGTATCATCCTGCTCATCGGCATCAGTCCCAAGCGGATTATCTTGGGGTTTATGGTGGCGACGTGGTTCCTCTCGATGTGGATTTCGAATACGGCAACTACCATGATGATGGTGCCGATGGCGATTGCCGTTATCCTCAAGCTCAAAGATACGTTCGACCCAAAAGTCATCTCCCGTTTCTCGGTGGGGCTCTTGCTGGGAGTGGCGTACGCCGCTTCGGTAGGAGGCGCCGCCACCCTTATCGGCACCCCTCCCAACTTGGCGTTCAGCAAAATATTCAAAATCTACTTCCCGCAAGCACCGGAGATAACCTTTGCCCAGTGGCTGGTCTTTGCTCTCCCTTTTGCGACGGTCTTTTTGGTGGTGGTATGGCTCCTTTTGACTCGTCTTTTCGTTTCTTCCAAGCACCCCTTCACCGCTGACCGTGCCGTCTTCAAGGAAGAGTACCGGCGCCTGGGCACAATGAGCTTCGAAGAGAAAACAGTGCTGGCGCTTTTTATCCTGTTGGCGTTCCTCTGGATTTTCCGCAGCACTATCACCATCGGGGGATTTACTCTGCCGGGATGGACGTCGGTCTTTCCCGTCCCCGCCTACATTGACGACGGTACTATTGCCATTGCCGTCGCCTTGCTGCTGTTTATCATTCCCGCCCGCTCTACCGGCAAAGGGCGACTGATGGACTGGGAAACGGCAAGTCGTTTGCATTGGGGGATTGTTCTCCTCTTCGGGGGCGGCTTTGCCTTGGCGAGCGGTTTCAAGGAATCCGGGCTCTCGAGTTGGCTCGGAGAACAGATGGTTGGCTTTGGGGACATCTCGCCGTTGTTCCTTGTGGTTATCGTCTGTACCATGCTAACCTTCCTGACCGAGTTGACTTCAAATACCGCTACCACACAGGTTATCCTTCCGATACTCGGTTCTCTCGCCGTTACGATTCACGTCAACCCCTTGTTGTTGATGATTCCGGCGACTCTCTCGGCATCGTGTGCTTTCATGCTGCCGGTCGCTACGCCGCCGAACGCCATTATCTTCGGCACCGGGGAAGTCCGGATGCAGGATATGATAAAAACCGGGATTCTTCTCAACCTCATCGGGGTGGTGCTGGTAACGCTGGCGATGTACCTCGTGGGAGTGTCGGTTTTCCATATCGATCTGCACAGCTTTCCGGCGTGGGGAGGGGCGCCGTAGCATCGCAAAAGACAGGCATAAAAAAATGCGCCATCAGGGGCTCGAACCCCGGACCCGCTGATTAAGAGTCAGCTGCTCTACCAACTGAGCTAATGGCGCTTTTTTCGTTCTTTTGTTACACTGCCGAGCCCGCCTGGCGTTCCCGGCAATGCGCCTCGAATATATATTTCTGCAAAAAAAATGCAAGCACTTTCAGGGGAGGGGGAAGGAAGAATTTACTTTCGCCAGACCGCCGGACGGAGGACGATTAACACGGTGAAAATTTCCAGGCGCCCCAAGAGCATGGAAAGAACCAGCACCCATTTCCCCGGCAGGGGAATCCAGCCGTAGTTTTCGACCGCTCCGACCCCCGCCAGACCGGGTCCGATATTGCCGATAGTTGCCGCCGAACAGGAGACCGCAGTCGTCAAATCCGGCACGAACAGCGTCATAATCGCTGCGGTCAGGACAAACAACCCGACAAAAAGAATCACGAACGAACTGATGTTGATAATCCGCCCTTCGTCAATCGCCTGTTCTCCCACTTTGACCGGGGAGACCAAGCGGGGCTGGGTAAGTTTTCGCAATTCGTTCAGCGCCATCCGCCCCACCACCAAAATTCGTATCATTTTCATTCCCCCGCCCGTCGAACCGGCGCACCCACCGAAGAACATCAACAACACCAGCAGGAAACGGAGAAAGTCGGGCCAGAGGTCAAAATCGGCGGTGGCGAAACCGGTGGTGGTCACGATTGACACGGTTTGAAAAGAAGCAATCCGAAACGTGTCATAAAGACTCCCCAGATTTTCTTGCTGAGCGAGGTAATGAGAGTGAAACTCCGCTTCCGATGGCATTCCCGAACGAAATTGAGCGGCGGCGTTGCTTTCGGGAGCCAAGCCCTGAACATAGAGGACGCTGGTCATGATGATGATGGTGGCGACGATGACAAAAGCGTAAAAGGTGAACTCTTTGTTCTTCTTCAAGCAGGAAAAGTCGCCGCGCAGCACCCGGAAATGCAGAAGGAAATTCATTCCGGCGAAAAACATGAAAACGATGATGACCCACTCGATAAAATCCGACTGGTAAGCCGCAATGGAGCTGTTTTTCGTCGAGAATCCGCCGGTTGCCATAGTGGCGAAAGTATGGCAGACGGCGTCGAACAGACTCATTCCCCCTATCCAGAGCAGCAACGTTTCCACGGCGCTGAGCAAAAGGTAGACGCCCCACAAAATGGAAGCCGTTTGAGCCAACCGAGGACGGAGCCGATCCTTGGTCGGTCCCGGCACTTCACCGCGAAACATCTGGTAACCGGAGACTCCCATTGCCGGAAAGATGGCAATCGCCAAAGTGATAATTCCCATTCCGCCCAGCCAGTGCGTCAACGCCCGCAGAAACAGCAGCGAGCGCGGCATCGCCTCGATATTGCTCAGGATGGTCGCACCAGTGGTGGTGAAACCGGACATTATCTCGAAATAGGCATCGGTGAAAGAAGAGAAGAAAGCGAAAAAGCTGTGCCCACGCTCGGCAAGAAAGTAAAAGAACAGAGGAATGGCACCGAGAAAAGTCAGCGACAGCCACCCCAAAGTGACGATAGCATACCCTTCCCGTACGCCTTGCAGGTCACGTCCGGCACGGAAGAGAAAAGCGAATGCTGTGCCGAGAAAGATAGAGATGCCTACTGCAACGATAAGCCCCGTCACTTCCGGCAGGCGCAGGAGGGTGCCAAGGTCATGCTCCCAATTGTCATAAAGGGCGATAGAGAGAGGCACAAGCAGCGCCAGACTCATCAATTGCATAAGCTTTCCGAGTGCGTATCCGACCGCCGTGTTGCGCATCGCTTACCCTCGCGTAAAGATGCCCCGGGGTTTGAAGAGCTTCGAAATGGTGGGGAGATTCTTGTCGTGGGTAATCATCAGCACATGGTCTTCGGGGAGGATTTCCGTCTCGCCGTCGGGAAGAATCATCTTGTTTTCCCGGACTATCACCCCGATTATCGAGCCGCGCTTCAGTTTTCGGGCGATTTTTTTCACTTTCATTCCGGCGATAGCGCTCTCCGGTTCCACGATAAACCGCACCGCCTCGATATCGACGTCGCTGAATTTGACTACCGCCCCGATATGCCCCCGGCTGATGGTCTCGAGTATCTCCCGTGCCGTCGTCAGCCGAGGATTGATGACGTGGTCGATGCCGATGGAGTTGAACAGCTTGTCATGCCGGGATTCCGGGGTGGTGACAATCACCTCGTGGGCGCCTTCCGCCTTTGCCAGCAGACCGGAGAGCATGTTGTAATCGGGACCTTCCGAAACGGCGATAAAGAACGAGGCTTTGTCGATGTTGAGCTCTTTGAGCAAGTCCGGATCGGTGCAGTCGCCGTGCAGTACCTCTATTCGGTCGAACTGCCCGGCGATGGTTTGGGCATGCTCGAGATTGGGATCGACAAACGTTACTTGATGGTCGGTTTCGTTAAGCGTACGAGCCAACTCCAAAGAGGAATACGAATCGCCGGTCATGATGATTTTTCGGTTCCCTTTCGGTGTGATGCCGATGAGCTTGAGGAAACGCTCCAACGACTGCCGCGGAAAGAGACTGTAAAGAATATCGCCGGGTTCTATTTTCGTTTCCCCGTCGGGAATGACCCCTTCCCCGCGGCGGATGAGAGCGGCAAACAACACCACATCGGGAGCGATTTCCTGCCGGATTTCTTTGGGGGTTTTATGGGCGACTTCGCTGTCCTTGCGCACCCGATATCCCCGCATCAGGATGCGTCCTTCTTCAAAGTCAGCGGAAGCGATGGCGTGGGGGGTATGGACAAACTGCAAGATATGGTCAACCAGCGCCTTTTCCGGGTAGATGACGGAGGTCACCCCGAACTTTTCCAACGAGACCAGCTTGCTGGCGTAAGAGAACTCTTTACTGCGCAGGCGGGCAATGCGCCGTTTGACGTCGTATTGAGCGGCGATGGAACAAACCACCAGATTGACCTCATCAATGGGAGTCACCGCCAAGACCATGTCGGCGTTTTCGATGTCGGCTTCTTTCAAGAGAGCCGGGGAAGAGCCGGAACCGTGGAGAATTTGAAGGTCAAGCTTCTGGGAAATCGTCTCGCACAGCCGGGCGTCAGTCTCAATCAACGACAGACGATGCTTGTCCTTGATTAAGTGTTCCGCCAAGCTGTATCCGACAATGCCGCCGCCGACGATAATTATGTGCATACGTCCCCTTGCTGCTGCTTTCCGTTCTCTCTTTTGCGGTTCATCTTTTCCTTAAAGTACTAATCGGTCGTACCGGGAATCAAACAAATAATTTCAATCATTTTTTCTGCGCGGTGAGCTTGGAGTGTCTCGCCAATGTATATGGGGTTGGTGACCCGTTTGACTTCAAGCAGGATTTTTCGTATGATAGTTGCATGTCACGGAAAGCAGCACCATCAATGTCCAAGAGGCTGATAAGCGGGCTTTTTCTCGCTTCCCTACTTCTCTCCGGTTGTTTCCTCAGCAGGTATCGGCTGGAGCTGTTTCTCACCAGGGAAAGTCATACCAAGAAAGTTAAAGTGGAACAGGCGGAATTTCTCGAGCGCACGGTGCTGGACGATCCGCAAGGGAAACGGAAGGTCATCCCGGGACCCGGCAACGTTATCGTCGTCACGACCGGCACCCGCTGGAAAGTGCCCCATGAATACACCGGGTTGTTGCTGGGAGCCGATGATTATTTGCGCTATCGTCTTTACCTTCAACTTCCACCGGAAGTACGAAAAGACAGCCTTACTTTAGCAAACAATTCGTTTGTTTTTCTCCTCGGTCACTATGATTTGCCGATGTCCTCCAAAGTTTACTTTCCCCAAAATGGCTTTTTCCTTATCGATTCGGTGACGTCGAAATTCCTTTTCGGCACCATTGACGGCACGTACCGCAGCGAGGAAGGTTTCACTTTGACCTTCAACGGGCAATTCAAAGTCAAACATCCTCATTGAGGATTTTTTGCCAGATAATCCGAAAAGACCTTGTATCCCAAACTGTCGAAAAGGCAGAATTGCACCCGCTCGAGGTGCTTCGCCAGCGGTTCGAATCCTCGAACGGCGGTAATCATGATATGTGCGCACGCTTTCATGGGAAAGCCGCCCACGCCGGTGCCAAAAGCGGGAAGCGCCACTGACTTGAGTTTAAGATTCTCGGCGATATTCAGGCTGGCGATGGTCGCTTTGCGGATGAGTTCGTCGGACGTGCGCAGGTCTTGTCCCATAACGGCGGCATGAATGACGGCTTTGAAGGGCAGCTTTCCCGCCCCGGTATAGACCGCTTCGCCGGGCATGACCGGACCTTTTTTGACGGCTTCTTTCTCGATAACGTCACCGCCAGCTCTTTTAATTGCCCCCGCCACTCCTGATCCCATCCAGAAATGATTGTTGGCGGCATTTACAATCGCTTCCGTATCGGTTTGGGTAATGTCTCCTTGCACCACTTCAATGCGAAATCCCATTTTTATCCTCCCTTCGTTTTGAAAACAAAAAATAACGACTTGCCGTCGCCCCGCCATAGCCGATGATGGCGCCGAGAATTGCACCGACGAGAATGTCCGACGGATAGTGAACCCCGACAAAGACCCGGCTCAATGCGACCAAAGCTGCAAAAGAAAAGAGATACCACCGCAATTGACGGAACAGCAAAGAAAACAAAACGGCTTGCCCGAAGACGTTGGCGGCATGGGACGAGGGCATGGAATACCCTGCCCCGCAGTTGACCAGAAGGTGAACAGCGAAAAGAACATGGCAGGGCCGCGGACGGGCGAATATGCCTTTCAGCAGATTACTTGCCAGTTGGTCGGTTGCCAGAAGCACCACCAGCGACACGAGCACGTACCAGCGGGCTTTTTTGTCTCCCCGCCAGAGAAGAACGGCGATGCCTGCTCCATAGAGAATCCGGAGGAAAGTATCCGATGTTATCAGCGGCATGATAACGTCCGTCCCCGGGTTGGCAAGGTGGACGTTGATAAACAAGAACACCAGCCGGTCGATAGCGGCGAGAGATTCAAGCATATGTCGGCGGCTCCTTTTTAAGGAAGCGGCGGAGTTGGCTTTTCGTCGGCATCCCGGCGCGCGCTCCGGCTTTGGTGCACTTCAAAGCGGCAACCGCCGCCCCCAGCCGCAAGCGTTCCGGCATGGCTTTTCCGGTGAGCAGCCCGTACAAGTACCCCACGTGAAAGGCATCCCCGGCGCCGGTAGTGTCGACGGTCGGAACCTTGAATGCCGGTTGAGAAAAGAATTCTCCTCCTTCAAAGCCGACGGAGCCTTTCGTGCCCAATGTGACGACAATGCTGCCGGGACAGAGGCGTGCCAGTCGGCGGACGGCTGCCTGAGCCGAACGGCTGCCGGTAAAGGGAAAAGCGTAGTCGTCAGCTACAACTAAGTGGTCAACCAAAGGGAAAATGGGAGAGACGTCGTTGCGAATGGAACCGATGTCGAATGAAACCAACGCTCCCACCCGCTTGCCCCATCTCGCCAGCCGGAGGGAAGCTTCCAAATCCCGCCCGTCCAAATGAACCACCCTTGGGCGGGGATACCGCGAAAGAGTCAAATCGGACGGAGAAATACCGACCCGGCGGTGAAAGGCGATAGTTCTTCTTCCGCTGCCCTGCTCAATGAAACCGGCGGCGGTGGCGGAAGGAGCCTTTTTCTTGATGAGAAAACGACAATCGACTTTATCCTTGGCAAGCTCTTCCTCTCCCTTTTGCCCGAACCAGTCGTTTCCCAAAACGGCAATGAGAGCGGTTTTCATACCCAGCCGGGACAGCCCTACCATGGTATTCGGCACCGGTCCGCCTCCTTGGATACAGAGCGCCGTGGCGTTGACTTTGCCTCCGGCGGCAGGAAAATGCGGAACGGTATACAACAAATCAAGCGGCATAATTCCCATCCCGAGGCAATCAATGTCCGGCGACCGGGAAGTGGCGCTTTTACTCGGTTTCATCGATTGTGACCTCCGCTTTGCCGTTGGTGAGTTGAATGATTTCGTTGACTACCTGCTGGGTATCGCGGCGGCGTACCGCGACGGTCAACGTAACGACATCGGTGAACTCGACCTCTGTGGGAGGAGCCGAGTAACGATGCAGCAATCGCACCAGCGGCTCATAGCTGGAAAAATCGGTACGGATGCGCACAAGATTTTTGAGAACCACTTCTCTGACGCCCGACTTTTCCACCGCTTCTTTTGCCGCTTGACGATACGCCCGCGCCAAGCCGCCGGTGCCGAGCTTGGTGCCGCCGAAGTACCGGGTGACGACGATTAACGCATTTGTCAATTCATGCCCCACCAGCACGTCGTAAATCGGCTTCCCCGCCGTCCCCGACGGTTCGCCGTCGTCGGAGTACTTGAACACTGCTTGAGAGCCTCTTCCGATGCGGTAAGCGTAGCAGTGGTGCGTGGCGGCGTGTTCGCGCTTGCGGATTTTCTCCAGCTCGGCGGCAGCTTCTTCAAGGTGAGCGACTTCTCTTGTCTCGCCGATGAAGCGCGACCCTTTGACTTTTATCTCCGCTTGGGCGGGAGCCTTGATAGTGAGGAAGGAATCGTCCATCAACTCCGCTCTCACACCAAAGCGTTGATGATTTCATCGACTTTCTCCAGTCCGACCATGGGAATGGCACCGCAGGAGATCGCTTCTTCCAAGCTGTGCTCTTCCGCCAGGGTACCATGCTCCGGATCGACTAAAAAGAAAGCCAGCTTTCCAATCTGCTTGCAAAAGGTGAGAATGTCGAGGGTGCGTTGCGAATCGTTGTAGAGTTCCGTCACCACTACCGCATGAGCCATTCCCACCAGGAGCCGGTTGGCGGCGGGAAAGTTTTTTTCGCTGTACTCGGTCGCCGGCGGATATTCCGTGATGACGCCGCCGGATTGGGCAATGTCTATCGCCAACGGCATATGCTCCGAGGGATGAACATGGTCAAACCCCGAATCCAACACGCAAAACGAGCCGCCGGTCTTAGCCGCTCCCACATGCGTGGCGGCGTCTATTCCTTTGCTCAGCGAGGAAATAACCTGCACTCCGGCATTGCCGAACGTCCCCGCCGCTTTGACCGTCAGCTCGATACCTTCGTTGGTGGCGTTCTCCGCCCCGACGATGGTGACGGTTTTCTTGGCGTTGTCGAGCATTTTCCCGCGCACGTACAACGCCGCAGGAGGGTCGTTCAGTTCGAAAAGCAACTGAGGATACGAATCATCAAAACGAGTCACGACGCCGATATCTCGGTTGGCAAGAAGGGACTCGAACTCCCGCGCCTTCTCCAGCGTTTCTTGAGGGTGGGTGATTTTGTCGACCGCTTCCTTCGTCAATCCTTCGACCCCGGAGAGGGTCTCCGCATCGGCGCCGAAAATACCCTCCAAGTTCTGGAAGCGATGAATCAGCGATTCCAGCAAACGCGGACTGATTCCCGCGACGTGACTGAGCGCCAAGACTTGCGTTGTCATCGAGTATTTTTCAGATAATCCCATGCCGGTAATCTACCCCTTTGTTTTCACTTGTCAACTTTTGTCGCGTATCTCCATTTTCGCTTTTCTTGTTCAGGCATGACTTCAATGCTTCTCAGGTGGAAAAAGTTCCCGGGCCTCAAAGTCGTTTCGGCAGATATCGAGAGCTTGAATTATTACCCGGAAAGTCCTATACTCACGATAGGTGTACAAAGAGAAAAAAGGAAGAATATGAAAAAGTTTGTCTTAGCAGCTATCTTGTTCGGCATACTTCTCGGATGCGGCAAAGAGCCACAAACTCTGGAGGAACTCATTCAAGCGGGAGAGAAAGCCTTTCTTGAGGAAGATTACACCAAAGCCCGAAAATACCTTGCCAAAGCTATCGAGCAAAAGCCCTCCGACCGTCACCTTCTTTTCCTGTTGGGTACCAGTTGCCAAAGGGATTACCTCTACGATTCCGCTTTTTACTACCTCAAACGGCTTGATTTGCTCTATCCCGATGACCGGGAAATCAACCAGCAACTCTACAAGATAGCCCCTCAAGTCCAAGAATGGAA
Organism: uncultured Ignavibacteriales bacterium; assembly: GCA_964489705.1. Taxonomy (GTDB): domain Bacteria; phylum Zixibacteria; class MSB-5A5; order GN15; family FEB-12; genus CAZAZQ01. Next base: position 103,668 of record CAZAZQ010000009.1, read on the forward strand.
CAGCGCTATTCAAGCTATTCAGGTACTTATCAAAACCGGCGACCCGGAGGAAAAATACTACCGTGACTTGGCGGAGCTGAACTTGCGGATTCAGAACTTCGAGGTTTCCTACCACTATTTCCGCAAGCTTCACGCCCGCGATACGACCGATGCGGATCTGTACCTCAAAGTGGCAAATCTTGCCACGGATTTGGATTCGTTCGACGTCGCCATTGCCGTTATTGATACCGCCATCGAGCGCTTCGGGAGAAACAACGAGTTTTTGCTGAATAAGGGATTATACTTGGCGGCTGCCCGACGGTATGCGGAAGCGGAAAAAATTCTCCGTGAGCTGGTCGCCAGAGACTCCACTGCCATGCCTTTCCAAATCAACTTGGCGCACGTGCTGGCTTCTCAGAACAACCGGGCAAAAAAAGAAGAAGCATTGGCTATCTATCAAAAGATTCGGACCCAGGTGGCTGATATTTTTCAGGTTGATTCCCTTATCGCAAAACTCCAAGAAGAATTGAGCCGGTAGTATAAGAAACCTTAAATAAAACATTTATCGAAACGTTGATAAATAAGAAGGGCAGGATTATTGCTAATCCTGCCCAACGCAGGGCTGTCTCGGTAAGAGACAGAGGGGGGGTCTTTATAAAAGTCTATATTTTTCGTTCCATTTTCTAAACACATATATAATAGGAAAAGTTCGCTTGGCAAGAAAAAAATATGAAATTTCTTTTTTCTCTTGGCTTTTTTCTGCTTCTCCGCGATTTTTCGCGCTTTTTTTGGTGAAAAGTACCTTAACCGAACCCTTTTCGTTGCCTATTATCTAAGCAGCCGCACTTTTTGTTCTATGTGAAGTGAATGCGAAGGCAAGCCCTTTTACTTAAAACAAGAATACCGGCCGTAGGGGGTCGACCGGTATTCTCGTGTTTCCGATTCTGGTCGCGGTCAGAATCGGATGTGTGTCAGCAAGCAGGGGAAAGTTAAAACCCTTCGTCGCTGTCGGAAAGATCGGACTCGGTGGAGTTGCAGTAGAGTTTCCACCGCCCCTGGAAGAATCCGTTCTTGACGTATGGCGCAGAGCGGAATTTTCCTTTCAGCACTCCGATTTCATCTCGATCGGCATTGTAGATTTTGCCGGCGAACCAACCGTGTGCCCGGAACGGATTTACCGTGACCATAGGACGGAATCCGTAGACCCCTTTCAGGAAGCCTTCGAAATGGCCGTCACGGGAGATCCACTTACCGAAGAAGACCCGGTTGCCCATGCTGTTCTTGCCGAAGTGACCTTTGAGATAACCGCTGATGTACCAGCCGCCCATGGCGCGACGTGACCACCAGAGACCGCGGAAAACGCCGTTTCCTTCTTCGTCATAGCCCCAATATCCCGCCAAGAAACCGCGCGGGCACGGCAGGCGGTCGAGCTTGAAAGCATGGAAAGCGACCGCATTGGAATCATCAAGGTAGACGATGGTATCGAGGGAGACCAAATCCGAAAGCTGGAATGTTCTGGTGTAAGGACCGGTTTCAAACGTGACCGTCGCTTCAGGGAAAAGGGTGTCCACTTCGATGACATAGCTGGTGTCGCCCATCGAGTCGATGACTATCGTTTCCACAGTGTCGAAAACCGGAGGAACGAAAAGGTCTACCGCGATACCGTCGTTGTGAACGGTGGTTTTGGAGACCCACTCGATGACCTTACGGTCGGTGCGGGGGAGGATATAGTCTTGGAAAGGTTCAAAGCGGATAACCCGGCGAATGACCTCCGCCCCTCGCGTAATCGTGAGTGAACCCGTCCAGTCGGTCACCTCGGTGACGGTGGAATCGTAGCACAGTCTGCCCCACACGGCGCGCAAGTGGTAGTATTCGGCGACCGGATTGGCAATCACCGAATCAACCTCGGGATCGGTGAGCACTTCGTCGTTATATTCTTCGTCTCCCTCCGTTTCGGAAAGCAGGTCAGGATCACCAAAGCCGGGGCTTTCCATGGAAGCGGTGTAGCCGCCGAATTCGTCATCCAGATTCAGGGTGGTGCTGGACGGGGTGGAGTCGGTCGGATTTTCCGAGCAACCGCTGACCCAGAAAAGAAGAGCGACTATCATGAGGGGTGCTAGTAAGTAGCGTTTCATCGTTACAACTCCTTGTTTTTATGTGTGAACGTTTGGTTTTTCATTTCTGGTAGAAAGAAGTATCAAGATGCGTGCCAACAGGAAAATCGACATGTAAGTTCGTGTAGTGAAACAAGTTAACTGTTTGAAGCGAGAGCGAAACAACGTGTTTCCCTGTACCTGCCGGTACAGCCTGAGTGATTTGGACGCAGTGGTACAAGGAAACCAACTGAGAATACCCCGGAAAGCTTGTCCTCTTAGCCCGTCAGTCGGGAAGAAAGTACCGAACACACCGAAGGAAGAGGAAAGCTCTCTCGTTTCCCAAGTTGATAGAAGGAAGAGTCTTGAAAAGAACTCCCGTCATTCCCGCTGAAACATGTTTTCCTTTGACACGTATCAAAACAGTGTTAGCTTTACATCCGGCAATGACAAGGAAAAGTAAAGACAGCTCATGTTGACCATTCAAAACCTGCGGAAATCATTCGGCGACATCGTTGCGGTCGACGGAATCTCTTTTACCATCGAAAAGGGAGAGACGTTCGGGTTGCTGGGACCGAACGGTGCCGGCAAGACCACGACACTGAATGTCATTCTCGGCGTTCTGAAAGCGGACGAAGGGACGGTTCGTTTGAAGGGCGGAGAAGACCCTGCCGAAATGAGAGTTCGCCGTCGTTTGGGGAATGCTCCGCAGGCGTTGGCGTTGTATGAAGAGCTGACGGGCGAGGAGAATCTTGCCTTTTTCGGAAAGCTCTATGGTTTGAAGGGGGCTCGGCTCAAAGAGCGGGTGGAATGGGCGCTGGATTTCGTCGGGCTGGCCAACCGGCGCAAAGACCGGCTGAAAACATATTCCGGGGGAATGCAACGACGCCTCAACTTGGCGTGTGCCGTCGTGCATGAGCCGGATATTCTGCTGCTGGACGAGCCGACCGTCGGAGTGGATCCGCAATCCCGCGCCGTAATATTTGAAAAAATCGAGGCGCTCAAAAACGACGGTTGCACTCTTATCTACACCACTCACTACATGGAAGAAGCCCAGCGGTTGTGTGACCGCGTGGCGATTATCGACCACGGAAAAATTCTGGCGTTGGATACCGTCTCCAATCTTATTTCCCGGCACGGCGGCGGTTCTCTGGTCGAAATGGAAGTGGAAGTACTCCCTTCGGATGCTTCCGCTTTTCCCGGCGAATGGAACGGTAACGTTTTGCAGGTTCGCACGGATGAGCCGTATGAGATCATCGCTCAGCTTATTCAAAAAGGGCTCAAACCGACCAACTTAAAAGTAATCCGGGCGGATTTGGAATCGGTCTTTCTCAATCTCACCGGAAGGAGGCTGCGAGACTGATGCGGGTAGTTCTCACGCTTGCGCTTAAAGACCTGCGCTTGCTCTGGCGGGACAAGTTCGGCTTGTTCTGGGTGATTGTGTTCCCGCTGCTGATGGCGTTGTTTTTCGGGTCGATTTATTCCGTTGACAGTTCCGACGCTCAGGCGATGAAAATCGCTGTGTGCGACAACGTCGACAATGCCTCATCTCGTGCCTTCATCGAAAAACTCAGCGCTTCGCCCTCTTTACAGGTAACTTCACTGTCGGAAGAAGAGGCACGCGAGAAAGTTCGGCAGGGGAAGCTGGCGGCGTATGTGGCGATAAAACCGGAGGAGGAGAAATCGTGGGAGGGCTTTTTCCAAGGGGAGCTGAGCTACGAAATCGGGATTGATCCCACTCGTCGCGCCGAAGCCGGTTTTTTGCAAGGGCTGATAATGGAAACCTCCTTCAAGATGATGCAGGAGAAGATGTCGGATCGGGCGTATATGAAAAAGAAAATCAGGGAAAATATGGTGCTTGTCAATAACGCCGCTTTGGATCCCGCTCAGAAGGAGGTGTACCAAAATTTCTTCGGGAGCCTGGAGAACTTTCTTGACAAAATCGACACCACGGGGAATCAAGAGGCATCTTTTTTCAATGAAGACCAAGTGAAGATCGTCGAGGTCAGCGCCGCCGGGTTATTGCCGCACTCATCGTTTGAGGTGACCTTCCCGCAAGCGATTCTCTGGGCGTTGCTGGGATGTGCCGCCGCTTTTGCCATCTCTCTGGTGACGGAAAAAACAAAAGGGACGTTTTTGCGACTTCGTTTGGCACCGATTTCCCGCGGTCAAATTTTAGCCGGTAAGGGGTTGGCATGTTTTCTGGCAAGTATTCTGGTCGGTTTGCTTCTCTTGGCTATTGGGAAAAGTATCTTCAACGTCAACACTCCCAACCTTCCGGCGTTAGGGTTGGCGTTGTTGGCGACGGCGGTATGCTTCGTCGGCTTGATGATGTTAATCAGCGTGCTCGGCAAAACCGAACAGTCGGTCGGCGGGGCGGGATGGGCGCTTCTTTTGGTCATGTCGATGGCGGGCGGGGGGATGATTCCCTTGATGGTCATGCCCGGCTGGCTGAAAGCGGTCAGCAATTTCAGTCCCGTCAAATGGGGTATCTTGGCGTTCGAAGGTGCCATCTGGCGCGGCTTCTCGATGTCGGAGATGCTTCTGCCGGTGGGGATTCTTTTCGGCATCGGAGTGGTGGGATTTGCCGTCGGGGTGACGATTCTTACCCGCTCCGAGATTTAGTACGTTGTTCTCCGTAGGTCTAAAAAAAATGAGCAGGCAAGGTCTCGAAGAGCCAAAGAGTTAAGCCAATGGCAGTTTTAGGGAAGGTCTCGAGAGAGACCTGCCAAGAGTTAAGAAGATGGCAGGTCTGTACCAGACCATGCCCTACTAAGATTCGATAAGACACCCGTAGGGTGCGTCAGGAATTCTTTCCTGACGGTTATCCATCTTTCCCTTGAAAGGACGGTCGGGAAAGGATTCCCGACACCTTAAGGATGTTTTACTTTAGGTAAGTAGCTACTGTCTTAAGGGTCAAGGTCTAGTTTTGGGTTGAAGAGAAGGGCTCGAAGAGACCTGCCGAAAGAACAGCTTGAAAAAAGGCAGATCCGTTCTGGATCGTCCCTACCACCTACCTGAAGATTTGAGAAAAGCATTACCGCTTCATTTGTGAAAACGGGCATGTGAGGTAATTTGCACGGATGAGAAGAAGAAGAGAGCGATTACAAGAGGCTGTTCAGCAGCTTTTCGATGTCCGACATCATAAACGGTTTGGCTAAGAAGCCGTCCGGTTTGAACTCATCGGTTTCCGACTCAAACTCCGCCACCGAATAACCGGAGATAAGCACGACCGGTAACTTGGGATGTTTGCTCTTTACTTTCTTGAGCAACTCCAGACCGCTCATATTGGGCATCCGCATGTCGGTGATGACCATGGCAAAGTCTTGTCGTTCCAGTTCGTTCAGAGCTTGTTGTCCGTCGGCGGCTCGGACGGTCGGATAATCGAACACTTCAAGCATATCCGCCAACAGGGAGGACATGTTAGGATTATCATCAACTATGAGCACCGGTTTTGCCATATCTTTTTCCTTCCTACTCTCCTCTTATCGGAAGGATTGTCAAAACCCTTCACTTTTTTTCGACGGTTTTGAGAAACCGGGTGGAGCGGGCGATGAGTTCCGCCTGCAAGGCGGCAATTCCTTCGCCGGTCAATGCCGAGAGCAGAAACGGCTTGGAGCCGTTGTCAAGAGGGGGAGTAAAATCGCTGACAGTGTCTATCTTGTTGTATATCATAAGATACGGCACCTCATCGGCTTGTATTTCGGCTAAGACCTGCTGGGTTTGGTGAAGCCGTTGCTCAAAGTAGGGGTCGGAGCTGTCCACCACGTGTAAAAGAAGGTCGGCAAGACGTACCTCTTCCAAGGTCGATTTGAACGATTCCACCAACTGGTGGGGGAGCTTTTTGATAAAGCCGACCGTGTCGGAGAAAACCACCCGGCAAGGATACCCGGACGACATCACCCGCGTGGTAGAATCAAGAGTAGTAAAAAGCATATCCGCCGTGCGCACCTCGGCTTTGGTCAGGGCATTGAAAAGGGTGGATTTCCCGGCGTTGGTGTAACCGACCAACGCCACCTTGTACAGCGATTGCCGCCGTTTCCGTTGGGTAGACCGTTGGCGGGCGAGCTTCTTGAGCTTTTTCTTGAGGTAGGCGATTTTCGTTCTCACTTGACGCCGGTCGATCTCGAGCTGCGTTTCCCCCGGTCCTTTGGCGCCGATGCCGCCGTATTGACGTGAGAAGTGTACCCATGCCCCGGTCAGGCGCGGTAAGGTATATTCCAGTTGCGCCAGCTCAACCTGCAACCGGGCGGCGCTGGTGCGCGCCCGTGAGGCAAAGATATCGAGGATGAGAATAGGCCGATCGATGACTTTGGCATCCAGTGTTTCTTCCAAATTGCGTTGTTGCGCCGGAGAGAGGGTGTCATCAAAGATAAGGCAGTTCCCGCCTACTTCTTCCAGTCGCTCTTTCAACTCGGCGACCAATCCTTTCCCGATGAAAAACGCCGGGTCGGGACGTTGGCGTACTTGTATCCTCGTATCAACGACGGAAGCCCCGGCGGAGTAGGTCAGTCGTGCCAGTTCTTGAAGCGATTCGGAAACTTCCGGTTTTTGGCGCGAGTTGAGAGCCAACCCGACGAGGATTGCTTTTTCTGTTTCTTTTTTGTTTAGTTCAAACGGCATCTATAATAATATACGTACTTTCTCCATTTATTCAAGAACTCTCGGGAGCCGGTACCTTAGTACCTCCTTTTACCGAAACATAATGCGAAGGTTCGAGTCTAATCCATCCCAAGGGCTGGGCACAGTCTTAATTGCTTTGTCATCCCATGCGAGGAAGAAGGCAGGTCTGTCCCAGACCATGCCCTACGGGAACTCGATAAAACACCCTTAGGATGTCACCACATCAATAAGTGGGGTAGGGAAAGTCTCGAAGAGACTTGCCAAATATGGGAAAGGTGATGGCAGGTCTGTGCCAGACCATGCCCTACTAAAATTTCAGGATGTGTTATTTTCTTTCGTAAGGTTATAAGTCACCCTGAGGGTGTCACCCTTAGGGTGTCGGGAAAGGATTCCCGACCGCGCACACCCTACGGGTGGTTTACTTTACCTGCCCATCATCTGCGGTGGGATGTGACCCGAAATCCATAGTAAGTGGGGCAGGTCTCGGAAGAGACCTGCCAAAGGCGAGAATAGTTTCAGCACGTCCGTACCGGATGTGTTCTACTTTCTCTGAGATACAGATATCAAGAAGGGAAATTGTGTTCGTGTATCAACCGCAGTCCTTCCAAGGTCAGAGTAGGATTGATTACGTCCAAGTAGCGGGAGTGTCCCTCTAAAAACCGAGAGAAACCGCCCGTCCCGACGAAAGAGCACTTGGCAAAACCGGCTTCCTTCACGATGTTCTCGATGATGAAGTCGACCTGCCCGATGGTGCCGTAAAAAAGCCCCGAGGTCAACGCTTGGGTGGTGGATTTCCCGATGACCCGTTCGGGGGGAGTGATTTTTATTTCGAAAAGTTGTGCCGCCTTGCGGGCAAGCTCCGCCATCGATGTTTCCGGTCCGGGAATGATAACCCCGCCGATGTATGCCCCTTTACCGTCGACCACATCGAAAGTCGTCGCCGTCCCGAAATCGACGATAATCACCGGTGCCGAGTAGAGAGCAAATCCTGCTGCGGCGTTGGCTATTCGGTCGGCGCCTAACTGGCGGGGATTGTCAATCGCAATGGTGATGGGCAGTTTGATGTCCGAGGTAACAACGAGGGGAGGCTGGGAGAGATATTTTTCCACCGCTTGTTCGAACGTCTTGGTCAAACACGGCACCACCGATGCAATGACGACCGCCATTTCCGACCGAGACGGAAGAGACATTCTTTCCAGCGTGTTGACCAGCAATAAACCGGCATCATCCACCGTCGAGCGGTTGACGGTCGAATAACGGAAATGACCGGCAAGTTTTCCGCCATTGAAGAGTCCGAGGACAATGTTGGTATTGCCGATGTCGATTGCCAGCAGCATAGTTTTTCCTCTCCCGAAAGAATTTCTCAGCCAGGCTTGTAACCAAGCCCTCTGTCGGCAGCAAAATACGTTTTCTCCTCCAAGAAGGCAACCTGTTCAATATTCAACCGATTTTTCGTCGGTGACTGTATTGCCGGTGGGAACTCCCGATAAGAAGTGAAACAGGAGCTTGAGAGCAAAAATGAGAAAGATATATCTTATTTTACCGTTTTTCTTGGTGATGACGGGATGTACTCAGCGCGTCGCTATCGTCAAAGCCACCCCGGAAAAGAAAAGTCCGCCTCCCGGCTATACCGCCGATCCCGCCGCCGATACTTTGCTCAAAGAAGGGATGATGATTTTCCGGCAGGGAGAGTACGAACGCGCCCGGCGCTACTTTGAGCTTGCTTTGCAAAAAGGCACTGACGATTGGCAGGCATACTACTACCTCGGGCTCATTTACAGTAAACGGAACAGCCATGCTCAGGCGATGGACAATTTTACCGCCAGTCTTGCCTATGCTCCTTACGACAAACGAACCCGCAGCCGAATTTATGTGGCGATGGGACAAACATGGGAAAAGCAAGGCAAGTTCGGACAAGCCAAGCTGAACTACATAACGGCTTTGAACTTGTATCCCAAATCGGAACCTGCCGAAGACGGTCTGAAGCGGGTCGAAGAGCACTTCCGACAATCGGCAAGGTGATTTTCACCTGCTTTATCCGAAAGATTTTCCCATAAAATTTAACTCCTCGCCATATTTTTTCGGCTTTTTCTTTTCTCCGTGGGTATCACGATATATGTTGATTAGAGAGATAATTGCTCGCAATTGTCGATTTTCTGTTGACAGAGTATGTCGAAAGCGGCATATTCCGAGAGACAAGAGAAACAAGCAACTACTACTAATACCACCACAGAAGGAGTAATACTGATGAGGAAGGTTTTCATCTTTGTTTTGGCTGCCGGTGTGTTGATAAGTTTCACCGCCGCGAATGCGTACGAAGGATGCGGCGCTACGAAGAAAGTCACTCATTCAGGCTGTCCCTCCCAGAAAACCGTCGACAAAGGAACCGCCGGCGGCGAACACGGCAAAGCCTGCCCCGAAAGCGGTGCCTGTGAGTTTGCTACTCTTGCCGTTGAAGGAATGACCTGCGGAAACTGCGAGCAGTCGGTTACCGAAGCGCTTTCCGGTGTGGACGGCGTCGTAAAAGTGTTGCGCGTCAGCTACAGCGAGGGAATAGCGGAAGTCTGCTACAATTCGAAGAAGACCGACAGTCAAGCGCTTGTTACCGCAATCGAGAATAAGGGGTACCCTGCTAAGGTTATCACAATGGCTGAGCCGGAAAAGAAAAACACGGCATGCGCCACCGTCACGAAAATAAAACCTGCTTGTTGCCGAGGGGATAAAAAAGCTTCGTCTCACGAGAAAAGCGACAAGAAATAAAGCGTTGTTGAGCGCGGGAAAAGCGGGAGGTTCTCCCGCTTTTTTTATTGTCGAAAGAAGATGAATCCGACCGCTTCCCGAAGGTCGCAGGAAAAAGAGTTGTCGTTTTCCCTAAAGGAGTGTTACTTTCGTCGTATGAAACGAATGTTTGCATGGAGCCTGTTGGCACTGGTTCTCTGGCAAAGCCCCATACGCGGCGCCAAATATGCCGGTGATCCTTTTTCGCTGGGCTACGGGGGGCGGGCGCTGGCGTTAGGAGGAGCCGTTATTGCCGGTCCATTTGACGCCTCGACGGGGTATTGGAATCCGGCGGGGATGAATCTTCTCCACGGTAGGCAGGTGATGTTCATGCACGCCGAGACGTTCGGCTCCCTGCTCAACCAAGACGTGTTTTCCTATATCCAGGTAAACAACCAGCCTCATTCGGTTATTCACGCCTACGGCTTTTATTTTTATTCCCTCACGGGTGGGGGAATAAAAATAACCGACACCCTCGCCAACGGTCGTCCCTACGTTGTCCGGGAGGAGTCGCATGGCGACTATCTCCTTGCCGCCGCCGTCTCGGGGGAAATTGCGCAGACCGTTGACTTCGGCATCAGCGCCAAAATAATATATCGGGATGTGGAAGTCATCAGCGGCAAAGGGCTCTCGCTCGATGCCGGTCTTTACTATCGGCCCCACCCGAAGGTTCACCTTGGACTGATGGTAACGGATATCACCACCGGCTTTATCCGCTACTCCAAGCAGTTTCCCGAGGACACCGTCAATTACGAAACCATCTATCCCACCGTCAGACCGGGCATACGGGTGGAACATCGAGTCGGCGATTTTACCGGCAGGTTTCTTTTCTCTGCCGACATCAAGTTTGAAAACTTGAAATACGCCGCCCAGTACTGGAGCGGGCCGATCTCGGTCGACACTCACTACGGCTGGGAAATCGGTTACAAGGAAGCGGCGTTCGGCAGAGTCGGCTTTGATATCGGACGGCTGACCGCCGGAGGCGGAGTCGACGTCAAACGTTTCACCGTTGACTTTGCCTATCTCCATCACAGCGAATTGAACGAAACCTACCGAGTCAGTATCGGCTATCGATTCTGACCGGGGAGAGCCTCATCCCGTCGATTTTTTCTCCGTGCGGCTTGACAGGACGGGGTGAGTGGTTAGTATGGGGACTACAGTTAAGGAAAACAAACGATGCCCATCAAAATTGAAGGTCGAAGAATCAATCTTCGCAGCATTACCAAAGCCGACGTGCCTTCCCTCTACGAGTATGCCCGCGATGAAGAGATAAGCCGCTACACCTTTATTCCCCACCCGTACAAAATCAAGGATGCCCTCCGTTTTGTCAGGTACGCTCAAGCGATGGCGCGAAAAAAAGAAGAGTTCCATTTCGGCATTGAGCTGAAAGGAAGCAAGCACATAATCGGCATGATCGGGGTGCAGGGGGTAAATCGCAAACACAAGCGCGGCGAGGTCGGCTACTGGGTCGGCAAGAGCTTTTGGGGGAAAGGATATGCCCGGGAAGCATTGGCGATGGTGCTCTCTTTTTGCTTTGGGGAACTTGGGATGGAGCGAGCGGTCGCGCACGTTATGCACCCGAATCGTGCTTCGTCACGCCTGCTGGAAAAAAGCGGCTTTACGTTTGAAGGGAAACTCCGACGACACTGCCTCCAGCATGGGGAATGGGTCGACATTTTATGCTACGGCATATTGAAAGAAGAATTTTCCTCCGATAAGAATTAACGGGGGCATTTTCACCGGCGCTTTTGTTTTTCCCCTTCCCCTTGGAAGGAAACTGAGGTAAAAAAGCTGCTGATGCGGGTGCGTCTCGGATGCGGTCTTTTACGAAGCAGGCAAGAGGCAAAAAAGAGCATGTGATTCACCGGTTTTTTCGTCCTGTGCAGGGGAAGTTTCCGATTTTAGCGTCTTGCCTGCTTGAAAGGGAGCGGGGAATGCCGTATAATTCGATATTGATAGGAACCTTGGCGTCGGTGAAACGGTTGTGTATTATTTAGCCCTCAGGGCGAGAAACGGAAAATAATTGTGAGTTGACATAGAGATGGAGAACAAGAATGGCTGAAGAAAAAGTATATGACATTGTTATCGTCGGCGGCGGTCCGGGAGGGTTGACGGCTGGTTTATACGGCTCCCGTGCCCAGCGGAAAACCATCGCTTTGGAAAAGTACCTGCCCGGCGGGCAGATCGCCAACACCGAAGAAGTCGAAGATTACCCCGGTTTCGAGCGCATCTCCGGGGCGGAACTGGCAAACAAGATGGCGGAGCACGCCAAGAAATTCGGATTGGAAATCGGCTCGGAAGAAGTCGTGGAAGTGTATGTCGACGGTGACGACCGCGTCGTTCGCTGTGCTTCGGGGAATATCTACCGTGCCAAAGCCGTGATTCTCTCCACCGGCGGCTCGCCGGTCAAGCTCAATGTGCCGGGAGAAAAGGAATATGCCGGCAAAGGAGTCTCCTATTGCGCTATCTGCGACGGGGCGTTCTTCAAAGACCAGGTGATAGCGGTCGTGGGCGGCGGCGATGCCGCAGTGGAAGAAGCGACTTACCTGACGAAATTCGGCTCGAAGGTCTACATTATCCACCGCCGGGACAAGCTCCGGGCGCAGAAAATCGTCCAGCAGCGCGCGTTCGACAACCCGAAAATCGAAATCATCTGGGACACGGTGGTCGAGTCGATTAACGGCAATGAAAGGCAAGTCACTGACCTGACATTGAAAAACGTGAAAACCGGCGAAAAGTCCAAGCTGGACGTCGGGGCGGTCTTTATCTTCATCGGTTTCCGTCCCAACTCGGACATCACCCGGGAAGCTCTCCGCAAGGACCAGGGCGGGTATATCATTACCAACGAACGGATGGAAACCTCCATTCGCGGCATCTTTGCCTGCGGTGATGTGCGATCGCAATTAGTGCGCCAGATTACCAACGCCGTCGGCGACGCTACCACGGCTGCCGTGGCGGCTGAGAAGTACATCGAAGAACTCGAAGATAAGAAAGCCGCCCGAGCTTGAGGAAACTGAGAGAAGTGAAACAATTCGGGCTTTCCGATTGTATAACATATAGATACAATATAGGCACTAAAAGTGGGAAAATGGGAAAAATTCTTTACCTACCGGAAATAATTTTCCTTGACAAGGTTTGACAAAAGCTCATTTTATAGAGTGCCTATAGGGTGACAAAATGCACCGCTGGAAGAGCGAGTGCAACAAATTGCAGATTCACTTCAAGAGATTTTCCAGAAAGGGCAAGAGGGTATTGTACCCTTTACGACAAAAAAGAGAGATATTCTCTCGTGTGCCCGAAAAAGACTGGAACTGTTGAAGAAAAGCAAGGTTTATTGGAGAGGAAGTTTTTTGGCATGTAAATTGCCTATTGTGTGAGTAGTTGATTAAATAAAGATATCCGGGAGTGGTGTTGTGCTGGTCTATCCAGCCGCTTGACGTTAGAGTCAGGTACCCCCCCTCCGCCACTCTCGGTTTTTTTTTTCTCTTTTTTCCCCTCTTTAGAAGCGTTCCCTCCCTGTCGATATGTTTGGTAATGTCAGTGGCAACAAACATACGGCACCTCGTTGGGAAGGCGAAACGTCTCGGATTTTTCGCTCGTTTGAGCAATATCATCATCATCCAGATGCTTTTTGTTTTTGCCGCCGTGGCGCTTCTCTTGTTTTTCCCTCAATCGCAAAATGCCGTCGATTCCGACCTGACGGAACTTCAGAGAAAAATCAAGACCTTTGCCGCTCACATCGACTCGGTGTTGACCGAAGAAAACCTCCAGAATTGGGAAGAGCTTGCCCAGAACCGTCGCGCCCGGGCATGGCTTGATTCACTGTTCCAGAGCGAAGAATCTTTTATCGAGGCGGAAATTATCGTTCCGGCTGAAGGAAAAGGATATGCACCGCTGCTGACATTCCAAAAAGCCGCCGCTTCTTCCGAGGAACATCCCCTCGAACATGAACTGTCTCAGGTGCTCGATACCGGTATCGTCAAACTGGGACTCCAGCAGCCTTCGAGCATGTTCATCTCCTCTATTTGCTGTGCCCACCATATGATTCACTACTATCCCTTTCCCAGCCACGTCGACACTCCCGGCGTACTGGTGGCGCTCAGCGAACATAACCTGGTCATTTCTGACAGGGCTCAACTGAAATATGCTCTTTTTATTCTCTTTTTGTTCTCCACGCTGGTTTCTTTGCTCACCGTGTATCTGATTTCCAACCGGTTCAAAGAGCCGTTGAATCATCTCATCCAAGGGTTTGAAAAAACCGCCGATGGAGAGCTGTACTACCTGTTTGAAAGCAGCGGTGACGTTGAGTTGCAGAAGCTGGTGAACGCATTCAATCGGATGTCGGAAACGTTGTGGAGAAATCATAAGCGAGTCAAAGAGTTCAACTACCGGCTGGCACACGCCAACCAAGAACTCATCGAAGCGCAAGTCTTTCTGGCGACGCTTATCGATCGTTCCCCCAGTTGCATCATTACCACCGACGCCCACGGCAAGATAATGATTTTCAACCGGATGGCGACGGAGGTCTTCGGCTATGCCAATGAGGAGATGCTCGGCCGCCACGTCGACGAGCTGTTTACCAACGCTCCCGAGGAAAAGCTTACGGAAGACACAACCGCCGGTATTGAAGTACTCTGTCAACGACGGGAAGGCACCACCTTCCCGGCGTACTTAATCGTTTCTCCCATCATCATCCAGCAGGGACATCCCTCGGCATATTTGTATATCGTTCGGGACATCTCCGAAAGTAAGAGCTATCAAGAAATGATGATCCGTATCGACCGCTATTACACCCGCGGGGAAATGGCGGGAGAGGTCGCCCACGAAATAAACAACTACTTGGCGGTGCTCTCCGGTAATATAGAATTGTTGCCCTTGATGTGGAAGAAGGGAGACGAAGAAAAGTTTTACAAGCGCCTTGAGGTCATGAAACAGACTGTCGACAAGATCGCCCGCTTCTCGGACGGCTTGATGAATGCCGATCCGGATGAAACCAAGTTCGAATTGACTGACCTCAACCAGCTCGTCGAGAATACCGTGGCTTTCTTGAAACCGCAGAACAAATTCGACACCATTTCGGTAACGACGTCGTTGTCGCCGGATATGCCTCCGATGGAAGTCGATATCGGTCAGCTTCAGCAGTTGGTGGTAAACCTCCTGTATAATTCCGCCGAGGCTCTGGCAAACTACGAGGGAGAAAAGCGAATCACCGTTACCACCACTGTTGCCGGTGAAGCGCCAGCCCGGGAAGTCCGCATCATCGTGGCGGATACCGGTCCCGGTGTGGAGCCCGACAAAGAGCCGTTACTTTTTGATAAGCGCTTTACCACCAAGCGCAAAGGGCACGGCATCGGCTTGATTAGCTGTCGCAAAATCGTCGAAGCCCACGGAGGAACGATTACCTATCACAACGACAATGGAGCCGTTTTCACGGTCTCTCTGCCGGTCAGAAGAAAATCATCACAGGACAATACTACGTCCGCACCCAGAGAAACGACCGCCGCCAATCCGGCATAACTTTTGGTTGGCGCGGCAGGGGGGAATGATGTAGCTTTATATCATGCGGCATGCGCTGAGAAAAAATACGCCCGGACGCCTCGACCAACGCTTTGTGGGAGCAATTGTCATCATCGTGGCGTTGTCGGTTTTTATTCTCACTTGGGTCGGTATCAGGAAAGGACGTGCCGACAGCTTTGAGTTGTTGGTGCTTCAGGGGAAAGCTTTCACCGAGGTGCTGGCGCAAGCGGCGGAGAACGCTATCATCTCCGAATCGTTCTACGATTATCTTGTTCATCTTCGCTATGCCGAAATCGTCGCCGACTTGTCGAAGTATGACCTGCCGGAGCTCAATGACGATATCCTCATCCAGATCGCCCAAACACACAATCTCTACGGCATCTTCGTCTTTGCCGCCGATTCGACCGTGGTGGCGGGAGGAATCATCCGAGGACCGCAAGTCTCCCTTCCCGAATTCGTCGAGGAAGAAGTCAAACAGTTGATTGCCGACCCGGAGAACAACTACGTCCTTCTCCTGGAAGAAGGCGACAACCCCGGCGAGGCGATTCATTACTATCTGGAAATCTCGAATGCCCTTGACCGGGTCGTCTTGATTATGGCGGATGCGGTCTATTACGTCAACGCCCTTGAGCAAACCCAGATCGGCTACGTTGCCCAAAAAATGGCACGGGAGCAAAGCATCGAATACATCATTTACCAGTCGACCCAAGGGATAATTTTTTCTTCCCGCGCCACCGGCAAACTACTGGCGATCGAGTCAGACCCTTTTCTCTCGACGGCGTTGGAAGCCGACAGCATTTCACACCGAATCTGGGAATTTCAAGGACAAAAGGTGTTGGAGCTGGTGCGACCTTTTTCCTCGCGGGAGTATCCTTTCGGTTTGCTTCGGGTTGGACTCTCGCTGGACGGGTTCTACTCCATCTCCCGCGGTTTCGACCGCCAGATGATTGCGCTTGCAGGGGTGCTGTTCGTTCTCACCGTCACGGCGTTGTTATATTTCAACAGTCGGCAAAAGAGACAAGAATTGAGCCGACAGTATACTCATATCAAGACCATCACCGACAAGATATTCGAAAAAATGCGTACCGGTGTGGCGGTCGTGGAGAAGTCCGGCAGGATTACGCTGGCGAACGACGCCTTCAGCGAGATTTTCGGCATTACCGAAAGCGTTGTCGGCCATCGCTGGGATGAAGTCGTCGACGTTGCCGAGCTTTCGTTCTCACGAATTTCTTCGCTCCAACGAACCACCGACGAGTTCGAGTTGACCCTCTCTACCTCAAAAGGGGTGAAAACCCTTTTGGTAGCCATATCGAAATTGGGTGACGGGGAAAGTGAGCCGGAAGGGGTCGTGTTGGTGGTCTACGATATTACCCGGTTGAAAGAGTACGAGCGGAAATCGGCGCGCAAAGAAAGATTGTCGGAACTGGGCAATTTAGCCGCCGGTGTAGCGCATGAAATCCGCAACCCGCTCAACACCATTTCCATCGCCGCTCAGCGCCTGAGCGCCGAGTTCACTCCAACCGAAGACGAGGATGAGTACCGCCGGTTCACCGAACAAATCCGAACGGAAACCAAACGGTTGAACGAAATCATTACCCGCTTTCTGGCGCTGGCGCGGGAAGAAAAGAAAAAACATACGCCCGTCAACCTGTCCCAAGTCATTACCGATACCCTTTCTTTCCTGAAGCTGGAGGCGGAGAAATTAGGGATTGCCATCAAAGCCGACATTCAACCGGAAATCTATTACGAAGCGGACGCCGATGCCGTCAAGCAGGTCGTACTCAACCTTTTTGCCAACGCCAAAGAAGCTCTCGAGGGCCGTGCCGGTTGCGTCACGGTAAGTCTTCGCCGCCATGATGCCGAGATAGAACTGCTCTTCTCCGACAACGGTCCGGGCATTCCCCCCGAATTACGCGACAAAATCTTTACGCCGTATTTTACGACCAAAGAGAGCGGCACCGGCTTGGGTCTTGCCACCGTCCACACCATCGTTACCGAGATGGGGGGGGAAATTCGGTTGGAAGAAAGCGAAAAAGGTGGGACGTGTTTCGTAATAATCCTGCCTCAAAACCGACCTTTTACGAGTGCTTGACCCGAACTGTCGGTAAAACCTGTCGAAAACGAACAGAGAACGAAGCCTTCTGATAATACTATCGCATTGAACCACAAAAGGATAACCGGTTCTGTCGCTAAAAAATGGATAAAGAGGGAGATTTTACGAATTTGAAAATAAAATTCGTAAAAAGAACGGCTTTGTATTCGATTGTCTGGCAACAACTTAACATTGTATTCGTAAAGCTCGTCGAAAAAATTCGTAAAAACACCTTTCGAAACCGTAAAAAGGGAAATTTTGGGTAAAACGCATCGCATCGCATTCCATTGGCATTCAAGGGAATACGAATTTCTTGCATTCCCGCAAAAAGATTGGCACACTAATTGCCTATACATAAGGGTGAGAGCCACAAGCGAAAAGGAATTTGTATTGATGTAGCGTATGTTGTAAATACCAGCCGGGTTCGGAAAAATCGTCGTGGACGAGGGGGGTAAGAGTGACCGAACCCGGCAACTTGTAATAGATGGAGAAAGATGTTGAGGTTGCACGAAGCGTTTGGAATGAAAAGCGTCCCTTTCAAGGTTGAGAAACCTAATCACGCGTTCCTTCAGAGTGAGACCTGAGTGAACATCTTGACTTAACTATCCTGCTGGACCTGGCAGTAAGCTGTGAGGTTGTTTACGCGAAGCTACAGGTCCAGCAGGAAAAAAAGAAGTAAAAATGACACGGAAAATTGACCACCTTTTTGATGGACTTAACACAAAATCCCTCCTTCACTCCTTTACCGTTCCCACTTAGGAGTGAATTTCACCTTCTTTTCTCTGCTACTCGTCGAGCCTGGAGCACACTCACATAAGGACGCGTTGAGCCAGGCTCGGCGAATTTTTTCTCATGAAAACAATATTTTTTAGTTGGAATTGTAGTAGGCTGCTTGCAACTTTCTCTTGTACTGCTTGCTTGTTGGTGTGATGGTTCATGAGTCTATCACAAGAGCTTGTATCTTACCTGAACAATGAAGCACTTGCTATTATCAAAAGCTGTTCGTATTTTTCTCTTGTAAGGATGGAATTATGGATACAAAGGAATACGTGTCTAGAGAAAAAATCAAATTAGACGGAAAAACGTGGCTACAATATTCAATATCTATCTGGTCGGACATTCGTAAGTCTGCAGAAGAAAATGGCATATCGCATCCCGCAATTTTTCCAATAATGCTGCCAGAAAGATTAATAAGAATTTACAGTCAGGAAGACGAACTCATCCTCGACCCTTTTGCGGGGTCAGGATCTACACTTATTGCTGCTCAAAACCTCAAAAGATATAGTGTGGGAGTCGAACTGTCTGAAAAATTTATAAGACTTTATAAAGAAAGAAAAAAGAAGTTGTCGCTCTTCGACAACAAAGAACACGAACCGATTTTAGTCAAGGGTGATGCAAGAGATTTACATAAATTTGTAGAAGACGAATCTGTTCAATTGACTATCACCTCTCCTCCTTACTGGGATATCCTTAATCAAAAGAGAACCGCCGACAACAAAGAAATCAGAACATATGGTGATAAAGAAACTGATTTGGGCAACATCACATCGTACCAAGATTTTCTTCACGCCTTAAACGAGGTGTTCACAAGCGTCTATCGAGCGACCCGAAAGGGTGGTTTCTGCTGCGTTGTTGTCATGGACATAAGGAAAAAAGATAAGTTCTATCCATTTCATCTTCACATTGCAGATTTTATGTCGAGAATTGGGTATTCATTAGATGACATAATCATATGGGATCGGAGACAAGAATATAACAACCTGCGACCGCTTGGATATCCGTATGTCTTCAGAATTAATAAGGTGCATGAATTCATCCTTATATTCAAAAAATGAAAGTAGAGTTACTTCAAAATTCCGACAATACTTTTTTAGAAGCGTTGAAAGATGGGTTAGAATGGGCTGATACTCTTTATCTTGGAGTTGCTTACGCTTCCTATAGTGCTTTCGAGGCTCTCAAAGACGGCTTTCATAAATTCTTGAGAAATGACGGAAAATTGAGGGCTCTTTTTGACATAGAAGAATTCATCACTGAAAAGAGACTCATCGAAGAACTTGCCACAATCCCTGGGGATTCAGAGTGTAAAGTTTTTATAACTACACAGTCTGAAGTGAGCTTTCCCCGCCATTACCACCCAAAGTTTTACCTTTTTTGCAACAGAGAATCGTACCGAGTAATAGTAGGCTCCTCAAATTTCACTCAGGGTGGAATAGAGAAAAATATTGAATGCAATCTCAGCATTTACAATAGACGAGACGAACTCTTTGTCGACTTTCAAAAATACTTTGATACACTTTGGTCGGCGGAATATTCCATAAATGTGCTTGAGCATGGAGATCTGCTGGACGTTTATCAGCAAGCATTTCAAAGAAGCGTCAAAGAAGACGAAACGAAAGCGAGAAAACTTCAAACCCTCCGAAAGAAGGTCTTAAACAAGTCACAACAAATCGTTCGATCAAAGAAAAACGTCTTGAACGAAGATTTCGCATATTTATTGGGACTTCTAAGTGCAAACAGTGAAATAGACTTCCAAAACAGAGAATTGGTCATAAACTTGAAGAGAGGATTAGCTAACAAAGGTAAACCGGACGAAGGCTATTATTACAATCCTGATATAAGTAATTACAAAATATCTCAATACGATGCACACAAGAGAGATGTAGAGAGAATAACTGAGAAATTGAAGTCACTATTTGATCATTTGGGAGCTGATGATAAAATAGTTGCCCATAATCCGGCTGGTTATCACTTTGAGATCCGCATCAAATTCAATAGAAACTCGATAGTCTTTCGAGAAATAGAGAAATTGAACCTTAACATTCAGCGAGGGAAGATTACTCCTTTTGTTCCTGAGGTTGTTGCTGGCTCTAACAACAGGAAGCTCATTACCTCGTTCCTAAGAGGGTATTGCGATCTTAAAAGTAGAATTAGTGTAAGCGATGGCATCTATGAAAAGAAAAAAGGAAGTTACAGCCTTCTGAGAATGGGTATTAGTTTTCCAAGTAATGATCCCGAACTTCTCGAGCAATTTGTTGAGCTTTTTAGGAAAATTGGTGTTGAGAAAGGTAAAGGACTTAGTGTTACTGACCCCACAAAGAGGACAAGAGAAAACCTGATACGGATCGACGTTAGGTACGTTCCTTATGAATTGGTTGGAACACACTAGAGGAGAATTTTTCTCACAGATTTTGTATCTTACATGAATTCTAAAAACGCTTAATGGCTTGTTTCCGCTCAATTTTGGCTAAAAACCTAAGGCTCTGTGCTTCGTTCCGTACACTGACACAAAAAAATGACAACTAAACTCACCATCCTTGCTGCTGTACTGGCGGCGTTTCTATACACCCTCGAAATTTCCCGTCACCCGGCTGATACCTCTACCCCTCCCGTTCCCGGTGACCGTTCGCTTATCAATCCCGCGGGGGAGACAGTGGAAACTCGGATTCTGCCGCCGCCGGGTTATGTGCGTTCGACCGTTGGTGAAGGCACTTTTGCCCGTTATTTGAGGCAACTGCCGATCAAACCCCACGGCGCCCCCCTTCGGCTTTTTGACGGCACTGTCAAGCCGAACAACGGCCTCTATGTCGCAGTCGTGGATATGGATATCGGCGACAAAGACCTGCATCACTGTGCCGATGCCGTCATCCGGCTTCGAGCGGAATATCTGTGGCGTACCAAGCAGTATAACAAAATTCATTTCAATTTCACCAACGGCTTTCGCGCCGACTACTCGGAATGGATGAAAGGAAAACGGATTGTCGTGAAAGGGAATGATGCGTTTTGGGTAGATAGTGCCGTTCCTTCCAATACCTACCAAGATTTATGGGACTATCTTGAAATGGTTTTCACGTACGCCGGTACCCTTTCCCTTTCTCAGGAACTTCAGCCGGTAAGCCTTTCGGATATGCACATCGGCGATATCTTTATTCAGGGTGGTTTGCCGGGACATGCCGCCATCGTCGTCGATATGGCAGTGAATCCCGAACGGCGGGAGAAACTCTTCCTCTTAGCTCAAAGCTTCATGCCTGCCCAGGAAATTCACCTCCTCGAGAACCCGGCGGATCCAAAAATCAGCCCGTGGTATCCGGCAAGCTTCGAAGATTCTCTTCTCACGCCGGTACGCACCTTTGGCAAAAATGACCTGAAAAGATTCGGGGAATAGGTTTATCTTCCCACCGACGTGCTTCCTGGGAAGTTTTGTTCCTGTTTCAGCGCTCACTGGGGTAAGCCAAGACAAGTTTGCCGTAGATATGAAAAAGCCTTGCCCTCTCACGGAAATCAAACGAGTGAAATTTTGATGCTCGAAAGCCCTTGGAGAGAACGAACCTTCCCCGAGGGCTTTATCTTACCCTGCTTTTACGAGATAACGGCAACAACCGTTTCTGTTTACGACTCGCTTTGAATCGTCTTGAAGCTGTAAATTTTCCACTTGCCGTTCACTTTGTGCAAGCCGAACTTCGTCCGGTAGGCATGGGAACGTTCTTTGTCGATGAACGTCACCTCCACGGTTGCTGTTTCGCCCATTACTTCCGAGGTGTTGATGATGCGTTGCAAGGAAAACCAGCGTTGTTTGGTCAACCCGTTGCCGGTCAAATCGTCCAGGATCTGCTCCGGGTTGGTGAAGACCCGCGGACTGTCGGTTTGAAGGGCGTAATCTTCCTGGTAATTGCGCATCAGTTCCGCCAAGTCCAGAATGTGGGCGAGGGTGGCTTTGTCGTCCTTTTCCATGGCTCCGAACATCGTTATCACCACCGATTTCGGGTCCGACAACTTACCGGACGACGAGCACCCGCTCAGCGTCAATACCCCCACCAGTATTCCAACCGTCAAAAGCATCAAAAGTCGTTTGTTCTTCATGGCTTACATCCCACCCGTTAACGTTACCCGATGACTCTCACCGAGTTCGGCACCCGGTGAGAAGGAATATGCGATATGCAGTTTTTTTATGTCAACACCAAACCCCAACGACAGTCCCGCCCACGAATCGTTCGAGAGGCTGCTGCGGAAGTTGGAGCCGAAGCTGTTCCAACCGAGGCGAAGGTACAGCGGTTTGAATTCGTAGTAATCGATCCCGGCGGCGACGACTATGGAATTGTCGGTCGGTACAATCACGTCACCGGCGATGGTGAACTTGTATCCCATAGGACGGTAAAACATCCCGCCGCGAACGGTGAGGGGGAGCCGGTCCTTGGTCGAGCCCAGGGCACTCAGTTGGGTGCCGAGATTTTGAATCATTGCCCCAACACCAAACCGACCGCGGTCGCTGGTATATTTCAGTCCGGCATCAAGCGCTACGCCGGTAGCGGTGGAATCGTGAACCGTCTCGTAAATGAACTTCATCGTCCCACCAAAGGAAAGATTGTAGTTCTGTTTGAAGGCGAGCGTGACGGCGGCGACAAGACTGCCTCCGGAAAAGTCGCCTAAGACATTCCCGGCGGTGTCGGTCTTGGTAAAGGTACCGTAATTGAGGTAGCTTATCGAGCCGCCCAGCGAGAAACGTTCGTCGAGATTGGTTATGATGCCTAAAAAGCCGGATTGCATATCGATAAAGTAATTATGATACCCGGCGATGAAACGGGTTTCTTCAAACGAGGAAATCCCCGCCGGGTTGTAGTACAAGGTCGCTTCGTCGTCCGAAAGTCCCGTGAAGGCGCCGCCCATACTGACAGCTCGGGCACCGACATTGATTTTGAGAAAAGAGAAAGCGCTCGTGCCCGCATTCTCGTTGACATCTTTTGCCGAGGCGAGGGAAAACATGCTTATCCAAAGAAAACCTGCCGTAAGAAGAGCAAGTCGATTACGTCGATATTTCATACTGTCCACAATCGTTTAACGTTATCATTGACAAAGATGCCGGAATGTTGACGGAAGAGTTCGGCATTACTCCTCGTCTCGTTCGGGACACCTTTGGTTTTTCTCATTATCCACCGGGCTGCTTTCATTCCCAACCGCTACCAGCTCTTGGTCGTCTTATTGATAATCGCTTCCACCAACAATCCCACCGCCTGTTGTCGGGCATCTTCTTCCGTTTCGGAATCGATTCGGTAGTAGCCGCGTTGACTGAAGGTTTCTTTCCATATTTCGGAATCGTCTTTCGGTTTTTTCAAAGTAATCACAAAATCAATATCGACATAGTAGCTGGTGACGACATCGTTTTGGTCGTACTCGTACGGTTTCCGTTCGTATCTCGTCAGCACCCCGCTTAGGATAGCGTCGGCGTTTTCCGGCGACACCACCTTGAGGTTTCCATCTTTTATAAAGGCGTCGATAACATCATCGGTCATCCGGTCCGCCAAGCCATATTCCGGCGTCTTGTTTTCAAACCGTTCGATGGCGATGGTCTTGATGGAGGATTTTCCTTTCGGGTTGAAGGTATACACCCCGCACCCGGCAAGAAAAACCCACCCCATCAGCGTCAATGTAATCGCCGGAAAAACCTTCATGAATGTTACCAACGGTTTATTACTTAAACGTTTCACGGGACTTGTTGTTCACCACCACCTTACCTTTTTTCACCACGGTCTTCGCCAAATTGACGGCGTAATGGTAAGGAAATTCCCGGTAATCCCCCATGTCCCAAATGACTAAATCTCCCGGCAAACCCTTTTCGAGTTGTCCGATTTTCCCGCCTCGGTCGACGGCACAGGCAGCGTTCACCGTCACGGCGCTCAGGGATTCGGCTGCCGTCATTTTCAACTCCAGCGCCGCTAACGTCATGATAAACGGCAGCGATTCGGTATAGCTGGAGCCGGGGTTGCAGTCGGTCGACAGCGCCACCACCACTCCGGTTTCAATCATCTTCCGAGCCGGAGCATACGTCTTTCCACCCAGCGAGAAGGTCGTTCCCGGCAATAGGACGGCGACGGTGCCGGATTCGTTCAAAGCCCGGATGCCTTCATCGGAGATATATACCAGATGGTCGGCGGAGACGGCTCCCATGGAAGCGGCAAGCTCGGCGCCGCCGGTCGATTTCAACTCGTCGGCGTGGAATTTCAACTTGAATCCCAAATGCTTGGCGGAGCGTTGTATGCGGGTGGTTTCTTCGATATCGAAGACCTCCTCTTCACAGAAGACATCCGAAAACTCCGCCAATTTCCCCTTGACTACCTCCGGCATCATCTCATGGATGATAATATCGACATACCGCTGACGCTCGTGGCGGTATTCGTCGGGAACCTCATGGGCGCCCAAGAAGGTCGGGATAATATCGATGGGATGGATAGTGTTTAAGTCACGGAGTATCTCCAGTTGTTTCAACTCCGACTCCATCGATAAACCGTAGCCGGATTTCGCTTCAATAGTGGTAATCCCGTATTGAAGGAAGCGGTCGAGTCGTTTTTTAGTTTTCTCCACCAACTCCAACAGAGGGGTGGTGCGAAGGTCACGCACCGAAGCACGGATACCGCCTCCGGCTTGGGCGATTTCCATGTACGTTTTTCCTTGCACCCGCATTTCAAATTCATTTTCCCGGGTCTTGGAAAAGACCGGATGGGTGTGCGGGTCAATCAAGCCGGGAGTGACCACGGCCCCTTCGGCGTCAATGACTTCACATTCTTCAGCGAGAGGGACTTTTCCCTCGATGACCTCGGATTTTCCGACGGCAAGAATATCTTCTCCGGCGATGGCAACCCCACCTTTTTCTATCAAGCCGATATCACGCATCTGGTCGCCCCGGCGAGGGACCGCTCCTTGCATAGTGACCAGTTGGCCGATATTCTTAATAAGTAACGTGGCTTTCTTTTCTAACGGCATAGAGATAACATTCTCTGCTCTATAAGGTTATCCTCTTGTGGTTTTCACCCTTACTTTTTCATCATGGGTATCTTGATTTTGTTTTTCTTGGCGAACTTGATGGCTTCTTTATAGCCCGCATCGACATGACGCATCACGCCGGTGCCGGGATCGTTGGTCAAGACCCGATTGAGGCGCACCGCCATCTCTTTGGTGCCGTCGGCGACCACCACCATGCCGGCATGGATGGCGTTGCCGATGCCTACCCCCCCACCGTGGTGAATCGAGACCCAACTGGCGCCGGAGACGGCGTTCAGCAACCCGTTCAGGAGAGGCCAATCGGCGATGGCGTCGGAGCCGTCCAGCATCGCTTCGGTTTCCCGATTGGGAGAGGCAACGCTGCCGCCGTCAAGATGGTCACGCCCGATGACGATCGGCGCGGATATCTTTCCTTTTTTGATGAGAGTATTGATAATGTCGCCGAACTTTGCCCGCTCCCCATACCCCAACCAGCAAATGCGTGCCGGTAAGCCCTGGAAAGGGATTTTCTCGCGAGCCATGTTAATCCAGCGCACCAGCGATTTGTTGTAGCTGAACTCCTTCAGGATAACGTCATCGGTGACGGCAATATCTTTCGGATCGCCGGAGAGCGCCGCCCAGCGGAAGGGACCTTTCCCTTCGCAAAAGAGGGGACGGACATACGCCGGAACAAAACCGGGGTAGTCGAAAGCGTTGGTTAACCCGCCGGTTTTGGCTTGCCCGCGGAGGTTGTTACCGTAATCAAACACCACCGAACCGGCTTTCTGAAACTTTATCATCGCTGAGCAGTGCTTGACCATCGACTCGTAGGAACGTTTGATGTAAGTTTTCGGGTCTTTCTTCCGCAGTTGGTTGGCTTCGGTGATGGTCAGCCCTTCCGGTATGTAGCCGTTCAGCTCGTCGTGCGCCGAGGTCTGGTCGGTGACGATGTCCGGGACGATGCCGCGACGAAAGATTTCCGGGAAGATTTCGGCGCAATTCCCCACCAGTCCGATGGAGATGGGTTCTTTCGACTTGGTGTGCTCTTTGATAAGTTTGATGGCTTTGTCGAGGTTTTTCACTTTGACGTCGCAAAAGCCGGTCTTTACCCGGCGGTTAATGCGGGATTCGTCAACTTCCACCACCAAAATGGAAGCCCCCGCCATAGTCGCCGCCAGAGGTTGCGCTCCCCCCATGCCGCCCATACCGCCGGTGAGAATCCAGCGCCCGCTCAGGTCGCCATTGAAGTGTTTCACACCGGCAGCGGCAAACGTCTCGTAGGTGCCTTGGATAATCCCTTGGGTGCCGATGTATATCCAGCTTCCCGCCGTCATCTGTCCGAACATGATAAGCCCCAGTTTTTCCAACTGGCGGAACTTATCCCACGTCGCCCATGCCGGGACAAGATGCGAGTTGGCAATAAGCACCCGGGGAGCGTACTCATGGGTGCGGAAGATTCCGACCGGTTTGCCGGATTGCACCAACAAGGTTTCGTCATTTTCCAGTGTCTTCAGCGATTTGACGATAGCGTGGTATGCCTCCCAATTCCGGGCGGCTTTTCCGGAACCGCCATAGACGATAAGTTCTTGTGGTTTTTCTCCAACTTCGGGATCGAGGTTGTTGTTGAGCATTCGCAAGGCGGCTTCCTGGTGCCATCCCTTGCATGATAACTTTGTGCCGCGGGCGGCTTTTACGCTTTTCGCTTTCATTTTCCCTACTCCTTACATCTTGCGCTGAATATACGGTGGAACAACAAGATAGTCAAATAAACTGTGGACGGAGCGGGTCTGCTCGCAGGGCAAAAAGAGAGGCAAAAAATCTCTTTTCTGCTGGTCTTTCCGGGAGTTGATTTGTACATTCGGGAAAAAGAACCGTATCACCAATGGTGACACAGGAGGCTGTATGGAAGATAAAGAATTGGAAATCAAGCTCGAGTTGGTCAAAGATTATGAGTTCAAGGTCACCTTCGATGAAAACCTTCCCGAACTCTTGATGGATGAGCCGCCGCCGCTGGGTTCCGGCAACGGTCCCAATGCTTCCAAAGTGCTCTCGGCGGCGTTGGGGAACTGTTTGAGCGCCAGCTTGCTGTTCTGCCTGCATAAGATCCGCGTCAAGACCACCGGCGTGACCACCGTGGTGCGGACGAAGTTAGTCCGCAACGAACGCAAACGCTTGCGGGTCGGCTCCAGTCATGTCGTCATTACCCTTGCTTTCGATCCGGAAGGAAAAGAGCGCATCGGGAGATGTCTTAACTTGTTTGAGGATTATTGTGTGGTGACGCAAAGTCTCCGCGAAGGCATCGACGTGTCGGTGGAAGTGCGCGACGACAGCGGAGAGCTCATTTACGATTCACGGCAACAAGAAGAGAAGGCATAAGGCAGGGGGGTAACTTTTTCGGTTGAAGCGGTACGGGCGGAGGGGTGGTGTTACTTCCGGTTGACCGGTTGCGGCACCGGTAAAACCGTTACCAGAACAAAATTGAGGAACAGCACGAACGGCAGGATAAAGAAAGTGAAAATGTTCGGGTAGTGCTTGCGGAAATACTTCCACACCGCCCAATGGTGGTGCCAGTTCCTGCGGAGCTTCCCGGCATTGCTCCCGTGCCCCCATAAGTGCACCCCGCCCGCCGTGGGAACGAAGTAGTTTTTCCGCCCCATCCGGTTGAGCCGCAGGCAGAGGTCGACATCTTCCATGAACATGAAAAACCGCTTGTCGAAGCCGCCCACTTCGTGGAACAGCTCTTTGCGAATCATCATCATGGTTCCCGCCGCCGCCGGAACCGGGGTGACCGTCTCGTAGTCAGGGAGGGTGTAAGAATTGCCGTCGCGGATAATCTTGGAAAAAATGGAGCCGCGGGAAAAAATCATATTTCCCCAGCGGGGAAGATGGCGGCAGGTCGCTTGAAACGAGCCGTCCGGGAAGCGCATCCGTCCCGCCACCGCGCCCGCATCTTTTCGGGTTTGAATAGTGGCGATGAGCTGCTCAATGGCGTTGCGGTCGACGGTGACATCCGGGTTGAGGAACAGGAGATACTCACCGGAGGCTTTCTCGGCACCTTCGTTGCACGCAGACGCAAATCCCACGTTCTTTTCGTTCTTGATGATTTGTGCCTCGGGGAAATGCTTCTTGATGGCGGAGAGAGACCCGTCTGTGGATTTATTGTCCACCGTGATGATTTCGTGGCCATATCCGTTCAGGCTCTCCTTGAGGCTCGCCAGGCAGCGATCTAACGCCGGCAGGGAGTTGTGCGTCACGATGATAATCGAAACTTTTTCTTTCGCTGTTGTCGGCTTCTGAGTGCTCAATTCATCTTCCCCAACATTGATTTCAAGCGCAGCCACCAGACCATCCAGATAGCTTCGCGCACGATTTTCTTGGACATTTTCGATTCTCCGGCGCGGCGGTCAAAAAAGATGATGGGAATTTCCTTAATCTTGAAGCCTTTCTTCCACACCCGCATTGACATTTCAATCTGGAAGGAATAGCCGGACGAGCGGATTTGATCCAGGTCGATCGCTTCCAACACTTCCCGCCGGAAACATTTGAACCCGCCGGTGGCGTCCCGCAACGGCAAGCCGCTGACCCAGCGGGTGTAGACATTGGCGAAGTACGAAAGCAGCAACCGCGACATCGGCCAGTTGATAACGTTCACACCGGAAATGTACCGCGAGCCGATGACCAAGTCGTAGTGCTTGATTTCCCGAAGGAAGTCCTTGATGTATTCGGGACCGTGAGAAAAATCGGCGTCCATCTCGAAAATGTAATCAAATTTCTTTTCAATCGCCCACTTGAAACCGGCGATATACGCCTGCCCCAGTCCTTCTTTCTTTTCCCGGTGGAGAACGTTCACCTTCGGTTCCTCACGGGCTAAACGGTCGGCGATTTCTCCCGTCCCGTCGGGGGAGTTGTCGTCGACAATCAGTACATGTATCCGCGGATCCAACGGCAGGACCGCATGAACAATCTTTTCTATGTTTTCCCGCTCGTTATAGGTCGGGAATATGATAAGCGCGCGTTGCGTATGAGGCATTCCCTCATCCTTTTTTCTCAGAAGCCGGTGTCATTCTTGCACGAACCATATAAAATCCAAAGATAATCAGCAAATAGAATATCGTCAACCACGTAACCAGTCGTCCCAGCCGGTATCGTTGAGAATCGTACTTCAAAAGCACTTCCTTGGTTCCCGCCGGAACGGCGACAGCGCTGAAGGTGCCGTACGCCCGAAGCAGTTCCGCCGGTTTCCCGTCGACATAGACGTGCCACGCGTCGAAGTAGTTGTCTGTTATAACCAAGATTTGATTTCGAGAACAGGACAGCCCGACCACCACCGTATCGATATCGAACGAGACGAGCCATGCCGAGTCGGCGGTTTGCCCTGTCGTGTCGGCGGTGATGGAAAGCGGAGGCTCCTGTTCGAGGTAGACGATTTTCCGCAAATCGTCCGTTCCGTTGAGCACCCGCGGGTAAATCGCTTTGCGGTTTTCAAAGACGGTATACCTGTCAACGAGGTAGACCCGCGGGAAGGCGTTGTCGTTTTGGTGAATCTGGAACGAGCCGAACGAAGCGACCGACGTGAGCGGTTTCTCACCGAAAGCGTCGGGAGGAATGTTTGCTTGGGCGGGGGTGAGAATATACTTGGCTCCGGCAAGGTTCAGCAGGCGGGGGTTGCTTTGATTTCGAGCGCCGATGCCGCCCAGCAAATCGTCGAACCAGCGGAGTTGGTTGCCGTGGTAGCCGGTAACAACTTCTATGTCATGGAAAGGAAGCAAATCTTGCTGGATGACCGATGTCAGGTTCATCACTCGATACTGTCCCGGTTCTTTGGGAAAAAATTCGGTGAATTGATTTTGCCCGAAGAACTGGTTTTGGTCAAAGGTCGTCACAAAGCGGGAGTTGAACCGTACCCCGTCCACGGTCGGCACGAGCAGCAGTCCCGCCAGCGCCACGACACCCACCTTGCGGTTGAGGTACAGCCAGATAATGCCTGCCGTGATGGCGGTAAACAAGAAACCGAGCCAGGCGCCGGTCTGAATGGCGGGGAGATTCAAAGCGGCGACATCAAGGAGGGTGTAGCCTTTTTGCACGTAACGCGTCGCCGCTTCCGGGTAGAACAGTGACGACCACGCCGAAAGCATTCCTTTTCCGGCGACACTGAACAATAACGCCAAAAGCAACATCAAACCGGGGAAGCCCCAAAGAAGGTAAACGAACTTGTCGCTGAGCTTCTCTTTGGCTTCTTTGAACGTATCAATAAGGCGTTGGATTCCCATTCCCGCCAGCAAAGCAAAGGAGAACGAGAACAAAAACATTATCATTGACGGGGCGCGCAGGGCTTTCACTTTCGGTATTGCATAGTAGAACAGTTTGAAGACCGGCGTCGTCCCTCCCAGCGCATACAAGAAAGCAAACAATGCCAACCCGCCGAAAAACCAGCGCTCCCGCCGTCGCGAAAAGAACAAGCCGATAAGCCCGACAAAAATGGCGGTGATGCCGATTGCTTCGGAATTGTCCTTGAAGTTATTTTTTCCCCAGTAGTAGCTTTTGACTTTTTTGCTGTTGGTGCCGCAAAATTCCGGGATGAGCAAGGAGAAGGCTTCTTCTTCGTGGAGCGACCACGAAGTCGCCCATTCCCAGCCTTTCTTGGTATCCGCCCGCGGTGAGAAGTGGTTTGTGTAAATATAGCCGGGATAAAACTGGATCGCCGAAAGCAACAGCCCGACGACGACCGCATATGCAGCCAAAGCGGTGGGCGTTATCAGCGGAACGAGGGATTTTTTCTCGCGGAAGAGTATTACCAGCTTGTATATCGTGTATGCTGCCGCCGCCCAGAGGGTGAAGTACGACATCTGCGGGTGAGGGGAGAGAATAATCACGCCCAGCACCAGTCCCATGAGAGAGGCGTTGAGAAACGGGCGGCGCTCGAACATCCTGTCGAGGAAAAGCATGACCAGTGGGAAGAGGGTGGTGACGAATATCTTGCCGTCATGCCCCGGCGACACGAGGGAAATAAGGTAAGGGGCGAACATGTAGCAGACTCCCGCCATCAGCGAGGGGATTTTCGAGAGTTTGAATTGCCGCGCGGCAAAGTACATGAACAGTCCGGCAAGGAAAATGTGCAAAAAGAGGGTCATGCCCAACATTCGATAGATGGAGCCGAAGTATTTCAAGAAGGAAAGCGGGTAGAAAATGTCGCCGTGGAAGGCTTCGACGTACGGCAGTCCGCAAAAGATGTACGGGTTCCACTGAGGGATTGCCCAGTGCGTTTTGACGTATTCGACCAGAAAATGACGGAAGAAAATCCCCGCTTGAATGGTGTCCGAGCCGTAGAGCATTTTGTCGGAGAACAAAAATTCTCGAAAGAGCACCACCAGCGCCAAAAAGACAACCACAAAAGCCCCCGGGACGAACCACGGGGAACTTTCTATATCGAAGGTCTGTTTTGTCCGAACCGGCGCCGTTACCGTCGTTTTTTTCTTTTTTGCCAAGAGCGATTTCCCTATTTGTTCGTTATTTCCGTACCGCCAGCGCCAATAATGCCGCCAGGCTTTCAATAAGTATCACCCACAGGCGGGCGGCGATCGCCACCGCAGCAGCGATGGGACCGAGAAACGGAACTAACATCAGTCCCAGTACCAACTCCCGCGGACCGAAACCGCCGGGGGCGAACAATGCCAAATAGCCGATTTGGTAGGCAGCGTTGAACGCTCCCGCTGCTGCCACCAGACTGACCGACGGGCTGCCGATGGCGCGCAAAAAGAGCCAGAAGGCAACGCCATAGCAACTCCACGCTACAGAATAACCAAGGAAGATGCTCAGAGCAACTTTTTTATCCACGTGAAAAACCAGCTCAGGGCGGTGCAATTTCCGCAACAGCAGATTGACGACGGCAAAGACCGCTTGCGGTTTCAGGATTATTACCAGCGAGATGACAACCATTGCCGCCGTTATCAGGTATGCCGACCCCTCTCCTAAGAAAGAGATTTGCTCGATAAAAAGTTTCGGTTCGAATTGCACGGCAAGAACGAACACCAAAAACGAAGCGGGAATGGCAAAGAGCTGCACCAGCACGAATGATGCTCCGGCATGTTCGGGCGGGATGCCTTCCCGCTTGGTCAGATAGAGAATCCCGAAAAGCTGCCAGATTTTGCCGGGGATATATCTGCCGAGGTTGGAAAGGTAGAAAATGCGGAAGGCTTTCGGCGGCGTGACCCGATAGCCGAAACCGGCAATAATCTGCCGCCAGATTATCGCCAGGAGGAAAAAAGTGCCTATCCCGACCACTATCGACAGTGCCAGCCAGCCCCACTCGATTTGCCAGCGGTAGGCTTTAATCTCTTCCCAGTGGCGGCTTACTTGATGAAAGAGGAAATACAGAATGATGAGGGTGAGAATAAGTTTGAGAAGGTTAAGAAAGATTTTTCTCTGGTTCATGGAATATCCGTAGAAAATGGTCGGAGGAGGAAAACGACGTTCCGCCCCTGTGCGTTATTCGGTATCCCGTATTTTCTTGGTTTCTTTTATCATGCCCATGAGTTTTTTCCGCATATCGCTGATTTCCTCTCGGACCGCCGTCAACCCTTCCGCCATAAAGCCCATCATGAACAGTCCCATGCCGACCCCCATCAGGAGAATGACCAAATACAAAAGGGGGCGGTAACCTTCACCCACGACAAAGCGCAGGTAAAACGCCACCAGCCCGACCAGCAAACCAAGGAAAAAGCAAAATGAGCCGGTCACCCCGAAAAAGAGCAGCGGCTTGCGTAGGAAGGTGATTTGAAACTTCACCGCCAGCATATCCAGCACCCCGACCATTATCCGCCAGATGCCGGCAAACTTGGATTTCCCCCACTTACGGTCGTACAGCGGGATTTTCACTTCCGCAATGTGATACCCTTCGTTGGCGGCAAGGACGACCAAATACCGGTGCCAGTCCCGACGCAGGAAAATATGCTCCACCACTTCCCGGCGGAACGCCTTGACCGAGTTCAAATCATGCACCTTGAGGTTGAATATCTTTCGGGAGACCCAGTTGTAGATGGTCGAGACAAGTTTCTTTTCGTACTTCCCCTGTTTCCAGCCGGTGCACAAGTCCGCTCCGTCCAAGACCGGTTGCACAAGGGTGGGAATGTCTTCCGGCAGGTACTGCAAATCCGCCGGGTAGAAAACGAAAACTTCCCCTTCAGCGATAGCAAACCCCGTCAGCAAGGCTTCCGTCAAGCCGCGGTTCCGTTGGTGGGTGGCGTACTTGATGAACGGATATTTTTGGGCGGCTTCTTTTATTCTTTCCAATGTCCCGTCGGTGGAGCCGTCGTCGACGTAGACAAGTTCTCCTTCGAAGGGAGCGGTTTTCAGCATTTCGGCAAACCGGCGGCAGAACTCCTCGATGTTTCCCTCTTCGTTCATCGCCGGGACGATGGTGGACACCAACGGCTTACCGGAAGATTGAGACATTGGCTGAGCGGTCAAGAGCTGCTTCCTTTTCTTTCGTGGTTTTCACTCCGCATCCTTTGACGGAGCGATAGTTCCCTTATCTTTTCTGTCTCGTTTTCTTGTGCGGTCTTTTCCTTTGTTTTCGACCGAAAAAGCCGAAAGGTTCAATACCGGCTATAAGATGCCACGATATCCGGTAAAACTCAACCGCTTTTTTTAGGGGAAAGGCTTGGAGGTATTTGGCTGTAACCGGGGAGAGTAGTAGAGAATCAAAAGTAGGCAAAGTCTCG
>CAZAZQ010000009.1:137318-149914 GCA_964489705.1 uncultured Ignavibacteriales bacterium
GCGCGAAAAAGAAAGAGAAGATAAGAATTGTCATAAGGGCAAGAAAAAGCAATATTTCGTGAAACTTTATGTGAACAATTTGGTTTTTTTTCAATTTAGACATAGAAAGAGAATATGGGTTGTTTTAGTACCTTTTATCGTGTTGATTGAACAGCCTGCCCGTTGAAAAGAAAAAAGTCCGCAGGCGATAAAAAGCGTGAAGGAGGAAATCCTTGGAAATTCTGGCGTTGATTGATATGGTTCGAAATTACAAAGAGAAAAAGAAGAAGCCCGCCCTCAAAGATGATCAACCCCTGAAAGAATACAGCGGGAAAACCCCGGCACAGTTGAAGCGGATGTTCCGCTCCATGTTGTTGGCGCGCCGCATCGAACGGGAAGAAAAGTTGCTGCTGCGTAAAGGCTACAACCGGTTTTTCATCGGTTGCGGCGGGAAAGAGCTTATCGACGTTTGTTTGGCGGACGCCTTGCGGGATAATGACCCGTTTGTCGGGTATTACCGCAACAAAGCTTTTGATGTTCACCGCGGTGCGGAGATTTGGGAAAAAATGCTGGAAGCCATCGGCGACAGCCGAGGGCAGGTCGGCGGACTGCAAATTCCCGCTCACCCCGCCTATCCCCAACTGGCGGTGCTCCCCCAAGCCTCCCCGACCGGCTCACACGCTTTGGAAGCGGCAGGATTGGGCGTGGCGCTGGTACATCCGCTGCCTATCTCGGAACAATCTTTCTTTCCCAAGGGTGCTTACCCCAGCGACGCCGTGACGCTGTGTAGTATCGGGGAAGGCTCGACCTCTTCGCCGGAGTTTGCCCGGGCGGTATTCTACTCGGTCTTCAAAAAGACCCGTAACATCTTTGCCGTCTATAACTGCGGCTGGGCGATATCCGTGTCAGTCGAGGAGCAATTCCCGGAGGGCGACCCGACGACGCCGTTTGAAGGGTTTCAACGTTTCGGTTTGAAAATCATGCAGGTCGACGGGACGGAGATAAAGGATTCTTTAGCCAAAGTTGCCGAAGCGGTCGAGTACAGCCGTTCGGGCAAGGGTCCGGTCTTGATGAACGTCCGCGTTACCCGCGAGGGCTCCCACTCCGGCTCGGACGATCAGTCGTTCTACATGGATCCCGAAGAACAACAATGGCACACCAACAACGACTGCATCTTGAAAGCCAGTAACACGCTGATTGAAGACGGCATTTTGACGCCGAAGGAAGTCGGCGAGATGTGGGACGAACTTGACAAAGAAGTCTCCGAATTGTCGGCAAAGGCGGTTTCGACCTTTGTCCCCAAGACGACGGAGTTCATTCAAGAACGGGTGTATGCGTACGATTTCGAAAAGACGCAGGAAACCTGGCGGAAATACCGGGAGGCGTCCCGGGTTGACCGGGCGGCGAAGTTCAAAGAGTACCATGAAAAAGGCTACTACTCGACTCCTGAGCTGCCGGAAAATGTCGGACCGATGACGATGCGTTTTGCCATCAACTACACGCTCTTTGACCTTTTCCAGATGACGGAGGATGTACTTCTTTTCGGGGAGGATGTGGCTGATTTTTCCGGTCACCTGGTGCACGAGAAAGAAAAACAGCTTCAGTTGCGGGGCAAGGGCGGGGTCTTCTTGGTGACCAAGAACCTCCAACGTGAGTTCGGCTACGAGCGGTGTTTCAATACGCCGCTGGACGAAGCGGGGATCTTGGGACAGGCAATCGGGCATTGTTATCAAGGGCGACGTCCTATTCCCGAGATACAATTTTTGGATTATATGTCACCGGCGTACCAAGTGTTGAAAGACCGGATTTGTACCACTTACCAGCGTTCCAATCGCCAATGGACGATGCCGATGGTCATTCGCACCACCTACGGCGGTTATAAGCAGGGAGCGGGAGCGTTCTGGCATTCGGAAGCGAATTTGGGGACGTGGATGAACATTCCCGGCTTGCTGATAGCGGTTCCGTCCAATGCCTACGATGCCGCCGGACTGCTCAAAACGGCGTGGGCGTCTGATGATCCGGTGCTCTTTTGCGAATCGGTGGCGATTTATAATCGCCGGGATTGGGAGGGGGTACCCGTTGAGACGCCGGTACCGCCGATTGACGAGCTGATTCCGTTCGGTGTGGCGAAAGTGTACGATGAGGAAAACCGCGACATCGGTATCATTACCTATGGCGCCACGGTGCATATCTGCCGCAAGGCGTCGGAGGTGCTTGCCGAGCGCGGCATTCATGTTCGCATCGTCGATTTGCGAACGGTCAAGCCGATGGATGAAGAGACGATTATCAAAACCGCTCAAGAGTGCGGCAAGGTGCTCATCGTGACCGAAGATCGTTTCCACGGCGGCGCCGCTCCGACCATTGCGTCGGTTATCACCCGCGCCGAGGGGTTGTTCCATTTGGAAGCGCCGGTAAAGTTGGTCACGGCGATTGACGCCCGTGTGGCGTACGGTGTGGACGGGGACAACGCCTGCTTGCCGACGGTCGAGAAAGTCGTTACGGCTGCAGAAGAACTACACCGAAATTATTAGTCCTAATTTGCAGGAATGAAGTATGAAGTGACCGACGGAGAAAATCCGCCGGTCACTTTTACTTTTGAAAACGGTTATTGTTTCGGTTTCCAGACTTCCCACACTTTGCCGACCAAGTCCGGACCGGGCTTGAGGGTAGGTAAACCGGGTTGCCATTCGGCGGGGCAGGCTTCGGCGCCTTTGGTGTGTCGCACCAGTTGGAAGGCTTTTACCTGCCGGATGGTTTCTTCGATGTTTCTTCCCACCGGCGGAGTGAGAATTTCCATCGCTTGGATGACGCCGTCGGGGTCGATGATGAATCGTCCGCGAATATCCACGCCGCTTCCTTCGTCGTAGACGCCGTAAGTGCGTCCCAGATGTCCACCGGCATCGGAGAGCATGGGGAAGGGAATGCCGCCGTCAACCATTTTGGAGAGCTCTTCTTCGTCCCAGATTTTGTGGACAAAGACCGAGTCGACAGAGCAGGAAAAGACGTGAATGTCAAGCTCCTGGAGCTTGGCATACGAGGCAGCGACCGCTGCCAATTCGGTGGGTCATACGAAAGTGAAATCGCCGGGGTAGAAGCAGAGCAGCACCCAGTGCCCGAGCGAATCGGAGAGTTTGACGTTGGTAAATTTCCCCTGGTGGTATGCCGGGGCTTCGAAATCAGGGGCTTTTTGTCCGGCACGAACTGACATTTCCATAGCCTCCTTGTGAGTGGGTTCTTCAACGGGAGCTTCGTGCACCGGCTGACCGAGCAACTTCCCGGTCGGACGAGCACATCCGATACTTTCAGCCATACGTTATCCTTTCCGTTGATTGTTGAAGAAAAATAGCCCGCCTCTGAGGATTGTCAAGCGAAGGAGGGTATTTTTGTCCTTAATTGTCGGCAAGAGATGACGGTACACCGAAAGCCGTACAACACTCTCTGACGTGTGAGCGGCAGACATTCTTCTGCTGGCGATAGGCGATAAGACAAAGGCTGCCGAACGATGCGACAGCCTTTGCCCACTGTGGAGGGAAAACAAATCTTGACGGTAATTCCCGCGCCGTTTTGCTTTCTGGGTAGGGTGGTCCCGCTTTAGTTGCCGAAACGAACCGTCGCCATACTCCACACCCAGAAGCCGTTTTTCGGATCCGTCATACCGGCAAAAGATTCTTTGGGGATAAAGAAAGAAGTTCCAGCGGCAAAATTGACCCCGGCGATACGGGTAGTGGTAACCACGGCGTCGAACTCGATACCGACATCTTTGGTCAGGCTGGAGTCGATGGGGCTGATGTAATTCTGTGCGGTAGAGAAAAAGTGCAGGTCTCCTTTGACCGTCCAACCGGCAACCGGGTCGAATTTTCCGCGGAGTATGATATCTTGCAAACCTGCCCTGCCGGAGCCGAGGAAATAGTCCATGTAGCCGCGGAATTTGTGACCGGTGTAATAGAGGTTGTTGTACGCTTTGTACTTGGTGGTATCCGAGCCGTCGTCACCCGAGCTGTAATCGATAGCGGCGGCAAGGCGGGCGTGACGAGGACCGGGAAAATTGTAGCCAAGCTCGAAGGTGAAAAGGAAGGCGGCGATATCGACTTCCGAGGTAACCGTGTCGACCAGGAGAGTGTCGTCTGCCCATTCCGGGGTGCCGGACGGCTGTTTGCCGAATTGATACACGGTGTTGAGCTCCATATCGAATCGTCCGGCTCGTCGCTGGTAGTACATGCCGACGTTGGTGCGATCAAGTTTGTTGATGCCGGTGGCGTACCCGTTGGTATCGGCATCGTGCTCGATGAAGGCAAAGAGATCCAGTTTGCCCCTTTTGAGGGCTTTGATATTGATGTATCCGCCGTAGATATCAAAATCACGGTTGTAACCGGGATCTTGCAGTTCCAATGCCTTGAGGTGGAAGGCGGTGAAGGTGAATTTTTCTTGGGAGTACCACAGAGTGTAACCTTCCCACGCTCGCCCCACATTATGCCATCCGACCGCGCCGAAAATACGTTGGTTACCGCGGTTGAATTCGAACCGCCCGGCTTTAGCTCCCCATCCTTTCCCGAAGAGGTTATCGATTTGGAGGTACGCTTGGTGAATATCGATATTTTTGCTGTCTTCAAGGGTGCCGGAAGGAGCTTTCCCGAATTGATTGCGCCCTCCGATAATCCGGCTGTCTTGAATCTGCACAAAGGCGTGAGCGTTGTCGTTTACAAGCGCCTTGATACCGACCCGGGTGCGAAGTTCTCCGAAAGCGTTTTTGGCGGCGGTGGAGTCGAAGCTTTTGTCGTCCAGTTGGGTACGCAGGCGTACTTCACCGTTGACGCTTACTTTGCTCTCCGCCTCTGCCGAAGACATTCCTGTCAGCAACAAGATAGGAATGATAAGTACCTGGAGCAAACTTTTCATAGAATTTCTCCTTTCTTGCAATGTTGCCGGTTTTTTCGTCCCTGCCGACGGGGAGACCGGCGCTTTTCCGTCGGCTGGATGAAATCATAGAATGTCACAAACGAAAATGCAAGTCAAATTTGACCTTGTTTTACCACGTTAACCGGGTATCCGGGGTGAAGGAGAAAGCTGATAAATTTGCGGCATTTTGTCGGCGTTTCTTGACAGATTCGCATCTCCCGTCTTTATTCCCCTGAGTTTTAAGACCTTTTGAGATACGATAACCAGTAAGGAGGTTGTATGCCCAGATCACTTTGCAAAATTACCGATTTGACCGCCGATGAAGTGCGCGAAATCTTCGATTTATGTGCGAAAATGAAAAAAGGAGAAATATCTCCTCGTCCTCTTGAGGGAAAGTCCGCCGCCTGTATTTTTACCAAAGAATCTCTGCGCACGCGGATTTCTTTCGAAGTCGGCATCAACGAGTTGGGCGGACATGCCATTTACGTGACCGGCAACGAAATCAAGCTGGGACAGCGGGAAAGCATCGCCGATGCGGCGCGGGTGTTGTCGCGGTATGTGGGTTTGATTATGATACGAACCTTTGCCCAATCCGATGTGGAAGAGCTGGCGAAATATGCCTCGGTGCCGGTCATCAACGGCTTGACCGATTTGGTTCATCCCTGCCAGATTCTGGGGGACTACTTTACCATTTTGGAACATCTGGAACCAAAAGAACGATATAAAGTTGCCTACGTAGGAGACGGGAACAACATCACCAACAGCTGGCTGAATTTGGCGTCTCTCATTCCGCTGGATTTTCGGATCGGTACGGCCGAGGATTGCCAGCCCGATCCGGAGATTATCGCTCAAGCGAAAGCCAATCCCCAAAGCCGGGTTTTAGTCACCGACGATCCTAAAGAAGCGGTTGCCGATGCCGATGTAGTCTATACAGATGTTTGGGCTTCTATGGGGCAAAAACATCTTGCTGAAGAAAAGGCAGAAAAGTTAAGGAAATATCAACTGAATAGCTCACTATTGGCGGTTGCGAACCCGAAGGCGATTGTAATGCACTGTTTACCGGCGGAACGAGGACGTGAGATAACCGATGAGGTCATGGACGGACCGCAGTCGGTCGTCTTCGATCAGGCGGAGAACAGACTGCATATTCAAAAGGCAATCATGACCTTCCTTTTGAATCACTGACGTCGGCGGGGGGTGACCAAAAATAGGGGCTATGAACGGAAAGGAGACGCATAATGCGTACGAACAAGCTTGTTCTCATTTTGGGTGTCACCCTCCTTGCCGGGCTGTTGGTCATGTTTGCGGGGTGCGGTTCTGATGATGACAAATCAACAGGCAGCACCGTCAACTACAACGATCCGGAATTCTTGGTCGTTCAAGAGGAAGTCGACCACTTTGTCGACTCGACCCTCAGCTTCTTCAACAACGGCTTGGGGAATATCTACAGCTTAGCTACCGATACCTTGGTGGATCCGATTTACTACGGTCCCGGTCCCGGTGACTTCGACTCGACGAAAGACTCCGCCAGCGCCACCTACAACAACGGTTGGCATGTTATTTACTTCTCTCTCCACCGCACGGAATACAACGCCATCATGCGCGATTCCATCCAGTTCATCAAAGACGGACAGCCTCAACAGACCGCGACCGACTTGGAAAGCATGTACTATCGCCACTTCTGGTGGTATGACCATGTTGACACGATGGTGACTCACACCTCGTATTCCGGCACCAGCCGGTGTGATTTCACCGGTTTGAACACCCAGCAGGCGACCATCAGCGGCAGCAACGAGATGAATATCCACTCCAAGTTCGTCTCGAACGACTCCACCGTGTGGAGAGATATGACCATTTCGGCGACCTTGACGGGTATTACCATTGACAAAACTCCGCAGGGATGGGCGCAAGGATGTCCGAGTTCCGGTTCGATTTCCGCCGATTTTGTGATGGTGTATCAGAAAGGCACGGCGGCGCCGGATACCACCACCTGGACGGTCTCGATTACCTTCACCGACGGCAGCATGTCGGCGGTTGTCAGCCATGGCGGTACGACCTGGACATACGATTCCCAAATTTGTACACCTCCATTGTGAGAAGCTCCGTAGCGTGGAGACAAAAGCCCGCCCACCGGCGGGCTTTTTTTTGCTTTGGGCGGTGCCTGTACTTTCCGTTGACAGACAAAAGAGTTTTGGCGTTAATAGAAGGGATGAAAGAAGTAGCCAAATATTCAAAGTGTTTTGTTTGCGGGGAGCACAACGAGTGCGGGCTGCAGGCGCATTTTTATTACGACGGCACCCAAGCCGTCACTGAGCTGACCGCCGCGGAGCGTTTCGAGGGATATCGGGGGATCTACCACGGCGGGATTCTCGCGACTCTCCTCGATGAGGTGATGATTAAGGCAATTTTAGCCCGTGATATATATGCCGTCACCGCTGAGATGTCCGTGCGCTTTCTCCATCCCGTCAAAGTCGGGGATACACTCAAGTTGGTCGGACGCATCACCAAGCAGAAGGGGAGGGTTTTCCTCACCGAGGGCTCAGCCCAAAGCCGTGACGGCGGTACCGTTTATGCCACCGCCACCGGCAAATATATCGAGGCATCGCCCGATATGCAGGAGCGCTTGCGGGAATCGGTCGAGAAATAGCTGTGCCTTCTCTTTCAGAAAAAGTGAAAGCGTTATCGTATTTCGCCGGGTCTGCCCCACGGGAAATTTACGTATTTTATTCTAACACAACAAAATAAACCTCTCCGTCCATCAAGAGGCTCTTTGGCACCCGCCTTGCTTTTGGTGGGGGTATGAAAAAATTGTCAAAACCTCTCAAATGTTACATCGCCGCTTTTCATAACCCGGAAATTGACCCGTACTTGGAGGGGAAAGGGTTTACCCACGGAATGATAGCCTTTTCCATTCCCGATTACGGGGTACTCTTCCGCTGTCGGGTGCAGGGCGAGCTCATCGACCTGGAATTCGGGGCGTTCTTTGCTCTTTTGAAATTTATCCGTTCCCGGTTGAAAGACGCCAACATCACCGAAGTGCTGGTGCACTCGTCCAATCCTGAGTTTGTCTTTTCCTTTGTTGAAAACACCCGTCACCTGATGCAGAACGGCGAACGGATCCGTTTGCTCGAAGAGTACAAGAAGAAGCTCAAGCTCGGCATCGCTTTTGTCGAGCCGCTTGACAACAAAGCCTTGATACCCGCTGCGGAGTATCCTTCCCTTCCCGATGCCGAGGGAATCGGCTTGAAGCCGGAGCCGGAGGAATCGCAGAAGATAAGTTTCAAACCGTTTCAAAAAGGCATCAAACTATAAGATCCCTCGTTCCTGTGCTTTTCGAAAGAAAAAAGAGCCGGAGTTTCCTCCGGCTCTTTGATGTTTTCAGGAAAAGCGTTATTGACAGTTCAGCTCGCCACTTTGGAACAAGTAACCGACTAGGGTGGTGACGTCCGCCACGTTGAGAGTGCCGCTGCCGTCGACGTCAGCCGCCTCCTCAACCGGGGGCGGGTCGCCGCCGCCAAAGAGGAAGTCGACCAGATAGGTCAGGTCGGCGACGTTGACATCGTTGTCGCCATTTACATCTCCGCACAGGTATGCCGGTTCGACAAAGAAGCTGTAGGTCTTTTCGTCGAAGCTGCCGACGCCGTCTTCCGCCCGCGCGGTGAAGCTGATGGTGCCGCTGTCGGTCGGGGTGCCGTTGAACATCCCGTCGCTTCCCAAGCTCAAGCCGGTGCCGGTCAGGTCGCCGTTTTTGTCCGTCCACGTCAGCGTGCCGGTGCCGCCGGTGGCTTCCAGTTGTAATGAATAGGGTTGTCCCGCCATGCCGTCGGGAAGAGCCGCCGTGGTAATGCTCACGGCGGGGTTGATAGTAAAGCTGAACGGCTTCTCGCCGCTTGCTCCGACATCATCGCTCACCATGGCGGTAAAGTTGACGGTTCCCGCCGACGTCGGGGTGCCGGAGACGAGCCCCGCGGCGGAAAGACTTAAGCCGGTACCGGCAAGGTCGTTATTCTTGTCGCTCCAAGTATGGCTTCCCGTTCCGCCGGTCGCTGTCAGTTGATTGCTGTATGCCACCCCTACCGTCCACGTGGGAAGAGAGTCGGTGGTTATGGAGAGAGCAGGATTGATGGTGAACTCGAACAGCTTTTCGGCGGTTTGGGAGGTCACGTCGGTCACGACCGCAGTAAATGAAATCGTGCCGGTAGTACTTGGCGTGCCGGAAATGATACCGGTGGTCGACAGGAACAATCCGGTACCGACTAGGTCATTGTTCTTGTCTTGCCATGTTTTGACGCCCGTCCCACCGAGGGATTGAAGCTGTTGCGAATAAGCGAAGCCGTCCGTCCAATCGGGGAGGGAGTCGGTGGTTATCGAAAGCTGAGGGTTGATGGTGAAACTGAACAGTTTCGTGTCGCTTTGCGAAGCCTCGTCGATTACTTCCGCCGTGAAGCTGACAAGCCCGGTGGTGGTGGGAGTGCCGGAGAGCAAACCGGAGGAGGAAAGGCTCAAGCCGGAGCCTGCCAAGTCGTTGTATTTATCCGACCAAGTCAGCGCTCCGCTGCCGCCGGTGGCTTCGAGCTGTTGCGAGTAGGGGCTGCCTTGTGTCCAGTCGGGGAGAGAGGTGGTGATAATCTGCGGCGGGGACGCTCCGCATTCGTAGCGCGTCACCGTGACGTCGTCAACCGCCGCTTCGACCACCGAGCCGTTGTTCAAATCGGAGGCGTCGAAGCGCAAACGTACCTGAGCGGTCGGGGTGACATAGTCGCTGACCCAGAAAGTGTTTTCGTACCAGCCGCCGGATGCCTGTTCCACCGGTCCGACCGTTTCCACCAGAGTCCACGAGGAGCCGTTGTCATTTGAGATGAATACCTGAAAGATGTCATTATTCGGATCCCCGCCGAAGTTGTTGGAGTACCAGCGGGCATAATGAATGCGGGCGTCGCCGGTGGAGAGATCGAACGCCGGGGAGGTAAGAGAAGTAGTGCCGCCGTCGACGTCAGAGTCGCCGTCGACATTTTCGGTCAAATAGCAGCTTCCCGAGCCGTCGAAGTCGGTGGCAGGATCTCCTCGATCGCCACCGCCTACCGGAACGCCCCGTTCCCATTGTCCGGTGACGGCATCGCCGGAGACCGACCAGCCCTGGTCGGTCTCAAAATCATCGGCAAAGACGGTAACCGTATTGCTGGCGACGACGGCATCGAAAGGATTTGCCGTATCCGGATCGTAGAACCGTCCCGTAGACTGTTCTTCGGCGCTGACATAGAAGAGGTAACTACTGCCGCAGCTTGCCGCCGGCAGGGTCGCTTCGTAGTTATTGTCCGATGTTTGGTTCATGGCGACCGTGACATAGGCGCCGCCGTCGAGAGAGTAATGGAGCTGTCCGGTTCCGGGAACAGGGGTTCCACCCATACTGCCGCTGACGACGACTTCAAAGGTGGTCGGAACGTCCGGGGTCAGTACCGAGGGGACGCCGTTGGG
This sequence comes from uncultured Ignavibacteriales bacterium, assembly GCA_964489705.1. GTDB lineage: Bacteria > Zixibacteria > MSB-5A5 > GN15 > FEB-12 > CAZAZQ01. The sequence goes on from CAZAZQ010000009.1 coordinate 147,669, forward strand.
GTAAGAAAACGCCACCGACGGAAGGGGGACGGAGACACCGACGGCATTCCACGCATTTGCCACTTGCGCCGTCCAGGTGGCGGTGGTGTCCAAATCGTCGGACGCCGACATGGTGCCGAGGGCGGCGTTGTAATAGTCGGTGGTGGATGTCCAGTAGTAGGCATTGGCGCGGTAGGCGATTTTTATCGCATTCGCCACCCCGATACCGTTGACGGTTACCCCGTAATGAGTGCCGCCGTCAGAGAGCAGGTAAAACCATTTATTCCCCACCCCACTGTTGGTATGCACCCCGCAGTAATCGTTCAGCCAACTGGGAGTGCAGTTCTCGACATCCACCCAGTAGGGGTCGGAAGTTCCGTAATAATCGGGATCGCCGAAAAGATGTGGGTCGGACATCGAGCGGAACCCTTCCCCGCTGATCTGCCCGTTTTCCCCCATCAGCCAGTCGGGGGTATCCATCGTATCATGGGCAAACTCAAACGCCGCTCCCATCATATCCGAAAACGATTCGTTCAGGGCGCCCGGTTCCTTTTCGTAAATCAGGTTGGAGCAGTATTCCGTGACCGCGTGTCCCCACTCGTGGGCGATAACATCGGGACAGCCCGCCAATGAGCGCCAGCCGGACGACCAGCTCCAGATGACAATTCGGCTGCCGTCCCAGTAGGCATTGTTGTCGCCATCTCCACTGTAATTGACGATGGTCAGCATGGAGGCACCGGCGTTGTCGTAGCCGTTGCGGTTGAATTCACTCAGCCACCAGTCATACACCAGCGCCGAATAAACGTGCCCGTCGACAGCGGGTGACTGGGTGTTTGGATCGTCCCAGACGTTATCGGCGTCAGTAGCGACACTTCCCGGCAGAGTGGAACCGGCAACGTTGGTTTGGAGGTAGTTGCCGTCCGGCATCTGACCGTCATGTCCGTGGGGATTGTTGTTCAACTGGCGGGTGTAGTCAATCATCCGATAGTTGGAGCCGTTGTAGTCAGTGTCGATATGGTTTCGGGCACCGCCCATGACTCCGATGCCGGTGCCGATGGCGTCGCTGTTCATGATACGGTTGGCTTTGTAAATTATCTCGCCGGCGTGGGCGTCAACAAAGTATTCCCACCGCCCCATAGGCGTGTCGGAATAGAGAAACATACGCCAGCATAAATAGGTCTTCCCTTCCCAGGGAAAAACCGCCAACTCGGCAGGACCGGGGTTCCCTTTGCCGAAAAATCCCGCCAGATCGTCCTGCGCCAAGGCTGTGGCGTCGGCGGCGCTAAGGCGGGGGGTGACGTCCAGCGTTATTTCGGGAATGAAGTTGCCGTTGACGGTTTTCAGGATTCCCTGTCGGTCGAAATGGGTAATGATATCTCCGCCAATGACTTTGACACCTTGGTAGTATTGCTGAAAACGAACGTGCCGCATTCCAAGGTCGTCCTCGTCGATGCGAAGAGGGTGGAGTTCCTCGGTCGGATTGTTCATTTTGTAGGCGGCTTTGTGTTTTTCAAAAAAGGAGAGCGAAGCCTCTATCTCTTGCCCCACCGGGATGGCGTCGGAGAGTTTGCCTTCCACGAAGGAGGGGATATTTTTTTCGTTAGCATGGTAGAGGGTGACGTTTTTGCTGAGTCTGAGTTGATTTGCCCCCCAGAATCCGTCCGCATCCGCCCCGCCAAAAGCGGAGCCGGAAATAAAGAATATGACTGCAAGTAGGATGGAAAAATTTTTCATTGTGCCTCCAGAGAGTATCTCATTTCTGGTTGTTTTCTCTGCTACCGCGACAAAGATATTTGTGCGAGTAATCCATGTAAGTATAAAAACAATAATACATTATTTGAATTTGTCAACTTTTTCCTGGGGAGCTTTCCCGGTAAAAACCGGGTTTACCTTTCATGGGTGGGCATCGGTTTGCCCGAGGGGGAAAATAGATAAAAAAAGTCTCCGGCCCTTTTGACCGGAGACGGGAGGTGATAGGTTGGGAACATCAGTCTCTGCTGAGAAGCTGTACTTTTCAAACTCTCATAAAATTATACCGGGCTTTTCCGCTAAAAGTTTCCAACTCTCCGGTGATAAGTTTAACTTTTTAGGGTAAGGAGCGGCTCTTTAGTTTTGGTAAGGCACAGTCAGACCAGCCATTTTCTCAACTCTTTGGCAGGTCTCTTCGAGACACTGCCCTACTTTGGAAGGTTTGGTTGGGAAGGTAGATGACAGTAGATACCGTCTTAAGAGTCAAGGTTTAGTTTAGGATTGAAAGGTTTTTGGGT
>CAZAZQ010000010.1:0-144310 GCA_964489705.1 uncultured Ignavibacteriales bacterium
TATGAAAACTTTGGTGTAACCTATTGATTTTCAATATAGGTTATCCAATGATATCTGAACGACAGACCTGCTTTTAAGGGATTGAAACATTTATCTATATATTCATCATACTCTTTTTCGTTTATAGTATCTGAACGACAGACCTGCTTTTAAGGGATTGAAACCGTACTGAACATTTCGCAACCGACACCGAATTGTCCACTATATCTGAACGACAGACCTGCTTTTAAGGGATTGAAACCGGAGAGGTAACGCATGTTTGCACAAAGTTATCCGGTATCTGAACGACAGACCTGCTTTTAAGGGATTGAAACTTTCCGCTGTCGTCTGCTTGTACAAGCAGACCTATAGGATCTGAACGACAGACCTGCTTTTAAGGGATTGAAACAAACCTAAGACAATTCCGACGGGGTAGGTCTTCCCATATCTGAACGACAGACCTGCTTTTAAGGGATTGAAACCGTTTTCTTTAAGGCGTAAATACATGGCTATCTCCTCTTTATCTGAACGACAGACCTGCTTTTAAGGGATTGAAACGAGAAACTCCAAACAGTTTCAGTCTCATTGCTTACCATCTGAACGACAGACCTGCTTTTAAGGGATTGAAACTAAACTCGATTGGCTTGAACCCTTCCCGCAGTAAAGCATCTGAACGACAGACCTGCTTTTAAGGGATTGAAACAGTTTATTACAGAGCTAAAGGATTTGGGATTTTCATCTGAACGACAGACCTGCTTTTAAGGGATTGAAACTCTTCATTGCCCATTAGATACCCTGCATAACGAGAAATCTGAACGACAGACCTGCTTTTAAGGGATTGAAACGCTCCAATGCAAAGCTCATTATTCAAACAGAACATAAATCTGAACGACAGACCTGCTATTAAGGGATTGAAACCGTAAACAACGCGATCATATCGGCTGTCGCATTCCTCAATCTGAACGACAGACCTGCTATTAAGGGATTGAAACCCGACGGAAGTACTCTCGATCAGCGGCGGCTATCTTCTATCTGAACGACAGACCTGCTATTAAGGGATTGAAACTGTGCCATGATTGCACCTCCATGGTTAATTATATCATATCTGAACGACAGACCTGCTATTAAGGGATTGAAACTCGGTGTGCCCAGCTTGCATATCACGTTTGGCGGCATTCATCTGAACGACAGACCTGCTATTAAGGGATTGAAACCTCGTTTAGATTGTTGGTTTATTCTCCACATTCTCTACAATCTGAACGACAGACCTGCTATTAAGGGATTGAAACTGAACACCCATCGGTCAATATCAGGAAACAGCCCTCGGATCTGAACGACAGACCTGCTATTAAGGGATTGAAACCTATAACATTTCATGCAAAGATACCATTGCGCTTCTCATCAGAATGACAGACCTGCTATTAAGGGATTGAAACTCGAGGAAGGAGACAAAGTAGTAAAATTTAATCCAAAATCAGAATGACAGACCTGCTATTAAGGGATTGAAACCATATTTGTGCTTTACGTGATTTTGGTAATGTTAAAATCAGAATGACAGACCTGCTATTAAGGGATTGAAACGCCGAAACATAGTCACCTTTGGTTCCAATCTTAGATAGGGTATCAGAATGACAGACCTGCTATTAAGGGATTGAAACATTCAGAAGTTAGTTTCTCAGAAGCCCAAGAGACTTATCAGAATGACAGACCTGCTATTAAGGGATTGAAACTCTTATATTTACGGGCAACACAACACGTTTGTCAATCAGAATGACAGACCTGCTATTAAGGGATTGAAACCGAGGTAAATGGATACATTGTAGTGTGTAAACATGCGCATCAGAATGACAGACCTGCTATTAAGGGATTGAAACTATAGTTTATAAAGCTGTTAGCTGTAACTTTCTTTATCAGAATGACAGACCTGCTATTAAGGGATTGAAACACTTAACGTTCTGTGAAAAGAACACAGCTCCCGTCAAATCAGAATGACAGACCTGCTATTAAGGGATTGAAACATATGAGTAAGTATGACCGCATAGCGGTTAAAGCATCAGAATGACAGACCTGCTATTAAGGGATTGAAACATGTAACCCAATAAGGCGAGGTATACTTACGCCCTGCATCAGAACGACAGACCTGCTATTAAGGGATTGAAACCGACGTAGTCTTCCCCACGGTAGTCATCTTGAAGCGCCAATCAGAACGACAGACCTGCTATTAAGGGATTGAAACGGTTTTTTGCCTGTATGCTTCCGCATTGCCGAGTTTGCATCTGAACGACAGACCTGCTTTTAAGGGATTGAAACTCTCCTACCCCATAATCATAGGGGAATCTTTTTATTCTATCTGAACGACAGACCTGCTTTTAAGGGATTGAAACTTTTGAATACGAAACAAACGACACATGGGTTGTCTATCTGAACGACAGACCTGCTTTTAAGGGATTGAAACATAGGAAACTTAAAGAAATAAACGACATGCGTTAGGATCTGAACGACAGACCTGCTTTTAAGGGATTGAAACCCCGGCCGTAGTAATGTTGAGAATGGGGGTTTTGCTCGTATCTGAACGACAGACCTGCTATTAAGGGATTGAAACAGTTTAGATTGTTGGTTCTCTACATTCTCTACATCGGCATCAGAATGACAGACCTGCTATTAAGGGATTGAAACGAAAGGGTGACCTTGCCACTGTCGTCGGCTTGTACGAGCAAATCAGAACGACAGACCTGCTATTAAGGGATTGAAACTTAGTGGAAAAAAGAGCAGGATTATCCCATTTTTCCATCAGAACGACAGACCTGCTATTAAGGGATTGAAACTGAGTAAAATTTTCTCCAGGTGCTTACAATAAGCGCATCAGAACGACAGACCTGCTATTAAGGGATTGAAGCTGTCAGCTCTCATGTTGTCATATTGATGGCTTAGGGAGTGGACGGGTACAGTTATAAAGAGATTGAAAACAACCCAAAGCTCAAGAAGAGGGAACTTGAGCTATCTTGTCTGGCGAGTCAATCAGTAGAAGTAGGAATAGTAGCGGAAAACGTAAGCGTTTGAGGGTAGGCAGCGGTGAGCACAGTGAGCCCGCGGGTTTTTGCTTGACAAAAGATGAGGGATTTTGTTATTTTATTATAAGTTAAGGTGTTGGCATATTATAGAGGCTTTGATATGAGTCACCTGCCCATACTGTTCGCAGCGGTGGCGTTCAGTGTATCAGCATATCATCACTGGTTATCACATCGAGGAGCAAGAGTAGGGAAGGTCTCGAAGAGACCTGCCAAGGCAGTTGCGGTAGTGTTGGCGGCAGGTCTGTACCAGACCATGCCCTACGGTGACCAAATAAATAAGGCGATGAGTGAGCGTGTGAATAGAGAGGAAATTGAGGAGAGCAAAAGTAGGGAAGGTCTCGGAGAGACCTGCCATTATCGATTTCGGCAGGTCTGTACCAGACCATGCCCTACGGTGGCCAAATAAATAAGGCGATGAGTGAGCGTGTGAATAGAGAGGAAATTGAGGAGAGAAAGAGGTAACACAAAATGAAGCGTTGGATAACGCTATTGATACTAATAGCATTCGGATTGGGGCTGTTCGCCTCGCCGTTGTTGGCGATGGAGCGTGACCCAGGCAAACCCCTCCCCTGGCTAATGAACGAAAACCCAAGCGGGGATGATGGTGGATGGAATGATAATTTCAACAAAGACGGGGCTGACCGTGTTTTGTCAAAAGAGGAAGTAATAATTTCCCTTATGCAGAAAATCTTAAACATGTTCAACGCAAATAAAACCGAGCCACAAAATGTCGAGCAAGAAGACAGAAGTAATAACAAACCAGCTCAAGCGAATTGATGAGCTGCTACGGGAAAACAATTACTTAGCAAAAGTAGGGAAGGTCTCGGAGAGACCTGCCATGAGGATAGGAAGTTGGCAGGTCTGTACCAGACCATGCCCTACGGTGACCAAATAAGTGAGGCAATGAGTGAGCATGTGAATAGAGAGGAAATTGAGGAGAGAAAGAGGTAACACAAAATGAAGCGTTGGATAACGCTATTGATACTAATAGCATTCGGATTGGGGCTGTTCGCCTCGCCGTTGTCGGCGATGGAACGTGACCCAGGCAAACCCCTCCCCTGGCTGATGAACGAAAACCCAAGCGGGGATGATACAGGATGGCATGAAGCCGATCGAGGCTATGAGGTCATAATAGACAGAGTAAATTTCTATGAAGATCTTTTCACGTCGTATCTGAAGGTATTTGTTGCGTCTAAGCAAGTAGTAACCACCAAAAAGAGTGTGAGTGAAAATGCCGCCGACAATAACGGAACAGTTAGCCCAGATAGAACAGCTTCTACACGATAAAAGATACATACAGGCAATTCAAAGTATTTCGCTTATTGATAAATCTTCGTTGTCGAAGGAAGAATACGGCTATTATTGCATATTGTATGCGGAAGCATCTCTCCAAGTGGGCGATTATTCCATTGAGAAGTTCATAAACAAGGCGATAGAGATATTCCGTCCCAGTGATACGGAGAAGTTCGCAAGAGCCAAATACTTGAAAGGGTGGTATCTTTCCTCTCTCAATAAACACGCCGAAGCGATAGAAGTACTAACCGAATCATATTCCAACTACTTGCGCTGTGAAAATCTTTCGATGGCGGCAAGGGTGCTCAACCGTTTGTCGTATAACACCTTCAAGACAGGAGAAATTGGTCAAGCAATAGCCAGTTTAAAAAAGTCGATTGGGATTTTCAATAGTTTGGGTGACCATGTGACGGAGGCGAAGGTTGCCCACAATTTAGCCGCTGTTTATTGGAATACCGGTCAATTCGACGAGGCTATAAGGTCTTATAAGTCATATCCTCTTTCTCTCTCCGTCCATGGAAAAAAAGATGTCTTGTTGTATTATGAATTATCCTCTATTCCTTACGCTCTCAAAGGCAATATCACGCGGGCGAAGCGGATTATCAAAAAAGCCGAACCGCTGCTTGGTGAGTTTGTTCGGGAGAGGGTTATCTATCTTGAGAACCTCGGCTTGATTCACTTGCTGGCTGGAGATTATCGGAAAGCCGACGACGCCCTATCGGAGGGGCTTTACCTGGCGCGCCAGATTGCACCGGTGTCGGCGCTGACGGCTCAAATCCTGCGGCTTCGGGGAGATGTGTCTGTTGCGACTGGGGATTTCAATGAGGCGAAGAAATACGCGAAAGAAGCGTTGTCGGTGGCAGAGAAGATAAACGAGCAAGTGGAGATAGCGGCGTGCTGGCGGATTTTCGCCGAGGTGTCTCTGCACGAGGGTTTGGTCGAGAAAGCTTCCAAATGGTTTCGAAAAGCAATAGACTTGTTCCAACGCATCGATTCGCGCTACGAGTTGGCGGTGACGCGCTACCGATTTGCTTTGTCCTGTTTGCATGGCAAGAAAGAACGGTCAGTCCTCTTGACTCTTGCTTACGATTACTTCAAATCGGAAGATGTTGCGCCGTACGTGAAGAAAGTCGAGGATGCCTTGCACAAGCTGTCCCAGCCCGCCACAGGCGTTCCCCGGTCCGAGCAGAAAGGCGCTCCGGCAATAATCACGGCGGATAAAACAATGAAAGAGATCTTGCACCTTGCGCAGCAGGTTGCCCCTCTGGATATGGCTGTATTGCTCACTGGTGAGACCGGAACAGGGAAAGACCTACTTGCAAAGTATATCCACTATCACAGCGGGCGTAGGGGGAAATTCGTCTCGGTCAACGCCTCTGCAATTCCGGCAGAGATGATAGAAGCGGAACTCTTTGGTCATACCGCAAGCGCTTTTACCGGCGCAAAGCAAGAGCGCAAAGGATTGTTTGAGGAGGCTGATAACGGCACCTTCTACTTGAATGAGATAGCCGACGCTTCACCGGCGATGCAAGCGAAGCTGTTGGAGGTTTTGGAGAGCCATCAAATCCGTCGGCTGGGTGAGAACAAGACGCGCGAAGTCAACTTTCGGTTGATAGCTGCGACGAATCATGACCTTCAGCAGAGGATGAAGGAGGGCTTATTCCGGGCGGACTTGTACCATCGTTTGTGTGAAGCTCCTTTTCATCTGCCACCGCTTCGCAAACGAGTAGGGGACATTCCACTTTTGGTGAAGCACTTTTTGGCGGAAGGAGGAGCTGAGCCGATTGTTAAGAGAGGGGCTGATTTCGACCAATTGTGTCAACTGTTGTCAGCGCGTTATTGGCAGGGTAATGTCCGGGAGTTGCAGGCGGAAGTGAAACGGTTGTGGGCGTACTGCAACTCTGACATAAAGCGGATGGCGGAAACAGTAAAACAGAACGCTCCGGAACTTGAACGTGAGGGACTGTTGGTGTTGCTAATCCAAAATGGTTGGAACAAAGCCAAAGTCGCGCGCATCCTTGGAGTGAGCGAGGCTCTGATTCGCTACCGCATCAAGAAATACGGGCTAAAAGAAAAGTAACCCGCTCCATATTCTTCTTTTCTTTCCAAAACGTTTTCCGAGATGAACCCGCAAACAGTCGAAGATCTTTTCGTAAAAGAAGCCCGCTGAATAACAACAAGATAGTCTATTATCCCGATGCTCCCGTAAAGGAAATCGAAAAAATTAGATAGTTGACACTTCCGATACGTTTGGTGGCTGCTCCTGTATTTTCTTCATTCACAGTGAGTTGGAACAAAACTGTCCTCGTCCAATGTGATTTGGCACGGTCCTTGCAATAACCCGCGGTAGGCATTCTTCCTGCAGGAGGGACGGGAAGTGAGCAGCGAGTGAAATGAGGTTGATCGCTCACGCTGGAAGGAGAAAATATGTCGGAGAAGCTTAAGCTGTCACGGTACAATCATTTTGTTGATTTGGGCAACGGCAAGAGGTTGGCATTCAATGCGATGTCATGCGGGTTGGCAGAGATGGACGAAGAAACCTACCAAACACTCCAGCAATATGGGAACGGCCGGGATCCCGAGTCCATTGACGAAGAGTTGCTTAAGAATTTCAAAATGGGCAACTTTCTCGTCCCTGATGAGCTCGATGAGCTTGATGTTATTCGGGCGAATCACTATGTGACACGTTTCGGCACGCGGGGCTTTGGCTTGACAATTATCCCGACTCATAGGTGTAATTTTGCTTGCGATTATTGCTACGAGAATTCGGAATTGCACTCAGCGGCTCCATCAGAGCAGACTGATATGTCTGACAAAGTCTGTCAAAACATTGTCAAGCTGTGTGAGCAGCGAATTCCAGAAAAGTCGTCCTTTTCGGTCACCTGGTACGGCGGCGAGCCTCTGCTTCGGAAAGACATCATTGGCAAACTTACCAAGGAGTTCCTCAGAATTTGTGAAGAAAAAGGTAGTCAATACAGTGCTGGGATAATCACAAATGGTTACCTATTAACAAAGGAAACATTAGATTTCCTTGTCAGATGCAAAGTCAGTTTTATTCAGGTCACATTAGACGGACCTCGAGAGACCCACGATCAAAGGAGGCACCTCAGAGGCGGGGGCAGAACGTATGATCGCATAGTGGAGAACTTGGTAACTATTGATGAAAATGGAAAATTGACAGTTGGGATAAGGGTGAATGTTGATAAGAGAAATTATGACAAGGTCGTTGCCCTTTTGAAAGATCTAAAAGGTTACGGATTTCACAACAAAAAGAACTTTTCAATCCATTTTGGACACGTTTTCTATGCTGTGAAGTCATGTCAAGATATATCCTCTCAGTGTATGGTCACAAAGGAGTTTGCAGATTTTCTTGTAGATATACATAGAGCAGCTATTGAAATAGGCTTTAGGCAAGCGGGCTATCCCTCATATATGCCTGGAGGCTGTGGAGCTGTTGGTGACAGTGCGTATGTTATTGAGCCGAATGGAAATGTCCAAAACTGTTGGGAAACGGTAGGTAACAAAGATAAAAGAACAGGTATTTTAAATTCAGATGGTATTAGCTTTTGTAATAATTATGTAAAATGGGTTGGCTGGGGAGAACCATTTAGCACAAAGTGCCTTTCATGTAACATTCTTCCGTTGTGTATGGGGGGGTGTCCTTTAGTAACTATATATAAGCAAGAAGCTACAAAGAGTGGTAGGTCTGCTTGTATTTCATGGAAGCATAACCTCAAAAAGATGCTACCGTTGATGAAATTGGCAAAAGAGCTTAGTCTTCTCACGGTTAGTGGGAAGCAAGGATAACTAGATATGATTCGGAAGGAGGTGATTTATGTATGAAGTGGATTGTAAATCCAGAAGATATAGTGCAAGGGTTTCTCTGTCATACACTCTGTTTTATTGTATGGTGTGAGCCGGCAGAGAGGTTCTGTCCTCGTTATGTTACCCCTTGTACTGAAAATACTTGTACTACATATACAATGTCGTGTTCAACTTTGTCATATCCGAGACACCCGTAAAGATGGAGGGGTGGGAAAAGAAGTTGTGGTATAAAGAATGTATAGATCCAGCGTCGTAGAAGGAGGTAATTATGAATTGGATAGTAGAACCACAGAAAAAAGATGCTGATGGACAATCTCTGAGGGGGTTTTGTGGTAAACTTTGTCCAGGGTGGCTTAGTGTTCTTATACAGGTGGGTCAAATGATCTACGATTGCTTTGATGGCGACGCGTTGTGTGAGCACCTAACAATAGGTGGTTGTGAGTGAGTAAAGATGGCAGGCAATCCTTCTTACAGGAAGGATTGTTTGCTGGTTGTTGAAGTGATAGAAGGAAAAAATCATGAAGTGGTTGGTTTCTCCTGTTGAAAATTCTTGGATAGAAGTGCTGACTAGTGGTCGATGTCCAATAGACTGTTACTTATGTTTCTTTCACTGTCTGAAGTGTGATTGCCCTAAAAAGAACAGTCAACAAGCCCAGTAGGGAATAAAGTACGAGGGATAGTAACAGCGTAGGTGCGATACTCACTGAATATCCATAGAGATTCTTGCTTGATTTTGAAATTCGAATTCTCATATTTATTAGGGTTTAACGATGTTCTAAGGAGGATGTAACATGGTAGCAAAGATCGTATCGTTCAAGGGGATTGACAAAGCGGACTATAGCTCACTTGCCTTGATCGTGCTTTATTCCCTTTTTGTTTTTTTTGGCTTCGGCAGGATTTTTAGGTCGTACTTAGGCTCGGAAGATGTTAATTCACCTGTGTTTTTGAACGCTATTGCTGTCATTGTCCCTTTGCTTGTTTTTATTTTTGTCTTCGTCAACTATGCTCCAAGGTACTGGGCTAAGTCTAAGCTAGGGCTTAACACCGGAAAAGTAGCGCTTCCAAGTTTTTTTATAACAATTCTCATGCTTTTCTATTTGGTCATGACAACGAATGTTTCGATAACCATATATGCTGTTCTTTGGTTTATACCTATTGTTCTTAACGTTATGGCAAGTGAACTTGTGCTAAGGGTTATACTGACTGACCTCGTGCAAAAATTTCTTGTAAGCCCTAAAGGAAGAGTTGTTATACCTGTCCTACTAAGTAGCTTCTTGTTTATAGCTATTCATAGTCCTCTGACTCAATTGTCATTTGCAGTTATAGTGGAAGCAGTTATTCTTTCTCTAATATATGTAGGCACGCGTTCGGTTATTTTCTTAACCCTACAGGATACTTTGACGATATTAACTTCGTCAAAAAGTAAACTTAGCGTGGATCCTTCAGTTGCAATTAGTGCCATTGCTGTGTATTTTGTATTAGCCTTTGCTGCTACTTTCCTATATCGCACTCAAGGAGCTGTTCTCCCTTCTGAAGGGTAAAGAGATCGTGTGTGATTATTTACCGAGAACGAAATACGAGAATTATTAACGATTGCTGAGCTGAATACTTTCAAGCTCAAAAGTGAAGAGAGGAGGTACTTGTGAACTGGTTAGTAAAACCAAGCTCGAAAGCAGTGGACGATTGGTTGAAGTGGACATGTCTTATCGATTGTCCTTTATGTCTTATTTTTGTTAGAAAAATGAAGATATGAATAGCACTGTTAGAAAAAAGGAAAGGAAACATACCATGAAATGGTTATTTAAGCCTCATAGGGGCAATGGTGACATGGATCTCGAGGAAACTGGTTATCCTCAAAGTCAGAAGAGCCATTGTATGCTTGTTACGGTATTGTGTTGGTTTAACTATAATGTCAAAGTTCCTGAGGAAGTTTAGAAAGGAGAGGAGAATAATCAACATAGAGCAAAAAGTTGTTTCGGCTACATTTGTTGATATTAATTCTTGACTTTTGTTCTTATGATTACTATGCTTGCTACAAATGAGGAGTATTTTGGATGGGTGGGAAGTATTCTTCTTCAAAGCTAGGGCTTCAGGATTATCTTACTCTGTTTGGGATGCCAGCATTTGTATTTTACTTTTACTACGCGCTTGATGAAGTGCTAAGTTCGTATTCTGCACCGATTCTTCAGAGTACATCTGTTTTTGTAAAAGGCATATTGTTGTCGATAGCTCCACTGTTTATCTTTGTTAGTGTGATAGTGAACTTATTGTGTAGTAAAGATAAAGGTCCTCCATTCTATAGTGTCTCCCTTTTTGGGAGAAAGGCGTTGTTAGGTTATGCGAGTGCGGGGATCTTAATTGTTGTGATTGAGGGGCTGGGTGTATCAAAAGGTATTTACGATGGTAATTTTTTGCGCTGGTTTCTATTTGTTTTGAACGTGTGTGCACTTGAGATTAAATTCAGAACTGAATTATTTGGAGTTTTTTTCAAGGTATTGGATGCTGGTTGGTTGCGTCTTTTGATTACCGTTTCCCTTAGTAGTATGTTTGTTGTTATCGTATACATGCCCTTTTTGACTTCAAGCACTCTTCCATGGGTTATTGCAGTAAGTGTCATTGGATCTTTGTACTATTACTACGTTCCAAGTGTTCTTCCTCTAATTATACTTGAGTCCTCGTATATATTAAAGGTTTCAGGAGTCAACCAAAGTAGTAATTTGATAAACTGGATTATAGCTATTGTTGTGTTTTTAATACTGACTATCCCTGCAACATTTGTAGCTCGTTTGAAAAAGTCACTGCAGCAAGTGTAATAGGAGGGCAAGGTAGCCTACGAGGATGTACTATTGAGATTTGTGCTCACTCGTGCTTGATACAAGGAACATGTGACTTTTGTGGGGGACCTTGTGGAAAAGATCATGCTGATTGTATGTTGAACTGGTGGGCTTACTAAAGTGGTTGTATGAGAAGCAATTTCAGTATTTCTCCATCCTTAACAAAGAGAATTGTCGGTACATGTGAGAACTCCTATTTCACTATTCAAAAGGCTAAAGGATGAGCACTGCCCATTGTTGCTAGTCTTACTCTATATAATGGCGGGGCTCACCGGAAATGTTATTGTCAGTTCAAGGTTCAATAGTAGTGAATACCCTGTCGTTCAAGTAACCTTGCTTGTAACTAAGAGTCTCGTTGCGATTGGGGTGGTGGCGAAGACCATGATTACTCTTAAACATATTGCTTTCAAATGTTCATAGGTGAGGACATGTATCGTTCTGAAGCTATGAAAAAGGTTGATAAGTATAGTTTTCTACTCATCTTTGTGTATTTTCTGTTTGGCTTTGTGGGAAATCTCCTGACTAGTTGTCTGAATTTCAAAGATCTGCTTGCCTCTATGTTTGTCATTCAACATGCTTTCAACATTCTGAGTCTGGCGGTGGTTGCGACAGTAGTATTGAGTATTACTCGATTCAATTGGACGTTGTCGGATTGGGGATTTACCCTTAACAGAGGTTGTTGGATTAGCGCGGGCTTGGTTCTTGTTGTCTTAATACTGCTTGTCTTTCAGGGTGTAACGGGAATTTCTCTTACAATGGGCAAGTTGGTCTTCTCCCAGATGGTCCTGAGATCTACTCTAGAAGAGCTGGTGTTTAGGGTGCTCTTCATAAATCGCCTGATTGCTCTGTTTGGAGACACTAAGGGAAGAATATTCATAGCTGTGTTGGCAAGTTCGCTTCTTTTTTCTATAATTCATATTCCTACCAAGAACGTGGCTGCCCTCATCAGTATCTTCACAAGTTCACTTCTGATGGGGTATGTGTATGCATGGACGCGCTCTTCCTTATTTCCTATCTATGCACACGTTGCATCAAACACTGCAGCTTCGTCAGGCTTATTGGGAGGAATCATTTCTCTTATGCTGTATTTTTCCTTGGCGGTTTGGGGCAAGGTAATGGAGAAGAGGGGCCAAACCAGTATAGCAGTGTATTAGACTTTACACACTCGGAGAACACTGAGTGTGTGTTGATGCCTAAAGACAATTGCGCGTGAGCATACGCGGATATTACGACTTGATTGAGAAGGAGGTAATTGAATGAAGTGGTTAGTAAAACCAAGCATGAAAGCAGCCAACGACTGGCTGGAGTGGACATGTCTTCTCGATTGTCCTTTATGTCTTATTTTTGTTCCGAAAAAGAAGACATGAACAGTACAGACAGGGGAGACGAAGAGATATAGCCTTCTTGTGACATGCGAAGCGACACGTTCCGTATCAAAAGCAAGAAGGATGAGCACTACCCATTGTTGCTAATCTTACTCTATATAATGGCGGGGCTCACTGGGAATGTTATTGTCAGTTCAAGGTTCAATAGTAGTGAATACCCTGTCGTTCAAGTAACCTTGCTTGTAACTAAGAGTCTCGTTGCGATTGGGGTAGTGGCGAGTCTAGTGGTTAGCGTTGCTCGTCACAAATGGACTTTGACAGAATGGGGATTTAGTCTAGACCGAAGGATTCTAGTCAGCCTAACTTTTATAGCGTTGGGAACTATACTCAACTTAATGGATACGAGGATGCCTAGAGGCGTACAGTACGAAGATGCTTGGTTGTTTCCTTATGTGGGTTATTCCACTGTGGAAGAGTTAGTCTTTCGAGTGATTTTGATAAGCCAGTTAGTGAAGCTTTTTTCTTCCGTGAGGTTTGCAGCATTGTGGGCAATCCTTATCAGTTCGCTAGCCTTCACAGTTGTTCACATGCCAATTAAGAGCTATTTTCAGCTTCAAGATCTGTTTGTTAATTCTATTCTTTTTGGTACCATTTATTGCGTGACCGGCTCAGTGCTTGTTCCGATGTACTTCCATGTTCTTGGCAATACCCAGCAGGTGTCAGGTTACTTGGGTGCAATAGTCTCTCTTGGGCTGTATTTTTCCTTGGCAGTTTGGGGCAAGGTAATGGAGAAAAGGAGCCGAGCCGTTGTAGGGTAGCGGGGAAGACCATGATTACTCTTAAACATATTGCTTTCAGGTATCCCAAGAAGAAAGAGTTCTCGCTTACTGATATTACTTTGTCTGTGCATCCCGGAGAAATCTTCACTCTCCTCGGACCGAATGGCGCAGGGAAGACGACTCTTATCCGGATTCTTGCCGGGCTGATACTTCCACAGAGAGGCTCGGTGAATATCTGCGGCTTTGACATGCTGACCCAGGAATATGCGGCGCGCGAGAAGATCGGCTTGGTTTTGGGCGATGAGAGAACATTTTACTTTCGGCTGTCCGGGGCACAGAACTTGGAGTTTTTCGGCGGGTTGTACGGGATTGAGCGTCACCGGCTCAAGGAACAAGTAAGGAAAGTTCTCTCCCTCGTAGGTCTGAGCCAAGACGCGAAACTTCAATTCATGCGTTACAGCACGGGAATGAGAAAACGGCTTAACATGGCGCGGGCGTTGCTGCACGATCCGGAGGTGTTACTTCTTGATGAACCCAACAGCGGGGTGGATCCGGAATCTTCCAAAAAGATTAGAGAGATCATAGATGAGCTCAGGGCACGAAATAAAACAATACTTCTCACTACCCATGACATGGAAGAAGCAGAAAAGTTGTCCGATAGAATCGGCTTCTTGAAAGAGGGGAAACTTGTCAAAATCGGCGTTATTGAAGATTTCAAGAGGATGATCCGAAAACGAACTGTGACAATTGAGTTTTCCGCTTCCTCGGAGTTCTCGAGAGAGCAAGTGATAGCGCTCATCAGAGAGGTTCAGCGACAGGGAAAGCACGAGAGCGTCACCTTCAGGCATAACAGGCTGATTATCAGTGGCAACGGCTCGCTTGACATTGACCATATTCTGACCGCAGTTCACTCCAGTGAGGCGAGGATAGAAAGCGTAAATACAAGTGAAGCCTCCTTAGAGGATGTGTTCTTGGCGATGGCAAGGTAGGTGCAAATGTATAAGATCTACCTGTTTTTGAAACGTTTCTTGGTTACTTTAGTAAGCTATAAGACTGCTTTGGCTCTTGGTATTCTCGGCGGCTTTGTCGGTCTCCTGCAATTTTCGTTCATGGGTAGGTTCCTTTCAGACGGCAACAGCTTCCCTGCGCTTGCCCAATACGGAGGAAATCTCTTAGCGTATTTAATCATCGGGTCAGCCTTTACAAGTTTTGTGGGAGTTTCTTTGAGCTCGTTTCAAAGTACTATTCGTTCTGAGCAACAGATGGGGACCTTGGAGTACCTACTAATGAGCAATACCCGCTTAGAGCTCATCTTGGTCTACGCCGGGGTGATGAACTTTATCCAATCTTTTGTTAATGTTGCCATTCTTCTCACTGTTGTAGTATTTGTCTTTGATATTCCATTGGGAATAAACGTGGTTGCAGCTTTTGCCACTATGGTTCTGACCGTGATGTCCCTCTCAGGTATTGGGCTTATGAGTGCCGGCATTATTATTGTCACGAAGGTCGGTGACCCGATTACATGGGCGTTTACGACACTTACCGGTTTGCTGAGCGGCGTGTTGTTTCCGGTGGAATACTTACCCGGCTATTTGCAGGGGATTTCAATGATGCTGCCTACAACGCACGCTCTGCATGCTCTTCGTCTCACGTTGATTCAAAATGCTCATATTTCGGATGTTGTTCCTCAATTGCTTTTGCTCTTGGTGATGACACTGGTAACAGTTCCGTTAGGGTTTATTATCATACGGATGGGTTTCAACCAAGCGAGAAAAGTTGGTTCTCTCTCTCAGTACTAATAAGGAGATGTGATGGAAGAATATGAATTGGCTCGCAGTGACTTGCATGAAGAGGTAGAAAAGCAGAGTTCATACCTGAAGGTTTTGCTAGACGTATTGGTAGCACCCCGCCGCGCTTTTGCCACCATCAAGACATTGCCCCGCTGGTTTGTGCCGTTTTTGCTTTGCACTGTGACCGTGTTTGTGTATTTCTACTTTACCAATCCGTATCGGATGGAGGATCTCAAGGAGCAAATCCGTTCAAGTACGTACTTAAGTCCTGAAGATGTTCAGCGACGCCTCAATAACATTGAAGCCCAGAAGACGGTTCATCTTTCAGCCCGCGTTTTAGGCAAAGGCTTTTTGTATGCTGCCCTCTACCACGGGGCAAAGCTGTTTGGCCTTGCAGCGGTTCTCTGGTTGGCTTTACAGCTTCAGCCGATTCGCATACATTTCAAAACAATTCTCTCTGTCTGCAGTTTGTGTTTTTTGGTTCTTCTTCCGGAGGCGTTAGTGAAAATACCTTTGATTATGGCAAAGGGAAGTGCAAAAGTATATTTGGGGCTGGCTATTGTTCTTCCGTCTAGGTGGGAAGGTTCTCCTTTGTTTAATTTGTGCGGGAAGTTGGATGTATTCTCTTTGTGGATGGTTGCATTACTGGTAATCGCGTTGCCTCTTGCAACAGGAATCTCAAAGAAGAAAGCAGTCCTAACAATCGGCTACTTGTGGGGCGTGTGGTTATTGGCGTCGATGTTTTTGTCTGGCTTGGTGCGGATCAGTTAGTCATTTATGGTTTTGTGAGTTTTGGAGATTATAGAAAAAAGTTTTGAAAGCACTAATTCTTGACATACACTTTTTCTAACAATTTTCTAACAGGTGATCAGCCCCCATAATTAGGTCCATTTGTAAGTTAGTGATTCTGTCATTGTTCTGTCAATCTGTTTCCTTTCCTTTTCAGCCGGTGTTAGCCTGCCAATCGACCGGTGCGGTCTCTCAGTATTATAATCATTCCGCCAATGTTCAATCTTCTCTTTTGCGTCAGCAATGCTCGTAAACCAATGAGCATCAAGACACTCTTGCCGGAAAGTGGCGTTGAACGATTCAATGAAAGCGTTCTGAGTCGGTTTGCCCGGCTCAATGTAGTCAAGCCTTACCTGGTTATCTTTAGCCCATTTCCGCAATGCCTGTGAACGAAACTCCGGGCCGTTGTCAACCGTGATTATACGCGGTATCCCACGCTGTTGTTTCAACCGATCAAGCGTTAAAACGACTCGCTCACCGGAAAGGGAAAAGGCAACCTCAATGGCCGGAGCAAAACGGCTATTGATATCGATAATAGTCAGACATCGAATAGCTCGACCATTAAACAACGAATCATGCACAAAGTCCATCGCCCAGCCTTCATTCGGATTGGCCGGAACAGCAAGAGGTTCCCGCTCACTGACAATCTTGCGAGAACGCCTCTTTCGCCTCAGAGCAAGACCGGCCTCGGCGTATAACCGCTCGATTCGTTTATGATTCACGACCCACCCCTGACGACGGAGACGATCATGTAACTGGCGATACCCTACGCGGGGCTGTGATTGGGCCATCGCTATCAGAGCCTGTCGCAATTCACTCTTCCGATCCGGATGTCTTCGGTAACGATTTACGCTTCGAGAAAGATCGACCAGCTTGCATGCCTGACGTTCACTCATCAAATATCTCTCCTGAATATGATTAACTGCTTGTCGTCGAACATCAGGCTTTACCAGTTTTTTGACAGAACATCCTTCAAGGCGTCTATCTCGAGCTCCTTATTGGCCACAATACGCTTCAAACGAGCATTCTCAAGCTCCAACTCTTTCAATCGACGAGCGTCGGAAACCGACATGCCACCATATTTCTTGCGCCAATTGTAGAAGGTGGCGTCACTCATACCGTGTTTCCGACACAGTTCCAACGCCGAAACACCAGCCTCATTCTCCCGCAATATCGAGATAATCTTCTCCACGCTCCACTTGCTCTTTTTCATTCGGCCCTCCTGCCTCTAATTTACGACAGAATGACTAATTTCAAAATGGTACTATTTTAGGGGGACACATCAGGCGCCAATAAGTTATTGACAAATAGTTCTAGCTCTCCGATTTGCTTCTCTGTTGCTGTTAAAATATACCTAAAATGAAAGTCCGGCGGGTATATGCCGGACTTTTCGATAGGTGAGCTGCGTTCTTTATGCGGTCGTAGACAGAACACCACGGCTTTAGCCGTGGATGAATGAGCCTTGAGGCGGGTATGCGAGTAACGAAGACTGCCCATGGTATATATAGTTTACAATACCATGTAGTGTGGGTATGCAAATACCGCCGAAAGATCCTGAAGCCTGGCGTTTGTTCGTATATCCGGAAGACATTCTCTGGCTTGCTTCGAGGGCTGTCGGGGGTGAGTATTGAGTCAATTGGCTTTGATGGAGACCATCCACATCTGTTGATGAGTATTCCGCACCGGTATAGTATTTCATCAGTAATGGGTAAATTGAAAAGCCAATTGGCGTCCCGGATGCGCAGGTTTTTCCCGTGGTTGTCCAAGGTGTATTGGAATGAGAATGTTGTCTGGTCGCCGGGTTATTTTGTGAGTAGCGTGGGTTTAGATGAAGAGACAATCAAGAGGTATGTGGAATATCAGGGGCGACGGGATTCAGGACAACTCCGAGAGGAGTTGTAGAAAAAGCGAAGCTTTTTGGCGCAAGCCAAAGAGAACCCCGGCTTTAGCCGGGGGTATCTATAAAAATTGACTTTTGAATGGATTAAATTCACTGTAATCCTTCTACCCACTCTGTCGCTATTTCAACTATCCATTCTGAAATTCGTTTGTCTGGCAAAATCCCCCTTTTTGCAAAAAGAATATTTTTATCAGCGAATAATTTTTTCGTTTCAGTTTTTTTACCCATCATAAATAAAGCCGAAGTGCTTGCCATTCTTTCAACACCCATTGAAAGGTATAATCCAACAACAATAATTTTTTCTTTTCTTTCGGTTGCTTTCAAAATTGTAGAGACGCCTTCCGTTGCAAATGATTGACCAATTTCCACAAAAGCATAATCAAAGTAGTCAATTCCTGTTTTAGCACACACATAATAACCAATTTCTCTACACATAGAAGCCCAAATTGGCTCAAAATGCTTATCTCCATGCGTAAGTAAAACTACACCTTCAGAGTCTGGTGTTGTTGATAATTCCTTAACTCTATCTAACATGGAAGCTTTTAGGATATCGCTATTATTTAATGTTGGGCCAATTGTTATTTTAATATTTGTATTAACAATATCTGTGCCTTCGCTTTTAATTTCATTTATAATATTCTTTTCGCTATACAAGCCTAAAATAGTTGGAATATCAAATAAAGAATGTCCTGACGGAGCAATTAATAGTGGTATCGCATAAACTCTATCAATACCTATGTTTTCAAAATCTTTGATAACGGTATTAATTGACGGTTCAGTAAATTCCATAGATGCAACGCGAATAGCACTGAATTGATTGTTTCCATTTTGCGACATTAGGGTTTTAACTTCTTTTTCAATTTTTAGGACTGGCTCATTCCATTGAGGCATAGGTGAACCATGAGCAATAATAATCAAACCATATTTCTCTTGAGCATAAACAATGGTAGATAATAAAAAAAGAGAAACGGTCATTAGCAAAATTATTTGTAACTTTTTCATACTTTGTCTCCGTTTATTATTTTAGTTTTCATTAGTTTTCAAAATCCGTAGTTAATGAAATATTTTCATTGAGTGCTCTTAGCACGATTGAGCTAAGCGGCACGACGTAAGGAGTGTCCGCTTGAGCGACTTGTTATGTGTTAAAACTGAACGTCGCCTGTATAGAGTATATCAATACATTTTCCTTTTCCAATCTTTATTTCTTCTCTTTCACCTTCTGACCCAGATACTATTATTGTTTCTATCTCATCGATATCTGCAACGACCGCGACTCCATTTTTTAAACCGAAATCTTTAAATAAATCTGGATGATCCTTAAGAAATGAATCTACTCTCTGCTTTGGACATTGAAGCGCCAACTGCAACTCTGTCCCAAACATATACTCAAAGCTACTAAACAAACTCCTTTCAATCTTTATCCTCTAATTGTCTTGATTGATAGTAGAAATATCCTTTATGGAACCAACAAAAAGAATTGGGCGATCTGTTAACCACAATCGTTCCAGTTCAATCGTTAGAATTGGCTCTAACCGAAATTGTCCCCCTTTGCATAATTCTTTTTCCCAATTGTGTACTGCATTGGTTCTCTCGACCAACTGAGCTACCGCTGCTTTTATAGTCTTCTCAATCCTTTCTGCCTCCGCTTTCTCGGCTTCTCTCTTTGCCCTGTTTTCAAGGTAGCTATTAACGAAATAGGCACTGATCAAGAGTATTACAATTATCCATATTGCTCGCTTCATCGGAAATCGTTCCTTAACACATAATTCTACACAATCTCCGTTACCGTGAGTCAATTCATTAGTTGATATGCGACGCAAGTCCGCACTTGTCAAGCGAGAATTCGGGAAAATGACTTGACTGGAGAAGTTGGCGGCGGTACAAGTCGGAGAACCGGGACCGGTTCGGGCGGATCGACTTGCGGGGTCTTGAGCATGCAGCAGTCATGCCGTCGCATCATGCGATGGAAGTGGATATTCCGATTGAACAGCTAAACCATATGCGGACTGTTGTCTGTACTGAGACCGGCCACCACTTGACTTCAACGAATATCCCTCAGTCTGTAATTCCGAGGATGTATGTGGAAAATCACCCTTTGGCATGGCAACTGAAAACAAATGAAGATGCTGTTCAGGCAGCACTGGCTTACACCGGCTGAAAAGGAAAGGAAACAGATTGACAGAACAATGACAGAATCACTAACTTACAAATGGACCTAATTATGGGGGCTGATCAATATATTGATAAAGCTGTCGAGTTAGCAGGAGAAGGTAACGAGGTTACACTAACGGGAGCCGGACCAATCTGGCTGTACCTTGCAATAGCCCATGCTCTTCACGGGAAGGCAGTCAAGTTAATCTATTCATCACCGGTAACGGGTGAAGTGATTATTTTTGATCATAACCCGAGGTAGTGACAAGTACTCGATGTGTAGCTTTGAAGCGTTTGTTACTGCATCACTCCACTAACCTTCTCAACCACCCAGTTGACAAACTCGTCTCGTATTCTCGCATTTTCATATGGTTTTTCCTGACAATTTGTGATAGCATTTTCAAATATCATTAGGCCAGCCAATTCTTCCATTTACCCCAGACCATTTCAATGGTGCATTATAGTAAAATTCCCTAGGTCACATGCATTAATTGACCGTCTCGTCTTTAAGTGAGAATGAGAACCCCAAATGATATTTCTATTGATTAATCTACGTACACATCTATATTATAGATACCTACGCAAAGAGTTGTTAAACGTATTGATGTACCTCTACGGTATGAGTGAAGCGGATAAGGCTATCATCAGGGAATTTTTGCTTTCCCCTTATAACCGCGGGAAATTTCGCAGCTTTTACACTTTTTGTTACAATTTTGTGTCCGGCTACTTGCGATATTTGCAGAAACTATCATATCAGCTTCCTTATGACAATCGTACCGATAAAGATCCAATAGAAGATCTAACCATTGATATTCTTGGCTTTTTCTTTGCTCGAAAGAAAGACAAGCCATTTTTTGTCATTTACGATTATTTCTCTCGGCTGGGGATTCATGATTTCCGTTTATACTCTGATCAGGCAATCTACGATAACTTTGTGATTCTTCTAAAAGGATTCATAAAAAGACAGTTGTATCGTTTTAGGATGAACACGAATCCCCAGATGGAAAAACTAAAACGCAGCTGCAAGAGTATTTTCAATGATAGTGACATATTTGCATCGTTATCTATTGACGGCACTGATTATATCTACTTGAAGTCGGAAAAAGAATCTCTCAGGCGTGACAAACAACCTATTCCTTATGAGACCGTCGAAGATATTGCGCTTGATGCCTTTCACAAGAGCAAAAATATCCGGCAATGGTGTCTGAAAATATTCGAGCAGGTGAAGTCTTTACATGATTTCAGAAATATGCTATCGAAGTATCAACTTCTGACCATTATGGTTAAGATTAATTCAGAGTTTCTCGAAAGCGGGGATATTCATCAAGTTAAACGATATTGTGCTACTGATGCTGTTATTCACAGTGACATAAAACGTGCTTTCGAGTCAGCCCTATATAAGTTGCAAACAGGTCCGTTATTACGGTATGTACACAAGCAGACAATTACCTCTGATGAAAAAGATCTGTTGTACCGTGCCTGCCGAAACTACCTGGCTGATTACTGTGCAAACGGTGGTGAGGCTGACCCTATCCCTGTTTATTTCCGGGAGATGATGCCACTGGAAACCCACGAGAGATACCTGAAAGATTATAAGAATGTTTTTGAGTCGTTGATTAAAAAAATGTTAGGTTTTTTTGCAGAAGAGGTAAAAAAGAGTTCCACATTTCGATATATCAGCAGCTATTA
Organism: uncultured Ignavibacteriales bacterium; assembly: GCA_964489705.1. Classification (GTDB taxonomy): domain Bacteria; phylum Zixibacteria; class MSB-5A5; order GN15; family FEB-12; genus CAZAZQ01. The sequence continues at coordinate 21,426 of CAZAZQ010000010.1, forward strand.
ATATAGAGACTCGAAAGAGAAAGGGGTGAAATGCATCCATCAGTTGAGGATATACGGAAGTACTTGATACATGCACTTGATGGGGAAAACGCTCGTGCAATACAAGAGCATGTAGCAAGTTGTGTGTTTTGTCGGGAATTGATTGAAAATATGGAATTACTGGATGAGTCACTCCTGCATTCGCAGACTGATTTGCCACCTAAAGCGCGGCAGCAGGAAAAGAATTTGTATTATAATTCTCTGCAGGGGCATGTTATTGACATGAATCCACTACTTGATTCACATTCACCGGGTTCGTTTTTGTTAGCTGCCGATACCGATAAGGAATCGCTTTCCGGCGTGGAAAATATCAGCACACTGTACTCGGAAAATCCCGAGATTGTCCTTCGGGTTATGAGAAATTATGATAGGAAACAGGATTACTTACAACTCATTGCTGAAGAGAAAGAATTGTTCTCATATGTTATGGTCCGAATACCGGAACTTGGCTTCGAGTGTTTAACTGATGACAAAGGTATGGCGATTATTGAAGGTATCAATTTGGAAAAACTCGAGCAACTTCACTGGCAAGTGCAAATGCCTGATGCTGTGTTTTCACTTGAGCCGATGACTTATGACCCGGACAAGGTAGAGTACGCTAAGGAAATTGAACTGGCAACAGATAACGATGACCGGATACAAGTCAGGTTTGAAGGAAAGACTGAAGGGAAACAAGTATCCATTAAAATCCTTGAGCTGGATGGTAAAAAAGAGTTTGGGGAATTGAAAGTAGCCCTGGTACAACAGGGAGAAATTGTGGGGAAAGACGTTTCATCTAATGGTAGTATTATTTTCAAGTTAAATGATACCGATGCGGAAATACAAATCCGTCTGTTTCAGCAATGAGCGTCTCGTTATTACAATTTGCCCGAGAGTTTCAAAAACTGAAAGCCGATGTTGCCGGTTTCAATGCCCCGGACAGTAAGCTCCTGTGTCTTGTCGCATTCTGGCAAAAATTAAAACCCTTCAAAGGCAACCTTTCTTACCAGACCTATTTTGAAGAATATGTCCACTTTTTTCTCATATTGATACCTCGCGCTGACCTGAGCGATCTCTCTATTGAAGAATTATCCGCGATAAAACAGACCCTGAAAGAATTACCGGCAGACGCCAATGCACATGAAGCTATAAGAAAAGTTACTCTGGAACTGGCAAAAGTATTCTTCTATGTTGGTGAAATCAAACAGGCAATAGAGCAGTTAACAGACATCACAGACAAATCGGAAATAGCAAAAATCAAGCTGGAAGATATTAATGGCCAAAACGAGTTTGAACTGTTCCACCAACTTGTTGAACAAGCACACGTAAAAGCTCTGCAATTGTATAAATTGTTGCTCCCTCTACTCATTGGATGGGAGAAAATTATTGAATCGATCGAATTCGAAGGGGTAAGGTGCCTGTATGTTGAGAAAGATACGGTTGGCCATATTCTTCGCGGAAGGATGAAAATCCTGACCGGTAAGGTAGAGCTTGCCGGGAAATCGAACGCCACCGATGATATAGCATTCGACAATAAAGTTGTCGCTCCCGATGATCCCTTTATCGGGGTATCCTATACCGCTTTGAAAGCGGTGCGTACCATGTTAGAAAAGTCACATTCCGGTATTCGTAAACGGGCAAATCACTCGTACCACGCGCACTTTGAAGTTCAAAACAGCAGTCAAACTTTTACCGGCGATTCAATTGGATTGGCAATTGCCTTGCTGAGCTATATATGCCTTTTGAAGAATGAAATCAGCCGACAGGATAAATATCTAGCAGCGGACGTTGCTGTGACCGGAAGTATAGATGATGACGGCGCTATTCTTCCGGTAGCAGACAAGACATTGTGTGCAAAAATCACCAGAGCATTTTTTTCGCCGGTAAAATATCTGGTCATCCCTGAACAGAATGCGAAAAAAGCGCAAGAGTGCCTCGATGAATTAAGCAAGGATTATCCCCGCCGTCGTTTGCTGCTTGTAACCGGCAAACGGCTCAATGACATTCTGGAAGACCACAATGTAATCCGTTCGGAACGAGTTTGCCTGGGCAACTATGTCACCCGTAAGGTGGTTCACTATTCCCGTGCTGCCAAAATACAAATCCCCCTGCTGGCAGGACTACTGTGGGTACTGCTGGCAGTCTTATTCCCCAGGCATTTCAATCCTTGGTTTGATTGGCATATAGACCATATCGAGATTGTAGGTAATCGATTTAAGACTGTGAACCCCGATGGGTACACGCTGTGGTGGTCTGAAAGATTTGCTTCTGACTTAAATTCTGAAAGATATGCTACGAGCCTAGGCAATTATTTGGCAATTGATGTAGATGAAGATGGTAGAGATGAATTAATATTTGCTCCTTGTTTCAATCGTAAAGGCGAAGTAGACAGCATCCAATTTTACGACAGCAATGGTAAAGTTTTGTGGCAAAAACCTGCTTTTTTGCGGACATCGTACCCTGGTGATGCAGCTTACGAAGGAATAGTAGAAAATTGTTTATATCGTAGTAGTTATATATTGCCGTTTACGGATGGGAATGGGAACACGTTTATAGTTGTAGGAGAATTTGTATCCTTTCCTGCCCGTTCACAAGTATTATGTTATGACCTCAAAGGGAACTTAGTATCAGGTCCTTACCTATATACCGGAGCACTTGGTCGTTATTCTGCTCTCAGATTACACAACTCTTTTTATAAAGATGTTGATGCAATAGCCTTTCACGGAACAAATAACAGGTATTCCGGCTCAGGTCTATTATTGCTCGATCCTAAAAATCTTTACGGCGTCAGTCCTCCTTATGACAATGAGCTCTTCAGATTGTCTGGAATGCCTAAAGGAAGCCAGTTAATTTATGTTAATTTTCCCGAATCCCCACTGTCTGCAGTGGCAAATGAGGTAAGAAATGAAATAGTTCACTTTTACCACAATCAAACAGCTAATAGCTATAATGTTCGTGTTAAGGAAGGCATAAACATATCAACTAATGACGAGTTAAAAACAAACAGAGACATTTTACCGACAATCTATTATTATCTTGACAGCAATTTTATACCAGAAGGCATATTCTTTGCTGACGGAACACAATTGTTGATGAATGCCTTGTTAATTTCTAACAAGAAAAAACCCATCACCGATTTTGAGAAATTAGGTGAGTCTTTGAAGAGTGAAGTGGTCGTTTATTACGGTGACTCCATTGTCCACCATCTTGCCGCAGGAATTGATTTTTACAAAAACGAAAAAAAATAACCGCATTTTTCCACAAATACCCCTTTTTGCATCTATTCTATAATTAGACAACGGTAAGTTGCAGAGTTACAAATCAATGGAGGTATTTTATGTGTTACAAGTATTCTCTTTCTTTATTACTCTCTATTCTATTATCACTAACATTTGTATCTGCTTATGCAGATGATTGGTGTGATGGTTTTGAGAATTATCCACCTGATTCATCTATAGATTCGGGTTGGATATTATCAGGTAATACTTCAAGTATAACTGACACAAATGTTGTTTTTAGTGGGAATCAATCTCTCAAGATGTTTGGTTCGATAGGTGGATGTTGGGCCGCAGTTGCAGATAAAGCATTAGAAACTACATTTCCAATGAAAATAACATGTGCTGTTAGAAATGGATCTGAGAATCTAACCGGTTGTCATCAATATAGAGCTGAACTTTGCTTAAGGGCTGGAACCGTTTGGACCGATCCAGGCGCAATCGGTTTGTTCAGATTTCTTGAAGACGGAACTTTAGAAATTAGGTCGGGGGGAACGCCTTTTGATTCCTTGCATGGATTTAATCTGGAACAATGGTACGAATTTGAAATAAATATATGGGTTTCGAGTGATAGCAGTATTGTATATACGGAGTTTTGGGTCAATGGAGAATATGTTGGCTTATACAGCCAAGAGATATCAAACCTACCTAATTTATTTAATGCTTCTCATATAGACATTTCTTCTCAAGAAGGTACAGCTTGGTTTGATGATATATGTGTAAGTAATCTGAGTGTTGATTCCCTGAATAATCTCCTCTTCCCATCTATCATTGCCAGGCCCTGTGATGATGAATGCATTACTCAGCCGGTTATGGTTGATCTTTCACAACCGATTACCGGGGCTACTATCCCGATTAGGATTCCTGTCGGCGTGGATCTTTGTGATATTACTACCGATGGTCTGTTAACACAAGACTGGGTCTTGGAGACATATATCAACCCCGATGATTCCTCTGAACGAGCAATTGGCCTGTGGAATCTGACAGGTGATATGATTCCTGCGGGTACCACTACTGTTCTGAATATTATGTTTACTGCTGAGCGGGAATGTGAAGCCAGTTATTTTATGCGTTGGGATACTGCCTTTATGGGAGACCCGTTGCATGAACTGTTATTCTCTGATTCAAATCACTTTGATTTGCAGGCTAAGTTCGATGAAAATCGGGATTCTGTGGAAATTGTCGGTTATGAGCCGGGTAATGTCGATAATATCATCGGTCCTGTAAGTCCGTATGATATTGCTGACTTAACCTGTATGGTCGCACATATTTACAGGGGGGATACTACTTGTATGTGTGTATTAGATGCTGCTGATGTCAACGGTTCTTGTACTGGTCCCAATATTGCCGACGTTACTTACTTGGTCGCTTCTCTCTATCAAGGTGGACCTGAACCCCTTTGTGGTTGTCTGGGACAAGATGGAACCTATAAGGTCAGCAATGACATCATCGTCCGGACTACTTACGAGAATGACGTCACAACTATTATCCTCAGCTCGCCGGTTGAGCTGCGCGGGTTGCAAATCACTTTAGCTGGTGATGGTATCCCGTTGCCTGTAAGCATCACCGATAGCAGATTGGAACTGTTGAGCGGTACCAAAACAATCGGTCTGGTTGACCTGGAAGGGGAGGCGGTAATTGCATCGGGAACACAGAAACTCATCCAGCTTCCGGGGAAATACGAGATCACCGAAGCGATTGCCTCTGATATGAACCACCGTGATGTTATACTTGCTCTCAATACCGGCACCCAGAGCACGTTACCGACCGAGTATTCCCTCTCTCAGAACTATCCGAATCCCTTCAATCCGGTGACTGAAATCGGTTTTAGTCTGCCCAAGGCAGGGAATGTAAATCTCAAGGTTTACAATGTGATGGGGCAGCTTGTGAAAACATTGATTGCCGAAAATCTGGAAGCTGGCACTCATACGGTCATCTGGGATGGTACCGACAATAGCGGCACGCCGGTTTCAAGTGGGGTTTATTTCTATCGTTTGTCAACCGATGAGTTTGTCGATACGAAAAAGATGGTCTTGCTGAAGTAAGTTCCAAACAAGAGGGGAGGGTCAAGGGCAGGTTGTTTTTACGACCTGCCCTTTTTTGTTAAACTGTAAACAGGAGATTCTGACTGTTGTCAGATCAATCCCATCACACCAACCAAAGGCTTTGAGTTACACGGGGGAAATGTTAATCAAGCAAAGTACCCTGAATGTACGAAAAAACTTTGCACTTGTTTGTGATTTTGATATATTGAGACAACTTGAAATAAGCGGGGTCGAAATGAAAAAAGCAGCTTACTTTTTTTGGGTGTTGGTGTCGGTGGTGGGCGCATCGATACATCCCACGACCATCAATGTCCCATCTGATGAAGCAACCATCCAGGAAGCATTGGATACCGCTGAGAATGGAGATACGGTTTTAGTTGCACCTGGCATTTACACGGGTGATGGGAACAGAGATATTGATTTTGGTGGGAAAAGCGTAGTCCTGATGTCAACAATGGGAGCGGATTCGACTATTATAGATTGTCAGGGGAGTCAAAGTGAAGAACATCGTGCTTTTTACTTCCATAATGGCGAAGATTCAAGCACCCTGATTCACGGTTTTACAATTCAGAACGGCTACATTTATGGCACTGAAGGGGGGTATTCCTTAGGAGGAGGTATCTTATGTATCGGTTCATCGCCGCGTTTTTCTCACTGCGTAATTCAACATAATTCGGTACATTACCCCGGCTATCCTTTGGGAGGTGGTGCTTATTGTGACAGTCTCTCTTCACCTTCTTTTATTAACTGTAGCTTTATCAGCAATGCAAGTAATCCGGAAAGTGGCGGAGGAGTTTACTGTTGCGGTCCTACTACGACTTTTATTGACTGTGTTTTTAAGAACAATTGGGCTGGTTATGATGGTGCTGGCGGGGCTATAAGAGTGGGTGGAGGAGAGAGTCTTATCGTTACCAACTGTACGTTCGAAGGCAACAATGGAGACGGAGGGGCAGCTATCTGCGGTTGGGAGAGGCTAAGTAGCGCTACTATAACCAACTCTCTTTTCATTAGTAATGAAGTAGAAGAAGGAGGAGCCATCGTAAACCTGAACTGTGATTCGTGGCTTATAAAGTATTGCACCTTTACAAAAAATATAAACCAAGCAACGTCAAGCTATTATAGGGGGATCATTCAAACCTCTGGCTCAATTCAGTTAGAGAATTGCATCGTGGCGGACAATTACGGTTCAGGGTTTGTCTTTGAGGGTGATACACTCCAGGATGAGGTATCAATTGCTTGCTGTGACTTTATCGATAATCGTTTTTCAACTTTTTACTTTAATTATGTAGGTATCCCAGACCAGACGGGGTTAAATGGTAATATTTCCTCAGACCCTCGTTTTTGTAATCCTGATAGTGGTGACTTTAGCTTGGCGGCTAACTCTCCTTGCTTGCCGGGCAACAACAGTTGTAATCAACTTATGGGAGCGGTTTCTGACACTTGTGGCCCCATTTTTAGGGTCTGGTATGTTGATACAACTGGTAATGATACAACCGGTGATGGAAGTATGTCAAAACCGTTTGCAACTATTCAAAAAGGAGTAAATGCTGCTGCTTCAGGTGATACAATTATTATTAAGAATGGGATTTATGAAGGAGTAGGGAATAGGGATATTGTTATTCGTTACAAGTCCTTATTTATAGAAGGAGAAGGTGGGTTTGAAAACGTAATTGTAGACGTCCAGGATAGCGCTACAAATGGTTTCAATATGTCTTGTGCTGGTTGTTTAACAGATGATACTGTTTGGATTCGTGGTATTACCATTAGCGGAGCATCCTGGGGTGTGTATTGTAATACGCCTGACTTGATTATCTTAGACTCATGTAGGTTAGATGCAAATGTGATTGGAGCAGGTTGTGATAACAGTGGCGTACGGATGAGATATCATTTATGTAAAGTGTGTAATAATGCTGACTATGGGATATATTCATATTTGTCTTACGGTAGTACTGAAGATTGCTTAATCGATAGTTGTCTGTTTGAGGAGAATGGTACAGCGATTTTTGGAACGTTTCATGCTATCGATGATACTCTTCGAGGTGGTTCAATTGCTATTGAAGGTTATCGACAAAATTATGCGAATGACAATATCTTAGATGGTTGTGTTTTTGAAGGTATATCTGATACAATAATTATTTCAGCCGCCAGAACAATTATTACTGCGAGTGAAATATCTAATAATTCTGGACTGATTGCTAAAATTTATGATGACCGACATCTTACTCTTTCAGAATGTAATATACATCATAACACTGGAGAAGGAATTGATATCACCGAATGGGGTGAATATGGCTCGAGTGTGACCATGACTAATTGTCTCTACACTGACAATGCGGAGGGGATAAATTTTAGTCGGTCTCTTAATGGAGGAACGGCTGTGACAATTATTAATAGTACGTTTGCGTATAATTCGAATGATGCGATACGCATATGTCATCCTCCTGGTGGTGATCGTGTCCAGATTCAGAAAAGTGTTATTGCGTTTAATGCAGGATACGGACTTGTTCTAAGTCAAGGAGACAGTGTGGAGTGTTGTGATGTATTTGGCAATGTTCAAGGAAATTATGATACTACCGGGGTTCCCGATCAAACCGGAATAAATGGCAACTTCTCGGAAGCCCCGCAATTCTGTTACCCGGATACAGGTAATTACTTTTTGTATGATACTTCTCCCTGTGCTCCTGAAAACAATTCTTGTCTTGTTTTGATTGGAGCCTTAGGTGTCAATTGTATAAATTCTCCGCCGACTATTCCTCTTCCTCTTCATCCTATAAATGACACCTGTACTGGTACTCAGCCGGTTCTTTGGATTCAAAATTCAAGTGATATTGAAGGTGAAGCACTAACTTATGATTTTGTCTGTGTTGTCGACACAATGTTCGGTGAGCTCGACTCGGTTGTAGGTTATGGGATTCTCGAAGGAGAGGATTCAACTGGATGGCAGGTAACGGAAATATTACATGAGAATTGGCATTACATTTGGTTCGTGCGAGCGTTTGATGGCTATAAGTATTCGGAGTGGACCGACAGCAGCTATATGTGTTCTTTCTTTGTTGATAATACTGCGGAACCTCCCTCTGCTCCAGAAGCGTTGTTTCCTCCTGATACAGACGGTTCACCTGTGTGGGATATGCTGACAGAATTTTGGTGGAGTTCTTCAAGTGACCCGGATCCAAATGATACTATCCTGTATAAATTGGAAATTGCAACAGATTCAGCATTCAACTTTGTCTATGTTGTTGACAGCATTGATTCTAATCATTTCATTCTAGAAGATTCCTTGAACTTTAATACCCATTATTGGTGGCGGGTAACGGCTTTTGATCGTACTGCTATGTCAACTATATCGCATAATACACCGGATTTTTGGACATGGACCTTGGGAGATGTTGACAAGTCCCATGCGGTAAACATCGCTGATGTGGTTTTCATGGTTGACTTCCTCTTCAAAGGAGGGACACCACCTTCTCCTTACTTCATCGGTGATGTTGATGGTTCGTGCGTTGTAAATGTTGCCGATTTGTCCTTCTTAATATGTTATCTTTTCAAGGGTGGCGAGGAACCAAGAGTGGGATGTGCTTACGAGCGAAAATTCTTATTGAAGGCTTCTGAGAAGGAAAACCATAGAGGAATTTATTGAGGGTATTCTTCATGGACATAAACTTCCCTGCGCGGGTTTGCCGAACCTTCGTTGTAACCTTTTCTTCAGAGTCATTATAGAGCAAACAGCCGACTTTGTCAAGTTGCGAAAAAGGAGCGGACAGCATTGTAATTGAGGGGTCAAGTGACACAGAAAGAGAGCCGGTTCGGATGGGTTGACGGCCGATAAAGGAAGTGTGGGGAAGTGGTAAAGCGGGGAATACTGTTCCTAACTATTTCTGCTGGCATGAAAGTTTTGTTCGGAATAGTTTTTCTCTCAACTCTTTAAACTTCAACGGTGGCACACACGTCATAAGAATGACACCTCAGGGCGGTCGAACCATCGAATGAAGAAAGTAAAGTAGTACCGTTTTGGAAGCGATTGCCTGAGTGTATAGGATGGGTACCCTCTTGGGTCGGAGAGGTTCGAAGAGAGAGGGCAGGCTCTTGACGTTGCGGGAGGTAGAGAATGAAAAAACTGTTCAGATATCTGGCAGGGTGGGGTTGTTTGCTTGTGTTGAGTCAAATGACTGCTGCTGAGGACGTAGTTGGTGTCGGCCCACAGGATGGTGCTGCTATAACGTCACCGGAGCAGGCGGTAGCCAAGGTGCTTGCCTACACCGGTCTTGATAAGATGAAGGATTTTCGGGCAGGCTCACCGGAGGAAATAGTCACCCTGGTTACGGTACGTGATTCGACTACCCCTTTTCTCTCCGATTCCATTGACGGGAGGCGATGTTGGTTGGTGACGTTTGAGGATGTTTGGCTCCATCTCGACAGCACGCGAATTGGTCAAGAATTAGATCGTCCGAAAACTTTCTGGGTCTATCTTGACTCCTTGACCGGCCGTTTTTTGAAAGCCCGCTTCAGAATCAAAGGCGATACGACAACCTTGTTCCGGGAACCGACAGCGAAAGAGGCGACCGAGCTAATATCCGCTTTAGGAGAAAAATACCATTCAATACCAGCCACGGTTCCTACGTTTACTCTTTGGGAGGCGTTGCGGGAATGTGCCTTTCACCCTTTGCTGGCGAAGGAGATTATTATTCATTATGTGGTTTATTCGAGGAATATGTCAGCCAATCCGCGTTTGGATTTGAAGCCGAAAATCAAACCCTCGCCAGCATGGGCGATATATATGAGAGGTATGCCGCCACAAACAGCCCAGGGAGGAGTTGATTATTATATGGTGTCGAACCGACGAACGGTGGTCGACGCCTCCAGGGGGTACAAATACATCACCTGCAATATCCCTTACCCGAGAATTGAGGAAGGGAAACGAGAATGAAAAACTTGCACATCACAATCGTCGCTTTGGTGCTGGCGGTGATTTGCTTTGTAAGCCGAGCGGCCGGCGCTCCGCCGATAGAAGATAGCTTTATTGTCCGAACGGCAGAAGAAGCAATTGCAAGGGCGCTGGCGTACTCGGGCTTTTCCACCCTTCGGCAGTGTTCGGTCGATACGGCGTCGGTACGACTGGTTGTGCTCGATGACGATCAGACTCCGTGGTTGCATAACGAGCTTAACGGGAAGAAACTGTGGCAGGTCAAGGTTGATGTAACCCTGGAGTTACTTGTAGAAGGCCAACGTCCCGAAGATACGCTGCGGCGGTTTGACGAAGAAAGCAGAGAATTCACCATCTATTTGGATCCTGAGACCGGGCAGATACTCAAAATGACCTCGGATCCGGGAGAGTATCCTCACAAACCGTTCAAGCCTCCGGCAGAAGTCGGGGAATGGGTGTTGGGGAGTTGGAGGGAGAAGTTCGTTGGCTTCCCGGAGAAGCCGCCGAAAGTGACTTTTCTTGAAGCATTGCGAATGGTTATCGGCGACCCGCTTGCAGCAAAGGAAATCCAGGTGGTCTACATGCTCTGGTCAAGGTTCGGTTCGGAGCCGCGGCCGGTGTGGTCGATCGACTTGCGGGGTCTTGATCAGCCGGCAGTCATGCCGTCGCATTATGCGATGAAAGCGAATATTCCGGTGGAACAGCTAAACCATATGCGGACTATTGTTTGTGCCGAGACCGGTCGGCATTTGTGGTCAACAGATCTGCCTCAATCTCTGATTCCGGAGATGTATAAGAGAAGCCACCCTTCCGAGGAAAATTGAATGAAATGGAGAAAGAAAAAAAGAAATGTGAAGGAAAGGTACCATGAAAAGCTCAGTTTTTATAAAGGTAGCATTTGTACTTGTAATGGCAAGCTTTGTTCTCCCTCCAGATGCTGAATCCCAGACCGTAAGGGAGACTTTCCTTCTCAAATCAAAACAGGAGGCTGTCACAAGGGCGCTTGAGTATACCGGCTTTGATGAATTGAGGAACTTCGAGCTTGATAAGTCACTGAACGAAGTACAATTGATAACGGTACATGACTCGACTACACCGTTCCTTTCAGACAGTATCAACGGAAAAACCGCCTGGGCGGTTGAATTTGAAAATATCGTCTTACAAGCGAATGCCTCACCGATTACCTTCACCGTTATACTTGACGCTGAAACGGGGCGGCTATTCGAAATTAGGTCAAAATATGAAGGTCCTCCGGAGAAGCGTCCTTGTGAACCGTCTGCAAAGCTTGCCGAACAACAGCTCGGTATGACTATCGAACGGTACCTTGGTTTGCCTCAAACGCCGCCGTCGGTAAGCTTTCTCCAGGCTCTTGACAGTGCCTTTACTTCTCCTGTCCACGCTTCGCTTACGATAGCCCGGTACGTTATTTACTCTTCCCAAGGGCGGGCGGAGCAACCGGTGTGGGCAATTAGCTTGCATGGTTTACCTCCTATTCCAGTGAAACACGGCACAATCGATTTTATGCGTAGTGTTATCAATGCCGAGACGGGAGAAAGAATAATGGAGGTTAACCTTCCCTATAGGTCGTGTGACCCTGACTGGCATTGGCCACAGGAGGGAGTGGAACCGCTCAAGAGGGAAAAATGAGCAAAATGGAAACAGTAATCTAAATAAGTGAGGGATGGAGAATTTAGTGATTATACTTGGGGTCAAGGTGTGGGTCGGGGGAACCATTACCTGACTGTAAATGGGGAAGATGAGGTGAGCTGATGAAGAAAAAAATACTCTGTATGGTTATGAGTGTTGTCACACTGTGCTTGTTGACATCATTGTTACATGCCGATTCCACCAACGTATTAAACACAAAGAATGAGGCTATTGCCGCGGCGCTGGCGTACTCGGGATTTTCCACCCTTCGGCAGTGTTCGGTCGATACGGCGTCGGTACGACTGGTTGTGCTCGATGACGATCAGACTCCGTGGTTGCATAACGAGCTTAACGGGAAGAAACTATGGCAGGTCAAGGTTGACGTGACCCTGGAGGTGCTTGTAGAAGACCAACGTACTGGAGATACTCTACGGGAGTTTGACGAAAAGAGCAGGGAATTCACTATCTATTTGGACCCTGAGACCGGACAGATACTCAAGATGACATCGGATCCGGGAGAGTATCCTCACAAACCGTTCAAGCCTCCGGCAGAGGTGGGAGAATGGGTGCTGACACACAGGAGGGAGAAGTTCGTCGGTTTTCCGAAGGAACCGCCGAAGGTGACTTTCCTCAATGCGTTACGGTCGGTTATCGGTGATCCGTTTTCGGCGAAGGAAATTCAGGTGGTCTATATGCTCTGGTCAAGGAATGGCTCAGAGCCGCGGCCGGTGTGGTCGATCGACTTGCGGGGGCTTGATCAACCGGCAGTCATGCCGTCGCATCATGCGATGGAAGTGGATATTCCGATTGAAGACCTAAACCATATGCGGACTATTGTTTGTGCCGAAACCGGTCGGCATTTGTGGTCAACGAATGTTCCTCAGTCTGTAATCCCGGATATGTACAAGAAAGAGCACCCTTCCGAGGAGAAATAAGTGTGTGCGAAGTGGTCGAGAACATGTCAAGTTTGGTGAGCTAAAGAGTTGAGGCAAGGGCATTCAGGGCTGGGGCAAGTCGATTTGAAGGGACAAGGTTTGGTTTGACCCTAGATCCCTTGTTTGTTAGTTGTTGTTCCCCAGCCTCGAAACTATTCCCTGCGCAGCCGCGAGGCAAGAGTCGTCCTAGCAAGCCCCTGGCAAGCGAAATCGTGCCTGTTCTGACAACCTGCCAAGCCAGCGCAAACATGCCGGTGCGGCGGGGTGCTGTAGTCTGTTGAAGCCTGAAATGAAAAGGACAAAGTCGGGAGAAAACCAATTTACACAGGCTTGCCGGTTGCATTAATTTCGGTATGGAAAAGGCTGAGATTCGAGTCGGTACGTCAGGCTACTCTTTTGCAGACTGGCGTGGGACATTCTATCCGGAGAAGATCGGCAAAGGGAAGATGCTCGACTACTACGTCAGGCATTTCCCGACCGTAGAAATCAACTCTACCTACTACCGCATCCCCCATCCCAAAGTCTTTGAGAACATGGTCAGGAAAGTGTCTGAAGGATTCGACTTCATGGTCAAGGTCCCCCGGTCGTTCACGCATCAACGGGGGAGCATGGACAAAGAGGTTACGCCGTTTCGACAGGCTGTTCAACCGTTGGCGGAATCAGGAAAGCTTGCCGGGTTATTGGCGCAGTTTCCTTACTCCTTTCGTTTCTCAGCGGATGCTCTTACCCACTTGTCAAAATGTAAAGAAGCAGTCGCGCCGCATCGGCTCTTTTGCGAGTTTCGCCATGAGAGCTGGGTGAATAGGGCAATGTATGAGAGACTCAAATCTGAGCACATCGGCTACGTCTCGGTTGATGAGCCTCAACTTGCGGGTTTGCTGAAGCCGGATTGCTTTGCCACGACAGACGTAGCGTATATCCGATTGCACGGTCGAAACGCCGAGAACTGGTGGAAGGGAGGGGCGCTGCGTTACGATTACGACTACAGTGACGAAGAGCTCCAGTACTGGGAAGAGAAAATCAGGCGGATCGAGGAGAAGGTGAAAGCAATTTATGTCTATTTTAACAACTGCCACCTTGGCAAAGCGCCGAGCAATGCCGCCAAATTTATGAAGTTGTTGGGAATTAGACAAGCATAGGGTGTCACTTTCCTGAAAGGTTACCGGTGTGCCTGTGAACGGAGCGTGGTAGCCGGAAAAAGAGAAAGGAGAATCTCAACTTTCACCGGTGTCCCTTTTACGTGTAACCTCTTTTTTCCCCTCAGCCGGTAAAGATGGGCATTCCCATGAGAGGCCAAATCAACCAGACAAAAGCCGCCAAGACAACCATGAGAAGGATGCTTGCGGGAATACCGGCAAGAAAGAACTCTCCCGAGGAAAAGAGCTTGCTTTCGTATGCGATGGCGTTCGGTGCGGCTCCAACCAGCAGAAGAAACGGCATCCCCGCCGTGACGAGCGAGGCAAACAGAACAATCTCCGGAGCAACGCCGATGTAGGGGGCAATCACCAAGGCGACCGGCAAACAAATGGCAATCGCCGCCACGTTCATTATAATGTTGGTCATCACCAGGACAAATAAAGCGATACCCATGATAAAGATAAACCAGTGCGACTCTTGAAACATGACCAACCAGTGAATCGCGAGCCATTCGGCGGCTCCGGTTTGCCACAGACAGAAGCCGATACTCATTGCTCCACCGAAGAGGAGAATAATGTTCCAGGGAATTTCTTCGAGGTCTTCGAGAGTGAGAATCTTGAACAGGAAAAAGAGCACGGTCGTCATCAAGAGGATGGCACTTTTGTTCAACGGTTCAAAGGACGGTACGAAAGAGCGCAAACCGAGAATAAGGATAGCAACAACCACGATGCCGATGGTTAACATTTCTTTGTGCTTCATTGGTCCCAGCTTTGCTCGGAGAACTTTGACCCGTTCTTGTAAGCCAGGTATCCGGCTCTTCTCCGGACGAAAGAACAACATAAAAAACCCCCACAGCAGAAACACCATCAACCCGCCGATGGGAAGCATGTAGTAGGTCAATTCGAAGAAGGTTATTTCCCTTCCCACGATGTCCTTAAAGAACCCGATAGCAACGGCGCCGCGAGCCGCCCCCAGCAATGTTATGATACTCCCGGCTCCGGCGGTGAAAGCCATTCCGATGAAAAGCCCTTTCCCAAATCGAGTCGGTTTCTGGTCTTCTTGGTAGAGGGGATAAATCGCCAGCAGCAAGGGGAATATCGCCGCCGCGACGGCGGTGTGCGCCATAATCAGCGTCATTGCGGCGGTCATGACAAAAACACCCAAGTAGATACTGCTGGTACGTTCCCCTACGAGCGAAAGCATCTTGTATGCCAACCGCTTTGTGAGCCCGGTACGGCTGAATGCCATCCCGATGACCACCGAGCCGATAATGAACCACACGGAAGGATCCATGAAATCGCCGAAGGCAACTTTAGCCGGACGAATCAGGAAAAGAACTTGAATAACTCCGACGGCAATGCTTGTGACCCCAATCGGTATCACCTCAAATACCCACCAGACCACCGTCAGGAGAAACAGCGCCAGAGCCGCTTTTCCTTGTGGGGTCAAAGGAAAACGTTTTCCCTCCGGGTCCACCGCGTCGGGAAGAGCCGGGAGAAAATAGACCACGCAAAAAAGGGTAATTCCCAGCAGGATAAAAAAGAGGCGTTTCCAGTCAAGTCGTCGAACGGCTTTTGCCAGATAGATGTCTTGCGGCATTGGCGGCAAGCTGCGGGGTTGCATCTTCTTGTTGTCTTTCCGCATACTTCTCACTCCTCACCCGTTCCGTATGAAAGAGCGGGTGGTTACAATACCTCCTTGGCGATTTCGTGAAAAATGTCGACCGTCCGCACCACCCCCACCACTTTGTTATCTTTGAGGACGGGCAAAATGCTCAGGTTGTGTAAGTTCATTTCGTAAATTACCTTGATGATATGATCTTCATAGTCGACGGTTGTCTCGATAGGAATCATCACTTCACTGACGGGTCGCTCCGCCCGTTCTCTCACTCCGGCAATGACCTTGTCGAACGACAGTTCCGAGAGATTCGGGTCCATTTTTACGTCGAACAATTTCTTTCTGTAGCTCAGGGGTTTTTGCAATAGAAACTCCGGTTCCAAACCGCGGAGGATGTCGCGCCGTCGAACCATGCCCAAAAGTTCGTATTTCTCGTTGAATACGAGGAGCACGCGAGGGAGTGACTTCCGTCCGTTTCTCTCCAGTTCCGAACCTTCCATTTCCGCCATCGCTTGGCGCAGCGTGAACCAGTAGGGGATATGGGGGTATTCGTCCATGGGAATCATAATGTCGCTCGCTCGCACCTTCATCATCATGAGTCTCCTTTCGAGAATTTGTCCTTCTTACTTAGCGTCAAGCAGGTTATTGTTCTTTCTCTTCTTCAATTTCTTTCAGGAGCGCGACAAGCTGCGATTTCGGTAAGCCTGACTGCCGACTCATCGCTTCTTCGTCTCCTTTGTATCTATCCGCCAAACGACGGAGATATTCTTTCCGAAACGCTTGTTGGGCTTTCTCGTATGGTTCGCACGTGAATATGTCCGCCAAACGAGCCGCTTCACGCTTTATCCTCTGCCACCGCATCGCTCTATCCAACGTAAAAACAATCTGCTCCTTCTTGAACGGCTTGGTGATATAGTCAAAGACCCCTTTTGATAACGCCTCGATAGCGGATTCCAGTGAGCCGAAAGCAGTAATGATAATGACCTGTTCGAACCGATTTTGCTCTTTAATCAGCCGGAGTATATCGAGCCCATCCATTCCCGGCATCTTCAAGTCGGTGATAATAACATCAAACTCTTCTTGCTCGAGAATGTTCGGCACTTCCAAGGGGTTATGGGTGCCTCGGAAGCCGTATGATGTTTTTTCCGTGATGATGCGTTCGAGCAGTTTCAGCATATGGGGCTCGTCGTCGATTGCCAAGATACGTTGTTTCATCCTTTTCCTCCCTGCCTCACTTCTTCTTCGTGATAGACCGGCATGGTTACCGTGAACGTCGTGCCGCTGGGTCGGCTCGGGTCGTCCTCAGCCGACACGCTGGTGAAAGTTATTGTTCCGCCGTACTTTTTTACTATCCCGTAACAGAGGGACAGACCCAAACCAGTCCCTTCACCGGCTTTTTTCGTCGTGAAGAAGGGGTCAAAAATCTGCGGCTTAATCTTGTCGGGGATACCGATACCGGTATCGGTCACATTTACTTTCACTTGGTCGCCTTCTTCTTTCGCGGTAATGGTCAACGTTCCCTTTTCCGGAGCCATGGCCGCAATAGCATTATTAATCAAATTGAAAATTACTTGTTGAAACTCGCGAGTGTCCCCGCGGACAAGTGGAAGCTGTTCGGGGACATCCAGTTTTAATTCAATCTTTTTGGTCATCAAGGTGTTCTTACAGATTCCCACAACGGTTTTGATGCTGGCGGGAACGTCAACATGGTCTTCCAAACCTTCCGTTACCCGGGCGAATCCCAACATATCTTCAACCACCTTCTTGGCGTGGTTGGCGTTGAATTCAATTATTTTCAGATCTTCGTACTCCGAGGAATCGGGATCCGCTTTTTCCAGCAGGAGGTCGGTGAAACCGAGAATGATAGCGAGAGGATTATTGATTTCGTGGGCAATGCCTGCGGCAAGGATACCGATAGAGGCAAGTTTCTCGGTGTTATAGATGCGTTGCTCGATTTCCATCTTTTCGGTGACGTCTCTCATGATCGCGGTGCTGCCGATAGGTTCTCCGTTTTGGTCACGTAAGAGGGTTCGGGAAAGGTCGATGGTAATTCTCCTGCCGTCTTTGGTAATACGGCGGGCAAGGTAATGCCTGACATGTCCTTTCACGTAGACTTCGTTTCTTATCCGCTCCAGTTCTTTTTCAGCGTCAACCTCCGGCGGGATAAGGCGGTGAAAGCTTTGTCCCAACATTTCCTCCGCCGTGTAACCGAATATGGCTTCCGCCCCGCGGTTCCATACCTGTATGCGATTGTCGTTGTCGATGAAGACGATAGCGTCCATCGAATTCGCCAAAAGGCTGGACATGTACTCCTGCTGCAGGTTGACACGTACCTTGAGACTTTGGGACAGTCGCCGATGGTACATGACGGCTAACATCCCGTAGATGAACAATCCTGCAACGAGCGCCACCCCAGTCCAAAAGAGCCTCACGTAAACCTGACTGACGGCTTCGGCAACTTCGCTTATCGGCGCCACTACAGCGACCGACCACGCTTTGCCGGTAGGGAGTAGGGTGCTTCTGATAGGAGTGTAAGCGATAAGTTTGGTTATTTCCCCGCTCAACCCGCGATGCCAACCGCTGACGTACGTCCCCGTTCCTTCTTTCCCCTGAAGCATTCGGTTTTTCATAATTTCGTTAATTTTCGAGAAGCTGACGTACGGTTTGCGCTCATGACGAGCGGTGAAAGCGTTTTTGCCGATGAACTCTTTCTCCGGGTGAAACAAAAACATCCCGGTCTCGGTTATCACCCACGCATAGCCGGTCTTGCCGGAGTGAATATCTTGTGTCACACGTGCAACCAAGTCGGTAATGTCCAGGACGGCGAAAAAGATATTACCCTCACCGTTTGGAGCAGGAGCACAAACGGTGCTCAGTATCGTTTTGTTCTCCGCTTCGGTTGTGTTGATACTCATGCCGCTGAGGAAGAGAGAACTCTCGCCCTTTTCCTGCATCTCCCGAACACTTTTGAGAACGGCAGGGGAGACTGTCTTCTGCAGCCCAAACTGCTCTTGGATGACACCGGTATGGTCGAGCCAGCCGATGGTTAACACTCCCTTGGTTTGAAGCCGTCGAAAGGCAGCTTCATAGACAGTAGAGCGTGCGGACGGAGGCAAGGAACCGCTCAGGGAAGAAAGCTCTTCAATTTCTACCGCCACATCGTGAAGAATGTCATCGATTTTTGCTGCGGCTTGTCGCGCCAAAATCAATTGTTGTTGGTTGAAATCATTATAGATTTGTTCCCGCATCAGACGGCTGTCTTGATAAATGAGGAAAAAAGCGGTGCCGATAATGAGAAAGAACAGGATGGAGCTGACCGTTGTGATATGACGGAATTGGAAGAGAGTATCGACTAGATTCCCCAAGCGCTTCAGGCTCCGTTTCATGATTTCCTTTCCTTGTTCCGGTTGATGCCCAGTTTCTTCATAAAGTCCTGGGTGTACCATTGGGTGATTTTGTCGTTTGTCAAAGCCATGTCGAGTTGCTTGGTGAGGATAGTCAGGCGTCCCAGGAGATATAGCTTATGGAGAATGTTATGCTTGCTGTCATAAGTAAGTTTCGCATCCAAGAAGTCTCCGCGGGTAGTGTTTTCAAATCCCAGCGGGGCGAGAATGTCGGTAATCAGCTTAATGCGTCGGATGCGACGCTCTCGCGTGGTTCCCCCTCTCTTGAATTGCATGCGGAGGAAATTCTTGCTGGGCTCGTCGGTCGCCATGGCTTCTATGCGGGAAAGATGGTACCCCATTCGGAGATTGCACAACATGTACTCGCGCCCGACGATGGCAAAACTTTGCTCTCGAAATTCCGGCATGTTGGCTTGGCTGGCGGTGGTAAGCATCATTCCCATCACTCCTTTCATGTCGACAGCCGCCCGCTGTGAGGGCCACCCTTCTTTGAGTACCCCTTTCCAGAACATTTTCATCGGTTCGGATTCAACTTCGTCAATGGTGACGTAACGATTCTTTTCGGTGATTGCGATTTCCCGGTCGATGGAAATAATGTTAACCTGCAAAGGGATATTGCTTTTCAGTCTAAAACTCACCGCATCGACATTGTCCATGTCACCGGCGCTGGAAAACATCGCTTCCGTTCCCCTTTGGTGGGCGAAGCGAATGATGTCATGATAGGTGCGGCAGTTTTCAATGGTGAAATCGGGATCCGCCGGATGCAGGAGGTTCAAAGGGGACACTTTTTCTAGCGCTTGTTCCAGCAAGGTAAATATCGGCATGTCGCTCAACAGGTCGAAATCCGGCTGGCGGGCGTCGATAATCTCCTGATGAATTCCTTCATAGATTGCTCCTCCCGTTGCATCGACGGTCACCGCTGCTTGTGCCGGTAAGCGATCAATCTCGGGAACTCCCACCAGAGTCGGGATGCGGTACTCGCGGGCAAGAGTTGCCATGTGACTGGCGACGCTGCCGACCTGGGTAACGATGGCATTCACTTTGCCCATCGCGGTAATCAACCCGGGGAAAGGGTGAGGAGCAACCAAGACCGCTCCGTCGGGAACGTTAGGGAGGTCTCGTGAAGAACGCGCGTGGAACACTACCCCTCCACCGGCGCCGGGGCAGGCGGTGGTGCCTCCGGCGGCAAGCCGCTTCAGCGAAGAGGTGTCCGGCATTTCTGCGTTTTGAACGGGCTCAATGACCCGAAGTGGCCGGGATTGCAAAATGAAAGGTTTACCGTCTCTGTCAATTGCCCATTCGATATCTTGGGGACAGCCGTAATGTTCTTCCAAACGGAGAGCATACTCGGACAAAAGGGCTATTTCTTCTTCGTTGAGAGAAGGAAGTGCCTGTTGCGATACGGGAACGTGTTCCGCTTTGGTCCCTCCTTCCGGCACCATCACAAGCCGCTTTGGCTTGGTGGTTATGGTAGATTCCCGAATAGTCTTATCTTGGTGAGCGACCCGGAAAACGTCTGGGGTCAAGGTCCCGTCAACCAGATATTTGCCCAAACCGAATATGGCGTGGATGACCAGCGTTCTCTCGTCGGGGCGCACCGGGTCGCGGGTGTATATCACCCCGCTGGCTCGAGCGTCGACCATTTCCACGCATCCCACGCTCATGGCTAAGTCAGATTCGGAAAGGGAGTGGCTCAGGAAATAGTAAATTGCCTGAGGGGTGAATTTGCTGGCGATAACTTCCCGATACGAGAGAGCAACATCCTCCTTGCGTACATTAAGAAGCGTAGCGTACTGACCGGCAAAACTGTATAACGAATCCTCACCGAGAGCACTGGAGCGAAGAGCAAAACGCCCGCTTGAGGAACCGTTATCCAATTCCTCCAAACAAGAGGTGATGGACTCTTCCAAATCGTGAGGAATAGGACTTGAGCGTACCATGGAATATATTTCTTCACTCACTCGAGTGAGATCTTCGTATTGTTTGATATCCAGAGAGTTGATTCTTTCATTGATGCGCTCCTGAAGATTGTTGGTGTCAATGAAGTGTTTGTACGCCCATGCGCTTATCGCGAAACCGTGTGGAACGGGCAAACCGACTCGTGTTTGTATCTCACCCAATTGAGCGTTCTTGCTTCCAACACTGTGAGCCCGGGAACGGTTCAGCTTGGCAAAAGGGATGGTGAACTCGTCCTGTTCGATCGGTCGCTTGCCTGCCAGAAGGTGGGTAATCTCGGAATCGATGGCATCGACTCTTTCTCTCAGCGGTTCATACTGGTCTCCTCCCAGCACCGTCAGGTGGTCTATAATCTCATACAAATCGGAACGGATGTTTTCAAGACTCTCCTTGATATAGGGAGTGTCGAAGAGATATTCCCCCTGCGATTTTTCTTCCATATCGCTGATTGTTTTCAGGACTCGGTTATTGGCATCAAGGAGGGAAAGAAAATGTTTGAACTTTTTCTGGACGGACTCCAGCACTGCCGCTTTGGGCTTTTTTTCAGGACGAGATTTCTTACGAAACCATCCCATGTTTCACCAAACTCTCCGCCTGTGGCTTTTCAACAGCCGGTGACCTCGACCTCTCACTCTCTTATCAGGCAAGTATACATCAGGTTCTCCGAAAGTCAACCAGATTCGGAAAACTCTGAAATCCAAAGCCTAAATCGGTACCGCAATTGTTTTTTTCTTTTTGCGGTTGGTTGCGTTGAGATACGAAGTTGAAGCTATTGATGTAACTCTTGAACGGTAATGAAGAGGAGATAAAGAAAGGCTGGAAGAGTGGCTTCCAGCCTTCTAGAGTCATAGTGGAAGTTAGATTACGGACATGGTGCCGGGGCCGGTCCTCCTTTGAAGAGGTAGTTCACGAGATAGGTGATGTCAGCAACATTAATACCGCCACTTCCATCGACGTCGCCTTCTTCGAAACATGGTGGGGCAGGACCGCCTCTAAAGAGGTAAGCGGCGAGATACGTCAAGTCGGCGACGTCGAGCCCCATACTGTAGTTGGCGTCGCCGCGGATGCCGTCATGATTACAGCATTCGGAGGTAATGACAAAAGCCAGGTCTATTGACGTTTGAGTGATAGGGTCTCTCACCTCTTGCCACATCAGCAAGTCCCTCCGCCAAAAAACAGCGTCGTCATTCCAGTTTTGGTCGGTTTCTTTCCATCCGACGAAGGGAAGGTCCCCGAAGCCGATGACCAGCCAGTAGATCGTTCCCGCTTCTTGAACGAACGGTTCGGGGATATGTTCGATATTAATTTGGAAGCGACGGACATGGTCTTGTAGTCCCCAGTATCCCGATGAAGGGTCATACCATCCTTGTAAGTCCTGATCCCACTCAAGAACGGTAAACTCCCCCGGGTTAAAGTAGCGCTCCCACAACGGCCCAAGGGGTTCGCTGTATCCGTGTTGTCCCTGCGGATTGTCAGACCAGATGCTGACGTAGATGAAAGGGATTTCCTGAACGTTGTCTTCCATCCAGGAAATCCAAAAATGGATATCGCTCACTTCGCCGGTTTCCGTACAAAGCCAATCGTCCCCCAAGATTGACATGGCAAACTCCACATCCCACCCGCCTAGTTTCGGGGTTTGGGGAAAGTGCATTTTGTAGCTGTCACCGGGCCACCAGTCGGCGACGACCGGCGTGGCTGCCCAACAAACGGCAAGCACAATAGCCAGGAGCATTATCGACTTTTTGTGTTTCATAGCCGTTTCACCTCCGCGTCATAAATTGAAATACCTTTGAAGGTCGAATCGAAGAGAGATTCGCTCCTTCTTTACCTCGTGTGACCAACTTTATGAAAAGTGTGGTTTATCTCTTATGCCCTACAAGAGCGGGGGACGGCATGCCTTTCATTCCTTGTGAGGAAGGTTGACTTGATACCTTTTCCCTGGAGGATACAAAGATGTTATGGCGCTTGATGGAAATCCCTCGCTATACTTGTTCTAATTAAATATAGTTTATGATGCGTATTTTTCCAAGCG
The DNA here is from genome assembly GCA_964489705.1 of uncultured Ignavibacteriales bacterium. Lineage (GTDB taxonomy): Bacteria > Zixibacteria > MSB-5A5 > GN15 > FEB-12 > CAZAZQ01. The sequence continues at coordinate 44,416 of CAZAZQ010000010.1, forward strand.
AAAAATCGACAAAATTATCAAACTATTTTTCGCTCAATGCGTTAGGGGATAATTTCGCAAGCAAATATGGCTCGCTATTATCCATAACCTGCCGGTAAGTGACAAGAAAGGAAATTTTATAGCAATGAAGAAGGGTATAAGGCAGGATTGGTGCTATGTCCCGGCGGTAGTGAGCGCACGGAAGTCATTGCCGGTGGGATTTTGGAAAAGCCGGAGGTCGAACAACGGAACGACGGCGAGAATGTGGTCAAAAATATCTGCTTGAATAGCTTCATAGTGCGCCCACTCCTGATCGCTGCAGAAAACGTATATCTCGAGCGGCAAACCGTGTTCGCCGGGAGGTAAATGTCGGATGAGGAACGTCATATCCTGACGTATCTTGGGATGATGGTGCAGATAGGCGGCGACGTACTCGCGAAAGGTACCTATGTTGGTCAGATTCCTCCCGTTTATCAGTTCGGAAGTATCGATATGGTGTTCTTTATTGTACTGGGCGATTTCTTTCCGTTTTGATTTAATGTAGTCGGTGATAAGCTGGTACTTTTCAAAGCGGTCGAGCATTTCCTTCGTGCAGAAGGTGATGCTGTTCAGATCTATGTAAAGAGCGCGCTTTATTCTTCTTCCCCCCGATTCCGTCATGCCCCGCCAATTTTTGAAAGAGTGCGAGATAAGCGCATACGTCGGAATTGTCGTAATCGTTTTATCCCAGTTCTGAACTTTGACGGTATGCAGTGAAACGTCAATCACATCGCCGTCGGCGCCGTAGCTGGGCATTTCTATCCAATCCCCGATGCGGATCATGTCATTGCTGGCAAGCTGGACGCTGGCGACCAAGCCGAGAATGGAGTCCTTGAAGACCAGAATCAATACCGCCGTCATCGCACCGAAACCGCTCAGCAGCAGCCACGGCGAGCGGTTCATTAAGGTTGCGAGGGCGATGATGATAACAAAAATGGAGATGATGATTTTGGTGACCTGGACGTAACCTTTAATCGGCTTCTGGCGGGAGATGTCGAAGGTGCGGTAGATATCGACGGCGGCGGAGAGAAAGGCATTGAACGCCGCCAGTCCGACGAGAATCATGTAGACCATGGCGAATCTTTGAAGGATTCCTTCGTAAGGAGCAAAAAGGTAAGCGGAAAAGTAGACTACCAGTGCCGGTGCCAGGTGAGACAGACGAGTGAAGACATGCCGTTCCAGCAGGGCATCGTCCCATTTGGTCCGACTTTTTCGAATGAAGTACTCAATGACCGAGAGGACGATTTTCTTTGTAACGTAATATGAGGCAAGCGCCAAAAGAGCAATGACCAGACCGGCACCCAGCCATCCCAGGGAGTATGCCAGCTTTTCCGAAGCGCCTTCTTTGACGAGCTTTTGAGTGATGTATTCAATCATTTTTTCCGCTCTCATTTAATTGCTCTTAGCTTATGCAAAATGTCTACAATTTCAAGTTTAATTTCCGCCGACGCGTCATTGCAAAAGAAATTGTCTTCGCAAGTATATAGTCAGAAACTATCTTGTTGTCTTTTGGCACGATTTGAAGTATGATTCCCTATACGAGTTGAGAGGTATACGGTAAGCCAAGGAGATAACAATGTTTGTTTCATATCGTGTCCCGGTTGTAGTTGCCCTGGGAATCGTGCTGTTGTTCTCTTTGAGTGTGGAGGCGGCATCATGGGCAAAGTTTGAAAAGCACGACATTTCTTTGACGTTACATGTCCCGAAGCATGAAGCAAAAGTAACGGATTCGGGAACGCTCACGGTGGAAGAAGGGTGGAATATCTTTCTCATCAACGGGAAAGCGCAAAAACTCTCTTTCACTTTGGATGGCAAGCTGGTGGAAATGCTGACCGAGCGCCTCGATGATACCGCCCAATTCCCTCCGGCAATCAAAGACAGTCTGCCGGAAATCGAATCGGAAGGGAACCCTTTTGTGGTCGTTTTCAAAGCCGATAAGGGAGGAAAGGCGGAATTTTCCATTACCTACAAGGCGGAGTTTTACGAGGATATCGACAATATCCGCTTTTCCAACGAAACCGTCGGCAGGGAAGTCAGCGGAACTATCCTCGAACAAGGGGCGTATCTCAGCCCGTCGGCATTGTATTATCCTCAAGGGGACGAGAAAATAGCGAAATTTCGGCTTACGGCTGTCATTCCCGAACAGTGGGAATCGATCAGTGACGGCAACCGGCTTTCCAGTACCCTTGCGAACGGTACAAAAACTCAGCAGTGGGAAAATCCTTTTCACTCGGACGGCGTGATGTTCTTTGCCGCTCCCTTCGTGACTCGTTCGACGTTTGTCGACAGTATCGAGGTGGCGTGTTATTTCTTTGAAGCCGATACCGGTTTATTCGACAGATACCTCAAAGCGACGGCGGATTATATCTCGATGTACTCGGATATGATAGGTCCTTATCCGTACAAGCGGTTTACGGTAGTGGAGAATTTCTTCCCGACCGGTTACGGGATGCCGGCATGGACCCTCTTAGGCCAACAGGTATTACGGTTGCCGTTTATTATTCGCACTTCGCTGGGGCACGAGGTCTTGCACAACTGGTGGGGAAACAGCGTCTATGTCGACTATGAGCGCGGCAACTGGTGCGAAGCGGCAACGGTGTACGGTGCGGATTACCACTATAAAGTGCTTCAGTCCGAAGAAGCCGCCAAGGAATACCGGAAAAACATCCTCAAGCAGTATGTCAGCTACGTGAACGAGGGGAATGACTTTCCCATTCGTGAATTTACTTCGCGCACCAGCCCCAATACGAGAACTATCGGTTACAACAAAGCAATGATGGTGTATCACATGATCGAGCAGGAAATCGGCACCGAACCGTTTTTCCAAGCGTGGAAGGATGTGTATGCCAACTACATCGGAAAGCAGATTTCGTGGGAAGAATGGATTAAAGCGTTCGAAAAAACGAGCGGGAAGGACTTGTCTTATATTATCCCGCAGTGGATCGACCGTGCCGGGGCGCCGTTCCTCGATGTGAAGGTTGATGCGGTAGATCGACAGTCGAAAAAAGATGTCTGTAAAGTGACTTTTACGATAATGGAAAAGAGCGGTCAAGACTATCGTTTGCATGTCCCGATTCGGTTTGCCGGAGATACGCTGGTGCTTGATACGACCGTTTTGTTGATTTCTCCCGAGTCGACCTATACCATGACCGTCCCTGCCGTGGTAACGTCGCTTGCGGTCGATCCCGACTACCATTTGTTCCGAAAACTGCACCCGGAAGAAATCGAACCGGTGATAGCGGGTGTTTTAGGGTACCCGCAGAAGCGGTTTGCCGCTTCCATTGCCGATAGCGCGGCGCGGGGGATGTTTGCTTCCTTCGGGGAAAACGTTGCGGAAGATTCGGTGAAAGTCGAAAGTCTTACCGACATTTTACACGGTTCCTCGGCGGATTTTGCGCCGATTGTGTTGAACCCCGAACCGTTGCCGGAGTATTTACAGACCATGGTAACGGTGACTTCGGATGAGGTCGTTGTTCATGGGAGTGCGTACCCGCGCTACGGGCACACCTTTGTTTTGGCAGGAGAAAAATGGGGCGGCTTTGAGAAATATATGGTGGTGTTGACCGACGACTATGCGTCGTTGCCGCGGCTCGGCAGGTTAGTCCCCCACTACGGGAAATATTCTTACTTGGTGTTTGAGGGGACAAAAAATGTAGGGAAGGGGCAATGGCCGGTCAAGGAATCACCGTTGAAAAAGGAGCTTTAATGATTTATTCTTTCTTTCGGAAGAGCAACATTAACACAAGGAGTGATGTGATGAAAAAGCGAATTTTCTTAGCTGTCTTGGTTATGGTCGGTTTATTTGTTGTCGGATGCGGGGAGGACGACACGACAAATCCGGTTCAGGGAACCATCAACCAGCTTTTGGGGAAGTGGCAGGTGTTGAGCGGCTTTTCCGCAAAATATATGAACTTCAATTCCGATAACACCTTTGATTTCCTTTATGAAAAGAACTTCGGCGTGCGTACTTTACGCTCCGGCGTGTACTTAGTGAACGGTACGCAGGTTATTTTTGATTTTCAGATTTACAATATTACCGTTCATCTGGATACTCTTACGTTGTGGGAGCCGGGGAACGTCATTATGGCGGTCAAAAGCGATACTATCCCCGGTGCGGATGATTGGGTGACTCCCCTCGATACTTTGAGAAGTTTTGCCGCCCCCATTTCCCTTGCTCCCGATATGGCGTGGCATGGCGGCTACCTTTGGTTTGGAAACGGGTATACTTCCGATTACCTGTATAAAATTGATACGGCGACCGGCTCAGCGGTAGATAGTCTGTCTACGAGCTCCTATGCGTGGTCATTGGAATGGAGCGGAGATAGTTTGTGGGTGTCAAGCGACGGCAGTGATAACATTTACCGCATCGATACAATAACGGGAAATATCTTGACCATGTCTCCGGATATGGGGGCATGGATAAAAGGGATAGCCTGGGACGGAGAGGATTTGTGGTGCGGCAGCGGCAACGCTCGGACGATTTACCGGTTTAATCCGGAAAGCGATGTCATCATCGATACGTTTTACATAGACTTGGGTGTTGGGGGAATGACATATGACGGAACGTATTTGTATGCCTGTTTCGAAGGAGTGTTGAATAAGTTCTCCGTCTTCCCCGAGTTCGAAGTAGTGGCGGCGTACCGTCTGCCGGAACATACCATTTACGGAATAGCGTATGACGGCGAAGGTTATTGGGTGACGGCGATATACCGGGACGAGTATAAGATTATCAAACTTGATTTATAGACTTGCTGTTTTTTCGCTTTTCTTCAAAGCAGGTTGGAGAATCTTTCCAGCCTGCTTTTGTTTTTTTGCACACTCTTGAAAATATCACCCCGGTGTAAGATGCGCCGCAAAACGGTGTGTGCCCTCAAGCTCAGCGACCCGGTTGTCGAGATCGAGGAGCTCTGACCATGGCCTCGGATAGCAGGGAGATCACCGCCTGTATCGTCGACATCGAGACCGGGACGGTGCTGCGCATCCCTTCCACTGACTACGTCCAGATGAGGTTGGTGAAATAGTATTGCTATGGGATGGCTAAACCTATTCGCAAACCACGTGTTGACCAAGGACTTCGCCTATGATCTTCAGCCTCCGGAGTTGAGAATTCTCGATACCATCGAATGAAGCCTTCAATATCGATTCCACCCTCGCGCACGTGCTCTAATAACTCTTTACTACGTATCATACGGAATTTGGGATTTACTCTAGCGGTATTGTTTTGGCAAACAATTGTCCTGCTTCGATATGGACCGAAAACTTGTTGGGTTTGCATGCCATACACAGGCAAGAACCAAGTGTTGCGTAGGAGATTGGGACAGTCATTCCAAAGTGCTTGCGGGCAACAATAATAAGGGAAGACGTAGAAGACAGAATTTGGAGCACTACTAGCGAGGCTAAGAAGAGCCCTATGTTGGTCTACTTGAATGCCATACTTAAAAACATTCTGGTCTGGCACGGTGTTTGGCGCGAATTGTTACAAAACTGATACCTGTATTGCGCCTTAGGAGCTTTGAACTGGAAGGCGAACACTCGGGTGTTTGGGGGCCATTTGGGCAAAGATGTCCACGCCTTCCCGGCGTTCTTCTGCTTGCGTCAGACCTCGCAAGAAAAATCTGGGGTATACTCGTCGAAATAGCTGAAGCAACTCTGCTCCAACATTCAACTCCAAGCTTTTCTCTGATACCCTCATTGTGGTTTCTCCTTCACGTCGTTCTCGGCTCCTGCATCGGGACGTTAAGCCAGTACTATCCCAATCAGGAAGTCTTTCGCTTGGTTGGTGAAGTCAGGGTTTCCCACAGGTCCTCGACATGGAGAGGGTTGAAGATGCGGACGCCCCGGATACCGAAACGCTGCTCGCCGTTGTAAAGGACGGCGCCCGCGGCGACACGGCCCGTCCTCAAAGCCCTGAACCGTTCCAAGCCTTTCACGAAGTCGGTGGAGAAGGTTCCAGCGGACTTGATCTCCACCGGTATGAGCTCGCCGTCTTCCCTGATGAGGAGGTCGATCTCGGTACCGTGGGAGTCGCGGAAGAAATAGACCTCCGGCCTGATTCCCCTGTTGAGCGCCCCTTTGACGATGTCCGCGATCACGAGGTTCTCGTACAGGTTGCCGCGCAGGGGATCGCGGGATGCCTGTTCCTCGGTGTGGATGCCCAGCAGGAAGGCGGCGAGCCCCACGTCCGTGAAGTAGATCTTGGGAGACTTGATGACACGCTTGCGGATGTTCACGAAGAACGGCGGCAGTTCGAACACCACATACGATGCCTTCAGCACGCTCAGCCAGCTCTTGATGGTCGTCGCGGACACGCCCACATCGTTTGAAAGGGACGTGAAATTGACGACCTGGCCCACCCGGCCCGCCAGCAAGGTGAGAAACTGCTGGAACCGCGAAAGGTCGCGCAGGTTGATGAGGGCCCGCACATCGCGTTCGACGTAGGTCTGGAGGTAACCATTGTAGAACCTGCGCGGCTCCAGGCCTTCCTTATGGAGCCGGGGAAAGAATCCTTTGACGACCAGTTCGAATGCCTTCCAGTCGGGCTTGTAGCGGCGGAGCTCAGAGAGAGAAAAAGGCCATAGGGAAAGCACGGCGGTCCTGCCGGCCAGGGACTGGCTGATCGCCTCGTGCAGCCGCGGCTGGTGGCTCCCTGTAAGGATGAACATTCCCGGCTTCCCGGCTTTATCCACGATGCCTTGGATATACGAAAGAAGGGCCGGAAGGCGCTGCACCTCGTCCAGGATAGCGCCGTCCTCCGCCTGGCTCAGGAAGCCCCGGGGATCGGCTTCGGCCGCGGCCCGCACGTCCGGGTACTCTAAGGAGAAATACGGCCTGTCGGGGAAGGTCATCTGGACCAGGGTGGTCTTGCCCGACTGCCGGGGTCCCAGAATCGTGACCACTGGATACTCAGAGGCGGACTCGACCAGTTCTTTTGAGATATCGCGTATAATCATGCCCTTATTCTAGTCGATGTCCGTGCAAATCGCAAGTAAAACTTTGGATTTGCACGGTTTTTTCTGCTGTCCGTTAAGATTGTTAACGCTGTGAAAACAAGATTTCGAGGGCTTTCCAGTATCCCCTCCCCGTGTTTTTAGCGGCAGTTTCGATTTTTATTGAAATCGGCGGTATGATGTGCTATTATGGGGTGGTTACGAGATGTTGCAAAGAATAGGAAAGGGTATGATAATGGCAGTTGGTGAGAAGAGAAAAGTTGAAACCGGAGAATGGAAAATAGCACCCCACGTCCGAAATTTGGGGGCGTCGATAATCAGAGAGATTTTGAAAATATCGTCCCAGCCGGGAGTTATTTCTTTTGCGGGCGGTCTTCCGGCACCGGAGTTGTTCCCGCTTGATGACATTCGAGAAGCTACCGAAGCCGCTATTGAAAAACACGGTTCCAGCACCGTTCAGTATTCCCTTTCGATGGGCTTGACACCGTTGCGCGAGCTTCTGGCGCAACGAGCCACCGAGCGGGGGACAAAGAGCGACGTCGAAAACATGCTTATTGTCGCCGGGGGACAGCAGGGGATAGAGTTGGTGGCGCGGGCATTCATCGAGCCGGGGGATTACATCATTACCGAGTATCCCACCTATGTCGGCGCGCTGCAGGCGTTCAATTATTACCAAGCCCGCTATGCGGCGGTGGAGATGGACGAAGACGGCATGATTATCGACCAAGTGGAAGAGAAAATCATCAAGTACAATCCGAAATTCATCTATACCATTTCGAATTTCCAGAATCCGACCGGCATTACCATGTCGGTGCCTCGTCGGAAGGCGCTCATTGAGCTGGCGATGAAGTACAACATTCCCATCATCGACGACAATCCCTACAGCGACATCCGCTTTGCCGGCGAGCGGCTGCCGACCCTCAAGTCTTTCGGCGGCGATATCGTCATTGCCATTCGGACATTTTCCAAAATCCTTGCCCCGGGTTTACGGATCGGCTGGATGAACGGACCGGCGGAGATTATGAATTACTTCGAGAAGGTGAAGCAATGCGCTGACTTACATACCAACACCCTCTGCCAGTACATTGTCTATGAGTATCTCAACTCCGGCAAGTTGGAACCGCACATCGAGATAATCCGGAACGACTACAAGAAAAAGCGCGACCTCATGATTCAAACCATGCGCGAAAACTTCCCGGAAGGGATAAAATGGACGGAGCCGGAAGGCGGGTTGTTCCTCTGGATAGAGTTGCCTTCGCGTATGTCCGCCAAGGACTTGTTGCCGAAAGCGGTCGAGATGAAGGTGGCGTATGTGTACGGAGAGCCGTTCTATCCCGACGGCAGAGGAATGAATACCTTGCGCTTGAATTTTTCCAATGCGACGCATGACGGTATCGTCGAAGGGATAAAACGGCTGGCGCAACTGTTCAAGGAAAATATGTAAGAGCTTGCCGCCGCTCTCGCAGATGAACAAAAAGGGGAATAGTGATTATTCCTTTCGAAAAGTACCATGCGCTGGAAAATGATTTTCTCGTCATCGAGCAAAAGCGGAAACGGTATACCGCCTCCCAGCTTCGCACGATAGCCCGGCGCTTGTGTCACCGGAAAATAGGTATCGGGGCGGATGGGCTGCTGGTACTGACGGCAGAGCGTTCCGTCGAGCGGCATTTTGCAATCTTCAATGCCGACGGGAGCAAAGCGGATATTTCAGGGAACGGGTTGCGAATTGCCGGGGCTTATCTCTTTCGTCGAGATAAGAGAAAACGGCGGTTTATTTTCTCTTCCGCTCAAGGAGAGAAAACGGTCGAGATACTCTCGGCTTCCAAGAATGAATACAAGATAAAAACTAATTTGGGCGAGCCGGAATTTCAAAGCGCCAAGATTCCCGTTCGTAGTACCCGTAAGTATTTTATCAACTCACCCATTACTTTAGGTGACACTAAGATTCCCATTACCTGCCTTTCGGTTGGAAATCCTCATGCTGTTTTATTCGTCGCTGATTTCGATTTTGATTGGCGGGCGTTAGGAAATGAAATTGAGCACCACCGCATGTTTCCCCAGCGGACGAACGTCGAATTTGTCAAAGTCCTCAACCGAAAGCGGCTGAAAATTGCCGAGTGGGAACGGGGTGTCGGGGCGACCGGTTCATCCGGGACGGGGGCAGCGGCGGCAGTGTGTGCGGCAGTGATGTTGGGGCTGACGGGGCGGCAGGTGACGGTGGAGTTTGAAGGCGGCAACCTGCATGTCGAATGGTTGGAGGCGGACAATTCGATTTCTCTGAGCGGAGCAGTGGCGTTTATTTGTCGGGGCGAAAGCGAACTTTTCTGATTGGCGGTTGTCAAAACATCGAATGTTGTAACTTGCTTGAGGGGAGGGGATGTTGTATTATTGCCGCTCGGAAGGATAAAACGGTATGAAAAAAGATGCGTTCAAAAATCTGTTTGCCGAAGCAGCAGCGCACGCGTTTCGGGAGAAATACGAAAAGCAATTCCGAGAGCTTGGCGAGCAGCAGGTTTTTGATGCAGCATTCATTTACGAGCATTTGGAAACGCCCAAAGATCCGAAAATGGGGCGGTTTGCTTTCCCGGTGTTTCGTTACGCCAAGTTGTTGGGAGAGAACCCTCATACCATTTCCACCGTCATTGCTCAGGCAATGAACGAGAAGCTCGAGAGAGACGGCGACGCCGCTCAGCTTGAATGTGAAGGGGTAAAAGGATTTATCAACGCCAGGGTGAATTTTGAAGCGTTGGCAGGGGAAACGATACGAGAGATTTTAAGCAGGGATACCGAATACGGCTTTCTCGACGAAGGCAAAGGCGCCAACTATCTTATCGAGTATTCTTCTCCGAATATCGCCAAGCCGTTCGGCGTGGGGCATTTGAGGAGCACCGTTATCGGCAACTCACTCAAACGCATTTACGATAAACTTGGCTACAAGGTTGTCAGCATCAACCACCTCGGCGACTGGGGAACGCAGTTCGGCAAGATGATTGTGGCGTATCAAAAGTGGGGGGAAGGAATAGCGCTTGACGAGGAAGCGGTCGAAAAGCTGTACGACTTGTATGTAAAATTTCACAATGAAGCTGAAAACGATGCAAGTCTGGATGACGAGGCACGCAAGGCGTTCAAGGATTTGGAAGACGGTAAGGAATACGCCGTCAAGCTCTGGGAAAAATTCAAGTCGTTGTCGCTGCAGGAATTCGATGAGATCTACTCTCTCCTTGGCGTTCATTTTGACGAGGTCAAAGGAGAATCGTTTTACAATGACAAGATGGAAGCGCTCATCGAGCGGCTGGAGCGTGCCGGATTGACCAAGAAGTCCGAAGGTGCTCTCATCGTCGAGCTTGACGATCCGCAACTGCCGCCGTGTCTGCTGAAAAAGGCTGACGGGGCGACGCTCTATGCCACCCGTGATTTGGCGGGATTGGTGTACCGCTGGCGGACGTGGCGCTTTCACGAGTTGTTGTATGTGGTCGGCTCGGCGCAGAAAGACCATTTCAAGCAGGTCTTCAAGGTAATAGAACTGCTCGAAGAAGCCGAGCGGGTGCCGCCGGAAGAGCGGATGACCGGGCGCGCCAAGCATATTGATTTCGGATGGGTGAAATTCGGCGACAAGACGATGTCGACCCGGCGGGGGAATATCATCATCCTCAAAGATGTGTTGAAGCAGGCAGTGGAGCTGGTTTCGGAAAGAATTAAAGAAAAAAATCCGGAACTTCTGCAGAAGGAAAAGAAAGAAAAGACGATTCTGGGCAAATATCCTCCGACGGCGGTTATGATAGGAGTCGGGGCGGTGATTTTTTCCCAATTGTCCGTGCGGCGGCAGAAAGACGTCAATTTCGTTTGGGAAGAAGTGCTCAACTTTGAGGGAGAGACAGGTCCCTACTTGCAGTACACCCACGCCCGTCTGTGCTCTCTCATGCGGCGCTACGGCAAGGAGATTTCCTCCGATATCGACTACTCGCTTTTGCATCACCTGGAGGAAGAACGGGTGGTGGAACTACTGGCGGATTTTCCCCAAGCAATACTTGACGCCGCCCGGAATTATGAGCCATATTTCATTTCGAGTTATTTGTTGCGGTTGGCGGCAAGTTTCAACAAAGTATACCAGCGCAAGGACGCCGACGGCAGAATCGACAAAATTATTTCCGAGGATGAAGCGCTATCCGCAGCGAGAATGGCGTTGGTCAAAGCCGTGCAAACGGTGATGAAAGAAGGATTGAATCTTCTGGGGTTGAAAGCTCCCGAAGAAATGTGACGGATGCGGACAATGAAATTCATACCGGGACAAGTTGGATCAGGCGGACGTCGGCATTCCGACGGTAGGGGAAGTTACCCGTTGCCTATCGCACGGAGCGGGAGGTTTCCATGCTGGTAGTAATGGAAAGCTCCGCCAGCCCGGAGATGATCGGGCAGGTCTGCCGGGAGATTGAAAAGAAAGGCTTGCAGGCGCACCCCATTCAAGGGGAGGAAAATACCGCCATTGAGATTATCGGCTCCGGAGGTATGTTTGACGTGGAAGCTCTTTTGACGCAGCCGGGTGTGAAAGAAATTGTTCGCACCGCTCGTCCATATCGGCTGGTCAGCCGCAGGGATGACCGGCAGCGGACGGTGATTTCTCTTGGCGGCGTGGAGATAGGCGGGGACGAAATCGTAATGATGGCGGGACCCTGCTCAATTGAAAGTCGAGAACAAGCCTTCACCATTGCGGAGTATGTCGTCGCTCACGGTGCCAAGATTTTCCGCGGCGGTGCTTTTAAGCCGCGCACTTCCCCGTACAGTTTCCAAGGGCTGGGTGAACCGGGCTTGAAAATCCTTGCCGACATCCGAGAGAAGTTCGGGCTTTTGGTGGTTACCGAAGCGATGGATACGGAAACCATCGATATGGTGGCGGAGTACGCCGATATCATTCAAATCGGGTCGCGGAATATGCAGAATTTCTCCTTGTTGAGAAAAGCCGGCAGAAAGAAAAATCCCATCTTGCTGAAAAGAGGAATGGCGGCGACCGTAGACGAATTTTTGATGGCGGCGGAGTACATCATGGCGGAGGGAAACCACCGGGTTATCCTGTGTGAGCGGGGGGTGCGAACCTTTGCCGACCATACGAGAAACACGCTCGACCTTTCCGTCGTCCCGACCGTCAAGCAGCTCAGCCACCTGCCGATCATCGTCGACCCGAGTCACGGCACCGGCAGGCGGGATAAGGTCATCCCGATGTCACGCGCCGCCATTGCGGCAGGAGCGGACGGTTTGCTGGTGGAAGTGCATCATGACCCTCTGAATGCTCTCTCCGATGCGGCGCAATCGATTTCCCTTGAGATGTTCGAGCAACTGGTACGGCAGGTCGGCGGTATCGCCGGGGCTGTCGGTAGGTCGAGTGCATGAAGCGGACGTTGTTACCGGTTAAGAAAGTCGGAGGGGTGTTGCGCCTTCCCGGCGATAAGTCGATTGCCCACCGGGCGGTGCTTTTTTCTCTGCTGGCGCGCGAACCGATTCGCATTACCAACTTTCCCGACAACGAGGATTGCCGAGCCTCGCTTGAGGCGGTGCAGAAATTCGGGGTGACGGTGCAGCATGAAGACAGCGCAGTGGTCTTGACGCCTCCGTCGGAGATAGCCATTGCGCCGGATGCTGTTATTGATTGCAAAAACTCCGCTACCACCGCTCGGCTGTTGGCTGGCATTATCGCAGGTTCCCGTCTTGAGGCGACCCTGACCGGAGATGATTCTTTGCGCTCCCGACCGATGGAGCGCATTATTAATCCCCTCAGCTCGATGGGAGCGGAACTGTTCGCCGATGAAGGGCATCTGCCCATGCGAATTAAAGGGAATCGTCTTACTCCGTTGGGGTACGAATTGCCGGTATCTTCGGCGCAAGTGAAGTCATCGCTGTTGTTGGCGGGAATTGCTTCTCATCAGAAAGTAACGATTCGAGAGCGTGTCATTACCCGCAACCATACCGAAATTCTGGTAAACGAGCTTGGCTCCGGCTTGTCGGTGCGCGACATAAAGCCGGTGCGGGTTCCCGATCCGAACGACCCGCGCAAGACCCGACTTGAGATGCCGGAAAAGTTCAAGCGGGAAATAACCGTCACGCCTGAAACGCATATCACCGGTGGAGAGGTCGACCTTCCGGGAGACATCTCGACAGCAGCGTTCTTTCTGGCGGCGGCGGCGATCTCCGGCGGCAGCGTGACGGTTGAAAACCTCGGCATAAATCCGACCCGCACCGCCTTTTTAGACCATTTGAAAGCTATCGGATGCACGGTCGACATTACCGACAAAAAAGTCGTCTCCGGAGAAGTGCGGGGAACGGTAACCGTTACCGGCGGACAGCTCAAGGCTCGCAAGATATCGGGGGAAACGGCAATCGGCTTGATTGATGAAATACCGATAGTGGCGGTCATGGCGGCGTTTGCGGAAGGGACGACGATTGTCCGCAACGTGGGCGAATTGCGGGTCAAGGAGTCAGACCGCTTGGAGGCGATAGTGAAAAATCTCCAGTTGATGGGGGTGAAATGCGGACTGCTTGAAGACGGATTGGTTATCGACGGCGGCAAAGAGTTGGCGGGAGCTGATTTTCTCAGTTACGGCGACCATCGCATTGCCATGGCGTTTTCCATAGCGGCGTTGTTCCTTGTCGGACCCTCGAGTATGGATGACGCCGAGGTGGTGAGTGTTTCCTGCCCATCATTCTACAATCTTTTGGAGCAAATAACCGTTCCCCGTTAGAGAGGGCTATGTATACTTTCGGACTAATAGGGCATAATATCTCGTATTCCAAGTCAACGGATGTTTTTCAGGCGATATTTTCTTTGACCGGTAAGAAGGGTACCTTTGAAATTTATGACATCCCTCCCGAATCGTTTCCCCAGCGGCTTCAAGAGTTGGTTTCGAAAGGCATCCATGGGTTCTCCGTTTCAATTCCCTACAAAAAGAGAATTATCGAGTACCTCTCCGGTGTCGATACGATTGCCCGCGCCTTGGAGGCGGTCAATTCGGTGGTGCTGGAAGGGAAGGAGATGGTGGGGTTCAATACCGATTGCTACGGGTTCGCCCATCCTCTACGTCCGCATAGCACCGTTCTCAAGCATGGCAGCGCTCTTATTATAGGATGCGGCGGTGCCGCACGGGCAGCGGTGTACAGCTTATATACCGATTTTGAAGTGAAGCGCTTTACGGTTCTCGCCCGCAGGAAAAGCGCTTTGACGGCGTTCCGGCGTCTTTTCAAACCGCACTTGCGCCAGAGTGAGTGGGACCTTATCACCTACAAAAACATCGACGGCTCTTTCTTTACCAGTTCGTACGACATCATTGTGAACTGCACTCCCGTGGGAGGGTGGAATTATCCCGATGATGACCCTTTCCCGGAGGGATTTACCCTGGTGCAAGGAAAGATATACTATGATGTCAATTATAATCCCGACAACGCCTTGGTGACAAGAGCCCGACAAGCAGGTGTGACGGCAATTGACGGCTCTGCTATGTTGGTCGGGCAGGCGATTCGCTCGTACGATGTGTGGACGGGAGAAACGGTTCCTTTTGAGGCGGTTTACGATGCCGTCTTCGCACGGCAAGACTGCCGGTGACGGATTCACGGTCATGGAGGCAAGAAAACATATTTTCCTTATCGGCTTTCCCGGCTCGGGGAAAACGACTATCGGGCAGGCTCTGGCTCGCATCCTGAACGTTCCTTTTTATGACACCGATCTTCTGATTGAGCAACGGCAAGGAAAAACTATTCCTGACATTTTCCGGCAGGAGGGCGAGGCAGCATTTCGACAATATGAGCATGACGTCATCGCCGCTTTACCGTTTTCCGGCGTTCCCAAGATGGTTGTCGCCGTCGGTGGGGGAGCGTATATGCAGCCCTCCGTACGGAAAATTCTGCATTCTCACGGTGTGGTAGTCTATTTGAGTTGTTCGCAAAAAGAGCTGTATCGCCGTTTGAAGGATAACGCAGAACGCCCTTTGTTACAGAATGTTTCGGCTTCTCATACAAACCGGCAACTCAAAGAAACCATCAAGACGCTCCTTGACCGACGTGCGGCAACGTATCGGTTGGCTGATATCCGCATCTCCACCACCGCCCGAGGAATCGAAGAAATAGCGCACCGTATTCTCACAAAGGTTGAGCAAGTCAATGGCTATTGTTAAAGTAAAACTTTCCCGGCAGGAATACCCGGTCGTCTTAGGCAAGGATGCGATGGCATCGCTGGCAGATAAGTTAGTGCCGCTTGTTCGGGGGGGACGGTTATTTGTGTTTTACGATGCACAGGTCTTTGCCTTGCATGGAAAGCGTATCCGCCGTGCCTTGCATCCGTTTCGCAAGAAACTGATCGAATTCGTGGTGCCTTCGGGAGAAAAGATTAAATCGCTGACAACGGTTAATAGGCTCTATTCGTTTCTGCTCTCTGAGAAAATCAGCCGCTCGGATTTTATTTTGGCGTGTGGGGGAGGGGTTACGTCCGACCTGATCGGTTATGCTGCCGCCACGGTGTTACGAGGCGTTCGTTGGGGGATTGTTTCTACCACATTGATAGGGATGATTGACGCCTCAATCGGGGGGAAGACCGGTGTGAACCATCGGCTGGGGAAAAACCTTGTCGGTGCTTTTTGGCAACCGTCGCTCGTGGTGTCGGATCTCCTGTTTTTGAATACGTTGCCGTCTCGTCATTTCAACGCTGCGCTGGGGGAGATTTTGAAGTACGGCGGGTTGATCGGAGGAAAACTTCCGGCTAAGATTGATGCCTATTTCGAAAAAGGTGCTCGGTTCGATAACCCTCGTCTCGAGAGTATCATGATCGATTGTGTTCGGTACAAAGCTGCCATTGTCGCACAGGATGAACGTGAAAAAGGAAAGCGAATGCTTTTGAACTTGGGGCATACTTTTGGACATGCTATCGAAAGGACAGTGGGGTACGGAAAGCTGTTCCACGGAGAAGCGGTAACTATCGGACTTTTTGCCGCCGTGGAACTGAGTTGTTTGTTGAAGCCGGGGCGGGCTAAATATCTTTCGGCATACCGTCGACGTATACAACAAGCGCTTCGCACGATACCACGGCGGCGAATTGATGTCGCCACGGTATTGAGCGCTTTGGGGTATGACAAAAAGCGGAGAGGAAGCGTTATGAGATTTGTCTTGCTTCGAAAACCCGGTTCGCCGTTTATTACCGAGGAAGTGGAACCGACTATGGTGGCGGTGGCGCTTGAAAGCGCGTTGGATCAATATACCCTCGGTGGGAGGTAAGAATGGCACGCATTTTGGTGATAAACGGTCCCAACCTGAACTTGTTGGGGAAACGGGAACCGGAAATCTACGGCAAGGAAACGTTGGCAGAGCTCAACGAAAGGCTGGAAGCGTTGGGTAAAGAGTTAGGCTTGGAGTTAGTGTTTTTTCAGTCCAACTCGGAAGCGGAAATTATCGACTTTTTGCATCAGCACGGCTTTGATGCTGACGGAGTGATTATCAACCCCGGTGCCTTGACGCACTACAGCTATGCTCTGCGTGATGCTTTGGCGGCGGTGGAAGCAGATGCCGTGGAAGTGCATATGTCGAATATCTACGCCCGCGAAGAGTTCCGGCATACCTCCGTTATTGCGCCGGTGTGTGTCGGGCATCTGGTCGGTTTCGGTTTCTACGGGTATGCGATGGCGTTGTCGTATTTTGCCGATAATCGCAAGGGAAAGTAATATGAAAAAAATAGTTCTCATCTGTCTTGCCGGTATTGTTGTTGTTCTCTCGTTATTTTCGTGTCAGGAGCGCCAATGGAATGCCGAGGAGGTACGTTCAGCGCTCGATTCCCTTGAACTGAAATTCGAGTGGCTCGACTATCGCATAATGCAAGAGACGTGGGAGTTGTACACTACCGGCAGTTCGGATTCGTTGGAATTTTACAAGGGACTTTATGCCTATGTTACGTCCGACAAGAATTTACTCCCGTTGCTGCGACAGGGGAAACGTTTGTTGACCGACGAAGAAGACAAGCGTCGTCTCGAGTTGCTCATGCAAACCGTCTTGTTTTCCCGAGTGGAAGCCGACGAAACCATTACCCACTTGAGGGATTCGTTAGCGCAATTCGACGTAAACTACCGGGCTGAGTTTGAAGGAGCGCCGCAAAGCTCAAGCTATCTTTACAAGATTTTTCGCACGGACGGCAATCGTTCCCGCCGGGAAGCGGCGTATCGGGCGTGGTGCTCAGTGGGAGGAGAGCTTGCCGACGGTCTGGGGAAGCTCATCCGGATGCGTAACCAGAAAGCTCGAGGTCTGGGGTACAACAATTATTTTCGCATGGTTTTCTCTCAGCAAGGGTTCGATATCGACGAATATCTTACGCTTCTTAAGACTCTTGACTCTTTAAGTCGTGAGAAGTATACCGCCTTGCTGGAAAATGCCAAAGACAGGCTTGGAGTCGAGCCGTTAGAGATTTGGGATCTCGCATACAGCTACGTCGACCTAAGCAAGAAAGTTGATGCCTATTTTCCAGCCGATTCTCAAATGCTCTACGTGAAGCGAAGTCTGAAGGGAATCGGTTTCAATCTCGACAAACTGCCGATTTATTTTGACTTGTCTTCGCGTGAGGGAAAGTCTCAGCTTGCCTATGCCTTTCCTATCAAGCCGCCGTATGACATCAGGGTTTTGGCGAACCTGACGGACGGTATCGGCAGCACACAGGTGCTGTTGCATGAAATCGGTCATGCCTTGCATTTTGCGCACATCAATCAGGAACGGGCGCTTTTCGTAACCGATTTTTCAAGCTGCTGGACGGAAGGGATGGCGCAGATAATTGCCGCCTTGTGTGACGAAAGGCAATGGTTGAAGGAATACCCGCACCTGCCGCCTTCTTTGGTGGAACAATTTCTGATAGCCAAGCAGGAGCGGGACATCATCGGGTTACGCACTACTCTCGTGCGGTTGTACTTTGAATACGAAGCATACCAGAACCCGAATAGGGATTTGAATAAGTTGTACTGGGATCTTTTTGAGAAGTATATGCTTTTGCCTCGTCATGAGGATATCAAGCCGTGGGCGGCGATTATTCATTACACTACCCATCCCGTGTACTTGCATAACTATTTAATTGCGGATATCATCACGGCTCAGACGATGGATTACTTGGAGGAAAATTACTCGTCAATCGTTGATAATCCGACTATCGGGGCGTTTCTCGTCCAAAATTATTATCGTTTCGGAAGCCGGTATGACTGGCGGGAACTCTTAGAACGCGGTACCGGTGAGAAACTCAACCCAACGTATTTACTCCGGCGTTTGAATCTTGTGAATCAATGAAGGTAAAGCTGTCAAAAAAAGGGGTCGGTATCACATACCGACCCCTTTTTTATTTCGTGCACAAAGAGCTTTACTTGAGTAAAAGCATCTTCTTGGTCTTAGTGAAATCCCCGGCATTCATCCGGTAGAAGTACAATCCGGAAGAGACGCGATTGCCGTTGTAGTCGGTCGCATCCCAGAGGACCTCATACTGTCCGGCGCCTTGGTAGCTGTCAACCAGCGTTTTCACCTTTTGACCAAGTACGTTGTAGATTTCCAGCGTCACTGCAGAAGCTTTCGGTAAGGAATAGGAGATAGCCGTGATTGGGTTGAACGGGTTCGGGTAGTTCTGATCCAGCTCGTAGGTCATCGGCAGATCTCCGGTGCCGGTGTAGCCTTTGTCAATGTTATCGTCGGGGCAAGGATCTATGTAAGCACCAAGCAGGCACTGGCAGCTGACTTGACCTTGAACAGGGGTTACGCTATTCCAGTTGGAACCGTTTTCATCGTAAGCGTACTCAACGGTAATGATGGGAATTTGAGAAACTTGGGTGCTGTCGGTACAGCCGTCTGACTTGAAGTATACTATTTGTGCGATGTCGGTATAATTCTCTCCGTTTGGTGCAAGGCTCCACGTTGATGGATATTTGGGTGTGATATAATATTCTCCGTTGGTTCCTTCCGTTGCTTTGTAACCGCTTAGTGGGAGCACGCACATGATGTACATGTTCGAATCGCCGGGTTCGATTCTGACTTTGAAATCTTCAAGGGTGAAATTATTCCGAACGCGAAGGGCGTGTTTTACCCATGGTTCATAAGAAATGGTATCTCTCGTCGAGAATTCACACATGGGGACTTTTACCTCGCTGTTTGTAAGTGTCAGCCCACTCCCACTTTTTAGAATTTTGCCGGTCAGGGAATTGACAACCCTGTTAGTGTCTGAGGTAGAAAAATTAAGAGGAACGGAACTGTCAGCGGCATAGGTTAGTCCTTCTCCTACCATCACCTTAAAAGTGAACAAACTTTCAGGGGCATCTTCATAATTGTAAACATGGTTGTCACTTTGCCAAGTGCTTAGTATTCCCTCTTGGCTGCTCCAACTATCACCAAAAGAGCCAAGATAGCTTGTTCCCCAGCCGCCATAATTGAGATTAGGTCCCAACTGGAATTCGGCGACAATATTGTAGGGAGAACTTCCAGCATCAAAGTTGTTTGTCATTTTCAACATTACAGTGGCATAATCCGTGGGGTTGCTAATGATTTTATCGCAGTCCTGGCAATCGTTAATAAGGACAAGTTCTGCTTGGTTGGCAGCAAAGGAGACGTTCCCGTCATTTTCTTCTGTATTGTATGTTATCTCAGGGAGTATGTCCATACATCCTTCCACAGAAGCATAAAAAGCGTATGTATAATCATCAGTTGTATCAAATTCCAAATGGGTAGTATCACCGTCCCAAGGACCGCTTGCCGTGTCATAAGTGCTGGTAAAGAATAACGAGCAGAGGGGAGTATTATCGATTTCCGGAAGACCGAAATAAACACCATAATATTTGATTATAATCGTATCAAGAGATTTCACTGCTGAAGCTGGAAGACCGGGAGTCCAAATACTGGTAAAAATCGTGGAGTCATACTGAAGGCGGAGGGTGTCGTATATGATCTTTTGTTTAGCAGTGTACACTCGGAAGTTGGTTGTCCCATAGACAGGAATTGTAATTGTGTTTCCCGTTATGTCGCAATCAGAAGTGTACTCTGGAATGCGGAAATTGGCGGCATAGTCATCTTTAATTGTTACTGAGCCGGTGTCAAGGCTTGTTGATTCCCACTTAGTAGTATCATGGGGAGAGGAGGCGTGGAACTCAAGAAAGCAGCTACTAGGGCGTTCAAAGTCCAGAGTAGTGCCGCTTCCTTCCGGTTGGCACTTAGCCGTGAATTTCAGTGTGCCGTAGGTTGTTGGGGAGCTCGGAGCATAATTGGTTGTATCACTGGTTTCATATCTCAACCGAAACTTTCCGTCAACCAGCGTATCAAAGAATGCATCTCCAACCCATGTTGTCCCCTCGAAGCCCCTGAATGTGAAGTTAACAGTATCGTATGTGAAAACGACTTCCATCCTTTCCAAATAGTTTGAGTTGGTTGTATCCGAAAGCCACATGTTAAAAGCGACGAAAGCAGTCTCAGCCACCGTAGTATCATCAACCGTATTTTCAACGTAGCATTCTTCATCAGTAAATTGGAAATTGAGATGGTCGGTTTGGATTGCACCTCCTTTCGAGCCTCCCCCTCCAAATCCGAAGTCAGTATGACCGACGTTGGTAAGGAAGATAACACAAAGGAACGAAATTGCAAGTACACTTAACATTGCCGTGAGCTTTTTCATACTTTCCTCCTTGAAAAGCTTTACATTATGTATTGTTGTCGTTCTTATCCCCCTTTGTGTGACTCGCTTCGTTTTGAATGACCGGAGGAGGGCGGGGAAAACGCCCAAGATACCTGCGGGCTGACATGACAATCTTTTCCTTTTCCTCTAAAGGTGTCCCCTCTGCACAAACCTAAGATAACTAAAATGACATTTTTTGTCAAGAATAAACTCGCGTGTTCGTTCCGTTTCGTGTCAAAGAAGGGGAGGGGGAAGGAGAGCGGGTCTTTTGTAAGAAACTGTGGTGCGAATCATTCGTAATTTCTCTTGTGACTCTTTTTCAGACTGTGTACCATTACCACACTGGGACACTTTGCTTTTGAGGCGGCAAATTCATGAAGGACGGAGTGAACAAAAATATCGATTCGATAACGAGCGGCTCGATTCCCAAGGCGATTGTCTCGCTTGCCATGCCGGTGGTGGCGGGGATGCTGATGGAGTTCGTCTTGACCAGCACCGATTACTTCTGGGTGGGAAAGCTCGGACCCATCGCTCAGGATGCCGTCACGTCCTCCATGGTCGTCATCTGGACGATTTACTGCACGGTTTCAATTATCACTGTCGGCATCACCGCTTTGGTTTCCCGGCATATCGGGGCGAAAGAGAAAGAGCGGGCGGTCTTTTACATCAATCAAAGCTTTCTCATGGCGGTCGGTATCGGGGGGATTTTTATGCTCGGCGGTTTTTCCCTTTCGCCGGCTTTTCTTGCTTTTATGGATACCGGTCCCGCTACGATGAAAGAAGCCGTTCCGTATCTCCGCATTTTTTTCCTCTCAGCAGTTCCGTTTTTTCTGGCGGAGACAGTCTATGCCGTTTTTCGTGCCGCCGGAGACACCAAGACGCCGACCAAAATCGGGGTCGGTGTGGTTGTTCTCAATATGGTGCTGGACCCGCTTCTTATCTTCGGCTACGGTCCCATTCCGGAACTTGGAGTGGCAGGGGCAAGCCTGGCAAGCGGTATCTCGGTTTTTCTCGGGACGATTGTCATTGTCAAAAAACTGCTTACCGGCTCTCTGGGATTTCGCGTCGGCAATCCATTCAAGGTCAAGCCCCGCTGGCGGGAAATTTTCAAAATCGGTCGTATCGGGACACCGATGGCAAGCCAGCAATTTGTCTTTGTCGTGGTGTATTGGTTTCTCATCAAGTTTGTCCATCGCTTCGGAGAGACGGCTGCGGCGGCGATGGGAATCGGTAACCGCATGGAGTCGTTTTCGTACCTGACCTGCTTTGGTTTTTCCATCGCTGCCTCGACGTTGGTGGGACAGAATCTTGGAGCGGGAAAGCCGGAGCGAGCGGCGAAATGCGCTTGGGGCGCTATTGGGTTGGCGTCGCTTTTTACTTTTGTCACGTCGGTGGTATTCATTACTTTTCCGTCACAGATTGCTTCAGTCTTTACGGACAACCCGGAAGTGCTTACGATCGCCATCGACTACTTGATTATTCTTGGTTTGTCCCAGATTGCGATGGCGATCGAAATCGTGTTGGAAGGAGCCTTCGGCGGAGCGGGGGATACCCTCCCGCCGATGATTGTCATGGTGCCCGGGGCGATTGCCCGTATTCCTCTGGCATACCTTCTAAGTTTCACCCTCGATTGGGGTATCAATGGGGTTTGGTGGACATTGACCATTACGACGACTATCAAGGCGGTGATATTGGCGCTCTGGTTCAAGCGAGGGAAGTGGAAGTTGAAAGAGGTTTGATTGTCGGTTGACTTTCCTGAGATGGAGGCGTTATTTCTTTATCGGAACTAATGAAATGGGATACTGAACAATGAGTAAGGAACGACGACGATTCGTTCGCTTCTCTCTTCAGGAAGAGGAAGAGATTTCGTACGGACTGTATGAAGATTCCACCATCGCGCGGTTGCGTCGCGCCCCGTGGTTAGGGATAGAGAAAACCGGCGACGTTTTCCCACGTGAGGCGGTGACCTTCCATGCTCCGGTCGAGCCGACCAAAATTGTGTGTATCGGGTTGAATTACCATGAGCACGTAACCGCTTCCCAATCAGCCGACCGGGCGCCGGAATATCCGCTTATTTTTCTCAAACCGCCTTCGGCAATCATCGGACCGGAAGAAAAGATAATCCATCCGCCGCAAGCCAAGCGGGTTGACTACGAGGCGGAGCTGGGGGTGGTCATCGGAACGAAAGTGAAAGATATTTCGAAAGAGGATGCTCCCAAAGCGATTTTCGGTTTGACGTGTGTCAATGACGTAACGGCTCGTGACTTGCAAAAGCAAGACGGGCAATGGTCGCGCGCCAAAGGGTTTGATACGTTTTGTCCGGTCGGACCGTGGGTCGTCGAAGATGGCGATTGGCATGACTTGCTGGTGGAAGGTATTCATAACGGCGAAGTGAAGCAGTCCGGGCGAACGTCACAAATGATTTTTGATATCCCATTTTTGGTTTCCTATATTTCGTCGATTATGACCTTGAACCCGGGAGATTTGATTTCCACCGGTACCCCTTCCGGTATTGCACCTATGACCTCCGGCGATAAAATCGAGGTGCGCATCGAACAAGTCGGGAGCCTGATAAATTGGATGGCATGATTTTTTCCGCCGTACGCTTTGCCGGAGAGTACAAAGAGTACCGGAGGAAAGAAATCGGGAGGCGGTGATTGAGGACGACGGAGGGTCGGAGAAAAATACGATTTTTCAGTATGTTTCGTTTTCTGACGACAGGGATGGCGGTCTGTTTCCTTGTACTCGCTTCTGTTGGTATCAAGGCGGGCGAAGGAGAGCGGATTATTCTGGAACATGCCGACCAGATGGAGGTGGTGCGGGAAGGAGAGAAGTATGTCACCTATGTCGTCGGCGATGTCGCTTTTCGCACGGAAACGGGAAGAATTTTCTGTGATTCGGCGGTGTGGCGAAAAGGAGAGAACGTCATTCTGAGAGGCAAGGTCGTCGTCGATGAAGAAGAATACAAACTATCGGCGGATTCGGCGTTTTATAATGTTCTCACCAAAGAAGCCACAGCACACGGAGAAAAAGTCGAATTGTGGTCATATCCCGATTCTCTTTACGCCGTCGGACCCAATGCTTACTTCGACAGAAAACGAGAGTACTTCGTTATGGAGCAGCGACCGACGTTGTACGTGAACTATCCCGATTCCACCCGCATGATTAAAGTTGTCGCCGATCGGATTGAGTACAACACTGCCGACCAGCGCGCCGAGGCGAGCGGTGCCACGCATATCACCGCTCAGGATATTGAAACCACCTCGGAGTGTGCCATCTTAGACCGAAACAAAAACACCCTTGATCTGTACGGCTCTCCTCGTGCCAAACGTGCCCATTCGGAGGTGAAGGGAGAGCTCATTTCCGTCTCCTTCAAGGACGACGAGCTGGAAAAAATCGACGTTATCGATTCCGCCCAAGGTGAATTCATCGAACCGGTCGATTCCGCAAAGGACGAATTCGACAAATCTCTTTTGAAGGGGAAACGGATAATTTTCTTTTTCTACAACGGCATCCTGCGGGAAATTCTCTGTTACGGTCAAGCATATTCATGGTATTATCCTTCTTCGCGCGGTTCGAACGAGTTCCACGAAAACAGCGTTTCCGGCGATACCATTCGGTTTGCCGTCGATGATGACAGGCTCCGGGCGGTGAAAGTCATCAACGGCGCCATCGGGTCGTTTGTTACGGGAGAAATCTATGCGTCCGACACGGCGGCACCGCCAAAGGTCGATACTATCGATTATCAATCCCACATCATCGAATACAATTTGGTCGATTCGCTGATTACCTTGCAACGTGCCGGTCATGTGGAGTCAGGAAGCGTTTCGCTCGATGCCTACAAGATTCTCTTCGATACCAAAAAGCGGGTCATCGAAGCGTTCTCCGCCCGGGTCGATACCCTCCAGCTCGATTCTCAAGCGGTTTCATCCGATCCGAGCGGTGACAACTCTATGTCCCTTTTGCCCAATACCATTCCCGTCATATTGCGCGACGGAAACGACGAAATCGACGGTGACTACTTGGAGTATTCCATCGACACGGAAAAAGGGCGGATTGTCCAGTCCAAGTCCGCCTACGAAGCGGGGTTTTACTACGGGAAAAAACTGTTCCGCGAGCAAAAGCACATCTTCTACGTGGACGGCGGCACGTATACCACCTGCGACAAAGCCGAGCCGCATTATCATTTTTTCTCGAAGTCGATGAAACTCATCGAAGGGGATAAACTTATCGCCAAGCCGGTCGTCTTTTATCTCGGGCGGATCCCCTTGATGGCGATTCCTTATTACGTTTTCCCTTTGAAGAAAGGGCGTCATTCGGGATTGTTGCCGTTTACGTTCGGACGGTTCGAAAAAGGGGATAGGTACGTTCGGGATGTCGGATACTATTGGGCGGCGTCGGAATATTGGGACTGGAAAGGTTCGTTCGATTATTTTGAAAAGAGCCGCACTTTTACGCTGAACAATTCGATTCAATTCAACAAACGGTACGTCCTCAACGGCTACATAAGCAGTAAGTACACCGTTGTGACCAATTACGATCGCATTGTGGCGTCGGAAGGGAAGAGCAAGCGCTGGTATGTCGGCGCCGCTTACAACCATATCGTCTCGCCGTCGTTCAACATATCCGCTTCGGGGAGCTTTCAGTCGGATGCGAACTACTTTACCGATTACTCATCCAATCTGGACGAGCGGTTGCGACAGCAGGTGAGTTCTCGTTTGAACTTCGCCAAGAAATTCGGTAAGAAAATTTCCCTTTCCGGCTATTTCCGACATGACGTCGACTATGATAAAGAATCACGCACCGATTACCTGCCGTCTCTGTCATTGTCGCTGCCGCTTATCTATCCGTTCGGAAGCGGGTCGCGGGATGAGGACGGGCGGTTGGTTCAAAAGTGGTACCAAAATATTACCTTCCGCTATACCCCGAACCTGCTCCACTTTTCTCAGCGTACCACTCCGATTGACACCATCCTTGTCACCGATGCCGACACGGTCATTACCGTCGATTCCGTGACGTTGGAGGAAGATACGACCATCACGATTTTGCAGAAGGATACCAGCTACTACCGCAGTCGGAAACAGTACATCAAGATAAACCATAACCCCTCCATCGGCTTGCCGAGGTTGACGGTGGCGAAGTACTTCATCATCGTGCCGAGTATTTCCTACAGCGAAACGTGGTACAAGATTTACGAGACCGACCAATCGCTGGCGGCGGGGATTGACGCCCATACGACGTATCGCACGTATTCCTGGAGCGGCGCCGTTTCGCTCAAAACCAATCTGTACGGAACCGTCTATCCTCGTATTGGCGGCTTGGAAGGATTGCGGCATGTCGTCACGCCGTCGCTGACGTACAGCTACTCTCCCGAAATCGACCGCCACCCGACGGTTCGCTCATATACGGGGGGAAGTGCAGGAAGCGCCAAAAGGTCTGTCGTCAATTTCAACTTGCGTCAGGTTTTTCAAGCGAAAGTGGCGCAGGGTGAAGCGAGCCGGAGCATGGAGCTGTTGTCGGTCAACTCTTCATTCAGCTATAATTTTGAAAACAAAGACAAGCCGCTGTCGAATTTGACCACGACGTTCAACATCAATACCCTTCCCAATATCTCGCTCTACGGCAGCATGTCCCATTCGTTTTATAATCCTTTTACGGGGGAAGAGAGCTTTTGGTCTCCGTATTTGATGAGTTTCACCTTTGATGCCACTCTTCAACTGGTGGGACGTCGCTTTCTTTTCGATGATATGCGGGCACCGATGCCGTCCGATGATTCGCTTTCCCGCTCTTCTCGCCGCTCCGGCTGGAACCTGAACGTCACGTACAGTTATCAAGAGTCGGGGCGGGGGACAAGCTTTCAAAAGAGCAGCTTTGTGGATTTTAACTTGAGCTTCAACCTAACGCCAAGCACCTCAGTTGTTTACTTGCAACGATACGACATCGTCGGGCAGCACACGGTCAACAACAGTGTCAGAATCACCCGGAAAATTCATTGTTGGACCGGGAGTTTGTGGTGGGTTCCGATCGGCTCGAATCGGGGCTTCGGGTTCAAGTTGAATGTGACGGCGCTGCCGGAGATAAAAATCGACCAAAATTACGACACGTTCAATACCGGTTTGCTCTCCCGGCGGTGAGAAAAAAGCCGATTTCCGGTGAGAAAATGAATGAAAAAAGCACGAAAAAAGGCTATTTTTTTGCCTTTTTTCAATAGTTTTTAGTTGACTTGTTTTCTCTATAATGGCTAAATCGTAGTGTGATGGAAGTTAAAAACATGAACCCTTAGGACCCAAGGAGGGGCATTCTATGACGAAAGATGAGATGATTGCTCAGATGGCTGCCCAGTCAGGTATTACCAAAAAGCAAGCGGCGGAAGCATTGCAGGCTTTTATGAACGGCGTTACCACCCAGTTGAAAAAAGGGAAGAAGGTTAGTTTCTCCGGTTTTGGAACGTTTTCGGTTTCCAAGCGGAAAGCGCGTACCGGTCGGAACCCGCAAACGGGCGCAATAATCAATATTCCCGCGACCAAGGTGCCTGTATTTCGAGCTGGAAAGCATTTGAAAGAAGCAGTGCGCAAATAGCATCTTATTTACCCGTCTTTCGGGCAGGGGAGATTCATACCCCTGCCTTTTTTACGTGAATTTCTCATTGCGTTTCAGACGCGGTTTCACGAATTTGTAATCGGTATGGCACGGAAAAGCAAAAAGAAAGACACAAGCAGTCGCAAGGCTCAGGCGGTGGGAGTATTGTTCCTGCTGTTGGGAGCGTTGATACTCGTCTCCTTGATTACTCATTACCCGGTGGATGACGAGCGCATCAGCGGGGAAATCGACAGCCATCTGAACCCGTTCGAAATCCCCTACCACAACCAGGTTGGGATGTTGGGAGCATACCTTTCATTCGTGCTGCTTTTGTTTGCCGGTTGGTTGGCGTACTTTCTGCCGGCGGGGTTGATAGCCTGGTCGCTCCGGTTGATTTCTCCTCAGCGGGCGGAGAAATGGAAAGTCAATCTCTCTTTGGTCTTTGTCATGGCACTGTTGGCGACCATGATATACAACGTCCATCTGGTTACCTATCCGGATCTTGCCGGTGATACCCACGCTGCCGGAGGATATCTGGCGGAGAAGCTGACGCTTATTTCCGTGAAGCTCATCGGGGAAGTCGGCTCGTATATTTTGTTGGCTGGTATTCAACTGATATTGCTCATCTTGTATACGTCGCTTTCCCCTCTTGTCCCCAAGCGAGTTTCCTTGCCCGGTGCGGGAGTGGGCAAACAGGTCTGGGGAATTTTCAAAGAGAAGGTGAAGTCTTTCTTTTCGTTCGGATGGCTCTCTTTCCTTTTGGAGCAGCGGAAGAAAGAATCATCAGCCGAGCCTGAAGAGGAAAGTTTCCATGAAGTGCTTTCCGAAGAGATAGAGGAAGCTCAGGATATTCCCGTTGAAGAAGAGCCCGAAACCGAACCGGCGGAAGAATCTCAAAAAGAACCTGCGGCGGAGAAGCCGTCCCGACGTTCCGGCAAAAGGAAGACCGTCATGGTCAAACCGGCGGAACCGTTGCATATCGACTCGATGGAATACCACTATCCCACTCTTGATTTACTGAGGGAAAACCCGTACAAGGGGGAGTCCGTGAATTCCGAGGAGTTGGCGTTTACGGCGCGGATGCTGAGAGAGACGCTTGAGACCTTCGGCATTCGCATCGAAGGGGAGATAGAGAAGTACCCCGGTCCCGTTATTACCCGCTACGAGTTCAAGCCGGGAACGGGAATTAAAGTGAATCAAATTCTCAATCTTTCGGACGACCTGGCGTTGGCGTTGAAAGCCAAGCGGGTGCGGATTATTGCGCCGATTCCCGGCAAAGCGGCGGTCGGGGTGGAAATCCCCAATCGCAAAGCACAGATTGTCTATTTGCGGGATATTCTCATGTCGGAAACGTTCACCAATTCCAAATACCGCTTGCCGCTGGCGTTGGGAAAGACCACCTCCGGGAAGCCGTATGTGACGGATTTGGCAAAACTGCCACACTTGCTGATAGCCGGTGCTACCGGCTCGGGAAAGTCGGTTTGTTTGAATGCCTTGTTGACGTCGTTATTGTACCGGCTGCATCCGCATCAGGTGCGCTTTATTCTTATAGACCCGAAGATGTTGGAGTTGACCGTGTACAAAGGCATCCCGCACTTGGGCAGACCGGTGGTGACCAACCCTCGACGAGCCGAGCGGGTGCTGGCTGATGTGGTGGTGGAGATGGAACATCGCTATCGGAAGTTGGCGGAAGCGTCAGTGCGAAATATCGAAGACTTCAACAAAAAGCAAAAGGAGCCGGAAAAGCAGCTTCCGTATATCGTTATTTGTGTTGACGAGCTCGCTGATTTGCTCATGTCGTCCTCTTCTTCCAAGACGGAACTGTTGATTACCCGCTTGGCGCAAATGGCGCGGGCGGTCGGTATCCATCTGGTGCTGGCGACCCAACGCCCGTCGGTTGATGTCATTACCGGATTGATTAAAGCTAACTTCCCGGCTCGCATTGCCTTTCAGGTGTCCTCTAAAGTAGATTCTCGGACTATCATCGACGCCAACGGAGCGGAAAAACTGCTCGGGCATGGCGACATGCTCTTTCTCCATCCGGGGCAGCCGGAGCCAATGCGTTTGCATGGGGCGTTTTTGACCAGCGAAGAGACCGACGCCATCGTGAAGTTTATCCGAGACCAAGGACTGGAAATGTTGGCGCTGGAGAACATCTCGCAAGCAAGCGGGGAAACGACCGGTACCGAAGTCGACTTCGGTGACCCGCTCTTCCGGGAGGCGTGCGAGGTGGTCATTCGGCATAAGCAGGGTTCCGTGTCGCTTTTGCAGCGCCGTTTGGGAATCGGTTATCAGCGTGCGGCGCGGTTGATAGATAAATTGGAACAAGCCGGCATCGTTTCCCCCTTTGACGGTTCCAAAGCGCGGGACGTGTTAGTGGATAAAGCGTATCTTGAAGCTCTCTTTACCAACCCCAATGCGGTTCCCTCTCCGAAGACAAAACAAAACTGATGCCGCCACACCACGTATAAGATAACGTATGATGAGAAAAAGTATTGTCGGTGTTTTCATCGTCGGCTGGTTGGCGGCTCTTACGTGGGGAAGTGATGACCCCTTTCAAAGAGTCAAGCAGGAACTGGCAGAGGCGGTGTGTGCCCGGTTTGATTTTGTCGGCATTTTGGAGTCCGATATCTTTGACGAGGTTGACTCCACCTACGGCACGGCGTATCTGGCGAAGGACGGGAGATTTCGTGTCGAGATGGGGGAGGAGGTGTATCTCTATGATGCGCAGTACCTGTATACCTACTCCCCGGAAAATAATCAGGTTACGATTGAAAGTATCGCCGACGACGAGGAGTTGGGAAAAGAAATTTTGTTCCTCACGCATCTTGACGAACTTTACACCACAGCCTTTCTCAAACCCGGTGTTTACCGGTTGAAAAAAAAGGAACGCACTTCGGAAAGGGATGAGATTCCCGATTCCTTGACGGTCTTCTTGACGCCCAACCAGCGTCGTATCGAAAGATTGGAATACCTCGATATCAATGACGAACGCAACACCATCCTTATTTTGAAGCAACACATCGATTCGGTGTGTGACGACGATATCTTTGTCCCTGATTTTCCCGATTCCGTAGAGAGGGTCAAGTTATAGCGTGAAGTTCTACATTCATAAACTTGGCTGTCCGAAAAATGATGTCGATGCCGATTACCTGACGGCTCGTTTGCTGGAAGCGGGGCATGAGTACGTCTCCGAACCGGAGCAGGCGGAAGCGATTATCGTCAACACGTGCGGTTTTATTCTCCCCGCCAAGGAAGAATCGATTGACGCCATTTTGCAGCTTGCCCGGTTGAAAAAAACGGGGCAGGTGCGGAGGTTGTACGCCGCCGGTTGTCTCTCGCAACGATACGGTACCGATTTGGTTACCGATATCCCGGAGCTTGACGGTGTGTTCGGTATCGGGGAAATCGAGACGCTGGCACATGAGATGTCGTCACCGTCGCCTAAGCGGGGCATTTTTGCCACTGCCGCCGACGAATTGCGCTATCTCAGTTGGAAAGGGCGACATATCGCCGACGATTTCCCTTATGCTTATCTGAAAATTTCCGACGGGTGCAATCGCACCTGTACTTTTTGTGCCATTCCCGCCATTCGGGGGCAATACCGCAGCCGTCCCATCGATGAAATCGTCCGCGAAGCCGAGTACCTTGCCGCTCACGGGAAGAAAGAACTCATCTTGGTTTCCCAAGAGGCTACCTTGTACGGCTACGACCTCGGAGAAAAAAGCAACCTTGTGACCCTGCTCCGTGCCCTGGACAGCGTGGAAGGGGTAGAGTGGATTCGGGTGATGTATTTGCATCCCTTGCAGCTCGATATCGAGCTTATCGACTACTTTGCCGCCGAAAACAAGACCCTCCCGTATTTTGACCTTCCTTTGCAGCATATCAACTCCGAAATTCTCGCCGCTATGGGGAGACAAATGAGACGGGAAGAAGTGGAGGAGGTCTTGGGCTTGATTCGGGAAAGGTGTCCGGAGGCGACAGTGCGGACGGTATTCATTGTCGGTTTTCCGGGGGAGACGGAAGAGCATTTTCAAGAATTGCTGAGGTTTATTGCGGACTACCGCTTTGACCGAGTGGGAGTATTCGGCTATTCCGCGGAGGAAGGAACCCCCGCCGCCGCTTTGGCGGGACAACTCGACGAAGAGACGATTAATACCCGCCAAGATTTGCTGATGAGCCTGCAACAGGAGATAGCGTTTGCAAAAAATGAAAACTTGATTGGCAGCGTTCAGGACGTTATCATTGATACCGTGAAAGATGATATTGCCGTCGGCAGAACGCGCGGTGATTGTCCTGAAATAGATCAGGAGGTGTACGTCGAAGGATACCGCGGAGAAAGTGGTGCGATTATCAAAGTAACCGTAACCGCTGCGGATGGCTATGATATTCGGGGAACGTTTGTTGAGGCGTAAGCGATGATTCAGTTTGAAAAACTGGGAATTTTCCTCTCAAAGCCGATAGCTTTTCTGTTGGTGATTGTCTACTTGCTTCAATCCGGTCTTTTGGTCTATCTCATCAAGGAGAAATTCGACCTGGAGAAGCAAATCGCCTACCAGCAGAAGCGCATTTCGGCACTCGAAGAAAAGCTTCAGATATTCAAGGCAATTGATGATTTTCAAATCGGTTTTACGGATGAAGAAGTACGCAAATTGACGGAAGTCATCTATGCGGAGAGCAAGAAGTACGAGTATGACCCGATGTTTATTCTTGCCATCATTCTCACCGAGTCCTCGTTCAAAAAAGGACAGCAATCGGAAATGGGTGCCCGAGGGTTGATGCAGGTTATTCCTTACGTCGGAGCGCAACTGGCGCTGGAGTCCGGCATGGAATGGGAAGGTTCGCAGACGTTGTTCGAGCCGGAAGTGAATATCAAGTTGGGGATGCTGCACTTGTTTCGGCAGATTTTGAAATTCGGCGATATCAAAAAGGCGCTGGTTGCCTATAATCTCGGTGAGACGAAGCTGCGGAGTATGCTCCGCAAGCAGCGACCTCTTCCCAAGACGTATCTGAACAAGGTGTTGAAAAACTACAAGATGTTGAAGGAGACGTATAGAGTTTGAGCACATACCTTCGTCAATATAGCGTTTTCTTTTTTATCCTTGCCCTCATAGGAGTGGCGGCAGGCTGCGGCGGAAAGAGAACAAAGGCGCACCTCGGACCGCAGGAGCTGTTTGAATTGGGGATGGAGGAGTATAACAAGAAGCATTACTTCAACGCCATCGAGCATTTCCAAGCGGTGGTGTGGAACTACCCCGGCGAAACGATTGTCGATACCGCCCAGTACTACCTTGCCCTTTCCTACTTCGGGGAAAAGAACTACGAGTTAGCCCGGGTCGAGTTTGACCGGCTTGTCAACAACTACCCCTCTTCTGCTTTCTTCGAACAGGCGTTGTTCATGAAAGCCGTGTCCACTTTCGAGTTAACGCCGCGTCACTACGGACTCGACCAGAGCGAGTTGACGGATGCCATCAGGCAGTTTGAGGACTTTATTATCGACTATCCCGAGTCGGAGCTTATTCCCGATGTTCAGAGGTACCTGAAAATCGCCCGTACCCGTTTGGCGCGGAAATACTACGAGGCGGGCATCGTTTACAGCCGGATGGGGGCGTACAAGTCGGCGGAGATATACTTTCAGAAAGTCATCGATGAGTATACCGACACCGAGTTTGCCGCCCGAGCGGCGTATCAGAATGCCGAGATGGAATTCAAGCTGAAGCGTTTCGATAGTGCGGCGAAAAAATTCGGCGATTTCGTAAAGGTGTTCCCCGACCATGAGTGGGTGTCGAAAGCCAAGAAGCGTCAAGTGGAGGCGGCGTTCAAGAGCGGTGAAGCGGCGTTTAAGAAAGGCGACTATGCCTTGGCGCAGCAAAAATTCGAAGCGTTTCAAACGACGTATCCAAACAACGGCTGGAGCAAAAAAGTGCGGAAGTACCTGAAAAAGATAAGCGAACTCACCGACACAACCGAGCGGACGGAGAGCCATGAAACCGAATCCTGAAAAAGGCGGCAAATGGGGAATTCTCGGCGGGACGTTCGATCCCGTTCATTTCGGTCACCTCACCCTGGCGCAGGAGGTCTCTCGGCACAAAAAGCTCGATGGGGTGCTTTTTATCCCTTCCGTGAACCACCCGTTCAAAAAGGGAACGTGTATCGCCGACTACTCCGACCGGGTGGAGATGTTGCATCGCGCGGTTGACGATAGACCGCAATTTCATGTTTGTGAAATAGAAGCGGAGCAAGACCTGAGCGGTTTCACTCTCGATACGGTGAGAGCCTTGAAGGAAAAATATCCGGCGGCGGAGTTTTATTTCATAGTCGGCGCCGATCTCTTGAAAGAGTTGAGGAAGTGGCATCGGGTGGAAGAGCTTCTTGAGGAAGTGAAAATTCTGGTCGGTTCGCGGCCATTCTTTCGGGATCCGACTGCAAGTAAGAATCTTCCGAAGGGGATAGAACCGGTACCCACCGCCGCCGTCGATGTGTCCTCGACTCATATCAGGACAATGTTGCGCCGGGGAGCTTCCCCCGATACCTTGTTGAAATTTATGCCCTTGAAAGTAATAAATTATATTTTCGAGCAGGGATTATATAGGTGAGCGGAAAAGGGAAAAAGAAACTTTTCCTTATCGACGGCTCGGCGATCTTTTATCGAGCGTACTTTGCGTTTATCCGTAACCCGCTTATCAATTCCAAAGGGGAAAACACCTCCGCTACCTATGGCTTTGTCAATTCTCTTCTGAAAATAATCCGGGATGAGAACCCCGACTATATTGCGGTTGCTTTCGACACCAAGCAGCCGACCTTTCGACACGAGGCATATCCCGAATACAAATCCACCCGTGCCAAGATGCCGGATGAGCTGGTCGAGCAGTTGCCGCGCATCCGTCAAGCGGTGGAAGCGTTGAACATCCCCTATTTCGAATTGGACGGCTACGAAGCGGACGACGTCATTGGAACGATTGCCCGCAAAGCCGCCGAGAAGGGGCTGGAGGTGTGGTGCGTGACGGGGGATAAAGATTTCTTCCAACTGGTGAACGACAATATCAAGATATACAACCCCAAGCCGACCGCGGATGCGGCGGAAAAACTGGGTCCCAAAGAGGTCAAAGAAAAGTTCGGGGTTCCCCCGGAATTGGTGGTAGACAAGCTGGCGTTGATGGGCGACAGTTCCGACAACGTGCCCGGCATCCCGGGGATAGGACCCAAAACCGCCGACAACTTGTTGGCACAATTTGGCTCGCTGGAAAAAATCTTGTCTGACTACGAGCGAATCAAAGCAAAAGGGGTTCGCGAAAAAGTGCGAGCCAATCTGGACAAGGCAAAGCTGTCGAAAGAACTGGTGACGATTCATACCGACCTTCCCATCGAGGTGGATTTGAAGCAGTTGGAACGTCGTCCCATCAATTATGAACAGGTGAAGAAGCTTTTTCTCGAACTGGAGTTCAATCGGCTTTTGAAACAACTTCTTCCGGAAAATGAGAGCGGTGATGTCCCGGAGAAAGAGCCGGAACAGAAAGTATCTTATACGGCAATTACTTCTCTTGATGAGTTAAAGGAGTTGTTGAAAAAGCTCTCTGACGTAAAAGAGGTTGCGGTCGATACCGAGACCACCTCGCTGCATTCCCTCCAAGCGGAGTTGGTGGGCGTTTCTCTGTGTGCCCGCGCCGGGGAAAGTTACTACCTCCCGATGGCGCATACGGCGACCCCGGAAAAGAATCTTCCTTTCGATGCGGCGCTGGAAGAGTTGAAGACGTTCCTGGAAAACAAGAAAGTTCAGAAAATCGGACAGAATATCAAGTACGATATCGAAGTGCTTCACCGTTACGGAGTCGATATTTCGCCCGTGTCGTTCGATACGATGTTGGCGTCGTATATCCTCGATCCTTCGTCGCGACAGCATTCGTTGGATTTTTTGGCGCTGAAGCATTTTGACTACCAGATGCAGCCCATCAGCGATTTAATCGGCAGCGGGAAGAAGCAAAAGTCATTCGCTACCGTGCCGGTGGATAAGGCAACGTTTTACGCCGCCGAAGATGCGGACTATACCTACCGCTTGCGGGGCGTTTTGGCGCCGAAGCTGCATGACCAGGGATTCCATGACCTGTATTACAATATTGAGCTTCCCTTGATAAAAGTGTTGGTGGCGATGGAGGAAGCGGGGGTGAAGGTGGACAAAGAGTTCCTCTCCCGTCTCTCGAAGGAGATGGATAAAAAAATCGCCGCTTTGAAAAAAGAAATTTTTGAAATCGCCGGGGGAGAGTTCAATATCAACTCGACGCAACAGTTGGCTCACGTCCTCTTCGAAAAACTGAGCTTACCGACCAAGGGAAAGACGGCAAAGAAAACCGGCTACGCTACCGATGTGCGGGTGCTGGAGGAACTTGCCCAGATTCATCCGTTTCCCAAGCTGATTCTTGATTTTCGGCAGTTGATGAAGCTGAAAAATACCTACATTGATGCTATCCCCAAACTCATCAACCCCGAAACGGGGCGGGTGCACACGTCGTTCAACCAGACGGTCACGGCGACCGGGCGATTGTCTTCCACCGAACCGAACTTGCAAAACATACCCGTGCGCACCGAAGAAGGACGGCAAATCAGGAAAGCGTTTGTCCCGCGAGATGAGGACTATAAACTGCTCGTTGCCGACTATTCGCAGATAGAGCTGCGCATCCTGGCGCATTACTCGAAAGACAAAGGGCTAATCGAGGCTTTTCGCAAGGGGGAGGATATTCACGCCCGGACGGCGGCAGAGGTATATGGAGTCGCTTTGGAAGATGTCACCCCCGCTATGCGACGAGTGGCAAAGACGGCGAATTTCGCCATCATTTACGGTGTGACCGCTTACGGGTTGACGCAGCAGACCGATATGAGCGTCGAACAGGCAAAAGAGTTTATCGACACCTACTTCGAGCGGTACCCCGGCATTTTGAACTACATCGAATCGACCAAGCAGTTTGCCCGCGAAAAAGGGTATGTCACGACCCTTTTCAACCGGCGGCGCTATATTCCGGAAATCAACGACAAGAATCACTCGGTGAGACAGTTCGCCGAACGCACCGCTATCAATACGCCCATCCAAGGTACGGCGGCGGATATGATAAAAGTCGCCATGCTCAAAATTTATGACAAGATGAAAAAGATGCGTTCCCTGATGGTCTTGCAGGTGCATGACGAGTTGGTCTTTGACGTTCACAAAGAGGAACTTGACGAGCTGAAAAAAATCGTGAAGACCAAGATGGAGAAAGCGGTCAAATTGACGGTGCCGATTGTGGTTGATATCGGGGTGGGGGAGAATTGGCTGGATGCGAAAGGTGAGTGACGAAACCGGAAGCGGGCGAGTATGTTTATCGGCATTACCGGTCAGATAGGGGCGGGAAAGACGACCGCTGCGCGCATCTTAGCCTCGTTCGGAGCGGTGGTCATTGATGCCGATGCGATTGGGAAGGAAGTCGTTGAGCGTTCCGAAGCGCTTCAGCGAAAGCTGGTGCGGGCTTTCGGAAAACAGATTCTATCCCGCTCGGGAAAAATCAATCGAAAAAAACTGGCAATGGTCGCATTTGCCGATGCCCACGCCAAGGAACGCTTGAATCGTTTGGTTCATCCCCCGTTGTTGCGGGAGTTGAAAAAGCGGATGCGGGAGCTGGCGAAGAGCCATGAGGTAGTCGTCATCGATGCCGCCCTCTTGCTTGATTGGAACCTTGATGCCTCGATGGACATCGTGTTGGTTATCCATGCTTCCCGCCGCGAGCGTCTCCGTCGCCTGATGGCACGAGGGATAGAACGCTCGGATGCCGAGGCTCGCCAGCGGGCGCAGCTGCCGTTTCGAGAGTATCAAAAGCGGGCGGATGTGGTCATTTTGAACAATTCCACCGAGGACAAATTGCGAGCCAAGTTAGCCCGTTCTTGGAAGAAGATTATTCCGCAAAGGCATTGACAAGAGCTAGGGATGTCTCTTAATTCACCCTAAAAGACAAATATGCACAATGAGTGAGGTTGCTACGATGCCAATGACCGATTCGCAAAAATCGACGATAAGACGTGACTACTCTCTCGAGGAGTTGAAAGAACGAGCTAACTACATGCGGGGCTTAAACTTGCTTTCCCTGTGTTCGGCTGCTTCCGGACACTCAGGCGGAACGTTGAGTATCATGGATATTTGTGCCGCTTTATATCTCAAAGTTGCTCGGCACGATCCCTCCAATCCGACGTGGAGTGACCGGGACAGGATTATCTGGTCGGCAGGTCACAAGGCACCCGCTTTGTATGTTTCTTTGGCGGTGTCCGGCTATTTCCCTGAAAGGGAATTGATGAAACTTCGGATGTTGGGTTCTCCTTTCCAAGGACATCCTCATCATCTTGATCTTCCCGGGGTGGAGATTTCCTCCGGCTCGTTGGGGCAGGGCTTTTCCGTGGCGGTCGGGGATGCGTTGGCGGCAAAATTGAACAAGCAGGATTACCGCGTTTTTGTCATCGCTTCCGACGGTGAACATCAAGAGGGTTCCATGTGGGAAGCGGCGATGGCGGCGGCGAACTACGGCTTGGATAACCTGATACTTATTCTCGATAAAAACCGGCTCCAAATCGACGGGAAGACCAAGGACGTAATGGACATCGATCCCATCGTGGAAAAATATAAAGCCTTCAAGTGGCATGTGGAAGAAGTTGATGGCCACGACATGGAGGATATTGTCAAGAAACTCGATGCCGCTCGGAACAATAATACCACCGGCAAGCCGATTGCTTTGATTTGTCACACCCTTAAGGGGAAAGGGGTGTCGTTTATGGAAGATGTGGTCGGCTGGCACGGCAAACCGCCGAATCGGGAGGAGTTGGACAAGGCGCTTGAGGAATTGGGCTTGACTGACACTTTCGATGTGGAAGACCTCTTGGGATACGGCAGAAAATACCAAGAAGAAGTCGAAGCGAAACTCGACAAGAAGATGCCGAAGTTCTCCCGCAATTTTTGGTGGAACAGTTCCGACACCATGAAGGTTGACATGGATCCGACCCGGAAGGGCTTCGGACGGGCGCTCGATAAGTACGGCGATGACGAACGGGTCGTCTGCATTGGAGCGGATATCTCCGACTCGATTACCATTTCTGAGTTTTACAAGAACCATCCCGAACGGAAACCTCGTTTTCTCTCCGTCGGTGTCGCCGAGCAAAACGGCACGACCATCGCCGCCGGGCTGGCGAAGGAAGGGAAATTGCCGGTGTTCGGAACCTACGGTGTTTTTGCCTCCGCCCGCAACATGGACCAACTCCGAGTGTCGGTCTGTTACGGCAATTTCAACGTCTTTATCGTGGGGGCGCACGGTGGGATTTCCGTCGGTCCCGATGGGGCGACCCACCAGGAGCTTGAGGCGATGTTCCAAATCGCCGGGCTGCCCAATATGCACCTTGCCGTTCCCTGCGACTCGATTGAGACGGAGAAGATGACCAAGACGCTGCTTTTCGACGTGGTCGGTCCGAAGTATATCCGCTTTGCCCGGGAAGCGACGCCGATTATCACCAAGCCGGATACACCGTTGAAGTTCGGCGAGGCAAACATTTTCCGCTTCCGGAAAGAGGCGGAACGGATGGTGGATGCGTTCGAGGTTTATCTCTCTTCCGAGTATCCCGACGAGCAGGAGGATTTGACTATTATTTCCTGCGGACCGGAAACAGCGGAAGCCTTGCGGGCAGCGTATATTTTGAAGACGGATTTCGGTATCGAAACCCGTGTTATCAACATGCACACCGTCAAGCCTATTGACAGTGCTGCCATTATTCGCGCCGCCAAAGAGACGAAAGCGATGATTACCGCAGAGGAACATCAAATCGGCGGTTTGGGCAATCGAGTGGCGGCGGTGCTGTGTCGGGAGCCTTCGCTGGCGGGTAAGAATCCGCCTTTTGATATGATAGGCATTCCCGACCGGTTCGGCGAATCCGGAAAACCGTGGCAATTGATTAAGGAGTTCGGCGTGGCGGCGGAGCATATCGCTCAACGCGCCAAAGAGCTTCTTCACAAATAAACGAAAAGGAACGAGATATGCAATATAGTGAGAGAATGTCATGGCTGGGAACGGAAGGCGCCTTCGAAGTTTTGGCTCGATGTAAAGAGCTGGAGGCGCAAGGGCGCTCCATAATCCACTTGGAAATCGGGGAGCCCGATTTCGATACGCCGAAAAATATCTGCGAAGCCGCCATCAAGGCGATCCGGGACGGACATACCCACTACAGTCCTTCCATCGGTTTGCCGGAAGCGCGGGAAGCGGTAGCGCAGTATATCAATACCACTCGCAAGGTGAATGTCTCGGCGAAGAACATCGTTATCATGCCTGGGGTCAAGCCCATCGTTTTCGACGCTATTTTGGCAATCATCAATCCCGGCGACGAAGTCATCGTTCCCAATCCCGGCTATCCGGCATACGAGTCGGTCACAAGTTTCGTCGGGGCGAAGCCGGTGCCGCTTCATTTGCGGGAAGAGAACGAGTTCCGCTTTTTCGTCGATGAACTGAAAGAGCTCATCACTGACAAGACCCGCATGGTTGTTATCAATTCTCCCCAGAATCCGACTGGCGGCGTTCTGACCAAGAGCGATTTGGAAGCGATTTACGAGCTGGC
Source organism: uncultured Ignavibacteriales bacterium (assembly GCA_964489705.1). Lineage (GTDB taxonomy): Bacteria > Zixibacteria > MSB-5A5 > GN15 > FEB-12 > CAZAZQ01. The sequence continues at coordinate 84,217 of CAZAZQ010000010.1, forward strand.
GGAAAAACACGACTTCTGGATTATGTCCGATGAGATTTATTCCCGTATCGTGTATGATAAGGAATTCGTGTCGATTGCCTCGGTTCCCGGTGCTCTGGAGCGGACGATTCTGCTTGATGGGATGTCGAAAACCTATGCCATGACCGGTTGGCGGCTGGGATATGCGGTAGTGCCGGAACAACTGGCGCAGCATCTCGCCAAGCTGGCAATCAACAACTTCTCATGCAACAATACCTTCAACCAGTACGCGTTGATTGAGGCTCTCACCGGACCGCAGGATGATGTCGATCGGATGGTGGCGGAGTTCAAACGCCGTCGGGATGTCATCGTCGAGGGGCTGAACGCTATCGAAGGAGTGCACTGCTTGAAACCGTACGGTGCCTTTTACGCCTTTGCCAATATCACCGAGACCGGTTTTTCCTCGGCGGAGTTGGCGGAAATACTTTTGGACAAAACCGGCGTGGCATGTCTCGCCGGGACGGCGTTCGGGCAATACGGGGAAGGATATTTGCGTTTTTCCTATGCCAACTCGGTGGAAAACATTCAAGAGGCACTGCGACGGATGGAAAATATCCTTGCCGAAGTGGGCAAGGCAAAAGCGTAAGGGCCGCGTTTCATGCGGAGATTTGCAACGGTCGGCAGGCTATCGAAACGGCGTGCCGACCGTTTTTTGTCGGTCGACAAGAGCTGATTTTTGTTTGATTCCGTCATTTTTCCCATCTAACTTTATCCTATGCGGTATGCGTGGATAACGAACAATCTCGTCGACTTGCGGGCACAATCGGACTTTCACAGCGAGCGGGTCAGCCAGCTCTTTTTTGCCGAGTTGGTGCGGGTAGGGGAAAGCAAAGCCGGTTTTGTCAGGGTATATCAAGCCGACGGTTACACCGGGTGGGTGGATGGTCGTTTTTTGAGCTGTATTGACAGGACAGCCTATGAAGAATACGGCAAACGAGTTAACGGTTTTATTTCCGCCGCTACGGCACGCCTGTTCGATGATCGGAAAGGGCGGAATGTCCCGCCTTACTTTCTCTTTTACGGAACCAAACTGTATGTCAAAAAAAGAGATAGCCGCTTTGCCCGGATTCTCCTTCCCGACGGCGGCAGGGTGTTCGTCAAGCCCCGTACTATTACGCCGATACATAGAGGAAAAAGTCCTGTCACGGGCTCGCGGATAGTCGCCGAGGCGAAACGGTTTCTCGGCGTCCCGTACTTATGGGGCGGCATTACGGTGACCGGTTTTGATTGCTCCGGTCTGGTGCGGACGGTATACTCCCGCTTCGGATTTGCCCTGCCGCGGGATACGAAGGACCAAATAATGGTGGGGGAAAAAGTCGAACGGGAGAGTATAAAAAGTGGAGACCTGGTGTTTTTTCGCAGGCATGTCGGGTTAGCGATAGGCAACCGTCGCATTATCCATGCCTCGCACGGCGGCGGTGGAGTGAGAATAAACGCGCTGGTTAAAGGTCTCCCTGAGTACCGTGAGGACCTTGACAGGGATTTTTTACAAGCAAGGAGAGTGACACCATGATTGATGTGGAAGCCGTAAAAATATCTCTGCCTCTCAAAAAGAAATTCGCCGTATCCAAGGGAAGCGCCACGGTCAAGACCAACTTGTTGACGATTTTGAACAACCGCTACCACGGCGAAGCCGCCGGGTCGGTCTATGCCGGACCGCAGGTCGAAGAAATCGAAAAGGGTATCCGCAAAGGGATGGAGTACCTGCGGAAAGTCGAGAAAATAGATGTCGATACTTTGTACGAAGCCAACAACTGGGATATTCCGCCGGCGGCACGCTCGGCGATTATTGCCATGATTGTAAATTATCTCTCAGGCGAATCAAAGCGCTACCCCTGGGAAATTCTCTCGCTCGGGACGCCGGTGGGGATTCGCAGTTCCATCACGATCAGTGTGGACGACCCGGCGAAGATGATTGATGCCATCAAGGAGTCGGACTACCCTATCATTAAGGTAAAAATGGGCACCGAGGGGGATATTGAGCTGCTGGAGTTGTTCGACCAGGTGACGGATAAAGAAATTCGGGTCGATGCCAACGGAGCGTGGAGCTGCGAAAAAGCCGAAGAGATGATTTTCCACCTTTCGCAAAAAGGGATAACCGTCATCGAGCAGCCGACCGATGTCGAATCGGTCAAGGAGTGGAAGCATCTGAAAGGCAAAAATAAAAAAGTCGAGCTTATCATCGACGAAGGCTTGAATACTTTCGAAGATTATCAGCGTATCGCCGAGTATGTCGACGGGGTCAATATCAAGATGGAAAAATGCGGGGGAATTCTCGAGGGGATGAAAATTTCCAAGCAGGCGCGGAAGGACAAGAAGAAAGTGATGCTGGGGTGCATGGTGGAATCGTCGGTGGGCATCGCTCAGTCCGTCTACATGTCGGCGCAGGCAGATTATTTTGACTTGGATGGTCCGTTGTTGCTGGAAGATGATATTGCCAGCGGCATCAAATATGACAGGGAGTCGATTGCGGTCGACCGAGAGATAATCGGTGGACCCAAAATAAAACGTGAAGTGGTCGAAAAGTACATCACGGAATAGCGTGCGTATTCCGATACTCTTGTGGCTTGCCTGGTGCGGGATCATGACCGCTTTTCCTGTTACCGCCGTCAGGGCGGGGAATGATGTCCCGAGAATTTCTATTGTCTACCCCAAGCCCGGGCAGCTCGTCACCGCTGTCGATTCGACCTTTATCTTCGGTAATGTCCGTCCCGCTGAGAACACGAAATTAGACCGCCTGCTTATCAACGGTTACCGCGTCGACGTTCATCGGGACGGCGGTTTTTTGGCGTTTCTCCCGATTGAGCCGGGAGAGTTTACTTTTGTCCTCGAGGCGTTTTTTCAACCCGACAAAAATTACTTTTCCCGTCGCAGCCGTCGGCAAGAATCTTTCATTCCTCAGGTAGTGGAATCGTTGACCGTTTCCGTGCCGGAGCCGCTTCGAACAATTCCCCTGGACAGTCTCACCATTGCCGCTGAGTATCACCCACCCCTTGGTAATATGGACTTGGCGGCAGGCGAGGTTTTGACGGTCTCGTTTCGCGGGACGCCGCGCTGTCAAGCATGGTTTGCCGTTCCCGGTGTGGTCGATTCCGTCCCGATGGCGGAGACGACTCCGCAGATGCAGGCGTATTGGGGGGAGTCGGTTTTCGGTGCGGGAGCGGTACCGGAAACATTGAAGGTACGAGGTATTTATCAGGGCTTTTGGACGGTTCCGGAAAATGTCTGTGCCGACTCGCTGACAATTCATTACTTCCTAGCGCCGTTACCAAAAGAGGAATTGCTGCGGCAGTTCATTCAATTTCCGTATGACTTCACCTTTGATAGACATTTGATAAATTACTTGGCGATGGGGGATACCGTCGTAGAGCAGCCTAGTTCCTATCGGATTTCCCTTAATAGCCCTGATTACCCTTTTACGGTACGCTTTGTTGATTCCGTCCAGATAGTCCGCTTCGGACCGAAAAAAGGGTACTTGTCGATATTCCAACCCGAAGGAGTGCAGGCATTGGCGGTCGGAGCGGTCGGGGAATGGTATAAGCTCAAATTGTCGCAAAATCATTTCGGCTGGGTGAAGAAAGCCGGTGTCGAAAGGCTTCCCAAGGGGATTTTACCGCCGACGTCGTATCTGTCGTCGATTCGGATGGAAAGCGATGACGACAGAGTGCTCGTTTCGTTCCCCTTAGCCGGACAACATCCTTTCCAGGTAGTGGAAGATGGTTTGCGGACGGTGCGTATTCGTCTTTTTGGGGTAACCAGCAACACCGACTGGATACGCTACGACGGTGACGATGAGCTGGTGCATCTTGCCTCATGGTCACAGCCGGAAGAAGGGGTATTCGAGTTTACCTTGAAATTGGCAAAAGATATCTGGGGGTATGATACCTATTATCAAGGAAATACCTTTGTTTTTCAATTGAACAAACCGCCGCAGCGAGTGAAGAGCCTGCGGGGGAAAGTCATTGTTATCGATCCGGGACATTCCAAAGACCCCGGTGCCATCGGTCCGACCGGGTACACCGAAGCGGAAGCGAATCTCGCCCTGGCGTTGGAGATAAAGAAGAAACTGCAATCCAAGGGTGCCACAGTGGTGCTTACCCGGGAAGACGACAGCGATGTCGGTTTGTACGAACGTCCCGCCATTGCCAAACGTGCCAATGCCGATATCTTTGTCTCCATTCACAACAACGCGCTGCCCGACGGGGTGAATCCTTTTACCAATAACGGCACCTCGGCGTACTACTACCATCCTCATTCTTTGAGGCTGGCGCGCAGTATTCATACCGAGATGATAAAAGCTACCGGTTTGCCGGATCACGGCTTATACTACGGCAACTTGGCGGTGAATCGACCCGCTCAGTATCCGGCGGTGTTGGTGGAGTGCGCTTTTATGATTATTCCTCAGCAGGAAGCGATGCTGAAGACAAAAAAGTTTCGGAGAAAAGTCGCCAAAGCGGTGACGAAAGGGATAGAAAATTTCTTAAAAGGGTATGAGCATGACAACTGAAACTCCCAGTCCTCCCAAGAAGAAACAACCGGTATGGTTGATCTATTTTGCTTTGGTTCTGGCGGGGTTTTTGTTTTTAGCCGATACCTATCACCTTGCCCACTTGCACAAATGGACGGTGAAACTCGGTGTGGCGTTGGTCTTTTCCGCCTTCAGCTTGCTGATCGGCAACGGAAGAGTGGCGGGGTATCTTGCCGCCGGCGTGCTCTGGGTAGCGGTGATTGCCACCTTCTTCGTGTAAACGAGGCGTTATTTTTCCATTTTCTTTGCGGGTAACTTTCGGTTGCTTTGGAGGCGTTTTGTTTTTATTTTATATTCATGGGAAAATCATCCAAGAGGAAAGCCTCGTCGTCTCAGAGGAAGAAGACGCCGCCACCCAGAAAAAACAAAAAACGATGGACTCTCCCCACCATTCCTCCCGCTTTGAAATTCGTCGGCTGGTTTCTTGTGAGCCTTGCCGTGCTGGGACTGCTGTATTCGCACCTGACCGCCAAGTACCACGACAACCTTCTCTGGATTATGAACACCACCGCTACGGTTTGTGGAGCGGTGCTGTCGCTTTTCAGCGACCATGTGACGTACGCCGGAAAGTTCGTCACGTACCGTGGCTTTTCGGTGGAGATTATCGACGAATGCACCGGCTTGCTGGAGATGGTGATTTTCCTGGCGGCGGTCATTTCTTTTTCGACGACCATCAAAAAGAAATTGATCGGGATCGGATTGGGGATACCGGCAATATATCTGTTCAACATCATTCGTATCATCTTCTTGGTGGTTGCGGGGGCACACTCCCAAAGCATTTTTGATTTTATGCATCTATACTTTTGGCAGGCAACGTTGATAATCATGATTGCTACGGTTTGGATCGGGTGGTTAACTCTGGTGGTGTATCGTGAGAAAAAACCTGTGGCTGTTTCTCCTTAAGCTGTTGCTTTTCAGTTTGGCGCTGGGGTACCTGTGGTTTTCGCGGTTTCAAGTACAATATCCGTATTGGATTGACGGTATCGCCGATCCGTTTTTCAAGTTGGTCGGCGTCCGCCGTTGGTGGCTGGCGTTGGTTATCGACCATTTTACGAATCTCGTTCCCTACCTGGCGCTGGTGCTGGCATCACCGGGGCTTATTGATAATTGGAAGCGTACCCTTGTCTCACTGTTCGTCGGGGTTGCTATTTTGGTCTTCGGTCATCTGCTCCTTTCGTGGGCGGTGTACTATTTCAACGAAAAATATTCCCTCTCGAAGGGCTTTTACCGCTACATGGTGCCTCTTTATATCATCAACGATGCGCTCCCATTGGTTTTATGGCTGGGTTTCTTCCCAAAGCTTCCTTCCCGGTTGTTCGGGCTGAAATGGGGGACTCCTGCGAAAAAGGAAAAATGAGAGCGTACCGGCAGGGCTTCCTTTCACAGATGTTATCGCCGGAAGTTCTCTCTGTTCAAAAGCTGAGCAGTTGGTAGTTGCCGGGAAGAGGAGTGGATTGTTGATAAAATAGTCATATTCCGCCGCCTGCCTTTTTTATTCTCCATATAACCTAAAGCCGCGCTCATCCAACGACGACCTCATACATCATGTGATTGACGAACGGTAACTTTCCAGTTGGGGTGTACTATGAGAAAATCATCGGTCTCTGCATTCTTTTCCGTGGTGATAGGGGTAGTGGCGGCGGGAATGATAACGGCAACGGTTGCCGCAATCGAGCCGCAGGAAGGGCACACCGTGCCGCCAGTGAAGAAAGAATTGCCGCCCGGTTGCGGCTTCGTACCGCCTCCGGTAAGACTTGACCACTTAGCCCACAAACACTTTCCGCGGAGGTTGGAAGCAGCCGAACTTCCGACCAAGTGGGATTGGCGCACCGCCGGGAAAGTAACCTCGGTGAAAAATCAGAGCACCTGCGGCGCCTGTTATGCTTTTGCCTCCTTAGGAGTATTTGAAGCCCAGGTGTTGATTGCCGACGGGGGAACCTACGATTTTTCCGAAAACAACGCCAAGGAGTGCAACTTTTATGACCGAAGCTGCGGCGGGGGGAATTTCTACGACATGGCGGACTTGTACTCCAAGAAGGGAGTGGTATTGGAATCGTGCGATCCCTACGTGGCGAGTGACGTGAGTTGTAATACGAGTTGCGCTTCGATAAAGACCTTGTTGGATTGGTGTGTCATCTCTTCCAATAATATTCCTTCTCCGACCGACTTGAAGAATTATATCCTCAGCTACGGACCGGTCTATACCACTATTTATGCCGGTGACGGCAGCGACCCCGCTTGGAACAGCGAGTTTTCCTCCTATGACGGTTCGTATACCCTGTATTACACCGGTACCTACACCCCCAACCATGCGGTGGTTATCGTCGGCTGGGACGACAGCTTGGTCCACAGCGGCGGTATGGGAGGCTGGATTGTGAAAAACAGTTGGGGCACCAACTGGGGAGGAACCTGCGGGTACGGCACCGAAAAGGGGTATTTCACCATTGCGTACGGTTCCGCCAGCATCGGCAAATGGTCTTCCTTCATTGCCGACTGGCAGGATTACGACGTCAACGGCGACGTGCTTTACTATGATGAAGGCGGCTATACCAATTACTGGGGCTTCGGCACCACGACGGCGTGGGGGTTGTGCAAATTTATCATGCCGTCAACCCAGTATGTCACGCGGGTGGAATTCTGGACGACCGATGCAACGACCGATGTTGACGTCTACATTTACAACGACTTTAACGGTTCTCTATTGTCGAATTTAATCGTCAGTAAGTTGGACACCTCTTTCAGTGAAGCCGGTTACCATTCGGTACCGCTGGGGACCGCCGCCCCGGAAATTGCCGCCGGGGAAGACATCTTTGTCGCCGTCAAGTTCACCAACGCAACCTTCACCTATCCGGTCGTGACCGATAATGTCGGTCCCAGCACCGGCGGAGGAGTGACCTACCTGAGCAGTAACGGCTCGACCTGGTACGATATGGGAGCGAACTATGCCAACGATGTCGGTATTCGTGTCCGCACCAGCCCGACTTTGGCGCTCTCGGTGGACGATGAAAACACCGCAACGCCGAATTCTTACCACCTGTCGTACAATTACCCCAATCCGTTCAACCCGACGACGACCATTTCCTATAGTTTGCCGCACCGGTCACATGTGAATATTTCCATCTACAATATCGCCGGTGAGCGAGTGACCACGCTTATTGACGAAACCAAACCTGCCGGAGAGCATATCGTGACGTGGGACGGCACCGATTACAGAGGTATGCCGGTGGCGACCGGCGTGTACTTCTACACGTTGAAGACCGACGACTATTCTTCAGCGAAGAAGATGTTGTTACTCAAATAAGAAAACTCAGTCTGCCCTTTTGTCTCAATGCGGGAGCACTGCTGTGCTCCTGCATTTTTTTATCCAAAATCTGTTGCTGCAAGAAAGCTCTTGTACGGTGCGGCGGAAGCTGTTAACTTCCACCTCGAAGCGATTATATCAAAACCCAAACCGCGGAAAAAGCCGCTTTATGAAAACAACCGCTGGAACATCTGCCGGAGAACAACGACTTGTCGTTATGATCACCGTTGCCTATTTGGCTAGCGTTGTTCTGTTCTTTGTGGCTTCGTTGTTTCCCCGTCATCAGGTCTGGGGGATAAGCTGGTGGAGTTACTTCCCGGTATATGTCAAGATAGGCTTGTTTCTTGTGGCGTTGGCTGTCGGTGTCGGGAATTTCCTTTTGTTCAAGAAAGGGTGCCTGAAAGGACGAGAAGAGGAGAACGAAAACCGGAGCGTCGGAACATACCTGTTATTTGTCTCGGCGATAACGGTTGTTTTCGTCTTTTCTTTCATTCTTTTCCGGGGGACAATTCATTTTCTCGGGGACGGCTACCAACTGTTGACCCGTCTGGCGGAAGGGATGCCTGCCGTCAAGATGTGGGACAGAGGAACGACTTTTGTCACCCAGACCGTTTTTTCGCTCTTGGAAGGGCAGCCGGAGGTACGGGCTCTCAAAGCCTACCGCATTGTTTCCATCGATTCCGGTTTGTTTCTGCTGGTGGTGGCAGCTTTGTTTTCTTTTGTGTTTTACAAAGACAATCTCCGGCGTTTGGTTTTCTTTCTCGGCTTGTTCTCCGGCGGATATATGCTTTTGTTTTTCGGCTACGTAGAAAATTACGCTCTGTCGACGGCGGTGGTAATGCTGTATACTCTCATCGGGGTTGCCGTTCTTACCCGTCGTCTCCCGCGGTGGTGGTTACTGCCGCCGTTGGTGCTGGCGTGGTATTTGCATCTGTTTACCTTGACCCTTCTGCCGAGCGCCGTGTATCTTTTTCTGCGGGAAACACGTTTCGCCGATGCCGTATCAAAAATCATCCGACAGCGGAAGCTCTTTTTTGTGTTTCTGTTCGTTGTTTTGGGAATAGGGGTATACTATTTTCTTTATTCCCATTTTTACTTCTTTACTTTTGCCTTGTTGCCGCTGATGCCGGACAGGTTTACGATCGCGGGCGATTGGCTGTTTTCTCTCAAACATATCGTCGATGTCGCCAACTTGCTGCTGATGCTCGTGCCGGGCTTGCTCGTGTTGGTTGTGTTACTTTTCACGACTCCTCAAAAGATGAGGTTCTCTCATCCGGCGACGCCGTTTTTGATGGTTCTTACTTTCTCGACGTTGGCTGCCGTGTATGTTTTCAATCCGGGGATAGGGATGCCGCGCAACTGGGATCTTTTTTCGATTGTTGCCGTTCCGCTGACGGTGTGGGGGTATACCTTCCTTATCGAAAGCGCCCGAACTTCCGGCGGATTGGTTTTTCGTGCCGTACCGGTTATTGCTTTGAGTTTTTTGCTGTTGGTGCCGCGGGTGGTGTCGCAGGTAATTCCGGAGGTCGGTATCGCACACTTCCGGAACTATCTCGTTCATGACAAAATCAGGAACCGAAACGCCCGACGGCTGCTTATCGATTATTACAAGCAGCGGGGTGATACCGCCGCCGCCCAGGCGGAGCAACAACGGGCGTTGGAGGATTTCCCCGAAGCGCGCTATAACGAGAAAGCTCGTGCTCTCATTCGGCAAGGGGAGCTGCGCGAGGCGACCCGATACCTGCAAGAAGTGCTTGCCACGAATCCGCTTTCCTACGATGCTTATGCCAACCTGGGAATCTGTCGTTTGAAGCAAGGAGATATCGACAGCGCCTTGACATTGCTGCAAATCGCCGACGGTTTGAATCCGTACAACGCTTCGACCGTCAACAACCTCGGAACCGTTTACCTGCGAAAGAAAGAGTACACCACGGCGGAGAAGTACTTCCGGAAGTCGTTGGCTATTGACCGCACCGAGAAAAACGCCATGGCGGGACTGGCGTCAGTGTACCTCCAGTCAAACGAGTTTGACAAGTCGTTGTTCTGGCTGGAGAAGTTGTTTCAGGGCGGCGGGCTGTCCTATGAATACTTTCGACAAGCCGGTGATGCGTTTCTCGAGCGGCAGGCGTTTTCTCATGCTTCCCGGGCGTATTCTTTTGCCGTCAAGCTCGGTTTGCCGGCCGATTACGTGGAAAAACTCCGGCGGAAGCATCCGCAACTGCGATTAAATGATTGACTTCTTTTGCCTTCCCGATTACGTTGGCGGCGTGATAACTCCAAAGAGAAACGGGTGAGCTGTGATTCAAGCGTCTGAGCTGACCAAAATATTCAAGGAAAGAAAACGCGGTGTCGTGACGGCGGTTGACAAGGTTTCCTTTACCTGTGAACCGGGCTCTATCTATGGTTTGTTGGGACCCAACGGAGCGGGGAAAACGACCACCTTGCGGATTCTTTCAACCGCGCTCAAACCAACCTCCGGTACGGCATACATTGACGGACTCGATGTAACCGAAGAGCCGCAGAAAGTCCGTTCTCGGATTGGATTTCTTTCCGGTGATACCGGTTTGTACGGACGCTTGTCTCCTCGCGAGATGGTGACCTATTTCGGGAAGCTGTACGGCATGTCGAAAACGGCGATTGAGGAGCGGATTGAACAGCTTTTTCAGATGCTTGATATGAATGAATTCGCCGACGCTCGTAACGAAAAGTTGTCGCAGGGAATGAAGCAAAAGGTTTCCATCGCCCGCTCGGTAGTCCATGACCCGCCGACAATGATTTTCGACGAACCGACAACCGGCTTGGACGTGATGAGCTCGCGTACCATCGTTCGCTTTATCAAGCAGTGTCGGGACGAGGGAAAGACGGTGGTTTTTTCGACGCACATTATGAGCGACGCCATGCGGTTGTGTGATAAAATCGGCATCATTCACAAGGGGAGAATGTTTTTTGAAGGGACGGTTCAAGAAATCCTCAATACCACCGGCACCGCTACGTTGGAAGACGCTTTCGTGCACATTGTAGGAGAAGAATGATGCGGCTGTCGACGGTCATGACGATTTTCAAAAAAGAGATGACGGATACTCTTCGCGATCGTCGCACCCTTATTTTCATGCTTCTCATTCCCATTGTCGCCATCCCGGTGTTGATGATGGGAGCGTCGAAATTGATGGTGAGTCAGATAACGAAAGCCCGCGAGGAAGTCTCAAAAATCGTCATTCAAGGGGAGGAGTTTCTTCCCGACGAGCTCCGAGAGAACTTTGCTCATGCCTCCGGTCTTGAAATTCTCGAGATGTCGCCCGAAGAAGAGAAAAAAGCCAAGGAAAAGTTGAAGCAGGGAGAGATACAGGCATTTGTTGTCGTGCCGAAGGAATTCCGTTCTCAAATAGAGCTCGAGCAACCGACAGCGGTAGAGATCTTTTACGACGAGGCGGAGATTAAATCCAGCTTCGCCAAGGAGAAAATCGAAGACATTTTCGATGATTTCAAAGAGAAAGTTGTCCTCCGACGCCTCGCGCAACGTCACCTTCCCAAAGAGATGCTCAAGCCGTTTGCTGTCAGGACGGAAAACGTAGCACCGATGCAGAAAATTGTCGGCAAGGAGCTGGGGGTCATCCTGCCGTACTTGATAATCATCATGTGTTTTATGGGGGCGATGTATCCCGCTATCGACTTGGCGGCGGGAGAGAAAGAACGCGGGACATTGGAAACGCTGCTCATCTCACCGGCGACGCGGGGAGAGTTTGTAATCGGGAAATATCTGGTCGTTATGTTGACTGGGGTGGTCGCCGCTTTTCTCTCTCTGGGGAGCTTGGTTTTCTCGTTGAATTATATGGTCGAAGATTTGGTAAGGGGAATGGCGCAGATGTTTTCTTTTGCCGTTAACCTCGAGACGGTGGCGCTGATTTTTCTCACTATTGTTCCTTTGGCGGGAATATTCGCCGGAGTGTTGTTGTCGGTCTCTATCTTCGCCCGTTCTTTCAAGGAAGCGCAAAGCTATGTCACCGCTTTGAATATGGCGGTTATTTTTCCCGCGTTTGTTTCTCTGCTTCCCGGAATCGAGCTGGGCTACGGCATGTCGATGATTCCGGTGGTCAATGCCAGCTTGATTATCAAAGAGGCTATTTCCGGTTCGATTGAGTGGCAGTATGTTCTTGTGGCGGTGGGGGCAAATGCCGTAGTCGCAGTTCTTGCGCTGCTTTTTTCCCGTCAGTGGTTTGAGAAAGAGTCGGTTATCTTTCGAGCCTAAAAGAGCAAAACCTCTTATTATCGAGGCACATACTCCCTGTTTCGGTGTTGTTTTTTATAGACAAAAGAGTTTTTTATGTTATATTAAAAGGGTTTGATAATGAGGAACTGGCTTCAGTACTTACGTGAATACTTACACGGTGGGTATCGTTGAGACCCTGCCTCGGTAGGTTTTCGATGAGCGCCTGCGAGCACAGAAACAAAAGGAAGAAAAGGATGAATCTCCACGCAAAGAGCAAGCAGCATCTTGTTTTTGTCGTCCTCCTGTGGGTGATTGGGATTGGCATTGTGCTGACCTCGTCGGTGTCGGCACAATTGACCAGTAAGGATATCGATTCCTTACGTGAACTGGGCAAGCAAGAGGGATGGACGTTTATCGTCACCGAAAATCCCGCGACGAAATATCCGTTAGAGCAGTTATGCGGTTTGAAAGAGCCTCCCGATTGGAAGGAACATGCGCGCTTTGATCCCATGCTGAAAGTGAGAGCCGACCTGCCGAGCGCTTTTGACTGGCGGGATTCGGTGGAGCTGCCGCCGGTGAAAAACCAAGGCGGGTGCGGAAGTTGTTGGGCATTCGGAACGGTGGGTCCGTTGGAGTGCAATATAAAAATTTTGGACGATGTTACTGTTGACCTTTCGGAACAATGGTTGGTCAGTTGCAACCAGAGCGGTTGGGGCTGTGACGGAGGGTGGTTTGCCCACAATTACCACCAGTTCGTCAACGATCCTTGCGACAGCTCGGGGGCGGTTTTGGAAGAAGATTTCCCGTATGTTGCGTACGATGCTCCCTGCGGGTGTCCGTACCCCCATCCGTACCATATCCAATCGTGGGCGTATATCGGTTCGCCTTCTAGCATTCCCGGTGTGGATCTCATCAAGCAGGCGATTATGGACTACGGTCCTGTTTCCGTGGCGGTATATGCCAACGGGGCGATGCAGGCGTACGGAGGCGGAGTGTTCAACGGGTGTGGTGAAGGTACTATCAACCATGCCGTCGTCATCGTGGGTTGGGATGACAGCCAGGGTCCGGCGGGGGTGTGGATTATGCGAAATTCGTGGGGCCCCGGCTGGGGAGAAGGCGGCTATATGCGTATCCCCTACGGGTGCTCTCAGATCGGCTATGCCGCGTGTTACGTGAACTACCCCGGCGGGGTCGCTTTTGAAGCGGATACGACAGTCGGATGGATACCGTTCGATGTCAACTTTACGGCGACCTCGGGATTAGCAGTCGATACCTGGACATGGGATTTTGGAGACGGAGACTCGGCGTTTGTCCAATCGCCGACACACACGTACGATACTCCCGGTTTGTTTGCGGTCACGGTGCAGATAACCAGCGGGGGAGATACCCGCTCGCGGACAAAAACGAACTTCATCAAGGCTATCGCCGACACGTTGCTGCCGACCGAAGCAAGCGGCCAACGCAACGGCACGGCGGTATTGGTGGTCAACGCTCATAACAACATTCCTTTTGACTTGATTAAAATACCGATAGAGTATTCCGGCGATTTGGACGTTTCACTCGATTCTTTTTCGACCGTCGGCTGTCGGACGGAGAATTTTGACAACCAGACGTATCTCCATTTCAACCCTGCCGGTAAGCAGATGACGATCAAGCTGGAAGCCGGTTCGGCGGCTCCGGTGCCGGCGGGAGAAGGACCAGTTATAAGACTGTATTTCAGATTGGGCAGCTCGGCAACGTATGGCGAGACGACTTTCGTCTATGTGGATGGCTACAATACCTATACGCCTTCCTTTGAAAGTATTTTTGCCCGATATACGCCGCGGGTAACGACCGGTGTTTTGTCGGTCTGTCTCCAACACGGCGACATCGATGGAAATCCCGGAATTACCGTCGCCGATATTACAGCGTTGGCGAATTACTTGTTTAAGGGGGGAGTACCGCCGTCACCGTCGGAACTTGCTGATGTTGACTGCGATAGTAACGTTAATATCAGCGATTTGACCTACCTGGTAAGCTATCTGTTCACCGGGGGACCTGAGCCGTGCGGCTGTGAGTGAGAAAGCATACTGAATTTTCGATTCTGAGTTGTGAGTTGGGCTTACGATAGGTAAGCCCAACTTTTTTGTGTCCGCTGCCGGGAGATTGTTTCTTTTCTTAAGAAATGAGAAGCTCTGGGTGTTTTCATGTTTCAATATGAAACGCTTTTTGTTGAATAGTATCTCTTCTTCTCGCTTGGAAAAAAGAAACAGTGAAAAATCCGACGGGTTCGTTAACTTCAGAGAACCGCCGTTTAATCCGATAAAATAGTGACACGAACTTTTAAGACGAAGTCGGATTCAATGGCAAAGAAGAGAATTGGCGAACTCCTGCTGGAAAAAGGATATATTACTCCCCAGCAACTGGAAGAGGGATTGAAACAGCAAACGGTTACGGGGCGCCGTTTGGGGGAAATCCTTGTCGAAAAGGGCTATATTACCGAGGATCAGCTCATCGATACCATTTCGGAACGTCTTTCCATCCCTCGCTTGACGTTATCGTCGATGGTTATCGATCCGCAAGTAGTCAGGCAGGTGCCGGTGGAGCTGGCACGACGGTACACTCTTATTCCGGTGTTTGAAATCGGCAAGGCGCTGACCATTGCGATGGCCGATCCGCTTAATATTATCGCCATAGATGAGATAAAATACCGTACCGGCAGGGTCATCAAGCGGGCGGTGGCGAGCTCGTCTGAAATCAAAGATGCCATTGACCAGTATTATTCGGTCGCCGATTCGCTGAACAATCTTATCGGTTCCAAGACGGAAATTGAAGCGGTGACCAAGGCGATTCCGCAGACTTCCGTCATGGCGGGGGAGAGCGCCGTTGCCAATCTGGTCAATCTTCTCATTACCAAAGCGGTCAAAGACCGAGCGTCGGACATTCACATCGAGCCGGAAGAGACCCGCTTACGGATTCGCTACCGGATTGACGGCGTCATGCGGGAAGAAGCGGCGCCGCCGAAATCCATGCAGAACGAGTTGATCTCTCGTATAAAAATCGCCGCTAACCTTGACGTCTCCGAAAAACGTTTGCCGCAGGACGGACGGTTTATGATGACGGTCGATGGTTCCAACATCGACTTGCGGGTTTCGACCTTGCCGACTATTCACGGAGAGAAAATCGTAATTCGTATTCTCGATCGTCGCAATCTCCTGTTGACCTTGCAGCAGTTGGGTTTCAGCGAAAAGATGGAGCGGGCGTGGCGGAATGTTATCCGCAAGCCGGAGGGGATGGTTCTCATCACCGGACCGACTTCCAGCGGAAAAACATCGACGTTGTATGCCACCCTGCAGGCGATCAACTCCATTGAGAAAAATATCATTACCGTCGAAGACCCGGTGGAGTATTCGCTGCCGCTCATCATCCAAATTCAGATTAACGAGAAAGCCGGTTTGACCTTTCCGTCGACTCTTCGCTCGATTCTCCGGCAGAATCCGGATGTCATTATGATAGGGGAGATCCGTGACAGAGAGACGGCGCAAATGGCGGTACGCTCCGCTCTGACGGGACATTTGGTCTTTTCCACCATTCATACCAACGATGCCCCCTCGACTATCGCCCGTCTTATCGATATGGGGCTGGAAGATTACCTGGTGGCGACGGCGTTAAAAGGGGTTTTGGCACAGCGCCTGGTGCGGGTCAATTGCCCCGAATGTCGCGAGACCTACCGTCCCGCCGATTCGGTTTTGCAGCGAGCCGGGCTGTTGGAGTTGGCGGATGTGTTTGAGTTCAAACGAGGGGTCGGCTGTCCGCACTGCCGGAATACCGGCTTCAAGGGGCAGACGGGTATTTTTGAATTCATCGAAATAACGCCCTACATCTCGGAATTGATTATGAGAAAAGCCTCGATAAATCAGATTAAAGACGAGGCTCGAAAGAACGGCTATATCCCTCTCTTTGAAATGGGCTTGGAGAAGCTTCGGAAGGGAATTATCAGCCTTGAAGAACTGCTCAAGCAAACCTACAACATTGAAGATTATCACTACCCGGACGGGAAAGCAACGGTAACGGTTACTCATGCCAGTGCAGTATAAATATCGCGCCGTCGCCTATGACGGGGAATCGCGAGAGGGAATCCTTACGGCGGAAAAGCCGGAGCAAGTGGTCGATTACCTCTCGCAACAGAACTTGATTCCCATCTCCATTACGCCTTTTCAGAAAAAGCGTCCTTTCTCTCTTTTGGGCTTTTTCCGGAAAACCGACTATGATAACCTCATCCTGTTCACCCATAATCTCCTGACGATGTATCGCGCCGGTATTCCTATGTTACGGGCGTTGAGTATCATGCAAATCGGGCCCAAGGGGAGCCGCTTCAATCAGGCAATTGAGCATATCCGTCATGATGTCCAATCCGGTAAGCAGCTTTCCCAAGCTATGGCGAACATTGACGGACTTTTCCCGCCCGTCTATATCTCCTGTGTTGCCGCCGGGGAGGAAGCGGGGAAGCTGGAAGAAATTCTGGAGGAGTTGGCTTCTCTGTTGGAACGGGACATGGAGCTTTCCCGCCAAATTAAGTCAGGGATTCGATACCCGCTTATTGTTATTTTTGCTATTGCGGTTGCGTTCGTGGTTTTGATGACCTATGTAATTCCCAAGTTTGTCGGCTTTTACGAAGGCTTCGGTGCCCAGCTCCCCTTGCCGACTCGGGTGATAATTGCCATCAGCAACTTCTTTACCGACTACTGGATGGTAGTCTTGGGATTGGTTGTCGGCTCTATTTTCACCTTGAAAAAAGTTATGAGTACCGAAAAAGGAAAGCTCTGGATAGATAGGAAGCTGCTGAAAGTTCCTATTTTGGGGAATCTCATTATCAAGGGGAATGTCGCTCGTTTTACCATGATGTTTCGGATCCTCTTCCAGTCCGGATTGCCGATTGTGAAGTCGTTGGAAGTACTGCAAGATTCGGTGAAAAACAGCGCTATCGGGCTTGAGATTAAGAAATTCGGGAAAATCTTCCGGGAAGGTAAAGAAAGCGCCTTGACATCCAAGGAGTTCGATTACTTTCCCGAGATGTCGCTGCAAATGATGGCTATCGGCTTGGAGTCGGGTTCTCTTGACAAGATGCTCCATGAGATAAGCATGCACTACAGCAAGGACGTTCAGTATACTTCCCGGCATTTGACCTCGATTTTGGAACCGGTGCTCACCTTGATTATCGGCTTGTTTATCTTGGTGTTAGCCCTTGCCATTTTCCTGCCGATGTGGAACCTCATCAGCGTATTCAAGGGGGGATGAAAACGTAAATTATCGGCATTTTTTACCGATATGAGGAATGAATACTGGCTTGAAGCAATCAATTACTTAGGAGGTGCGAAATGCGCTTGAGACACACTCGTCAGGGGGGCTTTACTCTGATTGAGTTGGTGATTATCATTGTTGTTCTTGGAATTTTGGCGGCTGTCGCGATTCCGAAGTACCAGGATATGTCTGGGGAAGCGAAGGAAGCGGCTTGCCGAAGCGCACTTGGGGCTCTCCGTTCGGGAATAACAATTTTTTACGCCAATCAAGCAGTACAAACCGGTACCGCCACATGGCCGACTCTTGCCGAGCTTGAGACGCCGGGGGTGGTGATGGCTCAAGGAATTCCTCCGAATCCGTATCAATCCGAAAGCAACGCTCCCGATTCCATCGTGACCGGGGTCACGAAGGGGACAATTGTCGGAACCCGCGGGGGATGGGCATACCTTGCCAGCACAGGAGAAATTTGGGCGAATACCAACACCGTCGGTGAGAACCAGTGGTAATCACTGAGTAATCGGTGAACGGTCTATGCGGATGAACAACCGGAAACATAAGCACAAACAGGTCGACCAGAGTGGTTTCACTCTGGTCGAGCTTGTTATCATCATTGTCGTGCTCGGGATTCTTGCCGCCATCGCGGTCCCTAAGTTTTCGAATATGTCCGAGAACTCGAAAATCAACGCCACCAAAAAGGAAATGATGGTGCTGAAACGAGCCCTGGTCGGTAACCCGGATGTCATCTCAGGCGGACAATACGTAGAAAGAGGGTTTGAAGGAGACGTCGGTTTCTTACCTTCGCAATTGGTTGATTTGGCAGTGAAACCGGACTCAGTCGCAACCTATGACAAGCTGACCCGTCTGGGTTGGAACGGTCCCTACATCGACAGCACCAACGGCAACTATTTGACGGATGCATGGGGTACGGCGTACGTTTACGATCCGGCAAACCGGCGAATTATCTCAGTCGGCGGGTCGGATAGTCTCATCATTACGTTCTAACGAGGATATTCATGCTTGGGTTGAAAGAAAAAGCTGAAGAAATTAAAAAGAAGATCGTTCCGTCGAAGGATGCCGATACTATTGAACGTACCGACGACCAGAACGAGACCTTTTCTGCTCAGCTTATTCGCCCGAAGCGTACTTTTTATTTCGGGAGACGACTCTCTTTTTCCATCAATGATAATTCCATCCAAATGGCGGCGGTTGCACATTGGGGAAAGAAAAAGAGAATTTTAGATGTCAGAAAAGTTTATATCCCGCTGGACCTGCGGAGCCCGGAAGAAAAAGCCGATTTCCTTTCCGGTTTAATCCAAGAATTTGTCGATCGATATGCGCAGATTGGCTCTCGGGTGACCCTTGCCATTTCCGGTAGGGAGACGGCATTCCGAACTGTCTGTATTCCCATGTTGAAAGGCAATGACCTTGATGCCGCCATCAAGTACGAGGTGACCCGTCAGATTCCTTTTCATGAAGAAGAAAATATTTACGATTATCGGGCCTTATTCCGAGCCGGAGCCGGAAACACCGATCGCTATAAAGTAGCCCTGTATGCAACTATCAAGCGGTATGTCGAAGAAAACCTCAAGCCATTCCGTTTGAAGAAAATCGAGGTCAGTGCCGTCCATTACAACTATGATGTGGTCGGTTACCTACTGACTCATCTCGCCGATTTTGAGGATAACAACCATTACTCTGTTATCAATATCGATAGAAATTATACGGAGATATCGTTCTATCACGGCATGATGCTGGAGTTTTTCCACATCAGTCCGATCGGCACTTCATTTTTGGCGCAAGAAGGAAACGAGGCAAGCTTCGAGGAGTTTGCCGAGCAGCTCTCCTCGGAAATTCAAACGTCGCTTGACTATTACACCGGTCAGTACCCGGAGAGTTTGACGGAGAGAATATATGTCTACGGCGACTTGACCTACAGCGAGGAGTTGTTGGACAAGCTGAATACCAACACCGGCATTGCCTTTGAGCGTTTCCCCGTCGAGAAACTGGATTTTGTTTCTTCGAAGGATGAGGCTTTTCTGGAAATTTTACCGGTCTGTTTGCCGGCGTTGGCGGCGGCAACCTGTGATGTTCGGTTGGGGGATTGTCTTCCCGAGGAAGATCGTCTCCGCCGGAAGAAAAGAAAAGTTGATCTTATTGGTCGCCTCTCTCTGGTAGTATTGCTGCTGGGCTTAATAACGAGCTGGTTCTTTTTGAAGCAAGATACGATGATAATTCAGAACAAGCTTTTGACCCTCACCCGTCAAGTGGAAGAGTTTAAGAATTCCAATATGTACGGCACCTATAATATCTTGAAGCGCAAAATCACTACCTACCAAGCCTACCTCGAACGGGCGAAGAAGGAGCCGAGTTACTTCCACTTGAACTTGAAAGAACTGTCGTTGATAACGCCGCCGGCCGTTCGATTGTACGATGTGGAGTACCGTCCGGTCGATTCGAGCGCTAATCTTACCTTACAAGGCTTGGTGACTTCAAACGATATCCCGCCGGAAGTCATTTTAGCCGAGTATGTCGAGAACCTGAACGCTTCTCCGTTTTTTGAGAATGTCAATCTGGTGCGCTACGACAAGAAGCAGGTGGGGGAAGGGTTTGAAATGGAGTTCCAGATAATGATGAAAGGGATTGTATGAAGAAGCGGGTGCTGGCATACTCATCGATAGGTGGGGCTTTGGTGTTGGGCTGGTTTCTGTTCCTTTATACGCCTATTCATAAGCAACGACAGCAACTGGCGCTGGAAATCCAAAAAGCCCAACAGCAGTTGGACGACTACAATCGGATTATGAGCGAACTTCCGCGCTTCGTCCGACTCAGTCGGCAACTGGAGCAAAAGCGAAGCGAACTGAACACCAACCTCTTTGCCAAGGACGATATCTTGCGGCTGTTCGAGCAGCTCGATACTCAAGCCCGCCAGCAAAGATTGGAGATTACCGAGATTACGCCGCCAGTGGAAGAGTTGCTGTTGCTCAACCGGATGGTGCCCGACTCGACGACCCCACAGTTTTTGTCTCTGACGCTCAAACTGAAAGGCGATTACGTCGATTTCGGAAAGTTTTTGAAAATTGTCGAACAATCGAATTATTTTCGGGTGATTAATCGCTGTAAAATCACCGGTTCTCGGGGCGGGGATGTCAATCTTCGTTTTGAGTTGAGTTTTAACGCCTTGTTGGGGAATTTCGGGGAAAAGGTATGAGCGAGCAAAAGCGAAAGAAAGTGCTCTATGCGGTGCTGGTGCTTGCCGTCATTTGGGGGATATACAACTTCCCCTCCAAGCGGAGTAAAGGCTCCGGTGAGAGGTCGGATACCGGAACGGAACTGTTGGAAGAGACGGCTCCGCCGGTTAAAACCCCTCCCTTGACAAAGATGATTAATATCGAGCAAAAATCAAAAGAACCGTGGGGAGACGATCCGTTCCGGGTACAGGCGCAAGTCGTGGAAGTGGTAAGCCATACGCCGGGTTGGCATCTGTCCGGGATTGTTTTCAATTCCCAAGCACCGTTGGCGATTGTCAATAACCGGCCGGTACGGATCGGGGATGTGGTAAACAATGCCACGGTTGTGTCGATAAAACCAAAAGAAGTGGTTCTGGAGCATAACGGCTCATTATTGACGTTAACGATTTCCAAAGGATGAGGATATGAGCAAGCGGGTACGGAGAATACTTTCTCTCCTGGTGATATTGTCGGTGTTTCCCTTTTTGTGCGAAGCGGCGGGGTTGAGCTCTTCGGAAAAATTGTCGTTGGAGCTGGAAGAAGTGCCGCTGACCATGGTACTCCAGATGATAGCACAGCAGAACAATCTCAATCTGGTTATTTCCGGTGACGTCTCAGCGGATGTCTCGGTGCGGCTGAACGACGTTGACCTTCCGACGGCGTTGAACACCATTTTGTCTCCTTTGGGATACAACTACTACTTGAAAAACGATGTCATCGTCGTCAAACCGATTGAAGTCGATGCTCCCGACGAGTTGGTTTCCAAAATGATAACCCTTCGCTATATCAAGCCGTTGACGGCGAAGAAAGCTCTGGAAAAGCGCCTCTCGGAAAAGGGGAGCGTCATTATCCTCGACGATGCGACGGATAACAAAGGCGGAAGCAAGAAATATCAAGCCAACAAGATAATCGTCACCGATTTCCCGTATGTCGTCGAAATGCTGGAAGAGCTCATTAGAACTATCGACAAACCGGAGCGCATGGTTTCAATAGAGGTGAAAATCATCGAGAACAAGGTCGACAGCCAATCCAAGCTCGGTTTTTCCTGGCCTACTTCGCTCGAAACGGTGTTTGGGGCAACCTCTGAGGGAGATTCGACCAGTTCTTCATCTCTGAGCGGGGTGACCGGCGAATATGATTTGAATTCCGGCACGTGGACCTGGGGGACGTTGACCGTCAGCCAAATGCGGGTGGTATTGGATTTGCTGAACCAAAGCGGCAACAGCAAGCTCATATCCGACCCCCACATCACGACGCTGGAAAATCACGAGGCGGTCATCAAAGTGGAAACCGTCGTGCCGATACCGACCTTGAATCGTTTCAGTGAGGGAGCAATTGTCCAGGATATCGTGACGTTCCAGGACGAGGAGATAGGTATTTCCCTCCGGGTAACTCCGCGCATCAATGAGAACGGCAAGATAACGATGGAAGTTTCTCCGAAGGTGGAGGACATCATCGGATTTTCCGGGACGGGGGAGAACAAGAAGCCGATTACAACCTCTCGGTCAATCACCACCGTGATTACCGTTGACGACGGCGAAACGGCTGCACTGGGCGGCTTGCTGAAGGAAGACGAGATTATTCAAGAGCAAAAACTTCCCTTATTGGGTTCCATCCCGGTTTTGGGAAAGCTCTTGTTTACCAATAAGTCCAAAGAGAAGACGACGACCGATTTGATAATTCTCATCACTCCTCACGTACTCGACTAATACGGATGCTCTAAAAGAGCTCTTTATTGTCGAGAAGGGAGAAGCAACCACCGTTTGGAACGACTCAGCAAGAGCTGAAGAGTCAAAATCATCAAGCCTACATCGAACAAGAGAGATTTCCATGCCGATTCGGTGGCGCTTTTTGCCGCCTTAAAGCAGCCGCAATCGATGTCGATACCTCGAATGATAGTGCTGCTGAGGGCAAGAATGAATATTGCCACCATCAAAAAAATGAGAAGCACCGCTCCGCGATAGAATATCCCGAAAATCAAGAAAAGCCCGCAGAGAAGCTCCACCCAGGGCAGGATGAGAGCTATCAAATTTATCAGGTTTCCCGGTATCAGGTGATAATACCAGATGGACTTGGCGAAGGAGCCGGGGTCCATGATTTTATAATACGAAGCATAAATGAACAGGAGACCGACGATAAGGCGGGAGAGCATGGTGAAATAATCGTTATCGATTACCCGTCGCATTGGCGTCTCCTTTCAATCGGCAGATTCAGTTTTTTCCATTGCCGCCATCCTCCGAAGAAGATGGAAATGTTGGTATACCCGAAGGCTTGAAGATTTCGTGCCAGTTGGAGGGAGAGATCGCATTCCTCACCGGAACAGAAGGTAATAATCGGATAGTCTTTCGGCACGTTCAGAGTCGAGTCGAAAAATTGTTCAAGGTTGTCGTCGGGGAGATAGTCAAACGGAACATTGATAGCTCCCGCAATGGTACCGCATTCAAATTCTTCCGGTTCCCGCGCATCGACAAAAAGAACATTGCCCGCATTGTACTCAAGTTGGGCGACATCCACTCCGATGAAAGGCGGATCGCCCGGCATGGCGGCGGGAGGCACCACCGGATCCCCGGAATCGGAAATCGAGCGATACGCTCCGACGTATGGAATCTTGGCGGGAGAAAAGAGGTTTACCGTCAGTCCGAGAACCGTTGCCAGCACGACGATAATGAGCGCTTGTTTTCCTGCCATATTTTTTCGGCTCCGTTGCTTGGTCGTTATTGCCTTCTCTTAAAGACGCCTTTTCTTGTGTCTTTCCGATGTTGCGTCAAAAAAACTCAAACGCTCTCACCGGTCAAGGTAATTTCTTTGAGCTTTATACTCTTATGAAAAAAAAGTGTCCCATTTTTTGATAAAGAGGGGGAAGCTATTGAGTGGAATGGGATAAGAAAAACGGGACTTACGTACGGCAAGTCCCGCTCATTACTCAATGTGCTTGGAGGATATTTTTAGGTAGCTGTCATTTTTACTTCACGCCGGTTGGCTGGGCTGGATCCTGCCATGAGTTTTCGTCGAAATGAGTTCATACTTACCCCGCAGGATCTTGCCTACCACAGCCGTGAACTTTTTTGGTTGAAGACCTTGCAAGCTATAAGGATGCCAATACTTTTTCTCGCCTTTCTTGGCAAGACTTGCAACTACTTTCCTCTTCGGCATGATATCACTCCTTATGTTGTTCCCTCCCCCGCCCCATCGTTGATTACAAAACTGTCTTCACATGTGGGGGGACATGCTTGCTTATTTTTTCAGATACCACCTCCTTAAGACACATCACGAGCAACATTTTCTGCGTTTAGGCAGAATGCGGGTACATTACCAGGTACGTACTGAAGTCGTCCTCTCAATTAATACCTCTTTGACATACACCTATGTTGCTAATAATTTGTGTAACTTCTTAATTGCTCTATGCTTATAAATATTCACCACTTGTTGCTTAATACCCAGGATCCGAGCAATTTCCCGCTCTTTTTTCCCGGATAGGTAATATTTGATGACTTGTTTTTGGCGGGGGGAGAGGGAATGATTGATATGCCAGTTTAAGCGGCTTTTGAACTTATCGTAGTAATTGTTGACGGGAACCTCGCCGTTTGAGTGGTAGGCTGACTGTTCATTGGCAAAGGACTCAAGAAACAACTTGTCGACAAGCACTTCCGTGAATTCAAATTTCTCGCGAGTCCCCATTGATGTCGTCCTTAGTAGTCTAATTTGCTTTTCTTCCTGATCTTATCGAATTCATCCAAGGTTAAAGAAAACTTCCGTGCCGTTTCTTCACGTATTTCTTTAACTGCCACCTCCTTCTCGTATGGCGACAAGTCCTTGGGAAGGGATTGATATTTCTTGCGATAATAGTCCAGCGCTTGCTGATGCTTGGCGAGCACCTTGTTCTTTACTTTCTTACCGGCGTTTTTGGGGGAAGGCTGAGAGGAGTTGATAAGGGCAAGAAGGGAATCGCTTTTGGCTTTTTCGTTTTCCACTTCCTTTATCAAAGAATCGAGCGAGAAGCTATAGGCAAGCTGCCGTTGCCAGAGCCGTCGCGCCGCTTCAAGTTCTTGTTTTTCAATGAGATGTTTGATAGAGTCGATGGCGGATTCGGCAACGTGAGACAATTGCTGTTCAACTTCGCTTTTTCCTTTTTGGTAGGCGGTAGCGGTTTTTTCTTTCTCCCGCAGTGACCTGAAATATCCCACCCCAATCACTATCGCCAACAGGATAAAAGCCAGAAATACTTTCTTACTCATTCTTGTCTCCTCTACTTATCCACAATATCCCTCGCGATGAACGGTGTCAAGTTTGAACTTTTTTGTCATATCACAAATTTCCGCCGATTTTCCGCACTCACCGGTTCACGAAGGAAACGATTTGACCGATTTAGTGAAAATAAAGGCATAGAGCCGCTTTTGGTCGAGATTTCTGTTTTCTCAAGCGGTTCAATATGTTATCTTACATTATGTTGGCATCCGTCGGATGTTGATGGAGGAGAAGTGAAAAGGGTACGCTGGTTTACAATTGTCATTCTTTTCCTGAGTTCCGCCCCGGTTTTTTCTAAAATTGCCATTCATGTGGAGTGGTCTCATTGTGCCTTTTTGGGTGACTACGTCGATATTTCTCTCATGCTCCAGAACTCCAATCCGCCGCTTGAGATGGGAGGATATGACCTAACGTTGAAATATGATACCAACCTTACTTTTTATTCCGCAGAGATGGGGCAACTGCTGGTTGACTGTGGGTGGGAATCTTTTTCCTACTCCTCTTGTGGAATTAACTGCCTTCATCTGGTTTCCATTGCCGATATCGCCAATGGCTCGCAGCATCCGACCTGCTTTGCCGACTCTTCGGGAGAAATCGCCCGTCTGCGTTTTTGGATACCGGATAACCCCGCCCTCATTGGTGATTCGCTGAAAATCTACTGGATGTGGTACGACTGCGGAGATAATACCGTTTCCTCTCGCTTGGGAGATGTTCTCTACATTTCTTCCGACGTGTATGATGTCGACAACGGCGTACCGGTACAAATTACGCTTGATACGACCTTGCCGACCCGGCTGGGAGCGCCGGATGAGTGCGTGACCGACAGTAACGGCGTTCAGCGGATGATTGATTTTTACAACGGGGGAGGCGTGGTCTCCAGTATTGATATGGAGCCTCCGGCGGCGTTTTGCCCGCCGGATACGACGGTGCCCATCGATTCCGGCCAATGCGGGGCGGTGGTCTATTTTGAAGCGACGGCGGTGGACGAATGTTCCTCGGTTTCCATCAGTTGTACCCCGGCGTCGGGCGACTTCTTTCCTTTGGGGACAACCCCTGTCACTTGCGTGGCTACCGATGCGGCGGGAAATACCGATACCTGTCATTTCTCCGTTACGGTAAAGGATACCGTACCTCCTGTTCTTGTCTGTAACTCCGATACAACCGTGGCAACGGAGCCGGGACAGTGCGGAGCGAACGTGTTCTATACGACCACCATGATAGAAAATTGCGGCGGGTCTTTTCATTGTACTCCGACGTCCGGTTCTTTTTTCCCGTTAGGGGTAACCGAGGTTACCTGCATGGCGGTCGATGGGGACGGGAACGGCGATATATGTTCGTTTTACGTCACGGTAGTAGACTCGGAACCGCCGGCTGTGTCATGTCCTTCCGATACGGTGGTTGACAATTCACCGGGTGAGTGCGGCGCGACCGTGATATATGAGATACCGGCGACCGACAATTGTTCCGACGTGACTATCTCCGAAGATCCGCCCTCCGGCTCGTTCTTTTTGGTGGGCGCCACTCCGGTGCAGGTGATAGTTTCCGACAGCACCGGCAATGCCGATACCTGTCAATTTTCAGTGACCGTCAACGACATCGAACCGCCGGAGATACAATGCCCCGATGATATGGTCATCTATAACGACAGCGGCTTGTACGGAGCCATAGTCGAGTATGAGATAATCGCTCAGGACAATTGTCCGCATCCGAACGTCACGGTTGAGCCGCCGTCAGGTTCTTTCTTCCCTATCGGTACGACGCTTGTCAGCTCCGTTATCGAAGACCAATCCGGCAACACCGATAGCTGTTCGTTCACGGTGACGGTTTTGCTCAACGATCCTGACGGGGACGGCTTGCCCAACTGGGATGACAACTGCCCGAGCCGGTTCAATCCCGCACAGGAAGATTACGATGCCGACGGTGTAGGCGACAGTTGTGATAATTGTACCGATACCGACTCCGACGGCTTCGGCGATCCCGGTTTTGCGTCCAACACGTGCGGCACGGATAATTGTCCGTCCGTATTCAATCCGGGGCAAGGCGACGCCGACGCGGATGGAATAGGCGATGCCTGCGATTCCTGTACCGACACCGACGGTGACGGATACGGTAATCCCGGTTTTCCGGAAAACGATTGTCCCCTCGATAATTGTCCTGACAATTACAATCCCGACCAAGCGGATACCGACGGCGACGGGGTAGGAGATGCCTGTTGTTGTGTGGAAGAGCGCGGCAATGTCGATGGGGATGCCGGTGACGTGGTGACCGTTGCCGATTTAACGAGGTTAGTAAATTATCTCTTCAAAGGAGGAGAAACTCCTCCTTGTCCGAAAGAAGCCAACGTCGACGGCGACAGCGAGGAAAGCATCAACGTCGCCGACTTGACCTACCTTGCCGCTTACCTCTTTGGAGAAGGACCGCCGCCTCCGGCGTGCTTCTGAGAAGGAGCCCGTAACTCCTACCCCTGATTTCTCTTCAATTTATCGAGGAATGGGACCCCATGCCGGGTTGCTGCAGGTACCGGTTTTGGTCAGGCGTCGTTGTTTTCTTCCCGTTACGTCCATTGTGTAAATGTCGGGTGAGCCGAGACGGGTAGAGGTGAAAATAATATGTTTCCCGTCGGGTGAGAAATGGGGATTTTCGTTCATACCGACTTCGGTAAGAATGCGATAATCGGTGCCTGAGGTGTCAATCGAAGCGATATCGAACCGCCCCGATTTGGTGCGGCTGACGAAGACGATGCGGTCGCTCCGGTGGGACCAGACGGGAGAATCGTTATAGCCGCCGGTGTAAGTCAAGCGGTGAACATCCAAGCCGTCGGAGTTCATAATGTAAATTTGCGGGTACCCCGACCGGTCGGAAGAAAAGGCGATGAAACGCCCATCCGGAGACCAGGTAGGCGAGGTGTCTATCGCCCAATGGTAGGTCAGCCGCTTGATGATTCTTCCTTTGGTGTCCAGCACGTAAATTTCAGAGTTACCGTCTTTGGTGAGAACGCACGCAATTTCCTGTCCGTCGGGGGAAACCGCAGGAGCGGCGATTATGCCGGGGTAGCTCGCAACGCGGGTGATTTTGCCGTTGGCGATGGTCACTTTGTACAACTGCGGGTCGCCGTCCATGTAACTTGTAAAATAAATCTCTTTCCCGTCGGGAGAGAAAGCGGGGGAGAGGTTGATGGATCCGGTATGAGTAAGTTGCCGTTCGTTGGCGCCGTCGTAGTCGGCGATGAAAAGTTCTTTGGCGTTACGAATTTTTTTGATATAGGCTATTTTGGTACGGAAGATTCCTTTCTCGCCGGTCAAGACGCGGACGATCTCGTTGGCAATGTCGTGTCCCAACTCACGCCAGAGTTCTTTAGGTTCTTCTTGGACGCCTTTGGCGAACTGTTGTTTTCGGGCGGTATCGAACAGGCGCCATCGTACGCGAAGGTTTCGCCCCGGGAATTCCGCTTCCAATTTGACCAGGTACGTTGCTCCCAGTCGTTGCCAGCCCAAGAGGTCGAGTTCGACAATTTCGTAGACCCGCAGGTAGAAGGTATCAATCGGCACCAGCTCGAAGTCGGCGTAAAAGTCCACGTCATTCTGCACGATTCTGGTTACATACGTCATAAGGGTGGAATCTTTTGCCGTGATATATTGAGTGCCGATATATTTCATTTCATCGACCCCGATTTTGGTCGGCTGGAACCCTCCCGTAATCGTGTCGAAGAAAATGTTGCGGACGTAGTCGCCTTGCGCCTTGACGCTCGTCGGCGCAGTGAAAAGGAGAGTCAAAACTATACTTATGAGCAGAGACGTTCGTTTCATCATGGATACATCAATTACCTGTTTTTGAAGGGTACGGTTATGCCGATGATTTCATCCCGGAACTCCCGCGGCAACGGAGGGAAGGGGGCGGAGCGTTCGATTGCCTGAAGACACGCTCTGTCGAAGGCGGGAATGCCGGACGGCTCGACGACTTTCAAATCTATCACTCGTCCTGAGCGGAGCACCTGGAAATAGACCACACAGACCAACGTCCCGTCGTACATGACCGGGTTTCGCCAGTTACCGGCGATTTTATTGAATGCTTGAGTGAACCAGTACGGATAGTTGAAGGAAGCGTTGTCGATGGTTGCTCCCTGGAAAGGAGAGCCGCTGCCGGTGGCGGGCGTTTCAATCGTTTGTTCGGTCTTTTCGGTTTGGTTGGTTGCCGGGGACACGGTTTTTTGAGGAGCGGGTTGTTTTTTCTTTTTCGGCTTTTTCTTCTTGGTTAACGTCGCAGCTTTTTTGACGGTCGAAGGAGCGTCGATGGGAATCTCCGGGAGAACATCAGTCAGCGCTTCGGGGATAGGGGTGGGGGGGATGGCTTGAGGTTGCACCGGGGGAAGTTGCCGCTGGGGGAGAGAAGTTAGAGAGACACGGATGACTTCGTCATACGGGTAATTCTTTTTTATTTCAAAAGGAGCTATCACCATGGTTGCCGCAATAATAATGAGATGCAAAAGCAATGACAATAAGATATCCTGTTTCATGTCATCACCGTCGAGAACCGCTCCTGCCGCTTTTTTCGTGTCGTGCCGTGACCAAGCCGATCGACTCGATACCCATATCTTTCAATCGTCCGATAACGTCGATTGCCACTCCGTAAGCCACCGCTGAATCTCCCCTGAGGTAGACGTTGGCGGTATTCTTAGCGTTCATTGCTTCTTTGAGCGCTTTTTCGAAATTTTCGGGGCGGGTCCAGACGTCGTTGACATATATTCCCCCCTTGGCGTCGATGGTGACGACGATGCCTTCCGCTTCTTCTTCAATTGCCGCCGCTTTGGTTTTCGGAAGGTTGACTTCGATACCGGACTGAAGGAGAGGCGCCGAAATCATGAAGATAATCAACAGCACCAGCACCACGTCCACGAGGTTGGTAATGTTGATGTCCGCAAGCGCTTTGTATGTCCGCGGTTTCGGTCGGCGCATCAGAGTGACTCCTTCTTGGCGCGGGCAAGAAATTCCAAGATAAAGCTGTTGCAATAGTCGTTGATGAACTTCAACTTGTTGTTTGCCCAGTTAAAAGCGATAACGGCAGGGATAGCCGCTCCCAAGCCGACGATGGTCGCCAGCAAGGCTTCCGCAATGCCGGGGGCGACGATTGCCAGCGAGGCGGAACCGCGCTCGCCGATAGACCAGAACGAGTCCATAATGCCGACGACGGTGCCCAACAAGCCCATAAAAGGAGCGGAATTGGCGGTGGTTGCCAGAAAGATGACTTTTTTCTCAAGCTTACCCATCTCCTCGGTAAGATTTTTTTCCATCGTCATCTCGAGGATTTCAAAGTCGTTGGCATCCAACGAACGGGTCTTCTCCTGAAGAGCTCCTCCTTCGTTTTTTATCTCAAACAGGCTGCGCAATTCGGTGTATCCCGCCGTGAAGATTCTTGCCAAGGGAGAATCAGCGTGAGACTTGGCTTGCCCGACCGCTTCGGAGAGTTGACGGCTGCGACGAAAAGTATGTAAGAAAGCTTTGCTGTCACGGTCGACCGCTTTGAATTGCCGCCACTTGTGGAAGATAATGACCCAGGAAACAAACGACATGGCGGTTAGAACCAAAAGGATAATGATACCGAAGGCCGAGGATTGACCTATTATTTTCCACACCGAACCGGAAAAGATACTTGCTGTTATCATGTAATTCATACCTGTTTGTACACATTATTGGTTTTATCGTTTTCGCTTCGCACAAGCCGACATTCCTGACGAACCTGTTCATTTTTCCCGAAAATAGGTAGAAATCGTCGTCGGTCAACAAAAACCGCCGAAACTTCTCCCTTACCTTTTTACGATGATTTCACCAAAAATATGAAACAAATTTCCCTTGACGACATCGATGCGGGAAATATCTTTCATTCTCACAAGAGAAAAGGACTTCAAGAAGAAAGAAGAGGTTGAACATGAAGAAGTTTGCGATGATATTGGCTGCCGGTGCTTTGATAAGCGCCATCGGTATCGGGTGCGGGAAAAAGGAAAGCTCCGAACACATGGGGAAAGAGCCGCCCGAAGTGAAGAAAGCCGAAACGATGGACAGCACTCGTTTGGACTCCGCCGTCGATACCATGCAGGAGCATATGACCGACAGTATGGCGCACGACAGCATGTAACGATTATCCTGATGCGACAAATAAAATGCCTCTCGCCCTTGCCGGACGGGAGGCATTTTTCACAGGGGAAGAGAATAATACGAAAACTTGTAGCCTATTTACCCTTCTATCATTTCGACGTTGGCGCGCGGGACAATCGCCCGTTCGCCGGTGTCGGTGAACTCTACTTCCAGGACTCGCGCCATCGATTCCGATTCGAGTTTTTGAAGCGGCGCCGGTAAATCCACCACCGTTCCCAATCTTCCGAAATAGGGGTGGCGAATGACACGTACCGGCGAACCGATAGCCAAGCCTCCTATGGTGGCTTTTTCTTCTTCGACTTCGGCGGCTTTTTCAGCCGGGTGAGGAATAACCACCTCGGGACGGATGACCCCGGCGCGGATCTGCGTTGCCCCGTTCATACACGCCATTTCTCCTTCGTGCCGTTTGAGCAGGTCGAACGTTTTCTGCGCCATGGTGATTTTACCGAAGCCTTCCGTTACGACGAGGGTGATGTCGATATCTTCGGAACCGGTAATAGCGACCCCGATGTCGTAGCCGAGGAAGTCGCGCAGGTCTTTATCGTCGAAACCGCCGATGACGATGCCGCGGACTCCGACAGCAATCGCTTTTTTCATCGCCGCCGCCGTTACCAGCGAGCCGCCGACGATGATTTTATCTTTCAACTCCGGTGTGATAAACTGCTCGTCAAGTACCGTGGCGTTGTCCGGCGTTACTACCTTGATATTGCCCGACGTTTCTCCGCCAATCCCGAAGATCCCCTGAACGAAACTTGCCACACAGGAGACCACCACCCCTTCATCGGGGATGATTTCGGTCACCTCACCTTGAATATAGGCTTTCACTTCCACCGGAATCGGTAAGCCGCGGAGAAGCACCTGTCCGGTGATGTTCGAAATCGACTCGATGCTTCCGCTGATGGTCGACTTACAGGTGGTTGACCAGCTTTTGATGATGGGGAACTTCTTTATGGCGATAACTTCGTTTTCTTCGACCGGGTCTCCCTCTTTCTTCACCATGAAGTCAAAAATATCTTCCGGGGGGATGCCCAGTTTGTTTGCTACGTTTATCGGGACGACATTTCCGGGCAGTTCGGTGCGGGCGACGACATCGTCAGGGTTGACTTTGTCGCCAATGTTTACAACCACTTTACCCTTAAGAGGGAGAATACGTCTTTTTTCAACCAGTAATTGTTCGGTAACTTTCAATCCCGGCGTATACGCGTGGGCCATGATTATCCTTCCTGTATAAAAGCGTGGTTCATCATCTTTTCTTTTTGAAGTGGCGGCGCAATACGATGAGAATCACCAACAGCAACGCCACTCCGAGATACAGGTATATTTTCTTTCGAGCTTGTCGTTCATTTTGTCCGCTTGCATCTGGTATCTCAATGTCAGCTACTTTTACCGTTTCCTTTGGCAAGGCCGCTTCAACATTCTCGGTGGAAAAGGAGCTGACGATTTGTTCGAATACTTTCTTGTTTTCTTCAAAGGTCGAAACGGGGGAATAGAAATAAAAGTTGGCGATGCCTTTCTCATAGAACTTCATGACAAGAAGATGCTTTTTGATGACCTTGCCTTGTTCGATGATGTCGCTCAGAATGGAAATGGTATTGGTCTGCTTGTTGTAGCTGGGGGTGTTGGTCTTGATATCGGTCAGGAAGTCCGCAACCGGATAGTACTTGACATCTTCTCCGAATTCCCGGCTCAATTTCTTCAGAACCGAGTCGACTTGTTTTTGAGTGAATGCCCCGACGGTGTCGACCGTGAGGATGAGATACGCTTTCGAAAAGAACTGCGGGGCATCCTTGACGGCAAAAGCGGCATCATAATCGAGAATCGTCTTACCGGCTTTGTTGCGCAGCAGGAAGGCATCGACGAGCTCGTAATTCACCTGCGCCCAGTCGTCCGGATAGGAGATGTAAAAATTCCCCTTGAAACTGACGTAGGTTTGAGAAGCACCGACGGATGCCGGTACCACGACCAGTAAAACGAGCAGCCCGAGTATGATGTGTTTTCTTCTCATCTTCGGTTTTCTCACTTCAACTTATCCGCAGGGTAAATATCCAGTTCTATCATCCATTTTTTCAAATACGATACCCGGTCGTTTTCACTGAGGGTGGAGAGGTCGAAAGGACGGCCTCTCCCGTCGAGAATGATTCCCACCACTCCGCCGTGCAGCTCGGTTTCCAGACGGTTGCCTTTACCGGCGCCGACATCGAAATTCCGCTCGGGCTCGAAGACCGCCTTGACCTTTTCCGGCAGCCCGTCGTCGCCGATACCCAGCTCGAAGCGTTTCATCTCCAGATAATTCAGTGTCCCGGAGACCGGACCGGAAGGCAGCTCGATGGTATACTTCATGACCGGACCGCCTTTTTTTGGCACTCCCGCCGGAGCGACGCAGGTACCGAGGTGAATCAGGCAGTCTTTGACGAATACTTCCGTCGCCGCCTGTTTGTGCACTTCCGTCAGTACACCCAATTGCGGCATCATAAAGATAGAGTCGACCGCCAAGCGGGTCACCCCTTCGGGGAGAAAAGCATCAATGAGCATGAGAGCGGACTGCTGACGGCGGGGAGCATGTGAGAGCACACCGCCGGAGCCGATGAGCATATCCAGAGTCATCATGTTGACAATGGTGGCGCCCGACGCCGATTGCTCGAAGGCGTCGGCGATGGTTCGCTGTTGTTGAATCCCTTTCAAAACGGTGGCGAAACTCTTATGCTGGATAAACGCCAGACGCAGCGCTTCCTTGGCGATGGCTTGCTCGAAAATCAATTCTTCCATCGATTGCGGGATAGTGGTCGGTCGTACCATTTTGTTCTTCACCCGGTTCCGAAGGTCGCGCTCGTCCATTTTGAACGGTACCCAGCGCATTACCATGGGAAGGGAAGCTTCGGCAAAGACGTTCGAAATGGAGTACGACATTCCCAGATTCGCCGACACCGTTCGATTGAACACCGGTGACTCGCCGTCGGGACGGAACACCGAGAAAACGTCGGTGGTGGCTCCGCCGATGTCTACACCGACCGCTTCGATGTTGTACTGGTCGGCAATGGTCTGGATAATCAAGCCGACGGCACCCGGGGTCGGCATAATGGGGGCATCCGTCCAGGACATAAGCTTCTTGTATCCCGGCGCCTGTGCCATCACGTGTTCCATGAACAGCTCGTGAATCTCTTCCCGCGCCGGTCCGAGGTTTTCCCGTTCCAGCACCGGTCGGAGATTGGGAACGACTTTCAAGTCAACCTTGTCGGCGAGCGTGTTTTTAACCGCCTCGGTGGCATCTTTGTTTCCGGCGTAAATAACCGGCAGCTTGTAACTCGAGCCGAGACGGGGGCGAGGATCGGCGGCGGCAATGAGTTCGGCAATTTCAACCACGTGGGTAGTTGTTCCGCCGTCGATACCGCCGGAGAGCAATATCATGTCCGGACGAAGGTGGCGAATACGTTCAATCTGCTGGTGGGGGAGACGTTTGTCGTTGGAGGCGATGACGTCCATGACGATAGCCCCCGCTCCCAAGGCGGCGCGTTCGGCGGATTCCGCCGTCATCGAGCGAACCACGCCCGCCACCATCATTTGCAGACCGCCGCCTGCGGAAGAAGTAGAGATATAAATGTCGGTACCGACCTTGTCCTTGGCGGGAGAAATTATTTTTCCGTTTTCGTCGAGGAGTTTTCGACCCGATAGTTCTTCCACTTCCGCCACGGCGTTGAGGACGCCCATTGTCACGTCTTCAAACGGAGCTTCCACCGTTGTCGGAGCTTCGCCTCGAACGACCAAGCGATACTCGCCGTTGTGGTATTCAATCAGAATAGCTTTCGTGGTCGTCGAGCCACAGTCGGTTGCCAAAATAACTTTAATATCATCAGGATTTTCAAATTTTGCCATTAGACAAACCTGTACTTTAAGCCGTTGTTCTCATTTTCCATACGCTTCGATATCTCACCATTATCACAAGCGCTTCTCATTAAATAAAAAAAGCGGAATTCCGCAAGAGCTTTATATAACATAATATGAGCTGGTTGTAAATAGTCAATTTCGCACTATTTTTAATGCCGGTCTTTCGCCGGTTATGGCTTCTCGGCACAGAGAACGTACGAAGGAAGCAAAGCTAAGCCGAAAGCAGCTATTTCCTTATCCAGAGCGTCAATTTCTCGCTCTACCACTGTTTTTTCCTCATCCGGGAGTTTTCGGCAGGCAGCGAGTATGCCCGTTTTCATTGCCCGCCAGGCTTCCGGTGGTAAGGTCACCATCTTATCATGGAAGATTTTCCGCCTCAGTACCCGAAAGCCGACGGCGGACAAAAAATCGCTGACCGATGCGGGGGCAAAGATGTGTTCGGCATCCCGACCAAGCCATTTTTCGACTTTCGCTTCAATATCGTAGGCTTTTTTCAGCAGTTCTTGAGGTTTACTGTGCCGGCTGGGAGAGATATCGATGACTATTATCTTTCCCTTTTTTGTCAGAAGCCGGTGTGCCTCGAGAAATGTTTGCTTGATGTCATCGACAGAAAGGTGGTGGACAAGATTATAGTAAAATATATAGTCCGCACTCGCCGGTTGAAGGGAAGTGCGGCGTATGTCCGCTTTAATCAACTCAATATCGGTGAGGTTTTTCTGTAAGAGGGTTTCTTGAGCCTTATCGGTATTTTTGTCAATGCCGACCAAAGATGCGGCTGGGAACTTCTTCCCCAATAGGGAAAGCAGCATCCCTTTGCCGATACCCATTTCCACCATACGGCACGGTGAGGAGGGTATTCCCAGCCAGTCGAGCACATCAGCAAGGTGTTGCTCAATCCGTTGCTGCAATGAGTGATACCAAGCCGGTGTCGTCATCGGTGAACCGTTTGGGAGAGGGTAATTTTGTTGTATCTTTTCATCCTTATGAATATAATAGTCCGAACGGACGGAGAAAATTATTTGTGAGAAAAAACAGTCACACACCACCGGTGAGAAAGAGCAAGCACGTCGACCTCAGCGGAGAAGTACGGGCTCGCACTGAGGAAGAGCTTTTCGCTTTGCTCGCCAATCTCCGGGAGCAGCCTTTCCTGTTGGTGCTTGACGGCATTCAAGATCCCCATAATTTGGGCGCCTGTTTGCGGACGGCTGACGCCGCCGGGGTTCATGCCGTGATTGCCCCCAAGGATAGAGCGGCACCTTTGACGCCGACAGTGCGCACTATTGCCAGCGGCGGAGCGGAGCATGTGCCGTTTGTGGTGGTGACAAATCTGGCACGGACGTTGAAAGAGTTGAAGAAACTCGGCATTTGGCTAGTGGGCACATCGGACAGGGCGAAGCAGATTCTTTACGACGTCGATTTAACCGGCCCGTTGGCGCTGGTCATGGGGGCGGAAGGAAAGGGATTGCGGCGCTTGACCCAGGAGACGTGCGATTTTTTAGCCTCTATTCCCATGTTCGGAGCGGTAGAATGCCTGAATGTCTCGGTAGCAACCGGGGTGTGCCTGTTTGAAGCGGTTCGGCAGAGGAAAAAGCTCTAAAAAATTCCCCCTGCCGATAAAGCCATCGGAAGGGGGAGAGTACTTTTTTCGAAAAAAGGGCGTCACGCTCTCTTTTCTCGACGCTTGACTGGTAGCCGTTTTTATTATACGTCAAAATCGCTTTCCTGTCAAATCCTCCCTAAAAGAACAAATAGTTCACAAGGGCTGTTATGTCTGCAACATTGACGGAGCCGTTTTGGTCGAAATCAGCCGTGGACATCGCCGGCGGCTCCGGTCCCTCGCGGAACAGGTAGTCGATAAGAAACGTCAGGTCGGAAATATCAATAGAACCATCGAGATTGAGGTCGCCGGGATAAGCGGTAAGTTCCTCCCAGTTGATATAGCGGGCGTAAATATCGGGATTTCCGGGGGAATTGCGGTAATCTTCCCACGCGAAAATGACCGTATTGCCGGTATATTCATACGAGGAAAACGCCACTGCCGGGTTGATTTGGTCGGTAGTCGTCACATCGGTATTTATTCTGAGTCGAGTGCCGATAAAGTCGCCTGCTTCGGTCAAACGCGCTGCCCAAACGCCGGCGCCGTTGGTCGTCATAACATCGGCTTCTCTTCTGAATCGTCAAAGAAATTACGGTAAGTGCTTGTTGGAAGAGAAAAATAGTGGTACCATAGAAGGATTGGGAGGAGGAGTGAACAAACACCTCTTTTGGGAGGGATGAAAAAACGGTTGTATTGTGTAGATGAGACTCCCGTATGAAGATTCACAATCTGACAGAGTCGTTTATCGAGCATGTTTTGGATGGGGATGACCAGCAGACATATGAAAACAAGTATCCGGCTTTATTTGCTCATTATTATCGCTTTTGGTCGCCTCGTCGTACGTTCGATCGTTCCTTAACCGAGGCATGGGTACGGGAGCGAACCCAAGAGATTATTAAGCGATATGGAACCATTGAACAAAAGTTTGCCGAGTCGTCGTTTGACATTTCTTCACTTGAAATGGTTCTTTTCGTCGGTCACGGAACAACCAACGGTCATGCTTTTCGGGATGGGGAGAGGACGGTGGTCTGGATCCCTGTCGAGACGTATACGTCGCCGTTGTTAATCGATGTGTTTCTTACCCATGAGATTGTTCACGGATTGCATTATCAATATTCGCCCGGTTTTTACTTTCGGACGTCCGACGAACAAAAGCTCTGTTCCCGTCAGCTCATTACCGAAGGTGTCGCTACCTTATTGAGTCAGGAGATATTGGGAATTGATGAGTTGACCGCACTGTGGGCGGATTTTCTTTCGGAAGCTGATACCGCTGCCTGGTATGCCCGCTGTCAGGAAGAGGAAAGAGGGTTGAGCCGCTTTCTCTTGCAGAATTTCAGTTCTTCAAGTTCCGACATAAAGCTGTTTTTAGCCGCCGATCCGGATGATATCTATGCTTACCGAGGGGGGTATTACCTCGGGATGAAAATAATCCGACAAGTCAAAGAAACTGCCGGTATTGATTCTCACGAGTTGCTGCGGCTCGATGCTGATACTTTGACCGCCATGGCTAGGCAACAGGTGGAGAGACTTGCAAGCGGAAAGTAAAAAAGGAGATGGTGTCATGGCACCTCATTTTCATTATCTCGCTCGTGCCTTCATTGTGGTTGATGGATTCCTTTTGCTGGCTCACTCGGAAGGTGACGATTTCACTTTCTTACCGGGCGGACATATTGAAGCTGGAGAGCGGGTTGAAGATGCCTTGCTTCGTGAACTGAGGGAAGAGCTTCATAAGGAGGCGGTGATTGAGCGTTTCATTGGGGCGGTGGAGCATGAATGGGAGGAGAAGGGGAGAGCGCAGTATGAAATAAATTTACTTTTTGAAGTTTCCATCCCGGGTTTGCCGGTACCGGAAGCATCTCAATGTTTCGAACCGACCTGTGAGTTTCTCTGGGCGAAAGTTTCGGAGCTGGAGAAATTCAACTTACAACCGGCTCCTCTTATCGAGTGTGTCCGCCGTTCCTTTGATACCTATATCGCTTTCTGGGCATCCACGTTGTAAGGTTGTTGTTCCCTCTTTGCCCTGTCTTTTATTCTCCAATCAACTCTTTGATTTTATCAATATCCCTATTGGCACGCTCGTAATCTTCGGGGCGTCCGATATCGAGCCAGTAGCCTTCGTAAGGGAAGATGTTAATCGGTTCTTTCCGTTTTAGAAGTTCCAGCATGAGTTCGTCAAAGCCAAAGGGGGTATCAGGCGGGATAACTTCCAAGAGACTGCGGGAGAAAACATAGATACCCATTGAAACGGTAAAATGATAGCACGGCTTTTCCCGGAAGTTTCGAACGGTTCTCTTGTCCTCATGGAGTTCTAACACGCCGTAGTCGATTTTAACCGTCCGTTGGTGGGTTGCGACCGTGAGCTTGGCGGGATGGGTGAGGTGAAAGTCGAACAGTTTTCGGAAATCAAGGTCGGTAAGAATGTCCCCGTTGGCGACGATAAAATGTTCCGGCAACTCTTTTATCAGTTTTACGGGAGCGACCGTGGACAGAGGAGTCGGCTCATGCGAATACTTCAGCTCCATTCCCAAGTGCCTCCCGTCGCCGAGCGCCGCAATGATAAGATGCGCCAGATGGTTTACCGCCAGATGAGCTTTGGTCACGCCGTATTTTTTCATCTGTTTCAGAAGAATCTCAATAATCGGCTTTTCTCCAACCGGGACCAGCGGTTTGGGAATCTCGGCGGTGTAGGGATACAGGCGGGTACCTTTTCCTCCCGCAAGAATGACCGCTTCCATTTTTTGTTCATCGTGGCGTATCATCATTAATTGCCTATGATTGCCTATGCGTTTCGGTACCGTGGGTTATCGGGATCAGGTATCATGCCGGTTTTGAGCGCGGCAATAATTTCTCTGATACCGTCCGGCACACGTCGAGTAATCGAAAAGCCGAGCCGGTTCTTAATCTTATCGCAGTTGACGCGATAATCCCGCGGATCCTCTTCCTTGTGAATGTAAACAACGTTGTCGCGTTTTGACGGCAGCTCTTCGAGAATACGTTCCACCAGTCTTTTTTTCTGGAAGTTCTCCAAGGTGTCGCCGACGTTGAACGCCTCATTGGCAACCAGCTCCGGTTCCGCTTCCAAAACGGCACAACATGCCCGGGCGATATCGAGCGTGTGACAATACGGGCGCCAGAATTGTTCACCGTAAATTTCAAGCTTCCTGTCCAGGAAGAGTTCCTTGGTGAATTCATTGACGGTAAGATCAAAGCGGGGACGTCCGGAAAGTCCGTAAGCGGTGGCAAAACGCAAACAGGTCGGTGTGAAATGTTCGTCGTGCATAGCGAGAAGAAATTGCTCAAATCCGACTTTCAATTCGGCGTAGAGGGAGATCGGGTTGAGGGGAGAGGTCTCATCGACGAAAGCATCGCTCTCGGCGGTTTTTCCGTAGTTGCTGCACGTGGAAGCAAAAATGAAACGCTCGATTCGACGAGCGAGTGCTCTTTCCGACAATCTTTCAGCCGCTTTGCCGTTGACTTCTTTCGCAAGCTGTGGATTTTCCCGGCAGGCTTTGTCTCCGACGATTGCCGCTAAGTGGATGACGGCATCGACGTTTTCCAAGGCAGCGTCAACGTCGGCTGTTTGGCGGATATCTCCATAGTGGAACTCAAAGTTGGGATGAGAGAAGAACGGTAGAAGGGAGGTGCCACCAAAGGTAAGATTGTCCAATACCCGCACCCGGTGTCCCTGCTGCAACAAGTGCCCGACGACGACTGAGCCGATATACCCGGCGCCGCCGGTCACCAAGACTTTTCTTTCTTTTGTTGTCATCCTTGCGAGTTCCGTTTTCTTTCTGAGGAGCGCTTTCCTTCTACAGTTTCTTCAGCGTTTCGCGGGCGATTTTCAGGTTTTCCCCATGCAAACCGAGCTTGATGGCTTTAGTGAGGTTCTCCTTGGCTTCTTTTTTCCCTTCTTGGTACATCGCCATACCGATGTAGAAATACGGTTCCGGCTCGTCTTTGTATTTTCTCGATGCTTTGGTGGCTTCCCCACGACAGAGATCGTACCGCCCCGACTGGTAATGGACATAGCATAAGTTCATCCACACCTTGAGGTCGTGGTTGGCGTCAAAGAGTGCCCGGCGGGCAAGGTTCGCCGCTCGTTTGGCGTCGATTTTTTCCGAGGCAAGAAGGTGGGAGAAATAGTAATTGTTATCCACGTTAAATTCGGCTTTCACCAGGTTGTCTTCAAAAATATCGAA
Source organism: uncultured Ignavibacteriales bacterium (assembly GCA_964489705.1). Taxonomy (GTDB): domain Bacteria; phylum Zixibacteria; class MSB-5A5; order GN15; family FEB-12; genus CAZAZQ01. Next base: position 124,850 of record CAZAZQ010000010.1, read on the forward strand.
CGCTTCCTGCCGTTTGCCCAAGCCGTAGAGAGCGCGGGCTTTTTGGACGGATGCCGGTATGTTGGTCGGTTCCAGTTTCAGAGCATGTTCGGCGCGTTGGAGCGCCTGTTCGAAGTTGCCGTTGTCGTTGTCATACGAAGCGACAAGCGTTACGGCATCGGCGTTTTCTTGTCCCACTTGTGCCAGAAGCGCAAAGAGCTCTTTTCGCTTATCGTTCTTAGTGGCACGCTCCAGCAGTGAATTCATCTCTCGGAAGCGAACCAGGTCGCCCTTGATAAGCGGGTAACTCTCTTTGAAAAGGGCGACCCCTTGCTCTATTTTGTTGTTTTCAACCAGGCATATCGCTTTGAGAACCGCCAATTCCGGAAAGGTTTTTTCAAACTGTGAATAGGCGCTGAAAAGGTTGACGGCTTTGCGGTGCTGTTTCAAGCGCCGGAACATATCGACCCAGTGTTCAAAAGCGGGACGGTAACGGGGGTTTTCTTCGAGAGCGCGGCGGTAGTAGGTTTGGGCGGAGTCATACTGCTGGACGAAGCGGTTAGCATAGATGTCGGCAAAGCCGGTCAGCCAGTCCGGATCTTGAGTATGATATTTTTTTAACACTGCCATCTCTTCTTGGTACTTTTCGTGATTGCCGATTCGGAAAAGGCAAAACGCCTTGCGCAAACGAACCTCCAGCCGGTTGATATAAACAGCGGGAACTCCTTCCAGTTGTTTTAATCCGTCTTGGTCGTCGAAGTAATCCGCGAATAATAACGCTATGTAGTACCTCATGAATTCTTTGAAGACTTGGACATGGTTTTTCTTTGCCATCAATTGGGCGATGGCGGCGTAATTGGAGTTGAAGGTCAGGATATCCTTGAGATAACCGCGGGCTTGCATGTCGTAGATATAGCAGGTAACGGTTTCGGTGTTCGTGCGGGTAAAGTTGTCGCAAGCGTGGCGGGTCTGGGTATGGTCACCTTTGGCTTGGTAGTAAAAAAACTCCAAACCGGCGATGACTCTTTTGGGAGAGAGGTTTTTGGCTTTCAGACGGTTGATTATCTGTCGGGCTTCAAAAAAATAGTGATGCCGCAATGCCCGCCGGAATTGTTTCATCATCACCGCAAAATCATCGGGAGCAGCGGCGACCGCTTTTTGTCCCAAAACCACTGCGGAGTCGACCAATCCGGCGGCTTCAAAGTAATCGGCGGCATGGTCGTAATATTCGGCATTTTGAGGATCGGCCGATTGGGCGACGGCAAGGGCAAGGTCTGCCGAGTCGAGTTTGTTCGCTTGGAAGTATACTTTTGCCTTGACGAACGAAAGGGCAAGGGAGTCGCCGCCCTTTTCGATAGCCGTGGAAAGTTCGTTTATAGCTCGTCCGTATTGGCGGATATTTGCCAGTGCTTCGGCAAATATAACATGCGCTTCCGGATCGTCAGGCACCAGACGGGCGTATTCCGCCGCCATCTTGACGGCATCTTCCGGTTGATTCAAGAAGGAATAAATTCGATAAGCGCCGGCATACGCCGGGGCAAAAGAAGAGGCATTCTCAGTAAGGGAAAGATACACCTGCAAAGCGTCAAAGATCAGAAGACGGTGTTCCATGATGAGTCCCGTCCCGTAAAAGCCTAACGGAGATTGCGGGACGGTCTTGCCTATCTCTTTGAAAGCCGCTTCAGCGTCATCGAATGCGTATCGCTCGACGGCTTTGACTCCGTCTGAGAAAAGCTGAAGGGCTTTTTCTTCCGGTGATTTTCCGCAACTTGTCAGGAAAAGGATACTAAGAGCGGCAATAAAGAGCTTCTTCATAAATGATAATTCTCCTCGCAATTTTTTTGTTTGCACCAAATCTATAACTTGTTATATGATAAATCCATAGGTTTTGACGAGGGAAATAAAAAAATAGACCGTGTAGCAAATTTTGTGCTGTAAAACAAAAAATGTTTGTAAAAATATAAAATTCGGTTATATTAACTTATGACAGTCCTAAAAGCGGAAATGCTGCGAAAATACTATCGCAAACGGGCTGTAGTCGACGGAGTATCGATTGTGGTCAATCCGGGGGAGGTTGTCGGGTTGCTCGGCCCGAACGGGGCGGGGAAAACCACCACGTTTTACATGATTATCGGCTTCGTCCGACCGGACGGGGGGAAGGTATTTCTGGACGAGAAAAATATCGGGAATCTTCCCATGTACAAACGGGCGGTGCTGGGCATCGGGTACCTTGCTCAAGAAGCCTCGGTGTTCCGGAAGATGACCGTCGAAGAAAATATCTTATCGATTCTCCAGTTCCGAAAGCTGAGTCGGAAGGAGCGCAAGGAGAAACTGGAGGAGCTGTTACAAGAGCTGGATATTGCCCCGTTACGGAAGAGCAAAGCGTATACCCTCTCCGGAGGAGAACGACGGCGGGTGGAGATAACCCGGGCGTTGGTGAACGAACCGAAATTCATGCTGTTGGATGAGCCGTTTGCCGGAATCGACCCGATTGCGGTGGAGGATATTCAGAAGATAATCCATCGCCTGGTTCAGCGAGGGTTGGGTGTCCTCATAACCGATCATAACGTCCGGGAGACACTCTCGATTTGCGACCGAGCATACATTATGTGTGACGGCAAGATATTGAAATCGGGGACGGCGGAATTTTTAGCCAATGACCCCGAATCACGGAAAATTTACTTGGGAGAAAAATTCCGCCTGGACTAGCTTCGATGGATAGCCGGTGTTGAATAAATGAACGAATAGCCCTGTGGACATCAATTGGGGTGATTTCATTCCGATATGGTACTATAGGAGAAAAACTGAGAAGACAGGTGAGAAGAGAAAGTAAGCCAGTGAGTTAAGCCATGAGAGTATCGATGGAACAGCGGCAGAAGCTTGTGCAAATATTGGCGCCGCAACTGATTCAATCTTTGAAAATGCTCCAAATGCCCGTCCTGCAATTGCAACAGAGTATCCGTCAGGAGCTTTCCAACAATCCTCTTCTGGAAGAAGTCGAAGAAGTCGAGACCACCGAAGAACAGGAAGAACTCGAATTGACTGCCGACGAGGAAAAGGATTCGGCAGAAGATACTATTGATTGGGACGAGTATCTTTTCGACGATGAGGAAGGCTACAAAGTCCGCGAAACTCGGGAGACTCGGGACGAACGTTTCGAAGGGGCGGCTTCTCCGACCACCAGTTTGTATGCTCACCTGCAGGAGCAGTTGTCTTTTCTGAAGCTGACTGACGAAGAGCGTCTCATCGGCGAGTATATCATCGGGAATATCTCGCCGGACGGCTACTTAGCCATCAGCGTCGAGGAGATGGCAAAGGAGCTTTCCATCGACAAGGAAAAAATCGAGCGGGTCCTGAAAATGGTGCAGCGCTTCGATCCCACCGGGGTCGGCTCGCGGGATTTGCGGGAATCGCTGTTGCTCCAATTGAAAGAACGGGGCTTGGAAGGCTCACTGGCATACCGGATCGTCGATGAACACATTTACGAGTTGGACCGCAAGTCCATCCTCCAAATCGCCAAGCTCATGGGGGTAACCGTCGAACGGGCGCAACACGCCATGGACATCATCAAGAGTTTGTCTCCGACGCCAGCTCACGGCCGGTTTGCCGAGGCGGCGATGCCGATAGTCCCCGATTTGATAGTAGAACGCTTTGGGGATAAGTTTGTCGTGTATCACAACGAAAAGTATGTTCCCCGTCTCCGCATCAACTCCGGCTATAGAGAGCTCATGAAGCGAAAGAGCAATTCTTCCAGCGAAACCAGAGAGTATGTCAAGCAAAAGCTGGAACAAGCCCGCTGGTTGATAAATGCCATCAATCAGCGCCGCTCGACCATGATACGGGTGATGGAAGCCATCATCGAAAAGCAACGTGACTTCTTCGAAAAGGGACCTCAATTCCTCAAGCCGCTGATTATGGAAGAAATCGCTCAAATGATAGGGGTAAACGTTGCGACCATCAGCCGGGTTTCGAAAGGAAAATACGTTCAGACCCCGTTCGGCATGTATGAAATTCGGTATTTCTTCGATTCCGGTATCTCGAGCGCCAACGGCGAAGATATGTCGAAGCGTTCGGTCAAGCAGCGGATAGAAGAGATTATTAAATCCGAACCGCCGGAAAAACCGTACTCGGATCAAGAGATTTTCAAGCGGTTGCAGGAGGAAGGGATCAAACTGGCGCGGCGCACCGTGACGAAATATCGCGAGGAGCTGAAAATTCCGCCCGCCCGGTTACGCAAGAAAGTAACATAGGCGAAAAGATATTCCACGGATGTCTTTTGAGCCATTGGACGGTATAGACGTATGAAGCAGGAAGGGTTAACGCTCTCACCGACGTTTCGGTTTTTATCTCTCAGCGTTTTTCACAGCTTAAAAAAAGCGGTTTTACGGCTCGTCGCCGGAGTTTTTTTCCTCTTTCGGATAAATTTAGTTGTAAAAGAGATACAGGAAATGGTATAATGAAAGAAAGGATGGTGGTGGGTATTCGTCAAAGAAGTATTTCAGAGAACGGCAGGAAGGTTCGATGTACAATCAATTCATAAATGACAAGGTGAATCGCGAGAAAACCATCGCATGGAAAGGAGAAGTTCGACCATGCTGAAAAAAATCACGGCCCGCCATTTCGATTTGACCACCGAAATGAAAGAGCGTGCGGAAGAAGAAATGGATCGACTTACTCGCTATTTTAACAATATTGTTTCCGCTGAATTAGTCTTGGACACGGAACGGCATCGCCGGGTAGCGGAATTGAAGGTGAACGTGTATAACAACATGATTACCGGGACGGGTGAGAGCGATGATATGATTAATTCCATTGCCATTGCCATTGACAAGGTCAAAACCCAGTTGAAAAAATATAAAGGGAAGTTGAAACACAAAAAGCCGGAAGAAATTTTGAATGTCAAAGAGGAAATGGCTCGTCCGACAACCGATGTCGATGAGGTGGATATTTAACGTTCGGTGAGGTGAGATAAAGCTTCGAAAAGAGGCGGCGGGTGAAGAACCCAGCCGCCTTTTTTGTTTCTGTAGTTGCTGATATGTCAGCTATGGTTTCAGAAGAGCAGCTTCGAAGGTCGGCAAGGGCTTTTTTTGTTTCTCGGCAACGTGTTGTTGGGACTCGATAATAACCGACGGGGCGTGGTTTTTGAGGAATAGGCACCGGTAGGGAATGCGTACCGACATTCGTTTCCCCTCTCTATCTTTGGCTGGATAAAAGGAGCTTTTCCGCAGGGCTCGGATGACTTCCCGGGCGAAGCCTTTTCTGGGCGGAACTTCTTTTGACAGCTCAAAGCGTGCTGTTCCGTCTTTGTAGATAGTGATAAACCCTTCAACAATTCCCGTGTCCAATTCATTTACTCGCTCAGGCCAGAGAGGGGAAGCCAACAATAGGTAGGCGGGGACAGCTTTGCTTTGTCCTTTCCCGATTCTGCCGCTGGCATGCCGTAACCGTCGGATCCATGAAAGAGAGTCGTTTATCACTGATTCCCATGGACTCTTTTCAGGCAGGGCGAAGCCATTTTCATACGGTGGAAGAAAGGGTGGAGGAATTTCCGGCAGAGAACTGACGGATAGGTAAGGTAGCGGATGTTCTTGAGAGAAAGGAAGGAAAGGTTCTTCTTGAGAAATGTTACCTTCAAAAGGAACAGAGAGGGGGAGAGAAAGCATCTTCTGCTTTGGGATTGGCAAGTCTTTTGGGAGGGTGGGAGGCTCATTCTTTTGGGGTGAATATTCCTTCAGAACGAAAAGAGAGCGGAGAGATAAAGCGGAGAAATTCCGTTTCTGACTTGAGGCATAGTAGGATGAAGAGCAAAGAAGAGAAAGGCAAAGCAGCAAACAGATGACGCTTATGGAAATAATTCCAAGAGATTTTACTACGTTCTTTTGATACGTTGCTTTGTACTCGTAGAGCCGGCAGATAACCGGCGGGGGATGATATACGTGTTGACACATACTACCCACCTCCTTGCTTACCTGACGTTTGAGTATCTCTCGGTGTTCAACAGAGTCAGGTAAAAAAGAGAGACTAGCTTCAGATTACCCCGCAAAAATTTTCCGCTTTTATGCAGTTTGGAGAGAAGGGGGTTAAAGTTGCATATTTGGTCGATTGCTGTAACCTATTGATTCACTGGGCGTTTCGTTTTGCTTATTGCCTTGCGGCTTGGCGCGGATTTCTTGCCAAGCAAATATGAGGTAATAAAGTTATGGAAACGTATCTGACGGAAATTTTTGCAAACAGCACTTTTCTCATCCTCATCGGGCTGATTGCCGGGGCACTGTTTTTTGCTTTGGTGGGCTGGCGGGAGGCGTCGAACGGACATTTCGAGGGAGTGTTTTATTTTGCGCTGGCGGTCTTTTTCGCCTTTGCGCACGGTTTGTTGCTTTCCAACATCCCGACGAGCGTTCCGCTTTCCCGGCTTGCGCCGTGGGTTGATTTTTGGAAGTGGGAGGTAATTTTTCTCGCTCCGGTGGTAATTGCTTTTTACCTCTGTTTCAGTCTGTTCAATTTCTTTTTTGTGCGGATTCGGGAGGCGCTGGTAAAAGCGTTTTTCGGATTGACGTTGCTTTGCTATCTCTACATGCTCGGACCCGAATGGGCGACAGATATCAAAGGCATGATGGTCATGGCGTGGAGCGGCGTCTGGTTTCATTTGGAGCTGAAGACGGCGTCGTAATCCGGGCTGTGGAGATACTCCTCAAGAAGATAGTAGTTCATCCGGGCTTCGTGATTTAAGCCATGAATGGCTTTTTCCGGCACTCTTTTCCTTTTTCCTAACGGGACGAAACGGAAGGAATCAAATTCCCTTTTACCGCTTATTGCCGCCAGCCGTTTACTCAGGGCTTCTTCGGACAAAGCAGTATGAATGGCGCAAAAGAGTTGCGGACGTTCGCCCCGGAAGATTTCCCGAGCGTATGCAAGGGGGGTGACGGTGTATTCTTCCGGTTGCAAGGCTAATTCTTCCGTGAGTTCTTCGGAAACGGCAGCGAGCAAGAGTTCGTGCAGGTTTCGATAGCCTTTTTTGAAGTCGACGGCTCCGGCGACAGATGGACCGACCGAGTTTTCCAAGGAAGCAAGGTGGGCGGAGCGATGGACCAGAAGAAAAGAAAGGCGCTCCCCGTCACCGGTAAGCACAAGCCCGCATACCCCCAAGCAGATTGCCAGCGGATTGTCTCTCAATTCCTTTGAGGGGTACGTTCGTTTATAGTACTGTCGTAATGTTTCTCCTTTACCGTGAAAAAGGCGATGAGGATAGTCAAGCGCAAAGCAGCTTCCCGCCTGGTCATCGTAAGAACACGGTTGAACTTTGAGAAAGTAAGGGGGAGAATGCAAATCAGCCTCTGCGACCTTCATTGTCAGTGGACCGTGGAAGAGCCGTCCGGCTCGGTGCATCTCGGCGGCGATTTCTTGCGCATACTTCCGAATAAGCGGATCGCGGAAAGTGAACGGTTCCGGCAAGTAACGGACGGGTACTTCTTTGGGGTTCACGGCGCGGGTACCGAAAAAGCGAACGATGTCGAAATAACCGGAGTCGTGGTTTTGTTCGATTCCGACACGGCGCGCGGCGATCTCGTCGGGGGAGTTGAAGTATTCCTTGAGAAAATCCGGTAATATGTCGTAGTCAAGATATTTCATGAAAAAAGGAAAATGACCGCTATTCCAATCACCGTTATTATTGCCCCGAAAACCGCTCGGAAAGTTATTTTTTCTTTGTACCAGAAGGCGACCAACGGGAGAATCAGTACCGGGGTGGTAGAGTTTAACGTCGCCGCCACTCCGGTGGGGATGTAAGCGATGGCTACCAACGACATCCAGACCCCGAGAAACGGTCCCACTATCGCGCCCATCATGCAGAAGGCGAGCGCTTTTTTGTTCTTTATCGCCGTTATCGTCTCCGGTAGTTGTCCTTTGAGGATGGTATAGAGCCAGATGCCGACCAAGGCGGTGCTCATACGGATATATGCCGCTTGAAGCGGATCTACCGTCCCGTCGGCGTGCGACATTCCTTGCTTTGCCAATACCAGCCCGACCGCCTGACCGGTAGCGGCGACCACCCCTAACAGGACGCCTTTCAGCAGAGAGCCTTTGTCGGGATGGCTCTGCTTCAAATTGAAGTGGTTGCCGTTGGCATGTCGTCGTTCCAGTACCACCCAGCTAATACCGCCGATAGTCAAGGCTATCCCCAGCAAGTCGATGGCTTTCAGTTGCTCTTTGAGGAAAATCCACGCAATGATGGTGGTTATCACCGGGGCGCTGGAGTAGAGCAGGGAGGTCAAGCGGGGACCTATCATCACCAGCGCTTTGAAACCGGTGCCGTCTCCGATAATCAGTCCCGCTATCCCTGACAATCCAAGCCAGAACAGTTGCGCCATATTGACGGATTGGGGAAAAAGGCTGCCCAAGAATATGAGCGAGAATCCGGCATACAGAAATACCCCCAACAAGATTCTGATTTTGTTGGTAGCGTAGGAGCCGATAAGACGTCCCGCCTGGGCAAAGAAGATGGAAGTGAGAGCCCATAAAAATGCGGCTGCGAGACCTGCCAATTCACCTATCAGCGACATGGCTCCTAATATAGGGACTTTCCCGGAGAAGAGAAACAATTCAAACCGGTATTCTGTCGGTCTGGTAATAGCAGCAATTATGACTTCTCCTGCACAAGAATACCTTTTTTGCAGCCCTGTGAAAATTGTATCATAAGGGCTAACATATTGAATATCAACAAAATAGCGAATCCGCCTTAAAGTAGTCCTTTTGGCATGGCTTTTGAGCATACCCGCTATGGAAGAAAACCCTATGGCGAGAGCATGTTCAAAATATATTCAGCTTCTGGGCGCCGCCGTACTGGTGGTGCTTGTGGGAAGCCCGCTGCAAGCGGCGAAAAAATCCTATCATATTACCGGTTTGGTGACCGACACCGCTAATCGCCCCATCATCGGTGCAACAGTTTATCTCTACACTGACAGCGTTTCTCTCTACGGATGCGCAACCGATACGGCGGGGAACTTTTCGGTTCGGGTTTCGCTTGCTTCTCTCGATACGCTCTACCTGAGGGTTTCTTCGATAGGCTACGAAAGAACAACCATGCCGGTAGTCTTTGCCGGGGGGCAAGACAGCCTTACTTTCGTCATCCGATTACGTCCGCGTTTGGTCGAAGTCGAAGCGGTGCAGGTTACCCCGAAGCAGTCAGCGCCTACCCCTTTTGCCTATATCAAGCATAAACAGCTTCTGGCGGAGTCGCAGAAGTCGCTCATTCCCACCAACCCAACCAGTGCCATCAAAGAACCGCAAGTTATCCGGGAAGGGTCGAATCTCTCGTCGAAAATAAACGTCAACGGAACTCACCCCACCTATTATTTGAACGGGACGGAAATCGGCGTCAATCCGAATCATTACGGCGTGTTTTCCATCATTCCGGCATCGGTTCTCGGGAGGATGAGTTTTTCCCTTCACGGTACTTCTGCTCGTTATCCGACCCCGTCGGTGGTTGAATTGAAATCCGGCTCTCCGTTTGAGCAAGGTTTGAACGGTGAGATGAGCATCTCCTTGATTGAAGCTACCGGGGTGTTCTCGGTGGGAACCCCGCGGTATTTTGTGCTCGGTTCCTTACGAAAGTCGGTGCTCGACAAACTGGTTCGGCAGTTTGACATTCATTCCGACCGGCGCACTCTGCCGCCGACGAACTTTCAGGATGTTTTTGTTTCCGCCGGATTAAAAATGTCGCCGCGAGATTATCTCTATTGGGATCAGTACCATGTGCGTGATTATCTTTCTTATAGCACCGGCGCCACCGCGCATAACCCCGGCGGAGTGAACACTTTTTTGCATACGCAGGAGTGGTTCCACAGTCTCCGCTGGGAGGGAAAGTATGACAAGGTTCTCGTTGAGGCTTCTCTGGCGGTGAAATCTGGATATGAAGAATATCGCGCCCAGCCGCCGGTGACAATGACAAGTCCCGGTATTGAGCTCGACTTGGAAGTGGAAAAGCAAGTGAATATCGGGAAACTCGACCTGACCCTGCCAGCCGGTACGGGGCTTCTTACGGTTGGAGGAGAAGTTGAATATGTAAGTCGGAGCAAAATCCGTCTGGCGCAGCAGAATTGGAACTTCCAGCCTCCCGACGCCAACAGCGACAATCCGTTTCTTTACCAGAAGGAATTGAATCAGCTCTACGGCAGCTATGAGGGGCAACGTCAAGATATTGACAACGCTTTGTATGTTTCTTTTGAGCAGTCGTGGAAACGACTCCACTGGGAAGGCGGGGTGCGCTGGCAGCAATTTCATTCCTTACAAGAAAGCTCTCAGCTTCTTTATCGCAACCGCCTTTCCCTTTCCCTATCTCCTTCCGTCAGGGTGGGGGTGTTTGTCGGAAATTATGCGGAACATCCTGCCGCCAAGATTCTGGAACCATACCAGGTGCTTATCCATCACGACTACAGTTTGTTAAAGCCGCTTCGTACCGATCTGACGTCGGTGGAGTTCACCGTTGGCGGAGTCGAGGCAAGCTTGTTTGCCAAGCGGATTCGGCAGGTGCCAGCGCCGACGCCCGACTTCGAGCAGGTAACTCCTAACGGAGAAGTGCAAGAGGGGTTCCTTACCATGCGCTCGGTCGGGGAACTTTCGTTTTTCGGATTCAGTATGGCTTGGAAGAAAAAGCATTTCCTTTCTCCCCGGTTGGATATTTCCACTTTTTACGGCTATACCCAGGCACGCAAGACCGTCGAAGGGATCACCGTTCCGTATGAGCTCAACGCTCCTCACAAATTTCATGCCCAAGCGACGTACCGAGCTGGGCAGGTGGTTTCGTTCGGTTCCGAGCTCAATGTCCGCTCCGGTTTTTCCTATACCCCCAGCGGGTGGGTTTTGAGCTATGCCGAAGCTGACCGCTACAGCGAAGACTACTACAAGCGCGCTCTCAGCCGGGAAAACTCCGAACGCTTTCCGGTGAACGCATCTTTGAACGTTCATGTCAATTTCACTTTCAACGATGTGGAGCTTTATGCCACCATCGCCAATCTTACCAACCATGCCAACCCGATTATCAACACTTCCGACGGCTATATATACGACGCCGGGATTCTGCCCAGTATCGGCTTTCGCTGGAAGTTCAAGTAAGGAAAGCAAGCAGTTGAATCAGTACTTCTTCCGCCGCTCGACCATGTAGTTGGAGCCGGGGCGGCGTTTGGTCGCTTTTTTCAAATCCGCCAACATGCGTGACATCTCACCGACGTGGGAAAATTTGCCGTTGGTGTTGATGGTCACCGCTATGGAGATGGAAAGGATAGGGAAATCTTCTACTTCCCCCCGCCGGTTTATGGTGGTGATATAACCACGTTCCCTGTCTTCCGGTTCGTACTGATAGGGGATGAGGGCATCGAAGGTTTTTATCGTCCATTGGCAGACCGGCTCCACCAAGTCAGACGGGATAACGAGGATAAAATCGTCACCGGCAATATGCCCGACAAATCCTTCCCGGCACAAATCAAAGACAATATCTTTGACGATGGTCGAGGTAAGGCGGATGATTTTGTCTCCCTCGATGTATCCGTAATAGTCGTTATACGCCTTGAAATTGTCCAGGTCGGCGTAGCAGACGGCGAACTCGGCGCCCATCTGAATTTGCCGGGTGATTTCTCTCTCGATGGCAGCCGGTCCCGGCAGATGAGTTGAGGGATTGACTGAGAAGTCCCGTCGGCTCCGCTCGATAACCCGTTGGATTCGCACCTTGACAAGTTGGTCTTTCCATTCACCGTAAATGAAATCCTCGACCCCGTTTTCGTAGGCGGCGACGATGATATTGCTTTCGGGATCGGGGTGGTACAGAATAATCGGCACAATGGAGAGGAAAATGTTTTGTTTAATGGCTTGGATGAGTTCAATTTCTTTGAGAAAGTCCGACCGCCCTCCGATGACGATGGCGTCGATGGGGAAGCGCTGGCAGATTTTGACGATTTGATCAAAGTGCTCGAAGTAGTGGACGCTTATCTGCTCCGGCAGGTAAAATTGTTCCAGGTGAAAGTCAAGATTGACCCCTGTCTGCTTGAGGGCGAAATGGTAGGTCGTTTTTTTCGGCGGGCTACTTATTTTTTTGCCCAGCCAGCTCTCGAGGATGGTACTTTCTGTGTTCTGCAATTATATAATCCCGGTCAATCATGGTATATATCTGTGTTGTAGATATATCGGCATGACCGAGCATTTCTTGCACAATTCTCAGGTCGGCGCCGCCTTCGAGGAGGTGCGTGGCAAAGGAATGCCGGAAAGTATGGGGGGTAACCTTTTTGCTTATACCGGCTTGGAGCACCCGCTTTTTTATAATCTTCCACAACCCGACCCGGGAAAATCTCTTGCCGAATCGGTTGAGAAACAGGTATGCTTCCCGCTCCTGCTGGGGCGGAAAAGGAGGGGGAGCGTTCAGATATTCTTTGACGGCTTCAGCCGCACATGCACCGAGAGGTACTAGCCGCTGTTTGTTTCCCTTCCCGATGATGCGGATAAAGCCGGCTTCGAATTCTATCTGGTTGAGCCGGAGCATAATCAATTCCGAAATTCTCAGCCCGCTGCCGTACAAAAGCTCGATAGCGGCGCGGTCCCGCTTTCCCTGCCAGGTGTTAGTCTCGACACCGGCGATTATCTTCTCAATTTCGTCGGGGGAAAGGTAGTGGGGATGGTAGCGGGAAATTTTGGGGGTAAGCAGTGACGAAAAAGGATTGTCTGAAATGACGCCTCGCTCGTGGAGGTACGAAAAAAACCGCTTCAGCGAGGAGATCTTGCGGGCGATGGTGGTAGGTTTTTTCTCGCCGGAAGTCAGAAAACGGAGGTAGTCGGAAGCCGAGCGCAACGAGATTTCCTCAAGTGCCGTTGCTTTGCTCCGGTCGGCAAATTCTTTTAAGTCGCGGCGGTATGCCTGCACGCTGTTGTTTGCCAAACCGCGCTCGAGCTTGAGGTGTTGTAGGTAGTCGGCAATCCAGTCTTGTAATGTTTGCTCAGCCACCGACTTATCTCCCATGTGCCAAAGCAATAACTCCACAGACGACAAAACCGGCTTTTGTCAATTCCCGCCTTGCTTCGTGAACGGTTGCGCCGCTGGTGACGACATCGTCGACAAGGATGACTCTTTCCCCGGCTTCGCTCTGTTCCATAGCGGCAAAGGCGTTGCGGATATTGGCAAAGCGCTTTTCGTACGCCACCTTGACCTGGGGTTTCTTTTGTTTCACCCGGAGAAGAACATCTTCCCGCACCAGAATATCAAGCAAGCTGCTCAACCGCTGGGCAAGGAGGGCAGCTTGATTGTAGCCGCGTTCTTTTTCGTGGTTGGGAGCGAGGGGGATGGGAACCAGGGCGGCGGCGTTCAATTTTTCAATCTGTTTTCGAAAAGACTCGGCAAGAAGCGGGGGGAAGAATGACGCCGGTAAGGTGATGCCTCGGAATTTGAAATGAATAATCGCATCTTTCATCGGAGCGGTGTAGCGGGCATACACGAATATCGGCACCGTTTCTTTCTTGCATTTTTCGCAAAAGAAACTTTCAGGGAGAGGGGAGAAGCATTCCAGACATATCGGGGCACCATAACGATCGAGTCTCTTTTGGCAGTGGCGGCATATCCCGGTGTGGGTTTCGTCGAACTCTCCGCACCCCAAACAGAGGGGAGGGAAGAAGAAATCCGCCAGTCCCTTGAGGACATCGTTTTTTTGAAGCATTTCGTGAAGCACACTATAAAAAAGGAAGTCAGCCGTGACTATTCAAGAAAAAAAGCGGAGAGAGTTTTGCGTCTCTCCGCCTTCTCAGTAGAACCTGAGAGTCGGTTTATCCCCTGATTTATTACTTCGTAAAGATGGAGGGAAAGACAAACCTACTTTTCAACCGCTTACGCTACGCCGACACCGATAATCCGCTTGATTTCGTTGATTGCCGACGTTTCCGGGTGAGAGCCGACAAAGCCTTCTTTGTCGTTCACGATAGTGTTCGGAACGCCGGAAATGTTAAACTTCTGGCTCAATTCCGGAAATTCCATCGCCTCGACCATGCTGGCGTCGACTTTGTCGCTGACCATCGCCATATTGTGCGCCAGAAAAACGGACGCCGGGCAGTGGGGGCAGGTCGGGGTGACAAAGACCTTAAGGTTGAGTGGGTTTTCCAAGTTTTGCAGGAAAGTAACCGTCTCCTCGGTCAGGTGATGCTGCCCCGTGGAAGTCATGATAATGCCTTCCAGCAGGGTGGCGAACTCCTGCCCGCTCGGGATACCCATAAAGCGGATAGTGCCTTTGTTTTTCCCCTTCAGCTCAAAGCTGGGCTTGAACTCGGCATGGTTATCCTCGAAGCTCAACTTGATTTTGTCGGTCAACTCGCTCAGCTCGACCAGCAATTGCTTAGTATGTTCGTTATACTGGGCGGTCGGCTCTTCATGGTAGACAATCTCTATACTATCTTCCATTCGCTCCAAGATTTTTTTCACTTCTTTGCTTACATCTTCGGTCAATACCATTGCATACCTCATCAAATAATGTTTGTTGTTTACCTTTTCATATAACAGTTTATTGTTCCAATTGTTTACGAAAAATGGGCAGCAGAATTATATTTTGTGTATATAAGACGTGCTGTAATTCTTCCTAACGCTTGCAGAGACCTGCCTATCTTTAATGTCGGGATTCCCGTCCGACTCCTTTATACGTTTGCCCGTATCACGGCTGTTTTTTTATTGAGCTGTTTCTTTCAACAGGCTTTTGGCAGCTTCGGCAGCATGTCCCTGCGGGTCTAACTTCAAGTATTTCTGCCAGTAAAGACGGGCGGAGTCGATTCGATTCAGGTCGTAATAAATTACCCCCAGATTGAAATGGGCGATGGCGTGGGTTGGCTGGTTTTTGACGACCTCCGACAGGATTTGGACGGCTCGCTCCGACAAGCCCATCCCGTGGAGACAGGTACCGTAATCCACCCGGACGTTCCATGAGGTGTCGCTGATGGAGAGAGCGCGCTTGTAACATTCGGCGGCGAAGGAGTAGTTTCCTTCGTCCATGAGAGAGTTGCCCATGGCGACTAAAGAGGAATAATCCTCCGGCAAATTTTCCAACATCGACATGGCGTCGTCCATCGAGTTGACCGGCTGATTCGTCCGCGGTTGTTGGGCGGGATGGGAAGGAGCCTTCTTGGAGCTGGTAAACACAAAGTAGCCGATAGTGACCACCACCAGCGCTCCGACCAAAATAAAGGTATCCCGCACATGCGGCCGTTTGAGATTAACCGGTTGCGACGTTGCCGTTTTCAGAGGAGCCCCGCACTCGGGGCAGAATTTTGCCTCGGGAGGGATATCATATCCGCACTGAGTACACTTCATAAAACTTTTCTCACTCCATCAGGTGTTTTGAGTAAACTACTCCATATTATCCTACAAAGATATAATACAATCCGTCAATGGGAACAGCTAAAAATCTCATTCGTTCGTAATTATTTTTTTCTTTTTCTTAAAAAAAGAAGCGGTCGAGTTTCGACCGCTTCGGGTAAATCGCTGTCAAACGAACTTATTCGGTTTTTTCGCCTTCTTCGGAGGAGGAAGTTTCCGTTGTTTCGGTTTCAGAGGATGCGGCAGGGGGGGCTTGTTGCGGAGGAGGTGAATCCTGTGGAGATGCCTCAGTCGGTTTCTGTTCCGGAGCTTCGGCTTCCGCTTTTGTCTCCGATGGTTCGGTAGCTGCAGTTTCCTGAGATGCCGGTTCCGGAGTCGGTTCGGTTTGCGCTTTTGCCGTTTCTTTCTTGAGCTCTTCCGGCATGGCGTCGGCAACGGATTTAACCGTTTCAACCGGATGGCTTTGGAGGAACTGGTCGAGCTCTTTCCGTTCCCGCTTCTTGTAGTAGGCGGATACCGAAAGCACTATCTTATGCTGGTTCCGGTCGAATTCAATCACCTGCAGCGGAAGTTCATCGCCTTCGTGGAAAATTCCGGTCGGGTCGGTGAGGTCTTTCCGTCCCAACTGGGTCGCCGGGACAAAACCTTCCACGTCACCGTCCAGCGAAACCACCACGCCGCGGTCGAGCACCTTGGTAATCGTACCCAGACATTCCGTACCGACGGCGTATTTCTTGGCGATTTGAGGCCAGGGATCTTCCTGGAGCTGTTTGTAGCCGAGAGAAATACGGCGATTTTCGTGGTCAATCTTGATAATCTTGACGTCGATCTTGTCGCCTTTTTTCATGACTTCCGACGGATGCTGAATCCGACGCGTCCACGACATATCGGAGATATGAATCAGCCCGTCAATGCCTTCTTCCAGCTCCACGAAAGCACCGAAAGCGGTCAAATTCCGCACAATGCCGGTAACGACTTTTCCGACCGGGTATTTCTCGTCGATGGTCAACCAGGGATCCGGCTCCATCTGCTTGATACCCAGCGAGATTTTCTCGTTTTCCTTGTCCACCGAAAGGACCACCGCTTCCACTTTGTCGTCGACGTTCATAATCTTCGAAGGATGCTTGATATGTTGCGTCCACGACATTTCGGAGATATGGATAAGCCCTTCGACGCCCTTTTCGAGTTCGACGAAAGCGCCGTAATCGGTGATGGAAACCACTCGTCCGGTGACTTTCTTACCGAGGGGATACTTCTGCTCGATGTTTTCCCACGGATACGGGGTCATTTGCTTGAGACCCAGCGAAATCCGAGAGGTTTTCTCGTCGAAATCGAGAATCTTGACGTCGATTTTATCGCCGAGAGAGACGAGTTCGCTGGGATGGCGGATTCGTCCCCACGACATATCGGTAATATGAAGCAAACCGTCGACACCACCCAAGTCGATGAAGACCCCGAAGTCGGTTATGTTCTTCACCACGCCTTGGCGGATTTGTCCGACGGCGATTTCGTTCAACAGTGCTTCGCGCATTCTCTCGCGCTCTTCTTCCAAAACCACCCGGCGGGAGACGACGATATTGCGGCGACTCTTGTTGAGCTTGATGATTTTGACTTCCATCGTTTGGTTGATAAGAGCGTCAAAATCCGGAACCTGCCGCAATGCCACCTGGGAGCCGGGGAGGAAAGCGTCGACACCCATGATGTCTACCACCAGACCGCCCTTGATACGGCGCACCACGCGTCCTTCGACCTTCTCTCCCGAGTCGTGAATCTCGCGAATCTTGTCCCAGACCCGCATGAAATCGGCTTTTTGCTTGGAGAGAATCAGTTGCCCGTTGCTGTCTTCGATTTGCTCGAGGTAGACTTCGATGGGGTCGCCCACTTTGATGTTCAGCGGGACGTTGAACTCTTCGATAGGGATAATCCCTTCAGATTTGAACCCGACATCGACGATGACGTCGTTCTGCGTTACGCCGATGACTTTGCCGGTGACGACTTCCCCTTCTTTGATATCCTTGATGGTCGAGTCGTACATCTCCACCATCGCCTGATATTCTTCGGGGTCGTACACGACACCGGCAACGTCGGTAATCCTGACCTTGCCCACATCCGGGGCAGGGGTCGGTTCCGGCGCTCGGGTCGCCCGCTCTTTTGCTTTTTCCGCCACCCGCTTGTGACGGGAAGTGACGACTTTTTCCCGTTGCTCCTGCACTTGTTGTGCAGTGCTGACCGCCTCTTCCACCGTCGTTGTTTTGATGAGTTTGGTTTTGGCTTTTTTGGATTTTTTTGCGGATGTCGCTTTGCGTTTTGAGATTTTGGTTGTTGTGTTGGTACGAACCTTCGTTTTGGCTTCAGCCATTTACTTCAGAGAACCTCCTTACTTAAAACTCTATCCAATGGCTTGGATTTTTTCCTTTCGGAAAACCATCAGATGTGTGCTTCATGACACCGGGGTGTTCACGGAGCAGCGTTGATATATAACATATTATCGGAGATTTTCAAGGACTTTTTTTCAGATTTTTTCGGTTTTCCCCGACGTTTTCCACTGCGGGCGAGGCGTCCGAATCCGCGGTCGGCGGAGCAAGTTTTCCAATGTGCTCCATAATTCCCCGGGCGATGTTTTGGTATCCTTCTTTGTCGCGCGGAAACGAGGTCACCCATTCCGCCGGGAGAGGGGCGCCGTAAGTCACGGTGAGTTTGGCTTTACCGACAAAGCACTTCCACAACGTGTTCGAACCCGAAAGAAACGCCGGGACGATGGGGCATTCCGCATGACGGGCAATCATGCCGATGCCCGGTTTGGGCGAGCGGAGCTTTCCGTCCCGGGAGCGGGTTCCTTCGGGGAAGACAGTCAAGCCGTTTCCCTTTTTGATGGTTTCCACCGCAAGCTGGAGCGCATGTCGGTCGATGACGCCGCGCTTGACGGGTAAGGCGTTGACCCGTCGTAAAATAGCGCCGAAAAGCGGGTTTCGAAAAAGCTCTTTCTTGGCGAAAAAGTACAGGGGCCGCTTTATCCAGCAACCGACCAAAGGGGGGTCGAAATACGAAGTGTGATTGCTTGCAAGAATGAACCCGCCGGAAGTAGGGACATTTTCCACACCTGTCACTCGGACGCGGAATAGGAATTTTGAGATAATACGGGTAAGTTTCCAGCCCAAATAATACAGTATCTTCATTGTGATTTCGTAGTTGCCAGAATGAGCGAAATAATCCGCTCCACTTGTTCCTCAATGGTCAGGTTAGTGGTGTCGATGTGATAGGCATCCTTGGCTTTCCGCAGCGGAGAGTGAGCTCGCCGGGAGTCGTATTCGTCCCGTTTCCTGATGGCTTCTTCCAGCTCTTTCAAGCTGGTGCTGATTCCCATTTTGCTCAAATCGAGCAGCCGGCGGCGCGCCCGTTCTTCGATGGAAGCGTCCAAGTAAATCTTCACATCGGCATTGGGGAAAACGACGGTGGTCGTATCCCTGCCTTCCGCCACTAACGAACCGCGCTTACCGATTTCCTGCTGTTTCTTGACGATGACCTGACGCACTTCTTTGTGAGCGGAGACTTCCGAGACGGCTGCTGTGACGTCGGGGGTGCGGATGTAATCGGTCAAGTCGACGTTGTTGACGTAGATGCGGTTCACATCGTTTTGGCGCTTGAAATCAAAGCGGAGATTTCGTGCCAGTTCGGCAAGTTTTTTCCCATCGGAAGGAGGAATACCTTTTTTCAGTGCCAGATAGGTCAGCGCGCGATACATGGCGCCGGTGTCCAAGTAGTCAAATCCCAACCGTTCCGCCACCATTTTGGCGGTGGTTGATTTCCCGGCACCGGCAGGTCCGTCGATGGCGATTATTTTCCCCTTGAGGCGGGTTAAGTTATATTTAATCTCACTCATCGGGGAAAGTCTATGATAAACTGATAAAAAAGGCAACGGGAAAGTGCGTGCCGTGAGTTATTATTTTTTATAGCCTGCCCCAACTGCAAAGTGCTCCAGCGCTTACGGTGTACCCTCAGGATGTCTTATTGCGCGCGGTCGGGAATCCTTTCCCGACCGGCCCCTAAGGGGCTCTCTGTCTGCCAGGGAAATAAGTCATCCGTTGGGTGTTCCTGTCGGCGCTTGGATGACGGTATTGGAGATGGCAGGTATAGAAGCCTGTCATGGAGAA
>CAZAZQ010000011.1:0-83282 GCA_964489705.1 uncultured Ignavibacteriales bacterium
GGGTTGGTGCCGTTTTCATAATGCGGGCAGTAGTACAGCCCGTCAACCTCGACTCTACTCGTCGTCACACGAAGTAGCTTATAAAAATCTAAAAAAATTTGACTGTCGAATGAACTTTCATCATCAAATCTCTCCATCGTCAAAAGAGAGAGAAACCGCTCATTCACCCGTTCCACAGTGTCGATATCGAAGTAGCCGCGCGCCACTCCCGACTGGTTCGACAAAACGACCAGAGCAAAACCGGCGCGCTGTGCCTCCCGCAAAGCTTCCCCCGCACCGGGAAGAAACTCGATTTTTTCTTCATCCGAAAGAAAATGCTTGTCGGCGATAATCGTGCCGTCCCGATCAATGAACAGCGCCTTCCGCCATACTTGCGTTGCACGCATGATTTCTTCCACCGCCTCGAACACCATCTCCGGGGTGATACGCGTCAGGCAGTAGCGTTGCTCGCGCGGACACGGCTTTTTTCCGTGGAGAGAACACGGGCGGCAGGGCTCGTCCACCTGCACCACTTTATCCCACAATCCGCGTGGAGAAAATCCCAGCGCCGGGTGAGTCGGACCGAATACCGCTACCACCGGCGTGCCGACCGCACTGGAAAGATGCGCCACGCCGGAATCGTTGGCAATCGTCATCGACGCGCGGGAAAGCACCGCTGCGAGTTGCTCAATCGGCAAATCGACTATCTCAAAGAAATACCCTCTGGGCATTTCCTCACCCAACCTGACCTTCCCGGCATCAGTCGAGACCACCACCCATGCGATAACGGCGTCAAACTGCTGATGCGCCAGGCGCGCTACCTCTGCAAAGCGCTCGATGTCCCACTGCTTGGTGGGATGAGCCGCACCGGGAGCGACCACCACCAACGGCTTGCCTTTCGGCAGAGAAGACAAATGGGCGGCCGGATCGAGCGACCGGCGGGGAATGACGGGACGACGGGCAACCACCCGTTTTCCAAGTCGCTCAAGAACGTCGTTGTACAAATCAATCGTATGGGGGACTACTTCCGGCAGGCGGTGCGTTTTGACGATGCGGAGCCGCTCCGCTCTCCGCTTGGGGTAGACCAGCTTGGCGTTTGCCGTCACCACCTTCCGCAGTACCCACGAGCGGAAATTGCCGTGCAAGTCGGCGATGAGCTCGAAATTGTACCTGTCCAGCTTCAACGCCACCTGCGCCATTTCTCTCGCCGAGGCCGAAGCGCTCACCGTCACCACCTCGTCGACCCCGTCGAACAGCTCTACCAGCGGACGATACGGCTCCTTGGTGAGAAAGACAAGACGGCGGTCGGGGAAATTGATTTTGAAATTAAGCACCGTCGCCGATGAGAGGACAATATCCCCCAGCGAGCTCAACCGAACAAGAAGGATAGGCTGTTTCATTTACAGGAAAAGATACAAGCCGAGCGCCCCGGCGGCAAAGCAATAATATGCAAAATAATCGAACTTCCCTCGCTTGATGGCGCTCATGACAAAGTAGACGGCAACCAACCCCAAGACAAACGATGAGAGCAAACCGGCGCCGTATTCCCCCATTAAAGCGGGGTCAATGTGCGACAACTCCTTGGCTTTCAGCACCACCGCTCCGAGAATTGCCGGAATCGACAGCAGGAACGAAAACTCCGCCGCTTCCGACGGCTCGACACCGAAAATCATGCCGCTGGCGATAGTCGTGCCGGAGCGGGATATTCCCGGCATAATCGCCAGCGCCTGCCCTATCCCCATAATGACGGTCGCAGCCAGCCCCAATGGCTTTTTCCCCTTTTTGAAGAAGCGGGTCGCCAACAAAATCCCTCCCGTCACCAGCAACATAAACGAAGTCATAATCGGATCGGAAAATGCCTGCTCAAAGAAATCGTTCAATAACAGTCCCGCTATCCCCGCCGGTACGGTGCCCAAGATGAGAAACCCGACTATCCGCCGTTCTCGTTTGAGTGAGGAATCGTACAGCGAGCGTATCAGCAAAAGAATCCGCGCCCGGAAGTAAATGAAAACCGCCAGCAGGGTCCCCAAGTGGAGAACCACTTCGAACGTTATGCCGGATTGCTTGATACCCAGAAGCGCCTGCCCCAGCACCAAATGCCCCGACGAGGAAATGGGTAGAAACTCCGTTAACCCCTGAAGGGCGCCTAATAAAACCGCATCGAAATATGTCATAGGAAGAAAATAAAAAGCCCCGCCAAGCGGGGCTCAAGATTAAAATATAAAAACTTCGTGTCTACATAGCGCCGAATTCGGCACCAAGAAAGAGACCGTCGTTGCCGTCGAGCTGGAACTCGCCGTAGAGCTTAATCGTCGGTGTTGCCTGCCACGCCACCCCGGCATTGACACCGAAACGGATTTTGGATTCCGAATCTCCGCCGATGGTTTCCGTCTGCATCGTTATGGGATTGAACCACTCGTATGAATCCATTTTGACACTCTCCAGGCGAAGGTTGAAACGCCCGTACGGAGTGATGTCGGAGCCGTTGTTGAGCTTCAAAGGATATGAGCCGATAAACGCCCCACCCACCTGAAAGACCGACATCATCTCGTAGTCGACGTATTCAGCGAAGCCGCTGAGCGCCATGTCGAACGGCTTGGGGGTAACATCCGACATACTCCCGAACTGATAGCGCGCATCGGCACCGAACGTGATTTTGGAATCTGCTCCTTCAACGTCAATCATGCCGAGCTTGATTCTGCCGTCAAAGAAATTCGAGAGCCCGTAATTGAACCAGCCGAAGAAGGAGGTCGCATCCGCAATGCCGATACCGCCGCCAAAAGCGCCTTTGCCTTGTCCGAGGGTTTGAGCGGTGGCAAAATTACCGAACGCCGAACCATGCGCGTCATACGCCGAGGCGTTTACTCCCAACATGGCGACCAGCGCCGCCGTCAAAATAAGCATCCGTTTCATACGTGTTACCTTTCCTTTCTGTCGTGTCGCATTCTTTTTCCTGTCGAACTTATCGTTCCGACCGTCTGTCGTCAACCAAAAAACAAGTCATATCCCCGATTATTTGTTGACAGCCTCACCGCCATTTTCATTATTTGACCTGTCAGTGAAGGCGGAAAAGACACGGTTCCGCTCAGATTCGAAGGCAAGGAGTAACGGGTTTATCGTCAGGTACGATAGAGGATGCCCCGGCGGGGATCCTCATCTCCCGAAAAGAAGGAAACGGTTCTCAAAGCTTATAAGGTTTGCTCATGAAAAAAGCAAAAGGTGGACGTGGTCACTGGGGCACGCAACTTGGTTTCATTTTAGCCGCCGCCGGTTCGGCAATCGGTTTGGGGAACATCTGGAAGTTTCCCTACATTACCGGCGAGTACGGCGGGGGAGCGTTCGTGTTGGTCTATTTGATGAGCGTGGTGATTGTCGGGCTGCCGCTGATGATTGCCGAGTTCATGATCGGACGGCGCGCCCAGGAAAACCCGGTCGGCGCCTTTCAAAAACTTCACCATCGGGGCAGCCTGTGGCAAAGCGCCGGCTGGCTGGGGGTCGCCTCCGGTTTCATCATCCTTTCGTTCTACAGCGTCGTCGCCGGGTGGGCGTTGGCGTACGTCTTCAAAGCTATCGCCGGTTTCAGCGGCACACCGGAGCAAATCCAAGCCCAGTTTACCAACCTGGTGTTGAGCCCGAAAGATTCCATTTTCTGGCACACCATTTTCATGGCGCTGACTATCGCCATCGTTATCGGCGGGATTCAAAAAGGCATCGAGCGCTGGTCGAAGATTCTCATGCCCGCTCTGTTCACCATTCTGTTGGGTTTGATGTTCTACGGGCTGTTCTTTACCAAGGGAGGCGGGGAGGCGCTGGCGTTTCTCTTCAAGCCGGATTTTTCCCGCCTGTCCGCCGAAGCGATTCTTTCCGCCTTGGGACACGCTTTCTTTACCCTTTCCTTGGGGATGGGTGCGATGATTACGTACGGCAGCTACATGAAGAAAGACGACAATATCGTCCGCGACGCCGTGACGATTTCCATTCTGGATACGGTCATCGCCTTGATGGCGGGGCTTGCGATTTTCTCGCTGGTTTTCCATTACGGCATGGAACCGGGGCAAAGCGTGGGATTGATTTTCAAGACCCTGCCCGTGCTTTTTGCCGAGACCGGTCCGATTATTTCTATCCCGTTTTTCATTTTGCTTACCTTCGCCGCCCTGACTTCCGCCATCAGCCTCTTGGAAGTGGTCGTCTCCTACTTTATCGACGAACGGGGGTGGAACCGCACGGTTTCCACCTTGGTCATGGGCGGATTGATTTACATCTTCGGTTACCTTTCCGCCGACGCCAACCTGACGGTGCCGTTCCGGGGAAAACAACAAGGCTTCTTCGATATCTTCGACTACGTCAGCACCAACTATATGCTTCCCCTCGGGGGGATGCTTACCTGCTTATTCGTGGGGTGGGTAATGAAGAAGAAAGACAAAACGGAAGAATTCGGCTCAGCAGGGAAGCTGTACCGAGCGTTTTCTTTCACTCTGCGCTTCATCTCACCGGTGGCGATTTTACTGGTGATGCTGTACGAGTTGAAGCTGTTGCCGTTCATCGACTACGGCAACTGACCAGCAGAATGGGTATGGAAAGCCTCGAAGGAGACCTGCCGGAAGGAAAGAGCGGCCCCTCTGTTCCAGACGTTCCCTACAATTAGCTGAATTTCGGGGAGTAGTGGAGTAGACCTGACAGAGAAGAGTACGAAAAGGGCGGCTCAGTTCCAGATCTTTCTTGCTAAGAGATGCGTTACTTCCTGCCGTACGGCTATAGATTATCAAAGTAAGGAAAAGATTCCTGACTGGTACTCACGCTGCACTTCGAGAACCAGCTCGCCGAAGACAACTCTTATCGTCCCCACGGTTCGCGAAGTTCGGCAGGCAAGGAGTTTGAGGGAGGGTGATTTTGGCATGGCAAAAAACAAAGAAAAAAGTGGTATTAATGGAGGAACATTATCCGGTATAAGGGGTTAAAAAGGAAATGAGTTCCGGTGCCGAGAAAGAAAAGGTAGCGATATGAAAGAAAAGAACCGCCCCCTTCCCCGCTCGAAACTCCGCACCGAACGGGCTACCTCACAGCTCATTGCCGAGGTAAAATCCGGACAGCCCGGTGCGTTTACCCGCTTGGTGCATCAGTTTCGTCCCCAGGTGATTGCCGTTGCCAACCGTTTGGTCAACGACCGGGAAGCAGCCCTCGATATTGCCCAGGATGTCTTTCTCAAATTATCGCGTTCTCTCGACAGCTTTGACGAGAGTATGAGATTCTCAACCTGGTTGCATCGCATTACCTTCAACGCCTCCGTCGATTACCTCCGGAAACAGAATCGCCACCGTCACGATCCCCTTACCGACCTGACCGCCGTGCCGCTGGTTCCGGCAGCCGACCCGGAGCGTTCCTACCACCTCCGCCAGGTCGAGCGGCATATTCGGCTGGCGGCATCCTCTCTCAACGAGAAACAGCGGGCTGCTTTTTTTCTCCGAGATGTCGAAGGATGCAAGATTGACGACGTCGCCACCATCCTGGAAATGCCGGAAGCGACCGTCCGGTGGTACCTTCACCGGGCGCGGAAGAAAATCCGGCGCGAGTTGACTCGGAGCTGCCCGCATTTGCTATGCCTGCTGGGTATCGGGTGAAAGGAATTCTTCTTGTTGCCTTGTTACCTTCCACCTGTGTATACATAAGGCTATGGGAAAAACAGCCGAGGTGAATCTCCGGATAAACGGGATGCACTGTGCCGGGTGCGTCCACACGATTGAACAGGGCGTATCCCACCTGCCGGGGGTGCTCGAGTGCACCATCAATCTGGCAATGAAGTCAGCCGTGGTGCGTTTCGATCCCCGACAGACAAACGAAAAAAGTATTCTCGGCAAGATAAAAGAGCTGGGCTATGACGCCGCCGTCGGAATGCCCGACATTCTGAGCGCAAACGAAAAGGAAGAAGCCGCCGCCCGCCGACGATTTCTCCTTTCCGTGGTTTTGGCGCTCCCGCTCATGGTCGTAACGATGGGAGAGATGGTGGCGGGCGTCGAGCTTTTCCCTCCTCCCTGGAGCGGGATTATTCAAGCGGTCTTGGCGGGCATGATTTTGTTCGGCACCGGCGGAAATATCCTTGCCGATGCCGCCCATCAAGCGCGCCGTTTTCACGCCAATATGAACACCCTCATTGCGATGGGTTCTCTCGCCGCTTTCGGATGGAGTGTGTATGCTCTGGGCATAACGATTTTTACTGACCGCCCCGAACCGCTCTATTTTGATTCCGCCGGAATGATTGTCACGCTCATTTTGTTTGGACGCTTTTTGGAAGCGCGGGCTCGCGGCAAAGCCGGTGAAGCAATCCGAGCGCTCTTTCGCCTGCGACCGAAAACGACAACCGCTCTCATCGAAGGAACGGAAGTCGAAATCGACGTGGACAGTGTTCAACCCGGCATGGTACTGCGGGTCAAACCGGGTGAGCGGATACCCGCCGACGGGATAGTGACGGAGGGCAGACCGTTCGTCGATGAGTCTATGCTGACCGGCGAGGCGATGCCGGTCGAGAAAAAAGAAGGGGAAAAAGTCATCGGCGGCTCGCTGAACGGCAACGTTCCTTTTACCTTCCGCGTGACGGCAAGCGGAGACGAGACCGTTCTGGCGACGATTATCCGTATGGTCACCGAGGCACAGAGCAAAAAAGCGCCGGTGCAGAATCTGGCAGACCGAGTGGCCGCAGTGTTTGTCCCTATTGTCATGGGGCTGGCGGCTCTCACGTTGGTCGGCTGGTTGCTCTTCGACGCCGACAATCCGGTAATGGTGAAAAGCGTCATCTCCGTTCTCATCATTGCCTGCCCCTGCGCTTTAGGTTTGGCGACGCCGACCGCGGTGCTGGCGGGAACGGGACGAGCCGCCAAGGAAGGTATCATCATCCGGGGCGGAGATATCGTCGAGTGCTTGACGAAAGTGGATGCCGTCATTTTCGACAAGACCGGCACGCTCACCTACGGCAAGTTGACGGTGGTGGACGTGAAGACGTTCGGAAGGCTCAAGGAGCCGGAGTTGATCGGGGTAGTGGCGTCGATAGAGCGGCATTCGGAACATCCTTTGGCGCAAGCGGTGGTGGAGTATCAAGAAAGCCACTTGATAAAGACCGTCCCGGTGAAAAACATCGCCGCCAAACCGGGTTTCGGCATGGAAGCGGAATGGGACGGACGGCGGGTGCTCATCGGTAACAAGGCACTGATTGAACAGGAAGGAATCGCCTTCGGTAACGCCCTTGCCCTTGCGGAAGAAGAAATGAGCATGGGACGGACGGTCGTCTACGTCGCGGTGGAGCTTGAGCTGGTCGGATTGATTGCTATTGCCGACAAACTCCGCTCCGATGCGAAAGAAGTCGTCACGGCGCTGAAACGCCGGATGAAGAAAGTCACCATGCTCTCCGGCGACACCCGTCAGACGGCACGCGGCGTGGCGCACTCGGTCGGCTTGGATGATTTCGAAGCCGGGATTCTCCCCGACCAGAAACAAATCATCGTCGACTCATACCGGAAAGCGGGCTTTTGTGTCGCCATGGTCGGAGACGGTATCAACGATGCTCCGGCACTGGCGGTTGCCGATGTCGGCATCGCCGTCGGCAGCGGGACCGACGTCGCCATGGAAACCGCCGACGTCATTTTGGTACGGCGGGAACTCTCGGCGCTGTTACGTCTGTTCGACGTAAGCTCCGCCACTTTGAAGGTGATAAAGCAAAACCTCTTCTGGGCGTTTTTCTACAACGTGGTGGCGATACCGATTGCGGCGGGGGTATTTTATCCCGTCTGGGGATGGACTCTTTCCCCGATTATCGCTGCGGGAGCCATGGCGTTTTCTTCCCTTTTCGTGGTGAGCAACTCCCTCCGCCTTACCCGCCTACCACTCGGCTTCCGCGAAGAGGAATAAAAACGAGCAAACTTCAGCTCGATCGAGAATCTTTTCCCAACCGTCCCTCTCAAAGGAAAGATGGATAACCATCAGGAGATCATGGTCTGAAAGAGATCTGCTATCTTCTTAACCATTGGCAGGTCTCTTTCGAGACCTTCCCTACTTTTCTGTTGCCTATCTCCTCGGTCTATTTTGTTACCTATCTGACAGGTTCATACCCTATAAAAACCCACCGCAAGCGGTGGGGCACCCCAAAAGAGCATATAAATGTTTTCCCCGCGCGGTCGGGAATCCGTTCCCGACACCCTAAGGGTGACTTATTACCTCGCGGTAGTTTTAGTAGGGCTTGGTCTGGGACAAGCTTGCCGCTTCGTTAATTGACGGGTAGACGGGGACAAACCACCACTTGCGGAGATGCGACAAATTTCTTACTTTTGGGTTATAATAGAACATAAGGAAAGAAAAGGCGTTTTTTTCAAAATATAGAGGAGATTTCCCTCATGTCAGGTCACTCAAAATGGGCAACCATCAAGCGAAAGAAAGGAAAAGCCGACGCCGAGCGCGGTCGGATTTTCACCCGGCATATCAAAGAAATAACGATCGCCGCCCGTGACGGGGGCGGCAACCCGGAAGCAAACCCCCGCCTGCGGACCGCCATCGCCGCCGCCAAGGCGGTGAATATGCCGGCGGACAACATCAAGCGCGCCATCCAGAAAGGAACCGGCGAGCTGCCGGGGGTGAACTATGAGTCCATCACTTACGAAGGGTACGGTCCCGGCGGGGTAGCACTCTACATCGAAGTGATGACCGACAACAAAAACCGTACCGTCGCCGAAATCCGTCATATTCTCTCCAAGTACGGCGGCAACTTGGGCGCCAACGGCTGTGTGGCATGGATGTTCGACAAAAAGGGCGTCATCACGGTGGAGCTCGATGCGGTGGATGAAGACACGTTGATGGAAGTGGCGATGGAAGCGGGAGCGGAAGATATTACCACCGAATCCGGCTCATACGAGGTCATCACGCCTCCCGAAGAAATCGACGCCGTCCGGACCGCTATCGAAGCTAAAGGTATTCCCATGGTCTCCGCCGAGGTGGTCATGCGCCCCAAAAACTCGGTGAAATTGGAGAAGGAATCGCAGGCGAGCTCCATGCTGAAAATGTATGAAATGCTGGAAGAGTGTGACGACGTTCAAAAGGTATACGCCAACTTCGATATCGACGAAGAACTGTTGGAGAAGCTGACGTAGGCGTGCCTCTCGATTCGTTGCGGCATATCGACGGCTTTCTGTTGGATCTCAACGGGGTGGTCTACGACTACTCCCACGACGCCGACACCTACGTGCCTATCCCCGGGGCGGTAGAGACCATCAATCTCCTGAAGGAAAAGAAGATTCCTTACCGCTTTACCACCAACACCACCATCCGCTCGCTGGCGACGCTCCACCGAAAACTGCTCGACATGGGGCTGCCTATCGAAAAGGAAAAGATTTTCACCGTTACCAAATCCGCCGCCGCCTATCTCCGCCGAAAAGGGAATCCTTCCCTCTACCTCGTCGTCAACGAAGACACGGCGCAAGACTTCGCCGAATTTCCCCGCTCGAAAGAAAACCCCGAGGTCATTGTCGTCGGTGAAGTGGGGGACATCTGGACGTATGAGATGCTCAATGAAATGTTTCACCTGATGTTGGACGGAACTGAGCTGGTAGCGCTCCACAAGGGAAAATTCTGGCAGTCGGGAGGAAAACTGCGGCTTGGTATCGGGGCGTTTATCAGCGGGCTGGAATATGCCACCGGCAAAGAAGCGGTGGTCATCGGGAAACCCTCCCCGGCGTTTTTTCGGGCGCCGGTAGACGATATGAACCTTCCTCCCGAACGGGTTGCTATGATAGGGGACGATATCGAATCGGACGTCGGCGCCGCCCAGCGGGTAGGGATGAAAGGTATCCTGGTCAAAACCGGCAAGTATCGGGAGCGCCTGGTGGCTGCCTCTTCGGTGACGCCTGACCTGGTCATAGATTCTGTTGCCGAACTCAAAAATTATCTCTGACTGTGACGATGCAATCGTAATAAAAAAAGCGGGTGATTTTCTCACCCGCTTTTTCCTTTCGAGGACCCATCCTAATATTTTTGAGGACCTTACGCTGTTTTGAATCTCTCCACAATCATGCGCAGGTTCTCGGCTTGCTTGTTCAAGTCTTCCGTTGCCTGAGCCGCTTCGCGGGCGCCGGTGGCGGTGCCTTGAGTCAAGCTGTTGATGCTCTCGACGCTCTTGCGGATTTCAATGACGTTCGCCGATTGCTCTTCGGTAGCGGCGGCAATCTGGGCGATACGCTGCGTGAGGTTGGTGGAGACGTTCCGGATCTCTTCCAGCGCCGCAATCGCTTTTTCCGCCGACTGCTGACCGTTTTCGACTTCGTGGAGTCCGGCTTGCATCGACTGAACAGCATGGTTGGTGCGGTTCTGGATTTCTTTAATCTTCTGGGAAATCTCCGCCGTCGCGCTGACGGTACGTTCCGCCAGCTTGCGCACTTCATCGGCGACCACCGCAAAGCCGCGTCCCTGCTCCCCGGCACGGGCGGCTTCGATGGCGGCGTTGAGCGCCAGCAGGTTGGTCTGGTCGGCAATATCGTCGATCAATGCCGTCACTTCGCCGATCTCCGCCGACGACTTCTCCAACTCGGAGATGGTCTCGGCGGTATTGCGGAACGCATCGGCAATCGAACCGATGGCGCTGACCGTTTCATTGACCACTTCGCTTCCCTGCGAGGAAAGCTCCATTGCCTGGTTGGCGATATTATTGGCGTCCTCGGTGCTGTGGGAGTTCTCCTCGATTGCCGTCGACATTTGCTCCATGGCGTTCGTCACCAGATTCGTTTCGGCGGACTGCCGCTCGGCGCCGCTGGCGATATGCTCCGACGAAGAGGAGATCTCCGTTATCGCCGCCGCCAATTGCGTGGTGTTGTTCGTAATGTCTCTGACAATCGTATCGAGGTTTTCGACCATTCGGTTGAATGAACCGTTCAGGTCGTTGATGCCGTTGACAATCGCCAAAAAGACCTGCTGGAGCTCTCCAATCTCGTCAGACGATTTCTGTTGGAGAATGGTATGCTTGCTCCAGTCGAACTCGCGGGTGCTGACGGTGAGATTGCCGTCGGCTATCTCCGCCGTGATATGATTTAAGTATTCAAACGCTTCGTGGGTTTCCTTCTTGAGCGCCGCCAACAGGTTCAGTCGTTTGGAAATATTGTAAGAGAAGAAGAAACCGTAAATGGAGAGCGCCGTCACCAACAACGACAGGATAATCATCGCTCTTTTGATAAAAAGCGCCTGCCGTTCGTTCTCTTTTTGGAGCAGCGTCACCACAGTATTCGACTTGCTCAGCAAAGCGGTATTTTTCTCCTTGATGAATTTCAACGCTTCTCGGTATTCCGGCGACGATACATCCCGGCTATCGGCGATATATTGGAGGTGGTGTTTGAAATCCAACCACAACGCCGAGATGTCGCTCATGACCTGGGCGGCTTCTTGATTTTTCGTTTTGGAAAGAAAGACCTCTTCGCCATTACCGCTGAGGGTCTTGCCGCCTTTGCTCAACGCCGAGAGAGTCATGTCGAACAAGGCAACCGCTTCTTTCAACTCTTGGCGGGTCTTTTCTATCTCCTCCGGAGAAGCCTGTTGATTCTGGCTTGCTTCCGCCAACATAAACGCCGCTTTGCTCATCCGTTGCGACAACATCCGCTGGCGCCCGGCGAGATTGATTGCTAAAGCACCCTTATCGGACTGCAAGAGAATAAGGGCGGTGACTATGGCTATAAGGAAAGTCAGCCCCCCAAAAAACAGGACAAATTTTGTTTTAATCTTCATAGGATAGCTCCCCGTCTTATATGAGATTTTCTTTAGCTTATTAATCGGAAGCCGGACTCATTTCTTAAATAAGCCTCCCCCCATGAAAAGTTTCGGCAGTCTTGTCTATAATGTTATAGGTACAAGAGACGATAATGAAAATAAATGGAAACGAAAAGAAGCTGGGGCGAATCGTATCTGAAGTGAAGGCGAATACCGACAATCTCAAGAAGCAAGACCATCCTGCCCAGAGAGAGACGGAAAAATCCCTTCCGCCGGAAGAGCAGTGTTTGGAGTTTTTTTCTTTGTTTATTCATGATCTGCGGGCACCGTTGCTTTCGACAAAGTATTTGCTCAATCTGCTGAACGAGGGAAACTTCGACCCCTCATCTCCTCGACACCAGCGGATGGTGCGCTCGGCTTTGACCGCCATGGAACGGCTGGAGTCAATTATTGACGATACTCTGGCGATGGCAAAAGCCGATGCCCTGGGATGGTCGGTACGTCTGGTCAATATCGTCCCGGAAAACGTTATCAAAGAGGCTATCGAGCTTATCCGCGGGCTGGCGGAAGAGAACGACGTTCGAGTAACTTATACCAACAACTCCGGCAATACCCCGGTGAAAACCGACCCGAGGCTGTTGAAAAGGGTGCTCGACAATTTGCTTTACAACGCCGTCCGGCATACCCCGCCGAACGAATCGGTCGCCGTCTACACCGATGTCGGCAAAGGGTGCCTGTATATCCATATCAAAGATTCCGGCGACGGCTTGCCCGAGGTCGAGCCGGAAAAATTGTTTGAAAAGTTCGGGCAGGTGGAAGCCCGCCGACAAGGGAAACATCAGGGGGTAGGATTGGGCTTGTACTTCTGTCGTCGGGCTCTTACGGAAATGGGCGGGTCGATTACCGCCGCCAACCATCCCAAGGGAGGGGCGGAGTTCACGGTGACGTTAGCCAAAGCTGAGGAGTAACGAGAGTGAAAGAGCAATTCGACGCCGAGTCGTACTTGAAATCGGGTTCCAACGAGCTGAGGATCCTTGAGTATCGATGCGGGGAAATGTCATTCGGAATAAACATCTTGAAAGTGAACAAAATCGTCACTACCATGACCCATTTCACTGCCATCCCCGAATCGCATCCCGCCGTCAAGGGCATCTTTCGGGATATGCAGCGATTGGTGCCGGTTATCGATTTGGCGGCTTTCTTGGGCACCGGCACAGACGGGACGGCTCACCGGAAAGTCATCGTCACGGAATTTTTGGAGACCATCACCGGCTTTCTGGTCGGGGAAATCAAGTGGATTCATCATTTCAATTGGAAAGATGTCGTCGACGCTCATGATGTCTTCAACGAGATAGATCAAAAATATGTCATCGGTATCGTGAAAGCCCCGGACGGACGAATGATTTTGCTGTTGGACTACGAGACCATCTTGATGGAACTCTATCCGCCCTTGAGTGCGTTGGGGGCTTCGACAGCTCACCTGGAAGGAATCGACTTTACCGGCAGAAAAATCTTGATCGCCGAAGACTCTGCGGCGATTCGCTCTATTCTTCAGAATGAATTAGCCAAACTCGGCGCGGAAGTCGTTCCGGCAAGCGACGGCGCCGACGGCTGGCGGGAGTTTCAAAAACAGCCGTTTGACCTCGTCATCAGTGACGTGGAAATGCCGCAGATGGACGGTTTGGCGTTGACCTCACACATTCGCCAATCGGAGCGCGCCTCGACGCCGGTGATAATTTACTCTTCCATCGGCGATACCGGTATGAAAGCCCGGGCTCGCTTTCTCAACGCCGACGCTCACATCACCAAGCTCAACTTCAACGAACTTCTCACTGTTGCGGACAAACTGATGCGAGGCGAAAAATGCCAATGGAAAACCGAGAACTACACTCCGTAAGAGCCTCGACGGTCCGGCGCTTCCGGAGGTCGTAAGGACCTTTCGACTGAAGGGGATACTCCCCTGTTTTTATTTCCGGGAAGCAAATGAATCTGCGTCAGTTTCTCGTCTCTTTGTGGGGAGACAGAGGCAGGCAAAACTCTGTTGGGGAGAAATCTTTCGGGAGACAGTCGAAAGGTCGGACGAAAGGTGGAAGCAATCCCCTCACTCCAGTCACCACTGCTGGGGTGAAGACGCGCCTTTTGAGCAAGGGTGGATTTCCGGTGTTCGAGGGAGACAGATTTTTCAGCACTCCTTTTGAGGTTGTTCTTGGAAACATTTTTGGTGTCTGAAGGAATTGAGGGTATAACGACTTTGGAGCGGTTTTGACGACACAAAATCCTTTACAATTAGGCTTGCGGACGTTAACGTTGGGAAGACGACATCAAGTCGCTCTGCGCGGTTTTGTACGGAGAGGTGGCTGAGTGGTCGAAAGCGGCGGTCTCGAAAACCGTTGTACCTTATCGGTACCCAGGGTTCGAATCCCTGCCTCTCCGCTTTATTGGTATATTCTGGATACATCCTTTACACTTTATTCCGGTCAGAACAGAAAAAGGAAGATCCGTCCCGGATCTGCCCTGCGGCGACTACCTTCCTTGCCCATTCGCTTGCAAATCAAGGTTGTCCTTACAGGCTGAAGAGGATCGTAATGTCACTACCTTTGATGTATCACAACAATACATGTTCTTGTCCACGTAATGCTGAGATGGAACACTGCCCTTGTTTGTTTCCCTATTATCATAGAAGCGGGTGATCTCTTCCTTGATCACTTTCAGGATGTCTGGAAAAGGTGGAGAAGCTTTAACGTTGATGTTACTCAGTTTATATTCCTTAGTGTACATAGGATAAATCTCATAGACATTGTCTTCGATTATAAACGCGTGATTAACATAACTGCCGATTACGAAAGGACGTACTCCGATTGGTTTTTCAAACAGGTTTCTTCCATTACTATAATCACGAACATCGTTAATACAACCGAAGAACTCCTGAAGAAGAGTCGGCGCAATGTCAATATGGGATGTCGGGTAGCCAATTTTTTGTGGCTCACGGTGAGGTAGATAGAGAACTAACGGCACCATTGTTTGATATTTGGTGAAATTACTTCCGTGCCCCCAATAATTTGCTCGGTTATCGTTCAACTCGTCGGAATGATCACTGGTGATGATAATTACCGTATTCGCCATGTCTCCAAGTGAATCCAATTGTTGAATAATGTCGCCTATGAGACGATCAACATAGTGAGTCGAGTTCATATAATCATTTCGATAATACACGGGATCTGTGTCATCCTTAGCAAACATTAGATTAATATCTTCAGCGGGAAGGAAAACAGAATCTTCTTTAGGGTATCTATAAGGAAAGTGGTTAGACTTGTAAAAGGCAAAGGTCAGGTATGGCTTACGATTACTGTGTTGCTCACGTATGAAGGAGATAACCTGCCGAGTCATGTCCATGTCTTGTTCTACTGCCGACTGCCCAGCGAAGGATTCATGAACTTCGATACCGCGGAAAACAGCGTCTTTGATCTTGTGACGTTTGAAATTTGATTTGGCAAAGATTCCAAAAGTATAGCCGTTCTCTTTGAGCGCATCTATTAGAACTGGGTTGTCAATCAAGACATTGTTGGCCTTCACAGCTGCCCAATAGGTTGCATCAAGGCCGTAGAAGAAGCCGAAGACACCGGCTACCGTTGAATTACCTGAGGAGAAATGATTAAGAAACACAGACGATTTCTGAGAGAGAGCGAAAATATTCGGTGTTACCTTCTCGTTCATCATATCAAAACGCCAACTCTCCAGAAAGACAATGACGATGTTTGGTGGCTTTGTGTCGGGTGATACATTGTACTTCATATTGCAGAGGGGGTATTTCAGAGAACCTCGAAATTCACTGGCTGTACCGCTGGTCTCATTCTCGCTTATCGGCAAAAGCTCTCCGAACTTGTCAGCGTTTTTGTGAGAAGTAATCGGAAAATAAACCGGTAGCTTAGGGGTAAAACTTGTGATCCGAACATCGTTCTTCTGGTAGGCAACAGCGTGAACGACCTGGCTAATGCCAAAGGACAGGACAACAAGCGACCAAAAAGCCGTTACAAGCAACTTGGGTTTCCTTATCTTCCAGGAAATCTTGAAAATGCCGATCTCAACCACAATAATACTAAACAATGCAAAAAGGATGTTGCGGATTGTGGAAGGCGGTAACCCGAAAGCCTCAAAGTCATTTAGTGCCCATTCTAACCAAAATAAGTCGATATGAATCTTAGCGATCTTGTAGGCAAAACTATCTATGAGAAGAAAGTAAACAAAAACAATGATGATTGCTGCATTCGGAATGAACGCAAACTTTTTGAGAGGGAAAAACAATAGAAATGCTATTGAGACAACAAACAGGAGAGGTAAAACGTAGTAACCAACGACGACACAAGAGAAATAAAACCAGGACAGAATGGTCAAATTAACACTTCTTATGTCTAGTAGAAGTATCAAGTAGATCACCGGTACATTTAGGACCAGAACGATGATCAGCTGTCGATAAAGATCGGCTGCTTGATTTAACCATTTCATTTAATGTTTCTATCTGTGGCTTTCAGACGGTGGCAACTTGATCTTATGTTTGACGGCCAGTTTTGCTTCCATCTCAAAGTAAGTTGCCAATCCCTTCAATTCACACTGCATCAAGCTTTTTGTCATGCCTACAACACTGGAGGGAACGCGCGATATTTTCTTCGCTGCCTTTATGCATCCTTGCTCAAAACTTTCATCCGTAACAATCTCGTCCACGAGCCCAAGCTCAAGTGCTTGGGTTGCAGAAAGCGAATCCCCGCTGAGCAATATCTTCTTAGCTTTCATTATGCCGACATATTTGGGAAGAAAAAAAGCAAGAGCTCCTTGGGGCGGCATTTGATATCGAATGTGGGGAAACGAAAATACTGTATTATCAGTAATCATTCTGTGATCAGTGGCAAGTATTGCACCAAGGAACGCCCCGACAACAGATCCGCGAACTCCCGAGACGATAATCTTTTCAAATCCGCATATCAATTGGATAAACTGAGACAATGCATTCTCTTCACGAAACAGGTTCATCTCCCCATTGAAAGATTCTACTATCCTTTTCATGAATTGAGCATGCTTTTCTTCGCCCATTGCAGACTCGGCGCTGAGTATGAGAAGCACTTCTATACTGGGCAGAAGGTCTGCCAAACGTATCTTTTTGAAAAAGGCTTCCTTGAGTGACAAATCGGTCGCAATCTCGAAGACTCTGTCTCTGAGATTGATCACCCCAACCGTTTCATCTATATAGGCTTCAAGAAAATCACTGCTTGATTCAAAGGAATCTCCCTCGGATATATGTTCCATATTATTCTCCTACATTACTCATAATTGTCGTACCCGCCTGAAGAGATACTATTTCCCGACGGAGAGCGGCCGAGGGGAAGCCGCCCTCCCCGAGAAGTTGAAGTCCATTCATTGTGTTGTAATCGGGAAGTAGTATGTCAAACCGGCAGTGACGCCGATATGGCCGGTGTCGTCAAAGTCGGAACCAAACTTGTCTTCATCCTTCATAAAGACATAATGGAACTTGCCTTCGGCAAACAGCGACAGCTCAGGTGTTGCAAAGTATTCCACACCTGCCCCGAAATTCAAACCGAAGCTTGTCTTTTTGAATTCTTCACCATTATCCAACTGGACAGGGTCTCCTGTGACATCATCCTCAGTGAGTTTCCAAGGATAGATACCAGCACCGGCTCTGACAAAGGGATTAATCATGTTGTTTTCATTTTTTATGAATGGCCCCAGGTTCAGAATTCCATCGACGTAGATCTGCGGCATGTTCAGGTACGGCTCTTTTGATGGTTCATCATTAACTTCGTCTTTCATTTTCATAAACGAGTATTTGAAACCGGCCTCCACGGAAAACTCGGGGATGACACCGTAGCAAACATGCGCACCAAATGACGGTCCAAGGTCGAAGAAATCGCTGATACTACTGTCAGAAGTAACATCGCCGGTGGCAGGAATGAGGATTCCGCCATCAATCCCGACTCCCAGCTTGTTGACTTTGTCAAACGCATTTGCCTGCGAGAATGAGAAGCAGACAACGCCCAATACCATAATGGTCAAAGCTATTCGTTTCATTTGAACCTCCTATTCATTGTTGTTGTTTTTCGTGTTCTTTCCATGATAAGCATCTCGTTGTCTCAATTTCCAAAGGCATCACCTCCTTCCACATCGTGATATTCATTCCTCCTTAGGCTCCTTTTCCAATAGACTAGTTCCATAAGCTCATCAGTCATGCTCTGAGGAGACAATTCCTTCGGCCCCGGCCCTTTCAAATTCTTCCGACAGAACATTAAAAAGTTCTCTAACAGAGATAATGTTATCAACACGATATGCATTTGCGCCCGCAAAGGCGAATCCTTCTTCAAACCTACCATTTTTGGCATTGGCCAATACAAGCGCAATGCAGTACGGCGCGTTTCTAAAGTTGCAAGTCCTCAAGCACTTCCACGGACATCTGAACGGTTTCTTAATCCCCGCATTCACATCGTCGACAAACTTGTTCCGTATCACTCTTGCCGGTATTCCAACAGGACTATCAATTATGACAAGGTCTTCCTTTTTGCACTTTATATATGCCGCCTTGAATTCCTCCGCGGCATCGCACTCGTGGGTCGCAACAAACCTGGTGCCCATTTTCACACCCTTAGCCCCCATTTGAATGTATTTATAAATGTCAGCGCCAGTATATACCCCACCTGCGGCGATTACCGGGATGCTTTTGCCAAATCTCTGCTCATATGGCTCAATTACGGAGATAACCTCCGGTAGTAGTCGCTCAAGGGCATAAGCGGGATTGTCGAGATCGTCTTTTCTAAATCCTTGGTGACCTCCCGATAACGGTCCTTCGATAACCACAGCATCAGGGACAAGATCGTATTTGTTTGCCCAGTGTTGGAATATGAGTTTTGCAGCTCTTGCTGAGGATACCTTGGGAACAACTTTGGTTGCAATATCCTTCAATCTATCCAGCGGCAATGTCTTGGGGTTTTTCAATGGAAGTCCCGCGCTGAGGAAAACCAGGTCTGCCCCCTCGTCCACAGCAACTCCCGCCAGGGCACTAAAATCTGCAAGCGCAACCATCAAATTCACTCCAATTATTCCAGGTGTCATTGCCTTGGCTTTTCTTATTTCTTTTCTTAAGGCTCTTTTATTCGCTTCTCTATAATTGGTTTTATAATCAGGTTCAAG
Organism: uncultured Ignavibacteriales bacterium; assembly: GCA_964489705.1. Lineage (GTDB taxonomy): Bacteria > Zixibacteria > MSB-5A5 > GN15 > FEB-12 > CAZAZQ01. The sequence continues at coordinate 18,898 of CAZAZQ010000011.1, forward strand.
CATACCTATACCGGCCGCGGCAATGACTCCAACGCCACCTTCACTTGCAACGGCAGAAGCCAATCCGGATAAGGAAATACCTACACCCATTCCCCCTTGAATAATGGGTATTCTTGCCTCCAGTTCACCTATCTTCAAGGTTGGCATTGTGCTCAAGTTCATGGACCATCTATCTCTGTTTAACTGTTTTGCATAGCTCTCGAATATACCGGATCGTTATGTGTAGCTCCTGACTATACGGATCAGTATAGATCCTTTGGGCTGTATCGATCATTCTCTTTTTTTAGGTTCTTTCACAACCATACATTCGATATTGAAAACGAACAGCGATATGCCTTCATATTCCGCGGCTTCGTTGAACTTTGAAACTATTTCGCAGAGTCCGGGGACCCGCTCATCCTCAATAGGGAATTGTACCGCACCGTTATGTCCGGGCCAGACATCAGTTCCCATTCGCGGCCGGAACCCTGCCGACTGCCCCTTGATTTCATCCCACCGGACATAATTCTCAATCTTTTCTGCTTCCAGTATCTCCATGATCTCTTCGGTCTTGCCTTCAAAGAAATACATAAACACCATCTTCATGATTTGTCTCCATTTGCATGGTTTTTCCGTCCTTCAAATATGGCGTAGATAAGCGGAATTAACACTAACGTCACAACAGTTGAAACCAGCATTCCACCGATAACCGTTATTCCCAATGGTCGCCACATTTCCGAACCTTCATGTCGACTTAGTGCCATTGGTAACATTCCAAGCATGGTCGTTAAGGCAGTCATCAGAACCGGGCGAAGTCGGTGTTTTCCACCAAGCGTGACAGCTTGCAACATATTTAGTCCGCGTTTCCGTAGAATATTGATGTAGTCGATGAGAACAATGCCGTTCTTTACGACCAGTCCGACCAAAATGATCACCCCAATAAATGACATGAGATTCAGGGTTGTACGGGTAATAAAAAACGCCCAGATGACACCTGTAAACGCAAAAGGCACGGAAAACATGATAATGAATGGTTCAAGCAGGGATTCGAACTGTGACGCCATAACCATATACACGAGAATCACACTCAACAACAATAGCAGTCCCAGATCGCGGAAATTCTCTCTCTGCTCTTTTACCGAGCCGCCAAAAGCAACATCGATTCCTTCTGGGATTTCGAGTTTACCGATCTCGGCGGAAATATCAGCAGCCACATCACCGAGTGGACGGTGATACAGGTCTGCTCCGACTTTGACAATTCGTTCCCGATCCTTTCGTTCAATTTCAGTGGGTGCGATGGCCTGTTCTATAGTTGCGAGATTACCCAGCCGAACGGTTTTGCCAGTTCGGGTCGTAATAATCATGTTTTCAAGATCTTCAATTGAATTCCGTTTTTCTTCCTTTGCTCTCAGGAATATCTCATATTCGTCCCCACCCTCCCGGTATTTGGTTGCTTTGGTTCCATATACCTGCGTTCGTAAAGCAAATGCTATGTCAGCGACATTCGTTCCGAGGAGGGCCGCTTTTTCACGGTCAATGTTAACCAGGAACTCCGGTTTTCCTAAAGGCCGTGATATCTTGGCATCCCTGGTGCCGGGTGTGTTTTTTACAATGGTAAGGATCCTGGTGGCCAACCTGTTGGTTTGTTCGATATCATGGCCGATTATCTCGACGGTAATCGGTTTGTCGTTCCCAAACAACACATTGCCTAAGGGATTGCCAGCATCAATATCCACTTTCAGTACCCCTGGAATAGTCTTGAGGTATCGTCTTATCACTTCAGCAATATCCTTTGTGGAACGTTCCCGTAGCTTCTGCTCTACCAGTTTGGCACCTACCATTCCTTTGTGAGCTCCCCCACTTTCACCAAAAGCCCCGGCGGCGGCACGAGTCGATTGTCCATACCAGCTAAAGATTTTCGTGCATTCAGGGACACTGTCCCTGAATACTTGTTCAAGTTGATGTGCTACTTCCGCTGTTTTTTCCATCCGTGTTCCGGGGGCCATCTCATACTTTATCTGCAGGTCGCCGGTATCACCCTCAGGTATAAATTCCGTAGATATGAATGGGATCAAACCGAGTGAAATGACAAACACAGTAACGATTGCCCCAAGTGTTTTCTTCTTATTGCTTAGAGACCAGGAAAGTATCTTGCTGTATCCGGTATCCATATTTGTGAACCATCTTTCACTAACAGCAAACATGCGTTGCACTATTGGGCTCATATTTAGTGAATTGTTCGTTTGTTTGCGGAGTAGCCTTGATGACAAAGCAGGAGTGAGGGTGAGAGCCGCAAAAAGTGACCCCAGTACGGTTACGATTACCGTTGCGGAAAGCTGTGAGAACATAATACCGGTAAGCCCGGTCGCAAAGAGCATGGGGGCGAACACCACCACAATGCTCAGAGTTGACGCCATAACTGCTAACCCGACCTCTGAAGCTCCGTATTTGGCAGCCTCAAACGGACGGTCTCCGCCTTCCACATGCCTGGTGATATTCTCCAGAATAACAATGGCGTCATCTACCACCAGCCCAATTGCAATGGCAAGACTCATTAGCGATACCATGTTTATGGTGAAGTCAAACAGGAAGAACATCCCGAAGGCTATAATCAACGAAAATGGTATCGTGAGAGCAACAATCATACTACTGCGGAAGCGTCTCAGAAAGGCGAGGATGACAAAAATGACAATGATGCCGCCTACGATAACAGCCTCGCCCAGGTTGTTGAGCGACTGTCTGATAAATACCGATGTATCGAAAATCTCAATGAGTTTGACATCATCAGGTAATTGTCGTGTAATTTCAGAGACTCTCTTGCGAACTCTGTTTACTACCTCCACTGAGTTGGCGCCGGATTGTTTCTGAACCATAAAGACCAACCCACTGACGCCGTTGACTCTTACATCCTCTGTGATTTCCTTGAAACTATCGGAAACCTCCGCCACGTCCCGCAAATGGATCGGTTTACCGCGATCTACGCCGATTATCACATCCTTGACTTGATTCGGATTATCAAACTCACCGGGAACACGAACTGTGTATTCCGTGTTATTCATCTTTATCGTACCAGCCGGAAGGTCAAGGTTCTCCTGAGCAAGGATACCGAGGATGGCGTTGAGATTGAGGTTGTATGCTTCAATTCGTTCGGGGTCAAAATCTACACGCACTTGTCGCTCCAGTCCACCGATTATTTGGGTATTGCCGACTCCGGGGACGCGCTTTAAGCGATCGGTCACTCTTTTATCAACAAGATGGTACAATCCTTCCAGATTCTCTGTGGCAGTCACGCCATAGACCAAAACCGGGAACTGCGAAGTATTGATTTTGAATACAATAGGGTCATCAGCATCATCAGGAAGGTCTTCTCTCACCTGATCAAGTTTGTCGCGAATATCGTTGGAAGCCTCGTCGAGGTTAGTATTCCAATCAAATTTGGCAGTTATAATCGATATATTTTCCAGTGACGTGGACGAGATTTCATCGAGGTTATTAACGGTACTGACGAAATCCTCAATTTTCTTGGTGACTTTACTCTCGACGTCTTCGGCGCTGGCCCCCGGATACACCGTCACAATGCTGATGGCCGGAATCTCGATCTCTGGTAACAGATCAATGGGCAAATTCACCAGGGACGCAATCCCCAAAATGAGAACCGCCATGAATACCATAATGACGGTAACGAATCGTCGGACGGCGAAATCTGGCAGTTTCATTCTGTCACCTCCGCCGCTGTAACCTGTACTTTAGAACCGGTCTTTACTTTCATCTTGCCGGTGGTTATTATTGTGTCACCAACCTCAAGGCCACTTGTAATCTCTACTAGACCTCCGAAGCTGTCCCCGGTGATAACATTGACACGAGAGGCTTTATCATTTTGGACCTTGAACACGTAAAATATGCCGGTCCCTTCTTGTTTAATGAGGGCGTCTCGGTTCACAAGCAAGGCGTTTCTGGAGGGCAATGATATGTTCACGAAACCAAACATCCCCGGTTTGATGATACCGGAATTATTCGCAAACCGTATTTCAACATTTGCCGTTCTGGTTATGGTATTCACGGTTGGATCGATCCTTGAAACTGTCCCGACGAACTGTGTATCGGGGTATGCGTCTAACCTTAAAGTTGCTTTTTGACCGAGTGCAAGATGATAGTACTGGCTTTCGGTTACGGCAACAGAGACCTTTACGGTGTCAATTTGCATCAATTCAATAATAGCTGGCGAACCTGCTTGGCCGGGGAAAAGGCTGTAGACTTCACCGACATCAAGGTATTTCTTTGTTATTACTCCATTAAAAGGTGCACGAATCTGTGTGCTGACAAGTATCTTCTCGTAGCCAGCCTTGGCGGCTTTATAAGCGGCCTCCATCTGGTCATAGGCTTGCTGCGTTACCGTGCCACTCTCTCGCAAAGTTTTTATCCGCTCCCAGTCTTTGGCAACAGCATCATATTGCGCGCGTGCCTGAATGAGCGTTTCACTTCCAAGTACCACCAATAGCGAATCCTTGTGGACAACATCGCCCACATCGCAATTCAATGTGACGATTCTCCCGGGAATCTCAGAACCAAGAGCCGCTCTCGTCCATGCTTCTACTGTACCTGAGTAATTCAGGGTCGGCGTAATCTCTTGCTCTTGAACAACAACCGTTGAAACGGGAATACCTGTTTCAACTGAAGAACTCTTAATACGATCTTTTGAATCGCCGCAGCCTTCTACCGCCACGAAGATTGTTATCATTATAATAGTACCGAGGAGGAATAATCTGTTTTTGAGAATTAACATGAAGCTACTCCTTATTTTCTGATATAGCTGTCTGTAAGTTGACGATTGCTTTTTTCAAGTTGGCCTTGGCTTGTATGGAGACAATCTTGGCCTGGGTCAACGCCGTTTGAGCATCTAACAAATCCGAATTGGTCATCGTTCCTGCTTGATAGTTGGCTGAAGTTACCCGGTAATTTTCATCTGCTTGTGTTACGGCAAGATTTGCGATATCGACCTCCTGAAGGGCTTCCTGAACGGAAAGATATGCCTGCCGTACCTCAAGCGTTATATAGTCAGCAAGCTTCGATTGAACCTCAGATAACTGCCTCTTTTGGGCTTCCACTTTTTGAATCTCGTGATGACGCTGTCCCCAACTAAAGATATCAAGAGTGGCAATCAGGTTAATGTTCCAGCTCGAGTAGAATTCAGGTTCATATTCACGATTAGGTCTTTTCCAATCGTAGTTAGCAACCAGAGCTATTTGTGGTAAGTATGCGGCTTTCTTAATGGCCTTTACTTTACCGAGTACTTTTACGTTATAATCCAATGCCCGGTAATCAGGACGCTGGGCTTTGGCCACCCGAAACAAAGTATCGAGAGGGGGGAGTGCCACCGTGTCTACAGAAATCTTTTCGGTAGGTAAAATCACTGTGTTTTGATCAATGGCCAAAAGATTGCACAAGGCCGCATTGGCTAAGCGAACGCCGTTTCTTACCTTGAGATCCTGAAGGCGAACATTTGATAACGCCACTTTCGCTCTCAATAGGTCATTCTCAATGATCATACCGGCTTGAAGAAAGTTCTCAAGGTCAGTGACATGGGACTCCAACTGCCTTATGGCTTCGTGTGTTACCTTAACGAATTCCCGTGCGCTCAGAAGATCCCAGTAGGCTTGTGTTACTTGCTGTCGAACTGTTTCCTTTGTCCGCTGGCTCATCAGCTCAGCACTTGACTTCTGATAATTCGATATCTTTAGGTTATTTATTAGCATAAATCCGGTAAAGATCGGCTGTTGAAGAGAGAGATTAATATCATAGTTGTCGTCGTCGCCAACGTATATTTTGCCTTCTCCAGCTCCGGAAAGACCCGTCAGCGTAGATGGATCAAGATAACCTTTGTCAACAAGATCTCGAAACGGAGCTTGAAGCGGTTCGAACATATTCCCAAATGCAGAACCGTTAATGTAGGGAACTTCATCAAGTCTTGTATATGTTGCCTTCGCTTTCAGTTTCGGCAGGAAATTGGTTCGTGCTGATTTTACTCCGGCAGTTGCTTCATCAATCTTGTATTTTGATATAGCAAGATCATGGTTGTTTTCCATAGCTATATCAATTGCCTGGTCAAGATTAATGGAAAGCGTGTCTGCTGAAGCTGTCGAAGAGAACAGCATTAACGGTATAATGGCGACCGCCATAAACATACCGAATCTGCCGTGCACACCGCGAAAATGCTGCATATGCGTATTCCTTACCCTTGATTTTTCTCTCATATATCTATTTCCTTCCGATACCATTCATAACCAGTGTGATCAAAAAATCGACATACTCTTCCAATGGCATCCCACAGGTTTCGGTTGCCCAAGAAAACTCCATTGATTTGAGCGAGATCACTATAGTGTGAGCGGTGAGATCGACCTTGGCTACATTGAGTTCGCCTGTCTGATTGCCTTCGTTAAGGATACCTTTTATGAGTTCTTTCTCTTGAGCGATAAACTCAGCTCGGGCAGAATCAACATAAGGCCAATATTCGTTCCACATCTCACGAGTCACCCGGTAGAAATTTACCAATTCGTGAATCTTGGTGACTTTGGTAAGCAGATAGGCTTTAAGCTTATCAACTACATTCAGAGCTTCATCAACAGCAATGGTAACAGCGTCCCAAAGCTGTTGCGATTCGGCTTTAACAACTTGCTCAAAAACTTCTTCCTTACTTTCAAAATATTTGTATATCGTTGCCTTTGAAACGGATGCCTTTTTAGCTATCTCATCGACAGTCACCTTTTTTAGGCTGAATTGAGCAAATAACTTTGCTGCCGCTTCCAAGATATCTGACCTTTTATCCATCATAAGGCCCCTTTATATAGTAAACCTGTTAAACTATATCGGTTTTTTAGTTCATTTTGTCAAGGGTTTTTTAATTTTTTTAAGTCTGAGGGGACGTTGAGCCGAGAGGCTGGGATCAGATAAGTCACGCGATGACAATTAGTTACGCTGGTCGTAAGCTTTGAAGGAATCTAACCAGGTTCTTCTGACAATCACGGAACAGCTTCATGCTTTGTGAACTCCTGCCGAGGGCTCGATTACCAATCATAAATGCCAAGAGCTGAATCGCTATCTTTGCTGGGTGAATTGTCATACTGACGTGACCGGACTTCTGCCCCTTTCGCAAAGCCGTTGCGACCGCTTTGCACCAAGTAATGCGCAAACGGTCGAACCGTTGGCGAAAACCCTTATCCAACGGTGCCATTTCGAGAGCGAGGTTGATCAATGGCTCACCAAGCTTGATATCCTCTTCAGTCAGCTGAGCAGTAGTTTTTCTAATGATGTTTTGCAGACATTCAATCGGGTCTTCACAAGATCGGAGGGGCTGTAGCCAAACTCTAGTGACCATCTCCTCAATCAGTTCGTCAACAACCGCATATCCAATATCTTTTTTGCTCTTGAAGTAGTAGTACATTGCCCCTTTTGTCATCTTTGTCTTTGAGGCAATCCTGTTTACGTTAGCCGCCTGAAAACCTCTCAAACGAAATTCAAGGTACGCTTTCCTTAAGACTAATCTCCGAGCATCGCGCTGATGAGACTTCTTCCGCATGCAATAAATATACTTCTTTGCCCGTTAACTCTCAACAAAAAGCGACGCAATTCATCTTGGGTTGATGTAAACTAGCGAGGACGACTTTGGGCCGGTCATGGATGTTCGGCCTTCCTTGACGGTTCTGCGAGACATTGCTTATTGCTGTGAAGCCGGGATATCCGAGAGTACAATTGGCCTTAGTCATCCGATCGGCCATCTTCGCCGAATGCCATCGGTTTCAATCCGCGCAGTTTTCAGGTCTCACCTTGTGGCCTCTACTGCAACAACTTCTTTTTCCAAGTACTCAGTGTTATCCGGCGCTTCGACAAATACGTGAGAGCTGACTCGACAATACCGCTTACGTATGTGCTGCCAAATTTCCTTGGCTGTTGTCCCTGAAGATTGAGTTTCCGTTCAAATCACCTGGTTGATTAGTGCATGAAAATACAGGTTCACTCAGAGCGATTCCAATAATCTCAAAGCCACCGTTGTCATTCTGCGAATCGTTTCGAAGACGACGTAAGCTTCCGCGTCAAGTAGACAATTCATAAGTAGAGCTTTTGGCAGCTTGCTGTTCGTTGTGTACTTGGTCAGCCGCTGCGCTGTTATCTCCCCCCTGTTCCCAATTCTCAAACAAATAGGCATTCAACACTTCCTCCTGATAGGTCCGATTGAATTGCTCAATCAATTCGTTCTGGTTTGGCTTGCCCGGCTGGATATAGCTGATGGTAACCTTGCAAGAAACCTCAGCGACGGTTCGCCTCGGTTAACTGAGTGAATATGCAGAAACACTTTACTTCTCAACAGCCTACTCTTTCGGGAAGCTTGCATCTAGGCAAGAGGAAAGGTATTCTCTTGTTCAACTTGTGCGGGAAGTTGGATGTATTCTCTTTGTGGATGGTTGCATTACTGGTAATCGCGTTGCCTCTTGCAACAGGAATCTCAAAGAAGAAAGCAGTCCTAACAATCGGCTACTTGTGGGGCGTGTGGTTATTGGCGTCGATGTTTTTGTCTGGCTTGGTGCGGATCAGTTAGTCATTTATGGTTTTGTGAGTTTTGGAGATTATAGAAAAAAAGTTTTGAAAGCACTAATTTTTGACATACACTTTTTCTAACAATTTTCTAACAGCGAACCTCACGGAAGTTAACGCAACTTGACAGAACTTGATGCAACTTAACTCAACTTAACGATAAGAAAATCAATGAAATACAGCTATTTTATGCTCTTGCAATAAGTTAGCAAAAATCCCCGGCGGCGAATCCCTGCCTCCTGTTGACACCTCCGATCTTTGCACGTATATTTGACGTTAGTATGAAGGATCAGATATCAAAAACCCCCGCAAACCAGGATCACTCCAAGCGGCTCAGAGACTTCCGAGCTCTATCCAACCGAATACTGGAGCGGGCGGATAGCGGCATTCCGCGAGCACAGTTTCTCAAGGAAGTGTCCAAGATGCTTATCCAATTCAGTGGGTGCGATGTAGTCAAACTAGTACTGCTTGATCGTGACCGATGCTATCGCTGTGAGTTGAGCCGCCGCATGAACCAACCTTTCAGGTTTGAAGAGACGCCCCCGGTGAGTGATCAGGGCAGTGATTTCACGTGGAGCTCAGGGAAGAATAGCGCTCTGGAGCAGTTGTGCCGCGATATTGTGGGCAAGCGCTTCGACTCGTCTTTACCATGGTTCACAGAGAACGGCAGCTTTTGGTCTGGCGATATCACTAGTCTTCCAAGAGCCGGTCTTCTATTCACCGACTCAAGCATGGAACTGGGCGTAGGTATTAGCAAGGGTTGCCATTCATTAGCCTTGATTGCTGTGGAGGCCGGTCTTGAACGTATTGGCTTGTTGGAACTGGAGAGTGGGGCACAAGACTTCTTCGTTGAGCAAGAGATCGAATTATATGAATTTGTAGCCCAAACCCTTGGTATTGCTCTCACTCATCGTAGAGTGCAGGAAGCACTGCGGGAAAGGGTCAAAGAACTGACCTGTCTTTACGGCATTGCCAAGCTGGTTGCGCAACCGGAAATCTCTCTTGAGGAAGTACTTCAGAAAACGGTGGAATTACTCCCGCCTGCCTGGCTTTATCCCGACATCTGCTGCGCCCGAATTGTTTTGGATAAGCGAACTTACCCTACGAGCAATTACAGGAAACCTGTCCACAGCATGACAGCCGATCTCGTGGTGGATGGGAGTAAGCGAGGCTTTGTTGAAGTGGGTTATCTTTGGGAAAAGCCGCAGCTTGACGAAGGTCCCTTCTTGAATGAAGAGCGTAGCCTTATCGATGCTATCGCCCGAGAGACATCGATCATTGTCGAACAGAAGCAAGCCGAAGATGAGAAGTTGAAATTACAAGAACAACTGCGTCATGCCGACCGTCTGGCGACAATCGGACAGCTTGGAGCCGGTCTAGCACACGAGTTGAACGAACCGCTAGCTAACATTCTCGGTTTCGCCCAATTGGCCATCAAGGACCATAGCCTGACCGACCAGACCAGGCAAGATCTAAAAAAAATAGTCTCCGCGGCCTTGCATGCCCGTGAGGTGATAGGGAAACTCCTTGTATTTGCGAGGGAATCCATCCCGGAGAAAACCAGAGTAAACCTCAATACTTTGATTGATGATGGGCTTCATTTTCTTCGCACCAGATGTGCCAAGGCTGGAATCGAATTGTCAAGCAACTTGTCTGAGGGGTTGCCGGAGATCACGGCTGACCGTTCACAGTTACTGCAGGTACTGACCAACTTGGTTGTCAATTCAGTGCAGGCGATGCCTCAGGGCGGTCGCCTGACAATCAGCACTGCCCGCGACAATAGTCACGTGCTGCTAATTGTTGAGGATACCGGTACCGGAATGAGCGAGGAGATTATGGAAAAAATCTTCGACCCGTTTTTCACTACCAAGGACATTGACGAAGGAACGGGCTTGGGCTTGTCCGTTGTTCATGGCATCGTTGTCTCTCACGGAGGAACCATTGAAGTCGAAAGCGAAATCGGTCGGGGCACGAAGTTCACGGTTCGACTACCGGTGGCAGCGACGCCGGGCGAAAAAGGAATCAGGAATGGCTGAATCCGGCAAAAAGGAACGCATACTGATTGTGGATGATGCTCCCGAAACACTGGAGGTACTCCAGAGAAACCTGACCTCAAAAGGTTACCTAGTGTATACAGCGCCGGGAGTTGATGAAGCACTCAGGGTTCTCGACACGGAAGCAATCGACCTTGTTATAACGGACTACAAAATGCCGCGGGTTGATGGCCTGGATCTGATCAGACATGTTCGAGAGAACCTCAAAGACGCCGAGGTTATGATGATCACCGGCTACGCTTCGATTGGTGGGGCAGTAGAGGCAGTAAAGTACGGAGCCGAGGATTATCTAGCCAAACCTTTCACCGATGAGGAGCTGTTCACTGCGGTGGAGCGCGCCCTGGAGAAACTTCATATTCGGCGAGCTGCACGCGCCCAGTCGGATAAAAAAATCCCGGAGTCGTATGGTATCCTTGGTGAGTCGGAAGCAATGCAAAATGTTTTTCGGGCAATCGGCAAGGCTGCCGCAACTCCCGCAACGGTTCTCATCACAGGAGAAAGCGGAACCGGCAAGGAGTTAGTCGCTCGAGCCATCCACTACAACAGTCCCCGAGCATCGGCCCCGTTTGTCCCCGTCAATTGCGGCGGTATTCCTGAGAGTTTGCTGGAAAGTGAGCTGTTCGGGCATGTAAAGGGCGCTTTTACGGGGGCCATTGAAACCCGTGCCGGGTTTTTCCAAACCGCCGATGGCGGTACCATCTTCCTTGATGAGATCAGTGAAACCAGTTTTGCCATGCAGGTTAAGCTGCTTCGTGTCTTGCAAGACAAGGAAGTCTGCATGGTCGGCGACACCCGCACCAGAAAGGTTGACGTGCGTATAGTGGCAGCGACTAATAAAGATCTGCAAAGTCTGGTTAAAAAGGAGCTCTTCCGCCAGGATCTGTTTTTCCGTCTCAGTGTTATCACCATTGCTGTCCCGCCTCTCAGAGAGAGAGGTAACGATGTCCTGATTCTGGCTCGTCACTTCGCTCACAAATTCGCCCGCGAAATGGGCAAGCCTACCTTTCGTTTTTCCGATGATGCACTAAATGCCCTCAAAAACTATGACTGGCCCGGCAACGTGAGGGAACTGGAGAATGTCGTCCAGCGTCTGGTGGTAATGACTGATGGCGACATAGTCGGCATATCTGATCTGCCTTCACCGATGAGGTTTTCTGCCCCACGGCAAAAAGGACTTCATCGTACGCTGGCCGATGTGGAGATTGATCATATCCATAACGTGTTGGCCAGTGTCAATGGTAACAAGACTCGCGCAGCTGAGATACTTGGTATTGACCGGAAGACTCTCAGAGAGAAATTGAAAGGGAATAAGACCTCTTAAATATAACCACTTAAAGACCGGGGAATTACTCTCCAGCGGGGCATAACTCCCCGCTCTTACAGCACCGTTAAGAACATAGCAGCATCCAAAAGCCATTAACTTTAAAACATAGTAAACAGCTGTTTGTGTACTGATCGTATTGCCGGGCAAGTAGATAGCTGACTGTGTCCACCGACCTTCCCGACCGTGGAGATACTCCGCGCCCGGTTTGCATTGAGTGGCACACTCGTTGCTTATGTTGTGAGTGCTGGTACTAAGAGATTGTTGTTACCGGTGGGATGAGGAATTGGTAGAAGGGAAAAATAGTAAAATAGTTAATGATGAGAACTAGCCAAACGCAAGATTTACCGACGGAGGGCCCTGCTATGTCAGCAGGAAAATTGTTTGTTGGACTCTGTGTGACCTGTAACAACTCAGCTGACTGTGTCTACCGTAAACGCCGCGGAACAGATGCAATATACTGCGAAATGTTTGATGATTATGTGCCTCCTAGCTCTAAAGATAGCCCTCCTCTCACTGTGACGACACCTGAAACTGCGGAATCGGGAGAGCTCAAGGGTCTCTGTGTGAATTGCGCACATCGTGATACCTGTAAGCTCCCCAGGCCAAAAGGTGGCGTCTGGCATTGCGAGGAATACGAATAGCGTTTGCAGGTGGAAGGGAGAAATGACTACTGAAGAGATATCAGCAATTGTAGAAAAGAACCGCTCCACAAAGGGAGGTATAATCTCGATTCTGGAGCAGATACAGGCCAGATACGGCTATCTTCCCCAAGATGCCCTGCGAGCTGTTGCAGAAAAAACCGGTCGCTCGCTGGTTGACATTTACGGTGTTGCAACATTTTACAGAGCGTTCAGCCTTAAACCCCGGGGCAAGCACCTGATTTCGGTGTGCTTGGGAACGGCCTGTCACGTTCGGGGCGGGCCGGCTATTGTGGAGGAAGTCCAACAGCAGTTGGGAATCAAAGCCGGTGGGACAACAGCCGACAATGAGTTCACATTAGAAACGGTCAACTGCTTGGGCGCCTGCGCCCTTGGCCCCGTCGTTGTTGTGGACGGGCATTACTTCCCCAGTGTTAAGGCTTCGATGGTCAAGGGTATCCTTGAGGAGGCTCGTACTGGTCTTGATAGAATCGACATTGAAACTGATCAGCGCGTGTTCCCACTCGAAGTCAGTTGCGCCCGTTGCAACCATAGCTTGATGGACCCGCGGCACGTAATTGATGGGTATCCACCTGTTCGAGTAACGGTCTCTTTCGGCAACAAGCACGGCTGGATGATGCTGTCGAGTCTTTATGGAAGCTATGAGGTGTCCTCGGAGTATGAAATACCTCCCGATACCATTGTCCACATGTTTTGCCCTCACTGCCACGCCGAACTGATCGGCAGTTCAAGGTGCGGCGAGTGTGGCGCGCCGATGGTGCCAATGATTGTCCGCGGAGGCGGCGTGGTACAGATCTGCTCCCGGCGCGGCTGCAAAGGCCACATGCTGGATTTGGGCGGTGCCACATTAGAGTAACGATTGGTCGCAGTCTGCTATGAGGAGAGGTCACTAAGTGAGGAAATTTTCAACGGTTGAGGAATTCCGCGATTTTCGCCGGCGCATTGTGAGCGAAAGAGAAGCCCAGCAGGACAAACCCACTATAGTGATTAGCGCCGACACAGGAGGGCAAGCCAGCGGCATCAATGATATTATAAGACTAATCAAACGATACATTTTGGAGAGAAATCTCCAAGAGAGAATCGCGCTGAGAATTACCGGCTGTCATGGGTTTTGTGAAATGAACCCGTATGTTCTTGTTGAGCCCGGTGGGCATTTCTACCCTAAGCTCAAACCCGAGGATGTTCCCAGAGTAGTGGAAGCGGCAGTGGGCGGTTTCGTGGATGAAGGTTTGATCTATAAAGATTGGCGCGAGCAAAAGAGTTATCCCTGCCAAGGCGATATTCCTTTCTTCAAGAAGCAAACTCGTGTCATCTTGGCAGAGAATCAGAAACTGGACCCTATACGAATTCTCAATTATATCGGACAGGGCGGATACGCTGCTGCAGAAAAAGTCCTAAGTAATCCTGATCCTGAGTGGATCATAAGCGAGATAAAGAAATCCGGGTTGCGGGGTCGCGGAGGCGCTGGATTTCCCACCGGCCAGAAGTGGGAATTGGCTCGGGCTTCCGGCAACGGACATGAACAAAAGTATGTCATCTGCAATGCCGACGAGGGTGATCCCGGCGCATACATGGACCGTGGTGTCTTAGAAGGCAACCCTCACGCCATTATCGAGGGAATGCTTATAGCAGGCATTGCCATCGGCGCCACGCAAGGAATCATCTATGTCCGTGCCGAATATCCGCTGGCCATCAAACATACTCTTATCGCCCTGCGTCAGGCGCGGGACGCTGGCCTTTTGGGAAAGAACATTCTTGGCACCGGTATCGATTTCGATATCGATATCGTCCGCGGCGCGGGAGCTTTTGTCTGCGGGGAGGAAACGGCTCTGATTAGGTCCGTCGAGGGATGCATGGGTGAACCTCGCCAGCGGCCGCCGTATCCTATTGAAAAAGGTCTCTGGGGCCATCCCACCTGCATCAACAACGTGGAGACATTGGCCAACATACATGTGATAATTGACCGCGGAGGTGAAGAGTATGCCAAGGTGGGCGTGCCCGGCAATACCGGAACGAAGATATTCTCACTGGTGGGCAAAATCAGAAACACCGGTCTGGTTGAAGTGCCGCTGGGCATGAAGATCAGCGAAGTCGTCTATGATATCGGCGGCGGCCCGGTCGGTAAAGCTAAGATCAAAGCAGTCCAGACCGGCGGGCCGTCGGGGGGTTGCATACCGGCCAGCATGTTTGATTTACCCATCGACTACGAAAGCCTGGTTCAGGCAGGATCGATGATGGGGTCCGGCGGCATGATCGTCATGGACGAAAACACCTGCATGGTCGATGTCGCCAAGTACTTCATGAATTTCCTGAAAGACGAGTCTTGTGGCAAGTGTTTTACATGTCGCAAAGGCACCCAGCGCATGTATGAAATCCTCGACGATATTTCAAAGGGTCAGGCAAAGATGGAGGACCTGGACCTGTTGGAAGAACTGGCGCTTGTCGTGAAGGACACCACCATGTGTGGTTTGGGGCAGTCAGCTCCCAATCCGGTTCTCAGCACCCTGCGTTATTTCAGGAAAGAATACGAGCGACATATCAGGGATAAGAGATGTGACGCCTTCGTTTGTAAGGAGCTGGTAGGAGCTCCCTGCCAGTCGGCCTGTCCGGTGGGCACGGAGGCCTGGCGTTACGTCGCCCACATCGCGCGGGGGGAGTATGAGGAAGCCTATCGAGTGATCCGTGAACCGAACCCATTCCCCTCTGTATGCGCCCGGGTCTGTCATCACCCTTGCGAGGAACGATGTCGAGCTGGAACCAGCGGGGGTAGCGCTATCGCTATTCGCTCCCTCAAACGCTTCATAACCGATCGCTTTGACCCGTTGGCATATAAGCCGCAAAGAGTGGCGTGGACTGATGGCGAGCCTCCCCGGGTGGCGATAATCGGCGCTGGCCCCGCCGGACTCACCGCCGCGCACTACCTATCCCTGAAAGGTTGCAAAGTAACCGTTTTTGAAGCCGAGTCGCGGCCGGGCGGCATGCTTTACTGTGCTATTCCACCATACCGTTTGCCGCGTGACATCATTGAGAAGGAAATAAACTCCCTTCTGGATGAGAACATCACGCTCAAATGCAACACCGCACTTGGCCGTGACATAACCATTGACGGCTTGTTTGAAGACGGTTACAAGGCGGTCTTTCTGGCCTTAGGGGCGCACAAGAGCCGGCCGCTCCAACTCGAAAACGAGGATGTCCCCGGTATCTATCCTTCAATCGAATTTCTAAAGGCCTTCAATATGAGGGGTGAGCAGCTTGCCAGAGGGCGGGTCGGTGTCATTGGCGGCGGTAACTCGGCCATTGACGCCGCTCGCACGGCTCTGCGCCAGAAGGATGTCGATAGCGTCACTATTCTCTACCGGCGGACACGTGACGAAATGCCGGCCTTTGCTGAAGAGATTGAAGCCGCGGACCAGGAAGGAATTAGTATCCAAACATTAGTTACTCCCACGAAGGTGATTACCACCAACGGGCGCCTTTCAGGTCTTGAGTGTGTCCGTAACGAACTTGGTGACATTGACTCCAGTGGACGGCGACGTCCTGTTCCCTTGAAAGGAACCGAGCATGTAATTGAACTTGATACGTTGATTATAGCTATAAGTGAGGATCCCGAAATTGACGCCATTTCACCTACCCATGAGAGCGGTATTGAGATAACCAAGTCCAACACCATCCAAGTTGACTCGACAACGCTTATGACCAACCGACCGGGCGTTTTCGCCGGTGGTGATGTTATAACCGGCCCGAACACGGTCATTGAGGCTATCGCCGATGGGAAAAAAGCAGCAATTATGATTGAGCGTTTCCTGCGAAACGAGGAGCTGATACCGCCTTCTGAGCCGCGGCTGCCGCGGGTGTACATCGAGCCGGTTCAGACAGGCGAGGAAGATGTGCAGCAGGATGAACGTGCTGAAGCACCCCGCGCCCCGGCAGAATGGCGCAAGCGCAATTTCGCGGAGGTAGAGGTGTCATTCTCTGTTGAGGAAGCTACCCGTGAGGCCTGCCGGTGCCTACGATGCGATCTGGAATTCACCAAACCAAAAGAGATTGAGACCGGAACAGAACCCCACACTGTTGTAGTCGGAGAAAAATGAACATGGTAACACTCTACATAAATGGCTTGAAAGTATCAGTGGAAAAGGGTACGACTTTGCTCGAGGCGGCCCAGTTCGTCGGATTTCCCATCCCCACCCTGTGCCACATGGAAGGGCTTTCGCCGTACGGTGCCTGCCGACTGTGCGTCGTGGAGATTGGTGAAGGCCCGAAAGCTAAGCTGGTCTCCTCATGTACCTACCCGGCTGAGGAGGGACTCAAGGTTCGCACGGCTTCGGAACGTGTGGTCAAAGCCCGCAAGATGGTTCTGGAGCTGCTGCTGGCTTCCTGTCCTCAGTCCAAAACAATCCAGGACCTGGCCGCAGCACATGACGTTCGGCAGCAACGGTTCCGGCAGGAGTACGAAGACTGCATCCTGTGCGGGCTGTGTGTGCGAATGTGCGAAGAGCAGATGATGGCCAAGGCTATCGGTTTCCGCGGCCGCGGTCAGAGCAGGAGCATCGGCACCCCGTTCGATATCAAATCGGAGGTCTGCCGCCTGTGCGGAGGGTGCATGTATGTTTGCCCGGCCTGCTCTCTCAGATGCACTTATACCGAACCGGAGAAAGCCATCTGTGGCGGCTGCGCCAATTTGAGTCCGCCCTGCCTCGAAAAAGAGAAATTTGATGATATGATGTGTTACATGGAGCCCTGTGTGGCGTGTGAAATAAAAAAAGATTGAGACTGGCAACGGAGGAAAAACAATGTCCATAACACTATCAAGAATCAACTCATCGGCCGCAACTCTGACAAAGAACCGAACCGAGGGCTCGGTCTCGCCTAATTCGGGCATGTGTGTAACCTGCGTGGATGGCTGTATCGGTATGTGTGAAATCGGTAAGTCCGCCTACCGGGGCCACGAAGTGATCTACCCGCAACCGTTCGGGGTCATTACGACAGCGGCAGAGAAAACCTACCCTGTCGATTACTCTCACTTCAACATCATGGGGACGGCCGTAGGGGCGCACGGGATTGAAGCCGACAGCGACAAAGCGATCTTTCCGAATGTGAACCTCGAAGTACATTTCGGTCATGACAAAGGACTCAAGTTCCGTTACCCGTGGATCATTCCTGGAATCGGTTCCACCGACATCGCCAAGAACAACTGGGAAGGGTTGGCTATCGGCTCCGCTCTGGCCGGCACCGGCTTGACCATAGGGGAAAACGTGGT
Organism: uncultured Ignavibacteriales bacterium; assembly: GCA_964489705.1. Lineage (GTDB taxonomy): Bacteria > Zixibacteria > MSB-5A5 > GN15 > FEB-12 > CAZAZQ01. The sequence goes on from CAZAZQ010000011.1 coordinate 36,760, forward strand.
TGGGATGGACCCCGAGGCGACTATCAAGAATGGCCGGGTAATCGACACCGTAGATCTGAAACGGCGCGTCAAGTTGTATCAAGATCACCAGCGTGACGGTTACGGGGCCATTATCGTACAGGCCAATGTCGAGGATACCCGACTTGGCACCCAGGAGTATGCCATTGACAAGCTTGGCGTTGAGGCTGTGGAACTTAAGTGGGGGCAAGGCGCCAAGAACATCGGCGGCGAAGTCAAGATCAAAGACCTCAAGAAGGCGCAGATGCTTTATGAACGTGGCTATGTAGTGATACCCAATCCAACCGATCCTGACGTGATAAAGGCCTTCAAGCGCGGTGCCTTTAAGGAATTCGAGAGGCATTCCCGCCTCGGCATGGTTTCCGAAGATTCATTTGCCCAGAGAGTTGAAGAACTGCGCCAAGCCGGGGCGAAATATGTCTTTCTCAAGACAGGCGCTTACGGTCCGGCCGACCTGGCGCGAGCGGTTAAGTATGCATCTAAGTACAAGCTCGACCTTCTCACGGTTGATGGCGCCGGCGGCGGCACCGGTATGAGCCCGTGGCGCATGATGAACGAGTGGGGGGTACCGCCGGTAGAGTTGCATTCGCTGTTATACCAGTACGCCAAACGTCTGGCCGATAAAGGGGAGTATGTTCCAGCATTGGCTGTGGCGGGCGGATTTACATTTGAAGATCAGATATTCAAAGGCCTGGCGATTGGCGCCCCGTTTGTCAAACTAGTAGGGATGGCCCGTAGCCCGATAGCTGCCGCCATGGTCGGCAAGACAATCGGTATGGCTATTGAGGCTCATCAACTGCCGGTATACGTGGAACGGTTTGGTCAAAGCCGGGACGAGATCTTTGTTACTTCAGGTGAACTGCGCAAGGAACTCGGTGATAAGGAGTTTGAAGCACTTCCTGCCGGTGCCATCGGACTCTACACTTATTACGAACGCCTGGCACAAGGTCTGCGCCAGCTCATGTGCGGCAGCCGCAAGTTCACTATTGAACACATTACGCGCGATGATATTGCCGCCCTGACCCGTGAGGCCGCTGAAATAAGCGGGATTCAGTACATAATGGATGTCGGGAAAGAGGAAGTTGAAGAGATTCTCAACAGTTAAAAACAAAAAGAAGACAGCCGGAATTTCGATATCCGGTTGGACTTCTCCTTAACGGGGCCTCCCGCCGCTAAAAAAGAGATAGTGAAACATTTCTGCGGTGAGGAGGCCTTTTTATTTTTTGGTAGGGGGAGAAGCTGGGTGACGGGGAAGATCACAGTAGGAAACAGTTTCCCACTTAAATATAAGCGGCGTGGGTGAGGTCGAAGTAACTTACCGGGTCTTCGAGGGTGTCATCTGGGGTGCCGTAGGCGACAAACAGTCCGGTGGCGCTGTTGCCGGTGTAGATGATATCGGTGTAGTTGTCCCGATCGAGGTCGATAGTGACAAAGTCATAAATATCCGCCGAATCGCTCTGCACAACATCATAAGATACATCGCAGGCATCGCCGACACCATCCCCGTCGCTGTCCTCCTGACCAGGATTGTAGGTATAGGGACAATTGTCATAAGGGTCGGGTATGCCGTCGTTATCAGCATCATAAGGACCGCTCAGGTTAAACAGGATGGAGACGTTGTCTGAACCACTGTTTGCTACAGCAAGGTCGTTGTCGCCATCTTTGTCGAAATCAGCTGCAAAGACAGATAAAGGACCATCTCCAGCCGTATAGTTGACGGGTGATGCAAAGGTGCCGTCCCCATTGTTAAGGAGAATAGAGGCATTGTTCGAATCTAAGTTCGTTACAGCCAGGTCATAATCGTTGTCTCCATCCAAATCGGCTGCAATGACAGAACTTGGATAAACTCCAACCCTGTAGTCAATTCTCGCTTGAAACAGCGGTTCAAAGGCGTGGGCTGCTCCCAACAAAACGGACAAACTGCAGATAAGGACAATTATAGGAAATAGGCGTTTCATACTAAAAACTTTCTCTTCTTTCAAGGCAGGCAAAGTTTGACAGGAGATTGGCTACCGTCGTTATGACTGAGATTTTTTACGGCTTCCCTGGGCGGGTTTGCCGAACCTTCATTGTACCCTTTTCTTCAGAGTCATTATAGAGCAAATAGCCGACTTTGTCAAGGCGAAAGAGAAGTGATAACCCTATAGTTGAGATTGAGACACTAAGTGACTCAGAAAAGGATCTAACGCTGCTTCTTTAAGGGTGATGCTGTCAGGATGTTCGAACTTAATTGCTATTTGTACTTAAGAGCGCTTATTTCATAGACATTCTTGAAAACGTATTTGATGTGGGAAAAGGATGGAAGTGCAAAGGTATACCTGAGGCTGGCTATTGTTCTTCCATCTAGGTGGGAAGGTTCTCCTTTGTTTAATTTGTGCGGGAAGTTGGATGTATTCTCTTTGTGGATGGTTGCATTACTGGTAATCGCGTTGCCTCTTGCAACAGGAATCTCAAAGAAGAAAGCAGTCCTAACAATCGGCTACTTGTGGGGCGTGTGGTTATTGGCGTCGATGTTTTTGTCTGGCTTGGTGCGGATCAGTTAGTCATTTACGGTTTCGTAGATTTTGAAAAGAATGAAGAGCGAAGTTTCAAAAACTCTAATTTCTGACATACACTTTTTCTAACAATTTTCTAACAGCGAACTTCACGGAAGTTAACGCAACTTAACGGAACTTGATGCAACTTAACTCAACTTAACGATAAGAAAACCAATAAAATACAGCTATTTTATTTGCTCCGTTACAAGTCGAAGCTTCCCAATCGCTTGATGGGTCATGCCTCAATAGCGGGCTGGATGTTCGTACTCTTTCCCGGTGTGAGTCTGAATGAGGGAAGGCGTGGCTCTGCAAATTGATAGATATATCGTATGTAATTATGTCCATTATCTAAAGTTTTTTTACAATGCGGGAGTGTTCCGGTTATCTTTAGATAACAAAAACCCTTGACAAAAAAGACTAATAAGCCTATATTAAGGCAGCGTGTGGTAGGGATAGAGAAGCAAAATTTACTTCAGGTTTTTCAGCAAGGTTTTTCATCAGCGACATTCTAAAAGTTGTGAACAGGTAACGTATAACGTAGCCTAGCGAAACGGTGAGTGAATCAAGGTGTCGTATAGTGGCATTTTGAAACGTTCATCCCTTCGCGAAATCAAACAAGGTATAGGGAGGTACTATGGGTAAAAAACTATCGTTGGCTGTCTTGGGGATGGTCGTGTTGTTTGCCGCCGTCCTCCTTGCCGACAGCCAGAGCAGTTCTTTGGCTTCCATCTCCCCGCGGCGGGAAGCACGAAGGCGGGCGCTGGAAAAAGCCGGTGCTCTCACAAGGAGAGAACTGGGAGCAAAAAGCGGGGCTTCAACGGCAACCACATTTACGGTGACAAACACCGCCGACTCAGGACCGGGGAGCCTCAGGCAGGCGATTGCCAACGCCAACACTAACCCCGGCTTGGACACTATCGTATTTAACATTCCCGGCAGTGGAGTCCAGACGATTTTCCCGCTTTCGCAACTGCCTCCGCTCTCTGACCCTTCCGGGGTGCTGATTGACGGGCTGAGTCAACCGGGAGCGAGTTGTGGCAGCGATCCTCCGTCCACCAGTGTTCTTTTGATCGAAATTGACGGTGCCAATGCCGGTTCCGCGCACGGGTTGTGGGTTACCAGCAGCAATAATGAAATCAGGGGCTTGGTAATTAACAACTTCGAGCAAGACGGGATCTGTATTGAAGGCGGACTTGACAACGAATATGCGTGCTATAACAGGATTCACTGCAACTTTATCGGCACCGATCCAAGTGGCAGTCTTGACAAGGGGAACGGTCGCAATCAAGCCAGCCTCTGGGCGGGAGTGATGATTAAGCAGGTGCCGGGAGGGTATGCTTGCGAGAACTTCGTTGAGGAAAACCTTATCTCCGGCAACTATGCTGACGGTATCGCAGTATGGGGACCGGAGCTACCCGGCGATGTTTATTTGAACCATCTTAACCGAAATTACATCGGTACTGACATAACCGGAACGGTAGATGTGGGCAATGACCACGAAGGCATTTGCCTCTGTGAAGGCACGCACGACAACGACGCCAACGAGAACCTCATCTCCGGGAACGACTATGAAGGCGTCGGAATTCAGGGGTACAATAACATTCCGTACGGCGCCCCTATTCTCACTACCAACAATACAATTGCGAACAACACCATCGGCTTGGACGTCAACTTGAACCCTCTCCCGAATACGATGGCAGGGGTGGCGATAGGCGAATACGGGCAGCAAGTGTGGGGATGTGCCACCAATAACCGGGTTGTCGACAATATCATTGCGGAAAATGGAGGGGGAGGAGTGATTGTTTCCGAAGATAGTGTCGATACCCAAAACGCCGATCAAAACCTCATTTCCACAAATTCAATTTACGAAAATACCGGCTTGGGAATTGACCTCGGCAATGACGGGGTAACGCTCAATGACCCAGCCGACCTGGATAACGGACCAAATCAAGAAATGAATTTCCCGGTCATTACCAAAGCAACCTTTTTTGGTGGAAACACTATTATCGCCGGAACCTTGGATACTCCTTCTCCGGAATATACCACCATCGAAGTTTTTAAGGCTCGGCTTGATCCAAGCGGCTACGGTGAAGGAGAGACCTTCGTTGGGTCTACCACGCCGGATGCAACGGGGAATTGGACGCTCACGGTTTCCACTCTCAGTGTAGGTGATTATGTCACTGCTACCGCTACTGATTCTTATCAGAACACTTCCGAATTTTCGGAAAGTGTGGAGGTCAAAGCCCTGGATACGTGTGAGTACTACAAGCCTGCGTATGTCGATTACGCTCCCGCCGGTATGCCGGATTTCGACCAAAAGCAGAATAACTGGTTCAACCCTTTCAGTGGGGCATGGACGCACTGCGGACCGGTGGCGCTGGCAAATTGCTTCTGGTGGTTTGATTCCAAATTCGATAGCAGTACCACCCCACCGCCGGCTATTGCTGACAATTATCCGTTAGTGCAGAATTACCATCCCCTCGCGATACTCGATGACCACGATACGAGCAATGTCGTCCGCTTTGTCGATTCTTTAGCCCTCTACTGCAATACGTCTCTCAATGGAACGTTTCTCTACGACCTTGCAAGTGGCGCTCAAAACTGGTTGAACAAGGTCGGATTGGGTAGTAAATATACGGTGCGGGTAATGCCGGTAAGTTCGGGTATTGGGTTCGAGTATATCCGGAAACAGGTGCGGCTCTCGCAAGACGTTATCCTTTTACTCGGGTTCTGGCAGGAGACCCTCTCCGAGTATTGCGAACGAGTTGGGGGACACTATGTGACCGTCGCGGGCGTGTGTCCCGATGGCGAAGATTCCGCTCTCTGTCTTTCCGATCCTTACTTTGATCTTAACGAAGGCAATCCGCCCGGCGGTCCCGCTCATGGCGCAGATGTCCACAACGATGCACAATATGTTTCAGGTCCCCACGGAACGATGCACCATGACAAGTACTATGTTATCCCCGCTCTTTGTCAGCCTTCAACGGGTGACCCGTGGGAGGTTGAAATACTTGACTATGCCGTCAACGCTGCCAATGTCGTCGATTGGGCCGGACTGAATCCCTACGATACGTTGATGCCTCAGGAACCACCAAACACAATGCCTATCCATACCCTCATCGAATATGCAATTGTCATTTGCCCTACGGCACCGGAACCGACCGAGGGTGGGGTGAAGCATAATACCGACGGCTTCAATCCCATTGACGGCGATCCGAGGGGAACCAAGTGGCACGAATTGTGGCCAAGCTACTGTGAGAACTGGACCTTGACAAGTTGGAACGACAACGGAGACGGGGTTCTCAGTTTCTGTGATACGGTGGACTTTACCCATGATTCCACAGGGTTTAAATTATGGGAGCATATCGAGCAAGTGACGCCGACCATTACGGTGACCACCTTGTCCATACCGCCCGAAACTCTCTACTTGGATGGACTTGCTCCAAACCCAATGTGCACGACCATCACCTACCCGCTGGGAAGCTACTGGCATGAAGTATATCCGACGTACAGCACCATTTGGCAGATCACCGGCTGGACGGACAATGGGAACGGCTATCTTGATTCGTGCGATTATCTTGAGATTGAGTCGATCATCACCATAAATCCGATGACGGTCCATGTGGAAGCGGTCGAGACCGATATCGTGACAACGCCGCTACCGACGCCGGGAGGCAAGTATCGGCACAACCAAGACGGTTACTTCCCGCCGGATGGCGATCCGAGCGGAACCCAATGGCATGAGCTGTGGCCGAACTTCTGTGACTGGTGGGAGCTGGAAGAGTGGCGTGATAACGGCGACGGAATTCTCAGTTATTGTGATACTCTCAAATTCCATAACCTCACGAACGATTCCGTCAGTTGGGAACACGTCGAAGAGGTTATGCCCACGATTAAGGTCGCCATGGAGATTGATACCCTTTATCTGGATTTCCTGGGAGGAAGCAACCCGACTGTGAAGCCTATTCCCGATCCCATTAATACCTATTGGCACCAGGTGTGGCCCAACTTCTCCATCCGCTACCGCTGTGTGGGATGGAATGATAACGGCAACGACTTCCTCGATTCCTGCGACTATATCGATTTGTTAGCGCTGAACGGGCCCGATTCGGGGACGGTAGCGACCTATCATGTGGAAGAATGGGAAACGGATATCATTACAAGTCTCTTGTCCGTTCCGTATCCTGATACCTGTGAGTACTACAAACAAGGCTACTTAGATTTCTGCCCCAACGGGATGCCGGACTTTGACCAGAAGCAGGATGGATGGGTCTCGCCTGCTACCGGTAACTGGAGTTGGTGCGGTCCGGTGGCGCTGAGTAACTGTATTTGGTGGTTTGATTCGAAGTTCGAACCGAGCCCTGTTGACCCGCGGCCGTTCTACCCTGACCCGGCAAGTCCGCCGTTAAACGATGGTTACCCGCTTGTTCAATCGTATGACCCGGCTGGTGTGTGGGATGACCACGACACGAATAACGTGATTCCCTTCATTCAACAGTTGGCGCCGATGTGCAAGACGGATGTCACGGTGCCGGGGACGAGTATTTGGGATCTTGATACCGGCTTCCAGAACTGGATCGCCGCAGCCGGATTGGCGGATAAATATACTTCTTATGTCGTGCTGGGTCCCGATTACTTGGAGATTAAGGATTCCCTCCTGGCGTGTCAGGATATTATTCTCTTGCTTGGCTTCTATGAATTGATTGACGGCAACCCTGAAAACTGCCAGTGGTTGGGCGGCCACTATGTTACCGTCGCCGGGGTGTGCACGACGACCACCGACATTTGCATCTCCGATCCGATGTTTGATGCGAATGAAGGAGAACCGCCGGCAGGGTCGGCGCACGGTTCCTCGGTGCATAATGATGCGTCTCTTGTTTCCGGTCCTCATGGAACCCATCACCACGACCGCTACCACCTTGAGCCGAATGTCTATCCATGCCCTTCACCCGCGCAATGGATGGTCACGAATTATCCCAACACCTGGCCTGACATCATGGTCTTCGAAAATGAGAATCCCCTCGAACCGATGTCTCCTGTGACGTATTATGGCGGACCTATTGTGGTCTTAGTGGACGCCGCTTTGATTATTTGCCCGCTTCCGACCGTGCCGACTGATACGGCAATTATCCTCGATACCGTTTACAATATCAAGCCCGACGGGACGCTTCCGGCCGGACCGGAGCTCAAATTCATGATGCGCTGGAAGTACTCCTCAGGGGACAGTATTCGAGCCTTTATAAACAGCTTCCGGGTGTATTCACCTGATGGGGCTACGTGGGATCCGATAGTGATTGACACCATGCCGCTTGGGTGGACCAATATGTTTGATGCTTTGTTCCAGTTCAGTTACTTTAGTGTGAATGGTTCCGGTGCCGACACGGTGGCTGTCAATGGCTTAAGTATATTCAGTGACGGTCTCATTCCACCTTTTGACAGTCTTGTCTGGTGGATCGAAACCAAGGTTGATACCTCCGCTATCGGCAAACATCTCTGCCTTGATTCTTGCTCCTACCCGCCTTCGGGATGATGGTTGTGGAGTACCGGTTCTGGCGACATTGTTCCGAACTGGTCAGGTCCGCACTGCTTTGAGATTACCAATTGCTGCAACCACGACGGTATGCGCGGTGACGTTGATTACAACATGTCGATAAACGTTGCCGACCTTACGTATCTGGTTAACTACCTCTTCAAGAGCGGACCGCCGCCGCCATGCTTTGAGGAAGCTGATGTTGATGCCAGTTTGTCGGTCAACGTCGCCGACTTGACCTACTTGGTTGCGTATCTCTTCAAGGGAGGTCCGCCGCCGCCAGCATGTCCATGAAGTGATAGCACCGGTCTTTTCGGGATGCCAGTTAAAAGTCACCCCACTTTCGTGGGGTGACTTTTTCATACACCTACCGTCATCCAAGTTACCTTAATTTAATGATAAGAAAATCAATAAAACCCAGCTATTTACGGGAAGGAAGAACTTCCGGTCTGCCGGTTCCCTAACATAAATACCGTCTTAGGAGTCAAGATTTAGTTTAGGGTTGTAGGGCAAGGTCTGGTACAGACCTGCCATTTTCCTAACTCATGGGCAGGTCTCTTTCGAGACCTTCCCTACCTTGCTGCCGGTTCCCTTCGTAGGAAAGTCTGAGACAGATCTGACATTTCTCTGGGGGTAGGGCTTGCACGAGGATGATAAAACAGCTTAGGCTGGTGTCATTGGATTCTCTTGATTTCCTTGCCTTCATAGGGTTCCGGCATAAAAAAACGGAAGTCTTTTGGACTTCCGTTTCGTAATAGCTTCCGAGGAGTCGGGCGGTGTTTACTCGGCAGGGTACTCTACCCGGGCGAACCATTCCAGCTCGATTTCGGGGAACAAGCGATCCCGCTCGGAGCAGGCTCCGAGAAATTGCCATTCGCCTACGTCTATCTCCTGTCCGGCAAGCTTCTTTTCCGCCATGGCGACGAGTCTTTTGAAATCCTCGTAGTGTTCGCTGAGGCGCAGCTCGGCGTAGTCACGCGCCGCCCAGGTGGAGATGAGAAACTGCCAATCTGATGCCGACATCAGCATCAACTCCCGCGCCGCCTGCTTGAGGATTTCTTCCAGCTCGCCATCCCGTTTTTCGGGATGCTCCTGCCAATGGCGGGCGAGTTCGCACATTTTTGCTTCCGATTCATAGATATGTTTCCAGGTCCACTCGTTGTCTTTGTTCAGCCAAATGAAATGGTGGTTCCCTTCGCCCCAGCTTCCCTCGGGAATCGAGACAATAGTCGTCGGATGGACACGTTCCAAATGTTCCGCCAAGAAGGTCAGCTTGACCTGTTCACTCTGGCAAATGTTGCGCAGGACGGTTTTCAGGAAATCCGGTCCCTCAAACCACCAGTGCCCGAAAAGTTCCGCATCGTACGGGGCTACCAGGATACCGGCGCGTTCGCTTTCTTCGTAGTACCCGGAAAGGATTTCTTCAATCTTTTGGGAGAAGTGAGCGGCATTTTCCGGGACCCGACTCAAAGCCGACTGCCGGTTGTATTCCACCTTGTCCGCCAAATCCGACTTGGCAGAGGTCACCGCCCAGTAACGGTGCCCGCCGGGGAAGCGCTTCTTGTGGAAGTCAAGGTAGTTGCCATCGCCGGGGTAGCCATGCTCGCCCGACCAGACCAAAAGCCCCGTTTCCGGATCGCGGGTAAAGATAGCGGTCGGCTTTTTTCCTTCGGGAGAGGAAGAAACCAGATAGACCTCGCGCGGGGTTTTGTCTTTCTCTTCCTCGCGGGGATGGTACTGCTTTTCGAATTGTCCCCACAACAGCTTCAGGGCTTCGAAGCGGTCGATGTAGACGCCGACCGATTTCCCGCCCTTCAAAAGCACCGAATCGATGACAAAGAAATCCAAGCCGTTTTCCGAAAGGAACTCGTCGACCCCTTTCCGGAGGTACGGTTCCTGTTTTCCCCCGATGGGGACCGGCGGCGTCCAGGTGTAGCGCGGACGGTAAGCGCATTCGGGAAGCCAGATACCGCGGGGTTTGCGGTTGAAATGCTTTTCGTAGTTCTTTACCGCCGCTTTGGTCTGAGCTTGGAGCGACTCGTCGCGGGAGAGCAGCGGGTAGTAGCCGTGGGTGGCGCCGCAGGTGATGATTTCGAGATAACCGGCATCTTGCAGCTTTTTGAATTCAAACAAAATATCTTGCCCGATGTTGTTGAACTGCTCCAAGGTTTGGCTGTAAAACTTTTCCCAAAAGTGGGCGTTGGCGAGCATATTTTCTTGTCCGTACTTGTAAAACTCTTCGCTGTCGAGCTGCGCCGCTTTGATTTTTTGATTGAGATACTGAACAAATTCATCCTTGAAGGAATTGTCGGCAAGTTGCTCGCACAAGACCGGAGAGAGGTCAAGGGTCAACTTCGGGCGGTACCCTTCTTCCACCAGTTCGTTAAGGATTCTAATGATGGGAAGATAGGTTTCGGCGGCGGCTTCATTGAGCCAGTCCATGCCGTGGGGCCAACGACCGTGAGAAAGGACGTACGGCAGATGGCCATGGAGTACGAAAGAGAAATATCCTTTTGTCATTTGTTCTCGTCTATCCTATGAGTGCTTGATTCAAATCCGATATTTTTCGACTCGCCGGGGGCGCCGTGAATTTTTATTTCGCCGAACTGGCTTTCGAACTTCCGGATGTTCTCCGTCAATGTTTTCATCAACAATTTGGCGTGCATGGGAGTCATGATAATCCGCGAAAGCACTTTCGCTTTCGGCAGCCGAGGCATGACGCGGGCGAAGTCGATAATGATTTCCGTGGGGGAATGCATAATCATCGCCAAGTTGGAATAAATGCCTTCCGCTTGTTCTTCGGGGAGCTCGACATTTATTTGCTGTTGCGGTTGCCCTTGAACCATGTTGGGTGCCTCCAATTATTCGTAAACTCTACTTGTACATTTCCACCGATAGTAATATATTCATCGGTCAAGTCAGCTTATTTTGAATAAGGTCATAATATATAATATTGAGGTTGAATTGCAATTGAAAGTAGAAAGAATACGGACAATCACGGAGCGGATGGGAGAGGCGAAAATCCTCATTCTCGGAGACATCATGCTCGACGAGTATCTTTTCGGTACGGTCAGTCGCATCTCCCCCGAAGCGCCGGTGCCCGTGGTGGAAATAACGTCTTCCCGTCGGCTGCTGGGGGGAGCGGCGAACGTGGCGGCGAATATCCGCTCTCTCGGCGACGAGCCCATCCTGCTCGGAACGGTCGGGGAAGATGAAGCCTCCGTTAAGCTTACCCAACTGCTGAAACAACGCGGCATTTCTCCCGACTACCTGATTCACGACAGCACCCGGCAAACCACCATCAAGACCCGTATTATCGCCCACAGTCAACAAGTGGTGCGAACCGATATGGAAGACCGCCACGAACTCAGCCCCGATATTGAAAGCCGCATCTTGAAACGCTTCCTGGCGATGGCGGACAGCATCAATGCGGTGATTATTTCCGATTACGGTAAGGGAGTCATTACCAAGACTTTGCTGGAACGGGTGATTGAAGTATGCGCCCAAAAAGATATTTTTATCGCCGTCGATCCGCAGGATACCCGCTTCGGTATGTATCACCATGTCTCCGTCATTACTCCCAACCACCATGAAGCCGGTTTCGCTTACGGCAGGCGCATCAACTCCGAGTCCGACTTGACGGAAGTGGGGAACGGTTTGCTGAAACGGCTCGACGCCAAGTCGATTCTCATCACCCGCGGCGCCGACGGCATGTCGCTTTTCCAGCAGGATGCGGCGCCGACCCATATCCCTACTTTTGCGCGCAAAGTCTATGACGTGACCGGTGCGGGGGATACCGTTATTGGCTGTTTCGTGGCGGCGGTGTGCGCCGGAGCCGATTTGGTCGAAGCCTCTATCGTCGCCAACGTCGGTGCCGGACTGACCGTTGCGGAAGTCGGTACGGCGACGGTGACCGTCCCCCAATTGCGGAAAGAACTGGAATTGAACTTCAAGAAAGGAAATCTCACCCAGGCTCCGTCGTGAGCACAAGCGTGGTGTCCGCCTTTCCTTAATACGGGAAGAAGGCTGCGGGGTGACGACGAAGTAACATGGCACTGAAAAAACTGATTCCAAGAAGCCGTATCCGATCGTTAGTGTGCCGGTTGAAACGGCAGGGTAAAAAAGTGGTTTTCACCAACGGTGTCTTCGATATTCTCCACCGCGGACATGTGGAGTACCTGCAGCGAGCAAAGTCGTTCGGGGATGTTCTGATGGTCGGGTTGAATACGGATGCTTCCGTCCGTCGGTTGAAAGGCGCTTCACGACCGGTGCAGGACCAGCGGGACAGAGCGGCGATTTTGCAGGCGCTGGAAATGGTCGATTATGTCGTCCTGTTCGGAGAAGACACTCCGGAAAAGCTCATCCGCCAGGTCAGACCGGATGTCCTGGTCAAAGGTGCCGATTACCGACTGAGTGAGATAGTCGGAGCCGATTTTGTCACTTCGTATGGAGGAAAAGTCCGGCGCGTCAGACTCACGCCGGGACGCTCAACATCCAAGCTCTTGAAACTCCTCTCGAAATAGAACGAGTACGGGAGGTTTCGAAAGAGACCTAACGAAAAGTCTATTTTTTATGACAATTCCACTATCTTGTCTGTCGGAAGGGATAAAAAAAGTGGGCACCGGAAAACGATGCCCACCGCGAGAAAGAATATGCAAGGTGAATTTAATTCCACGAATAGGTGTAAGTCGGTGTGGTGTTCAAACGGATACCGACCGTGTCGCTGCCTTCGGTGACCACTTCGACTTTGTAAATGATAAAGCGTTCCCCGCCATTGTTCCAACCGCCGGTAATCGATGCCCGCGGATTGTACATTATCCAGTTGCCGGTCGGACGATACGACCAGGTGCCGTCCGGGGTGTTGGAGGGCGTGACGGGATCCTGAACGCCGTTGTAATTTTCCGGAATGTTGCTCAAATCATCGAACGGGTTGTGCACCACAATAGGATCACCGTTCATGAATTGACGGGAAGCGTAGATGGAAAGGGCGGATTCCAAAGCACTCACCATGTTCTGAACCGATGCTTTTTCCGCCTCGACCCGCAAGTCAAAAAACTTCGGGATTGCCACCGCCGCCAATATCCCGATGATGACGATAACAATCACGAGCTCAACGAGCGTAAACCCTTTTTTTGTCTGTAAGAACCGATTCATAATAGCTCCATTCTTTTGTCCATATTTTTTCGCTTTCTGATTCTTTAATCGGAATATTTCAAGGATTTTTGAGCGGGTTAGGGAAAAAGCCCGGTTTGACTATGCCCTGACTTCTTTAAGTCGTTGGACGACAATGGCTGCAACCGCTTCGACCATCTCTCTGTCATCGGGGCTGAAAAAGCGATACTCGTCGGAGTCGATGTCAATCTCACCCACGCAGGTATCCCCGTCCATCAAGGGAACAACGAGTTCAGAACGGGTGCTCAGGGAACAGGCAAGGAAACGCGGGTCGGCGTTGACATCGTCGACAACGATGGTCTTTTTGCTTGAGGCGGCGGCACCGCAGATGCCTTGGTTCAGCGGGATGCGCGTATGAGGGGTGGGCGGACCGAGATACGGTCCTATCTCCAGTATCTCACCGCGCAAAAGGTAGATTCCCGTCCAGTTGAAGCCATCGGAAAAAGCGTGAAGATGCTCGACCGCCGTTTTGAGCACTTCTTCCTCCGTGGAGGCTTTTGCCAGCGCCTCTCGAATTTCTTCCACCAGCTTCGTGCGGTCGGCATTCATCGTAACGACTCCCTAATCGCTTGGAGGTGCTCCAGCGGAACTTCCGGAGGAACGGCGCAACAGGGTCCGAGTATCAACCGCGCCGGATCATGGACGGAGGTAATCTGTCGAATCTTGTGAGGAATTTCTTCCGTCTCAGCTTTCAGAAGCCACCCTTTTTCGTCGATGCCGCCGACGAGAACTTTTCCGGGAAGCAGCTCGTAGCCTTGCTCTAAGGAGGGGTTGGTGGGATCTTCGCTGTCCCAATTGTAGAGGCGGCTGTAGTAGTTGGTCTTTGCCAACCGGGGAAGAAAATTTCGAGTCGAACAGATATGGAAAAGATTGAGGGCGTCTCCTTCCGTCGCCTTGACTACTCGAACGTCGAACGGTACCCCGAAATGAAGGTATTCTTCCCAGTCCAACATCTCAGCCGACGCCCACTCCGTCGTAGCGAAGAAAATGCCGTCGGCGCCGGCGTTGCGGGTTTCCAAGGCGAAAGCGGCAAAGGTATCGGTGATGGCTTCCAAAGCGGGGAGCACTTTTTCCGGATGCTGCCGAAGATGTTCCACGAGCAATTCCCGTTGGGGCACCAGGCGACCGGCAATCGAGAGGGGAGTGAAAACCGTCATGAGAATCGGCACCTCATTGCCCAGCGCTTTGCGGATTAAGCTGATGAGTTTCAGGTGCTCGGCAAGCACCGGCGAGGTCAACGGTAACGGACGGATTTTCGCCCAATCGTCAACCGTTGTAACGGGAAATGATAGCTTGGTGTGCTTGGTAAATTCATCATGCGACCAACGGAGCTTCACCCCCCAGTCTTCCACATGGTAATCGGCGCGAGGGTTGATTTTGACGAAATCCCACTGAAATTTCTTCTGAAACCAGACCATCGCCTCAGCGGTGCCTTCGGCGTGGTGTTCCATGTGGTAAAAGTGACGCCAAAAGGAGGCGGCAAACCGATCCGGCTTCTCTCCGGCAAGTATCATCTCAACCCGTTCGCGCGGCGAATACTTCTCCATCGTTTTCCCTTGAAGCTGTCGCGTGTTTCATCTCCGTGAGTAGAATACGCAAAATCCCGCCACAATCAAGACCGATTCCGTTTCTCTTTCTTAAAAAAGCTCCATAAAAAAACCGGGAAGGCAACTCCCGGTTTACGAAATCTCATGCGGCTTCGCTCACGCTAATTGTGAATATACTTCCCCAAAATTTGACTCATCCTCGACGTCATTTTGGAATTGGGGAACACCTCCGTCGCTCCGGCCGTTTTTGCCGCTTTCATTTGATCTTTGAGCACATGGGGAGAATAACAGACAATGGGAATCTCTTTCGTTGCGCCATAAGAGCGGAGCTTGTTAATCAATGCCGGGGCTTCGATTCCGTTGAGATTCAAGTCGATGATGATTAAATCAGGTCGAATTTCCTGCGCTTTGTTGAAAATCTCATCGGAACGGATAGCCTTGATCCCTTCGGCATCCAAACGATCAAGGACAGTCATTATTTTGGAAGTGAAAATCATGTTGTTGGCGGCAATAATAACTCTTTTGTTCATAATACCAAATCCATTCTTAATGATTCGTCCTTAATTCCTACACCTGCAGAACGTCTTTGTTCTCACTCGTGAGCCAAATATATGAAATTTCTTTCAAAAATGCAACTACTCTCTCAAAAGAAACAAAAGTTGCTTTCCAGCACCGACTGTATCGTATTGTATGGCAACAGGATAGCCGCCAGCGGGGAAAGTCGGAACTTTTTTGTTGATTTCCTTGCCGTTTCTCTTTGGATAGAAATGGAAATGTGTACCTGCGAAAAAGGCACAGAGTTTTTTCACGGATTGAGTAAACGAAGGATAAAGTCGAATGCGGCGACGGCAAAAGGTATTTAACTTTTTGAAATTTAAGGGGTTATCCGATATGTCGAGGAACTGGTGGCGGGAAATACTGGCGGGAAGCATTATTGCCGTCTCTTTGTTGAGCTTTGCCGTCCCTACCGAAAGCGCTTCCCGTAAGGAAATCTGCGTTACCTTCAATGAGCTGCCTGCCGCCGAGTCGTTCACTCCCGTCGACCGGACGGAAATCAATCGGAAGATACTCGATGCCTTGAAGAAGCACCACGTCAAAGCGGCTGGGTTTGTTATCGGAAAGAACATCGGCAACAGCTTTGATCTGCTGGGAGAATGGTTGAACGAAGGGCATGTCTTGGGAAATCTCACCTACTCGCATCAAGACCTCAACGAAATGGGCATTGAACAGTTCATCAAAGATATCGCCGCAGGCAACGACATCCTCGAGCCGATGCTGTCGGGGTTCGGACAGAAAAAGCGTTACTTCCGCTATCCTTTCCTTCATTACGGCACGACTGTGGAAGCCAAACGACAAATCAAGCTCTACCTCGAAGCCCACGACATTGTCGTGGCTCATGCCACGGTCTTGGTGGATGACTACCTGTACAACATGACGTTGGAAAAGCTTGGAGCGACGCCGGATTCTTCCAAGTATGAGGATTTGCGATATGAATATCTCTCCCATGTGCTGGAAGAAGTGGAGCGAAGTGAGGAGAAAGCAAAAGCTCTGCTCAGGCGCCCCGCCCGGCAGATTCTCCAACTCAGCGTCAACCGCCTCAACGCCGAGTTTCTTGATGCTCTGCTGACCGCTTTGGAGGATATGGGCTACACCTTCGTTTCTCTCGATTACGCTCTCAAAGACAAACTCTACTCGGCCGATGAAGCGTATTTCGGTTGGCGCGGGGTAGGGTATCTTGACATGATAAAGCTCAGCGATCCGGATTTACTTCCGGCAAAGTGAGTGTGTTTAGAACCCTTCGTCAGTCGTATTTCCTTTTCCCACTTCATCTTTCTACGGATTGACGCCGTTGCTTTTTTCTCCTTATCGTTTTAGATTGATCAATCGATGCTCATTGAGAGCAAGCAGAGAAAAGAACAACCCGACTGAGAGGATGGTTACCCATGCGCATAACATACACCGCTGAGAACATACAACAGCTCGCCGTCGACTCCCTGGTCTTGTTTGTCCCGGCGTACAAACGCATTGAAGGGAACTTGTTGAAACTGCTTGATGGCGCCACCGGTGGGAGCATTGCTACCTTGCTGACATCAGGCGAGTTCAAAGGTGCCGAGAAAGAGACGGCAACTCTCCTTCGCCCGAGAGGTTTCAAGACCCAACGAGTCATTTTAGCCGGGTTGGGAGAACGCCGCGACCTCGATGCCGATTCGTTTCGCCGGGCGGCGGGGGCGGTTTCCCGTCTGCCGGGGTTGAGTTCGTCGCAATCTGCCGCCTTTGTGTTGGACGGCTTCGAAAAGGAACCTTACTTCCAAGCCGCTATCGAAGGCTACCTGCTGGGACGCTATACCCTCCAAGACTACAAGAGCACAAAAAGCAAAACAGACAAACTCACCCGGCTTGTTTTTGCGGTGGGTACCGCCGGTACTCTCAAGCGTGCCCGCTCCGCCGTCGAGAGCGGGAGGATCGTTGCGGAAGGGCAACTGCTGGTGCGGGAGCTTTCCGCGGCACCTTCCAACTATCTCACCCCCCGCCTCTTCGCTCAAAAAGCAAGAGCTCTGGCACGCAAACATTCATTGACGTGTACAGTGCTTGATGAGAAAGCTATCCGCCGGGAAAAAATGGGGTGTCTGCTGGGGGTTGCCAAAGGGTCGGCCGAGCCGCCGCGCTTTATCATTCTCAAATACCGCGGAGCCCGACAGACTCAAAAGCCGATTGTGCTGATCGGCAAAGGGGTGACATTTGATGCCGGAGGGATTTCACTGAAAAAGCCGGAAAAGATGGCGGAAATGAAAGGGGATATGACCGGGGCGGCGGTTGTGCTGGCTACGTTGGTGACGGCTGCTCGTTTGAAACTTCCGCTCAACCTTGTCGGGCTTCTTCCTACCACGGAAAACCTCCCTTCCGGCACGGCGATAAAACCGGGTGATGTTCTTACCTCGCGAAAAGGATTGACGGTGGAGGTTATCAACACCGACGCCGAAGGTCGGCTTATTCTGGCGGATGCTCTGGATTACGCCAACAAATTTTCCCCGCAGGCGGTTATCGATATCGCCACCCTCACCGGCGCTTCGTTGTACGTGTTGGGTTACGCCGGGGCGCCTTTGCTGGGAAACGACGAAAAGCTCAAGCAGCGCATCAAAGACGCTTCCCGAGCCACCGCCGAGAAAGTCTGGGAGTTGCCCATCTGGGATGAGCACCGGCAATTGATGAAATCGTCAATCGCCGACCTGATTAACTCCGCCGGAAAAGAAGCGGGCACTATTGCGGCTTCGGCGTTTCTGGAAAATTTTGTCGGGGATTACCCCTGGGCACACATTGACATCGCTTTCATGGACGTTGAAATGAAAGGCAAACCCTACGTGCCTAAAGGAGCCACCGGCTTTGGCCTTCGCCTGCTGACGGCACTCTTGGCGGAGTGGAAGTAAGCGTTCTCTCTTCTCCGTGCTGATGCGGCGCAGCCTTGGCTGGGTTCTCTTCTCATGTGAGTTCCGCTTCCTCTCGGCAACTCAATGAGACACCCTTAGAGTGTCACTGCAAGCGATAGGGCACCCCATGTTCTGAGTAGCAGATACCGTCTAGAGTCAAGGTTTCGTTTAGGGTTGAAAGGTTTTTGCATAATAAGGACAGGTCTCGAAGGAGACCTGACGGAGGGTGAAACAGCAATGGCAGGTCTGTCCCAGATCAACCCCTGCTAAAACTTGGGTGTGTGTTATTTCCCACCGTAAGAATTGTAAGTCACCCTTAGGGTGTCGGGAAAGATTCCTGACCGCGCAGGAAAAACTTTGGGGTGCCCCACCGCTTGCGGTGGGTTTTTATAGTTCATGTGTAGGTCAGATCTTGGAAGAGACCTGGCGGAGAGGGAAGACAGTTTTTCCTGTCCCCCGATTGTTATTCGCCGTGCATGGCTTTTTCGATGTCGTACTTTTTCAGCTTGTCAAAAAGCGTGGTGTAATCAATCTGGAGGATGCGGGCGCATTTGCGCTTATTACCCCGAACTTGCTTCAAGACGCGGATAATAGCTGCCTTTTCCGCCTGCATCTGGGCATGGGCGCCGATTTCTTTCAGTCCCGCTCCTTCGCGAAGCTGTATCTCATCGGTGCGTTGCAATCGAATCGCCAGGTGGTCGGGAGTAATCTTTTTCCCTTCCGACAGGATGACGGCACGCTCGATGGTGTTTTCCAACTCGCGGACGTTGCCGGGCCAATGGTATTTCTCTAAAAGACGGATAGCATCCCGTGAGAGGGATTTCAACCCTTTCTTCATCTCCCGGCAGTACTTCTCGATGAAGTAATCCGCCAGCCGCTTGATGTCGTCCCGGCGTTCCCGAAGCGGCGGAATGACGATGGGAAAAACGGAGAGGCGGTAGTACAAATCTTCCCGGAACTTTTTCGCCGCAATCAGCTCGTTGAGATCCATGTTGGTGGCGGCAATGACCCGAACGTCGATATCGATCGGCTTGGTGCCGCCGAGGCGTTCGAAGTTCTTTTGCTGGAGTACCCGCAGGAGTTTGGCTTGGAGGGAGATGTCCATATCCCCGATTTCGTCGAGGAAAATGGTGCCGGTGTTGGCGATTTCGAACTTCCCCATCTTCCGAGCGTGGGCGCCGGTGAAAGCTCCTTTCTCCGAACCGAACAGCTCGTTTTCCAGAAGCTCGTGCGGGATGGCGGCGCAGTTGATGGCGATGTAGGGTTTGTCTTTCCGGTGGGAAAGGGAATGAATCGCCCGAGCGAAGAGTTCCTTCCCCGTTCCGGATTCCCCTTGCAGCAGGACAGTGGCGTCAGACTTGGCGACCTTGTGAATCAGTTGGGAAATCTCCAGCATTTTTTCATTCTGCCCGATGATGTCCAGTGACCCGTTGGCGGTAAGCAACTCGTGGCGAAGCAAGGTATTCTCGGCGATGAGGCGGCGGTTTTCCAGGGCACGGTTGATAAGAACACACAAATGCTCGGTGTCGAACGGCTTGGTGATAAAGTCGTAGGCTCCCCGCTTCATCGCTTCGACGGCGTCTTCAATCGTCCCGTACGCCGTCATGACGATAACGGAGGTGTCGCTGTCGACTTCCTTGACGCTTCCGAGCACTTCCAACCCGTCGACGTCCGGCATCTTCAAGTCGGTCAGCACCAAATCGTACGACTTGTTCCGAACCAGCTCCAACGCCCGCCGTCCGTCGGGAGCGCTGTCGACCCGGTAACCCTCTTCGATGAGGGTCTCGGTCAACATGTTGCGCATGGAATCCTTGTCGTCAACCACCAAAATCGTGGGCATATGGTTTCTCCCTCAGGATGTAAACGTGTTCCTTACCTTCCATCTATCCATACACTTCCTGTATCGGCGAAAACCGCCGTAAATAAAGAACTTCCGGTGCGCAATTATTGGACACAGCCTCGGCTGTCTTATCTTTTTCCGGATTTTCCCTACCGGCTGCCTTCTCCCCGCAACTCAGTTAGTAATATAGGTAAGGTCTCGAAAGAGACCTGCACATGAGATAAGAAAATGCCAGGTCTGTACCAGACCGTGCCTTACATGAACTGCACATGAGATAAGAAAATGGCTAAAGTGACCTACTATGGGGAGTTGCCCGTTTGTCTGCTATGTCTGCTCCTTGTGTACAATCATCGACGAGGCTTGAGCGGTCGGGAAAATGATGATCTCGGCAATTTGAACATGCTCAGGCCTGTCGGCAATCCACACCACCGCTTCCGCCACATCGTCACCGGTTAAGGGTTGGTACCCTTGGTAGACGCTTTTGGCTCTCTTTTCGTCGCCGTAAAAGCGTACCGTGGAAAATTCCGTCTCGACCAGACCGGGATCGACGGTGGACACTCGGAGGGGAGTATCGACCAAATCAATCCGCATCCCCTTGGTCAGCGCGTCGACGGCATGTTTGGTGGCGCAGTAGACGTTTCCGCCGGGGTAAACCTCATGCCCGGCGATGGAGCCGATGTTGATGATATGCCCCTTGCCTCGGGCAACCATATAGGGAATAACGGCCCGGCTGACGTAGAGCAACCCTTTGATGTTGGTGTCAATCATTTCTTCCCACCCCTCGACTTTCCCTTCGTGCAACTTATCCAGCCCCCTTCCTAAACCGGCGTTATTGACCAGCACGTCAATCTCGCGCCATTCCGGCGGGAGCTCGGCAACAGCCCGCTCGACCGCTTGCCGTTGGCGGACATCCAGCGGCAGCAAATAGACGTCGGTTGACAATTCCGAGCGCAATTCTTCCAACCGCTCTTTCCGGCGGGCGGCAAGAATCAGCTTGGCGCCCCGGGCGGCAAACTGCCGGGCGCAGGCTCTGCCGATTCCCGATGACGCCCCGGTGATGAACACGATCTTGTCGGTAAGGTTCGACATCTTTCTCTCTCCTTGGTTATTTTCCCAAAGCCGGAAGGTATGATTTTTTCCTTTCTCCGTCAATCGGGAGTTGGGGGCAGTCACCTGCCTTTTTTCCCGGCACCGAGCAAAGAGCGAGACCAGCCGCAACTCAACATTAGGAGGCGGCGGTATGGATTTTTGCACACGATGTATGGGATTCTCACAACATTTTTTCAGCCGCTTTACGGGAGAAAACGAACCGGCAAAGAGAGGCGTGTGCTAAGTTTCGTCAAGGTATGAGGTTACCCGTTTCCTTTTCAACCCCGCCGCCGGTCGGGCGGTCGGCACGGCATATGCAATACTGGTGGGAAGAGAAAACTAAACTCAGACCGCCAAACACCCGATTATACGGTTATGGGGCTTTTTCCATAACCTTCGGGTAGGCGAACGGCAACTATTCGAGGGTACGGAAATGGCTACAGAGAAAAAAAAGAGAAAAAGAATCGGTCTGCCGAAAAAAACGTACTGGCATTTGTACAGCCTTCAAAGCTTGCAGACCGAAAAACTGGCGCATGTCGTCAACAAGATATTGAAACGAGAATATATGCTTATTAAATAAGAAGTTCGGTTTTTTATCTTGACAGGGTGATAAACAAGGCATACCTTCGACGGCTGAATTGAAAAAATGAGGTGAGGATTTACAACTTTCATGGATGTGAAAGTATTTTTCGGGATAGTATATAAATGTGGAAAAATAAGCTGACGCTCATGTTCATCCCCGGCGCCACCGGAATACTCAAGCAGTTGCGTATTCCTGTAATAGCGGTGTATGCCGGTATTGCGGTGGTGATAGCGCTTCTTTTCACCAGCTTTTTCCTTTCCGCCCAGTTCTTTACCGACAAAGTCGCCGAAAAAGAACTCCAACAGCTTCGGGAAGAAAACCAACGGCTCCAGGAACGGTATGAGCAGATGCGCTGGTATCTTGCCGAAGTTGAAAACCGTTACAACGAACTGGTAAAGAAAGAAGTCTATCTCCGTTCTATTTTTGACCTTCCGGAGATTGAGCCGGAAGAGCGGCAACTGGGTGTCGGCGGTCCGCCGCCTCCCGCTTTGGAAAAGCTCTCGGAAGCGGAAAAAACCGCCGTCATCACCGAAGCTGAAGTCGATCGGCTGCTGAAGCTCTCCGAATTTGAGCTGGAGAAATATACGGAAGTCGAAACTTCCCTGGCGAAGCTCAAAGATCGGCTCGATCATACTCCTTCCATCTGGCCTACCAAAGGTTGGCTCTCCCGCGGCTACGGGATGAAACTCGACCCCTTCACCGGCTACAAGCAAATGCACCACGGCATCGACATCGCCAATCACCGGGGCACTCCGATTATCGCTACCGCCGACGGGAAAGTCGTCAAAGTCACCCGGACAAACGGGCTGGGGAAGTTGGTCGTTATTGACCACGGCTACGGTTTCCGCACCCGCTACGGACACCTGTCCGAAATCAAAGTCAAGCGAGGTCAAAGAGTAAAACGGGGCGAGGTTATCGCCCTGATGGGCTCAACCGGTTACTCTACCGGTCCGCACCTCCATTATGAAGTGCTGAGAAACGGCAAGAGCCTGAACCCAATGAAATACATCTTGAACAAGATGCAGTAAAGTTTTCTTATCTTTCCCTGTTTTGAAGCCGCCGCTTGTCGGCGGCTTTTCCTTTTTACTTCCAAAGATTCAAACTCATCTCGCTGGCAATATAGTTTATGATAGGAACTTTTGCGTACCATTCGGTATTTTGCTGTATTTTCACACATCCCTGACGTCACACTGCACGCTCCACCGACGAGAATCTGAAATCTCTTTATCGCTTAATGCTTTACAAGCCCCTCTCCAAATCGTATTCTCAGAGGAACGCAAAAAAGGTAGCAGAGAAACAAATTCAAGCGATAGAGAGGAAAACAAAATGGACCAGCGCACACAGAAACTGGCGAAAGTGCTTGTGCATTATTCCCTGAAACTGAAAAAGGGAGATCTGTTCAAGATTGAAGGTGAGATTGTCACTCTCCCGTTGATAGAAGCGGTCTACAACGAGGCGATGAAAGTCGGGGCACACCCCTACACGATGATACGAATCCCGCGCAATGAAGAGGCGTTTTTCAAGTTGGCGTCCGAGGCACAACTGAAATATCTCTCTCCCCTTGCAAAATATGAAATCAACACTATCGACGCCCGGTTGGTTATCCTGGGAAGCGAAAACACCCGCAATCTCTCCGGCATCGATCCGAAGCGAATGGCAACTCAACGAAAAGCCCTGCGTCCGCTCATCGATCGCTGGTTCAAACGCACCGGCGACGGCTCTCTCAGTTGGTGCGTCACTATGTTCCCCTCGCCCGCCGAAGCGCAGGACACCGACTTGTCCCTTTCCGACTACGAGGATTTCGTTTACCGCGCCGGGTATATCCACATGGCAGACCCGGTCAAGCAATGGAAGAAAATCGCCAAAGAGCAAAGCCGACTGGTGCGAATACTCAACCGTTTCGACCGCATCCATATCCGCTCCGCCGACACCGATCTGAAATTGAGAGTGAAAGGGCGCAAGTGGATTAACTGCGCCGGTACCGAAAATTTCCCTGACGGGGAGATCTTCACCTGCCCGCTTGAAGACTCAGCGGAGGGGTTTATCCGCTATTCGTTCCCGGCGGTTTACACCGGAAAAGAAGTGGAAGATGTCCGGCTGGAATTCAAAAAAGGAAAAGTCGTCAAGGAAACGGCAGGGAAAAACCAAGCCTTTCTCACCAGCATGCTGAACATCGACAAAGGCGCTCGCTACTTGGGAGAATTTGCCATCGGGACGAACTACGCCATCAAGCGCTTCTCGAAAAATATCCTGTTCGACGAGAAAATCGGCGGCACCTGCCACCTCGCCGTGGGGGCATCGATACCGGAAGCGGGCGGCAAGAACAAAAGCGCTATCCATTGGGACATGGTGTGTGATTTGAAAAAAGACAGCGAAATTCTGGCAGACGGAAAGGTGATTTATCGTAACGGCAAGTTTGTCATCTGATAAACTACGGTCGGAAGATACTCCCGACCCACCTTAAGGGTGTTTTATAACCTTACGGTTCATGTAGGGAATGGTCTCGCAGAGATCTGCCAAGAATGAAGAAAATGGCAGGTCTGTACCAGACCATTCCCTACTAAAACAACGTGAGAAAAAGGCGGATCTGCGCGGTCAGGAATCCATTCCTGACCGACCCCAAAGGGGCTCTTTTCGCCCGTCAGGGAAATAAATCACCTTTAGGGTGTTCCCGACCGCGCACACCCTGAGGGTGTCTTATTAGGTTGCCGAGAGAAAACAGAACCCATATGAGGTTATAAAACAGTTTAGGTTGCACCCCCCCGCCTGCAGTGGCACCCTAAGGGTGTCTTATTATTGAGCTGTCGAAAGAAAGCAGAACTCACATGAGATGGTAAAACTGCTCAGGCTGCACCCCACGCCTGCGATGGCACCCCAAGAGCGTCTTATTGAGTTGCCGAGAGAAAACAGAACCCACATAAGGTTATAAGACTGCTAAGGCTGCGCCCGTTAGGATGTTCGGGCAAAGCCGTCAAGAGCGGCAATTTTGTAAGCTTCCGAAAGGGTGGGGTAATTCAAAACCGTGTCCAAGAAATAATGCAGCGTGCCGCCGTGGGTCATCACCGCCTGTCCGATATGAATGAGTTCGGTGGCTCGTTCGCCGACGATGTGAACCCCGAAAATTCGCTTCGACTTCGGTTCGAAAATCAGCTTGAGCATACCGTCATGGTCATTGATAATTTGCCCGCGCGCCAGCTCGAAGTAGCGGGCGATGCCGACTTCGTATTCCTGCCCGGCTTTCGAAAGAGCCTGTTCGGTCTCGCCCACCATCGACACCTCGGGTATGGTATAGATTCCGAAAGGAAAAAGTGTGTTGATACAGGCGGTTTCGTCTTTTAGGAAAGCGTGAATTGCCGCCAATCTTCCTTGGTCCATCGACACAGACGCCAAGGAAGGAAAACCGATAACGTCTCCCACCGCATAGATATTGGGAACAGCCGTCCGGTAATGGGAATCGACCTTAATCAACCCGCGGTGGTCGGTTTCAATGCCCAGCTTCTCCAGGTTCAGATGCTGTGTATTGCCGCGCCGTCCGGCGACAAAAAGAAGACGATCGGAAACAATCCTTCGACCGCTTTGCGTAATCGTAACAACCTGCTCGTTCTCGACGAATATCTCTTTGTAATCGTCGCCGAGAGCAAGGTTGATACGGTACTTCCGCATGAGGTACATCAAAGCGTCGGCGATTTCATCATCCAGAAACGACAACAATCGAGAACGCCCGTCGACAATTGTCACATTGACCCCAATATGAGCGAATATACAGGCATACTCGCATCCGATGACCCCGCCGCCGACAATAGTCAGCGACCGGGGGAGGGTATCGAGCTCGATAATCGACTCGGCGTCATAAATATACCCGGAAGAGAAATCGATATGCTCTGGATGGTGGGAATGGGTGCCGGTTGCGATGATGATAACATCTCCTTTGAGGAGAAGCTTTTCCGAAGTCGGAGTGGCTACCTCGACCGTGTGGGGATCGAGAATTTTGCCCACGCCGTGGATGACTTCGATTAGGTAGCGAGCCATGTTTTGCTGGATGACCTCGAGCTCTTGTTGCACCACCTGTTCCTTACGGTACATGAGCTCCCGGACGGTGACGTTTTGCTTTATCCCTCCTATCAACCCGTAAGCAGAGCGCTGGCGCAACCCGGAAATGTAAAGTACCGTCTCCCGAAGAGTTTTCGACGGAATGGTGCCGGTGTGGATGCACACTCCTCCCTGCACCGATTTCCGTTCGACAATAGCGGTGGTTTTTCGCATCTTGGCGGCTTCGATGGCGGCTTTCTCGCCCGCCGGACCGGAGCCGATAACGACTAAATCGAAATGTTGCTCATTCACTCCTGACCTTGCTCCCTTGGGATTGGTTTTCTCCGCGGAAAATATACGCTCCGGTGTAATAATTCAATATTTATCTTTATAGTCGATAAACGAAGTTTTGGAGTTAACCGTTGCTTTCTCACCCCAAGTCGCCCCCGGTTTTGACGTAAGGAGGTAATAGAACGCTCCCACAGAACGCGAGCTCGCATGACAACGCCGTTGGGCTGTGCTTGTCAGCCAGCGGTAAAACCTTGGCTTACCGTCAGCACTCTAAAGGTACTTTGCACCCAACGTACCCCGAGGCGGGAGGTCCCGTTCCTCCCACCGCACTACGCCGGACTCGTTCCACTAACGGCTTACCGAGTAATGCTTTACGATTTTTTTGCGGAGATACGGGGATATTGCTCTTCCAACCGTAAATAACCCAAAAAGATAGCCGATATACGAAGAAAACGACAAAACCATAAATGAAACTGTTTTTAGATAGAAATAAGACGCTCTTACCGCGAGTCGACAGCATTTATCTCCTTGCCAGAATTATGATTCTGTCGAGCGTGGTGTGGTACGCCTTTTTCGGAAAGTATTCCTCTGAAGACAAATTCCTTTTCTACGTCATTACGGCAACGTTTGCGCTTCATTGTGCCGTCTTCTTCTTTGCCATGCGGGGGAAATTCGACATCAAGCTGGCATACCTTTCCGCTATTATTTACGACATCATTCTCATTCCGACGTTAGTCCGATATTCCGGTTCGGTTGATTCGTCGTTCTTTCTTCTGTTTTTCCTCACCGTGGCGGTTTCGGCATACGTGCTGCGCTTCTGGGCGGCACTCACCGCCACCGCTCTCGTCATTTTCACCTACTTGGCGGCTATCATCCACGATTTGACATTGGAGAACTTGTTTGATGTCTCCATGCGGGTCGGTTTTCTTCTTATCTTCTACTTGGCGCTTTCGTATGCCTCGGATTACCTCCGCCGCTCCGAAAAGCGCATCCTCCGCCTGTTCGACACCCTCAACCGCCGCACCTCGGAACTGGAAAAATCCCACGCCCAGCTTGAAATGATTTACGAAAACTCCCGTATCCCCATCTCCATCCTCGACACCGACGGCGTGGTCAGAGAGGTTATGCGCATCCTCAGTCGCATTTTGCAATACCCGTACGCCGCTATGATACTTCAAGACAGGCGGGGGAACTTGTTCTATCGTGCCCGTATCCAAGGCGGACGGATAAATTTCCATCCCAAGGTCATTGAGCCGGGAAAGATGGAGCTGGCACGGAAAGTCTGTGAGCTGGAAGAAGCCATCCGGATAAAAGACATCTCGGGACGGGATGATTACGAGCCGCTCGGGCCGAACGTCCGCTCGGTCATGTTGGTGCCGATGACCTCCCACGGACAAGCCACCGGCGTCCTGACGGCGGAGTCCGACGGTGCCGACCAATTCACGGAGCGAGATATCCAAATGCTGTCGATTGTCGCCCGTTCGGCGGCTCTGGCGCTGGAAAACGCCGAACTGCACAAGCGTACCGAAGAGCTGACTATCATCGACGAGCTGACTGAAACGTATAACTATCGGTACTTCATTCAGAAGCTCCAAGAGGAAAAGCGGCGTGCCGCCCGGTACGATTTGCCGCTCTCTCTCATCATGGTGGATATCGACCACTTCAAGAAGCTCAACGATACCTACGGGCACGAGATCGGCAACGTGGTTCTGAAAGAGCTGTCGCGGATTATCAAAAGCTGTATTCGCGATGTTGATATTTTCGCCCGTTACGGCGGAGAAGAGTTCGCCGTCATCCTGCCTCAGACCCCGCAACGGGAGGCAGCCGTTATCGGCGAACGGATCCGCGAACGGGTGGAGCAAACCGATATCGATATCGGCAATGGGGAAACTTTACGCATTACGGTATCGGTCGGGGTGAGTTCCTTCCCGGAAAACGGAAAATCCCAGGAAGAGCTCGTCTCGGTCACCGACCAAGCCCTCTACCGGGCGAAAGGGGAAGGGAGGAATTTGGTTCGTGTCATTTAACTTGCGTTACCATAGCAGTTACCGTTTTATTCCGGTTGAGGGTACGGTCGTACCGAATGCCGGGGCTGTCGTCGGGAGAGTTCCCGAAGTGAGACGGCAAAACAGTCAGATTACGAGGCTGAGTTGAAGTATGGAAGAGTTCGAAACAAATATCGGGCAGTTGTTCATCATCGGGCTCGCCGAGGAACAGCCGTCGGAAACGTTTCTCTCGTTTCTGGAGGAAAAGAACATCGGCGGGGTCCTTCTCTTTGAGGAAAGCTGCCGGACTCACGAGCAAGCGGCGGAAAATATCCGGCTGATAAAAAGCCGGTACCGCGAGACGCCGCCGTTCATCGCCATCGACCAAGAAGGGGGACGAGTCTGCCGGTTGAAAAAAGCCCCTGCCGAATATCGCGCCGCCTCGGATTACGGTCGTCATGACGAGTTGGAGAAGTTCGTCGAGGATTACACCCGCTCGGCGGTCTTTATGGAATCCATCGGCATCAACCTCAACTTTGCGCCGGTATGCGATCTCTGGATTAACCCCAAGAATTCTTGTCTGGAAGAACGCTGCTTCGGCTCTACCCCGGAGGTGGTCAGCCCGTATATCGAGCAAGCGGTGCAGGTAGCCAGAAAAGCCGGGCTGCTCAGTTGTCTCAAACATTTCCCGGGGTTGGGTGCCGCCGGCGACGATCCTCATAAGCTCACCGCCACCGCCGACTATGACGAGCAAGTCTGGACCCAGCGGGAAATGCTGCCCTTTGCTGCCGGAATCGAAGCCGGTGCCGAAATGGTCATGACCACCCATATCTCGCTGCCTCGCCTGGACAACGAAAACCTCACCACCGCCTCTTCAAAGATTGTTTTCTCCTTGCTGAAGGAGCGACTCGATTTCAACGGTCTGGTCATCACCGACGATTTGCTCATGGAAGGTATCGCCTCGCTGGGAAGTGTCGGCGAACGGGCGGTGAAAGCGTTCATTGCGGGACATGACATCCTGCTGTTCGGAAGGGATTTCGATGCCGTCCAAGAGGCGTACGAATTTTTCGCCGCCGCCGCAAACAACGGAGAAATTCCCGCCGAACGTCTCAAGCATTCGCTCGAGCATATCTACGGCATGAAAATTAAACTGGACTGCTCCATCCTGCGTTGATTGTTTTATGAAATGCTCTGCCGCCTTCAAAAGAGAACGTCGCTTACCCTTTTGGGATTGAACTCCGGCACCTCCGCCGACGGCGTCGATCTGGCGGTGCTTCGCATCAGCCGTTCTTCTCACTCCGTTTCCGTTCGCTATCTTGACGGCACCACCAAACCCTATCCGGAAAAATTACGAGAAACAATTCTTGCCCTGGCGGAAGCGCAACAGGTCTCGCTCGAGGAAGTGATTTATTTGGACAATGCGTTAGGGCAATTTTACGGGAAATCGGCCCAGGCATACGTGAAGAAACTTGCCGCCCGCCGCATCTCGGTACACGCTATCGCCTCCCACGGGCAGACTGTCCGCCACCTGCCTCGGAAAGTCAAGTTCGGTTCGTGTACCGTCAACGGCAGCCTCCAACTCGGTTCGCTCGACAGTATTGCCGCTCTCACGGGAAAGGTAACGGTGGGCGACTTTCGGCAGGCGGATATCGCTCTCGGTCGCGAAGGCGCCCCCATCACCACCGGCGCTATGCGGCGACTGTTTGCCGACAGTGACCACTCCCGATTGATTGTCAATCTCGGCGGGATGGCGAATTATTTCTATCTGCCGAAACAAAAGAACCTCCCGCCGCGCGCCGCCGACTGCGGACCCGGTAACGCCCTGAGTGATATTCTCTCTCAAAAATTGTTCGGCGAAAAATATGACCACGGCGGCAGGCGAGCTTCTCAGGGAACTATCTCCAAGCGACTGCTGACTCTCTTGCTGGCAAACCCGTTCTTTTCCCAACGCCGAATCTCCACCGGTAGGGAAGATTTCGGAGAAAGCCTGATTGACAAAGCTCTCACCTTGGGAAGGGAGCTTCATCTTTTGCCGGAAGACTACCTTGCCACCGCGGGTGAACTGACGGCACTCGCCATCGCCCGCAGCATCACCCCGCTGCGAAAGAAGGATGCCGCCCTTACGAAATTATATTTGACCGGCGGAGGAAGAAAGAACAATTTCATAGTACGAAGGTTGAACCACTGGCTTCCGGATATGGAGATTCGTATGGTCGATGAGTTGGGCATTCCCGGTGACTACGTGGAAGCGGCGGCTTTCGCCGTGCTGGGAGAAGCCTGCCTGCGCTCCGAAGCGCTGATGGGCATGGTCGGGAGCACCCGAAAGACAACCGCTTATCCCGTCCTGGGAAGAATCGTCCAACCGCCGAGGAAAAGGGGAAGATGAAACAAACGAAAAAGCATCTGAGCACCATGAAACGAACCACCCGTCTGATTGCCCGCATCGGCACGGCGATCTGCCTGATGGCGCTGGTGTGGAGCTGCGCCACCGTCCCGGGCTTGCGGGAAGAAAAGCCGGATTCCTACATTCGGATTCCCTTCGTCCGGGTGCTTTTGGAAGACAACGTCGATAACGCTGTTTTCTCCACCCGGCAATCGTTCGCGGTGGAGTGTCTGGCGCAAGGAGAGCAGACCGTCTACTACTCCTCCCGTCCGGTAAAAGTGAAAAACGAAAACTTCAAGCTCACGGTTGAAAACGAATCCGGAACCACCATTCAGAAATTTGTCGACGAGGTCAATATCATCCCGCGCGGCTCCGACAACCGGATTCGATTCGGCAACAAACGATACCGCGGCATTATCAAAATTCTCCCGTCCGGATTGAATATCCGCTTGATAAACATTGTGTATATGGAAGATTACTTACGCGGGGTGGTTCCTCCCGAAATCGGCAAGCGCACCGAAGAAGAAATCGAAGCGGTCAAAGCCCAAGCCGTCGCCGCCCGCACCTATGCCATGGCGCACCTCAAGCAATACCCCGGTGAGCCGTACGACATGAAGTCAAGCATTATCGACCAAATTTACGAAGGGGTCAATGTGGAGAACCCGCTGGTCAACCGGGCGATTGACGAAACGGCAGGGCATGTGATTATGTACCATGACCAGCTCATCCAAGCGTACTACCACTCCACTTGCGGCGGCATGACCGACAACATCTCTCAGGTATGGGACCGAAAAGAAATTCCCTACCTGAAAGCGGTCAAAGACGGTGATGCCTGCTCCTGGTCGAAGTATTTCCGGTGGAAAGAACACTTCACGGAAAAGCAACTGCGCGGCAGAATCGAGCAGTACCTTGCCAGTGACCGAGGGCGGGATTTGCGCATCGGACCCATTCGGGATATCACCATCGCTTCCCGCACTCCCGGCGGACGGGTTTCCAAGCTGCTGGTGCGGACGGAGGTCGACGTGTTCAAATTCAAGAAAGACCGCATCCGCTGGGTCATCGGCAGGACCTCCAACCCGGATTTAATCTTGCCCTCCGACCGGTTTGATGTTATTATCGACCGCGACAACGTCGGCAACATTACGGACATCACCTTCAAAGGGAGCGGTTACGGTCACGGCGTCGGGATGTGCCAGTGCGGTGCCATCGGGTTGGCGAGAAAAGGGTGGAACTTTGAGAGAATTCTCAAACTCTATTACACCGGTGTTGATGTCAGGAAACTGTATTGACGCCAGGGGTCGGATAACGTAGAGAAAAGATGTCTTGGAAAACAGCGACATATATCTTCTGTTTGCTTCTTGCCCTCTCGTCGGCGGGACAGGGTCATGACTATACGTACGACATCGGTATTCACCTCGGGCGAGCCTCTTTGATGGGCGGGACGGCGGAGGCGGCTAAGTTTCCTCTGCAATCGTTTTATCAGGGTTCGTTTTCGTACCGTTTCGCCTCCCGCTGGACGCTTGACTTTTCTTATGCCTCTTTCTCGCTGTATAATGACTCAACCGCCGCCAAGAGCCTGACTTTTTCCCGGAACGCCGACCACGCCATCATGGTCTGGAAAGCCACCCGTTTGGGAATACGCGCCCAGCGCTATCTCTTTTCGCCGGAGCGGCGGACAAACCTGCTGTTCGGGTGCGGCGGCGGGCTGATGTTGTGGAAGTACAACGATGCCGCTGCCGATACCACCTTGAAAACCACCGGTGCCAGAAACGAGACGACCGACTTTGCCGCCTCGGAGATTTTCCTATCGGTCGCTTCCCGTTTTGAGTTCCCTCTGCGGGGACGCCTTTTCTGCCGATGGGAGATGGAGCTCGACTACCTCACCACGGCGGGAGCGGAATTCCAAACCGGGGTCAATTCTTCCCGCAAACGCTGGCTGGCGACGTTCGGCGTGGGTATCACCTTCGCCTTCGGAAAGAATGACCGTCGCCGGGAGTGGCGTCTCTCTTCCCGCCGACTTTCCGAAACTTCCCCCGACACGGCTTTCCCTTCCTCGGCTCGGGATTCCGACGGCGACGGAGTGCCGGACAAGCTCGACCGCTGCCCCCAAACGCCAGGCGGCATTCGGGTGGACAGCCGGGGTTGTGCCGTGGATTCGGATGCCGACGGCGTGGATGACAGCAGGGACGACTGCCCCGACACCGATCCCCGCGCCCGTCAGAAAGTCGACATCTTCGGCTGCCCGGTCGATTCCGATTTCGACGGCGTTCCCGATTACCTTGACGCTTGCCCGTTCAACCCGATCGGCGCTTTGGTGGACTCAAGCGGTTGTCCTTATGACGGCGACAAAGACGGCGTCCCCGACGGACTGGATGACTGCCCCAACACCCTGTACGGCGCCGAGGTCGACAAGTACGGCTGCATCGACCTGTCAATTTTCTCCAAGCCGTTGATACTCAACATCGATTACGCTCCCGGCTCGTTCGATGTCGACCCGAAGACGCTGAAAAAATTGAAAAAATTGGCGCAAATTCTCAACTTTGTTCCCGACATAAAGTTAGAAATAAACGGGTATACCGATAACATCGGAAAAGCCCGGGCGAACAAACTTCTCTCGGAAAAGCGAGCCCGGCGCATCCGGGATTACCTGGTTACCTTCGACGTGGCTCCCGAACGGATTAAAGTGTTCGGTCGGGGTGAGACCAACTTTATCGCCCCCAATGACACCGCCGAAGGGAGAGCCAAGAACAGACGAGTGGAAATTATCTTTTTCCGATAGCAGGAGAATACCGTGGCACCCTTTTACAATTACTCT
Source organism: uncultured Ignavibacteriales bacterium (assembly GCA_964489705.1). GTDB lineage: Bacteria > Zixibacteria > MSB-5A5 > GN15 > FEB-12 > CAZAZQ01. The sequence continues at coordinate 70,004 of CAZAZQ010000011.1, forward strand.
CTTCACAATCTTGAGGAACGTCGACAAAATCGATACGCGGTGGTCATTTTCCTTCCCCAGCATCTTGATGAGATTATTGCCCCGCTGCGGGAGCGGTTCGACCCGATTTACAACCTGGTTGCCTCGCACATCACCCTGGTCTTCCCATTCGAGACCTCCAAGACCCTGGATGAAATCGCCGCCGTCATCAAGCTCGAAACCGCCAAGCAAAAGGAAATCCTCATCGAAATGGAATCTATCGGCGACTACTATCCCAAGTATCCGGTTATCTATTGGCGTACCAAGCCGAACGATGAGCTCAGCACCTTGTACTACCGCCTCCATTCGAGCTTGGGGATACCTATCCCCTACAAGCACTACGAACCGCATGTGACCATCGCCCGCGAGATTTCCCACCATCGAGTCATGTTCGTCAAAGACACAATCGTTTCTTATCTGCCGACGGAAAAGTTTTATGCTCAAAAAATTGATCTCATCACCCCGATGATAAACAACAAGTGGGTGTCGGTCAGGACCTTTACCCTCTCGAGCCTCGATCGTTCCCCGTTTGACGACTAAGAGCTTCGCATTCAAAGGAATGCGGGCTCATCGCATTATAAAAAAGACTTCGGACGACACCTTTTCGCATTCCTCGGGATAAAAAATACCCTCTCCGAAAAATGGATGTATTTATTCACGCCGTTGCCTCTCTATAGAGCGTAAAGGTGTGTCAGAAAAACTACACAAAAGACTACTACCGCATGCTGACTATCCAAGCGGATGGAAATATCCATATCGGCAAAGGGCTAATCTTTTTCCCGGGGAGGAGGTGAGAGCGCTGAGGAAAACTTTTTTTCTAAGTACTTACCTGTAAGACAACTAAACCAACTCACGTAATTGGAGGTGACATGCAACGATTTTTACTTATCGGTGCGGTGGTATGCGCAGTCGTACTGCTCACCCTATCCGGCACATTCGCAGAGGTACGCACCGTAAAAGTCGAACGCCCGTCCGACCTTCCCTCGTACGTCGGCGATGTGCAAGATGAATTCATTGTCGTCCTCAAAGAAAAGGCTATGGCGAAAATCACGCCGATGGCAGCCGGCTCACATAACGTTTTCAAAAGCATCCCCGAATTTGACGAGTTAGCTGCCCGCTTCGGCGTCACCCGGGTGAAAAAGCAATTTGTCCGCCGGGAATTCGTCCCGACCGCTTCGCCCACCGAACGGACGTTGGCTCGGTATTTCAAAGTCAAATTCTCCGAGGGCACTCTGGAAGAGGCGATGGACGCCTATCGCAATTGCCCCCTGGTCGATCATGTCGAGCCGATCGGGGTCTTCCTCCTTTCGGCGGAGCCCAACGATCCGTACTTCAAGGATTCCCCGAATCCGGACTTCCCGTATGACCAGTGGCACTATTGGGACACGTACAGCATTGACGCCGACCAAGCCTGGGACACCGAAACCGGTGACGCTACGGTGGTGGTGGCGATTCTCGACTCCGGGGTACGGTATTTCCACCTTGACCTCGGCGGTGACCACCCGCAGTGGGGTCCCGACAATCCGCAGACTGACGGCAACATCTGGGTCAACCCGAACGAAATACCCGGCAACGGCATTGACGACGACAACAACGGCTATGTCGATGACGTTATCGGTTGGGACTTCGTCGAAAGCACGTCGGGAGACTGGCCCTATACGTGTATCGACCAAGACTGCGGCACCGCTGACAACGACCCCGACGACGGCGACGGCCACGGCACCCATGTGGCGGGAACGGTCGCTGCCATTACCAACAATAACCGCATGGTCTCCGGAGTAGCGGGAGGCTGGAGCGACGGCACGACCGGCGGAGCCGGTACTGGCGTCAAGATTATGCCGTTGCGTATCGGCTACCGTGCCCGGCTGTTTATCTACGAAGTCGGCGTCGCTCGTATGGACTATGCCGCCGAAGCGATGGACTACGTCGCCTGGATGGTTGATCACGGCGTGAATGTCACGGCGGTCAACTGCTCCTGGGGTTCCAATGATGCCGGCGGCCTTGGTGCGGCGGTATCGAATCTCTTGACCAAAGATGTCTTGATTGTCCACGCTGCCGGTAATGATAATGCCGATAGCCCGGATTTCCTCGGCAACCGTGATAGTGTCTTGAACGTGGCGGCAACCGATACCCTCGGCAAAGGCGCCGATTTCACCAATTACGGCGCTTGGGTTGACGTGGCCGCGCCGGGCGTGAAAATTCTCAGCACCTATCGCGAACCCGACGATTCCGACCCGGCAAACCACTACATTGCTCTCATGGACGGCACCTCGCAAGCGACCCCGCACGTCGTCGGCATAGCGGCCCTGCTTGAGTCCTGCAAGCCCGAACTTACCGCCATGGAAAAATTCAACCTCATCGTAAATAACACCACGCCGTACGACGACACCCGCGATTTGGGAAGCGGTATCGCCAACGCCAAGCTTGCCCTCGATGCGGCTGGTTGTGCCGGTGGTTGCGACGTCTCGGCGGACTTCGTCGGCGACCCGACCAGCGGGTGCCCGCCGCTGACGGTCAACTTTACCGACCAGTCGAGCGGTCCGGTGACGTCGTGGGAGTGGGATTTCGGCGACGGCGGCACCTCGACCGCGCAAAACCCGAGCCATCAGTACCAGAACCCCGGCACGTATGACGTCACTTTGATTGTCTGCTCCGCCAACTGCTGCGATACCACCACCAAGACGAACTATATCACCGTCAACGACCCGGCGCCGGTGGCTGACTTTGAAGGTTCCCCGACGTCCGGTGAAGCCCCCCTGACGGTCAATTTCACCGATCTCTCCACCAACAATCCCACAAGTTGGGATTGGGACTTCGGCGACGGCGGCACCTCGACCGCGCAAAATCCGAGCCACACGTACAATGAAGCCGGAACCTACACCGTCACCCTCACGGCGACCAACTCTTGCGGCTCCGACACGGAGACGAAGACCGACTACATCACCGTCACGTGCACCGCTCCGGTCGCCGACTTCGAAGGCTCTCCCACTTCCGGGGAAGCCCCGCTGACAGTCAACTTTACCGACCTTTCGTCAAACAACCCGACCAGTTGGGAGTGGGACTTCGGTGACGGCGGTACCTCGACTGAGCAAAACCCAACCCATACCTACAGCGACTCGGGGCACTACACCGTCACCTTGACGGCGACCAATTCGTGCGGTTCGGATACCGAAACGAAAGTTGACTACATCACCGTCACCTGCACGGCGCCGGTGGCTGATTTCGAAGGCTCGCCCACTTCCGGCGATGCTCCACTGACGGTCAACTTCACCGACCTTTCCACCAACAATCCGACGGCGTGGGAGTGGGACTTCGGCGACGGCGGTACCTCGACCGAGCAGAACCCGACTCACACCTATAACACTGCCGGAACCTACACCGTTACCCTGACGGCGAGCAATTCCTGCGGCTCTGACACGGAAACAAAGACCGACTACATCACCGTGACGGAACCGCAACAGGATGTCATGTACGTCAAGAATATTGATGTCACCCGCCAGACCTTCTGGGTCTATGCACGCGGCGTCGCCACTGTAACGATTTACGACAACCAAGGCAATCCGGTGCAAGACGCCCACGTCTATGGGGTTTTCTCCGGTCCGACTTCCGACAGCCGCGACGGCACCACTAACAGCGACGGACAGGTGACTTTCTATTCGAGTATCGTCTCTAATCCGTCCGGTGAGTGGTGCTTTGAGGTTACGGACGTAACCAAGAGCGGGTGGACCTATGACCCGAACCAAAACGACGTCACCAAAGCCTGCGAAAGCGGTCCGGTCTATGCAACCGGTGGCGGCGAAAGTAATGTCTTCTTCGAATCGAGAAATGGAACCGTCCCGCAAGAATTCCACCTCGGACAGAACTTCCCGAACCCGTTCAACCCGGTCACCACGATTGAGCTCTCCTTGCCGAGCGCTTCTCAATGGACGATTACGATTTACAACATCACCGGTCAAGAAATCGAGCGCTTCAGCGGCTATAGCAACGCCGGTGTGGTCTCCGTGACGTGGGATGCTTCCGACCAAGCCTCCGGTATCTATCTCTACCGAGCTACTGCAGGAGAGTTCAGCGAGACCAAAAAAATGCTCTTATTGAAATAAGAGTACCCCCCTTCTTTCCATCCCGGCAGCTTGTTTCGGTTGCCGGGATTTTTTTTGACAATTTCCTCTCCGGACGTATCTTGCCTGCCAAACCGACAATATAAACCGAAACGTTTATTTTACGGAGGTTCACATGCGCAAGCTTGTTTTGCTCGTTTGCATGGTGACAATGCCGACTTTCCTTCCCCTCACTTCATGGAGCGGGATTCTCCCGAACTGGGAGTCGCCCGACGGAACGCTCGGATTTTTCCCCATCACCAACGAAGTTTCCTTGTACGAAAACGTCGACGATGGCGGCAACGACCGCGGCGGGACTTTGCAGATTGTGTCAATCAACTCATTCAAGCTCCTGACGACGTTCAATTTCGAATTTACCGGCGACTTCAACTGGCGGTATTCCTACCGCGATCCGTTCGACGTCAGTCAAGGGATGAACAACTATGACTATTATTTCGAACTTTCGCTGGTCAAACCGGTCACGCCGGTGGTAAGTGTGAATATCCAACGCATTGTGTCCACCTTCGAGGAGAAACCGATTAACCAGTTCGGCATCCGCCTGAGTTTTTGAGAACTCTCTGCCCCCTGAAGAAAACATCTAATGGTGTTTTATCCTCTTAAGAGCGGTTGAGAAGTGATTCCCGACCGCCCTTGTTAAAGGGAGCGGCCTTGGAGTATCTTCAAATGGGGAAGTAAATGGGAGAACGGTCATTCCTAGTTGGGTGAGTAGAAGCGAAGCGCTCTATTCGATAAGGCGGCGGGCGATTTCGTCGGCGTTGAGGATGCCTTCTTCCGAAAGTTTCAGAGATTCTCCCTCCGGCACCAACTGACCCGATTCCACCAGTTGGCGGTATTGCTCTTTGTTGAAATACGCTTCCACCGGCACCCCGAACCGCTCTGAAAACTGGGAGCGGCTGATGCCGCGGGAAGTGCGCAGTCCCATGGTGAGCGCTTCGAACATCTGTTTCTTTGCGTCGGCGGTATCCTCGACATGCGGCATTTTTCGGTCGTTGAGGGTTTCGATGTATGTCTCAATATCGGAGACATTGGCAAACCGTTTTTCATTGAGCCAAGACCGAGCCGACGGACCCAAACCGAGGTAATCGTTCCCCTCCCAGTACATCAGGTTGTACCGGCATTCGTGCCCCGGTTTGGCAAAGGAAGAAACTTCGTAGCGGGTATATCCGGCTTCGATAAGCTGCTCTCCGCCTCCGCGATAGAGGGCGGAGACAAGCTCCGGGTCCGGTTTCTTCAAGGTTCGATTGACTATCTTGTTTGCCAATTCGGTACCGGCTTTGAGGTCAAGCTGGTAGAAAGAAATATGGGGCGGTTCGAGATCGAGCAGTTGGTCAAGGTCGGCGGAAAGTATCTTGCTGGTCTGCATCGGGACGCCGTATAACAGGTCGATACTGAAGTCGGCAAAGCCCAATGCGTTGGCATAGTAAACAGCGCGGAAACTGTGGAACGGTTCATGGCGGCGGCGGAGCAGTTTGAGTAAGCGGCGGTGGAATGTCTGTACCCCGAACACGGGGCGAGTGACGCCGACGTTTTTGAACGCGCTCAACGTTTCCAACGAAGCGGTTTCGGGGTTGAACTCCACCGAAAATTCCACTTCATCGGCGAAAACAAACGTGGTTTGAAGCATCTCCAACCAGCGGGCGAAAAGGTCAAAATTCGCCAGTGAGGGAGTTCCTCCACCGATGTAGACGGCACTGATGGGAGCGACCGTGGCAGCGAAAGATTGCGCCGCCAACTCCGTTTCCAAAATCAGAGCGTGAAAAAATCGCCGCTCTCTTTCCCGGTCAAGAGAGACTTGATAAAAGTCACAGTAAGAACACGACGAACGACAAAAGGGGTAATGAACGTATAAGCTTAACGACATATTACAACGGCGTTCCCAAGCGACTCCAACGGACATGGGAAGGGAAATTGAACAACCCGTACCCTATCCACTGAATCGCATTGATGAGGTATGGAAACTCCCACTTGGGAGCGTTCGGATCCGGCATCCAGGACCAGTAGATGAAGACGGCTTTGCCGCGGATGTTTTCTTCGGGCACCGGTCCCCAGAAACGGCTGTCCCGGCTGTCGTCGCGGTTGTCGCCCATGACGAAGTAGTTTCCTTCCGGTACGACATACGGTCCGAAGTTGTCGCGAAACGACAGGTCACCGGGAATGATGCGCTTGTCGATGTGTTTGGAGTGGATGGGAATTTCCGCCACCTGTCCGTCGACATAGAGCACCTTGTCGGCTATCTGGACGGTTTGCCCCGGCAGGGCGACAATGCGCTTGATGAAATCCTTGCGCGGATTGTTGGGGTATTTGAAGACGATAATGTCGCCGGTTTGGGGAGAAGTGCCGTATTTGTACGCCAACTTATTGACGAAGATATAATCGCCTTCCAGCAGCGTATCTTCCATTGAGGATGAGCTGACCCGGTAGGCGGAGACGACGAAAAACCGCAACAAGCCCGCCGCCACCAACGCAATAATCGCCGTTTCGAGATATTCCCGCCACAGCGGTTTATGTTCGCGATGTCGTCGAACTTTTCCAGCTTCCTTTTCGGCTTCCGCCCGCTGGATATCCTGGATGAGAAAATCCTGATCCATACGTATTCAGTTATCGGTTTCGTTTGGTGATTCTTTAGCGCCAAAAGCGGCTCTACACAAGTAAATATAAGCCTCTCTTGATGATATGGCAACGGAATTATGAAAGTAAAGGGTGTAAAGAAGAACCTCATCGGGAGAAAACAAGTTGCGAGACAACAACACCACTTATTGTTAAGACTATATTTTGTAATTTTTTGTATAAAGTTTACGATAATTTACATATTGACAAAATATGTTTATATACTTATCTTGAAATTGTAAAGGAGGTAAGCAAGAATGATAACATCAAGTATTGGGGAGAACATCAAAAGAATTAGACTCGAGTTGGATATGACTCAAAGACAAGTGGCAGAAAAAGCCGGAATATCAGTCCCAACTTATTCTAAGATTGAGTCGGGGAAAGTCTCTCCAAACATGGCAACCTTGTACAAGATATCTGAAGCCTTTGGCGTCGAAATACAAGACCTTTTGATTCAGGCCCGAGGTCTCAAAGCGGTACGGTTTAGAGCCAAGCAAAAAATGAAAAAACGTGATCAAGTACTTGTGAAAGCGTCGCGCTGGCTTGAAGATTTTAATTTTCTTCTGCAGCTTGTGGATCATCCAATTGAGTATACCTTGGCGGATCTTCCTTTAGAATTAAAGAAAACCCATCGAAACAAAAGGCCTTTGGTTGCTGCCAAAAGAGCGAGAGAGATAATGGGGCTGGACGAGGAAGAGCCAATACATGATATCACTGGGTTGTTTGCAGCCAACGGTATCAAAATCCTAGCTTATTCTCTGGCATCAAAGGAATTTTTTGGCATGTCTATCGGGGAGTCGGACGGAGGGCCTGCTATAGTGGTAAATGTCTGGGAGCGAATACCAGTGGAAAGGTGGATATTTAGCGCTGCACATGAACTAGGACATCTTCTACTGCACTTGAATGCTTATGACGTTGAAGTCACAACTGAGGATAAGCAACAGGAAAAGGAAGCTAACTCCTTCGCAAGTTACTTTTTGATGCCACAAAAAGGGTTTGAAAAGGAATGGGGTGAAACAAGAGGACTCACTCTCTGGGAGAGAATTCTCAAGGTTAAGCGGATTTACCATGTGAGTTACAAGACTATAATATACCGATTGCGTGACCTGAACGTTTTTGATGAAAGCATCTGGCAAAAGACAACCATATTTTTGAAGAGCTATTACCAGAAACCCAAAATCCCACAAAACTTTGAACCCGAAGGTCTCAAAAAATACGATTTCGTTACTGACTGGTTAGAAAGACTCGTCCGAACAGCCGTAGAGAGCGGTGAGATTACCCTAAGTAGAGCGAGTGAAATACTTGGGATTTCTTTGCAAAAGATGAGAGAGACTGCAGCATCATGGTCGGAGGAAAAAGTTGCTGTATGATAGACAGTTTATTGTAGATGCTTGTGTGCTTATCGATTATTGCCATTCTAAGCTCGAAATACTTTCCCTGTTGTCAAAAGAAATAGCGCGCGTCCACGTTGCTCGCGCCACCTTCAACAAAGTTAAAGACTTAAGCGAAAGTAAGGCGAAAAGATTTCATCTTTTCATTGAGACCCCAGAGTTAGAGATAGCCAATACCGCTGTCCAGAATCGAGGCGTTCTTGCCTATGATGATTGGGAGACATTACTCTTAGCAAGGTCGTATAACTGGACGTGTATTACAAATGACAAACGCCTTCGTCAAGAGTGCAAAAAAGTGGGTGTCCATTGCTTGTGGGGATTGGAACCGATGAAGGCACTTGTCGAACGTCGAATAATCCCAGGATCCGTCGCAAAAAATGTGGCATCTTTAATTAACAACCATAACCCATATTACATTGATAAGAAGATTCTTAAAAGATTTGAGCAGCAAATCAGAGAGATTGAGGAAAAGTTGCGCCGATCCTCGTCTTAATTTTCCTCTTGTACGTAGGAGAGGTCGTTTTCTCATTACTTATGAAAATTCTATCCAATTCCTACTCGACAGCTTACGAGAGAAAGATAGCCCCTCGTCAAATCGAATTTAATTGTTGCCTTTATTCTTCAAAGTCTCTTTTTCTCTACTGAGTTGGCACCAAAAATGAATACTGGCTGGCAGCAAATCACAAGACCTAATCAACCAAGGGGCTTCCCTTCCATGTGTTCGGGGAAGGCGGCGGTGATTTTCACTTTGACGATTTCTTTGCCGTTGCCGACTTCAAGAGGAAGCTTGACCCGCAGGTAATTATCCGAAATCCCCCAGTAAAAACCCTCCGGAGCCTGTTTGTGCTCAGCGATAAACTCCAGCGTCTTGCCTATCTGTCGCTGATGAGAACGAAAACGAAGCTCGTTGGAAATACGCGTGAGCACCACGTTTCGCTCTTTGATGACGTTGGGGTTTATCTTGTCCGGCATTTCCGCCGCCTCAGTGCCGGGACGATCGGAATAGCTGAAAACGTGGAGATAATCAATAGCACCCGACCGGCATACTTCGATGCTGCGCTCGAAATCTTCATCCGTCTCGCCGGGAAAACCGACGATAACATCGGCGCCGATAATAGTGTTTTCAACAGCTTCCTTGAGCTTGCTTGCACGTTCGAGGAACTTCTCAGGGGTGTACGGACGACGCATCCGTTTGAGCACCGGCTGGGACCCCGACTGCAACGGGAGGTGGAAGTGCCGGCAGATACGACCTTTCGAGGCAGCGAAAACATCGATAAGCTCGTCTGTCACCGCCTGGGGTTCAATTGAAGAGAGACGAATACGGGCAATGTCGGTTTCGGAAAGTATCAATCGGCACAGCCCGGCTAAACTTTTCACCGAGGAACCGGGGTTGGGATCTTTATAGTAGCCCATGTTCACGCCGGTGAGCACAACCTCATTGAAGCCATGCTCGACGAGGACATTGATTTCCTCAATGATTTCGGAAGCGGGACGGTTGACCAGATTGCCGCGGACTTTGGTAATGATGCAGAAAGAGCATCGCTGATTGCACCCGTCGGAAATTTTCATCCATGCCCGGTTCCGCTCGTGAAAATCAAGCGCGCTGGAAGAAGAGCCGGTGTGAGAAGGGGAAGTGAAAAACTCCGGCAGTTTCTGGGAAAGGATTTCGACGATGGCTTCTTTCTCTTGATTGTTGATAAGGACATCAACCCCATCCATGGCGGCGAGCCGCTCCGGTTCGTTTTCAACATAACACCCGACCACCACGATCCGGCTGTTGGGGTTCTGACGAACGGCTCGTCGGATTAGGTAGCGGCAGTCGGAATCGGCGCGATGAGTGACGGTACAGGTATTGATGATATACAAATCGGCTGCCTCTTGCCCGTGCACCCGCTTGAAACCGAAGGGATGCAAGCGGGCGGCAATCCGTTCGGTTTCATACTGGTTCAACCGACAGCCGACCGTTTGAAACGAGACTCTCTTTTGCTTGCCGAGTTCCATGGCAAATAATATAACATATTTTGCCGGGATGGGGACGGGTAATTTGGTCGTCCCCCTATTTCAGCCACTGCTTGAGCTGCGGATACTTCTCGATAACCTTTTGAACATACGAGCTATCCAACCCCCGCCTCAGCGCCTCCCGGTAAGCCTCAGCCGCTTTCGGGAAGTCCTTTCGTGACATATGGAAATCCCCTAAAGCTTGGAAAAAAGAGAAGCGAACATTTCTTTTCTGAGCTAATCTTTTGAAGAGTTTATAATACTGTTCCCAGCGTCCTTCGACTGCGTTTAGCATAGTAAGAGCAAAGAGAGGATCAGGATATTGTGGGGCGTATGTGAGAGCTTTTTCAAGCGCCGTCCTGGCCTCCTTGAATTGGCCATTCTCTAAGTATGCATTTCCTAAGTAATTGAGAAAAATCGCATTGTAAGGATTCAAACCGTTAGCAATCTCAATATACTCAACCGCTTTCTTTTTCTCGCCAAGCTTGGCATAACACTTGCCCAAGTTCAGCCAGGCGTCTGCATAAAGAGAATTAACATCCAACACATATTGGAGTAATGGAACCGCTTTTGCCGCTTGACCGGTATTGATAAGGACCAAGGCGCTGTCCATCAATTGCTTCTCGGGAAAATCAGCTTGAAATTGTTCGAACTCCAACTCGGCTTTAAGAGAATCGCCGGTTTTGAGATAATATTCTATCAGTAAATGCCGTGCTGTTCTATTTCTGTTCTTATCCAAAGCGAAGTAATACTTACATTGTTTGATGGCTATATCGGGAATAACCTGACTGACCACCCTCGGAAAAAGAACCAACAAAGAAAGCGTTATTGATAGCCCCATAACAAAGAGATGTTGCTTAATGTTAGTTTTAGGCTTCAACAAAAAGTAGTAGGAGGTCACAACTAACGGAATGCCCACAAAGGAAAACAGATCCCAGTCGCGGGGCATACCCAGTTTCGGATCGAGGATAAATATGGTCCCAAGAACAGAGACAAGAAGCAGAAACAAAAAGGAAACCTCATTTTTCCCAACGTCCAAAGCTCGACGGGATGAAACGAGAGCAACAACTACGAGAGGAAGAGCGGGGAACAATAGCATGAGAAGGTTAAGATAATCCACAATGTGCTTAAGAGAAAACAGAGTATACCCTTCAGAGGTAAAGCGATTCTCAACGATTGGGACAAAGGCGAAACGGAAAAAGTAATTGTTGGTGTATAAAAAAACAAAGACAGCAACAGCACCACCCGCAAGAACGATAAAAGTTGCAATCTTGATCTTCCGGCTCAGGTGAGAAATTTTCCGATAGAAAGACGTGTCAAAGAGCAAAAGGAAAAGGGTACTTACAAGAAAAGCGGCTCCAATGATATGGAAAACCACAAGAAGAACTTGGAGAGGAAGAATAGACCACTTATTGATATACTTTCTGGTTATCATTATGCCCGTAAGGGTATACAGCAACACCGTAAGGACAAAGAGAGAGTAGTTCTCCACATAACCAAAAAACAAAAGCATATACCCACCTGAAACGGTACCCAAAAGAAATAGAATTCTTGGAAGGGTTGTGGTAAAGAGCTTCCGTGAGAAGAAAAGAGCGACAATCAAAAAGAGTAAACCTGAAAAAATAGATATTATCTGAAAACTGAGCAATGCTGCCGATTCCCCCTCTCCCCCCAGAAAGGATTTCAACCAGATATGAACCCATGCTTCACCAAGTTCCCTGGTTTTCACCAAGGGATTGTCTGCCGCCAACAAAGACAAAACAGTATACCCGTCTCCGAGGAAGTGGGTGCGGGCACGGAGAAAATAAAAGCCCAGTCCGAAAATAACCGTCAAAATCCCCGCAAACAGATAGTAGCGAGCGTCTGAAGAGATGTTACTTTCCAACCTCGGCTCACGTCGATAAAAGAAAAAATAAATCGCCACAAGCGCGAAGACACCGATACCGAAAAGCATGAATGGGACAAAGGCAGGATAATACGCCCAGATGTTCACACCCCAAATCCGATGCTCGGGAAAGAATGCCGCCACTAGGTACACTACCAGCAACAAGAGGTAAAGAGCACTTGTCAGTTTGAGCAGTTGTCTTTCTTCTGTGGTTTTCTCCGTCATGGTCTTTCTACCGATATACTAGTCCGGTTCATTCGCGTTAATATACGGTATTCTTTCCTGTCAGGGCAAAACTCTCCACCCGCCGATTCTATCCAAACGAAACGTACGCTCAGCACGTGAACGCTCACAAAAGGCGTTGATGTAAAACATCGAGCCCAACATATACACATGTCGCGGGCGGATAACCCGTTGGTGGGACGGTTTGGTTTCCGTTTGGTAGGTTATTTCGACACGGAGATTTTCTTTGATGGCGCGGTTGAGCTCTCCGAACTCGGGGGGGAGTTCCTTCACGCTTCCTCCCCAACTGGCTATGGAATAGCCGGTAAAAGTGCTTTTCAAGTCTTCAAGATTCTCCACATGAGCGAAATGAGGCGAAGCCTTCACAAAAAGGCGGTAGACCAGCTCGGCATCGCCCAAAGCGCGATGTTGCTGGGATTGTGAAACGCCGAAAGAGCGCGCCAGCGAGAGAAGAGAATAAGATGGAAGAGCGGGGTCGAGTCGTCTGAAGATGTCGACCGTGTCGAGTACAAGATTGTCGCCGAACTGCAACTCCGCCCGATCCAGCTCGCAGGCAAGAAAAGAGATGTCGAATAAGGCGTTGTGCGCCAGAAGGATCGATCCCTCGCCGCAGAAAGCGAGGAACTTTTCCAAAACCGGCTTGCAGGAAGGCGCGTCAGCCACCATTTCGTCGGTAATGCCGTGAATGGCAATAACTTCCTTCGGAATAGTCCGTTCCGGGTTGATGAGGGAAGAAAGAACCTCGACCTGCTCGCTTCCCAAACGAAACTTGACGGCACCCAGCTCGACGATGCGGTTTGCCGGTGCCCACAAGCCGGTGGTTTCCGTGTCGAAAGCAACAAACGTTTGATTCCGGAGAAAGTCTGTAAGCTTTACCTCTGAGAGCATATTGCTAATATGTACGCTTCAACTCTTGTTGACAACAGCTTTTTCGTTTGCTGAGGTTCAGGAGCACTGATAAGCCGTTGGCAAGTGAACGGTTGATGTGCTACGACAAGGTACCGTTTGCCTTTGATACC
>CAZAZQ010000012.1:0-30789 GCA_964489705.1 uncultured Ignavibacteriales bacterium
GCTGACGGGAAGAAAGTGACCTTTATCGTCGGTGAGCTTGTTACGCAATCAAAGGCGCGGGAAACCATTGCCGCTGCCCTTGCCAACCTGAATCTCCTTTTCGGCATCGGGGAGAAGGGACAAATGGCGGTGTTGGCGCGTTATGCCAACTCGAAGGGTGCCGAACGGTTGGGAGTGATGCCGTTCTTGCCGCCGAGCATGGTTGAACAGTTCTCTTCGCTGTGGGGCGGGTACCCGGAAAGCCAACCCCATACAACCGATGCCATGTTGGCGCTGATGAAAAAGGAAGAACTGGATGGGTTCTTCATTATGGGTGCTAACCCGATGATGCTTTACCCTGACCGGGAGTTTGTCAAAGAGAGTTTGGAGAAGCTTGATTTCTTGGTGGTGTGCGACCTTTTCGAAACGCAGACGACTGAAATTGCCGACGTAGTCCTGCCGTTGGCAAGTTGGGCGGAGTATGCCGGGGAGTACATGAATCTGGAGGGTCGGGTACAGGCTTCCGAGCGGGCGATCAAACCGATTGGGAGCTCGAAACCCGGCTATGAGATTTTGAATTTGCTTGCGCAAAAATTTGGCGAGCCGCTGTATTCTTCGCCGGAAGAAATGAAAGCGGAGATGGAGCCTTTGCTGCAGGCGGAAAATTCTGTCCCCATGCCGAGCGAAATTGTCGAAGTGAAACCGGTTGAAGAAGAAGTGAACGAGCAATATCCGCTTCCGTTGTTTGTCGTCGATGATGTTCACCACAGCGGCTACCTGACTGAGAAGTCGATTTCTTTGACTATCTTCGCCGCCGAGGCATACGTTGAAATTTCTCCGGAGTTGGCGGAAAAGAATTCCTTGAAGGACGGTGCGCCGGTGCGGGTGGAGTCCGAAGTTGGGAAAATCATTGCTCCCGTGAAGATATCGGAGCATCTTGACACCGACGTGGTGCTCATCCCGCGGAATTTTTCCGCAACGCCGGTGAACTCTTTGTTGATGCGGAAACGACGGGTCGATCGGGTGAAAATTAGTACGGTGGTTGAGTAGGTTGTATGTTTGAGATAATAATCATATCGGCGATTAAAGTTGTCGTGGTTGTGTTGGCGGTGCTGACCGGGTGTGCCTATGCAACGTTGATGGAACGGAAGGTCGTTGCCCATCTCCAGCATCGGATAGGTCCGTCGTATGCCGGTCCCTACGGACTGCTCCAGCCGATTGCCGATGCGGTGAAGCTGATTTTCAAAGAGGACTTGGTCCCGAACGGCGTGGAGCGGGTCACTTATGCCTTGGCGCCGATGATTTCTTTCATCCCGGCGTTGTTGACTTTTGCGGTGGTGCCGTTTGGCGCCGATACGGTGTTGTTCGGGCGGGAAATCAAGATGGTTATTTCCGATTTGAATATCGGCATTTTGTTCATTTTTGCGGTCACCTCGCTGGGTGTCTACGGCATCGTCCTCGCCGGGTGGTCGTCGGGTTCCAAGTATTCGCTTTTGGGCGGACTACGCTCCTCGGCGCAGATGATTTCTTACGAGGTCAGCTACGGCTTGTCGATTATCGGGGTAATTTTGATTGCGAATACCTTTTCCCTGCGTGAGTTGGTCGATCAGCAGGCTTCGATTTTCGATTGGTACGTTTGGAAGCAGCCGCTGGGCTTTTTGCTGTACTTGACCTGCGCCATTGCCGAAACGAACCGGCTGCCGTTCGACCTTCCCGAAGCGGAGTCCGAACTGGTGGCTGGGTATCATACCGAATATTCCTCGATGCGTTTTGCCACGTTTTTTATCGGAGAGTATGCGAATATGTTAGCCGTCTCCGCCGTCGGAGCGACCTTGTTCTTCGGCGGGTGGCACGGACCGTATTTGCCGTCGGTAGTGTGGTTCTTGATAAAAGTGTTTTTGTTTATGTTTTTCTATATCTGGTTGCGGGGAACTTTCCCTCGCTTCCGTTACGACCAGTTGATGGCGTTCGGCTGGAAGGTATTGTTGCCGCTGGCATTGTTGAACACGATGGTAACCGCTGCGATAGTGATGTTGTGAGAACGGGTGTGACGGTATGAAAGAGATTCTGAAAGCGCTCGGAAATGTCTTCTTCAAGATGCCGCAAGGGTTTTATGTGACCTTCAAGCACTTGTTCAAGAAGCCGGTGACGCTTGATTATCCGCGGCAGAAAAAGCCGATGGCGCCGCGTTACCGGGGGCGGCATTACTTGGAGCGCTACGACGACGGCACCGAGCGCTGCGTCTGCTGTGGCTTGTGTGCGGCGGCATGTCCGGCGGATGCCATCTACATGGAACCGGAGGAGAACGAAAAGGGAGAACGCCGGGCGCTGATATATGAGATAAACCTGCTCCGCTGTATCTTCTGCGGCTTTTGCGAAGAAGCCTGCCCGGAAGAGGCGATTTTCTTGGGGCAGGAGTACGAGTTTTCCAGCGACACTCGCGATTCCTTTATTTGGACGAAAGAACAAATGCTCGTTCCGCATCCCCGGAAGGACAATCCTTTCAAGCGAATATACCGGCGGGTACGGAAGGTGTACGGCATAGCGGATAAAGAAAAATGAACTTGGATGTAATCATATTTTTCGTCTCGGCGATTGTCGCCGTTTTCGGTGCGACCATGATGGTGGCGCAGCGTAACCCGGTGGCGTCGGTGCTCTACCTGTTGGTGTCGCTGGTGGCGCAGGCGGTGTTGTACATCCAGTTGGGCTCCGTCTTCATGGCGGCCGTGTTGATTATAGTTTATGCCGGGGCGGTTTTGGTGCTGTTCTTGTTTGTCATCATGATTCTCAACTTGCGGGGTGGGGGAGACTTAGCCGAACCGACCCCACCGATGTCCCGCTTTACCAAGTACTTTATCTCCGCTCTCTTGTTCGTCGAATTGTGGTTTGTCGCCAAAAGCGGCTTTTATCCCGAAACGGGCGGCGGCGTGATGACGAAACTCTCGGCGAGCTTCGGCACGGTGGAGGAAATAGCGGCGGTGTTATTCACCCGTTACTTGTATCCGTTTGAGCTGACCTCGGTTTTAATTCTTTCGGCGATTGTTGGGGCGGTTGTCGTAGCAAAGCGGGTGACGAACGGGACATTCTCTGGAAAACACCAAGAACCGGCAACATCAGGTGATGAGGTGAAAAAGTCATGATTCCGATTCCGGCATATTTGATTGTCGCCATGGTGCTGTTCGGCATCGGTACGGTTGGGGTGTTGATTTGTCGCAACATTATCGTCATGTTCATGTCGATTGAGCTGATGCTGAATGCGGCAAACTTGGCGATTATCGCCTTCTCGCGGGCGTTGGGAATCACCGACGGGCAGGCGATTGTCTTTTTGATGTTGACCGTCGCTGCGGCGGAAGCTGCGGTCGGGTTGGCGATGGTTATCACCGTCTATCGTAACCGTGAGTCGATAAACATTGACCGGTTTAACCTTATGAAGTGGTAAGAAAGTAGCGTCGTGATGTCTGAGTATTCGCAATATCTTTTCTTGGTGCCGCTCTTCCCGTTTATCGGGTTTCTTATCAACGGCTTGTTGTTGGGACGGCTGCCCAAGTCCGTCATTTCGTTTGTGGGTTGTGCTTCGGTAGGGTTGTCTTTCCTGACGTCGGTCTGGTTGTTTTTCGGGCTGAAGGCGTTGCCGCCCGATGCCCGCCTTATCGAGCAGACGCTCTTCAGTTGGATACCGGCAGGTTCGTTCCATGTGAACATCGGTTATTTGTTGGATCCTCTTTCGGCGGTGATGATTTTGGTCGTGTCGGGAGTCGGCTTCCTTATCCATATATACTCTATCGGCTATATGCACCATGACCCCGGCTACGGACGCTATTTCACCTACCTGAACCTCTTTACTTTCGCTATGCTGACCTTGGTGCTGGCGGACAACTTCCTCTTGATGTTCGTCGGGTGGGAAGGGGTCGGCTTGTGTTCATACTTGCTCATCGGATTCTGGTTTGAAAAGAAATCCGCCTCCGATGCCGGGAAGAAAGCGTTCATCGTCAACCGTATCGGCGACTTCGGTTTTTTGTTGGGATTGTTTATCATTTTCTGGCATGTCGGCTCCTTGGAGTTTCGCACCGTTATGGAAGCGGCGCCAACGGTGTTTGCGGCAGGCGGAGCGTTGATTACCACCGCCTGTATCTTGCTTTTTGTCGGGGCGACCGGGAAATCGGCTCAGATTCCTCTGTACGTCTGGCTTCCCGATGCCATGGAAGGTCCCACGCCGGTCTCGGCATTGATTCATGCTGCGACGATGGTCACGGCGGGTGTGTACATGGTGGCACGCACGAACGTGTTGTTCATGATGGCGCCGGATGCCTTGTTGGTAGTGGCGATAATCGGGGCAGTGACGGCGATGTATGCGGCGACCATCGGTTTGGCTCAGAACGATATCAAGCGGGTGTTGGCATATTCGACCGTCAGCCAGTTGGGGTATATGTTCTTGGCGTGTGGGGTGGCGGCGTTTACCGCCGGTATTTTCCACTTGATGACCCACGCTTTCTTTAAGGCGTTGTTGTTCCTCGGCGCCGGTTCGGTCATTCATGCCATGTCCGACGAGCAGGACATGCGCAAAATGGGTGGGTTGAGAAAATATCTACCGGTCACGTATTGGACGTTTTTGCTGGCGACCTTGGCAATCTCCGGCATCCCCGGCTTTTCCGGCTTTTTCTCCAAGGATGAGATTTTGTGGAAGTCGTTCTCGTCCGAACATGGGCACCCGATTTTCTGGGCAATCGGATTCGTAACCGCCGGAGTGACGGCGTTCTACATGTTCCGCTTGGTGTACCTGACCTTCCACGGCAAAGAGCGCATGGACGACAAGACGAAAGCGCATATCCATGAATCGCCGAAGTCGATGACGGTGCCGTTATCGATTCTGGCGGTGCTTTCGGTTATCGGCGGGTGGGTCGGTTTGCCGCACGTATTCGGCTTTACCAACTATTTCGAACGCTGGTTGGAGCCGGTGATGGCACATGGCGAGCAAAAAGAAGTTGTGGAACATGCGCTTGCTTCTACCGGTGGTTATAGCAGCGGGACGGAAATCGGGTTGATGACGCTGACGGTACTGCTCGTTCTCGGTTCCATTCTTCTGGCGCGGATATTTTACAATACCCGACCGGAGCTGGCGACTCGTTTTCGGGAAAAACTCTCGGGAGTCCATACCCTGCTGCTGAACAAGTATTACGTCGATGAGATCTACAATGCTGTGGTCGTGCAACCGCTTATTCATTTCTCGTACTTCTTGTGGAAAGTGTGCGACGTTATTGTTATCGACGGCTTTATCAACGGAACGGCGGCGGTATATAGTTCCTTCTCCGAGATTCTGCGAAAGGCACAAACCGGTCGCGTACGGAGTTATGCGACGGTCTTTGTAGTCGGGGTGGTTATTGTAATTGCGTATGTGGCATTGAGGTAGGATGTGGAAAAAGAGATACTGACATTGGTAACGTTCTTCCCGTTGTTCGGTGTTCTTCTCCTGTTGTTGGTACCTCGGGAAAGACATGACAGCATCAAGTCGATTAGCTTGATTATCGCTTTTGTCACCATGCTGCTGTCGTTTTTCCTCTATGCCATGTTCGACCCGCTTGCCCACGGAATGCAGTTTGAAGTGAATGTCCCGTGGATAGCCTCGCTGGGGATTAACTACCATATGGGCATCGACGGCATCTCGTTGTTGCTTATTTTGCTGACCACCATTTTGACGGTGCTGTGTATTCTCTCGTCGTGGAATGCGATTACCACCGGCGTGAAGGGATACTTTATCTCCATGCTCCTGTTACAGACGGGAATTATCGGCGTCTTTTGCGCTTTGGATCTTTTCTTATTCTACATTTTTTGGGAAGTCATGCTCATCCCGATGTATTTCATCATCGGCGTGTGGGGAGGACCGCGGCGGGTGTATGCGGCAATCAAGTTCGTGTTGTTCACCATGTTCGGCTCGCTGTTGATGCTGGTTGCCATTCTGTATTTGCTTTTTGCTTACCGGAGTTTTGCCGGGGAATATTCCTTTGATATGTTGAAGTTGATGGAGATGCCGATTGCATACCACACGCAGTTGTGGTTGTTTGGTGCTTTCGCGTTGGCGTTTGCCATCAAGGTGCCGCTCTTTCCGTTCCATACCTGGTTGCCGGATGCGCACGTAGAAGCTCCAACGGCGGGGTCGGTTATCCTTGCCGGGGTGTTGCTGAAGATGGGAACCTACGGTTTTCTCCGCATCTGCTTGCCGATGTTCCCGGAGGCAACTCTGGCGTATCTCCCATATATCAGTGTCTTGGCGGTTATTGCCATAATTTACGGAGCACTGGTGGCGATGGTGCAGAAGGACGTCAAGTCCTTGGTGGCGTTTTCGTCGGTTTCTCACATGGGCTTTGTGATGCTGGGAATGTTTGCTTTGAATCTGGAAGGTATGGAAGGTTCGGTCATCCAGATGATTAACCACGGCATTTCGACGGGAGCGCTGTTCTTGATTGTCGGGATGATTTACGAGCGCCGTCATACCCGGCTTATCGAACAATTCGGGGGAATTGCCAAAGTAATGCCGGTATTTTCCGCTTTCTTCATGATTGTTACCCTTTCCTCGATCGGGTTGCCGTTTACCAACGGTTTTGTCGGGGAGTTTTTGATTCTCCTCGGAACGTTCAAGGCGAATACCGTCTATGGTGTGGTGGCGGCAAGCGGCGTGATATTCGCTGCGTGTTACATGCTGTGGATGTACCAGCGGGTGATTTTCGGGAAAGTGACGCGGGAAGAGAACAAAAAATTGAAGGATATCAACTGGCGGGAAAAAATCATTCTCATTCCTTTGGTGCTGTTGGTATTTTGGATTGGCATTTACCCCAAGCCGTTCTTTGAACGGATAGAACCGGCGGCAAAGCACATTTTGGAAAAAGTTCACCAGGCGAAAATGGTAAAAGAGAATGACGGGTACCTGGAGAGCGAAAAAGTAGTCGCTTTGCATATCGGCGCTTCTTCACGGGGATTGAGTTGGGAGGAGATGACAAATGAGTGACGTGATTATCTATACGAAGGAAGGCTGCCCCTATTGTGCGGCGGCGAAGAAGTATTATACCGAGCAAGGCATCAAGTTCGAAGAAATCGACATCCATCGGACGCCCGGAGCGAAAGAGAAGGTCATCGAGATAACCGGCGGGAAGCAGATTGTGCCGGTGATAGTTGAAAAGGGAGCGGTTCGAGTCGGTTTCGGCGGTGGTTGAGGATTTTAGAGGGAGTGCGGCGGTCGCCGCAGAGTGAAGAGTATGATAGATTGGACATCGGTTGCAATAAGTTTTGACCTGATTTATCCCGAGATAATTCTTTTGGTCTCGGCGTTTGTTGTCCTGTTGGTCGGCACCATAAAAAAAGCCGAAGGGATAACCCCTCTGTTGTCGTTCGGCGGCTTGGTGATTTCATTGGCTTATGCCGTTAACCAGTGGGGGCATCAGCAATCGGGCTTTTCCGGCATGATTTCGTGCGATAACTACGGCATCGCTTTCAAAGTGGTTTTTCTCGGGATAGCTCTGTTGACGCTTTTTATTGCGCACCGATACTTTATTGCCAAGGGGATAGCCCGTCCCGAGTTTTACGCCTTGCTGATGATTTCCACCGTCGGCATGATGGTAATGGCAAATACCACCGACTTGATCGTCATGTTCCTCGGCTTGGAGATTATGTCGATTCCGTTGTATGTCATGGCGGGGTTTGCCCGTCGTTCGCTGGAGTCGAACGAAGCCGGGATTAAGTATTTCCTCATGGGAGCTTTTGCCAGCGCTTTCCTGCTGCTGGGCATTGCGTTCATCTTCGGCTCTTCGGGCACAACCGATTTACGCCGTATCATCGCCGATTTCCATTTCATCGCGTCGCATTTTCAGCTCTATCTCTACACCGGGGTGGTGTTGATTTTGATTGGGTTTGGTTTCAAAGTTGCGGTAGTACCGTTTCACATGTGGGTTCCAGACGTGTACCAAGGGGCACCGACACCGGTGACGGCGTTTTTCTCCGTGGGACCGAAAGCCGCCGGTTTTGCGGTCTTGTTCCGGATATTTTCTTACGGTTTTCCCGACCTGGCGGCGTTGCAATCCCTTTTCTGGGTTATTACGGTGTTGACGATGACAGTGGGGAATGTGCTGGCGCTGCGGCAACACAATCTCAAACGGATGCTGGCATACTCATCGATTGCCCACGCCGGTTATATTATGGTCGCCCTGACGGTCGGCGGCAAAGATGCCGTCTCGGCAGCATTGTTCTATCTCATCGGCTATGCTTTGTTTAATCTCGGAGCCTTTGCCGTTTTGGTGCTGCTTGAAACTCGAAGCGGGTGCTCGTCCGAGTTTTCGGAGCTGGCAGGCTTGTCGAAGGCAAGCCCTTACCTGTCGGTAGTACTGGCGCTCTTTATGTTTTCGCTGGCGGGTTTTCCGCCGACGGTCGGTTTTGTCGGAAAGTTCTACGTTTTTTCCGTGGCGGTAAAAGCAGGCTATATCTGGCTTGCGGTCATCGGCGTAATGAATTCGTTTGTATCCGTCTACTACTATTTGCGGGTCATCAAGACCAGCTACTTTGACGCCTTCGAGGGAACCTTCCCACCGGTAAAGTACGGCTTTGCCATTATCGTGGCGCTCATTGTGACGGTTGTCGGCACGTTGGGGTTGGGATTCTTCCCGCAGCAGCTCTTCGAGTTGTCCCAATCGGCGCTTATGGCGTTTCTATGATTTCCAGTTCTTGGGGCTCCAAAGGGAGCTTATCCCCCATCATTTTAGTCTTAAAAGGGAGTGGTGACAAAGGGAAAGGAGGGGATTGTTTTATGTTGACAAAATATCATTGGGGAGTCATTTTATCATGCTTCGAGAGAGCGGGCGTTTTACCTCCTGGGGTGCGGTTTAACTCGAAGCGGTCGGGCGGCAGGGAGAAAGACGGCAGTCGTAGTCTCGTGTGAAACACTCCGACGACGGAGCACGTAGATTACAAAAAGCCTCAATGCAAAGCGAGAGGTCGAAATGAATATCGTTGAAGTGCACGAGTTGACGAAAGTGTACCCCGGACGGGTGGGGAAAGGCGGGGTGGTGGCGTTGGACAAGGTGTCGTTCGCCATTGAACAAGGGGAAGTTTTCGGTTTACTGGGACCGAACGGAGCAGGGAAGACAACTTTTTTGAAAATTCTTTTAGGGATTACTCAGTTGACATCCGGCTCGGTCACTCTTGCCGGTTTGCCGCCTTCCGATCCGCAGTCACGAGAAAGTGTCGGCTACCTGCCGGAGAATCATAACTTCCCTTCCCATTTGACCGGCTTGGGGCTGCTGGAGTTCACCGGCAGGTTGTACGGTATGAGTCAGGACGAGATTGACGAGCGCGCCGACTATCTGCTGGAGTTGGTCGGTATGGATAAATGGGCGAATACCAAGGTGCGAAAATATTCCAAAGGGATGTCGCAGCGCATCGGCTTGGCGCAAGCACTGATGTGCGATCCGGACATCCTTTTCCTGGACGAACCGACCGACGGTGTCGATCCCATCGGCAAGCTGGAAATTCGACAGGTGTTGAAAACCGTGCACCAACAGGGCAAGACGATTATTTTGAATTCGCACTTGCTGTCGGAGGTGGAAGCGATTGCCACTCGTGTGGCGATTCTCTCGCGCGGAAAACTGGTGCGGGTCAGCAGCGTGGAAGCGTTGACGCGGCGGGCGCACCAGTATGAAGTGTTGGCGGAGCTCGGCAGTACCGTCATCGAAATCCCGCCGGAGGTAGGGAAGCTCATTTCCGTTTCGGCGAAGGGGTTGATTGTCGAGTTGGCAAAGGAGGAAGCGATAAACTACGTCATTGATTTGTTGCGTTTGAAACGCATCAACATAAAATCGGTCAAACCGATGAAAGTGTCTTTGGAACAGTCATTCATGGAAAGCATCACCGCTTCGCAGGAGGTGGTATCATGAGAGGGATTGCCCGCGATTGTATCGTCGAGATGTTCGACCGGAAAACGATTTACTTGTTCTTGTTTGTTACCGTCTTGGCGTTGCTTTCCTACCACTTCCTCGGAGGACCCAATACCGAAATATCCATTCAAACGGAAGGAATGGAGCAAAATCCGTTCCTTGACTGGGTGACGAATCCCGGTTTGAAAGTGGCGGACACCTTTTTGAGCTTTATGGTTTTTCTGGTGTTGTTGGCGACGGCAGGGTTGATACCGAATATGTTTTCCCGAGGACGGGCGGAGTTTTACCTCTCCAAACCGATTTCCCGCAGTTCGCTTTTGTTCAACAAGCTGATGGGGATGTGGTTGGTCTACGGGATGACGATCGCGGTGCTGGCGGCGCTTGTCTATGGCGTCTTCGGGTATCTCAACGGAGGCTTCGATTGGCATGTGATGGTATATTTCGCTTTCCACCTGTTCAACTTGTTCGTCTGGTTGAGCATCCTCGTCGCGGCTGGGGTGATAACAGGTTCGACCACCTTGACCTTGATGAGTATGTTCTTGCTCTGGGTGGCACAGTCGGTCATTCAGTATCATGAGGAGATAGCCGCTTTTATCAACTCGAAACCGATTACTTTTCTGTTGAACACTCTCTACTACATCTTGCCGAAGAACGGAGAGATGAGCAAGCTGACCACCGACTTGGCGTTCGGCAGAGGCGTGGATACGTGGATGCCATTTTACAGCACGTTCCTTTTCGCCCTTTTCTGTTTGGTGGTCGGTTTTCGGGTATTCAAGCGAAAGAGTTACTGAGAAACTCGAAAGAATAAGGACAGGCAGCCTATCGGCTTTTAAGGTGTATGGCGGATATTCATGAGCTACTGGAGCCGCTGAAAACGGCGCGTCGATTGGAGGAAGAGGGCAGAAAATTCTTCGCCGAAGCGGCTCGAACCACCAAGAGCCGATTGGCACAACAGACGTTTAAATTTCTGGTTCAAGAAGAAAATCGGCATTTGCGTACCATCGACGCCTACATTGCCAATTTGACAGCGTCCGAAAAGTTGTCGTTTCCCTCCCTGACCGCGAGCAAGGTCGATGAAGTCATCGAGGACTTCCGCGCTTTGATAGCTACGCTCTACGAGACGTACACCCCCGATATGACCGATATCGAGGCGTATCGCATGGCGTTGAACTTTGAAAACGGCGCCGAGGAGTTTTACCGCAAAAAGCTCCGCGAGACCGACCACCCCGACGTGAAAAAACTGTACGAGTGGTTGATTGCCGAAGAAACCATGCACGCCCGTCTTTTGCAGGCATGTCTCAACTTTGTCGAAGATCCCGAAGGATGGTTCAAAAGACATCGCCCGGAAAGGTGAGAGTCATTTCCGATGCGGCGAAATTTGTGCCGATTTCTTGCGAACCTTCTTTACACCGCCTCGATGCTCCCCTATATTTTTGAAAAATGAAAAGAGCAAAAACAGGAGTATGGTATGACCCCGTTCGAATATCTTAAAAAGACAGAAAAAAAACGGATGGAAGAGCTCTTTCAATTTTTGAGTTTTCCGTCCGTTTCCGCCAAATCCGAGCATAAGAAAGACGTTGCCGCCTGTGCCCGGTGGCTGAGTGACCATTTGAAGGGAATCGGCTTCAAAGCCAAGACCATGCCGACCGGTGGGCATCCGGTGGTTTATGCCGAGTACCTTGTCGATAAGAAGGCACCGACGGTGCTCTACTACGGGCACTACGACGTGCAACCGCCGGAGCCGCTTGATTTGTGGAAGTCGCCCCCTTTTAAGCCGGAAATCCGAGACGGCTACATTTACGCTCGAGGAGCGTGTGACGACAAAGGACAGACCTTTGCTCAAATAAAAGGACTCCAAGCCCTGCTCGAAACGACCGGTACGCTCCCTGTGAACGTCAAGCTGCTCATTGAGGGTGAGGAAGAAGCCGGAGCGGAAAACCTACCGGCGTTTATTCGCAAGCACAAGAAAATGCTCAAAGCGGATATCGTGGTGGTCTCCGATACCGCACAGTTCAACAAGAAGCTGCCAGCGGTGACGTACGGGCTGCGAGGAATTGCATTTGTGGAAGTGTTTGTCTACGGTCCGAAACGGGATGTCCATTCCGGCGGTTTCGGTGGTGCTATTGCCAACCCGATCAACGTCCTGTGTGAGATGGTCGGGAAACTGCACGACAAAAACGGCAGAATCACCGTTCCCGGTTTTTACCGGAAGGTGAAGCCGTTGACCAAGTGGGAGAAACAACAGTTCAAAAAACTTCCGTACAACGAAGCGGCGTATAAAAAGATGCTTGGCGTTCCGGCGCTGCATGGAGAAAAAGGGTTCAGCACCTTGGAACGGGTATGGGCACGCCCGACACTCGATGTGAACGGTATTACCGGCGGTTACCAGGGAGAAGGAGCAAAGACCATTATTCCCGCGGTGGCGTCGTGTAAAATAACGATGCGGCTGGTACCCGATATGGATCCGAACGACATTTGCAACCGAGTGGAAAAATATTTGAAGAAGATTGCTCCCAAGTCGGTGCGGGTAAAGGTGAACAAATACGGCGGAGCGCGCGCCGTGGTGGTACCGACCGACGGACCGTGGCTGGAGGCGGCGGGGCGCGCCATCAAAGCCGGTTTCGGCAAAACTCCCGTTTACATGCGGGAAGGCGGGTCGATTCCAATTGTCGCCGATTTCAAAGCCATTCTCGGCCTCGATACCTTGTTGATCGGTTTCGGGCAAAGTGACGATAATATCCACTCGCCCAACGAGCGGTTCCGGGTGGTTGATTTCGAGCGCGGCTGCAAAACGGCAGCAGTGTTGCCGGTGGAACTGGCGGAGGTGGCGTCGTAATGGAGCTGGGTCTGAAAGGAAAGAAAGCGTTAGTGACCGGCTCTTCCGCCGGGCTGGGAGCGGCTGCCGCTCTGGCGTTGGCTCAAGAAGGAGCCGAGGTTATTATCAACAGTCGCAACGAGGACAACCTCCGCAAAGCTGCGGAAAAAATTCGTGATGCGACCGGTGTGATGCCCCGGCAGATAGTTGGCGATGTATCCCGCCTCAAGGATATCCGTTCCTTGGTTCAAGAAGCCGGTGAGGTGGATATTCTTGTTTCAAACGCCGGAGGACCGCCGCCGGGAGATGTGCTGGAACACTCGGACGAGCGATGGCAGGAAGCGGCGGACTTAGTGTTGTTCTCGGCAATTCACCTGACCCGGGCGGTGTTGGGCGGTATGAAAAAACGGCGGTGGGGTAGGTTGATATACATTACCTCCGTAGGGGTTCTTCAGCCGATTGACAGCTTAATTCTTTCCAATACCTTTCGAGCCGGGGTGACGGCGTTTTGCAAGACGATTTCCAACAATTACGCCCAGTACGGTATTACGGCAAACTGTGTCTGCCCCGGCTATACCGCCACGGAACGGTTGCAGGAGCTGGCGGAAAAACTGGCGCGTGAGACCGGCAAAAGTGCTCAAGAAGTTATGGACGGTTTTGCCGCTTCCAACCCGATGAGGCGCATCGGGAAGCCGGAAGAGCTGGCATCTCTGATAGCTTTCCTTGCCGGAGAGCGGGCGGCATATATCACCGGTTGTTCCATTCCGGTCGACGGCGGGTTGGTCAAGGCGCTGATTTAGCGCAGGCAGTGTCTGCCGTAGAAAGATAACGATACTTGTTGTGATGACACCTTGGCAGGACAAACTTCCTGCGGGGGGAAGGTGTCTTCTGAAAAGGGGAGAACCTACAGGGGGGATTTCTCGTTACAAGGGGTAATGAATAGTAAAAGTTAGGCGGGTGAATATTTGAGCGTTGAGTCTTCACGCATAGCGGATGTAACGACGTTTGACAAAAAGGAAGCTGAGTCCTCCCGGTATGGGATGTCGGTGCTGCTTCCCGTTCTGGTATTCCAGCAGTTGCTGGCATCGATGGCGTTCCCGGTCGCCAAGTATGGCTTGGATTTTCTGGAACCGTTCACCTATGCCTTTTTCCGCTTTACCCTTGCCGCCGTGGTGCTGTTTCTTATTCTGAAGTTCCGCACTTACCCCACCCCCATTGAAAAGCGTGACGTTTTCAAACTGATTGGTTTGGGGTTGTTGATTATCCCGCTCAACCAGACGGTCTACTTGTATGGGCAAAGGCTGACCGCCGCCGGACACGGCGCCTTGTTGTTTGCCACGGTGCCCCTGTGGATTTTTATCTTGGCGATGATTCACCTCAAGGAAAAACTACGCTGGCGACGGGTAATCGGCTTGGTGGTTGCCTTGACAGGGGTTTATATTGTCGTTTCGACCGGCGCGCTTGAGATTTCCCGGGCGTATTTCTACGGCGATATGCTCATTTTAGTGGCGGCGCTCACCTGGGCGTATTATACGATTTTAGGCAAACCGTTGGTGCAGAAATACGGCGCCTTTCGTACCACGGCGTGGGCATTGATTTCCGGGTCGGTTTGCTACTTTCCGTTCGGGCTCTACCGGGCTCTTCACTTCGATTACTCGCAGGTAACGTGGGGCGGTTGGCTGTCGGTGATATATATGGCGATCGGTACTTCCATCGTCGCCTACAGCCTGTGGTACTGGCTGCTTAGGCGGATGGATGCCTCGCGATTGGCGGTTTACCAAAATATCCAGCCGGTGTTGGCGTCGGTGATTGCGTTTTACTTCTTGAGCGAACCGCTGGGGTGGTCGTTTGTCATTGGGGGGATAATCGTGCTGGGCGGGGTGATGTTCGCTGAATTATAGCGGTGCTTACTTTTTGTTATTCCGCATGACCTCATCGAAAGCGGTGCCGTGAGGGAAAAGCTCCTGGTAGCGTTGGAGATAACGCTTGGCTCCTTCGTACTTTCCCAAGGCGATAAGAGAGACCACCAACGGCTGGTAGACCGATTCGTTGTGCGCATCGAGCTTTTGTGCTTGTTGCAAATAGACGAAAGCGGAATCATACTGCTCTTGCGTCGAGAACAGCAATCCGATTTTTACCAAAGGGTCTGCCGAGGAGGGATTGAGCCGGTGAGCGGAGCGGAAGAAATCAATAGCATCGGGAATTTTCCCCGACTCGGAAAAGATGAGCCCCGCCGTGTAGAGAAAGCGATAGTTGTTCGGTTGCTGCGACAGACAGTAGCGGATAATTTTCTCCGCCGGTTGGTAGTTGTGAAGCTCAGCTTCCACCGTTGCCAGTCGAAGCAAGTAAAGCAGGTTGTCGGTTTGCAGAAGAGCGAGGGGGCGAAGGTAATAGGCGGCGGAGTCGTACTGTTTTCGTTTGACGAACCAGTCGCCGAGACAAAACCATGAGGTCACGCTGGATGAGTCGGCGTCCAGACGGCGACGGAAGTATTTCAAGGCATACTCGGGTTTCTTGACATTGTCACGCAGCGTGGTACCCCACACTTCGGCACGGAGGGCTTTTTGGTACGTCTCTTGATATTGCGGACTTTTTTGCAGCAGGAAATCCAGGCGCTCGGTGGCAAGGGAAAGCCGGTGTTTCTCGATAAGATTGGGGGGAAGATGAACGATACCGGCGGCGATGACGATGACCAACCACTTGGGGTGGAGAATCGGCTGTGATAAGAGGCGACATAGGCGGGAGGCTCCCCAAAGAGTGGCGGGGAAAGCATACAAAGAAAGAAGGTCCCAATCACGGGGAGCGCCGAGAGTCGGATCTATCCAAAACGAAGTCAAAAACGTAACCACGGCGACACTGCCGAGCACATGTTCTTCTTCCGTCATCGGGAGAGACCGCAGACGCTTACTGACCAGCGATAGAAGAATAAGAAACAGGGGAAGGGGGGCGACATGGAGAGCCTGGTTGAATACGTCAAGAAGATGAGCCCCGGATAAGACGGTGTAGGGGTTATCGCTTGTCGGGAACAGCGGTACGAGAACTTGCGGTAGGGGAGAAAGTTGCACCACCGCGGCAGCGACGACCGACGCGGCGGTTATGACAAGATTGAACGGTTTTATATAGACGGCGAGGGAGGAGGAGGTTTGTGATTTTTTTGCTACGAAAAGAAGAAAGACAAGGACAAGGAAATACGAAATGGTTATTAGATGAAAACCTAGGGCGATAACGCCGAAAAGGAGCGCCTTGCCTTTTCCTCCGGCACCTTGAAGAAAACGAATGAGATAATACAACGACCAAAGCATCCACACAAGGGGAAGGGTGTAATGTTCCACGTATCCGAAGAAGAGAGCAACTGCCCCACTGACGAGAGAACCGAGGAAAATAAACCACCGGTTCGTTTTCTCTTGCGCTAGGGTGCCTGAAATACGATACAACGCCCACACGCCCATCACTCCGGCGAGGCTGTTGATGAGAGCGAAGGTAGTTTCGGCAGAAAAGTTGAAGAGAGTGTGAAAGCCGAGGACGGCGTAATGGTAGAGAATCATGGAAAAGATTTGGAGATAGAGCTGCCCGAAAAACTTCAACCCTTCCGTCTTTGCGGCTGCGGCAAGAATGAAATATCCGTCTCCGTAAACGTACGCTTTCGAGCGATAGAGAAAGAAAAGAGCAAAGAGCAAAAGAGAGATGACCGTTCCCGCAAGGGCGGGAGAGAAGGGGAGGGAAGAAGGAGTGACCTTTCGAAAAAGATTTGCCGCTATCGTCGCAACCGGGGGGAGCATCAAGAGAAAAGCCGCTATGAAAGCGACAAGAGGCAGCGGGGAGGATATCCAATGCCAGTAGTTTACTCCCCATAAAGCGTACGACGGGAAAAGCGCTCCCAGGACATTGACTCCCAGCAGGGCTAAGAAAAGGAGCAAGACAAAAATCGAGAATGCTTTCAAGTCAGGGAGATTGTCTCTTTCAAGGGATGTTTCCATAGCCGGTTCCACTGGGCTTTCAAGAGAATATGTTTATTGTTGTTTTGCTTGACGAGATAAATCACCTCTCGTCAGCGATAAAAGAGGGAAACGGTCAGTTTCCCTCTAAGCTCATAAAGTTCTTGAATTGAGCGCTGCCGGCAAAACTTTCGGGGTACTTCAAATAAGTGAGAATACCGTCAATCATATGGATATGGGTGCGCTCTTCGTCGGCGATGAGGTGGAGGAGTTTCTTTTGGGTTTCGTCGGTCTCTTGCTCGGCTTTTTCTCGGTAGAACCGTTCCGCTTTTTCTTCAATCCACATTGCCTCGGTCCATGCCGAGACAAGATCTTCCCCGAAAGGGGTCGATTCTTTCCGCTGGGAAAGTTCTTGGAAGATGTTTTTGGCTTGGGAAAGCGTCTTCGAGTTGCGGGGAATCTCTTGAACAGCCTGGTCAATTTCTCCGTCACGCAGCCGCTTGAAAAACTTAAAGTGCCGTTCTTCCTCTTCCGCCAGCATAGTGAACATCTTCTTGAGTTCGGCATCGGTGGTACGGGCGGCTTTCTCTTCGTAAAACGCCTTCCCGTCCCGTTCCATTCTCATGGCAAATTCAAAAATATTCATATACTATCCTTGTTATCTGTTCGTTTCTTTCTATCCCGGCTATGTTAGTAGTCCAGCTCGCTGGAGCGAAGGTTTTCCGCCGAGAAAGCTTTTTCCAATTCCGGGTCGGTGAAGACCCCGTCTTTGCGGATAAGTTTATCGTCGAACCAGATCTCACCGCCGCCGTATTCTTTGCGTTGGATGAGCACCAGATCCCAGTGGATAGCGGATTGATTCCCGTTGGGAGCCTCGTCGTAGCACTGTCCGGGCGTGAAGTGGATGGAGCCGGCGATCTTCTCATCGAAAAGGGTATCTTTCATGGGGTGAAGAATGAAGGGATTCACCCCGATAGCGAACTCGCCGACGTAGCGGGCGCCTTCGTCGGTATCGAAAATTTTGTTCAGTTTGTCCTGGTTGTTGTCGGCGGTAGCTTTGACGATTTTCCCGTTTTCAAAGGTCAGCGAGATACCGTTGTAGACGACCCCTTCATAGAGGGAAGGGGTATTGTAGGTTATCGTCCCGTTTACCGAGTCTCGCACCGGCGCGGTGTACACTTCTCCATCGGGAATGTTGCGGGTGCCGTCACACTTGATGGCGGGAATGCCTTTAATGGAAAAGGTCAAATCCGTTCCCGGTGCGGTTATGCGAACTTTGTCAGTCGCTTCCATGAGGGCTTTGAGTTTGTCTTCGGCTAACGACATTTTGGGGTAGTCGGCGCAGCAAACGCGATAGTAAAAATCTTCGAACGCTTCCTGTGAGGTTTCCGCCAGTTGCGCCATAGCATTGTTCGGGTAGCGCAAGACTACCCACTTGGTGCGTTTGACGCGTTCTTCGAGGTGTACCGGCTTATAAAAAAGTGTTTTTTGCTTGTCCAGTTGTTTCGGGTCGATGTCGGCTAAATCAAAGGGATTGTCCGAACCACGCAGTCCGATATAAGCGTCGGCGCGTTTCATCAATTCGAGGTGAAGCTCCGCTTGTTTTTTGAATTGGTCATCATCGGCGGAGCGCACCCATTGACGGATGAGGGATTCGTCGTTGTAGTACCAAAAGGGAGTGGCTCCTTTTTCGGTAGCAAGACGAATAACTTCTTTCCCCAGTTCAAGGGTGTCTTTCCCTTTGATTTCCAAGTAGAGGATTTCTCCGGCTTGCAGTTTGGTCGAGTAGTCCAGCAGAAGGCGAGCCAGAACTTCGTTGCGTTTATCTTTCATGGTCAGTCCTTTCGTGTAATGTTTTGTGACGTGGAAAATACCACATTTCCCGAAAAGATGCAACCGGCTTGAATTTTCCGAAAGAAGACAACCTAAGATAATCTCATTTGCGAGCCGCTTTAAGTATTAGTTGCAATTATTGTGCTAACATATTGTAATATAACATACTATAGTGGCGGTAACCGTTTTCCTTTATGGGTTTCGATGAAGGAGAGAAAAAGGGAAAGTAAAAAGATTTTACGGTTTGCCGATAGAATAAGCAGGTCAAGTAAACTGTCCTGGAAATCGTTCAGGAGGTCAGAAGAGGGGGCTTGATCAACAATAACTCCAAGTAAGGGAGATGACATTCCGATGGAAGCAGAAGTCACCGTAAAAAAGGAGGAGCAAGTTCAACGGACATCTGATGAGCTGCTCCAGTTGGTCTCTTTCAAAATCGGTTCCGAGGAATTCGGGGTTGATATCCTAAAGGTGCAGGAAATCAATCGGATGGTTGAGATTACCAAAGTTCCGCAGGCGCCGAGTTATGTTGAAGGAGTCATCAATCTGCGCGGTCGGGTGATTCCAATTGTTGATTTGCGCAAGCGTTTCAATTTGGAAGTCAAAGACCATGACAAGAACACCCGCATCGTCGTTGTCGATATCGGGGGGAACATTATCGGCATGGTGGTGGATTCTGTTTCCGAGGTTCTCCGTCTTCCCGCCGATACCATCGAGCCTCCCCCGGAGATTGCCACCGGTATCAATTCCGATTACATCAAGGGGGTGGCGAAGTTGGAAGATAGGTTACTCATCTTTTTGGATTTGTCCAAAGTCATTGACCTCGACGAGATGTCGGGTTTAGGTAATCCGTGACAGATGGTGGGGCTTTATCTGATAGAAGACCGGCGTTGCGCCGGTCTTTTTTTACTTTCTGATAATGCTGTCTCCGGTCATCGGGACGAAGCGAACCGGAATGATGTTTTTGCGATGAATCTTGCCGTCTTGTTTTTCAATTAAGACCAGTTCCTGCCAATCGGTTCCGACCGGGACAACCATTCTGCCTCCTTCGGCAAGTTGGTCAAGCAGAGGTTGCGGTATTTTCGGCGGAGCGCAGGTGATAATAATAGCATCAAAGGGGGCATGTTCTTTCCAGCCGATGTAGCCGTCGCCGCAGGTGACCGTTACGTTGTCGTAGCCCAGTTTCGCCAAGAGCTTTTTGGCGTGCTCGGCGAGAGAAGGAATGATCTCAATGGAATAAACCTCTTTGGCAAGTTCCCCCAGCACCGCCGCTTGGTACCCCGAGCCGGTGCCGACTTCCAGCACCTTTTCCTTTCCGGTCAGGCGGAGCAGTTCGGTCATGAGAGCAACGATGTACGGCTGGGAGATGGTTTGCCCTTCGCCGATGGGTAAGGGACGGTCGGCATACGACAACGCCCGAAATTCTTTCGGGACGAAAAGGTGCCGCTTGACCGTTCGCATCGCTTCCAGCACCCGTGGGTCGGTGACGCCGCGGGCTTCGATTTGCGTTTTTACCATCTGCAGGCGGGCATGGGAAAAATCATCTTGAGTCGGCGGCGGACTTTCCCGACAACTTTGCAGTGAAACCAGAGCGTATCCCGCCAGCATTCCCCAGAGAAGATATTTTATTCCTTCGAAAATCATCATTGCCTCCTTTCCTTCTGTGTAGATAGCTGAAAAGTGCCTTCCCAACAATATATAAATTGAAATCCCCTTTTCGGTTCGATTGACTTTCCCTATCCCCGACTATATGTTTTCCGGCAGCCGAGGAAACATGAAGAAATGGTAAGAACTAACATGGCGGCACCGGCACGAGTACATTTTCTGTATACCAACATTGGGAGAGGGCATCCTTTCTATCTTGACGGTATATTGGAAGCTTTGATACGGCAGGGCAGTATCGGTTTGGTGCGTAAGGAGACGGATGTCTTTGAACTCTCCCGCGGTGGTGCAAAGCTGGCGTGGCACGCTGTCCGCCTGCTTTATCGCCACGGCTCCTCACCGGGTGTCATATCGTCGTTGTACCGGAAAGTGCGTTCCGGCGTTGACTATAACCGTCCAGGCATGATGCTGCGATTGATGGGGCGGGATATCCGGCGGTACTTCCTTGAAAGTCCTCATCCGTTGGTGGTGGCGCATCCGACCTTGGCCGCTATCCTGCGAGGAAAGCCTCACTTATTGTATCAACATGGAGAGGTGGTCACGCCGTCCGAAGCGGTGGTAAATGGTGCGACTACCGTGTTTGTTCCCGCATCGGATGCCGCCCAACCGTTTCTTAACGCCGGTTATGAGCCGTCGCAAGTTGTCGTCACCGGTTTGTGCATCGAGCCCTCGCTGGTGAAGCAAGCGGCGGATGCTTTTTCGCAGCGGCTGGAAAGAATGTCGGGGAGGGCACCGTTGGTCGGAGCCTTTTTCAGTTCCGGAGCGGAACCGAAACCGCACGGAGAAAAAATACTTCGTGCCATAGCCTCGCTGGCGGAAGGGGAGGGTAAAGGAATACTTTTCGCCCGGCGCAATGGCTGGTTGGCGCGGACTGCGGAAAAATATTTTCGCAGAAGCGCCGTCCCGTACACGGTGATTGATGCGACAACCGGTTTTCCAACAGAGCTGCCTTCGGTTGTGCTCGTCTTTTTCCGCAACCGGCGGGAAGAAAACAGCTTCACCGCTCGCTTGTTTCCCTGGTTTGACTACCTGGTGGCTCCGGCGCACGAACGCACCAATTGGGGGTTGGGGCTGGGGTTGCCGATGTTCATTTTGACCCCCACCATAGGACCGTTTGCCCCCTTGAATCGGGAGAAACTGCTTAGAGAAGGAGTAGCCGGTGAAATCACCACGGAGAATGAGGCGGAGAATTTCGCTGAGCGTATTGCTCGTCTCCGTGCTGACGGCGAGTTGAGCCGGATGGCGAAGGCGGGGTGGGGGAAATATCCTCTCGACGGCTTTGAGCGCATTGCAAAGTTTTTAGTTACCACATATAGTGAATAATACTATATTACTTTTGTATACGTAAGAGAGCGATGAAGTCGAAATTCATCCATACGCCAGTTATCGGAGGAGTCGGACGGAATAAATGTTGAAATTTGTCGGAACCGACGGGCGTCGGTACTATTCATGGAATCTTGAGCCGGGAAAGTTTGTCATTGGGCGGAAACCGGAGTGTGATTTCTGTGTCGCCGATAAGACGGTTTCGCGAAAGCATGCCGAACTGAGAGTGGAATCGGAAAACGGTCCCTTTATCTTGGTTGACCTCGACAGCCACAACGGCACGCTCGTCAACGGGCAGCGGATAACGGCAGCGACGGAAATCAAACCGGGCGACCATATTTTGTTCGGCTCGGTGGAATTCAAGGTTTCCGCCGTCGAGAAGACGGAAGTGCCGGGGATGGGCAAAAGGTCGACCGCCGGCATTTTCACTGACGTAGAGCCGGAAAAATCCGTTTTCTTATCCATCAATGAGGCATTGGCGCCTCTTCCCGCCAAGGTGACTGACCGTCCGGAAGTGATGACGACTCTCTTTGAAATGGCGAAGATGCTCGTTATTCCGGAGCCGAAGGAGGTCATGTTACAGCGCTCGTTGGAGCTGGTCAAAGAAGCCGTCCCGGCAGAACGGTTGGCGGTGCTTTTGACGGCGGAGGATAATGATGACCTTTACGTTGCCGTCACCTATACCGGCGAAAAAAACAAAAGCGGTTCTTTCACTCTTTCCAAAACAATCGTGAAAGAAATTCTGACGAACAAGAATGCCGTCCTTGTCAGTAACCCCGAAGAAGACCCTCGTTTTGCCTCGCAGGAATCGATTATCATGTCGCAATTGAAATCGGCGATGGCGGTGCCGCTTTTTGCTGAGGACAACGTTTTGGGGATTCTCTATGCGGATACGACCAAGCCGGGGCAGCAGTACAATGATGATTACCTCCGTTTGTTTGCTACCTTCGGAAACTTGATTGCGTTTCGCTTGATGAACTACGCTCTCTTGACCGAGTTGCAGGAAAAACAGGTGATGGAAGCGGAGATCCGGCGGGCGTCGGTGATTCAGCGGAATCTTCTCCCCAAAGAAACCCCCAGGGTGGCAGGCTATGCCGTTCATGCTTTCCAAGAACAATGCCGCTCGGTAGGAGGGGATTTGTACGATGTTGCTCTCTTGCCAGATGGGCGGTTGTTGTTTTTGGTTGCCGATGTCAGCGGCAAGGGCATGGGAGCAGCGTTGTTGATGTCGAACATCCTTGCTTCTTTTCGTATCCTTTATCACG
Source organism: uncultured Ignavibacteriales bacterium (assembly GCA_964489705.1). Classification (GTDB taxonomy): domain Bacteria; phylum Zixibacteria; class MSB-5A5; order GN15; family FEB-12; genus CAZAZQ01. The sequence continues at coordinate 22,724 of CAZAZQ010000012.1, forward strand.
AGAACTTCGATCTCTGCCAGGCGGTGCGTCAGGTTTCCCTGCAGCTCTATTCCTCAAGCGCTCCCAACGACTTTGCCACCTTGTTCGTCGGAATTCTCGATGAGAAAAGCGACACGGTCAGTTTTGTCAATGCCGGACACAATCCTCCCTTGTTGGTTCGGAATGACGGGACGATAGAATACCTCCAGCCGTCCGGGACGATGATTGGGGCTTTTTCATTCAGCGAGTGGAAGGAGGAGAGCGTGAAGTTTCAGCCGGGGGATGTCTTGTTCGTTTTTTCCGACGGGGTGACGGAAGCGGAGCGAGAGGGAAGTCTGTACGGCGATGAAAGAACGGAACGTCTGGTCGTCGCCCACCGGGGTGAATCGCCGGCGGTGATTGCGCAAAAACTGTTGGAAGACATCAAAGCGTTTGTAAAGGATTCGCCGCGATCGGATGACATTACCATGCTGTTTATCAAAAAGGAAGAGTCATGTTGAATGCCGGTCAAACCATAGCTCATTTCAAAATTTTACGTAAGCTCGGCGAAGGCGGTATGGGTGCGGTCTACTTGGCGGAAGACCAAAAACTCAACCGTCAGGTGGCGTTGAAAGTGCTCACGGAAGAGTATTTCGGCGATACCGAGCGTAAGTTACGGTTTCAGCGGGAGGCGCGAACGGCTGCTCAGATTACCCATCCCAACGTCATGGCGATTTATGACATCGGTGTTGCCAAAGAGCCCGGCTCCGACAAGGAATTGAGCTATATTGTCATGGAATACGTCGAGGGAATTTCACTCGGCGATTATTTGAAAGATCGTCGTCCCGATTTGGCGGAGACAATTCGATTGGCGGAAAAAATAGCGTCGGGATTGGCGGCGGCGCACCGGTTGAATATCGTCCATCGGGATATCAAGCTTGAAAATATCATTATCAATACCGATGGCGAACCGAAGATCCTTGATTTCGGTCTGGCGAAGCCGTTGGAGCCGGTACAATTCGAGGGGGATGCGGACAGCACCGAGACGGTTTCCCAGCAACTGACCAAGGCGGGGAAGATTGTCGGCACCGTCTCCTACATGTCTCCCGAACAGGCGCAGGGGAAACCGGTGGACATCCGCTCGGACATTTTTTCTTTCGGCGTTTTGTTGTATCGGATGGTAACCGGCAAAGCTCCTTTCGCCGGAGGGTCTCAAGTTTCCACCTTAGCCAAAATTCTCGAAACCAAACACGAATCGCCTCGTCTCATCAATGAAGATATCCCCGCCGAGTTGGAACGCATCATCGATAAATGTCTCCAGAAAGATCCGGCCGATCGCTACCAAGACACCCGCGACTTGGTCGTCGATTTGCGCAACTTGCGCCGTCAATACGACAGCAGCTCTTCGGACAGCATTTCGCTGGTGGGAAGCGCCCCGAAAGAAGTAAAGAAAATGTATACCTTCACAGCGGGGTGGAAGACGGTGGCGATTGTCCTGATTATCCTCATTGGCGGCTTCGTCGGGTGGAAGAGCCTGGTCGGGAAACGCCGCTCCGACCGTCGTATGGATTCGCAGCATGGCGGAGAGAACAGCCTGGCGATCCTCAGCTTTGAAAACAAAACCGGCGACAGTACCCTCAACTGGCTGGAGACCGGGTTGCCGGAAATTTTGGTCACCGATTTGGCACAGAGCCAAGCCATCAATCTTATCAGCCGGGAACACTTGCTGAACTACTTACACCGGGAAAAGAAAGGCGGTAACTATACCCGTGCCGATATGAACGCTGCCGCTCGAGCGATGGGAGCGGGGAAGGTGTTGACCGGCTCTTTGTATAAGTTGGGCGACAAGATTCGTATTGATGCGCGGATGGAAGAGATCTCTTCCGGCAACATCGTCTTGGCGACAAAAGTCGTCGGTGAGGATGCTTTCTCTCTGGTCGACAGCCTGACGGAAAAAATTGCCCAGAAGCTCAACTTGTCGGAGTGGGCGTCGGGTTCGGTCAGCGTGGCGGACTTGGTGACGACCTCTCCGGAAGCGTACCGGCTGTACCATGAGGGGATGAAAAAGTTTGAAATGGAACTGTGGAATGAGGCTATCGAGAAGTTCAATCAGGCGATACAAATCGACTCGAATTTCGCATTGGCGTACATGAGACTTGGGATGGCGAATCAATTCCGCGGTCACATCCAGGTAGGAGCGAAGTATTTTGCTATCGCCCGCCAGCATAAAGACCGGTTGCCGCCTCGGGAAAAGAGTTTGTTCGAAGTGTATGCCGGTTTTTGGCTGGACAGGAAATTCGATGATGCGATTGTCCGTTTGAAAAGCTACGTGGACGTTTACCCGGATGACAAAGAGGGGCGAACCATTTATGCCTTAGTATTGAATGAACTCTACCACGATACGACTCAGGCTTTCGCTCAACTGGATACGGCGCTGCTGATTGATCCGCATTACCAGTTGGCATTATCTACCTATGCCACTATCTACGAGTCGTACGGCAAACTCGATGAAACAATCAACTATGTCGAACTCATCCGTCGTTACCACCCTGAGTCTCCCAGTTCATATCTGTGGCTGGCGGGGTTGTATGCCAGCAAAGGGAAAATAGATAAGGCTATCGAAGAATACCACGAGGTAATGAGGCGTTTTCCCGCCAACTCGCGTGCCTTCTTCCGCGTAAGTCGTCTTTACATTATGAAAAGAGAGTTTGACAAAGCAAAGGAGTATCTGGAGCGCGTAAAGGAAAAATTCGGTGACGACCCTTATTTGATGGGAGATTACTATGGAGCCCTTGCCAATCTTGAAGAATGGCACGGCAAGTTCAAAGCCAGCCTCCGTCTTCACTACCGGGCGTTGGAGCAAGCGTACCGGACCAATGACAGCGCGGTCATCAGCAACGAACTCAGTTCCCTTTTCATTGCTTATCGGCGGTATGAAATGCCCGACAGCGCCGCGTACTATGCCCGCGAGTCATATAAATGGGCTATCTCGACTCAGCGATTGAGTTTCCCTCTTCGCCTTGTGTCGATTGATTCCTCCTTCAGGCACGAAGCGGAGCCGTTGCTCAATAAACTGGTTGAGGATTTGAAAGCGCAATTCCCTTCGGAAATGTGGTCTCTGACGGAGAACGTCGAGAAACTTTTCCATGCCTATGCCCAATGTGATACGGCGGCGTTGATTGAGGTATTAAAAGATTTGGCGGTTCAACAGAATCAACTGCATGGGAGCAATATGATGGATGCCGGTATTATGATGGCGTTGACCGGCAGGTATCAAGAAGGCTTGGATGTTCTTGAACAGTTTGTCTCCGGACCGTATGAGACCACCAACGCCTATCGGTATTTTGAGGTTATCCATGCCCGTGGAGTTGCCAACGAAGGTTTAGGAAATATCGACAAAGCCATCGAGAATTACCGAGAAGTGTTGAGATACTGGGGAAAACCGGATATCGAACTAAAGATTATCAAAGATACCCGCAAGCGCTTGGCAAACTTGACCAGTTGACGACGATGAGAAAAAATAAAGTGTGAAGAGGGCGCTGAGACAATAACAAAGGCTTTGGAGTTGCTTCCTGTAGCTTCCTTATCTCATACGATACCGTTTCGGTAATCTTTCCGCCGTTTTTTCAAAGCATACTTGTCTTTCTCTTTTCTTTCATGTACTATTTCCTTCATTATGTGGAAGGCAAGTATTGCGTATATCCGCCGGTTTGACCGGAGTTTGTGGATTCTTTCGCTGGGCTGGTTGATAAGCGCTTTAGGCTTTGCCGCCGCCATTCCTTTCATTGGAATTTACTTCCATGCCGAGTTCGGTTTATCCATGACCCAGATCGGTATTTTCTTCGGTGTTATGGCGGTGGTGCGCTCGGTCTTCCAGGCGGTAGGGGGCGAGATTTCCGACCGGATTGAAAGACGATGGCTGTTGATTTTTGCTCAATATACCCGCGCGTTTGTCTTTATTTTCTTGGCGGCTGCGATTTTCGGACACTGGGGATTTTGGTGGTGTGCGGTTTTCTTGATGATAAATTCCGTTTTCGGAGCCGTCTTTCAACCGGTCGCCAATGCCATGGTCTCGGACATTTTACCCAAAGAGAAGCGGTTGGACGGTTACGCCATTACTCGAACCGCGGGGAACTTGGGATGGGCGTTGGGACCGGCGGTCGGAGGATTCTTGGCGACTTCTTCGTACGCTCTTTTGTTTCTCATTGCTGCCGTGGTGACGCTGCTTTCCGCCTTGACTTTCCATCTGTTTCTCCGGGTGCCCCAGACACATCGTCAGAATGATCGTTTCAAGTTTTCCGACATCATTGCAATCAAAGATGACCATTACCTGGCGGTGCATGTAGGGTTGATTTTCCTTTTATATTTGGTGGTGGCGCAGTTGATTCTTCCTTTCTCGGTGTATACCGTCGAGATGGTGGGTATTTCGGAGACTCGTCTCGGCTATTTGTACAGTTTGAACGGATTTCTTGTCGCGGCGTTGCAAATTCCCATCACCCGCTTGCTTTCCAAGCGTTCCCTCACCGCTCAGCTGGCGGCGGGAGGCTTTCTGTACGCTGTCGGGTATAGCATGGTCGGCGTGCTGGTCGGATTTCATTACTTTATCGTTGCCATCACAATCGTGACGATTGGAGAAATGTTCATGTCGCCGCCTTCGTTGACGTTGACCTCTCGTCTAGCGCCGGCGGGCAGAATCGGTCGCTATATGGGGATTCACGGTTTCTTCGTCGCGGCGGGATGGTCGTTTGGACCCCTGTATGGGGGCGTCATCCTTGACCATTTCGGCTACCATCATGCCCTTGCCTGGCTGATAATTTCGTCGTTGGCGTTGGTTTCATGTATCGGCTATGTGATTTTCGGGAGAAAACTCCCTCCGCGTTTCAACCGACAGGGGGACGGGATGGCTGCCGTCAGCGAATGATGACAAACTTCCCGATTTGAGTGCGCTCGTCGGATTCCACCACGAAATAATAGAGACCGGAGACGACGCTTTGCGTGTTCCGCGAGATGAGGTTCCATTCGTCGTGGGTGGCTTGCGGATCGTCCGGGCTTTTGTCGTGATGGATTTGTTTGACCAAATCACCGTCAAGTGTGTAAATGCTGATGGTGCAACGAGGGGGCAGGTTCCCGAAGTGAATCGCCCGCACCCGGTCGTCGGGACGCTCGATATCGGTACGTCCTTCAAAGCCCAACGCCCGATAGCCGGCGTCGATGCGATACGGGTTGGGGTAAACATAGACGTCCAAGTGGTGCGTCTCAACGCTGTCTGCGGAAGCTTGGGGATAAGCCGCCACGGCATTGTTCGCCGGTTGAGTCTCCAGCGCGTGCAGTTCGGCGACCGGCGAGCCGAAATCAAAGCAGGTGACGGCAACGTAATAAGGCACGGTGGGAAGTAAGTCGTCAATAACGTATTCATACTCGTAATACTTAGGCAAGGGGATACCGTGCTCGGTGGTAATGTTTTCCGGTTGCCAGAGGTTAGGATTTGTTCCGGGATTCTTGGCGTCCGGGTACACTTTGTGAATACCGTCCTGCGAAAAGCTTGAGATATTGTAATCTTGCGGCTCAAAGTAATAGAGTGTGTTGTCGAAATGGTACGGGTTGTCTCGAGGGTAAAGCAACGGATCAAAATAGGGATCGTCAAACATCTTTCGCAAGGAGTCGAGAGTAAACGGGATTTCTTTGAGCACCCAGGAGTAGGTGCCGTCGCCGTTCAACTTGAGATGGTATCGGTTGTAATCTTCTTTATCGTAAGAAGCGAGAAGAGAAAAGCTGGTCGGTCGGTCGTCCCGTCCGAGATAGACTCGGTATCCTTCAAAGTCGGCGATATGGGAAAAGATATCCTTCGTGGTCTCCGAATAGAAACCGTTCCAGCGCACGATGAGTTTGCCGTACGACGGGATGACTTTTACTTTCGGTGCCGGAGGCGGCCCGGCGGCACGGAAATCCGGAATACCGTCGCCGCTGATGTAAACAGTGTCGGCTTTTTGCGTCAGGGAATCGACAATGACGCGAATTTCTCCGGCGTATCCGTCTCCATCGGTGTCAACGCCGGGATTGTCATATACCCAGGACGCCCAGATGGAATTTCGTGCCAGATTGGAAAAATCCAGCGAGCGGTAGTAGATTTCCGGATGGTACGGGTCGAACAAGTTTTGATAGTCCAGCGGATTTACGTGAAGGTTCTCTCCACCCACCCAGGCGAAAGAGACCGGCAGCTTCTGTCCCGGCGCTATGGTGAAAGGTCCGAACGACAGGAGATAGCGGGTGTCGAAGCCGGTAGCATAGGTGACCGCTTCGGGAGGCGGGGGGAGCCATCCTTCTTGGGTATGGTCAACCGCCGTAAACAGCAAGTCGTAGTCGAATTCTTCGTGTCTGAGGACATAGTATTTGTTCCGGTCTCCGGTTGGGGTTCCCAAACGCGTACCGAAATTCCGGTACGGGTCGGTACGGGTGCCCTGCCTGCGAGGACCGAAATCTCGAGACGGGTCGCTATAGTTGATAATCCACCAGTTGTAGGAGTATTGTAGTTTCGTCGCCGGAGTCCGAACGACGCGAACACCGACCGCTCCCCGTGCCGAACGATAGTCCCATTGTCCGTTTTCATCCGGGTCACCGTCATTGTCGGCGGTATAGGCGATGTTGATGGTATCGACAAAGCCATGCCCTTCGGGAGCGGGGTGAGTACGGTAAAAGCCGACAATATCGTCATTCCATCCTTCGGGTCCCTGCCGGGTTTTGTGCCAGACGTCCCCGTCGACGTAAATTCCGATATAGACCTCTTTGAGTTCTTTGACGCCGATATTTTCGATTTGGTAGTCAAAGAGAATGAAGTCGTCGGCGTAGGAGTAGCTCCATGCCATCGATCGTTGGTGGACCTTGATATGAAGAGGTTTGTGCGGTCGATTGTCGTTTGGGTCCATGGAAACAAGGGCGGGGTTGGTAAAGGTGTCGGTGTAGGAACAAATGATGTCTTGTTCGGAATAGGCGTCCGGGGAATAAAAAGGGCTGTTGATGTCAATCGATTTGTACCGGAAATCCCCGAACGGTTTGATGTCGGGCCAAAATTCGGTGGTGCGGTACCAGTCCTCGTTGGCACAAGAAACCAGCGTATCCCTGCCGACGACCGCACCTATCCAGACGGCGGCAACCCACAAAAAGACCACATCACTGCCGCGGGGATAAATGCACGAGGGAATCGCCTCTCCCGTGAACGGGTCGGCGATGGTGTTTCCCAGCGTTCCGAACGTTCCATTATTGGCAATCGCTAGGAGGATATTCCCGCGGTTGTGCGAGGTGTATTCGACCACCGGCAATTGCTCCGACGCTTGAGGACGGGGGGTGACCTTCCTGTTAAGAAGAGCGATTTTCGGGTTGTCCGTTTGGCTGAGAGTAGGAATGCTTGCCAGTAAAAGTACAACGGCTGCGGTGAGGATAGTTTTACCGCAGCCGTAATATGTCCGCATATGTATCGTCATCACTGGACTACATAATAATAACCAACTTGCCTATCTGTGTCTCCCCATCCTCAGACTCAACCGTCCAATAGTACAACCCCGAAACCACCAACTGCGTGTTCCGCGTAATCAAATTCCACGTCTCATGCGACGCATTCGGATCCGACGGCGCATAGTTGTGCTCAATCTCTCGAACCAAATCCCCGTCCAACGTGAATATCCGAATCGTACACTTCGGCGGCAAGTTGGCAAAGTGAATCGCCCGCACCCGGTCGTCCGGCCGATCCAACTCCGTCCGCCCCTCATATCCCAACGAACGGTACCCGGCGTCTATCCGATACGGGTTCGGATACACAATCACTTTCAAGTCCTTCTGTGCCACTTCATCCGCCGAACTCAAGGGATATGCACTCTTGGCACCCACCGTTACCGAGCTCTCTAACGACGGCAGACCCGAAGACGGAGACCCAAAGTCAAACGCCGTCACATTCACCCAGTACGGCACCGTCGGCAGCAAGTCCTCGATGACAAACTCATACTCGAAGTATTTTAGGTAGCCGTCTTCAGTCAGTTCTTCCGGACGAGCCGAGTCAGGATTCAAGGTAGAGGGGAAGGGCTGATCGGGGAAGCGCTTGCGGATGCCGTGGGGCA
>CAZAZQ010000012.1:30889-75453 GCA_964489705.1 uncultured Ignavibacteriales bacterium
TTCAAGGTAGAGGGGAAGGGCTGATCGGGGAAGCGCTTGCGGATGCCGTGGGGCAACCCCAGCTCAGATTGGTTGTAGTCCTGCATGGTGAAGTAGAACAAGGAATCTCCCCAAGGTCCGGAATGGACGTAGGGAGAAGAGATAGTGTACACCAGGGGATCAAAGAAAGGATCGTTACACGAATCGCCATACAAACACCGCAGCTCATCGAGTGAGAAGGGATTGTCGTTTAGCGCCCACCTGTTTCTGGTCGTGTCATAGACGTATTTGTTGTAGTCTTCCAGGTCGTAGGAGGCGACGACGCTGTAGCTGGTAGCGCGTTCGTCACGAGCGAGGTAAATACGGTATCCTTCAAAGTCGACATCGCCGGAGAAGACGTCACGGGTCGTCTCGGAGCGTTGACCGTTGAAACGGACATGAATAGCGCCTTGCCGAGGGGTAATCCAGAAAGTCGGCGCCGGTGGCGGAGAAGCGCCGCGGAAGTCCGGCACGCCGTCACCTTCGTACCAAATGGTGTCGGCAAGGAGGGTATCAACGTTGTATGAGGTATCGATTGTCGTATCAATATGGTCAATGAGCGTGTCGTTAATCCACACGGTATCGAAGAAGGAGTCGATAACCATTTCCATTGTGGAGTCTCTTATGAAAATATGATTTTTCCCGGCAAAGCCGTCTTCGTCGGTGTCAACACCGGGGTTGTCATATATCCAGGACGCCCAGACAGCGTTTTTGGTCAAGTCTTCAAAGTTGAGATTGCTGTAAAAAACATCCGGATGGTACGGGAGGTTGCTGATATTTGCTTCGTCGGTATGGAAATTTTCCCCGGCAACGTAGGCAAAGGAGAGGGGAAGAGTTTGCCCCGGGTCAATGGTGAACGGTCCGAAAGAAAGCAAGTATCGAGTGTCATAACCATCTGCAATGTTGGCAATATCACCTTCCGTTAAACCACCCGCGCCGGGATAGAGCCAATCGGACGAGGGGTCGTCCGGAATAGTTGCGGTGAAAGCTTGATCGTAATCGAACTCCTTATTGCGGAGAACATAATACTTGTTGGCGTCACCTTCAGGGGTTCCCAAAGCACTGGTACCGAAGTCTCTGAAGGGTTCTTTCCAACGACCGCGGTAGGGTTTCTCCCGAGGGCCGAAGTCGAGACTTGGGTTACCGTTGCTGACCCACCAGTTAAAGGAAACGTCAAGTTTGGTGGCTGGGGTTCGAACGACCCGCATTCCCGTCACATGAGGGACAGGGGCTTCGGTCGGGTTTCCGGCTTTGTCGAGGTCACCGTCGTTGTCGGCAATCCAGGCGATGTTGGTGGTAATGTCGAACGTGTACCCTTTGTAGGTAAACGGTCGCATCTCAAGAAAACCGCAAATATCGTCGTCAAACCCGCCAGAACTTCCCGTAAAATGAACATCCGCATCTACGTACAGTCCCATGTAAACACTATCGAGGGTCTGGGTACCGATGTTTTTGATTTTGTAGTCAAACAAGACGAAGTCTTCCGCATACTCGTATGACCAAGCGAAAGAATTCTGCGTAATACCAATGTAAAGGGGAACATGTCGAGGGTTGAACAAATCGCTGGGAACAAGATCAGGAAAAGTATCGGTATACGTGAAAATATAATCTTCTTCCGAGATGGCATCTTCATATTCCGGCTTGGAGGGATCGATAATGGAACGTTTTTTGAACACCGCCGTGTATTTGTCATCCGGGAACATTTCATAGTTGGAGGGTTGCCACCCATCGGCGCCGACTGAGACCAGCGTATCTCTTCCTTTTACCGCTCCAATCCAAAAAGCCCCGGCAAAGAGATAGGTTGTCCGTGAACCTTTCGGATATTCGCATGAGGGGACGTACTGTCCCGTAAAACAATCGGAAGAGGCAAAGGCATAACCGGTTCCCAAGGTTCCGTTATTGTTCACCGCTAACATAATTTTTCCAACCCGGTGAGCGGCAATACAATGGAAGGGGGTAATCGTAGCAGCGTAATTGTTATTGATGTCTTTTTCATTGTCGACAAGCTTGGTTCGTCCAAAGGGAGAGGAAGTGAAAATAAGAAAAACAAAGAACGCCATGGGAATCGTTAAAAAACTTCTTTTTCGCATAGTCCTTACACTCATTCTTGTATTATTTTCCTATTGACGTACAAAGCCTTCCATCTATTTACTTGGCTTTGGCCGTTTTATTTTGCAGGTGAAATTACAATAAAATGTTTTTATATGCAAGGATTTTAGCGAAAAAAGAAAAGCGGGATGCGGAGCATGAATGGCACAGCATAACTTGTTGACATCCTTAATGTTGAGATGGAAAGCGGTTTACCTCTCGAGTTATAGTGTCCCAAGATAAAGAACTTGTTCTTTAGCTCGGAAGGGAAGAAGGATTGATGTTCATACGACAACGGCTGCGGTGAGGATAGTTTTACCGCAGCCGTAATATGTCCGCATATGTATCGTCATCACTGGACTACATAATAATAACCAACTTGCCTATCTGTGTCTCCCCATCCTCAGACTCAACCGTCCAATAGTACAACCCCGAAACCACCAACTGCGTGTTCCGCGTAATCAAATTCCACGTCTCATGCGACGCATTCGGATCCGACGGCGCATAGTTGTGCTCAATCTCTCGAACCAAATCCCCGTCCAACGTGAATATCCGAATCGTACACTTCGGCGGCAAGTTGGCAAAGTGAATCGCCCGCACCCGGTCGTCCGGCCGATCCAACTCCGTCCGCCCCTCATATCCCAACGAACGGTACCCGGCGTCTATCCGATACGGGTTCGGATACACAATCACTTTCAAGTCCTTCTGTGCCACTTCATCCGCCGAACTCAAGGGATATGCACTCTTGGCACCCACCGTTACCGAGCTCTCTAACGACGGCAGACCCGAAGACGGAGACCCAAAGTCAAACGCCGTCACATTCACCCAGTACGGCACCGTCGGCAGCAAGTCCTCGATGACAAACTCATACTCGAAGTATTTTAGGTAGCCGTCTTCAGTCAGTTCTTCCGGACGAGCCGAGTCAGGATTCAAGGTAGAGGGGAAGGGCTGATCGGGGAAGCGCTTGCGGATGCCGTGGGGCAGCCCCAGCTCTGATTGATTGTAGTCCTGCATGGTGAAGTAGAACAGGGAATCTCCCCAGGGTCCGGAATGGACGTAGGGAGAGGAGATAGTGTACACCAGGGGATCGAAAAAGGGATCTTTACATGAATCACCGTAGAGGCAGCGTAATTGTTCCAGAGAAAAAGGATTATCGTTCAATACCCACTCGTTCCTCGTGGTGTCATAGACGTATTTGTTATAGTCTTCCAGGTCGTAGGAGGCGACGACACTGTAGCTGGTAGCGCGTTCGTCACGAGCGAGGTAAATACGATATCCTTCAAAGTCGATATCGCCGGAGAAGACGTCGCGGGTTGTCTCTGAACGCTGACCGTTGAATCGGACGTGCAGAGCTCCCACGGTCGGCGTAATCCAGAAAGTCGGCGCCGGTGGCGGAGAAGCGCCGCGGAAATCCGGCACGCCGTCACCTTCGTACCAGATGGTATCGGCAAGGAGGGTATCAACGTTGTATGAGGTATCGATTGTCGTATCAATATGGTCAATGAGCGTGTCGTTAATCCACACGGTATCGAAGAAGGAGTCGATAACCATTTCCATTGTGGAGTCTCTTATGAAAATATGATTTTTCCCGGCAAAGCCGTCTTCGTCGGTGTCAACACCGGGGTTGTCATATATCCAGGACGCCCAGACAGCGTTTTTGGTCAAGTCTTCAAAGTTGAGGTTGGAATAAAAGATTTCAGGATGGTGAGGGAGATTATTTAGGTTATTTTCGTCGGTATGGAAGTTTTCCCCGGCGACATAGGCAAAAGAGACAGGAAGGGTTTGCCCGGGATCGATGGTGAATGGTCCGAAGGAAAGCAAGTATCGGGTATCATATCCCCGAGTAATACTGTCAATTCTTGCTTCGGTTAAGCCTCCAACGGCGGGATAGAGCCAATCAGACGCCGGGTCATCCGGGATAGATGACGTAAAAACTTGATCGTAATCAAATTCTTTGTTGCGGAGAACATAATATTTATTTGCATCTCCTTCAGGAGTACCTAAACCGCCGGTACCAAAATCACGGTAAGGTTCTTTCCAACGACCCCGGTATGGCTTTTCCCGAGGCCCGAAATCGAGAGAAGGATCCCCGTTACTAACCCACCAGTTGAAAGAAACGTCCAGCCGGGTAGCGGGAGTTCGAACAATCCGCATACCTGTCACATGAGGAACCGGCCCGCTTTGTGGGTCGTTTACTTTGTCGAGGTCACCGTCGTTGTCGGCAATCCAGGCGATGTTGGTGGTGATGTCAAATGTATATCCCTTATAAGTAAACGGTCGCTTCTCAAGGAAGCCGCAGATATCGTCATCGAACCCGCCTGCACAAGGAATAGGACCGAAGCAGACATCAGCGTCAACGTACAGTCCCATGTAAACGCTATCCAGCGTTCTGGTGCCGATATTTTTTATTTTGTAATCGAACAACACGAAATCTTCCGCATATTCGTACGACCAAGAAAAAGAGCTCTGCGTCACTCCAATATAGAGGGGAATATGCACAGGATTGTAGAGGTTGCTTGCCACCAACTCCGGGAAGGTATCGGTATACGTGAAAATGTAATCTTCTTCCGAGATGGCATCTTCATATTCCGGCTTGGAGGGATCGATAATGGAACGTTTTTTGAACACCGCCGTGTATTTGTCATCCGGGAACATTTCCCTGATGTACTGCCACCCGTCGGCGCCGACCGTTACTAATGTGTCTCTTCCTACTACCGCACCAATCCAGAACGCTCCGGCAAAAAGGTAACTGGTGTTGGAGCGTTTGGGGTATTCGCACGAGCGAACCGTCTCGCCGGTGAAACAATCAGCAGTGGAAACGGCAAAACCGGTTCCGAACGTACCGTTGTTGTTGACGGCTAAGACGATTTTCCCCACTCGATGTGCCGCAATACAGTGATAGGGGATAATAGCGGAAGCAAGATTCTGATTCAATTCCTTTTCATTACCGATTAATTTGGCGCGTCCATACGTGCTCACGGCGGCTGCGGCAATTATCAGGCAGACCACCACCGCTGTTTTCAACATCTTTTCTAACATCGTTATTCCCACTTCATGAGCGTTCACATCATTTCTTCGTTACTGACGTTTATGTCTGCTCGATTATTTAACGAGCCAGTCAATTATGAATGAGAAATTCTACAATATTTTTAGTGAAATCACAAGAATTTTTAGGGGAATTTTGAAAGCCGTCTCACCCCTCTTCTATTTGAGAAGCTCCGGGCAAACGAAAAAGCAGGTCGGGAAAAGCCCAACCTGCTTTTTTATAAGGCACTTTATTGTCAGCAGCTACACGGCGGGGGACCGCTGGCAAAGAGGTACTGCACCAAATAGGTTAAATCGGCGACGTTCACCCCGTCGGAGCAGTTTACGTCAGCCGCTTCGAGAGGGGTAGGAGGAGCTCCGCTTTTGAAAAGGTAGTTCACCAGATATGTTATGTCACTCACGGTCACTCCGGGAATACCATCAAGATCGCCACGCTCCAAGCATACCGAAACGGTGGCGCTGGAGAGGATAGGGGTGTAGGTTAGGTTGAATCCCGAAAATTCGGGGAGATAGGTGCTGTACCCGTCGAGTTCGATGATTGCCGATTCCGTGTCGGAGGCGGACGGAGGAATAGAAAAATAGAGCTTGAGAATGGCTCCTGAACCGGCAGACAAATCGGGAGAGCTCCCGCTGGATGAGCTTTCCAGTTTGATGGTGACGCGCTTGTTGCCGACATCGAAATGGAGATAAGATTGGTTTTCAAAGTACTCGGTGCGGCAACCGACTGTGGAGAAGGAATCAAGGGAGAGATTGAGCGTGCCGTTGTATTCCACCGGGATTTTGAACAACCTCATCGGCACCGAGTTACGGGCGTTGACCGTCACTTCCACTTGCGTGCCTTTGGCTCCGGCTGTGTCTTGGGGGATGAGAGAGTCGGCTAAGGCGATGATATAGTTAGGCTTAGTCATGGTGCGTATATCCCCGCCGGCGTTGATTTCGAGCGAGACGGAGAACAGCCCGGGAGTGGTATACGTATGGGCAGGGGATTGAAGGGTATCGGTTTCGCCATCGCCAAAATCCCAACTCCAACTATCCACCGCAAGGGCGGACGAACCGTAAAAGTGCACCGGGAAAGGTACCCAACCGATGGTCGTGTCGGCATAAAAAGAAACACCCACCACCTGGTCGACCGATCCTCGCAAATCCGGCATCGGCCCGATGTGTTTCGGCGAGGAAGCTTGAGGAGTCGAGAAATCTTGCAGCAAACTCCGCATCTCATTGTGGTCGAGCACTGTTCCGTGCGTAGCTTTATGAATCCCTTGCAGGACAGCACAGGCACCGGTAATAATAGGCGAAGCGCTGGAAGTGCCCGCAAAGGTTGCGGTGTAGTAATTGGTTGTATCAGTGCCGTATAAATCACCATACCCCAGCGTGTAAACGTTCCACGTTCCATAGGCGTGGACATCCATGCGCTTCCCGTAGTCGGTGAAAGAAGCCGGAGCATGGTTGCCGTCGGAGGCGGCGATCATGATAGCGCCGGAAAAGCGGTAATCGGGATCGAACAGCCGTCCGTACCAGGTGGTATCGTCAAGGTTTTCCGCTCCGTTGGCGCCCGCTTCCACCACGATACGCCCCAGAGCCGTCGCTTGGAGAATGGCGTCAAACGTTGCTTGTTCGTATTCTACCGGAACGAAGTTGTTGTTGTGCGGTCCGTAGATTTGGAGCTCGATGAGGATAACATCACCCGTGTCGGTATTGGTCACCGCTGTGTTGATGGCGGAGGCGGTAGACATCGAACCGATGGAAACCGTTCCCAAATCGACATTGAAAGCAATTCCTGTCATCCCAAAGGAGTTGGAATCGGCGGCGATTTCACCGAGCACGGCGGTGCCGTGGTGATACCAGTCAGGGTCCGGTATTTTGCTGCCTGCGATATGAAAGTGGTCGGTGCCGCCGTGGAGGTCTTCGTGGCTTTCCACCCAGTTTCCTTCGATGTCGACGACTTTGATGTTTTCCCCTTTACCTCCGTTTACTCCCCAGGCATAATAGGCGTCAATCCCGGTCGGGGCGGGTTGCAGGTAGTTTTCGGCGGCTTCCCAATTGGGAGTCTGAACGCTGGGAAGTTGCGGCGGAGAGGGGAAATATGCGATTTCGACAATGTCAAGGGCGTTGAGTTCATTAATCATTTCCAGTTTTTCTTGCGCCGAGGCTTGGGGGCTCAGCTCAACTTCAAAGTAAAGCGATAAGTCCGGTAATTCCCAACCAACTCGTTGAGAAGCGGTTTTCCGCATTTGGTTTAAGGTGGTTATATCCGTCGGAAAGTGGCGTTGAACCGTGGTCGCTCGGTTTTGACCGGAAAGGAGCGAGTTCAGCCTTTTCCATTCGGATCCGGTGGCGGAAAAAGAAGTGCCGGTAAAGACGGTCTGGGGCGTTCCTTCTTGCAGTTTGAAAATAATGCGGTCGGTGTTCAGAGAAGAAGGAAGGGTTTGATACGTCGGTTTCAGAGGTTGTGCCCGCCGAAGTTCCGGCATCTTTTTGGCGAAAAGGGGTGAGGTGAGAAGAGAAATACTCAGCAGGAGTGCGAAAATTCTCCCGATTCGTTGAAAATTGTTCACGTAGGTGTCCTCACATGAAAAGTTTAGGTTTTTTTGTTTTCTCATTCCATATAAGATAATGTATATCCACATTTACACAACAGGATTTTTCTTCCCAGGTTCCCCTCAGCTTGCCGAACTTCCTTGTTTTATGGCACCGGCGGCGGTCCTCCATGGAAAAGGTAGCTGACGATATACGTCAAGTCGGCGATATTGAAAGAATCGTCGCCGTCGGCATCACAAGTCACTTGTTGGCATATTGCAGGCGGCGGATTCCCGAACAAACACTGCACTATGGTGGTCAGATCGGCGACGGTGATTATCCCGTCGTAGTCGTAGTCGCATTCGTAACTGGTTCCCGCCACCGTGATGGAGCCGTCCTTGAGAATCACCTTGTTCGTGTCGAGGTAGCCGTACAAGTAAGAGTCAACATGCATTGAATCATACGGAGAAGTATCCGGGTTAACCTCTGCCCATCCGGCACAGGTATCCGCCTGCCAGAGAGTACACAGGTAGTAGGTGGTGTCATAGATGGTTTCCGTTACGACACCGATAGAGTTTCCCCACGGATCGGAGAAATCCACCGGGGTGGTAATGCTGATGACACTTTTCAAAATCGAGTCGGTGACAGCCGTATTAAAAGGAATTCTGACGACGATACCGCCTTGCTGGGGACCGAACCCCCAGGTGTGGACGGTATCGAACGGCAAATTGGCGATGCAGCGGAACCAAATTTCGCTGCCGTCACCGGCGCGGTCGATGCTTTGCACATATTCGAACCCGGAAACCAGGGTCCCGGCGGTGTCGAAGCCGCCATTGCTGAAATTGAAGGTTACAAGGTCCGGTCGTTCCGAGACCAAGACAAATTGAAAACCGGCGATAGTGTCGAAATAATTGGACATGTAGATATTCAAAAATGCCATTGTCTCGCCGGGGCTGACCACCGTGTCCGGGACGGTTAAAATCAGTTCCGGCACGTCGGTGGAAGTACTACGGGGCGGGAAAAGGAAGGCTGTTGCCGCAAGGGTGAGGATTACCGCCAATTTTTTGCCGCTCAACGGATTGTGCCACCTCATGTAAGTGACTCCTTTCGCGTGTTTCTGTTGATTACCTTCCGTGAGCTATGGTTCCGACCTATACCCTTATTTTGCTTCGTGAGAGGTACTTTTGCGGTAACAATCCTCTATTCCATAAGAAAAGGAAAATCGTAATTCTGTCAAGCAATTCCTTGGGAAAAAGAGAGCACCGGCTTGGTTAAAAACCGGTGCTCGAAAAGCTTGTTCCCTGTGGAACACGAGTAATGACTACTCGTTTTTTTCAAAGGTACCGGGCGGGAAGGTTTCGTTGATGGTATAGGAATCTATTTTCTGTTCGCTGAACTTCTGGTCGTTGAGCTTGCTTATCGAATTCATGGGAAGTTTTATCCCTTCCACGGTAGTATAGTTGGAGTAGCTCTCAATCACCGTCCCGGCGCCCATTGGCGTGTCGGAGTAATACGCCTTACTGACCAGCTCGTAGGTGTCCTTGTTGAAACCGAGCTTGCATATTTCCTCGCCCTGGTCGTCCACCAAGGTAACGAATTCCGCCGGAGCGCCTTCCACTTCGCCGGAACCGCTGTAAACCGCCCGGTAGTAAGGCTTGTCAAGAGAGGAGAAAATGTGAATGGTGTTCCGCGTCATTTCTTTGTCCAAATCCGCAATATCTTCCTCTGTCATCTCGGTGAGTTTCATGGTCATCCGGTCGGTCTTCCAGCCGGTTTGGCCATTGCGGATCCGAATCATTTTTTGCCCCATGACATTCATGACGGATTTGCTCTTGTCGGGAAATTCCATGAACCAGTCGATGGTGATGGGAATTTCCGTCCCTCCCATCGAGAAGAGCACCGTTCCCTTAACCTTGACGGTCTTGACGTTCTTGAAGTTATCAAGTCCGCCGTGAGCGGCGACCGCTTTCTCCAAAATTTCTTTCCCTTTCCGGAGATTTTCCGGAGTGAGGGAAAGTTCCTTTTTCTCTTCGCCGGAGGGAATGGTAATATCGATGGTATCGACCGGACCGTAGCCGAGCTGATCCAACGGCATATCAAAGTCGGAGCCTTTGCCGACCACCAGGATTTGGAGCGCTTCGGGGTGGAGGTTTTTCTTGGCGGCATTGAGCACATCTTGCGGGGTAACCTTCTCGACCATCTCTTTCTCTTTGAAGATAAAGTCTTCCGGCAATCCGTAGAAGTCATACCGCATCAAGCGGGTAGCAACTTCGCCCTTGGAGTCAAAATTGAAAACAAAGGAGTTGAGGTAGCCGTCTTTGCCCATGCGCATTTCTTCTTCGGTCGGCGGGTCGGTCTGCATCCGTTTGATTTCTTTGATGATTTCCTGCACCGTCTTGGCGGTCGTTTCCGACTTGGTGGAGGCAAAGTTGTAGAAAACCCCCGGATAGGCGATCCGTGCCGTGTACACACCGAAAACGGCATAGGCAAGCCCTTCGCGGGAACGAACCGAGTTGAACAGCCTGCTTCCGAAAGCACCGCCCAAAATATTGTTCATAACGATACGGGCGGCATAGTCGTCGTCTGTGATAAACCCGCCAATGTGTCCCAGGACGATGTTCGATTGGTTGACGTCGTTCTTTTCGATGTAGTAGACTTTGTTTTTGAATTCGTAGTTGACCTTGGGAGGAGGAGGGGGCATGTCGTCGGTCTTTTCCCAACCGCCGAAGTAGGTTTTGATTTTTTTCAGCAACTCGTTTTTGTCGAAATCGCCCCAGATAGCGATTTGGACATTTTGCGGATGGAAGTACTTCTTGTGGAAATTCACCAGGTCATCGCGAGTGATGGCGTTGATGGTGGCATACTCGGGGTGCCGGGCGTAGGGGGAATCGGCGCCGTAGATGATTTTCTTGAATTCCCGGGTAGCGATCTGTTGCGGATCGTCGTTTCGCCGGGAGATGGACGAGCGCACCTGAACTTTTGCCAGCTCGATTTTGTCTTCGTCGAAGATGGGATGTTGGAGAATGTCGGCAAGGACTTCCAACCCCATATCGGTATAATCGCTGAGAATATTGACGCTGGCGCCGCCGGACAAAATTCCCATGTAGGTTTCCACGGAACCGCCGACCCCTTCCAGCATTTCGTCGATTTCATCGCCCGACCACTTGGCTGTGCCGCCGGTGCGAAGAACCGTGCCCACCAGATCCGCCAACCCGATTTTCTCCGGCGGGTCAAGGTAAGAGCCGCAATTTATCCGCACCGAGGCGTTGAAGAGCGGCAGACCTTTGTCTTCCAGCAAGTAGAGACGGATACCGTTATCCAGGGTCACCCGCTCCACTTTCGGAATGTTTATTTTATGTAATTTCGGGTAGGTAAGTTTGTCGACATCCTGTGCGCCCGCATTGATAACGAACAGCCCAAGGAGGAAGATAAAACCTACCAGCAACGCGATATTCTTTTTCATGGTTCGTTTCTCCCCATGCTTAGTTTTCAACGGTGTTAATCATTCCCACGACACGGTTTTTCTTCGTGAGATATTTTTGGGCGACTCGTTGTATATCTTCAGCCGTCACGGCGTTGATTCTATCCAGTTCTTTGAACAGTTCGTGCCAGTCTCCCCAGAACGATTGATACGCCGCCAACTGGAGAGCAAGCCCCTGGTTGTCGTCGAGCTGGTTGATGAATGCGGCTTTGGCGCGAGCTTTGATTTTGGCGACTTCTTCTTCCGGGATGAGATGGTCTTTGACCTTTTCGACATCTTCGAAAATCGCCTTTTCGATTTCGTCATTGGTGTGACCGCTGGCGGCGATGACATAAATGATCATCATGGTCGGATACTTGTCGCCGGGAAACCCGATGAACCCGCCGAGGTTCATAGCCAATTTTTTGTCCTTCACCAGGTCTTTGTACAAGACGGAGGTACGCCCTTGCGCCAGATAGTCAACCAAGGCGTCGAGGGCGGGGCGGTCGGGATGGGTAAGTTCCGGGACATGCCAGCCCACGCCATAGATAGGCTGCGACGGGTCTTCCAGCACGACGCGCCGTTCGCCGTTCTGTTCCGGTTCCACCGTGGCAATCCGTTCCGGGGCGGGACGGTAAGGGATACGTTCCCAGTATTGTTCCGCCAGCTTTTTCACTTCCTTGGGATCGACATCTCCCACGATGGCGACGACCAGGTTTGCCGGACTGTAATATTTTTCGAAGAAGGCTTTGGCTTCTTTGCGGGAATAATTCTGAATGTCGCTCATGTGACCGATGCCGGGAACGCCGTAGGGGTGTGCTTTATATGCAATCGCCAAGAACTCCTCCAGCAAACGGCCGAAGGGATTGGAATCGGTTCGCATACGTCGTTCTTCTGCGACCACGTCCCGTTCCTTGTACATTTCCCGGAAAACCGGATTGAGGAAACGCTCCGATTCCAGCGCCATCCAGAGTTCCACTTTGTTGGACGGGAAACTGACAAAGAACGCTGTCATATCGGAAGCGGTAAAAGCATTCAAACCAACGCCGCCTTCGCGCTCGATGATATTCCCCAGTTCGTTTGGCTTGACCAGTTGGTAGGATGCCTCGCGGGCTTTTTCGTATTCTTCTTCCAACATCTTGATTTTCGCCGAATCGGCTAACCGTCCTTTTTTCCTTTCGGAACGCAGTGCCATGAAGATGGAATCTTCGGCGGCAATCAATTCCAATTCTTTTTTGATGTCTTTGGTGCCCAGAGTCGTCGTTCCCTTGAACGCCATGTGTTCGAACATGTGCGCCAAGCCGGTGTATTCCTTCGGATCGTCGACGGAGCCGACGTTCGCCCAGGTGACGAAACTGGCGACGGGGGCATCATGTCGTTCCATGACGATGACGGTTAAACCGTTTTTGAGGGTGAACATAGTCACCGATTTCTCCAGCTCGGTAAAGTCGAAGCCGGATGCGACGGTCACTATGAGAAGGATACAACTCAAGAGCATGAGTACTATACGGGTAGTTCCTTTCACCTTTCGGTCCTCCATATGTATGTGGGTGAATGATTTCATTTATGCGGAAATAAACGGGGTGTCCAAGTAGTGTCAAGCGATTCGGAGAAAATGATTCCTGCAGAGAGTGAGAAAAGGAGAAAAGATCTCTCCTTACGGGAAAGACCTTCGACCGAGAAGCTTACACCACGCACGGAATCGTTCATAATGCGAAAGGAATACGAGAAATGATTCGAAATGTTTCAAAAAAATTTATTTTTTCACCGGGTGAAAAAGCCCGAACGTATGGTTCGGGCTTGAGAGGAAGTTCAAAATATTTACTTTTCTACCACCAGCTAATCAGTTTTGGTTTGAAGGGATGGGGAAGGTGTTCGTTTTTGGGAATGATGCGAGCAGTGATGCCGTATCGTCCCGATTCGGTACAGGTTACTTCACCTGTGAAGGTGTATATGCCGTTCTCCCCTTGTGGGGGTGCGTCGCTCGATGTTGCCAGCTCCGCCGTGATGGGAGTGGGGTCTTGAATTTGTTCCTGGGAGTCCAGTTTCCCCGAGACGATTTGTACCTGCACGTCGTCGGGAGTGATGTTGTCCAGATATACTTTTATTGTCACCGGAAATTTTTGCCCCACAAATAACGTGGGCCCCAAATCGGGGACTTCCACATCTTCAATATGTATCTTCTCCCAGCTCGCAGTCATCCGTTCCAGCCAGGCGGTCACTTGTTTGGTCAATGCGAAGTCGTTTTCTTTCATCTCGATGCTGAGTTTGATGGCAGGGATGTAGAACTGATTGGTGTAATTTCTCAGCATGTATTGGGTGGAAAAGCGCTCGCCCGCCATTTGAATGGCAGCTTTCATCTTAGCGATCCATTTGACCGGGAAGCCGACTTCGTTTCGGTCGTAGAAAAGAGGAATGACTTCCCGTTCCAGGACGTTGTACAACATTTCCGCTTCGAGACGGTCTTGAATCTCGACGTTGTCGTATTCCTCCCCGTTGCCGATTTTGAAGCCGGTTTCATCGCTGTAGCCTTCTACCCACCAGCCGTCCAGAATGGAAACGTTGAGCGCTCCGTTTAAGGCTGCTTTCATTCCTGAAGTTCCCGAGGCTTCCTGCGGGCGACGGGGGGTGTTCAGCCAGACATCCACTCCTTGCACCAGGTACCGCGCCACGTTGATGTCGTAATCTTCCAGGAAGATGATGCGATGGCGGAACTCGTCTTGAGTCGCATAGGAAACGATTTGCTTAATGATTTCTTTGCCGGGGTTGTCCAGGGGATGGGCTTTCCCGGAAATGATAATCTGTACCGGGCGGTCTTTGTTGTTAACGATTTTCTTGAGTCGTTCGATGTCGGTAAACAGAAGGTTCCCCCGTTTGTAGGTCGAGAAGCGGCGGGCGAACCCGATGGTGAGAATTTGTGGGTCGAGCAGTTGGTCGGCATGTTGGATTTCCAGTTGCGAGCTGCCTCGCCGGATGAGCTGTTGTTTGAGGCGTTTCCGGGCAAAGAAGACCAGTCGCTCCCGCCGTCGGTTGTGTGTCCGCCAGAGCTCGGCATCGGGAATTTTCTGAACCCGCTGCCACACTTCCGGGGCGCCGGGACGCTCTGTATAGCGCGGACCGAAATACGACTCGAACAACTCGCTCATGTCGTGGGAAATCCACGAGGCGGGGTGGACACCGTTGGTTATCGCTTTTATGGGGATTTCATCCCGCGGCAGTTCGGGCCAAATGTTGTGCCACATTTCCCGTGAGACCTTGCCGTGGAGTTGTGATACGCCGTTGGCGAAGGCGGACATTTTCAATGCCGCCACCGTCATGCAGAACGGCTCCGTTTCGTCGTTCGGCATCACCCGTCCGAGAGCGAGGAAGTCTTTCCAATTCAACCCC
This sequence comes from uncultured Ignavibacteriales bacterium, assembly GCA_964489705.1. GTDB lineage: Bacteria > Zixibacteria > MSB-5A5 > GN15 > FEB-12 > CAZAZQ01. Next base: position 45,405 of record CAZAZQ010000012.1, read on the forward strand.
AACTCTTCGATAATTTCACCGCAATAGCGGTGCACCAGCACCGGGTCGAATTTTTCGTTGCCGGCGGGAACGGGGGTGTGGGTAGTGAAGACCGTCGTCGACCAGACGTATTGGCTGGCTTCGGCAAAGCTCAGATGGTGCTCTTGCATCAGTTGTCGCAGGCGTTCCAAAGTGAGAAACCACGAATGTCCCTCATTGAGGTGGTAAATGTCGGCTTCGATACCGACGGCGCGCAATGCTCTGACCCCGCCGATGCCCAACACGATTTCCTGCCGGATACGCATATCTTTGTCGCCGCCGTAGAGGACGGAAGTGATGTCCCGGCATTTGGAAGAATTTTCCGGGATGTTGGTGTCCAGCAAATACAGCGGCGTCACGCCCACTTTTACCTGCCAAATTTGCACCTGCACCGGGGTGCGGTCGATATTGACGGTAATGCGGAGAGGCTTGTCGTCTTTGTCTTTAACCAGCTCCACCGGCATGTGGTACCAGTCGTTTTCTTCGTAGCGTTCTTGCTGCCAGCCGTCGCTGGAGAGAAACTGGCGGAAATAGCCGTAGCGGTAAAGCAAACCGACCGCCACAAACGGCAACCCGAGGTCTGAGGCGGTTTTCAGGGTGTCACCCGAAAGAACTCCCAAGCCGCCGGAATAGACCGGCAAGCCGGTGTCGAGTCCGTATTCAAGGGAGAAATACGCCACATATTTGTTTTCAAATTCCCCGTACTTATAATGAAACCAGCGTTTGCCGGTCAGGTAGTTCCGATAGCGTTCGTATACGCGATCGAGATTGGCGACGAAGCCGTCGTCGTTGGCGGCGCGCTGGAGGGTTTCCTGGGGGAGTTTAGAGAGCATCTCGACCGGATTCTGGTAACATGCTTCCCACATTTCCGGATCAAGGCGAATAAAGAGCTTAACCAGATCCCAATTCCAACTGTACCAAAGATTTCTGGCAAGCTCTTGAAGAGCGATAATCCGCTCCGGTAGTTTCGGTAAGACGAGGAACTGTTTTTTACGCATGTACCTTCCTTATGAGGGTGGTCCTTTCCATTCCTTCTTTTATTAGTTTATCGCCCATATTACGTGTCTATTTTACAATGGAAGAGTGGTTTAAGTCAAGTTGAAGGTTGCCGAGAGAAAAGAAAAAGGGATTATGTCATTTTTATTTTTGACGACAATAGACTATAAGGCTATCTTTTTGTTATAAAATACGTGCGAAAAAGAAAAAAACCTCAAAATAGATATGTAGGATTATGGTACGAGCATCAAAACGAATCGGGGTATTGACCGGCGGGGGCGATTGTCCCGGGTTGAACGCCGTTTTGCGGGCGATTGTCAAAACGGCGGATCAGGATTACGATATTGAAGTCATCGGCTTTTTCGACGGCTATGAAGGCTTGGTCGAAGGGCGGTACCGGGAATTGAACACCAAGGATGTCTCTGGTATTCTCGCCCGCGGCGGAACGATTTTGGGAACTTCCAACCGGGCTGACCCGTTCCACTACCCGGTTCTGGAAGGGGACGATTTCATTTACTTAGACCGTTCCAACCAGGCGGTACGGAATTTCGAATCGCTGGGTTTGGATGCTCTTATCGCCATCGGCGGTGATGGGACAATGGCGGCGTCCGCCGGGATGATAGGCAAAGGAATTCCTATTGTCGGGGTTCCCAAGACCATCGATAACGACTTGTGGGGCACCGACGTGACGTTCGGCTTCGATTCGGCGTTTGCCACCGCCACGGAAGCCATCGACAAAATTCATACCACCGCTCAGTCCCACCACCGGGTGATGATTGTCGAGGTGATGGGCAGGTATGCCGGTTGGCTGGCATTGTACTCCGGTATGGCTGGCGGCGGCGATATTATTCTTATGCCGGAGTTCCCGTACGATATTGACGCCGTTTGCGAGGCGGTCAAAACCAGAAACGCTATGGGAAAAAAATTCTCAATCGTCGTGGTCGGTGAGGGTGCCAAGCCGATAGGTGGAGAGATGGTCGTCAAACGTACCGTCAAGGGTTCGCCCGATGCCATCCGCCTGGGCGGGATATCCAACCAGGTTGCCGCCCAGATTGAAGGGCTGACCAATATCGAATGCCGGGTCACTATCTTAGGGCATTTGCTCCGCGGCGGTTCGCCGACCCCCTTTGACAGGATTTTGGCGACTCGTTTCGGCTCAGAAGCGGTACATATGGTGGTACGGGGAGAATTCGGCAAGATGGTGGCGATGAAAGGTGCCGAGATCGGTTCCACGCCGATTTCGGAGGTCGCCGGAAAATTGCGCGTCGTGACGCCTGACCATCCCTTGGTTCGTACCGCCCGTTCGCTGGGAATCTGCTTGGGCGTTCCCAACGGTGTGTCGCTCGAGGAGGTCGCCAATCAAGAGGTGGCTCAAGAGGGCTAACCTTCCCGCGTGTCCGTGCGCCGGTTCGACGAAAGGAAAAAGGGGCGAATACCCGTACGGGAAGAATATCGTTCTCTCGAGGCGGCGGCAAAAAGGGAAGAGGAACTTTTTTGTCGTTTATTGGTATGCTTACTGCCGATAGTCATAAAGGTTCATGAAAAATTCAGTGCGGGTTAAAAATTGCCGCATATAACCGTTGCGTCCGCCGCTTCAGGGTAGTATGGTGGGTTCAAGGGGGTGCGTCAAAAGGTCCGGAAACCGGTAGAAGAAAAGTTTGTTTCGGAATTTGAAAGACGGAATCGGCAAAGGAAACGACGGTTCATAACGAAAAGGATAACATGAAAAAGAAAAGTTCCAAGCTCGATATTAAACGGATGGTGGAACGACTGAAGAAGTCCCCCGCCTATCGGATAGCCTACTACGATAACGACTTTATCGACACCGACGACCTGCGGCCGGTGCGCTTGCAGTTGGAATTACTCAAACCGGAGTTGATTCTCCGTGAGCACCACATCAGTTCGACGATTGTGGTATTCGGAGGGACGAGAATCCTCGAACCTCGCAAGGCAAAAGCGCGGGTACGTAAGCTGGAGCGAATGCTTGAAAAGAACCCGGGGGATAAAGAACTGAAACGGCGTCTGCGGATTGCCAAATCCATTGAAGCGAAATCTCATTTTTACGATGAGGCGCGGGAGTTCAGCCGGATTGTCTCGGAAGAAAGTCAGAAGAACAACCATCACTATGTCATCGTGACCGGCGGCGGACCTGGTATCATGGAAGCGGCTAACCGTGGAGCGTTTGATATCGGGGCAAAATCCATCGGGCTGAATATTTCCATTCCGATGGAACAGGAACCGAATCCGTACATTTCTCCGGAGCTGTGCATGCAGTTCCACTATTTTGCCTTACGGAAGATGCACTTTCTCTTGCGCGCCAAAGCACTGGTCGCTTTTCCGGGGGGCTACGGGACGATGGACGAGCTGTTCGAGGCGCTGACCCTTGTTCAAACCCGGGTGGTGAAGCGGTTGCCGATTATCCTTTTCGGAGAAGAGTACTGGCGTAAGGTCATCAATTTCGATTACCTCGTCGAAGAAGGCACCATCGACGAAGAGGACACGCATCTGTTTGTCTTTGCCGACAAAGCCAAAGATGCCTGGGAATATATCAAGTACTTCTACGAATCCCGCAGCAACCATTACCCTCGCCCGTTATAGTTTCTTCCGGCGAGGACTATTTTTTCAAAAACCCTTGCTCCTGGAGGTAGCTCAATAGGTGCGGACGACGTGAGTCGGGTGCTTCGCTTGCCATCCGGCGGGCGGAATGTTCCGACCACGAATATTCTCCCGTAAAATGATGATATTTCTCCGGTTCGATTTGCCGGTCACGCAGGTAGCCGACTCGGTTGATAGTTTCATCGTAGGTCGCTATCGCCGTATCGAAAGATGAAGACGAATAGGTTTCCTTGAAATATATCGCTTCCACGGGGAGCCTGGGCTTGCGTTTGGGCGGTCTCTTCGGATACCCCAGCGACATCCCCATGACCGGATAAACAAAGCGCGGGAGATTGAGCAGGGCGCTGACTTTTTCAATATGGTTTCGGATGCCGCCGACCATCACCCCGCCAAGACCCAACGCCTGCGCCGCCATGAGAGCTCGTCCGGCAACCAAAGCGGCGTCTACGGTAGCGACGACGAACATTTCCGTATACTCCCCTTGAAAGGGATATCCTTTTTTGCTGTTTATGCGGTACAGACGGTATAAATCGGCACAAAACACCAAGAATAGCGAGCAGGCGGCAACATGGTTTTGATTGCCGCACAATTGCGCCAGCGTTTCCTTGGTCGTCCGGTTACGAATCCCGATTATCGAATATGCCTGGAGATTTGACGAGGTCGGCGAACGTTGTGCCGTCGTAATGATGGTTCTTTCTTGCTCTTCCGTTATCTCTTGGTCGGTGAAGTGTCTGACCGAAGCATGGCTGTCGAGAAACTCGAGAATTTCGTTCATCGTTATTTTCCCTCCTGTTGTGATACGGAAAAGGCGGAAGATACTCTCCCGCCCGTTCGTTGAACTATTTCTTTCGCTTTATCTCCGATCGGCGGCAAAGCTCCGCTTGGCGCTTTTTGCCGCTGCAATCTGGCGCAGCACTTCTTTGAGATGCGCTCGGGTCATCCCGTTGATAGAACTGCTTTTCATCGCTTTCTTGGCGGCGTTTTCGATAATATCCAGATCATTGGCGGCTAAACTTCGGGCATCGAAGGGATAGCTGGAAGGAGAACTCAGGTAGATGTTGATGATTCTCTCGAGGTGTACCATTTGCAGTTGTCGGCGGAAAGAGTTGATGTTCTCGTTTGCCGTCAACTCAGACCAGATAGCTTTGCGAACATCGTTGAACATGTCGTCGAGGGTGTAGATTTCTTCCCCTTCGTGGTAGCGTTCGACGTTGGTGATAAGTCGCCCGAGAATATAGGTGCTGTAGAGCATGTTCAAAGTGGTTTGCTGGACGCTGAGCACATACCGATGCAGGGGATAATCAATCTGCGGGAGGGAATAGATAGAGCCGGTGAAATCGGGAAGGCGCTCCGGTTGAAGCTTATTCAAGACATCGGGCGGGATAGAAAAAGCGTCGGGAGCGAAGATGTAATTCTTCAAAAACGCCATCGCCCGTCGTTGCTCGGATGCCGGTACCGGTTGGAAGGGAAGGCCGCCGCCGGGGTCGCCGACGTGATAGCGATGGTGGTAAATGCCGCCGATATACTTTGCCGCGTACCGAGCCGACTCGTAATACGACCGCCAACCGGTTTGGAACGCCCGAAGAACTTTTTGGTACCCTTCGCCGGTTTGTTCGAATTTGGACAGAGAATTTTCCCAGAGGTATTTGGTCAGCTTGACTTTGTGCTCGCAAAACGCCAGCGGGTCGTTGCCCAAGTCGAACAGGTTACACATGGGGTCGATGGACTTGGGGCTGGAGCCGAAAGCATCTTCATCCGTGCCGTAGGTCAGCTCCGGTTGGGGGGCGCGGGAAGCGATTTCTTGAAGCATGGGCAGTTCTTCTTCCGGCGTTTTGGCGCCGAAATCCTTGTAGCCGTATTCGATCGCCCATTGGTCATACGGTCCCGGCACGGAAGAGTAAAATTCCCCTTGCGGCTTGCCGTGCCCGGCGATGTTGGGCGGGTTGTAGTCCATGATAGTACCGGCGAGCGCATGTTCGCGGGTAAAGGTCGGGTCGTTGATTTGCTCCAAAGAGTAGATGGTGGAAGCTTTGAAGTTATGCCGCAGTCCGAGGGTATGACCGACCTCATGGGCAACCAGCTCCACAATATACGAGTGCACGTATTCTTTCGTCAGCGAATCTTTGGTGGCAAGATCGTCGACATCGCTGAGGACGTAAGTCAGTCCGAAAGCCGCTTCCTTCGCCGATTCGGCGCCGTACGTGCAGTAATACGGATTCTGACTCATCCGGCTTGCCGAGAGGAGGAAGTTGTCCGGTTCGATGAGTTTCCCGTCGAGGGAGACCGGCTGGATGAAGTATTCCATGTTGTTGAACATGTAGCGGATGAAGTCGGCGCAGACGCGAATATCGGCGTCATATATCTGTCCGGTGAAAGGGTTGGCGTGGGAAGGACCGACCGCGTAGCTCCCGCCCGGCAGCACGATCCAACGGACGGTATTGTAGCGGACATCAGCCGGATCCCACGTTGCCGTGTCGGGCATTTGTTTGGCAATAATGGCGTTGCTGAAACCGATTTTTTCAAACGCCGGTTGCCAGAACTCGATTCCTTCCGCAACGGCTTGACGGTATTCCGGCGGAACGGTGTTTTCCACCCAGAAAACAATCGGCTCGACCGGATCCGAAATTTCCGCTTCCGGATTTTTCTTTTTCAGGTACCAGCGTTGGATATAGCGGACGTAGGGTGTTTCTTTGTCGAGGTTGGTGTAGTCCTCATACATCGTCAAAAAGTATCCGACGCGGTCATCCGCTAAGCGGGGGACATAGTCGGTTTCGGGAAGAGTGGTGAGGGAATAGTGGTACAGGTGGAACATACTGTACGGATTTTGCATCGTTTCCGCCGGAAATGGTTTGCTTGTCTTGTAGTGGAGTTTGACGTCGATTTCGGTATTTTGTGGAAAGGAGACGACTTTCGTGAAATAGCTGTTTTCCTTGTCGAAGCTGAAGCCGACTTTGGCGCTTTTCCCCAAGTAGTAAGAGACATGGTCAGCGTCCCGTATAAAGAAGACCGACGGATCTACGAGAATCGCTCCGGTGGAATCGTCGGGTTTGGATTTTATTTTCGTCGAGGCGTACAGGTGATCGCTGATACCGTGGGCGAGGGCTTTGTACAAAGCGGAAGCGGTGTCGGCACGGAAGCGAAGGTTTTTTTCAATCATGAAAATCTTTTTGCCGACCCGCTTGAAAAAGAAGGGAAAAGCCCGACCCATGGCAGCGTTGTCGTAGACCGCTCCTTCCGAACCGGAACGAGTGCCGACGCACAGGAAGAGGGGTCCTATTTGTTCCGGCTTGATTGCCATTAACATACTGTTATCGGTGGTGTCGTGATAGAAGGTAAAAAGCCCTTCAATGACTACCTTGTCCTTTATCAACTCGCGAAACGGTTTGAGTGTATCTTTTTTGGCTTTTGTTTTTTTCTTCGTTGCCTCAGTCTTTTTTCCCGGAAACCTTCGAGCGTACCGCCCGGAAGCGGAAGCGCTGCCGATCAATAATGACAGAGACAACAAAACGATGAGACCCAGTGAAACCTTGGCACGCATGATTACTCCTTCACAAAAGTATCGGTTAACATTGTTTTTCGTTTTCTGACTTTTATGCTTCTTTCTCTATGTTTTATCTTTTTGTCGGTGGCGGTAGGAAGCGAGGCAGTTCGTCCCCTTTTTGGTTAGCTCGTAGTACGTATGGTTCCGATGTTTTATCCACTTATTGTCAACGATACCTTTCCGGTATTGGATAATACGCGGTTCGACCCGTCGAAGGAAGCCGTTTGTCCGTAAGGTAGTGTGCCGACGGAAGACCTCTTCCTTGGGAAGATGGAGAACTTTCGCCACCATAAGCGAATAGTCCATCCCAAACTCATCGTGGTGAGCAAGAATGGCAAGGTCAACCTCATCCAGTTCGTCGAAATCTTCGTCCGGGATGAAAGGATCGGTTTCGATGATGTCTTCCCAGTTCAACGATACGAGCCGCTCAGCGTCGACTTTTTTCAAGTGAGGACAATCGTGGCGATGGACTTTCAAGTAATTTTCGTGACTGTAGTACCCGATGATTTTATCTGCCTGCGTCGGCAGACAGCACTTTGCGAGAACATAGTTTTCCTTTAGCCGTATCGAACCTGACATGCCGAAAATATATGGCAATTCGTTCTCAATGTATAGAAGATTGTCGTGATATTTTTGAGGAAATTTTGTTCCTGGAAACAAATCCCTGCTTTTTGATTTGTCTTTTTCACTCGATGAGAATACCTTGGAAAAAACACATGCGAAAACCGGAAAGGAAGTATGCACGAAGCGCTCATTCATTCTCCGGCAGGTATTCTTGCCGTTTTGGCGGCGGTAACCTCGTTGTTTTTCTACTTGGAGCGGAAGACCCGCTGGAAATTCTTCAACTATTTTCCGCCGTTGATTTTCATTTACCTTGTGCCGGTGGCGTTATCGAACAGCGGCATTATTCCGACCAAATCGCCGGTCTATGACTTTATGGGAGCAAATATCCTTCCCATGTTCCTTGCCATTATGTTGTTGGACGTGGATATCCTCGCCACGATTCGGGTGATGGGCAAAGGGGTATTCGTCATGCTTATCGGGACCGTCGGTGTTATCGTCGGAGCCCCCATCGGGTATCTCCTCGTCAAGCACGGTCTGGACGGCGAAGCCTGGAAAGCCTTCGGAGCGCTGGCGGGAAGCTGGATAGGGGGGACGGGAAACATGGCGGCGGTAGCGGTGGCGTTGAACTTGGATGAGAGCTCGTTGGATTTCGGCTATGCCGTTATTGCCGACAATGCCGTATACCTGATATGGCTGCCGATTATGTTGGCGTCGAAAAATCTTGCTGGGTGGTTCAATCGCTTTACCGGTATCAGCCGCGAACGTCTGGAGAAAATGGAAAAAGCTGCCGCCGAGCTCACTACCGACAAAGGGAAGATGGAGATGCGGCATTTTTTGTATCTGGCGTTTTTCGGTTTCGGAGTGACGGCACTGTCGGCATGGTTGGCGGGAATTATTCCGTTGCCGAGTGCCGACTCGTGGTGGGGAGCGGTTTTTTCTCAAAACACGTATAAGATTCTTTTGGTCACGTTGTTCGGCATTCTTCTCTCGTTTACCAAGGCAAGCAAAATTCCCGGTTCCCACGCTTTGGCAATGGCGTTAGTGTATCTCTTCGTGGCTCGTATGGGCGCAAAAGCGGATTTATCCGATTTGAGCAGTTCCGTATGGTGGTTTTTGCTGGGGGCGTATGTCTGGATTTTCATTCACGGTGGTTTTCTGGTGATGGCGGCGAAAGTCTTCAAAGTTGACGTTCACACTGCGGCAATAGCCTCAGCGGCGAATATCGGCGGAGCGGCGTCGGCGCCGATAGTCGCGGCGTATCACAAATCATCGCTCGTGCCGGTGTCGATATTGATGGCGTTGTTGGGGTATGCGATCGGCAACTGGGGAGCCATCCTTGCCGCCATGCTCTGCAAGGCGGTGGGGTAGAAGGTGAGGATGTTTTTCCCGTTGCTTGGCTGGTATGGGGTTTATGTAATGTAGAGCAGAGGTTGATTGTCATTGTCAATTGAACCGATACGGATTAACGGACAGTACGCAAAAGGGAGGTCGGGACCGACCTCCCTTTTTGTTCGGAAAATGAACCTGTGAGGCTTTGGAAAACCGGCGGCGTTTTTTGCCGTTATTCGGGTTGCGGGTTCTGAACCCGCTCTTCCATAAAGGTATCCCAGAAAAACGTCCGCTCGTTGTCGCGGGCTTCGGCAAAACGGAGCACCGCTTCCAGGTAATCGACTTCAGTGCTTTCGGCTCCCAACGTCTGCCGGATCTTGTAAAGCTTTTTTATCTCGATATTCAGCTTGTCCAGCCGATTGTGCCACTCGTCCCGCAGCTCGGGATTGTTTATTCGTTCTATGATAATGCTGCCTTTCATAGGTCTCTCCTTAGGGCAATGATTCCCTTTCGGGAGTCAATTCGTCCTCTCTTATGTCCTGTTAGTATATCGTACCGAAAGCCCTATTGCTCCACCCTTCCGACCATCGGAACGAAACGAACTTCATATAAAGTTTCCTGTTGGTATCCGTCCTTGGTTTTGCGGATTTTGACCAGGTCTTGTTGGCCGTATTTGCCGACCGTAAGAGGGAGCACCATTCGCCCTCCTTCTTTTAGTTGCGCCAACAGGGTTTGGGGAAGTTTGGGAGCGGCAGCGGTGATGATAATGGCGTCAAAGGGAGCTTCTTCTTCCCAGCCCAGAGAGCCGTCACCGACACGAGCCTTGACCTTATCATAGCCAAGCTCACGTAACACTTTAACAGCTTGCTCTAAGAGAGTGGGAATAAACTCGATAGTGTAAACATTGTCGGTGATTTCCGCCAGGACGGCAGTCTGGTAACCGGAGCCGGTGCCGATTTCCAAAACTTTGCTGGAGGGGGTAAGCTCCAGTTGTTCCGTCATGGTGGCGACGACATACGGCTGCGAGATGGTTTGTCCGTCGCCGATGGGCAGCGGTCCGTCACTATACGCGTGGGTACGATATTGGGGCGGGACGAAAAGGTGGCGGGGAACGGTGCGCATGGCGGCAAGGACGGCTTCATCGCGGATATTCCGCCGAACGAGCTGCTCTTCGACCATACGTTCCCGCTGGACTCGATAGTAATCCTCATCTTCACGGGTAAACCAACGTCCGCACATCTGGCTGCTGCCTTTTGACAATAGTTTCTTACGCAATATAAAGACTGGCAAAGAAAAAAGAAAGAGACGGAAGCGGCAGGGAAAAAGATTTTGTCTTTCTCAAGAGAAAAAGAGTGTATATTTCACATGGCGATAGAAATGCGAGGAGGAGAAATGAAGCGGAGGATGTTTTGGTTCGGAGTACTTTCGTGGGGGCTTGTGGCTATGCTCGGAGCTATAGCAGACGCAGAAGAGGAGAAAAAAATGTCTATCGGGAAACGATTTCATTATGAAACGAGCTTCAACGAGCGGGGCTATGTCGGGAAAGAAGTCGGTTGGGGGAAACAGGTACCGCTCTACAAAACATACCCTGACGCCAAAAAAATACCATTGCCGACGCCGGATTTCGCAGGAAAATGCGTTGAGGAAATCATTCGAAGCCGAAAATCGATACGGTCATTTGCCGACAGTTCCTTAACGCTTCTTCACCTGTCCCAACTTCTTCTTTCCGCCGACGGCATTACCCACTCGGTGGGCGATTGGCGAATGCGGGCGGCGCCGTCCGGCGGAGCGCTGTATCCCATTGAGACGTATGTCGCCGTCAGCAAGGTTGAAGGTTTGGAACCGGGGTTGTACCATTTCCAGGTTTCCGATTCCAGTTTGGAACTTATCAAGGAAGGCGACTTGAACCGTGCTTTGCATAAAGCTTCCGGGGAGCAAGATGCGGTCGGCTATTCTCCGATTACCGTGGTGTTGACCGCTCGTTTCGATCGCTGCACCGCCAAGTACGGCGACCGGGGATATCGATATATTTACCTTGAAGCCGGAGCGATATGCGAGAACATCTACCTCCAAGCGACCTCGTTGGAGATGGGGACGGTAGCGGTAGGAGCTTTTAACGACGAACTGTTGAACAAATTGCTTGGCATTGACGGCGAAGATGAAGCGGCGTTGTTGATTATGCCGGTCGGCTATCCTCGTTAAGTGGTGATGCCGGCGGGAGAAGGAGAGGAGCTGGAAGGTTGGTCGTCGGGTTGACGGTATCCTAAGAACCAGCGAATCCACTTCTTGACGTCATTGCGGCGGATCTCGGAGCGGAGATACCGCATCCGGCGCTGACGCTCTTCCGTTTCCATGATGTAGGCGCAATAGATGGCGTCGGCAGTGCTCTCAATGTCGTAAGGGTTGACAATCAAAGCGCCCTTAGCCAGTTGTTCCGCGGCACCGGCAAACTCGGACAGAATGAGAACGCCGTTGTTGTCGACCGAGCTGGCGCAGTATTCTTTTGACACCAAGTTCATACCGTCCCGTAAGGGGGTGATAAGAGCGATTTCGCAGGCTCGGTAGTGTCCCAAAAGTTGCACCCGGTCCAGGTTCCGAAAGAGATAGTGAATCGGTATCCAGCCGTGGCGGGAGTACTCTCCGTTGATTCGCCCTGCCAAAGCGTCAAGATTTTCTTTCAGACTCTTGTAGTCCGGAACATGCAAACGGCTCGGGACGACCACTTGAATCAGGGAGATGTTTCCCTGCACGTCCGGGTACTTTTGAAGCATGCGCTCAAACGCCCGGAAGCGTTCCGGGATACCCTTGGTGTAATCCAGGCGGTCGAGTCCCAACACGAGGATTTTGCTTTGCACATTTTCGTGGATGAACCACGCGGCGTCGGCGACTTCCTTGGTCTTGGCGGCGTTGTTGAATTCGTCGAAGTCGATACTTATCGGATAGCTCCCCAGCTTAATCGTTCGGCCTTCATAGGTAATGAACGACTTGCTGCGGTGAGCTCGGATGGCGGCTTCCGGCATGAAGGCTTTGACACATTGGATAAAATTACGACGGTCATTGTGGGTCTGAAACCCGACGTGGTCGTATTCCAACATCGCTTGGAGGATTTCCGTCTTCCACGGCAACCGCCGGAAAAGATCTCGTGACGGGAAAGGAATATGGAGAAAAAAGCTCAGTTGCTGATTGACGTTCATCTCTCTCAAAAAGTGACCGACCAAGATAAGCTGGTAATCATGAATCCAAATAAAGCTCTGCGGTTCGAGAACGTTTTTCACCGTTTCGGCAAAATGGCGGTTGACATCCATGTAGGTTTGCCATTCTTCGGCGTCAAACGTACAGTGCCCCAGCAAATCGTGGAAGAGAGGCCAAATGGCGCGATTGGAGAACCCGCGATAGTATTTCCATACTTCGTCTCTGGTGAGGAGTACCGGCGTGAGGCGGTACCCTTGCTCTTTGCCGTATTGTTTTAGGAGTGCTTCCGCAGGGGCCTCCGGGTCGCACCCGGGCCAGCCGACCCAGGTGCCTTGGTTCGAACGCATGATGGGAGCCAACGCCGTTATCAACCCGCCCGCTCCGGGTTTGATGCTCCACCGCCCGGCTTCTTCAGTGATGATGACCGGCAAGCGGTTGGAAACGATAAGGAGTTGTTTGTCTATATGGTTCATGCGCTCTCCTGCTTGGTAAGACCTTTGCCCGCCTAACGAGACACAGATATGGGTATCGCTTTACTTACGTTCTTCAGAGCCGTTCCCTCCTTCGTTTTCTTTCTTAATATACAGTGTTTGCGTCGGATAGGCAAACTCAATTCCTTCTTTTTCGAACCGGCGGAAAAGTTCAAGATTGATTTGTTGTTGGATATTCATGTACAAGTTGTAATCCCGGTCTGCCACGTAGTAGACGCATTCAAAGTTCAAGGCAGAATCTCCAAATTCTTTGAAGTGAATCCGGTCAAGTTTCGCCATCTCGATAGACGCAATGATGTCTTGGACGATGGAGGGAATTTTTTCCAGTTTCTCTGCGGGGGTCTGATACACTACCCCAAAAGAAAAGACGGCTCGCCGCTCCACCATGCGTTTATAGTTGCGGATGCGGCTGTTGATGAGATCGGCGTTGGAGAAAATAAGCTGTTCGCCGGAGAGAGATTTGACCCGGGTGGTTTTGATGCCGATTTTTTCGACGGTACCGAGCATGTCGCCGACGACGATAAAGTCGCCCACTTCAAACGGCTTGTCCAGCAGGATCGCCACCGAGCAAAAAATGTCGCTGAGGATGTTTTGAATCGCCAGCGCTATGGCGATGCCGCCGATACCGAGCCCGGCGACTAACGTAGTGATGTTAATGCCGAAGTTGTCAAGGATGAGAAAAACGACTATCGACCAGACCGCCACCCGCGCCAAAAATGAAATTGCCGTCAAGGCGGAAACACTGGCGGGGTCTTTTTCTTTTTTGGTTTTTTGAAGCAGGGCGAATGTTGCCGTGATGATGGCGTTGCCCCAAAGAGCCACTTGGAGGAAAAATGCCACCGTTGCAACCGCATGAATCACCGACACCACTTTTTCCGGCAGCGTCAGGACCAGGGAGCCGAAATAGAGCGAAAAGACGAGAAGAAGCAGGCGATGGGTTCGTTTCAAAGCGTCAATGAGGATGTCGTCGACATGGGTTGCCGTTCGTTGGGCGATTTTCGTTACCCGGTTGGCAAGGAAAAACTTAATCAGTTGAAAGAGCCCGAATGCCACCACGGCGACACCTAAGGCGATGAGCCACTTCATGACCGTATTGTCAAAGTATACCGTCTCCATTGCTTTCCTCGCTTACCCTTCGTGTTCCAGCCACGAGCGGAGGAATTGAACCAACTCGTCGGGAGGGGCTATCCGTACGTCGGCTTTGGTCGGTCTGAACTCGCTCCGGACCAACACCCGCAGCCCGTGACCCGCCAACGCCGCAAAGGCATCCTCGTCGGTGGTATCATCTCCCAAGTACGCCATCGCCGCTTCCGGCGGCGTCTCGCGAATGATACGAGCGATAGCGTTGCCTTTGGTAATCCCTGCTATTCTCACTTCAATTCCTCCGTCGAACTCACTGAGAATAAAGCCATACTCCTGCAAGGAAGGAAATAAAATTTTTTGAATTTTTTCCCGTAACGCCTCGGCTTCCTGAGGCGATTTTCCCCGCCAGTGAAACGCCGCTCCGGACGATTTGAGTTCGCTGTCGCCTTCGAGCCGTTCTTCGTGTATCCATCGTTCAAGGTGCGCCAGCCCTTTTCTTATTTTCTCGGGAAGGGTTTCGGTCGCGTAGGTGTCATCAACGGTGAGCCGCTCCAGTCCGTGACTGCCCCAAATTTCCGGGTGGGGAGTGAGCCCAAGCAAGGGGAGTAAATCATCAACGGCACGACCGCTGACGATAATCACGCGGGTTCTTCCTCTGTTGAGCAGCTCCCGGAGGAGCGGAATAATTTCCGGATAGGGACGGGCTTGTTCCCGTTCCACGCGGAAAGGGGAAAGAGTGCCATCGTAATCGGAGATGAGCACGCGAGCGGGAGCATCGGCTAGTCGAGCGAAAAAGCTCTCAAGGTCGAGTTGCGGGTTCAGTACTTCCATGGAGTACCGTTCACACGGCTAACAAGTAATTTTCCAAATTTCGTTGCAGTCCCAGCATCAAGGTTAAATACTCACGGAGATGACGCGTCAAAAGAAAATTGTGCTTGACGAATTCTTTTGCCGTTTTTCCCATGGTGACGATTTTTTCCGGTTGACGGAGCAATTCGCGAATCCGCAGAGCGGCGCCTTCCGGCGTGTCGACCAAAAAGCCGGTGTGGTGATTGTACACTTGCAAGCGAATGCCGCCGACGTTGCCGCCGATGACCGGCTTGCTTTTCCACATCGCTTCGGTGACTGTTAACCCGAAGCCTTCTTGGAGAGATTTTTGAATAACGATGGTTGAAGCCCGTTGCAAAGCATTAATCGTCCGATGAGCGTCACTGGGAAGAAGGAGAACGAAGATCTTTTCGTTCCCGTTCGCCGCATCGAGAACCTCTTCGTACACCGCCGCTCCTTCCGGGTCGTCGGTGGCTCCGCCACCCGCCAGAACGAGCTGAGCGTCCACTGAGCTGTTGAGCATTTTGAATGCTTCGATGACGCCGATGGGATCCTTGAAGCGGTCAAAGCGGGAAATCTGGGTAAGGAGGGGTAATTCCTTGCTGATACCGAACTGCTCCAGAGTGGCGTCGATCTCTGCCTGGGTGAGCTCCTTGTTCTTCTCGCTAAGCGGGTCGATGCTGGGGGCGACGATAAATTGCGGATGGTCGAGCCGCTGGGCGAAATGGGGCATCGAGTAGACGCTCGTGTCGTAGCTGGAGACGATTTTCTTCAGGTAGTTCCAGACCTTTCGATTCGGATGGCTGACGTCGATGTGGCAGCGCCAAATCCATTTTCCTTTCCGTTGCGGGCAAAGGGGTAAGAGGTACGCCGGTTGAGGGTCGTGGATAAAAACAAAGTCGGCTTCTTCTAAAATTGGGCGGAGCCGTTCGGCGTTCTCCGCTACCGTTTCTTCGTAGACGTTAATCATATGTTGGGGGAGAATCACCGGGTTACCTTGTAAGCCGTTGTGGAAGGTCTTGGTGACGTTGAAAAAGTCCCCATGTCCTTCAATGACTTCCCAGGAAGCATCCAGTCCCAGATCGTTCATCAAAGGGACCAACCAGCGCAGGATTTCCGCTACGCCGCCTCCGGTGCGGGTTGAGTTGACATGAACCACCCGCGCTCCGGCGAGATCTCTGCCCAACTGACGGAGCTGAGAGATCGCCACGCTTCCGACTACATCTTCATATGCCGCTAACGATTTGCCGGTCATCGGTCGCCTCGATAAATGCGCCCCGGAGGGCACGGATTAACGTTTTCTTGAGCTCGGGAAGGGTAAGGTAATAAAAGTCAATGCCTTTCAGCGCCTTGATGAGAGGAGCGGTGCTTTCCCCGAAACCTGCCAGCCATGCCGTAAAGTCGTCGGATTTGTCGGGAGTCCGTCGCCGGGCTTCCACAAAGTGGTAGTAGATCGAGCTGAGGCTGAAATCGGGGAGTTTTTCGATTAAATCTTCGGGCGTCGCTAACGTGATTCCTCCGTCGAAGACAACCGTTACAGCGCGCATAAAGCGGAAATCGTCACCTCGCGGCACCCACGGGATATACGCCACTTCGCTCAAACGCTCGTCAACAATTTCCAATACCAATTCTCGGAGCTGCTCGAAGTTATCCAGAGAGTACGGGTTGATTATTCCTAGGCGTTCGGCGAGCACACGGTCGCGAAGCTGGTGGGCTGACCACGCTGCAAAATCATTGCGGAACTCAGGATCATCAAAGGTCGGTCGTACGACGGTCTCACAAAAATGGTGAAACAGACACTCTATCGGGCAGATGGCGAGGCGTTCCCGCAATTCCCGCAGGTTTATTGCGGATTCGACGCCGCCCATCCGCGTAATGAGAGTGCAGTCTTTGACTTGAAAAGGCATATTCGTCTTTTCGGTCATCAGGGTCATCTCTTTAGATTCCTTTTCCCGTCCGAGAGTATCTCTTGCATATACTGGCTCCAACCGTGCCGGTTAGCTTTATACACATTTCTCGTCGTAGTATACCGAAAAACGGAGAGGAAGCAACAACAGGGAAAACTTTTCCTTTCTCTGCCGGGAGAAAAAAAGCCGAGATTTGTGCTGCTGTGGCGAAAACTCTTGAAAGTTTCTTTTTTCTTATTATATTTGCCGACTATATTTAGAGAATTGGTGAACGCCACCGTAGCTCAGCCGGTAGAGCAACTGATTCGTAATCAGTAGGTCAGCGGTTCGATCCCGCTCGGTGGCTTTTGTACATATAGGGACCCCCCGGAGAGAGAAGAAATGGCAGAGGAAAACAAAAGCCCCAAAGCAAAGAAACAGGAAAACCCCGCTCCCTCCAACTTTATCCGGACGATTATCGAGCAGGATATCAAGGCGGGAAAAAACGGCGGACGAGTGCACACCCGTTTTCCTCCGGAGCCGAACGGCTACCTCCACATCGGCCATGCCAAGTCGATTTGGTTGAACTTCGGGTTGGCGGAAGAATACGGCGGTTTGTGCAACCTCCGCTTTGACGATACCAATCCGTCGAAAGAAGAAGCGGAGTACGTGGAGTCCATCAAGGAAGATATCCGCTGGCTCGGTTTCGATTGGGGCGACCGGGAGTATTACGCCTCGGATTATTTCGACACCCTTTACGAGTATGCCGTTCGTCTTATCAAAGCCGGCAAAGCGTACGTCGACGATTTGAGTGCCGAGGAAATCCGTGCCTACCGGGGCACTTTGACCGAGCCGGGCAAGGAAAGCCCGTACCGCAACCGCAGCGTGGAAGAAAATCTCGATTTGTTCGAGCGGATGCGGGCGGGGGAATTTCCGGACGGTTCCAAAACTCTGCGGGCAAAAATCGACATGGCGTCGGGAAATCTCAATATGCGTGACCCGGTGATGTACCGAATCCTGCGAGCGACCCATCACCGCACCGGCGACAAGTGGTGCATTTACCCGACCTACGATTGGGCGCACGGGCAGTCGGATTCCATCGAGGGCATTACCCACTCGTTGTGCACCCTGGAGTTTGAAGATCACCGCCCCTTGTACAACTGGTTCTTGGAGCAGTTGGGCATTTTCCATCCCCAACAGATCGAATTTGCCCGCTTGGAGCTGACCTATACCATCATGAGCAAGCGCAAGCTGTTGACCTTGGTGGAGAAAGGAATTGTCTCCGGCTGGGACGATCCGCGCATGCCGACAATCAGCGGGCTGCGCCGGAGAGGCTATACCCCGGAATCCATCCGTGATTTTTCCGAGCGGGTAGGCGTGGCGAAGAAAAAAGGGAGCATTGTCGATATCGCTGTGTTGCAACATTGCCTCCGGGAAGATTTGAATAAACGCGCTCCCCGCGTTATGGCGGTGCTGCGTCCTTTGAAGGTCATCATCGACAATTACCCCGATGACAAGGTGGAAGAGTTGGAAGCAATTAACAACCCGGAAGATCCTTCGATGGGGACGCGGACGGTGCCGTTTTCGAAAGTCATTTATATTGAGCGGGACGATTTCCGGGAAGACCCGCCGAAGAAGTTCTTCCGTTTGGCACCCGGCAGGGAAGTCCGTTTGAAACATGCCTATTTTATCACCTGTGAGCGGGTGGTCAAAGATGAGAAGACCGGCGAACCGATAGAGCTGCATTGTACATACGACCCCGCTTCTCGCGGCGGCGCCTCGCCGGACGGACGGAAAGTCAAAGGGACCCTCCACTGGGTCTCGGCGGCACACGCCGTTGAGGCGGAAGTGCGTCTGTATGACCATCTCTTTACGAAGGAAAACCCCGCCGAGGTCGAAGAAGGAAAGGATTTTCTCGATTATCTCAATCCCAACTCGCTGGAAGTACTCACCGGTTGCAAACTGGAGCCTTCGTTGGCGGACGCTCCTCCCGGTGCCCGCTATCAGTTCCTGCGGCATGGTTACTTCTGCGTCGACACCGTGGATTCTTCCAAGGAAAGACTGGTTTTCAACCGAACGGTCGGCTTGCGCGACAGTTGGGCGAAAATAGAAAAAGCGAAGAAGTGAATTCAGCATGGGAGGAGGGGTTTCTCCTTCCTCCTTAAAAAATCGGTGGGGACGTTTCAGGTTAAAGGTGAGAGTGTCTTGCTTCAATAAAAGGAAATCCTAAGCTAGTTTTTTCGAGTGAAGAGTTGGCTGCTCTCGTGATATTGTAGACCTCATATCCCCAAGTAATCTACAATTTGAAGCTATTACGAGACAAAAAGGACTTGAATTCAAAAATAATCGCTTATTAATTGCCGCCGAGACTGAAACCCAAGTGGAGAGAAATACTTTATCAGCAATGAGGTGACGATTGTTTAAGTTCAAATTTCCGCGTTTGACCTATAACAAACTCAGTATTATCGGAGCGTATTTTGCCCTCATTATCGGCTTTGCTATAGTCATATTGATTTCTGTCGCTCTTCTTTACCAAGAAGAAGTCAACCCGTATTTCATGATTGTCTCGTACATTGTTCTGCCGGCGGCTCTCGTTTTTTCTCTGCTTCTTATTCCCTTGGGAATGTTCTTTGAATGGCGTCGCTGGCGGCGGGGGGAGAGACCGGTCAAAGTAAAATGGCCTATCATAGATTTCAACCGCAGCAGTCATCGAAATGCCACCATCTTATTCATTATGGGGACCATCCTTATTGTTTTGGGCGGCTCGTTTGGGACCTACCAAGCGTACCATTTCAGTGAATCGGTGCAATTTTGCGGCACCACCTGTCATACCGTTATGAAGCCGCAGTATACCGCCTACAAGAGCTCCCCTCACGCGCGGGTTCCCTGTACCTCTTGTCATGTCGGTTCCGGTGCCAACTGGTATGTGAAATCCAAATTGTCCGGAGCCTATCAAGTGTATGCGGTATTGTTTAACAAATACCCGCGCCCGATTCCGACTCCGATTAAAAACCTTCGACCGGCGCAGGAGACGTGCGAAGAATGTCATTGGCGGGAGAAGTCTTACGGCAGCAGGCAGCGGGAGTTCAACCATTACATGTATGATGATGAAAATACGCCGGTTCTTTGGGATATGATTATTAAGACCGGGGGAGGAGATCCCTTGTTGAACCAAACGGCTGGTATCCACTGGCACATGAATGTCGGCGCCGATATTGAGTATATCGCCCGTGATTTCGAGCGTCAGGATATTCCGTGGGTAAAAGTGACGGAGAAGAGAACCGGTCGGGTGACTATTTACGAAGACGAGGAAAATCCTCTCACTCCCCAGGAATCGGATACGCTGCCGAGACGGAAAATGGACTGTCTTGATTGCCACAACCGCCCCAGCCATGCTTTTTTCTCACCTGATCATGCCGTGGATGAAGCTATCCACATGGGGAAGATAAATCGGAATCTCCCGGCTATCAAACGAATAGCGGTGGAGGCTCTTGCCGCCGAATACGAAGATACGGAAACGGCGTTAAAAGAAATTGCCAATACGATAACCACTTTTTACAAAAATGAACACCCCGAGATATTCGATTCGCTGCTGCCGGACATCGAGAAAGCTGTCTTAACGGTTCAAGATGCCTTCAAACGAAATATGTTCCCGGAGATGAAGGCACGATGGTCGGAGTATCCGATAAACCTGGGGCATTTTACCAACAAAGGGTGCATGCGTTGTCACGAAGGAAGACACAAGAGCAAGGACGGGTTGCAGGTTACTCATCAGTGTAATGCCTGCCATGTCATCCTTTCCCAGAGCGTCGGCGAGGAAAAAGAAGTGGCGGCGACCTCTGAAGGCTTGGAATTCAAACACCCTGAAGATATTGACGAAGCCTGGCGGGAAATGGGTTGCTACGAATGCCATGACGGTACCCAGCCTTAACGAGTGACTCCGAATACCGATTTTGAACGAAGGGAGCATTTTGCTTGCAGATTTGAGCAAGATGCTCCCGTCCGTTTTATCACGTACTTTCACTTATAAAGGGGGAGCCAGTACAAAATAAAGCTGGGAGACTGGGATTCGAACCCAGATTCTACGGTCCAGAGCCGTATGCCCTAACCATTGGACTATCTCCCAGTAGCGTAACTCAGAATTTGCTTTTCCAAGTCAGTCATTATAACTCGTCGGAAAAGCAGCGGTTCCGATTTACTTTTGCTGGCAGAATATATATTGTTTGAAGATAATGTCAAGTTGTGGAGCTTCGAGAGGGGGGAGAGTTTTTCGAAAGAGTAGGGAGTTCACTCTTTCAATAGGGGATTAAAACCACCGACCAGTAATAGGTTTTGTAAACCAACCGTTCGATGGTAAAATACGGCTGGAAAATCTCCTGCAATTGTGATTCTTCGAAATAATTTTTCAGAATGACAAATTCTTTTCCGTTGTCCAAGTATCTTCTCTTGTAATTATTGCCGAACGAATCAACCCTGACGCTGGTGTTTGCCGTTCCTTCGGCGGGTGGGTTGTTGTCTATCATCCAGATTTTACCCTGAGGTTTGAGAAGAAGCTTCAGTTGCTCAAAAAGTTGACGGTACTCCTGCCTCGGTTGATGGGAAAACCAAAAGCCGACGCTCAAGATGTCGAAGCAGTGAGGCTGGAAAGGGAGACGGTGCATATCTCCGATGACAAAACGGACAGGCTTGGGATACGTTTTCTTCCTGGCTTCTCTGAGCATTTCAATGGAGATATCAAACGCGATTATGTCGTCGGCGACACCGGACATCACCTGTGTCCAGTAGCCGGTGCCGCATGCCACATCAAGAACTTCCTTCCCGCGTACGAGCTGCCGCAAGAAGGCGGCTTCGTCGGCAATTTCCCGGCGTCGTTCGGGATTGTCGCGGTAGTATATCTGTTCGTATTCGGGCGCGCGGGCGCGGTAGTATTCTATGAGGGTTTTATCTCTCACGGTTCCGGTTGATTTTATCGGCTAACGTTCTTCCCAGTTCTTCCGCCTTGCGAAGCGTTTCTTTGTCTGTGGCAACTTCGCCCGCTTTGGTGGGATTAGCGGATTGATAGGTTATCATCCCTTCATTGGTGACTTCCACCCACTTGAAAAATCCCGCTATAACCCGGCGGGCACCTTCAAACCACCCCCGTTGCCCGCCGACGATGACCATGGCTCCGGGACGTTGGCGGTGAATTCGTCGGATGAAGTGATGACCGGAGGTTCCTTCGTAGTCCGGCGGTCGGACGCAATTGCAGCGGTCAATGAACATCTTCGCCTGTGCCGAAACCGAATCGAAATAAACCGGCGTCCCGAAAAGCAGGCAATCACACTTCGCAAGTTGCTCGTAGATGGGAGTCAGGTCGTCGTCAAAGAGACAAAACTTCGGGGATGGGTCTTCACCACACGACTGGCAAGGAATGAATTTCAGCTCGTTCAGTTTCACAAACGTTATCGTCGCTTCATGGTGTGGAGACAGTTCCTTTGTTATGCTTTCGGCAACGGTATGGAGTAAGATATCCGTTGAGGAACGCTCGATGGGAGATGCGGAAACGGCAAGAATATTAATCAAGGTCTAAACTCTCCAATTCTTCCAGTTCCGAATACAGTTGCAGAATTTCTTCTTCAATTTCTTGCTTGCGTTGGGAAGCTTCGTGGAGTTTTTCCCAGTCGCTTTTGGGGATGCGGTGTCGGATGTCTTCTTCCAGTTGTTCCAGCTCGGATTCCAAGTCGGCGATTTTCGATTTGGTCGATTGAATTTTCCGTTTGTGATATGCCAGCCGCTTGGATTTTTCTTTGAATGCGAGGTATGCTTCCTTGGACGATTTGTTTTTCACTTTAGGGGGCGGCTGCTGTGGCGTGGTTTTCTCTCGGAAGTAGCTGTAATTGCCGTTGTAAATTCGCAGCACGCCGTTTTCGAGGTGAAGGATACGCTCCACGACTTGGTCCAAGAAATATCGATCATGGCTGACGATGAGGCAGCTTCCCTCAAATTCGATAAGGGCTTTCTCCAAAACCTCGCGCGAATCGAGGTCCAGGTGGTTGGTCGGCTCGTCGAAAATGAGAAAATTGGCGGGGTGATACAAAAGCCGGGCAAGAGAGAGCTTGGTCTTTTCGCCGCCGGAGAGTGCCGCCACCGGTTTGAAAACATCTTCGCCGGTAAACCCGAAGCGAGCCAAAAAGGAGCGGATTTTTCCGATCTCCGCCGTCGGATCTTTTTCCCATAGGTTATCCAACACCGTGGCGTCTAAGTTGAGGTCAACAAGTTCCTGATCGAAATAGGCAACGTCGACATTTGCACCCAACTTAATGTCTCCTTCAAGCGGTGCCAATTCGCCCACCAGTGCTTTAAGCAAAGTCGTTTTGCCGGTACCGTTTCTCCCTATCAAACCGACTTTGTCGCCGCGATAGATATCAAACGTGGCATTCTTGACAATAACATGACTCCCGTAACCGAGAGAAACATTGTCGACCGCCAGGACGTGGGCATAGGAACGCCCCGATGATTGCACCGTCAAACG
Source organism: uncultured Ignavibacteriales bacterium (assembly GCA_964489705.1). Classification (GTDB taxonomy): domain Bacteria; phylum Zixibacteria; class MSB-5A5; order GN15; family FEB-12; genus CAZAZQ01. Next base: position 68,460 of record CAZAZQ010000012.1, read on the forward strand.
CGCCGCTTTTTCTTCGCTGCGGGGGGGAGGGAGGCGTTTGATGCGACTGAGATATTTCAACTTCGATTGAGCTTGCCGTGTCTTTTGCCCGACGATGTTGCGACGGACAAATTCTTCAATCCGCTTGATTTCTTCCTGTTGGTGTTTGTAGCGATGTTCGTGCTGCCGTTGTCGTTCTTTGCGCTCTTTCAAATACTTTTCAAAACCCCCCGTATAAAAATCTATCTTCCCATGATGAATTTCCCAAATGTGCGAGACCGTGGCGGTGAGGAAAGTGCGGTCGTGTGAGACTATCAGGTAGCTTTTGTCGGTTTTTTCCAGGTATTCTTCCAGCCACAAAGTCGATTCGATGTCCAGATGGTTGGTCGGCTCGTCCAGCAGGAGAACGTTGCCGTTTCCCGCCAGCGCCCGCGCCAGCCCGGCACGATTTTTTTCACCGCCCGAAAAATTCCGTATCCGTTCCGAGAAACGGCTTTCCTCGAATCCCAATCCCGTCAGAATTATTTTGACCTCACTTTCAAAATTGAAACCGTTTTCCAACTCGAACCGGTTCTGCAACTGTCCGAGTCGTGTGAGGCTTTCAGTGTCATGAGGGTGCTGCGCCAGATGCCTTTGCAGAGTCTCTATCTCTTGACGCATGGCAAGCAGCTCTTGGCGAGCGGAGCTGACATATTCAAAAAGAGTGTAATCGAGGTAAGCGGTTTTGTCCTGCTCGATATAGTCAATCCGACACGACTTGGCTCGGTTGATACTGCCGCGGTCGACGGAGATCCGCCCGGCGATGATGTCGAAGAGGGTAGTCTTCCCGCTACCGTTTCTTCCGACGACGCCGATTCTGTCGTAGTCGCCGATGGTAAACGAGACGTTTTCGAAAATGACGTGCTCTTGAAATTTCTTCGTTATCCTCTCTGCGGTAATTCGTGTCACGGCGCTACCATCGAACAGCGGTTATTTCGGTGAATGTTTTGGTATGTTCATCGGTTATTTCCTTTGCTCCCCTACTCCTCTTCGCCGGTTGTTGACCTTGACAGCAGCATTTCTGCGGCAAGCAAGAAAAGAGCCGCCCAGAGGAAAATATGCCACAGCTCTTTGCCGAACCGCATCTCCGCTATGGTGACGGCGATGTCCTGGCGCGGATCGAGCACCCGATAGTCCGAAATACCCAAGGCGACAGCGAACTGTGGCAGGTCTACCCACGTCAAATCACCTTCCGTCGGTTCCAAGTTCACCGCAAAGCGGTCGATTTCCCGACCGATGTAGTCGATGCGGTAGATGCCGGGAAGGTCGGTCGGTCTCGGCTTCACGATGAGTACCCCGTTGTCTTCTTCCGGCGGAACGCTGTAAGTATCTCCGTTCGGCATGGTCACCTTCAAGGAAGTGCGAAAGGAGCCTTTCATGGAAATGATACGCGTAATCTGAGAGCCGGTGTACAACGTGAGGTCGTAGTGAGAAAGGTCGGCGGTGAGGTATTCGGCGATGCGGGCGACAAAGGGGACAAAGAACGCATGGCTGGTAAGGTCGCCGTAGTAAGGGGAGATGGGACCCACGAAGGTGAGAACCTTTCCGCTGCCGTAAGTGGTTTGCACCAGTGCCGGTCGGTTGCCGGAAAAGAGAGCGAGGACTTGCGCGTGGTTTAAGGTGTGTGCCTTGGGCAGGGTGTAGAACTTTATTTCCGGGAGAGAATCTTTTTCAAAGCTGAAAACGGAAAATATGGGATGGTTGACATTGAAGGTCTGGAAGGTGTAATACCCGGCACGGGTGAAATTTTTCTTGGTCGGTTGGTCGATGACCACCCCGGAGACCTCCGCCCATTGACGGTTGAACGAAGCGGTGTCGGTATTCCCTCCGTAAGTCAGAAACAACGCTTTCCCTCGTTTGACATACGAGAGGATGCGGTTGTGATACGACGACGGTAGAGAAGGCGCCCCCGCCATGATGATAACGTCGTAGTTGGAGAAGTTGACTTGGGAAATGTTGTCGGGGGTGACTTCCTTGACCGACCAATATTGGTTGACGCTCGGGGAAGGAGCCAATGCAAGAGCCATCAAATGTCCGGAGCCGTCCCCGTCGACGATAAGGACGTTGAATTTTTCGGGAATGTGAAAACTGAAGTAGTACCGGTTGTCGGCAGGAAACATGTCGTCGGAGAGCTCGATATAGCCGGAGTGGAAACCGCCGCGGGTGAGATTCTGGGTGAAACGAATGGTTGCGTCTTGCCCCGCTTTCACTCGTACGTCGGTTTGGGCAACCCGCCGGTTGTCGAGGAACAACGAAGCGATGATATCTTCCCGGTCGAGAGAGCCGTAATTTTTAACCGTGGCGGTTATGTCGAAGTCTTTCCCGGGGACAAGCAGTTGTCCTCCCAAGTCGACCGAGGTGAGACCGCAATTGTCGTTGTCCCGCAACGGCAGGTCGACGATGAAAATATGGGTGTTCTTGTCGGGGGATAACTTATTGTCCGGCAGAGAATGCTGCTGGCGGTCGGAGATGATATAAATCTCCTTGTTCAAATTGGACGCCTTTGCCAACAGCTTTTGAGCCGCATCGAGGGCTCTTTCGAAGTCGGCGCTGCCGTACTTCGGTTGCAGGAGCTTGAGTTTTTCTTTGACGATGGCGGGAGAAGTAAAGCGGATGTCTTCTTGTTGGCTGTCGGAGTTGTCCAGGAGGATAAGAGCGATTTGGTCGGACTCGCCGAAAGTACCGAGCAGTTGTTGCGCTCGGTGGCGAGCAATTTCGAAAAGATTTCCGTCAGTGACTTCCCGGTTCATGGAGGCGGAGTTGTCGAACAGGATGACCGCCGACACGGACGCGTGGGAGCCGATTTGCCCGCCTGTGGACGTCGGCCGGGCGAAAGCGAACACCACGGCAAGAATAATGAGCATTCGTAAGATGAGAAGGAGAAGCTGGCGTATCTTGAGGCGACGGACTTGGCGTTTTTGCATCGCTTTCAAGTGCTTGAGAGAGGAAAACTCGATGATTTTCACCCGTCGCTTGGAGAACAGGTGAATGAGCAGAGGAATAAGAGCGGCAACCGCAGCAATCAGGACGGCGGAATTGAGAAAGCTCAGCATGGCATCCCTCTATTGGGTGTATGGAGTCTCAAGGTAGGTACGCGCTTCCTTCTGGTAATAATCAGCCGACGACAAGGACAACACTTTTCCGTAATAGGTTTCGGCGGTCTCCCGGTCGCCGAGCACATCAATGACCTTTCCCAACCAAAGGTAAATCATCCCCAAGTAAAAGGGGCGGGTCTCCAAAAAGAGAGCGGTTTGCAAATGATCAGCCGCCATGTCGGTATCTTCCAGCCCGAGGAAGGCAATCCCCAGCCACATATAGGCAGTCGGAGAAGCCTTATGCACTTGGAGCTCATGGTCGTATGCTTGGATGGCTTGTTGGAAATACATGCGGGCTTGGGTCCGGTCGGCTATGTCGGGTGAGTTCTTCAGTATATGACCGAGGAATATCATACTTTCCGCTCTGCTCGAAGAAGTGGGATTGGAGACCAAATCCTGGAGAATTGATTTTGCTTGAGCCGTGTCACCGGTGAAAAGAGCATTCATCGCCAGATTGAATTGCACCAGGTAGTCAGCGGTATCCAGAGCGTGTGCCTTTTCCAAGTCGGCTTTTGCTTCATCGTAATAGCCGTTCATCATTTTGTACGCCGCCAGCGCCATGAGATTGCGGGCGTTTTCCTTTTCGACGGCAACGAGTGCCTTTTGGGCGTTCGTTGCTTCGTAATAGTCACCGGTGAAGAAGTATGCCCGCACCAGCCACCCCAAACTCAGCACCGAGTCCTTCTGGTTTTGCGATACGCGTACCATTTCTTTGGCGTATTCCAACACCAGCGGGTAGTCGCGCCGAAGTTCGGCTTGCTCGATAAATGAGGTCAACTGCAAGAGGGAAATTGAGCTGGTGTCGACGTAGCTCTTCCATTCTTTTTCCAACGTCGAGAGCTTCTTGTCGTATACCGCCTCGATTTTGTCTTTGAGGTTCAGGTCGGTCGCTTCTTTCCACAGTCTGAGAAAGCGAGGAAGAGAGTATGTGTCGATGAGATATTTGACGAATGTCGCCGCACTTCGATCGGCAGCGTGCGGGTCGGTACGGAAGTAATCGGGTGTTTCCATCAGAGAGGCAAGAGAAACAGTCGGGTCGTTTTTGAGAATTTTTTTCATGTCGTAGAGAGCGAATGAAAAGTAGTTCGCCAGCCCTTCGGAGAGAAACGGGGGGGTATAGCCGAGATTTCTCAAAGCGGATGCTTGCAGTACGGCGAACGGCTCGGCGGTGTTCAACCTTCTGGTAAAGAGCGTGTAAGCTGTTCGCCGGGTCGGGTCGACCATCATGCCGAAGCGTTTGTCCCACAAAACGGAGTACAATGCACACGGGCAGAGGTAGATATTGTATTTTCCCGGCAGGGAAAAATTCATCATTTTCTTGAAAAGACGGTAGTCCTGTTCGAACAGCCCTTTTACCGAATCCCAGTAGTAATCTCCCAGCGAATTGGGGACGTAGTACAGATCCATATTAGCGGTCGGCTCGGCTACGAACGTTCCCGTAGCATGATGATTGAAGGAACACAGAGCGGTATCGACATCAACCGCCGCCAGCGGGATGACAACAAAACGGAAGGAGGTATTGTTTTTCCCGGGAATATCGTTCAAAATCGCCGGTAAGCCGTATTCGACAGTATATCTCTTCGAGCTGGTATATGCCGGCGGTCCCAACGACACGACATGTACTTCAAAGGAGGTCTGTTGGCTGTCGAGGGCGGTGACTTTCATATCGAGTGAGAGATTCAAGAGGAAACCGGTGGCGGGAATACCGGAGATGACGTCCGCCGTGTCGGCAAAGAGAAGAACCGGCGACGCTGTGGTCGAATCGGAACCGTAGATTTCAAAGGCAAACTCCACCCCGCGTTCCGCCCGACCGGGAGCGGCAAGCAAAGTCACGACAACCGTAATGTATACCAGTATCCCTTTCATCTTTTCCCCTTATACAAGCCGTCCCTGAAATGGCTCATTGTTCACCGGTTCATTTCCAAGGAAAAATCCTCCGCCACCAAACGTCCTTCTTTCAGAACCGGGCAGACCGGCATCGTATCGATACCGGCGGCGATGTCGACATCTTGAGCGAACCCCAGCTGTGCCAGATGTCTGCCGTGTTCCCCTCGTCGGATAGTGCGCTTGATAGCGGTGCGGTTGGTGCGGTAGAGCAGCAGCGCCAACGAACCGGCATCGTTGACGGTTACCTCTTTTTTATGCTCGGCGGAAAGCAGGTGAATCAACATCCCTCCGCAGATAGTGTCTTCAATGGAAAAACCGCCGTCTTGTCCCGAACAGAGGATGACCACATCGCGGTCAAACGCCGCAATCGTTGCGGCGACCTTTGAGATATTGACCAAAGCCCCGCAAACGACCAAACCGGCGGAGCTGATTTTGCCGAAAGCGGCGGTGCCGTTGGTGGTGGTCATAATAACGTACTTGCCGCCCACCGTCTCAGGAGTAAACTCGGTGGGGGAATTACCCAGTTGGAAGTTTTCAATCTTGATGCCGCCCCGTTCACCGGCAAGGACCGCCATCTCGCTGCCGAGCTTCGACCACATTTCCCCCGCTTCCCCCGGACCAGCCGTGGGGATTATCCCTTTGGCGCCCGCGGTCAAGGCAGCGCAGGTGGAGGTGCAAAAGCGCAGCACGTCGATGATGACGACGGCTTTGTTTTCGGTATGCGCCCGTGTGACGGGCATCGGCGTGAGGTACAAGTCAATATTCATGGAGCCGGTTACTTATGCGAACCCTTTTTATAAAACGGCGGTTTCACCACCACCGCGGGGTGCTTGGAGTTACGTACGGCGATTTCCACCGTGGTGCCGATTTTGGCTTTCTCTCGCGGGACGTAGCCCAGCGCAATCGGTTTTTTCAACGAAGGTGAAAATGTCCCTGAAGTGACCGTACCGATGACTTTGTTCCCGTCGTAAATCTCGTACCCGTGACGAGGGAACACTTTCCCTTCCATCTCCAAGCAGACCAGCCGTCGCGGCGGTTTTTCTTCCTTTTGCTTGGCAATAACATCTTTGCCGATGAAGTCTTTGTCAAGATAAACAATCCAGCCCAGCCCCGCTTCGATAGGGGTGGTGGTTTCGTCAATATCGTTTCCGTACAGCGCCATTTTCATTTCCAACCGGAGCGTATCCCGGGCGCCCAATCCGACCAGCGCCATATCGTATTTCTTCCCTGCTTCCCTGAGAGCGTTCCATAACGTGGCGGCATGTTCCGGCGGGAGGTAGATCTCGAAGCCGTCTTCGCCGGTATAACCGGTACGGGAGAAGAGCACTTCCACTCCGGCAATCGTCGCCACGGCGGAGGTGTAATATTTCATTTCGTCAAGGTTGTAATCCGTTACTTCGCTGAGGACTTTTTCGGCGTTCGGTCCTTGGATAGCCAGCAATGCGGTTTGAGCGGAGTTGTTCGTAAGCCGGACGTCGCCGTCGAGGTGAGACGAAAGCCAGTTGAAATCTTTTTCGATATTGGCGGCGTTGACCACCAGCATGTATTTGTCGTCCAACTTATAGATGAGAAGGTCGTCCACAATCCCTCCCGTCGGGAGGGTCATGCAGCTATATTGAATCTCACCCTCTTTGAGAGCGGCAACATTGTTGGTCGTCATTCTTTGCAGAAAGTCAGTAGCGTCTTGCCCCGATACTTCAAACTCGCCCATGTGAGACAAATCGAACATGCCGACATTCTCCCGGACGGCTAGGTGCTCGGCGGTAATGCCGGTATATTGAACCGGCATGAGAAAACCGGCAAACGGTATCATCTTGGCGCCTGCTTCAACGTGGAAATCGTAGAATGGGGTTTTGGTCAATTCTTCGTTCATGTTCTGTTGCTCCTTCCGGTTCGCATATTGGTAGCTAATAAAGAGGAATCATGGGCAAAGTCAATATGAGAATTCGCTTGTTCTCAAGGGAAAGGGAAGGGAGGGCGAACAAAAGGGGGAT
>CAZAZQ010000012.1:75553-78989 GCA_964489705.1 uncultured Ignavibacteriales bacterium
TGCTTTCAAGAAAGAGGAAAAGCCGGGCGGGATTCGGACTTTTCCTCTTCTGTGCGCTGGGAAGGGTTATTGCTTTTCGTTTTTGAGAATTTCGTGTATCCAGCTGTCGATGGTCGCCAACGCTTGGGGAGAAATGGTTTCTTCAATCCGGGCATATTCCGAAAAGGCGCCGGTCTGAGCGGTTTGGAACAGGTGGTTGAGGTTCGGCAGTTCCTTGACGGTGAAGCGTTTGTTCGTATGAGAAGCAAGGATTTCTTTTTCAATGGCGCGGATGTTTTCTTTTGCCGGAACTTGGAGATCTTTCTCGCTGTAGAGTGCCAGCACCGGACACCTGACTTTCTTCAGGGTTGGGAGAGGGTCATAGGTGACAAAATACCGGAACCAGGGGGAAAGCGTCTTCTGAATTTCCTGTTGCATCTTTTCGTCGGTTATTCCGAGTTCCTGCTTCTGTCGGTCGTCCAACTCTGCCGTCAGTTCGTTCAGAATGTCGTTCAGTTTCCGGCGCATGACGGCGGTGTCGCTTTCCTGTTTGAGCACATCAAACCAACGCTGTTGCAGATTGCGGTTCCATGAAACCATAGAGTCGCTGACGCCTTCCGCTTTCAATCCGTACTTCGCTTGCAAGGTAAGGAGTTTGTCTCCGGGCAAAGCCGGTCCTGCCATGAGCACAATAAAAGCAATATCGTCTCTCTCTGCGGCTACCATGGGCGCGATAATGCCTCCCTCGCTGTGGCCGATTAAGCCGATGTGCGAGGGGTCAATTTCTTCTCTGCTCTTGAGGTAGTCCACTCCCGCCTGAACATCTCCGGCAAAGTCTTTCGTGGTTGCCGTGGAAAAATCGCCTGTCGATTTTCCCACTCCCCGATCGTCGGCGCGAAGAACCGCAATCCCGTGGCGGGTCAAGTAGTCGGCGAGTACCAGGAAGGGCTTGTGCCCGAAGATGGTCTCGTCCCGGTCTTGAGGACCGGAACCGGTTATCAGGAGCACGGCAGGGAAAGGCGGTTCCCTTTGAGGGAGGGTAAGCGTTCCGGCGAGCGTGACACCCGCTTCTTTGTTTTCATAAGTGACTTCTTCGGTACGATAGGGAAACGGCGGTTTCGGTTCTTGCGGCCGATTGGGAGTTGGAAGGTGTTCGGTTCGCTTCAAGGTTAAGGGAAGAGTCATGCCGCTTTGCGACCATTTCCCCTCGATGGTTTCGTTGTCACTTTGGAGGTCACCTTCGAATTTCCCCAAAATAGCTTTGCTTTCCATCACCACGTGACCGTTTTCAAAGGTGATATGGTCGACGACAATGCCGGTCGCTCCCTGGTCTGGGCTGTCGATGGTAGCGTGTAAGGTCTTGTCCGCTTCTTTAGAAATGTGAAAAACGACCGTGAGCTCCATCCCGGAAAATTTGAGGGTTCCCATCCATGAGCCGACGATGGCGTCGGTTGTGGGGGTGGTTTCTTCCGTTACCTCTGTTGCATTTCCCAGTATGCCGAGGCTGAAGAAAATCACGACGAAAAAGAGAACTCGTTTCATCTCTGACTCCAATTTTGTACCTGTCGTTGCCTTCGTTTATAAGGTGTTACTTTTTGACTACGAGAATGTTCGGGACTTTGTTACACGAGAGAATTACTGTAAAGGAACATAGAAGAGTGAAGAGGGTGCGTTAACAGGCCTTGCGCTTGAGAGTTCAGACGCAAGACCTGTCGGGACGATTGAGGTGCCGTTTTCGGCACGCCTTCTTCAATTGTTATGCTTTTGGCTCTTCGGCGGAGTTTTCGCCCTCTTTCGGGGGAGTCATGCCCAATTTTTCTTTCACTTTGCCCAGTATCTCGTTGGCGAGATCGGGGTTTTCCTCAAGGAATTGCCGGACATTTTCCCGACCTTGTCCGAGCCGGTCGGAACCATAGCTGAACCATGAACCGGATTTGTCAACAATGCCTAAGTTCGTCGCCATATCGAGCAGCTCACCGGTGAACGAAATGCCCTTGCCGTAAATAATGTCGAACTCGGCTTCCCGGAAAGGCGGGGCGACTTTGTTTTTCACCACTCGCACCCGGGTGCGCGAACCGATGATTTCTTGGCTATCTTTGATTGTAGCAATCTTGCGGATATCTAGCCGAATGCTCGAATAGAACTTTAAGGCGTTGCCGCCGGTGGTGGTTTCCGGATTGCCGAACATCACGCCGATTTTCATCCGAATTTGGTTAATGAAAATAACCGCCGTTCGTGATTTGGAAATGATAGCGGTCAACTTTCGCAGTGCTTGGGACATGAGGCGGGCTTGCAAGCCCATGTGTGCGTCACCCATTTCCCCTTCGATTTCCGAGCGGGGCGTCAAAGCCGCCACCGAATCGATGACAATGATATCCACCGCACCCGAGCGTACCAGCATCTCGACAATATCGAGAGCCTGCTCGCCGGTATCGGGTTGCGAAACCAGTAGGTTATCCGTGTTGACGCCGAGAGCGCGGGCATAGGTGGCGTCCAAGGCATGTTCGGCATCAATAAATGCCGCCACGCCGCCTGCTTTTTGGGCTTCCGCGATAACGTGCAACGCCAGTGTTGTCTTCCCCGATGATTCGGGACCGAAAATCTCGGTCACCCGCCCGCGGGGAATACCCCACACGCCAAGAGCTCGGTCGAGCCCCAGCGAACCGGTGGGGATAACTTCCACTTCAAGTACCGTTTTGTCTCCCAATCGCATAATCGAGCCCTTGCCGAAAGACCGCTCGATTTGCACCAAAGCCGCTTCCAGAGCTTTCTTCCTGTCCGGCATGGTAGCTGTTGCCATCTCTGACTTACCTTTCTTTATTTCAATTCGTTTATTTGCCATTTTTCACAACATATATCATTGTTGGCTTTAATATATCACATTTTTCACTTTCAACATAGCAATGTTGCCTGACAAATGATGTCATAAAAAGATAGGGGCTGGTCGGTAACTTTGCCGGAGGCCGGACTCGAACCGGCACGGTCAAGTATGACCAAGGGATTTTAAGTCCCTGGTGTCTACCAATTCCACCACTCCGGCGATGTACACAACTTTCGCAACGAAATTAACTTATATGAATTGTACCCTCCACGCAAGGGAGTTTTTCCCATTGGTGTTTGCTCTCTGCTTACTTGGTCTCAAGGAGTAATATTGAGAAAACAACGGCAGGGCAGCTCTCGAAAGAGGCAAGCCGAAAGAGGGTGTGTGGAAAAGAAAGAATCCGTACCGAATTTTCCCTACGAGAGTTTTGAGTCAACCCCACGGCAAGCCATGGGGCACCCCACACTCTACTGCAGTGGGTACTCTTCACATCTAGTTTGCTTCTTTGATATTTTTGTCTCTGTCAGGTCTCTTCGAGACCTGACTTTTGTTTTCCCATTACGTTTTTACCTCCTCGGATACCGTACCGCTAATTTACCTGTTACCTATGTCGCCAGTCTATTCTGTTACCTATCT
>CAZAZQ010000013.1:0-75765 GCA_964489705.1 uncultured Ignavibacteriales bacterium
CATGGGGAATTGCTCGAGGGTATAGACCTTGAGGGCTTCATGGTAGGCACAGATGGCTTGTTTGCAGTTTTCGGCTTTGTCTTCCACCTCGGCAAGGGTTTGATAAGCATTCCCCAAGTTGTTCTGGGTCATAGCGTAGTTTTCGGGGTCATTTTCGAATGTCCAAGCGCCCAATGTTTTGGTATAAGCTTCGATGGCAAGGCGTTCAAACTCGGCTCTTCGGAGAGTAATTTCTCCTTCACTAAGGGTTACAATATCGTCGGCTTTATTCCCAATGCTAAAGAGAGCCTTTGGATCGTCTGTGAAGATGGTCAGCATTTCCTTAAGGTTTTCGAGGAGGTCGAAGTCATCTTCAATGACCCGCTCAAGGTAAGTTTCTTCGGTGCTGAGTTCATCTTTGGAAACTTTTATGAAGCCGTTCGATTGCAAGGCATGTAGCCACTCGTCCCATTGATGGTTTTCACCTTTAATTCCTTTTACCTGTTTGCTGACTTTCCGGAGCCGAGAGAGCAAGAAAGTCGCTTCGCCTCGGTAGATACCTGCCGCATAGAGCCGTTTCAGAGAGCGCAGGATGCCTTTCTCTTTGATGTCACACTTCTCAAATCGTTCCCGCATTGTCTTGAGGTCAATAAAGATGGAGCCGATATTGCCGTCGAACCCTTTCAGGCTCTTGCCGACCTCTGAAGCCACATTTTCGGCTTCTTTTCTTTTGATTTTCCCGATGGTAATCGGTTTCCCGAACCACTCCAGTTCCCGCTCCAGCTTGTTGCGCACCAGCTTGTATTCTTCCCCCGAACGGCAGGTAGCGAAGAGGATAACCTTCTGCTTCATGTATTCGCCGAGCAGATAGCTGAAGCCTTCCTTCGCAGCGAGCTTGTTGAGGTCGTCGAGGATGAGTACACGTTTCCTCCAGAACGTGAGACGCTTTGGAATATATGTATCAAGGAACGGATAGTGGTCGAGAAGATTGTTGAGAATAATGACGTCGTATTTCTTGGAACACTTCAGTGCTTCATAGATTGCCCGTGTCTTTCCCGCCAACGGGTTGCCGAGGACAAGAACGTTTTCGCCTTTGGCGAGCTTTTCTCTGATGAGTTTGTCCGTTTCTCTCTCGTAGTAGTACTCATGGAAGCCTTTTTCTTTTTTCCCGCGCCACGGCATTAGGTCGGTCGGCTTTAGCCTCGACGATTTTTTCCAGATTATTTTATAAAAGGCTCGGAGCTTACGGTAGTGCTTAAAAAAGAGTCCAATTAGCAGTTGGAAAAACTGCATTAGTAGTGAAACAAAATCCACGTATACCCCGCCATTATATGGTCGTTACGTCTGTTTGGTATATAGGGGATAGAGGAAAATCCGTCAAGGCGGATTTTTCGAAAACTTGTACGGTTTGGTCGGGTATAAAATTATTGTCCCCTTTGAGAAATACGAAAACAAAAACTTGACTCGGAGATATAATTGTATAAATTACAGATTAATGGCATACAGGCTGTCAATATGGCAGTCGGTGGTGGTAAGGCAAATAAAGCAGTCGATATTATAAGGTCAGTATGGCTTTCGAAAACTTAAGCGAACGCGAAAAACAAATTCTCTATAATTTGATAGATTACTACATCGCATCCGCTGGTCCGGTCGGCTCGCGGGTGATTGCCAGCAAGTTCAAAATGGGCATATCGTCGGCAACCATCCGGAATACCCTCCAGGATTTGGAGGAGATGGGGCTCGTCCAGCAACCCCACACCTCCGCCGGACGTATCCCCACCGACCTCGGCTACCGGGTGTACGTCGACTACCTCCTGAAGCCTGAAGAGCTGACCCAGGCGGAAAAAGACGCCATCAAGCGCTCTATCCTCAAGAAAGGGCGCGGCATCAACGAAATCCTCGGGCAAACGAGCAAGGTGCTGGGGGATATCACCCGCCAGTTGGGGGTAACTATCGCTCCTAAATTCGAGGAAGGCATCCTCAAGCGGATCGAGTTGATTCCGATTTCCCGCGGGCGGATAATGGTGGTAGTGGTGGTGAAGTCAGGGCTGGCGCGGAGCGTTATCTTGGAGGTGGAGACGAACATCAAGGAGAAAGATCTCCACGAGGTGGAAAGCCTGTTGAACGAACGCCTGGCGGGCTTGACGCTGGGGCGTATCCGCAAGACGATAGCGGAACGGCTGGGGGATGTCTCCGGAGAAGGGCGGCTGGTGAATTTGATTATCAACTCCAAGGATAAGATCTGGACGGACAAAAAAAGCGTCGATATTCATCTCGCCGGGGCGGAGAACCTGCTGGCGCAGCCGGAGTTTTCCGACTTGAACAAAATTTCCAGCTTGGTGAAGTTCCTTGAAGACGGTTCCACCCTGTCGGAGTTTCTGGAGGAAGCGACCGACGAAGGATTGGTCATCACCATCGGGAAAGAGAACAAGTTCAGCAAGATAATGGATTGCTCGCTGGTGACCTCGACGTACAAGGTGGGGAACATCAGCGGCACCATCGGGATTATCGGACCGACGCGGATGCCGTACAGCAAGTTGGTCTCGGTGGTGGAGCACACCGCTCGAACCATAACCGAAGTCCTCTCCGGGCTGGATAAGGAAGATAAAGAGAGGGAGTCGTGAGATGGCAAAAAAACAGCAGACGAGTCAAGAGACGATAGAACCTGAAGTACAAGAAGAAAGCTCGATGAAGAAAAACAAAGCGGAGAAGGGAAAAACTTCCCCCGAAACAACAAAGTCAAACGAAGCGGTGGCTCAAGCCGAGCAGGAAACCGAGACGAAGGAAGAAAAGGCGGAAGAAACGAAAGAACTGACAGAGGAAGAGAAGCTCCGTGCCCGGGTGAAGGAGCTGGAAGATAAGCTGCTTCGAACGGCGGCAGATTTTGATAATTACAAAAAACGGATGGCGCGGCAATTCGAAGAAGTCATCCGCTCCGCCAATGACAAGCTGTTGGGTGAGCTGTTGGAAGTAGTGGATAATTTCGAGCGGGCGCTGGCACATCACAACAACGAGGAAGGCGACCTTGAAGCGCTGCGCAAAGGCACCGAGCTTATTTTCAACCAGATGAAAGAACTGCTCCAGAAGTACAACATTACCCCGATTGAAGCGCTGGGGAAACCGTTCGATCCGGCGGTGCACGAGGCGTTGATGCAGGTCGAGTCGGAGGAGTATCCCGAAGGCGTGGTGGCGGTGGAAATGAGCAAAGGCTACAAGATGGGGGATAGGGTCTTGCGGCACTCCAAGGTGGGGGTCAGCAAAGGGAAACCGTCTGCGGAGCAATCTTCGGAGTCGTAAGCCGAAGCGGAGGGGTATGAAAACGGAAAAGACAAAAGATATGGTGAAAGATAAAGGAGAAATGAGACAATGGGAAAAGTAATCGGCATCGATTTGGGGACGACCAATTCATGTGTCGCGGTGTTGGAAGGGAAAGAACCGACGGTAATCCCGAACCTTGAGGGTGCCCGCACCACGCCGTCGGTGGTGGCGTTTACGAAAGACGGCGAACGGCTGGTCGGCGCCGCCGCCAAAAGACAAGCGGTCACCAATCCGGAAAACACTATCTTCTCAATCAAGCGCTTCATGGGACGATTGATAAACGAAGTAGCTTCCGAGGAGAAGATTGTCCCGTACAAAATCACCTCAAATGAAAAGGGCGCCGTGCTGGTGGAAGTGCAGGGCAAGACGTATTCGCCGCCGGAGATATCGGCGATGATCTTGCGGGCGTTGAAAAAGGCGGCGGAAAGCTACCTCGGCGAAGAAGTCAAGCAAGCCGTAATCACGGTGCCGGCGTACTTTAACGATTCCCAGCGACAGGCGACGAAAGATGCCGGACGAATAGCCGGGTTGGAAGTGTTGCGTATCATCAACGAACCGACGGCGGCGTCGCTTGCCTACGGGTTGGACAAGAAGACCAACGCCAAGATAGCCGTCTTCGATTTGGGCGGCGGGACGTTCGATATTTCCATCCTTGAAATCGGAGAAGGAGTCTTTGAAGTCCGCTCGACCAACGGCGATACGCACCTCGGGGGTGACGATTTCGACCAGGCGATTATCGACTGGATGGCGGACGAATTTTTGAAATCGCAGGGGATTGATCTACGCAAGGACAGGATGGCGCTCCAGCGCTTGAAAGAAGCGGCGGAGAAAGCCAAAATCGAGCTTTCCTCAACCTTGCAGACCAACATCAACCTGCCGTTTATTACCGCCGATCAGTCGGGTCCCAAGCACCTTGATTTGACACTCACCCGCTCCAAACTGGAGCAGTTGACCGATCACTTGATTCAACGGACCATCGGACCGTGCAAAGCGGCGTTAGCGGATGCCAAGCTCAGCCCTTCCGATATCGACGAAGTGGTTTTGGTCGGCGGTATGACCCGTATGCCGAAGGTAGTCGAGGTTGCCAAGGAGCTGTTCGGGCGGGAGCCGCACAAAGGCGTCAATCCCGACGAAGTGGTGGCTATCGGAGCGGCGATTCAAGGCGGAGTACTCTCCGGCGAAATGAAAGATATCGTCCTGCTCGACGTGACGCCGCTCTCCTTGGGTATTGAGACTCTCGGTGGGGTGATGACCAAACTGATTGAGCGAAACACCACTATCCCGACGAAAAAATCACAGATTTTCTCGACCGCCGAAGACAACCAGTCTGCCGTTTCTATCCACGTTTTGCAAGGGGAACGGCAAATGGCGGTGGACAACCGTACCCTGGGACGTTTCGATTTGGTCGGTATTCCTCCGGCGCCGCGCGGCGTGCCGCAAATTGAGGTGACCTTCGACATCGATGCCAACGGTATTGTCCACGTCAGCGCCAAGGACCTTGCCACCGGCAAAGAGCAGTCCATCAAGATTGAGGTTTCCTCCGGCTTGTCGGAGGAAGAAATCGAGCGGATGGTGCAGGACGCCGAGAAACATGCGGAAGAGGACAAGAAGAAAGCAGAGTTGATTCAAGCGCGCAACGAAGCGGATCAACTGGTCTATTCCACCGAAAAGACCCTCAGGGAGCATGGCGACAAGATTAGCGAAGATGAGAAGAAAAAGATTGAAGAAGCCATCGCTCGTCTCAAAGATGCGATGAAAGGCGATTCCATCGAGGCGATAAACAGCGCCAAGGAAGCGTTAGTCCAGGTTTCGCACAAGCTCGCCGAGGAGATGTACAAGCAGGCGCAGGCGGCGGGCGCTCAGGCAACCGCCGGTAGCGCCGGAGGCAGTGACGCCGGAACGGGTGAGGGTGCGACCGAGAGTAAAGACGGTGCCGTCGATGCCGATTTTGAAGTGGTCGACGACGATAAGAAGTAACGACGAATGATAAACGCGATTGATTTTAAGGAAGAAGCTGTTTAGGGGGCAGGTCTGTCCCAGACCATGCCCTACAAATCTGTAGTCCAGAGTAGGGAAGGTCTCGGAGAGACCTGCCGAAAAAATGGCTGCGCATGAGTTGTGAATGTTGTGGTTTTCGTAAGTAGTGAAAATAAAAATAGAAGAGGAAGTCGAGAAGATCCTCACGGGGTCTCCTGAATAACTGGGAATGACAAAACGCGATTATTATGAAGTGTTGGGGGTGGAGCGGAGCGCCGACGAGACGACCATCAAAGCGGCATACCGCAAACTGGCGCTGAAGTATCATCCCGACCGAAATCCCGGCGACAAAGAAGCTGAGGAGAAGTTCAAAGAAGCGACCGAAGCGTACGAGATTTTGAAAGACCCGGAGAAACGCCGGATGTATGACCAGTTTGGTCATGCCGGTTTGGGGCAGGGCGGCGGTTACGGCTTCGGCGGGTTCGAAGGCTTCGACTTAGGCGACGCTTTGCGGGCTTTCATGAGGGATTTTGGCGGCGGCTCGATTTTTGACGATTTCTTCGGCATGGGCTCTCGACGGGGGCGTCGGCGCAACCGCGGCGAAGACCTCCGGATTCGCATCGAGTTGACTTTGGAAGAAATCGCCACCGGCGTCGAGAAGTCGGTCAAGGTCAAGCGACTGGTTACCTGCGATGCCTGCGGCGGCAGCGGGGTGGCAGCCGGTTCCTCCCAGCGCATTTGTCCGCAATGCAAAGGGGTTGGGCAGGTGCGTACTATAACCCGAACGTTCTTGGGCACTGTGCAGCAAGTGTCGACCTGCTCGATGTGTCGCGGCACCGGCAAGGTCATTGCGGATCCTTGTCACGTCTGCGGGGGAGAGGGACGGGTGCGCGGCTCCTCGACCGTTGAGATAAAAATCCCTCCCGGCGTCTCCAGCGGCAACTACATGACTATCGAAAATATGGGCAACGCCGCTCCCAACAACGGCGAACCGGGTGATCTCATTGCGGTGTTCGAAGAAGCCAAGCATGATTTTTTTACCCGTCGCGGAGATGACATTCATTGTGAAATGCCCATCTCGTTTATCACGGCGGCGTTGGGCGGCGAGATTACCGTGCCGACGTTGAATGGGTCGGAAAAAGTTAAAATTCCTCCCGGTACGCAATCGGGAAAAGTGCTGAAGCTGCGGGGGAAAGGCATACCGCATTTGCATCGTTCGGGTCGGGGTGACCAGCTTATCACCATTGTCGTGTGGGTGCCGACCAAGCTCAGCAAGGAAGATAAAAAGATACTCCAACAGCTTTCCCGCTCCGACACTTTCACGCCGCCGTCGACGAGCAAGTCGTTTTTCAAAAAGTTTCGAGAAACACTTGGGGTGTAACATGGGATGAGTCCTTCGCTTCCCTGCGCTTATATTGAAGCGAAAGTCAGCGTGCCGCCGGAGCTGGTTGACGTGGTCTGTGATTTCATTGTCGAGCATGTTTCCTCCGGGTTGGTGCTTGAGGAAGTGGAAGGTGCTGTCGAAACGGGCATCCTCTTCTATGTTCCCGAGCAAGAACAAAAGGATTGGCGCGCCGAGATGCGCACCTTTCTATCCCGGCTTGCCGCCGAATGGGGAGTATCGGTTCCGTCCATGACCGAACGCATCGTTGAAAGTATGAAGTGGGAAGAAGAATATCGCCGGTCGGTGCAGCCGGTCTATATCGGCGATGATATTGTCATCCGGCCTCCGTGGTACTCCCTTGCGGAGCCGGTGCGGTATGAAATTATCATTGAACCGAAGATGGCGTTCGGTACCGGCAGTCATGAAACCACCCGTTCCTGCTTGCATATTATTCGCAAGCATTTCCGGGATGGGATGCGCTTTTTGGATGTCGGGTGCGGCTCGGGGATATTGTCCATTTTGGCAGACCGGATGAACGCCGGTTTCATCAAAGCTGTCGATTACGATGAAACGGCGGTCGAGAATTGCCGGGAAAACTTTCGGTTGAATCAGGTCAAGTCACCGTATGAATTAATCCATGGTTCGATTGAAACCTGCCGTCAAGATGCTCCGTATGACATGGTTTGCGCCAACATTATCAAGGAAACTATCGTCGCCATAATGAATTCGCTCATCGCCCTGACACGGGAGAAAGGATTCCTGGTGCTGTCGGGACTGTTGGACAAAGACGAGGAAGAAATAGAAAACCTGTTGAAAAAAATGAAGCTGTCCGATTATACTATCCTCCGTGACGGCGAGTGGTCGACTTTTACCGTTACCAAGGGATAACGCTTATGGAGTTGCCGATTTTTTATTGCCCCCCTGAGAAAAAAGATGGAGATGTCGCTTACCTGTCCGAAGAAGAGAGCCATCATGCTTTGCGGGTGATGCGCTTGGGGCTTCATGATTACATCATGGTCGTCGACGGGCTGGGGACGGCGTTCAAGGGGGAGATTGTCAAAATCCGCAAGAAAAAAGAAGTGGAAGTCCGCCTGCTTTGGGAAGTTCGCAATTTCGGCGAACCGATGCTTCATTTGACCTTGGCGGCAGGTCTTTCGGCGGGCTCAAAATTCGATACCGTTATCCAAAAAGGCACCGAGTTGGGCGTCAAACGGTTTGTGCCGATCGTTTCCGAGTTGTCCAAGGTTTCATGGGATACTCCGAAAAAAGCCGCCGCCAAAGTCCGGCGTTTGGAGCGGGTGGCGCTGGCGGCAATCAAACAATGTCGTCGGAGTTATCGTCCCGATATTTCCTCTCCGATGACGTTGGCGGACTATGTCTCGGCGACCGACGAGAACAGCCTGCGGCTGATTTTCCACCCCGGCGGCAAGGTCATGACAGAAGTATTTCCTTCCTCCCTTCGTTCTTCTCAGCCGCCCAAGCGGGTAGCGGTGCTGGTCGGTCCCGAATCGGGGTTTACCGAAGAAGAGGTCAATCTTGCCCTTGCGCATGAGTTTGTGCCGGTGTCGCTGGGCTCTCGGATTCTCCGGACGGAAACAGCCGGACCGGTGGCGTGTGCGCTGGTGATGAATTTGCTCGGGGAATTGAGTTAAGCCTCTTTTCTTCCGATACACATATCATGGAAAAGATATTGATGGTATGGGTAACTCTGTTCGGGCTGATAATCGGCTCTTTTCTTAATGTCGTTATTTATCGTCTGCCTCGTGGTATGTCGTTTGTCGGGGGACGCTCGAAGTGTCCTTCTTGCGGCACTCAGCTCAAATGGTATCATAATATTCCCGTTTTGAGCTATTTGTTCTTGCGGGGTAAATGTGCTTTTTGCGGGAAATCCATTTCCATGCGCTACCCTTTGGTGGAAATGTTGAACGCCTTGAGTTATCTTTATTTCTATACCCAGTACGGTTTGAGCGTTTCCTTTGCCGTCTATGCTTTTCTGTCCTCGGCGCTTATTGTCATCTTCTTCATTGACCTTGACCATCAAATCATCCCGGACGCTATTACCCTTCCCGGCATGGTCATCGGCTTGGCGGTTTCTTTCGTTCCCGGCGGTATCGGGATTCTCAACGCTTTCGTCGGGCTGTTGGTGGGGGGAGGAGCGCTGTACCTCATCGCCATGCTGGGAGATTGGCTGTTCAAAAAAGAATCGATGGGCGGCGGCGATATCAAGATGGCGGCGATGTTAGGCGCTTTTGTCGGTTGGCAGAAGGTGGTCTTGATTTTTATCTCGTCTGCCGTTATCGGGTTGGCGGTCTCTGTTGTCATTATGCTCTTTTCCGCTCACGTGCGCAAGCATCGGGTCATCCCGTTCGGACCGTTTTTAGCGATGGGTGCGGTGCTGGCTATTGTGTACGGTGATTTTATCATTCACTACTATCTGGTCAATATTGTCGGGCTCCGCTGAGTTTCCCCGTCTTTTTTCCGTTCCGTTGTCGCAAAGAATATATTCCCCTGTATTGGAATGAGCGAACAATTACAGTTGGTTGCGCTATAAGAATTAATTATATTCTCATTTTTTAATGCGGACTATCTTCGGGTCGGCTGCAGAGGAGATATGACGGAATGACAGGTGCCGCTGCATGAATAAACAGTTCGGTCGAGTGACGGTAGACCTCCCTCGGGTTCTGGTCGGTATCGGCGTGTGGTTGACGGTGTTGATCGTCTATACCCTGACGAAAGCTCCGACCCTTTCCTTTTGGGACTGCGGGGAGTTCATTGCGGTCAGCCATATTTTAGGTATTCCTCATCCTCCCGGAACCCCCCTGTACGTACTTTTGGGGAGGATATTCGCCCTGTTGCCGCTTTCCGGCGATCCCGCCGTACGAGTCAACTTTCTTTCGGTCGTATCCTCGTCTTTCACCGCACTATTCGGCTATTTGGCGGCAACCCAGATTTTGCAAAAATGGTTCGGTGAACAACGTTCCCTCTGGACGCGCTTTTTGACCTATGCGGGTGGTGCGACCGGTGCTTTCATGGTGGCGTTCAGTTTGACGAATTGGAATAACGCCGTCGAAGCGGAAGTATACGGTTTGACCATGATGCTGATGACGTTGGTATTGTGGTTGATTGTCTTGTATGCCGAAAAGCGGGAACGTCTGAGTGCGTCACGGATAATGTTTCTTATCGTTTATTTGTGCTTTCTCGGTATCGGCGTCCACATGACCACGTTTCTTATGATTCCGGTGACGGCGTTGTTTTTCATATTGAAAAAAGATGCTCCCCGGCGTGACTGGTATGCGCTGGGGATTTTTATCTTCGCTGAATTGTACCTCATTTTTGCTCTCTCTTCCCGTCCCGGTGAAATTCCGATGTATATTCCCGTTTTCATCGTGTTTGTCTTCTACTTGTTTTATTTCCTCTCGTTCAAGCAGATTCCGGTGGGGGCGTTGTTGGTAGGCGCCGGTTTTGCCTTGGCGTCCTCGCCTGTTCTCCTCCCGGCAATGGAAGCATGGAAGAAAGGGAGCCCCGGAGCGGCAAGCATCGAGCTGGCGTCGTTTCTTGGGGCGGTCAGCACGGTTGCTTTTGTCGTTTTGGTTTTGTTCGCCCTCTTTTCTTTGTCTAGGTACGTCTCCGCCGACCGCAAGGAAAACGCCGCTCATTACTTAGCGTATGCTCTGTTCGTCTTTTCCGCCGTCATGATGTGGTTGATGTTGTACCTTCCCAAAGGGTACACCATGTTCCTGGCGGTCTCGGCTTTCTTGGCGTTGTTGCTGTTGATCTTGCTTCGTCGCTCGATTGACTGGTCGATCTTGATAGCGATTGTCGGAATTACCACCGTCGTTATCGGAGTGAAGCCGTTTTTCTACGGCTTACTCGGTACGGCGGTTGTGATTCTTGCGGGTGGGGCGCTGGGGCGGTTGAAAAATTGGAAAGCGGCGTTCATGATTGTGTTGTGTGCCGTAGCGGGTTTTTCGGTGCATCTGTTTCTTCCCATTCGTTCCGCCAAACAGCCTGCCATCAATGAAAATAACCCTTCCTCGAGTTTTACCGCTATGGTGAATTTTCTGGAACGGAAACAATACGGCTCGCAATCGATGGTGGAGCGGATGTTCAAGCGACGGGCGCAATGGGAAAATCAATTCGGCAATTATCGCCGGATGGGTTTTTGGCATTTCTTCAATCAGCAATATGGGTTGGACGGCAGGCGCTTTGTCGTGTTGTTCTTGCTCGGCTTGTTCGGGATATGGGAGATTATCCGACGACGAACCGACCTGGGGGTGGCATTAACGGTGCTGTTGTTCCTTTGTTCGGTGGGGTTGATCTTGTACATGAATTTTGCGGACGGCACCCGCCAGCATCCGGTGACGGGGGCGGACTATCTCGAGGTCCGCGATCGGGATTATTTCTTTACCCCGGCGTTTGTCTTTTTCGGTTTGGCGATCGGGATGGGGGTGACGGTCATTGTCCAGAATCTCAAGGAAGCGGTGGCGAGCTTTTCCAAAGTCCCCAAACAGATAATAATGGTTTCGTCGCTGGTCTTGTTCTTGTTGCCGGTTTTTCCTTTGGCGCAGAATTACTACTACTGCGACCGTTCGCGAAACTATATCCCTTATGATTACGCCTGGAATCTCCTGGTATCATGCGAGCAAAACGCCGTCTTGTTTACCTATGGTGATAACGACACATTTCCCTTGTGGTGCCTGCAAGAAGCATACGGGCTACGCAAGGATGTCAAGGTGGTCAATCTGTCCCTTTCCAACGGGACGTGGTACATCAAACAGATTCAGTCAATCTTGCATGTTGATCTGGGGCTTTCCGATTCTCAGATAGATAAGTTGCGCCCGTATCGTTTGCCCACCGGGGCTTTTTTCCGCTTGCAGGATCAGGTGGTTGATTTGGTTATCGACCGGAATTACGGCAGACGGCCGATTTGCTTTGCCGTCTCTATCGGCGCCGGTTCCCGCAAGTACAAAGGACAGTCGATTGATTCGCTTTTGATATTGAAAGGAATGGTCTGGCAGATTGATACGGTGGCGGGGACGCCGTTGCGGGTAGACGTAGAGTACTCATATGATTTCTACATGAACCCTGAAAAATTCCGTTGTCGAGGAGTGAACGATCCGACGATTTTTAAGGATGAGACGACCACCCGTTTGACGCGCAATTGGGCGAACGGTTTCCTGACGGTCGCCGATACGTTACGCAAGGCGGGGGATTACGAGCGTGCCGAGCGGCTCGTCTCGCGGGCGGTGGAGCTGATTCCGTATTCTCCGCGGGCGGTGGAATACTTGGCGAATTTGTACAGTATCGAAGGCAAGATTGAAGAGTTGCGGAAGCTGGTACGGGAAAGCCGGTACGGCGACAAGCGTCAGATGAAGCTGGTACTGGCGAGGGATGAAAAGAGGTTGTACAATTACGAAGAAGCCGAGCGATTATTGCTCAGCATTCTGGATGAGGATGAAAGCTATCGTCCGGCGTTTGACGAGCTGGTGCGCTTGTATTACCAGAACAAGAAAATTCTTTCCATTCAGATGTTGTTGAAGCGGTGGGTGACGCACAATCCTCACGATACTCAAGCCCGTGAGATGCTTGACGAGTTGCAGAAAGAGATCCGCAAGTCGCTCGAACGAGAAAAGGAGAGCGGGTCATGAAGATTCTTGCTCTCAACTGGAACGATTTGAGCAACCCGTATGCGGGCGGGGCAGAGGTGCACTTGGAGGAGCTCCTGCGACGGTTGGTGCAATACGGGCACGAGGTGACGCTTTTTTGCTCCGGCTATGAGGGGTGTACTGCCGAAGAGACAATCGAAGGGGTTCGCATCATCCGACGCGGCAACCGGTACAACTTCAATCTCATCGCCCCGTTTCATTTGAGAAAGTTGGTCAGAGAAAATCACTTTGACATTCTCGTTGAAGACATCAACAAGATTCCGTTTTATACTCCTTTGTATTTGAAATTGAAAACCTTGGTGGTAGTGCCCCATTTGTTTGCCACCACTGTTTTCCAAGAGATAAATTTCGTGCTGGGGACATACATTTACCTGGCGGAGCGGCCCTTGGTGTACGTGTACCGCAAGTTTCCCTTCAATGTCATTTCCGAGTCGACAGCGGACGACATCGTCGCTCGGGGTATTCCCCGCAAGTCGGTTTCTGTTATTCACTGTGGCATCAATCGGGAAATTTATTCCTACAACCCCGATGTCCCCAAGTATGAGCAGCCGACCGTGCTGTACTTGGGAAGGATAAAAAAGTATAAATCCATCCAGCACTTGATACGGGCGTTTTCGATAGTCAAAAAGGAAATTCCCGACGCTCGTTTGATGGTGGTGGGAAGCGGCGATTATCTCAAGCCGTTGCAGGAGTTGGTTCGTTCGTTGAACCTGACGGGGGAGGTGGAGTTCCCCGGTTTTGTCAGCATGGAAGAAAAAGTGGAGCGGATGCGGCGCTCTCATGTCGCGGTGCTGCCGTCGTTGAAAGAGGGGTGGGGGTTGACCAACATTGAAGCCAACGCCGTCGGCACCCCGGTCGTTGCCGCCAACGTTCCCGGTTTGAAAGATTCGGTGCGGGACGGGGTGACCGGTTTTTTGTACCCGTACGGAGATATTGAAGCGTTGGCAGAAAAAATAAAACGAATCTTGACCGATGAGGCCCTCCGAAAGAAATTGGAGCAGGGCGGATTGGAGTGGGCGAAGAAGTTCGATTGGGACCGGGCGGCGAAAAAATTTGAAAAGTTGTTGCTCTCGATAGTTGAAGATTCGAAATGACGGTGAATCAGAAAAAAGTGGTCTACCTCTTGTTGGGGTTGGGGATTTCCGTTGTCCTCCTCTGGTGGTTGTTTCGGAATATCGAGTTTTCCGAATTGCTGGTGGCGTTGCGGGGCGCCAACTATTTCTGGTTGATTCCGAACGTCATGTTCATCGTTTTGACTATGTACCAGCGGGCGTACCGGTGGAAGTTCATGTTGGCGCCGATTAAGAAAGTCAAATTTTCCACCCTCCTTGCCGCTACCTGTATAGGCTTTATGGCGAACAACGTGCTGCCGCTGCGATTGGGGGAGTTTGTCCGGGCGTATTCTCTTTCCTCGCAAGATAAGGGGGTGACCAAGTCCGCATCGCTGGCGACTATTTTTGTGGAGAGGATGGTCTTCGATTTGGTGGCGCTGTTGTTGATTTTCGGGGTGGTGCTGTATACCTCTCATCTCTCCCTGAACGAGTCGATGAAGTACGGGCTGAACATCGCTATTGTTATCGCCCTGCTCGGTATCGCCGTGGTCACCGTGCTGGCGCTCAAGCCGAATCAAGTGGGACGCTTGATGGCGCGGTACTTGTTTTTTGCTCCGGAAAAGGTGCAGGAGTTTATCAAAAGCGTCGTCCTAAAATTCTCCCGCGGCTTGGAGTTTCTGAGCGATATCCGCAGTGTCGTTGTCGTGATGCTCCATACCTTTCTCATCTGGCTTTTGATGGGACTTTCCAATGTCTTCGTCTTTTGGGCGTTCGGCTTCGACCTTTCTCTGGACGCCTCGTACGTCCTTTTGGTGGTGGTGTCCATTTCCATTTTGGTGCCTTCCTCGCCGGGGTTTGTCGGGGTCTATCATGCCGGGGCGGTGTGGGCGTTGATGGCGTATGGAATCGACAAAGAAGATGCCCTCTCATGTGCGCTGGTGCTTCACGCCGCTCAATATATAGTCGTGACCTTGATGGGATTTTACTATCTCAAGAAAGAGCATCTCTCTTTGAAAAAGTTGGGCGAGGAAGCCGCCGAAGAGATTCCCGAGTGAGCTTTTCTCATTGTTTTTCGATCGGTGTACTTTTTGAGTAAAAAAATCATCTTCCGGTGGAACTTTCCCGACGCGAACGGCTATAAGGTATGCCGATGCGAAAGAGCTCGGCAAAATGAAAGTTTTTCTTTCAGTAAAAAATGAAAAAAAGAAAAGGCAGGCGGGAAGCATGAGTATATCGCCATGTAAGAGAAGAGGTTACGAAACAGAACGAAAGGCGGAAATAATTTGATTTTTTTGAAGAAAATACTTGACCTGAGAGGGTTAAAGCTTCATACTTGCCTGCCGAAATGAGAGACGGGTCAAGATGACTCGGTAAAACGAATTTTGGATTGATTTTTTGAACGATTTTGATTATTTTATGTTTAAGAATGCGAAAAGAATAAAAAAGCTCTTGACATTTACGGTCTGAGGCATTATATACAGAACTTGCCGGACGTGAGTCAGGCATTTTTTTCGCAAAGAATTGCTCTTTGACAACTGAATAGCCACTCAATGTTATGAGAAGCGGGTCCTAGGATTATGTTGTACCCCCTCAAGGTGAAAGTCTTGAGAAACAAGTCCTAAGATTCTTGTAAATCCCGAATAACGAGTCCTTAACAGGAGCGTTTTGGGAGACAGGAAGAACGAAAAAAACGAACACAATAATACGTTGTGGAGAGTTTGATCCTGGCTCAGAACGAACGCTGGCGGCGTGCTTAATACATGCAAGTCGTACGAGAAAGCCCGGCTTCGGCTGGGTGAGTAAAGTGGCGAACGGGTGAGTAACACGTGGATAATCTACCCCCGAATCTGGGATAATCCTCCGAAAGGGGGTCTAATACCGGATAACACCGCCGAGAGGCATCTCTTGGCGGTCAAAGGCGGGGCAACCTGCCGTTTGGGGATGAGTCCGCGCTCCATTAGCTAGTTGGTAGGGTAATGGCCTACCAAGGCGACGATGGATAGCCGACCTGAGAGGGTGACCGGCCACACTGGGACTGAGATACGGCCCAGACTCCTACGGGAGGCAGCAGTAGGGAATATTGCGCAATGGGCGAAAGCCTGACGCAGCAACGCCGCGTGGGTGATGAAGCTCCTTGGAGTGTAAAACCCTGTCAGTGGGGAAGAACCGTATGGGGAGTAACTGCCCTATACCTGACGGTACCCACAGAGGAAGTCCCGGCTAACTCCGTGCCAGCAGCCGCGGTAATACGGGGGGGACAAGCGTTGTTCGGATTTACTGGGCGTAAAGGGCGCGTAGGCGGGCCTTCAAGTCGGATGTGAAAACCGGCAGCTTAACTGCCGGCCTGCATTCGATACTGTTGGTCTTGAGTACAGGAGAGGAAAGCGGAATTCCAGGTGTAGCGGTGAAATGCGTAGATATCTGGAAGAACACCGGTAGCGAAGGCGGCTTTCTGGCCTGATACTGACGCTGAAGCGCGAAGGCTAGGGGAGCAAACAGGATTAGATACCCTGGTAGTCCTAGCGGTAAACGATGGGTACTAGGTGTCGGGAGTATCGACTCTCTCGGTGCCGAAGCTAACGCATTAAGTACCCCGCCTGGGGAGTACGGTCGCAAGGCTGAAACTCAAAGGAATTGACGGGGGCCCGCACAAGCGGTGGAGTATGTGGTTTAATTCGAGGCAACGCGCAGAACCTTACCTGGGCTTGACATGCACGGGACCGCTGGTGAAAGCCAGCTTCCCCTTCGGGGGCTCGTGCACAGGTGCTGCATGGCTGTCGTCAGCTCGTGCCGTGAGGTGTTGGGTTAAGTCCCGCAACGAGCGCAACCCCTGTCCATAGTTGCCATCAGGTAATGCTGGGGACTCTATGGAGACTGCCGGTGATAAGCTGGAGGAAGGTGGGGATGATGTCAAGTCCTCATGGCCCTTATGCCCAGGGCTACACACGTACTACAATGGTCGGTACAGAAGGTTGCAATACCGCGAGGTGGAGCCAATCCCAAAAACCGGCCTCAGTTCAGATTGGAGTCTGCAACTCGACTCCATGAAGGAGGAATCGCTAGTAATCGCTGATCAGCAGGCAGCGGTGAATACGTTCCCGGGCCTTGTACACACCGCCCGTCAAGCCACGGAAGTTGGGAGCACCCGAAGTCGTTTGCCTAACCCCGCTCGCGGGGAGGGCGGCGCCTAAGGTGATACCAGCGACTGGGGCTAAGTCGTAACAAGGTAGCCGTAGCGGAAGCTGTGGCTGGATCACCTCCTTTCTAAGGAGTTACGGTGTGACGTGAGTCTGCCCACCGCAGATTCACCCATAACCTAAGTCGATCGGCATAATCCGAACCCCACTTCTCAGAATTGGGTGGCTATTGGTTATAAATATGGTCGCCTATCAGGCGAATAGCGAAAACAGGATTTGGGCCTATAGCTCAGTTGGTTAGAGCGCGCGCCTGATAAGCGCGAGGTCGGTGGTTCAACCCCACTTAGGCCCATTTGATCGTGAAAAGTATCGGGGATGTAGCTCAGTTGGGAGAGCGGTGGCTTTGCAAGCCACAGGTCACCGGTTCGATCCCGGTCATCTCCAGAAGATGGAACAGGCAACGGCTTGTTCGAAGAAGCTGCGCAAGCGCAGCAACGGCTCTTTGACAACTTCATAGTATCGAAAGGTACGTAAACGCGTATCTTCCAATAGGCTGTGTTCATATTAACAGAACCAGTGGATGCTCTTAAGTAAGTTTTCGGTTAAGCTACTAAGGGCACTCGGTGGATGCCTTGGCACAGAGAGGCGATGAAGGACGTGGCTAACTGCGATAAGCTCCGTTTAGATGTAAACAATCTGTGAGACGGAGATCTCCGAATGGGGCAACCCGGTCCCGAGCAATCGGGATCATCGTGCGCTGAATACATAGGCGTACGAGGCGAACGCAGGGAACTGAAACATCTTAGTACCTGCAGGAAAAGAAAACAATAGTGATTCCCTCAGTAGCGGCGAGCGAACGGGGACCAGCCTAAACCGGTCTGCACGCTAAAGCCTGTCAGCGTTGTGCTACCGGGGTCGTGGGAACCGACCGGTCTGGTGACAGACAGACCAGGGAGTTACAAACCGCATGTATAGACGAAAGATCTGGAAAGGTCTGCCAGAGAAGGTGACAGCCCTGTAGTCGAAATGCATGTGGCTCCCGTCGGGTCTCCCAAGTAGGGCGGGACACGTGGAATCCTGTCCGAATCTGCCAGGACCATCTGGCAAGGCTAAATACTCCTCTGTGACCGATAGTGAACTAGTACCGTGAGGGAAAGGTGAAAAGAACCCCGGGAGGGGAGTGAAATAGTACCTGAAACCGTGTGCCTACAAGCGGTCGGAGGAAGAGAGGCTTTACGGAGCCTCTGGACTGACGGCGTGCCTATTGAATAATGATCCGGCGAGTTACTGCTCTGTCGCAAGGGTAAGCGAAACTCTCGCGCACCCGCAGCGAAAGCGAGTCTGAATAGGGCGATTGAGTGGCAGGGCGTAGACCCGAAACCAGGTGATCTATGCATGGCCAGGATGAAAGTTCGGTAAAACGGACTGGAGGTCCGAACCCACCAGTGTTGAAAAACTGGGGGATGAGCTGTGCATAGGGGTGAAAGGCCAATCAAACTTGGAAATAGCTGGTTCTCCCCGAAATGCCTTTAGGGGCAGCCTCGGATAATAGTTTTACGGAGGTAGAGCACTGGATGGGCTAGGGGCCCTACAAGGCTACCAAACCCAACCAAACTCCGAATGCCGTAAAATGTTCTCCGGGAGTGAGGCGATGGGGGATAAGCTTCATCGCCGAGAGGGAAACAACCCAGACCATCAGCTAAGGTCCCCAAGTCATGCTAAGTGGTAAAGGATGTGGAATTACTTAAACAGCTAGGATGTTGGCTTAGAAGCAGCCATCATTTAAAGAGTGCGTAACAGCTCACTAGTCTAGTGATTCTGCGCCGATAATTCTCGGGACTATGCATGGCACCGAAGCTATGGGTCTCGACTTCGGTCGGGGCGGTAGGGGAGCATTCTCTGACAGTTGAAGGCAGACCGTAAGGTTGACTGGATGTCAGAGAAGAGATTATGTCGGAACGAGTAGCGATAAAGCAGGACTAGAAACCTGCTCACCGCAAGCCTAAGGTTTCCTGGGGAAGGTTAAACCTCCCAGGGTTAGTCGGGTCCTAAGGCGAGGTCGAAAGGCGTAGCCGATGGGAAACAGGCGAAAATTCCTGTACTTGTAGAGTCGCGTTTTAAGCTATGGGGTGACGCAGAAGTGAAGATCAGCCGGCGAATGGTTGTGCCGGTCTAAGCCCGTAGGTGGGGACCGCAGGCAAATCCACGGTCCTAACACCGAGAGGTGATGGGGTGGTCCTAGACCAGAACTGATCGTAAGCATGCTGCCAAGAAAAACCTCTATGCTAGTTACTCTACAATCCGTACCGTAATCCGCCACAGGTAGGCGAGGAGAGTATCCTAAGGTGCTCGGGTTAACTCATGTTAAGGAACTCGGCAAATTGACCCCGTAACTTCGGGAGAAGGGGTGCCACCGGTAGGTGACGTGCCTGCGCACGGAGCTGAAAGTGGCCGCAGTGAAGAGGCCGCGATGACTGTTTACTAAAAACATATGTCTCTGCCAAGTCTAAAAAGACGACGTATAGGGACTGATACCTGCCCGGTGCTGGAAGGTTAAAAGGAGGTGTTATCCGCCTTCGGGTGGAGAAGCGCCGAATTGAAGCCCCAGTAAACGGCGGCCGTAACTATAACGGTCCTAAGGTAGCGAAATTCCTTGTCGGGTAAATTCCGACCTGCACGAATGGTATAACAATTGCGGCACTGTCTCAACATGAGGCCCGGCGAAACTGTAGCAGCGGTGAAGATGCCGTTTACCCGTATCGGGACGGAAAGACCCCGGAACCTTTACTACAGCCTGACATTGGTGTTTGGTGTCGTATGTGTAGCATAGGTGGGAGACGTTGAAGCTGGCACGCCAGTGTCGGTGGAGTCACCGGTGAAATACCACCCTTACGTCATTGGATGTCTAACCTCTGGCCTTGAAGCAGGTCAAGGAACAGTGTCAGGTGGGTAGTTTAACTGGGGCGGTTGCCTCCCAAAAGGTAACGGAGGCGCGCAAAGGTTCCCTCAAGCCGGATGGTAATCGGCTGGAGAGCGCAAGGGTATAAGGGAGCTTAACTGCGAGACATACCGGTCGAGCAGGTGCGAAAGCAGGTCCTAGTGATCCGGCGGTTGTGTATGGAAATGCCGTCGCTCAACGGATAAAAGGTACTCCGGGGATAACAGGCTTATCTCCTCCGAGAGTTCATATCGACGAGGGGGTTTGGCACCTCGATGTCGGCTCATCACATCCTGGGGCTGGAGAAGGTCCCAAGGGTTTGGCTGTTCGCCAATTAAAGTGGTACGTGAGCTGGGTTTAGAACGTCGTGAGACAGTTCGGTCCCTATCTGATACGGGCGTAGGAAGTCTGAGGAGATTCGACCTTAGTACGAGAGGACCGGGTTGAACCAACCTCTGGTGCACCTGTTGTGGCGCCAGCTGCATCGCAGGGTAGCTACGTTGGGAAGGGATAAGCGCTGAAAGCATCTAAGTGCGAAGCCCACTCCAAGATGAGACTTCCCTCTCGAGCAATCGAGACTGAAGGCCCCTGGAAGATGACCAGGTTGATAGGTCACAGGTGTAAGCGCAGCAATGCGTTCAGCCGAGTGATACTAATCGGCCGTGCGGCTTAACCGATTTATAATTTACTTAGGCTGCATGCACCGGCTCTTTGAGCACAGCCTCTTGGGCGATACCTTTTACGTGCCTGGAAGATACTATGCAAGAGATAAATTCTCGGTGGCGATAGCGACGGGGTCACACCTGTTCCCATTCCGAACACAGAAGTTAAGCCCGTCAACGCCGATGGTACTGCGTGGGTGACTGCGTGGGAGAGTAGGAAGCTGCCGGGGTAAAAAACACACCCCCAATAACCCGCTTGCAAGCGGGCGGTTGGGGGTTTTTTTTGTGTGAGAGTTTTGTTGACCTGATGCTCTCTCTCATATATCCTGTAGTAAATTGGTTTTACCTTAGATACTGAAAGTGCAGGAGGTGTATTTACCATGCGGAGAAAGAGGATGAGAGGTAGCTCTTTGGTTCTGCTCATTTTCATTTTGTCCGGCGTGGCGCTTTCTTGTGCCAAGGTGCGTTACTTTTCTTATGAGGATGTAGAGTACCAACCGGTGGAGGAGTTAGTAGTGATAGATAATCCCGAGGAACTGCCAAAAGGGTGTCAGCTTTTCGGTCGGCTCGAAGCAAAGAGCGTTTCGTTTCTGGTTAGTCATGGAACATTGAGAAAGATATTGATCAAAGAAGCAAAACAAAGAGGGGCGGATGTCATTAGTTTTGATGACTTGAGAAAGTTGAAGCAATGGGACACACGTTACTATACAAAGACAACCGGTTTGTTTCATACCACGTACCGTGATAATACCAAGTTGCTTTTGGCATACTTATTTAAGTGTGACACCACAAGAGTCTTGCAGAAAAGTGAAGAGAAACAATAAAACAGGTTGTATGAGGAGTATTGAGGGTCAGCGGGGGGAAAGGGATTACCAAACTTCATCCAAACAGTATATCGGGTTCGGTTGAGACGCTCACTTTGAAGGTAATCGTCACCTTTTCTTAACGTTCTTTCACGCAATGACTCCGCCCCCGAGGACGATGTCGCCGTCGTAAAAAACGACCGATTGTCCCGGGGTGATGGCGCGCTGCTTTTCCTTGAAGACAACCCTGACGCTGGTGGGGCTGGTGCGGGTTAGCGTTGCTTCCGCCGGTTGGTGGCGATAACGGATTTTGACCTGAGCGGAGAACGGCTCATCGGTCGGTTCTTTTGCCACCCAATTGACCTGCTGGGCCGTCAGTTCAGAGCTGTAGAGGGCGTCGTCTTCGCCGACTATCACGCGATTGTGTTCCGGGTCAATCCGCTTGACGTAAAGCGGTGTCGGATGGGCGATGCCGAGGCCGCGGCGTTGACCGATAGTATAGTATGCCGTCCCGTTGTGTCTGCCGACAACAGTACCGTCTTCAAGAACAATGTCGCCCGGCTGAGGGGGGATGCTGTGCTTTTCGTCCCATTCCCGCACAAAGCGACGGTAGTCGTCATCGGGTACGAAACAAATTTCCCGTGATTCCTTTTTTTCTGCGGTGCGAAGTCGGTGACGGCGGGCAATCTCCCGCACTTCCGATTTGCGCAATTTCCCTAACGGCATGAGCGTCTTGGCTAACGCGTCTTGGCTAAGCCCCCAGAGGACATACGACTGATCGCGGGTTTCGTCGATGCCTTTGCGGAGGGCAAAACGTCCGTTCGACAGGCGCTCAATGGTGGCGTAATGGCCGGTGGCGATATAGTCGCAGCCGATTTCCAGCGCTTTTTGCAAGAATGCCGTCCAGCGTACTTCGGAGTTGCACCGGACGCACGGATTCGGGGTACGTCCCGCTTTGTATTCGGCGACGAAGTTTTCGATGACGTTCTCTTTGAAAATCTCGGACATGTTCAGCACGTAGAACGGCGCTCCCATTGCGTCACATAAGAGACGGCAGTCGTTTACGGCATCGAGGTTACAACACCGGCCGTCCTTGTAAATATCCCCCCCGACGTCGACGTAATCCCAGAGCTTCATATGGGCACCGATGATGTCGTAGCCCTGCTCTTTGAGCAGAAGAGCCGCTACGGAAGAATCGACTCCGCCCGATAAAGCAATAAGCACCTTCTTACCCATACCTTACCCAAAAGTAAAAAAATGTACGGCGGGGATACGTTACTCTTTGTCTTTTCCATACAGCGGCGACATCGCCCGTAACCGCTCGATGATGGGGGGGAGCTTTTCCAAGACATAATCAAGCTGCTCTTTCGTTGTCGTTCTTCCCATGGAAAAGCGGATCGCCCCTTGCGCCAATTCCGGAGGAATGCCCATGGCAGTCAGGACATGCGAGGGTTCTGTTGCTCCGGCGGTACATGCCGAGCCGGACGAAACCGCAATGCCTTCCAAGTCCAATGCTAAGACAATAGATTCACCTTCCACACCGCGAAAAGAAATGTTCACCGTCGGCGGGACACGGTTTTGCCGCGGTCCGTTGAGAGCGACATCGGGAATCTTCTCAATAATTTTATCGATGAAGTAATCCGCCAGCTCGGTGTGATAGCGGTAATCTTCGTCTTCTCTCTTCTGGGCAACTTCCAGAGCCTTCGCCAGACCGATGATACCGGCGACGTTTTCCGTACCGGGGCGGCGCTTCTTTTCGTGGGAGCCGCCAAAGAAGAGAGGAGCAATCTTCACTCCTTGCCGGATATAGAGCGCCCCCGCGCCTTTCGGTCCGTAAATTTTATGCCCTGTCAACGAAAGCATGTCGACTCCCAACTTCTTCACGTCGACCGGAATCTTCCCGATTGCCTGCACCGCATCGGTGTGAAAAAGGGCGCCTTTTTCGTGGGCAACTTCAGCAAGGGCGGCGATGTCTTGAATGGTGCCGGTTTCGTTATTGGCGTACATTACCGACACGAGGGCGGTCTGCTCGGTAACTAGGTCTTTCAGTTTTTCAGCCGAGACAAAACCTTCTCGATCAACCGGCAAGATGTCCAAAGCAAAGCCTTCCCGGTGGTGCAGATGTTCCGCCGGTTCCAAAACGGCATGGTGCTCGATGGCGCTGACCACAAGGTGATTTTTCGTGTTTTTGAAATGATACGCCGTTCCCAGCACCGCCAGATTGTCCGATTCCGTTCCGCCGGAAGTGAAATAGAGCTCTGACGGATCACAATTGATATATTGAGCGATTTGCTCGCGGGCATTTTCCAAGGCGACTTTGGCATCTCTGCCGAACTGATGAACGGAGCTGGCGTTGCCGAATTTCTCATGGAAGTACGGCAGCATGGCTTCCACCACTTCTTCATCAACCGGCGTGGTGGCGTTATGATCGAGATATATCGGTGTCATGGTACCTATCCTTCAAAAGGTTATTTTCGAGTTCATATTATTGTAACACACCATAGCGAGAGTCGGTTGAATTCGACAGGTATAAATTTTTCGCCGCACCGGCTCTTTTCTAAAAGGCGTACAATATAGTGAAATGCCACCGGTCGTCAAAGTCGATTTTTTTGGTCTTTATCCGGCGGGCGTAATCGATCCGGATCGGTCCGGCAGGGGACATGATTTGGATGCCGGTGCCGTAAGTATACGCCAATGAGGAAAACGTAAAGTCCTTCGTATGAAGAAACCCGTTCCCGATGTCGAAAAAGATTGACTGCCACAGCGGAAAAGAGCGGAAGAGGTCTTTGAGGAGAGGAATCGGGCGGAAGATTTGAAGGGTTTTCCAACGGAATTCTTGGTTGAAAACGCAGGTGAAATTCGCACCCCGCGGCGTGCCGTCGTCCCACGTCGGTCCGAGCGTATTTTCTTTGAACCCTCGTACCGTATTGGCGCCCCCCATATAAAAGAGGTCGTTAACGGGGACGATTTCCGAAGCACCAAAGGGTTTGGCGTGTTCAAAGCGCAGCCGGGTTGCTGAAATCCAACCGGGCCAAACGACTTGGTAGCTTGACCAACTGGTGTGCCACTTGTAGAAATGTTCATCCCCTCCCAAGAACCCGCCGAAATAGTCGAAAGAAAATTCCGTCACCGAGCCTCGGCGGGGAATAAAAGGATTGTCGCGACTGTCGCGACGGAAGGAAAAGTAAATTTTCCGCCGAACCGAAATCCCGTTCTCTTGTTTTTTCAGTTCGACCTGATCGTCGGGAATGCCGAAAATATTTACTTTGATATATTCAAGTCCCAACGAGGTTTTTATCTCGCTGCCGAAGTTTTTCATCGTGGAAGCCGAAACCGACCACGTTTCAATACGATAATTCTGCACCGGGTCTTTTACCCCCGGCTCATACTTCCCGGTCAAGCTGAGCGGCATTCGCAGACCGAACAGCCACGGTTCGGTGAATCGCAGTTGATAGTTATGTCCCAACAGCCGAAGAGTGCGGTCGGTGCCGAAGGTAAATTGCGTTTGCAGGTCGTAACGACGGGAGCCCAAAAAGTTCCGTTTTCCGAAACCGGCGGTGAAATCCCAGATGAGGTCGCGGACTTCCGATTGACCGATACCGGTACGGAGGGTCAAGTAAGTCGGCTTTCGCTCCCGAACCCGTACGACGAAGTCCGGTTTCAACCGGTCGGTGATGGTTTCGGCTCGGCTGATGTGGAAAGTGCGGAAGTAACCTGACTCCATAAGGCGGCGTTGCGAATCGAGAATATCGTTCCGGCGATAGATGTGCCCCGGGATAATACGGAGCTCCCGGCGGGCGACATATTCCGGGAAGCGTTGGATTCCTTCGATGATGACCTCTCCAAAGTGAACCAAGGAATCGGAGTTGATAGCGAACGTGACGTCGGCGAACGGTTCGATTTTGTTGGTATCAAGGCTGAACGAAACTTTCGCATACGGGTAGCCTTCGTTTGCGAGTATGGTCTTCATGTTAAAAGTCGCATCGTGCAAATCGAACAGGTTAATCGGTTTTCCGTAGCGGAAACGGGAGGCGATTTTTTGAAAGTCGGAAGTGAAGCGCTTTTCAAACGAGCCGGTTATCTTCTTGTTGCCGTAATAAAATCGTTTCCCCTCACGGATATCCACCCGCACCAAAGCGGTGGAATCTTCCGGCAAAATCTCGAAAGTTTCCTTCACTTGAATCCCTAAGAACCCATTGGAGAGATAGAGGTATTTTATTTCCAAGGTGTCGCGTCCGAGGGTTTCCCGCTGGATTTTGGTGCGACGGTCTCCTTTTATCGTCCGCCAGAAGGAGCGCTTTCGGGAGTACATGCGTTTTTTGATATCCGAGGCTTTGAAGAAACGGTTTCCGGTGATGAGGATGGAATCGATGGCAGGTTTCGAGCGCACCCATCGCAGCGTCACCCAGTCAATAGCATGGCTGCCGGACGCCGCAAAGCTCGTTCCAAGCACTATGAGAATGAAAAGCAAAAGCCGTCGCATCAGAACTCCCAGTGTAGTTTCAAGGCTAAATGGTACAATTCCTGCTCGTCCCGAAGCCCTTCAATGAGGAACGCTTTGCTGAAGCGGTATTCGAACCCGACTTCCTGCCGGGTCTGACCCGAAAGGGTAGAACGGCCATAGACGTAGAGGTTGGGGGCGGTGTAAAAGCCGACCGTTATCCAGGCTTGGAAGGGGTTGTTCTTTTCGTTGTAGATGGGATCGATTTCAAAAGTCTCGACGCCGAGATGCCCCAAATGGCGGGCGCCGATTTGGGAAATTTGTGAGGAGACAAGCCCGGAGAGGCGCTGTTCAAACTGAGTCGATGACGATATCGAATCGGAGCTGTAATAGTTTGCCGCTAAAATGGGGAGGATGTCTTCGCGGGCGAAGCCGGAACCTTCCGCCGGTCGGATATCCGGCTCTTCGAGTGTTCCGGTGACGTGGATACAAAGTTGCAGCGATTCGGTGGTCTCGGTGGTTTCGTCAAGGGCATGGCGCGTCCCGGCAATACGGGTGCAGCCGGTGATGTCCAAGCGGGGGTTGATTTCCGGGTTGCCTTCGAAGATGACTTTGCTTCCCGGTTCGAGTCGGAAAGTTTTATCAAAGAGGAAACCCCGACCGCGCAGGATTTCCATTTCCCCGATAAAACGATAAACCCCTTTCTCACGGATGAGATTTATCTGCCCGGAAAATTCGGCGTCAATGTCGTCGTTCTTTATCCAGTAGTTGGCAAGGACATCAATGTTGATATTCAAATCCCACGGGTTTTCGCCGGATAGAGCGTGCATCAGAGGCGAGCCTTCATCTTCGGAAGCAAAGTTGACGAGGTATTTCATCGAGGTGATGGTCAAATCGCCGGTTACCAAAGGAGGAGTATCTCCTTCGACGTGGAGCTCGCCTTCCACGACACCGCGAATGTCATCCAGCTCATACGAGAAAGGAAACTCTTTGGGAAGGGTGATATCCAAGTCGTAATAGAAATTGTCCAGTGACTTGACGGTAATTTCCCCTTCGATATAGGCATAGCTTTTTCGTTTGTGTCCCTTTTTGCCGGCGGTGTAGGCTTCGATATGGTCGATGATAATCTTGTTGTCTTTCATCGTCACCCCGGCGGAATCGGCGTACAGCGGGTATTCCAATTCGAAATATTTCAAGCGGGCGTTTTTGATGTAGGCTTCCCCTTCTAAGTGGGGAGATTGCGGCGTGCCGGTCAGCAGAATGTCGGCAAAAAAGTCGCCGTTGAGCTGTTCCACGGAAGGCATAAGAAAACTGACCAAGTCGAAACTGCTGTCGGTGGCGGTGAAATGAATATCCATCGGCAAGTCGGGAAAACGATCCACCACTTCGGAAGTGAACGCCAGATCGACATAGAAAGAACCTTGAGCGTGGTAGGTTCCCGTTTCGGAAAGGATGAGAACGCTGTCTAAGCTCAGTCTTCGTTGTTCATAAGACAGGTCGGCAACAACATTTCCCAACAACAAATCTTGATAGGTCAGCGAATCGACCGTTCCCAGCAAGGAGAACCGAGGTTTCAGGAAGGTCCCTTCGATATGGGCGTCACACGAAAGAATGCCGCTGATTGCCAATGAGGTGTCGTAGAGAGACAACCACGGTTTCACCGGTATCCGTTTGAGAGATGTATTGATATCCATGGATTCGTCGTAGTTGACTCGACCCGAAACGGACAGTCGGGCGAACCCATCGCTGATTTCCGAGCGAAGAAAATGAAATCCTGCCGAGTCGATGGCGATTTGAAGTGCCTCCCGGTTATAAAACACTTGGTCAAACAGGGTGAGGGTGAGCGTGTCGATAGTCATCGCCATCGGGGTGACGCCGTAATCAAAGCGTCCTTTTCCGACCAGATGGGTGTAGGGGTTGCTCATGGAAAACGTATCTATTGTGACTACAGTGGAGTCGACCAACAGGAAGGTGTAGCCGGAATCGTACGGTTGGCTCCACGCCGTGCCATCGAAGAAAAAGGCTTCCACGCTGCCGTGCTTGCCGGTGAGAAATCTTTCCAGCTCCACCGAGGCTGCGAAATTCTGAGAAAACAAGCCGTACAGCCACAAGGAATCCGAAACGAACATCCCTCGGAGGTCGGGATCGGCGGTCCGTCCCGAGATGGTCGCTTCGGCATGTCCTCTGCCACCGGGCTGATCGATGAAGAGTTTGCCGCGGTAGCGGTCGAGGTTGTTCAGCTCCGCCGTGACGGTCAGGTTGATGGAGTCGGAATACTCGATGCAACCGCTGAGAAAAAAGACGTTTTCGAAATAGTTGATACGAAACGAGTCGGCAAAGCAGAGAGAGTCGGTCGTTATCAACAGGGAACCTTCCGCTTCATGGAGAGGATACTCGTCGAAAGAAGATTCGTGCAGGCTGGTTTGAAGGTGGAGCGTCAATCGGTCGTTGCGGAACGATTGGCCGGTGAGAGCGAGGGAGCCGGTCAGGTCCGACTCGAAGGTATTGGGGACGAGCTTGTTGAGATTGAAGTTCGTCAGTTCGGCATTGAGAGAATAGTGTTCCACCGGAGCGGAGAAGTCGATTTCGCCGTTCCCGTCAATGGTGCAGTTTTCGAGAATGGTACCGAAGAGGGTGTCCACCACCAGATGGGCGCCGTCGAAAGAGAATTTCGCCGAGACGTTTTCGACATTTTTCTCCAAAAATTCACCGGCGACGTCCACCGAGCCGGCTATTTTTTTGCCGGAAAACGAGATGTCCCCGTTGGCGTCAATGACGCCGGTCAGTTTTGTCTTGGTGAAGGCGCGGGTGTCGGCAAGGTTGAAATTGTCGAGCGAAAAGGTGAGGTTGCCGGTGGGCGTATCCCGAAGGAGGATATTCCCTTTGAGTTTGAGGCGGGTGTCATCTTTCAAAACGGTACAGTCGGACAGCACTATCATCTTTTCAGCGTATGTCGCTTTTCCGCTTGCCGAGGTGAGAGCCAGACGTCGGTCGCTGGACTCAAAGCTGAGGTGCTTCAGATCTACGGCATAGGTATTGTCTCTTCCTCCCACGGCGGCGGAAAGGTTCAGACGGGTCAAGCGCAAGGTGTCGCCCGGTGAAATAAGATTCAGGGTTGTCGAACTCAAACCGACATCTTCGATGAGAAACTCCACCGGGGAAGCCTGTTCCTTGCTTTTCGACGACGAGGAAAGGCGGGGGAGGAGGTAATTGCCGGTGCTGTCCCGCAGTATGGTAATAACGGCGGAATCGAGATACAAATAGTCGAAAAGGTAGCGATGTTGCCAAAGATTAGAGAGGGAATAAGCGGTCGCTGCGGTGGAGAGCGTCAAAAGAGGAGGCGTCAAGCCGCCGTCGTTGCGGCGTATGACCACATCTTTCAGGACAATGCCGGAGAAGAGACTGCCGCGTACATCGCCGACGGTGATGCGTAAATCATATTTCCGTTCCAACAACGATGCCAGACGGACGTTGACCAGTCGTTCCAAACCGCCGAAGACAAAAAAGTACAGGTACAAAGAGCCCAGCAAAAGAACGAACCCGAGGAACAGTCCGAAGATGATGCGCTTAGCCCTCTGCATGAGTTACCGTCCCAACTCCTCCATGATAGAGCGGGCGGTCAGGTAACCGTCTCCCGCTCCTTCGCCGAGATCTTCGATGACTTCTTGAAGGAGTTCGAAAGAAGCACCGACGTTGAGCGCGCCTTTGATGTGAGAGTAAAGCTGTTTGTCGTAGTTTTCAATCATCAAGCAACTGACGATTGCCAGCTCCCGCTCGATAACGTTCAGCTCCGGGCGGGAAAGCACCTTTCCGTACCCTTCGATGACCATCCAGCGAAAAATTTCCGGCGCAAGGTGCTCCACTCGTTCTTTCAAGCGGTCGTAGTTTGTCGCATAGACCTTCTGGCAGAGAGCCACCCCGCGGGTGAACCATTCTTTTGATTCATCCGCATCTACCTGATGGAGTTGAGATGCGCTGTCGGGGGCGGGCAATCGGGAGTGGAGGTGCTCGGCGGCGCGCAACATACGGGGAAAACCGAGGAATAAGTACGATTGCAGGACGATTTCATACAGCAGGCTTCGCTCAAGCTGATGCCTCCGACAGTGCTCTACCGCCATATCCAACCCTTCCGGTTCGGCAACTGCAATCGCTGCGGAATAAAGTGCCAGCAGGCGCGTTTGATGGTGCCGCGCGGGGGCAAAATTCCTCAAGCGCTCGTAAAATTTCTCGCGACGGAAGCCGTAATTCATGGCATAAAGAAATGGCAGAACGGCGCCCTTCGCAATTGGAAACTTGTCTACTTTTGTTGCTCTTTCAATTGCCTTTCGAGGTCGGCGAGGGTCTTTTTGAGAGAGTCGATTTGTTTGAGCAAGGTATTTTCATACCTGCTTTGGTACGGAAGCGCATACGACGCCTTCGATACCGTCAAGGGAGAGGACAGTTTTCCCACTTTCAGTCGGACATGGTAGGGGGTATTGTTACGCAGGAGTCCGACTTCGATAATCGTGCCGGGGGAGAGCTGTTGGATAAGGTTTTTCAGCTCGAGGGCCGATTCCAACGGTTTGTGGTTCACGCTCAAAAGCAGATCACCTTTGCGCAGTCCTGCTTTGGCGGCTGGGGAAGAAGGCAATACGCGGGTAACCATGACTCCTTTGTTAATGACATGGTTGCTGCTGGCAACGGCTCGAGCAAGCTGGGTGCTGGGCGTCAGAGTAATCCCCGGAACGATTTCGATGTCCGCCGTGGTGATTCCCAAATAGCCGACCGGTCGGTCGCCTTTGGTCAAGAGGTGATGGACAATGTCGGGAATTTTTTTCGCCGGGATAGCCAAACCGACTTCAAGTTTTCCTTCCGAGCCGAGCCCTCCCGTGATAAGCCCGAGTAACTTCCCGGATAAATCAAACACCCCTCCGCCGACGGTGCCGGAGGTGATGGGAGCGGAAAACTGTATCATCTCGTCGGGGCGGGAACCGGCACAAAAGCCCAAGGAAGGACATGCCGGTAAGCCGTATGAGTTGCCGATAGCGATAACCATTTGTCCGGCGCAGCTTCCACTGCCGCCCAGCGTCACCGGGGTGCCGATTCTGCTGTTGACATATATCACCGCCAAGCCGGTGCGGTAGTCGATACCGCGGATTTGTGCCGGGAGGGTGGTGTTGCCGAAATGGACGATGATGTGTTCTTTTCCGGAGACTGCTTGTGCCGAGACCAAGATGTGCCCGAGCATATCATAGATAAGCCCCGAAGAAATCAAGCTCTGCACCGCTTCGTCTTTCGGACAGCCGGGGGAACCGCCGCCGTACGATTCCACCGTGACTACCGACCGGGAGAGACGATAGATGAGCTCGTTCAGTCCCTTTTCCAGTTCTCCAATAGCCGGTTCGGCTGAGAGTGTCACCGTGGTGACGGCTGAAAAAAAGACCGCCCAAAAA
Source organism: uncultured Ignavibacteriales bacterium (assembly GCA_964489705.1). Classification (GTDB taxonomy): domain Bacteria; phylum Zixibacteria; class MSB-5A5; order GN15; family FEB-12; genus CAZAZQ01. Next base: position 30,790 of record CAZAZQ010000013.1, read on the forward strand.
GTCATCTTCGTGATTTTTTTGGCGGTCGTCGATAAGCGCATGAGCATTTTAGTATACCCTTCCACCCTCCTTCTCTAATTGAGTGCTGGGAGGAATAAACTTTTTGATGACTTGTCGTACTTGGTAGTACCCCGGTGCATAGGGAGCCGGCGGCGTCGAGCGGGACGAAGCCATCATAAAGCCCGCCGAGTGTTCCAGTGAGTGCAAAATTTCTTGCCGGGCAATGGAGCTCGACAGTTGATTCATTCTTTCCGCCAAGGCGATTTGGTCTCTCAGCGTCCAGTCGGGGGTAAGGTGGGTCGAGCTTATAGTGTTATGGAGCGGTTGCGCCGTCAGGTAAGAATCGTCGAGGGCGACCGAAAATTCGTTCGGGGAAGAATGGTGGGAAGGAGAGAAGTTTATCACCGCCAACAGAATCACCATGCAGGTCGTCACGAAAGCCGGAATGACCTGTCGCCACAAGACCACCGGCGCCCGCTTGGGAAGGTATGCTTTGCTTCGCGTTTCGGCGAAGCGCTCTTGGGCGATCCGGTTGAGCAATTTGTGGTTGAAATCATCGGCGACCTTCAAGCTGTTCAGCTCTGCTTTCGCTTGAACCATCGACCGATAAAATGCCTCCTCCCGTCGGCACGCCGAGCACGTCGAAAGATGCTCGCTGATAGCCTGCTTGCGGCTACCGTTCAGCTCGTCGTTACAGTATGCTGACAGGTAGGAGCGTACTCTTCGACAGCGCATTATAACCCTCCAGTTTCGGTTGTAATTTTTCACGTAACATCATCCGGGCACGATTGACCCGCGATTTGACCGTCCCGAGGGGAATGGACAAAACCTTGGCGACTTCTTCGTACGGGAGTTCTTGGATATCCCGGAGGACAAACGCCAGCCGGTATTTCTCCGGTAAAGATCTAATGGCGCTGTCCAGAGCCTGAGGTAAGCGGCTGGGGAGCTTCATTTCCACCGCAAATTCGGATTCATTCCCCTTCATATCGGTAATATCAAGGAACTTGAATTTCTTTCTCTTCCGCAGCTCGTTTCGAGCCAGATTCAGCGCGATGGTATATATCCACGTCGAAAAGCAGTGCTGAAAGTTGAACGACTGCCGATGTTGATATACCCGGACAAAGGTTTCTTGGACTATATCTTCCGCCTCGTCTTGCGAGGAGAGCATTCGTCCGATGACGTTCATCAACCGGTCCTTGTAACGGTCGACCAACTGGTTGAACGCAACCATGTCGCCTTTTTGGACCGCTCTCATGAGCTTATAGTCGATGTCTTTTTCCGCTTCTTTTCCCATATTTTCACCATCAAAAAATGTAACTATAAGTATTACCCTCCCGAGCGGAGAAAGTTCCTTTTTTTCTTATCGTCCTTTTGGCTCACCTGCCTGATTGGCAAAAAGTTATGCCGATTTTAGAGTTTCTGTTCAAATATAAGACATTTTCTCTCAAAAAGGCTAAAAAAGCGCTGGCCAGGGAGAAAGATAGACCAAGAAGCCCAACAGTCCCAATAGGATAACCGGGATAATGATTTGCCGGTATACTTTGAGCAGATCACTGTGGAAATATTCGTTGGTCAGGATAAGGCAAAGGTGAGTAGGGGAAAGAATCATGCCCAGATAGCCGGAGAGGTACGCCAGCATAATATGAGCCGGGACGATTTCCGGCAGATAGAGAAACCCGGCTAACAGGGTATAGCTGAGGGCGACAAAGGCAGCGACCATACCGGTCAGAATCCCCGCCGTGAAGCAGACAAGAAATATTACGAGCTCTTCGGGAAGGTTGAGCTGGGTGGTCAGCTTTGGGATAGAACCGATGGCGCCGGAGAGCTCCAGCGCGGTCTGGAAGGAGAGGGTTCCGTATATCAGGAAGATAAGTTTATATGACAAACCGTGTTTGAGGGCGGTACGTAAACTATCACGTGAAGGTCGGGCAGTAAGGATGAGGATTATCACGGCGCTTAGAACGGCAAGGGCGAGGTTGACTTTGAAAACACCGTAAATGAGAATCGCCAGAGCGATAGGCCAGATGCTTTTGAGAATGCCCCACAGGGCGGTGAAGAGGTGAGGGGCGGAACGGCTGTGATTGTCGATTTTTCGGATGAAAAATATCAGCCCCAAACCGGTCATGATAATCGTAAAAGGAAACTGGATGAGCGAAACTTTGCCGATGGGCATACCGGTGATGGCTTCAGTGAGAATTATTCCGGGATAGATGGGCCAAAAAAATTCGACGATGTGCCGGAACCAGTAATTGCTGGCGGTTCGGAAGTGCGGGGCGTATTTTTCGTCGGAAAGGACGTTCCCTACCAGCGGAGCCGACAGCAACGAGCCGCCGGGCATCGGCATCAGTCCGACCAACGGCGGCAGCACCGCCACAGCGGTTTTGTTCCCGCCCGGGAGGCTCCTACAGGCGTCGGTCAGTTTGTCCAGGAACTTCAGTTCTTTCAAAAGCTGCCCCAAAATGGTTATCAACAATATGACGGAGGTAAGAGAAATAAACCGTTTTGACTTCAGAAGCTCCCAGTATCCCTCCAACAGGAGGGCAAAGTCTACCCGGTAGATGAGAGCAGTGACGAGACCAGCGCCGAAGAGAGTTATACCGACCGATAGCTTCTTTCGCAGGGCGACGATGATTAATGCCAACACGAACAGTAACTTCAGCGCTTCCATAGCCAGCAGTATATCATAGTTTCGCCAAAAGTCAACGAAACTCACTTGACAGACAATCGTCCTTCTCCCTATGCTTGGAGTTGGTTTGTCGGTGTGACGAAGCGTGTGACGGGAATAGAGACGGATATGAGAGGAAAGGAAAAGGCGTTGAAAGTTGTGACGACGATTAACGGACGGTTGGTGCCGCGTGGAAAAGATAAAATCTCGGTGTTCGATAATGCTCTGCTCTATGCGGAGGGGTTGTTTGAAACGCTTCTGGCGGTAGGGGAGACGATTATTTTTGAGAAGGAACATTTGCAGCGTCTCCGACGAGGAGCCAGGGTCATCGGATTGGAGATTCCCGTTTCCTTCGACATTTTATCGAAGTGGATGAAAAAAACTATCCGCCGTCATCCCGATTATATCAAGAAATTGCGGCTGACCGTCACCAGCGGCGAATCGGCACGGTGGGTCGGCAAACAGGGGAAGCCACAGGTGATTCTCAGCGCTTCTCCGCATCAATTGCCGGAAGAGCCGTATCGCTTGTGGGTGTCTGATTTTCGGGTCGACCAACGGTCGGTCTTTCGCCGCATCAAGACGCTCTCGTATGCCATCCATGCCGCCGCTTTGAAGCAAGCACGAAAAAAGGGGTGTGACGATGCTCTTTTATTGAATCAAAGAAGCCAGGTGGCGGAAGTGACCTCTGCAAACGTTTACTGGGTGAAGGGAGGGCGAATTTACACGCCTCCGTTGACGGCAGGATGCCTCGAAGGGGTAACACGGCGGGTGGTGTTGAAAGAAGCTACCAAGTTAGGGATGAAAATCTCCGAGAAGAATACCACCCTCTCCGGACTGTTGGAGGCGGACGAGGTGTTTATCTCAAGTTCGCTGAAGCTTGTCGTGGGTGTTGGCTTTATCAGAACACCGTACGGGAAACATCATCTCCCTTCAGGAGAGATAACCGATCTTCTTTCCACACATTTTCGGAAACTCGTGCACGCTGTGTGATGCCGTGCAAAGAGCTTTGCCGGGAAACAAACTGTCCTGAATTTTTCTCCTGCTCTCGGAGTGCGCTTTTGGGAAAAAAACGGTAGAAACCACAGACGGCAGACGTTCTTGTCTGCCTTTGAGCCGTCAAAGTAACATACCCAGTAGATGAATTGTTGCGCCGTCAGGAATCCTTTCCTGACGGTTGATGGGGCTATTCGTCTTTCTTGACATTTACTGTTATACCGATAGCCAAAGAGCATGCCGATTGAGTCGCCTTCATCGACGTTCGAGCTTTTTGTTGACTTGTCTTTAGTCATGTCTCTATTGTGTACATTGGAGAGTTTTTTGACACGGATATCACAAGCGAGGTGAAAAGATGAAATATTCCTTGAAACATATATGCTCAATCTTGTTTTTTTTAGCCGCTTTAGTTATGCCCCTCTCCGATGCTTTCGGACTTCAGCAGGGCAGTTTGTTTGAAGTGCCGCCGCGATGGTTGGTGGATGCGCCCACGGCAGGTACTTTGCCTCGCGCCTATTACTGTATCGGCTTTCGATTCTATCCCAATGGCGGGGCTTTGGCAAATGCGGATATCGGGCTGTCCAATCGTTTGATGTTGGGAGTCGCCTTCGGGGCGGAAGACGTCATTTCGAACCGAGAGCCGACCTGGAACCCCCGCATCGAGTTCAATGTCAAACTTCGGATGATTGACGAAATGGAGTATTTCCCTGCGATAACAATCGGGTTTTCTTCTCAAGGAGTGGGCGGGTGGAACGCTGAGCTCCGCCGGTATACTTTCAAGTCGAGAGGATTCTACCTGGTGGCAAGCCGGAGTTTCTACTTCTACCAGTGGACCTCGGGATGGCATGTTGGGGTGAATTACTCTCTTGAAAACGAGGTCGATCACGACAGAGATTTGAATTTCTTCGTCGGTTTTGACGCGACCTTCAAGTATAACCTTGCCTTCTTAGCAGAGATAGACGCCGCTTTGAATGACGACAAATCGACCCTGCCTGACGGGACGCCGTATAATTTTGCCGGCAAGGGACGAGGTTACTTGAATTTTTCCGTGAAGTGGCTCTTCACCGAGAACTTGGAGCTGGAAGCGTTGATGAAGGACTTGCTGATAAATCGCCGTGAGTCGGAGACACTCACCCGCGAAATACGCATAACCTATATCGACAAATTTTAGGAAGGGCTAAAAGCCGAACTTCCGCCAACGTGAAAGCACTAACTCGATGAAATCCCCCACCGTGGTGACGACTTTCCGGTAGTATTCTTTTGATTTTTCGACGTTGAACTCCGGGTATCCTTCCTCTTTTTTGTACAAAAGGATGGAACCGGGGACGGGGTAGACATCCGCTCCGGGTTGGAACTGATACGCCAAAGCCGGGTCGTATGTTTTTTCGTCGACAAGATTCGGGTCCAACGCGAGAACCATTGCCGTTTCGTCGGTACCGGCGTGACCGCCCGCATGTCCCCAGAACTCGGTTGTCATCGATTCGCAAATCATCCACCAGTGAATGACGGCTACGTTGACTTTATGGCTATAATGAAAATCTTGAGCCACGTTTTTGAGCACCGTGTTATTTCCGCCATGCCCGTTGATGAGAAAGATGTTGGTGAAGCCAGTGTCGGCAAAAGAGGTGAGAATATCCTGGAGGAAAAGCGCGTAGGTGTCGGGGCGGATGGTGATTCCACCCGGGTAACGATAGAGCGAGCGGGTAATGCCGTAACCTAAGGTCGGAGCCACCAAGCCGTTGAACCGTTCGGCGAATTCCAACGAGAGGGCTTCCGGAATGTAATTGTCAGTACCGAGGCAAGCGGAGCCGTGCGCTTCGGTAGTCCCGACAGGAAGGAAAATAGTCTGAATCGTTTGGGGTACCAGCTCTTTGACTTTGAGCCACGACAATTTTTGCAGTTCTCGTTCCATCGGTTACTCCAGCTTGGCAAGAATGCGTTCCATGACGATTTCGGTCTCTTTCGCCGTGTTGTTGTCTCCTTCGTAACGGAACTGGTTGATGTCCCGCACCATGATTTCCAATTCTTCCGGGCTTTCGACCGCATACCAGATTTCCAGTTCCGACCACGCCAGTTGCTTCTTGGTAAAGGCTTCGGCAACCTCCGAATAGATAGCAGGCGATTTCCAATCGAAGTCCGCCAGATTGATTTGGTAGGAATTGGACATACCGATGATATAGTACCTGCCTTCCGGGGTCGGTCCGAAGACCGCATCCGACTCGCTAAGCATCTTCAAAGCCCGCTGCATCATCGCCGGGCGAATGGTGGGGGTACGACTGCCGATAACGAGTACGTGTTTGTATCCGGCGGCAAAGCAGTCTCGGAACACTTTGTCGATGCGGATTCCCCAGCGTTCATGTTCCAATTCGAACGATTTGAACCGGTTTTTGAAGGGCTGTCCCTTGACGTTCGACAACTTCTTTTTCAAATAGCCGGTCACGATTTCCACAAGGCGTTTCCGTTCGGGGGAATTGATATAGTACAAACGAACGTCAACATTCTTGACGTCGAGACAATTCGTTATTGTGTCGGTGATAAAAGCTTGATGCAGAAACCGTAGATTATCGCCGGTAATGATACCGAAATCCATGGTAGAACCGTCTTCGTACGGCTCCTGAACACATATGGCTATGACTGCGTCATTCTGTTTCTTCGGCGGCATACTCTCACTTTGTATGAAGTGTTCATTTGCGGGCTAATATATGAACCTCGTTCAGGGCAGTCAAGCACGGCGCAAGAAAAAAAGATGTTTTGCCGCTCTCTGGTGCGGAAAAACGGCAAAACATCTTCACATCGTAAACGGAAAATATCGGGGTGATCTTACCGTACTTTTTGCATCTCCGCTATCATATCATCCGGTTCGATAACGCCCTTCAAGATGCGCTTTACTTTGCCGGAGGAATCCAAGAGTAAGGTCGTCGGTAAGGAATAATGTTTCATTCCAAAGCGTTTCATGAAGTCTTTCGTAATCTCGGTACCGGCGTTTTCCAGTTGGACTTTGATGGCGACAAACCGCTTCGCTTCCGCGGCGACCCGGGGATTGTTGAACGTTTTCTTCTCCAATACTCGGCAATTGGCGCACCAGGTCGCCCAGGTGTCGATTAAAACCGGCTTTTGCTCTTGCTTGGCTCGAGCCAGCCCTTCTTCAAGGTTTGTCTCCCACTCGATGAGACCATGCTTCCGTTCTCCGACGGCGACACTGGAAGCAGGCAGCCACTCTGAAGCGGGAGGGAGAATGAGCCCTTGCGTGAGCAAAGTACCCGCGAAGAGGTATACCCCGACTATCAGTGCCAACAATCCGGCGAACTTTTTCAAGCGTAAGAAGAAGCCCGCCTCCGGGGTCAAACGGTCAAGACCGCCCCAGAAGACGGCAAAGGCTATCATGACCAGACTGGTCAGTATGGCGTTTAGGGTCGGGGAAATGATGGTTCGCAGGAAGTAAAGCGCCATGATAAGCAAGACAAAACCAAAAAACTTCTTGATGGACTCCATCCACTCTCCGGCGCCGGGAAGTTTGCTGATAGCGGATGAGAACATCCCGATAATGATGTAGAGGGTTCCCAGACCTAAAGCGAACACGAAAAGAACCAAGAATCCGATGACCGGCGAGCCGCTGGTGGCGACATAGAGCAAGATACCGGCGACAAAGGGTCCCACGCACGGGGAGACAACCAGCGCAGCTACCACGCCCAAAACAATTGAGCTGACGATACCGCCCCCTTGTTTGGTGGTGCCGAGCTTCTGTCGGAGGGAAGAGGGAACCTGCAATTCATACAAACCGAACATAGAAAGAGAGAAAATGACGAAAACAATGGCGATGCCGATTACCACCGCCGGACTGGCAAGCCAGGCGCCAAACACCCCTCCGATAAGCGACACTATCAGTCCCATGATGCCGTAGATAACCGCCATGGAACCGACATAAACCAAGGACAAGATGAAACCTTTCGCCAGGGTGCGTTGTTGTCCGGCGAAGATGCTGACGGTAATTGGTATCATAGGGTACGTGCACGGTGAAAACGAAAGAAGCAAGCCGGTTAAAAATGCCAATCCGAGCGCGATGAAGTATCCCCAGAATCCGTACTTGTGTATCAGGCGCTCAATTTCGTTCTCTTCCGTTGGGGCGGAGGACGGTTCTTCCGAAGAAGAAGAGGGAGTTGGTGTGGGCTCGATTGATGAGAAGAGTTCGGCGTTGAGAGGGGTTCCGTTCTCACCTATGGTTATTCTCAGAGGAGCTTCTATGGTTTTCGGAGGGAGGCATTGTTTATCGTTGCACGGTTGAAAAGAAAAGCGAACGGGAAGAGAGATTTTTTTCGCTGATATATTGTTATCAATCGTCACCAAGAACGGAATGACGACTTTCCCGCTGTAGACCGAAATTTTTTCGTCAATGAGCACCGCGTCGGAACCGTCGGGGTAGGTGACGTCATGAGGAGTGACGCCGGGAAGAGTGTCGAACGAGAGTTCCGCCGGGATAAGCCAATCTTGATACGGTTTCGCCGAGTTGATATGCCATTCCGGGTCGATGGTGACGACAGCCGCCGCTTGATAGGTCTCTCCCGGTTTCGCTTCACTCATGGAAAAACGGGTCTCCACCGTGACAAGATTGTTCCTTTGCGGCTCGTCTTCAAACATGTCGAAGCCGGACTGAGCGGAGATAGATGAGACGGCAAACAGGGACAAAAGAATTGTCACCGCCATAATTAGCTGAGGAACGTTGTTTCGGGGTTTCCGCTTATGAGGACATTTGTTGCCGTTTTTGAATGTTCGGAGATACTTTTTCATCACGCATTACCTTTTTCATCTCAATCTCGATTTTGGTTCCACGTATAGTTAATAGAACATAAGAATACATGGAAAGGTTTGGAAAATAAAGCCCCGATTTTTCTTATTTGTTTCGGATATAGGCAATGATTTCGTTCTTGAGCAAAGTGATAAGCTCGTCCTGATCAATTTTGGCGACGATTTTTTCCGCAATTTTTTCAGCGAGCTCTTTCCGGAATGCTTGGGTAAAGAGGTGAATTTCGTCGGGCGAGAAGGTTTCGGTCAGCTCCTGCCACGAGCGGTTTGACGGCTGTTGCTGAGAAGCGGGAAGATGTTTTTCCTCGAGCTTTTCATAGTGAGCCATTTCGTCGGAATGGAATTTTTCCACTTCTTTTTTGAATTCATCGAGAAACTGCTTCACCTTTTCTTGGTTGTTCGGCGCCGGTTGAGAAGGGGATGGGGAAGCGGGAGCCGGAGTAATCGGATCGACGACCGAAGCGGGACTGGTGATGTCCAATGCTTCGGACGGCGGCACCGATTGAGAAGAGGAGGGAGAAGAAGGAGTCGGGCTGGGGGAAGATGCCGGAGCTTCGCCTTCTTTGCGCATTTCGCCAATGAACCATTCGTAGTCGTGCACTTGACTGTCGACTTCCACGTGAAGCGCTTCGGGATTTGCCAAACCGTACTGGTCGGTTAAAATTTCGAGTTCGTCGCTTTCGTTGGCGCCGGGAGGGGATGCCTGAGCTTGCGAAGGTTGGGGATGGCGGATATCGGTGGTATCGCTGTCCTGGATGAGAATGGTCTCCACTTTGGTGCTGTCGGAGTGTTTTTCCGTTTCCTGTTCGACATTATCGAAGCCGATAAACTTCTCCGGCGGCTTGGTACCGCTTTTCTTACTGGTGATGGTTGTCTTATCCATTACCTCCGAGTCGGTAACATCGATCCGGTCGATACCGAGGGCGGCATCAAGAAAATCATCGTCCAGTTCCGCTTGCGTCAAGGGATTTTCCGGCGGGGGAGAAGCGGGCTTTTCCGCGGCGGCAGTGAGGGAAGTGACCTTCTGTAAAAAATCATCAGCATCGAAGGGGCGGGGAATAATCATTTCCGGTGGGACGGAAAGCTGAGTATTGGGAGCATCGAAAATCAACATGGCGATTTGGGAACCCTTGGGATCTTTCTTCACGCGTTCGTACAAACTCAGCCCGTCGGAAGAACGCAGTTCACCGCCGATAATAACAAGATCCGGTCGGGTGAAGTTGAGCACCTCCAGCGCCTTGTCCGCCGTTCCCACCGAAATGACCTCGAATCCGTTTTGTCTCAAGAGGGTTTCAGCTACCCCGCGAATAGCGTCGGATTGCTCTGCCAAAAGGACTCGTTTTCTCATTTAGCGTACACTGCCTTCCGAATCTTTTTTGGACAACTTGGACGAAGCTTCTTCGAGAAATTTCCGCTCACTCTTGCTGAGATTCTCAATACCGACCTCGTTTATTTTGTCGAGTATGGCGTCTACCCGCTTCATAATATCTTCGGCGTTTTGTCTGTTTTTCTCTAATTTGGCTTCTTTTCGGCGATGCTGCCAGTTATGCCATCGTTGCGATAGCCGAATCAGCCGTAGATCCGATTTCATGTATATCAACCCGAAGAGAGCACCGCCCAGATGAGCCATGTGAGCGATATTGGCGCCTGAGAACAAGAATCCCAACACCATCATTCCCGGAATCGCCCATTTGACTTTGATGGGGATGAGGAAGTAGATGTACAAGTATCTGTTCGGGAACATAATCCAATAAGCGACGAGAAGGGCATAGATGGCGGCGGAAGCGCCGATTATGGGGTAGGGCTGAGAATAATTGAAAATCAGACTGAGCACCGCTCCGGAGATGCCGCCGAACAAGTAAAACTTGGCAAAACGTTTACTTCCCCAGAGGCGCTCGATTTCCGTTCCGAAAATCCACAGGGCGAACATGTTGAAGAAGAGATGCCAGAAATTCCCGTGCAGAAACATATAGGTGAAGGGTTGATATACGGCATTGGGGAAATCGGCAAAAAAACGTGCCGGGGTCAAACCAAGCAGAAACGTCAGGGGAGGGTAAAACTTTTGGACGAAGAAAACAGCGACGTTGGAGATGAGCATCACCTTAATAAAAGGCGATATCAGACTTCCAAAACCTCCCCCGCGCCGGAACGAGCGCTCTGTAAACTCATAACTTTTCATCTGTTTCAGTTATCGGGTGTTCCGCAAAATCATTTATCCTCAGGGGCTTTTCTCCCCATCACCCGACGTTTTCTCTCCGCTTGCCGCCGTTTCGTTCTTGTTTTCTTCCTCCGGAAGGGTGCAGGGAGGAGCCATTCAGGTGCCTACCCCAAACCGGGGAAAAACCTTCGCCATCAGGATATACCAGACAACTACGAATACTATTAAAATAACGAGGTCATACATATTTTATGCAATAGTTTCATGTTTTTGTCAAAAAATCAAGTCTTTTGCGCTCTTTTGCGGTATATCGCGTGATGAGAAGTACCTTTTGTTCAATTTGTATGCAGAAAAAAGCCGGTCTGAGGAGTTTCAAACCGGCTTTTCGTCTATAGGGAATTACGAGAGAATTTTCTCTAAACGGGAAACCAAGTGGGATTTGGGTACCGCTCCGATTACCCGGTCGACTTCCTGCCCGTCCTTGAAAACCAACAACGACGGAATCGACATAATACCGTATCTTCCCGCCGTCAGATTGTTGGAATCGACATCCAGCTTGGCAACTTTGAGCTTATCGGAATACTCGTCGGCGATTTCTTCCAAGATGGGAGCAATCATCTTGCACGGACCGCACCAGGTCGCCCAAAAGTCGACAATAACCGGTTTATCTGATTGAATAACTTCCGCTTCAAACGTGTCGTCAGTTACATGAACAGGTTTGCTCATCTAACTCCTCCATTTTCATCTATCATCACGATTCTTTTTGTTTCTGTATAACACTTCTTGTTTCCTGAAGTTCCGTAACATCGAGAAAAGTACTCTTTCTTCTCGAAGAACAACCCTCTTCAGTCGAATGTTTTCATCGCACCCAATATATGTATTGCCGAAGAGAAATCAACCTTTATCCTGTTTGTCGGTTATCGGTTATCGGTAGCGGAAGGATTTCTCTCGAAAGGTGACGCTCTTGGCAAACGAGCGAACCTGCTCGGCAAACGCCTCCAGTCGGGTATCTTCGCCGGAATCGCGCAGTCCTTCGTAACTGATGTTCAACCACGGGATACCGCCCAAATCCTCCGAGATTTTCTTGGACAAGGAACTGACCACCGTGCCGGGCATACAGTTGAACGGCATGGCGTTGACAATCCCCGACACGCCTTCGAAGGTCATCTCTATGGCTTTCCCGACCGAGAGGATGGCTTCTCCTTTGAAATCGAGAGGAAGGTATCTCGTCGCCAGGTTCATCATTTTCCCGACGGGGTAGTCTTCTTCCAACTGCGCTAGCCTGGTGAAATACTTGGCGATTTTATGTTCATGCCGACGTTGGATGAAGACTTGCAGGCTGCCGCGGAGAAAATCTTTGAGTCGGCGGTCGCGGAGAGCATCCCGTTGATAATCAAGAGAAGTGTACATCGGCCATTCGCAGAAAGGTGCCAGCCAGACCTGGAGACCCAGTTTCTCCAGCTTTTCGATGAGGTGGTTGTTGGAAAAGCGGTTATTGCGAAGGTAGATTTCCCCGACGACCCCCACCAGCGGGAATCTTTCGTCTATCGTCTCTATCTTGAGAAAATCGTTAACGGCATCCCGCGCCAACGCTTCGAACGATTCTTCCCGAATCATCGTCCGGCTCAGGCGATGGATGTAATGGTAATAGACTTTTTCCGTTTCGCCCGGATTGACTTCATACGGACGAGTGTGGTGAAGCAGTTTCATCAGGTAGTCGAGAAAGACCAGCCCTTGCCAGGTTAGTTTGCGGAAAGTGGTGCCGTCTTCGATACCGAAACCGGAATAGCCGTCCTTCGAGTTGGGGGAGAAGATGGGCACCTCATGGTAGCCCAGGTCGTCCAACACAATCCGGTGATACTGGCTGTACAACCCGAAGCGGCACGGACCGTCGGCGCCGGGCATGAAAAAGACGGTACGACTCGGGTCGAAATCCTCGGATTTGATTTTCTTTATCATATCACCGGTGGTAACGACCAACGGGAAACATTCCTTGCCGGAAGAGAACTTTTTCCCGTACTCAAGCGTTAATTCATCCGGTTCGTCCAGCACTTCCGCCGTCAAGCCGAAACGCTCGAACGCCGCCCGCAAGACGTAGGCATGGTCACACATGTTCGGAATATAGATGGTCTTTTCAAAGGGACGGAAATCGTCGCAGGCGATGTTGAAACTGCTGACCGGCATACTGAACGTGTAAAAGCGGAGAGAATCGACAAACGCTTCGCAACGGGTAATCAAACCGGCGTCGGCGGAGTGTTCGTCGAGTTCAAGCTGGAGGAACGGTTTCCCGTACATGAGCTTGCGGAAGAAGTGGGTGATAAACGAATCGGGACCGCAGCCGAAGGAGGTGATGTAGACGGCAAACAAATTGGGATGCTTGCGGATGTAATCCCCCGCCGCCAGAATCGATCGGCCATACCGCCAGTACATGTAGGAGTAATCGGCTTCATCATCGGCAATGGGAAGGAAATCGATGGGGATGGCTTTGAGTCCCAGCTTGCGGATCTTATCGGGCAACTCCAGGGAGAGCCAGCGGTCATTGCCGTTGTACGGACGGCTGACGATAACCAACGCCTTTTCGTCCGGCTCCAATTCCTCGAGAATTTTTCGTCCTTCTTCAATCAGGCTCCGCCGGTAGGTTTGATAAGCGCGGAATCCCGCCTCCAGCGCTTTCTTGTATTCGCTGTCGGAAAGGTCTAAATCATCCGCCAGATGCTTCATGCGTTGGTGCAGCTCGTTCATATCGGAACTGAAAGAGATGGGCGAATTGAGAAACGTGATGTTCAAACTGTCGAAGTCAAAACGAGCCCGAATCGAAGAGCCGACGGATTGGACGTACGGACAGTAGTAGGCGCCGTTGTCGGAATCCTCGTCGTCGACCGCCATTTTAATCAAAGCCGGGAGAAAAATGGCATCGACTTTTTTCTCGATGAGGTTGGCGATGTGACCGTACACCATTTTGATGGGGTAGCAGGTTTCCGCCGTAAAAAGTTCAAGGGCGTCTTCGGCGATTTTCTTATTCGAGAGGTTGGAGTTGACGACGCGGAAGTTCAACGCTTCGAAAAACGCCCGCCAGAAGGGATAATAGTCGTAAAAGTGCAAGACCATCGGAATGCCGATACGCCCGCGGATGACTTTGGGCTTGGTGAACTTTTGGTATCGTTTGAAAAGGAGCTTGTGGCGCAGTTTCATGTAGTCTGGGGGGAGTTGCTTTGCGGTCCGTTGTTTGATGTCGTACTTTTCGCAGCGGGCGCCATAGTACAGCGGTTCTTCCCCTTCGATTTCCACTTTATGGATTTCGCACTGGTTGGCGCAGTCTTCACACACGAACGACTCAATCTCGTAATGCCGTTTGTGCAGGTCAAATCCTTTGAAGTTGGTTTGGAAACCCGGCTCGGCTATTTTCTCTTTGGCGAGAATTGCCGCTCCGATGGCACCGGTAACGTCATGGTGCGGGGGGACGGTTATCTTTTTCCCGAGGAGCTTCTCGAACGCCGCCACCACCGCTTTGTTCCACGCTACGCCGCCCTGGAAGAAGATATGGTTTCCTATCCGGCGGTCCCCGACCACTTTGGTGAGGTAGTTGCTGGCAATGGAATATGCCAATCCCGCCAGTAAGTCATCCTTGCTGGCACCGCTGCGCTGGTGAGCGACCAGGTCCGATTCCATGAAGACGGTACACCGTTCGCCGCATCCGACCGGACATTTGGCGTGGAGCGCTTTTTCGCCGAATTCCGTTTCAATCTGGATGTTGAGTTTTTCCGCCTGCTCTTGAAGGAAAGAACCGGTACCGGCGGCGCAGGCTTTGTTCATTTCGAAGTCGACCACCGCTTGCTTGTCGATGGATATGTATTTCGAATCCTGCCCGCCGATTTCAAAGATAGTGTCGACGTTCGGATCGATGTCAATCGCCGCCGTCGCTTGAGCGGTGATTTCGTTGCGAACGACATCGGCACCGACAAAATCCCCGATGAGGTAGCGTCCCGAGCCGGTCGTTCCCACCGCTTTGACGATGACTCTGTTGCCGACTTCTTCGCCGATTTCCGCCAGCCCGCGGCGTACCGCTTCGATGGGACGCCCTTCGGTCATCAGGTAACGACGGGCGATGACGTGATTGTCTTTATCAATCAATACCACGTTCGTCGAAAGTGAACCGATGTCAATGCCGAGAAAAACCTCAAGGTTATCAATGTCTTTCGGTCGCTCAGCTAAAGTAATACTATAATACTTGGAATCGGGATAATCGAACGAGAGTGCATCTCGTCCCGATTCGGGAACGGTGCGGAATTTCAAGTAGGCGGCGATTCGTTCCGGATCGAAAGATTCAACCACGGCATTTTCTTCCCGCGCCAACAATGCCGCCCCAACGGCGCCGATGACGTTATAATGTGGAGGGATGATGAGTTCGTCTTTTTCCAAGTCCAAGATTTCCGTAAAGGCACGAATCATGCCGGGGTTAGCGGCGACCCCTCCTTCGAAGGCAATCGGCTTGTCGAATTTTTTCCCGCGGGCGATGGAGCTTTTGAAATTCCGCGCCACGGCAAAACACAAGCCTGCCACGATATCGTAATCGGGGGTGGCGATTTGTTGCAAGTGAATCATGTCCGACTTGGCAAAGACCGAACACCGCCCGGCGATGCGGGGAGGATTTTTCGATTTGAGTGCGAGTTTTCCGAACTCGTCTTCGATGGATATTTTCAGCCGCCCTGCCTGCTGGTCAAGAAAAGAGCCCGTGCCCGCAGCGCATTGGGCGTTCATAGCGAAGTCGGTGACAATTTTTTGACTGCTGTCGAGGATGAGCAGTTTGGAGTCTTCTCCGCCCATCTCGATGACGGTGCGAACCTCCGGTATCACGTGAAAGTTGCCGTGAGCGATGCTGGCGATTTCGCCGTAGAATTTTCCGCCCAAAATCGACTGGGCGGTTTTGCCGCCGATACCGGTCATGCCCAATGTGAACGTTTGATTCCGAAGCTCCGGAAATTGCTCCGTGAGAATCTCGTGCAGCCGTTCGAAAGGACGTCCTTGGAATCGGCTGTAGACTTCCTTGACGATGCTGTCCCCGTCCATGAGGACAAGCTTGACCGAGACGGAGCCGATGTCGATACCTAATGTCGTATGTTTTGTACTCATGGGGAATAAATCAACACCTCCCCTTTCTTGTTGGCAAGTAAATAATAATCTTATTCCTCCTTCTTGATCGCATCCTTTGATTATGTGTTATACGCATCAGAGGCGACGGCATTGGCATATCTTTGAACAATGCGGAATTTTTTTCATAACCGGCATGACCAACAGGGAATGTCCCTTATTCTCAAACGGAAGAACAGGGAGGCGATACCTGTCGTTTCCTGTCTCATTCCATGCTGACGGATGAAAAGGCAGCCTTCAAGGAATGCTTTAAGGGGAAGCGGTCATCTATTGACACGATGAGGGATGCGAGAGGGCTAACGCCACAGTCGGTCGTATAACTGCTTTACGCTGTCACGCTGTGCCGTGGCGCCGTTTACATCGAGTCGTTGCAGCAAGATCTGAAACGCTTCACGATAATTTTGAGCGATGTCTTTCTCGGTGCGGCTGAGGAATCGTCTTCCTTCAAAGCCTCGGTAGTCATAGCGACGGAGAAGGTTGTCTTCCAACGGATGGTAATCTTCTCTTTTAGCGGAATCCGGTTCGATCTTCCATACCAAGCCGTCAAGACGTAAAAGGCTCTCGAGGTCACCGTGGAGTATTCGGTTGGTGGTGGTGTACAACGGCCTGCGCCACTGATTGTGGGCAAGAATGTTCAACAACACCTTGTCTTGAATCAATAAGTATTTGTCCGCAATCGTGGGAGTAATAGTTACCGTCACGCTGTTTTTTGAGCCGCCTCCGGCAAAGGTCACTTCTTTGGATTTCCAGGGAACGACACGGAGATTTTTCAACGAATCCGGCGTCAATGACCAAGGCAGAGCGGGGCGATAGCGCATGGTCGTTTGGAGAAACCAAACGGTATTCAACAGGGGAAGGTTCAAGACCGCGACGTCATTTCGGTAGTTTTCCACGATTTGCAAATACCACAGGGGGAAGGTGTCGATATCGCCGCCGGTGAAGAGAACGGCATTTTTTTCACATGAGTCGAGTATGTTGCGCGCATAAGCCAGACAGCCGTAGTTGTGACTTTGATTGTTGGAGCTCCAGTTAGCATGGAGGGCATTGAGCGGCAGAAGGACGAACAGCCCCGCCGAGGCAAACCAGATGCTGTCGGCATACCGCGGCAAAAGCCGAGTCGTCGCGTTCAGAACGGCATAACAGCCTACCCCAAGCCACAATGAGAACACCATGAAAGAAGCGAGAAAATGGCGCTCCATATTGCGAAAGAACGGCTCCGGAACGTTGAGGTAGACAATAGCAATAAAAGAAGCGCAGAGAAACATCCCGAGCAGCCAGAGGGCTTGCTTGGTCTTTCGGACGAAGTGGTAAATCATGCCGACAAGCCCGACGATTACGGGAATACCGAACATTCCGGTGAGTTTGACATTCTCCGTTGCGGCATCGAACCCGATGAAGTTCCAGCCGAAATAGCGGAGATACTCGTGTTTTACCTGCCAATCCCAGAAAGGTCCTTTTCGTTGTAAGAGATCGCTGCCGAAAGTTTTGATGCCGAACTGGTGCAGCGTCAGGTAATCCCAAAGGCTTTTGAAGGTATCAGGATTGCCGAGGTTGAAAACAGGGTGAAGCTGGGCACGGAAGAGGTTCGTCAGTTGAAGCGACGCTCCCAACAGGAAAAGAACAATGCCGCCCGCCCATATCCGGTAGTCCAAAAGGACCCTGGGACGCCGCAGGAGCACCAGCAAGAGAAACGCCGGTAAAAACAGCAGGTTGCTTCGATGAACACTTATGTCCAAGCCGAAAAGGAAGGCGGCAAGAAGGAGGTAGTTTCCGGCTCCGGGTTGCTCCGAGCTCTCCCACCAGCGAAAGGCAACAAAGGTGAGAATCGTTGCCATCAACAGGGAAAAAGCATACGGGTTGGTGAACGTCCCGTGCCGCCAGATGCACGTCGTAAAAGCAAAGCAGAGAGCAGCAATGATGCTTGCCGCTTGTACCAAGAAGGGGCAAGCGTGGTTAAAAGTCGAGAGAATCCGCACCAAGAGGACGTAGACAATTGCTGCCGATAGGGCGGTGACAATGGCGGTCAAGATATGTATTCGTACCGTTGGAGAAGGAATGAAAGAAGCGTATCCTGCCAGCCGCCCGAAAAGCTGGAGCAGGACCGAGCCGGGAGGCGCTAAGATGCCAAGCGTGTAGCTTCCGATGATGTAGTCGGGGCTGCTCCACCAGGCGGGAGCCGGGTACATAGTAAGGATGTAAACAATAAACGCTCCGGCAAAAACTCCCCACACAGGAAAGGAATCCCGTGAAATGCTCCATATTTTTCCCATTTTCTCTTGACGGGGGAGAAGTCCACGCGGAATCAGAACCACGTATCCCAAAATCAGCAGAATCGGCGCCACGGTGAGGCTCAGGGCACCGTCGACCGGTGGGGTGCGAAGGGCGACAAATCCAAGCACGAGGCACAGGATGCCCATATAAAAAGAACGCGTCGGCTTCCGGGTATTTCCCATCAGGCTATCCCTTTCCCCGGTTCCTCTTGGATATCTCGTCGTTGTGCCGAATGAGCCTCTCGCCGGTGAGAGAGAAGCGAAAATTCTCTTCTCTGCCGTTTTCGGCGACGGGAGCTTGTTTTACCTATGCACACGATACGCAGTCTGTTGCTTGAGGTTCAAAACCGAACGACTTTACCCATGATGGGAATTTGTTCTCATTGAGTCAAGTGTTTTATCGCTTGTGTTTGTCGGGTGGAAAAGAAACCATAAAAAAAGCGGGAGAGAACTCCCGCTTTGAAAAAAAGAGGTTACTTTATCAGGGACAGGCTCAACTGTGAATCTTAAATCGGGACACCATCTGCTGGAGTCCCTCCGCCTGTCGGTTGAGCTCTTCGGCGGCGGCGGCGGACTGTTCCGCACCCTTCGCCGTTTCGTCGATAACGTTGGAGATCTGCTCGATGCTTCGAGAGATTTCCTCCGCCGCGGTGGACTGTTGCTCCGCAGCCGAAGCGATTTGCTCTATCATGTCGACCACCCGCTGGTTCATTGCCACTATTTCATTAAGGCTGTTGCCGGCTTTGTCGGCAAGTTCTCTGCCCTTGTCGACTTCTTGAATTCCGGCTTCCATCGAATTGACCGCATCTTCGGTTTCGTGTTGGATGCCTTTAATCATGTCGGTGATTTCGCTGGTGGCTTTGCTGGTGCGTTCGGCAAGTTTTCTCACCTCATCGGCGACCACCGCAAAACCGCGCCCCTGCTCTCCGGCACGCGCCGCTTCAATGGCGGCGTTGAGTGCCAACAGGTTGGTTTGGTCGGCGATGTCGTCGATGACGCCGATGATTTCACCGATCTGATCGGCGGAGTTCGCCAGCTTGGCAATGGACTCGGCGGAATCACGCACCACGTCGGCGATTCGCTGCATCCCTTGAATGGTGTCGCTGACGATTTGTCCGCCGGTCGAAGCGGTGGTGGAAGCGTTCCGGGAAGCGTCGGTGGCTTCGCCGGCGTTTCGGGACGACTCTACGATAGTCGCGGTCACCTCTTCCACTCCCGAAGAGACCTGGTTAATCTGTTGCGCTTGCTCGTTCACTCCCTGGGAAAGTTGCTCAGCGGTGGAGGATATCTGAGTAGCGGCGCTGACCAACTCACGAGCGTTATCAGCAAGCTGACGAATCATGCCGGAGAGGTTTTCAATCATGATCTTGAAGGAATTCCCCAGCACGTCCTTTTCGGATTTCGGTTTCACTTGGACGGTTAAATCATTTTGAGCAATCCTTTGGGAAGCCTCGGCAATTTCTTGGATGTAGGTGATAAGTTCCTTTGAAGATGATTGAAGCAATCCGATCTCGTCATCGGAATTGACTTCGATGGTGTGGTCGATTTCCCCCTTGGCGATTCCGACGAGAACGGTTGTGACTTGCTTGATGGGGTCGGCAATCTTTTTGGCAAAGAAGTAAAGCAGCCCAAGCGCCAACAAAAGACAAATTACACCAAGGAGAATTTGTTTCCACATCGCCGAAGAAGCTTTGGCGGTTATTATCTCCTTGGGGACTTCCAGCTTCACTGACCACGGAGTGGCAGTTTGTCCTACGGTCAAGGGGGTAAACACCCGAAGTTTTTCTCCGGCGAACTCGATGGTTTCCTTCGCATTTTGAATGGCGGCAAGGGTCTTGCTGGTTTTGGCTTGGTCCTCACCGCGGGCGGCACGAATCGCAATCATATTCTTCCCGACCCGTTCAGGGTGTCCCGTTACGCCGCAGATTGTCCCGTCGTTGCTCAGGATGACCAAGGTTCCGGTCTTGTCAAAGATATCAAGTTTGTCTGCAATCTCCTGTAGTTTATTCAGCCGCAGGTCAATGCCGGTAATCCCGTAGAAACGTTCGTTGGCAATGATAGGAGCGACCAAAGAGATAACCAGCTCATTGTTGCCTTGAATCGGATACATGTGGGGATTGACAAGGCATTCTTGCTTGGTCTTTTTGCACAACTCATAAAAGTTCTTTTCGGATTTAGCATCGTAGCCGATGGTCGGACTCAGGCGAATTTCTCCTTGCGGATTGCGGCTCCAATACGGGATGAACCGCCCGGTCTTGTCGTGCCCGTCGGTATCGATATAGCCCATATCCATCCCGTCGAAGGCATCCGGCTCCCAGACCGTGTAGACGCCGGCAAATTCGGGATTTCGTTGTAAAGTGGTTTGCAGGATTCCGTTGGCTTCTTCTCTGCCGATGTCGAGCAAAATCTTTTCATCTTTCACGGCAGAGAGGGTTTGAGCAACCGATTTGGCTGCATCCAGCGCTTTTTCGAGCTGAAACTTCACGGCAAAGGCATTGGTTCGGGCGGCATTAATTGTGTCATGTTCTGCCGTGTTTATGGCGATTTCCCGCATTGAGAGGGCGGAGTAGGTAATGATAATCGCCGTGGTAATCAGCAAAGCAAAGCCAGCCCAGAGCGCTATTTTCAATTGCACCGATTTAATTTTCATCTGAACACCTATCCCTTTGTTGTTCTCTGATTGCGTAACCTCTTTTTTTGTGCTGCGTAGGACAATCAGACAACCCCCACGCAGCATGCTTTATATATGAGCTATTGAAGTCTGCTTGCTCTTCCTCCCAGAACAGCAAGCAGAACTTCATCCCCTTGTCTTATCGGCATTTTCTTCTCTCCGCTGATGGGTCAGAAGAGAGAGTCGTTTCCATTTGTCTTATTGAGCCGACGCAAACGCTCCCAGCTTGAGTTCTTTCAGCAGGTTTTCAACCACGGCGTAATTGAGCGGTTTGGTCCAACCGATACATTTTGCCGCCTTGGCAGCCTGACAGTCGGACGGCATCGTCATTAACGCTTCGGCAACCTGTTTTGCCAGCTCCGGGCTGGTATGAGCGCACTTGGCGAGGGGCCATTCCGGGTAGAGCTCGGTGCTGTACACAAAAGGAAAATCACCGTCCTGCCGGTTGAGTATCCGGAAATCGGACAGCTTGATTTTTCCTTCCGCCGCCATCCGCTCCATGGTATCACTGCGGACGGTACCGACCTCGGCGACTCCCTTGGCAACCATTTCCACAACTTTGTCGTGAGTACCGGCTTCTTTGAACATAGCGCAGTCTTTTTCCGGGTCGATGCCGTGTTGTTTTAATGTCCGCAACGCCATTTGGTAGCCGCCAAAAGAACTCTTTTTCACGCACATGAAGCGTTTCCCTTTGATGTCTTCCAAGGTCTTTATGGGACTGTCGGCACGGACGAAAATAACGCCGCCGAATTCCTTGAGCGCTTTCCCTTCGCGGGAATTGATAAGGGTGGCAATGGCTTCACCGCCGAAACGTTTCTTCATGTCGACGTACATGGAGGAATTTACGAGAAAGAAGTCCACCTTTTTGTCCTTCAAAAACATCGGCACGGCATCAAACTTCAAGGGAATAATGCGGAATGTTTTGCCGACCTTCTGAGTCAAGTATTCCGCTGTCGGCATCCATTTTGCCAGACACTTTTCCGCGCCGCGTTTTGCCAGCACGCCGATTTTGACGACGTTGTCGTCGGCAGCGTATCCGAGCGTTCCGAGACAGAAGATCGCCGCCGTGAGAACGGTTACCATGATTGTCTTACGCATAGTCTTTTCTCCTTTTGATATATAACGGGTGAGGGAATTTCCGTCACCCGTCGTGCTTTTTTCTTCTATTCACCGGTGGTCGACAAAAGCACCCCTTCCGGGTTGAATCCTTCCTCGACCCACCGCTTGACCCCGCCGTCCAGAAAGTAGTAGTCCTGACGCCCGTATTTCTCGAGGTAGTATTGCAACCAGCGGGTCTGCTTCCCGACGTTGCCGAAAAACAGCAGGTGAGACGTCGGGATGGCTCCTTCGTTTTTCAAGAAGGTGACAAACTCGTCAAGGGTGACTTTCTTCGTCCCCGGCAAGCGCATGGGAATTTCATTGCGCTCTTTCCGGTCTCGGATGTCAAAGAGGGTGTATGTCCCTTCTTTGACTTTGGCAAGAAATTCCCGGGGGGAGAGGCAGTGTTCTTTGTATTTCTCCGGTTTTATGAGCTGGTGTTGAGCCGTTTCAGCGGTCATCGGCTCCCCGAAGAATTCCGTCTTTTCCGGGTGGGTGTTTGCCCATTCGAAAATACCGGCATCGTAGACAAAGACATTCTTGAATCCCCACAGCACCGCCTTCCGGGTGGCTTTGTAGCTCTTGGAACAGGTCGTGCCGTTGCAGTAGAACACAATCGGACGGGAATCGTCAAGGCCTCTCAACTTGAGAAGATCCGCTTTCTTCATTTTCCCGACCAAGATGTTCTTGGCGTTTTTAATGTGGATGACGTTGTATTCCACATGGTTCCGAGCGTCGATGATGATAGCCTTATCGTAAATCTTGGCAAGTTCGTCGGTCGATATCGGGGTGAGTTGCGGGTACTCCTCCCGGAGCGGAAAGTCAGTCGCACCGGCAAATGACACTCCCAGAACCATCAAACTTGCAAGCCCAAAAGCTATCAGTCGGAATGTGTTTTTTGTTCTCATCTTTCAAACCCTTCTCACGAGAGGTTCAAGTGTCGTTAGAAAGCCACTTGTAAATTCGCCCAGAATTCATCGTTATCGACCGAGGTTCCTTCTTCGCCGTTGATTTGGTAGTTGAACTGGATTTTCGTGTACTTCCGGTCAATGTAAAGATTGGTGCCTATGGTAATCCGGTCGACTTTATCGCCGCTGACATCCAGGTTGTTATCCAGCTCTTCATACCGAGCGAGGAGCTGAATGGTGGGCAGGAAAGAAGAATTGGTATTGAATGAGTGTCCCGCCCAGGCGTACCAGCCGGCTTTCTTGGTGGAGCCGACTTCCGAGTAGATATATTCGGCGGAAACAGTTTCGTTCTTCCAGTTCCAAACCACCGATCCGCCGTACGTCGTAAGGTCTTGCTTCAACGAGGCGGTATCGTTGGTCTTGCCGACGAGAGCGTTCCCGGCAATGGAGAACATCTTGGCAAGTTTGAACTCGGCTCTGCCGACGACGTTTTTATCGTTGTTGACATCCGAGGTATTGATGCCGGAACCGTTGAACAGACCGGCGGAGAAGACCACCCCGAAGTTTTTATTGAACTGATTCTTATAGGTGATGCTGGCGCCGATGTCCCGGTCGGTCCCCAGGCTTTTTGCTCTTGAGGTGTTCACAAACGGCAGCGCCGTCGCTGAAAGCAAAAATTCCGTCCCGAACGGCGGTTTGTACTGACCGAAGTTGAATGCCCAGTGCGGATTGGGGCTCAACGAGAGCATTCCGTCGAGGAGCTTCGGTGATTTGGCGAATTCCGCCATAATCTTGATGGTAGCGTATTGATTCAATCGTCCTTTGACGGCTAAACGAGCGCGCTTTGATTGAAAAGTAGAGCTTGCATCGTCACCGAGTTGATTTTGGTACTGCCCGTGGACGAAGCCCGTAAGAGAAATTCTTCCGTGAGCGATGCCAGCAATATTTTTGGGCCGGTTGGCATCAACCTTTTTCGTCTCTTGCACCATTCCTTGGAGCTCTTGAACGACGTTTTCCAAGTTGATGGCGAATTCGTACCACGGATCCCGCTGCAAGTCGGCAGCGCTCGGTTGTCCGTTTATTTCCGCGTACTGTTTTCCCATACGGTCCTTGTACGGGTAGTTCTGCTTCAACACTTGAATGGAAGCGTTGAGCTTGGAGAGCGCTTTCAGGACACTGTCGTAATCCTGCGCTTGGGTACTTGTTCCGGTCGTCATAGCCACCAGTCCAAATACCGCCACCATGATGAGTGACACCTTTCTCATGTTATCCCCTTTCATATAGTAGGTGTTTTTGAAATGTTGGTGTGCTTTCTATATCTCTCCCATCCTCCTCGGTGAACTTTGCCCCCGAGTCCGAAAGTGGATGCCCTCGTTTACATTACATTTCGGCTGAATTGATGTTTGCTTTATAGAGAATGGGTGGCGAGCCTGGGATGAAGATGCACAATTTTCAAACATTCCTCATGTCAAGAGGACGGGACGGAAGAGAAGAGAATATTTCAAAATGAAACGCTCGTTTGACTTTTGAGTAAAATTGCTGTAAACTACGGTATGAATTACGGACAACCGAAGGAGCTTGAAAAAGAGCCATGAGCATCGTCGAGGTGAGGAAAGCTGCGGTGGCGGGGATGTTTTACCCCGCCAGCCCGGTCGAGTTGAGCAAGACCATCGCCGGTTTGTTCGCCGAAGTGGAGAAGAAGCCCATCTCCGGCAAGCCGCTTGGTCTGATTGTACCTCATGCCGGGTATCTGTACTCGGGAAAGACGGCGGCGTATGCGTACAAGTTGCTGGAGGGAGAACAGTACGACACGGTGGTGGTTGTTTCTCCTTCGCATACGGTTTTCTTTCAAGGTTCGTCGGTTTTTCAGGGCGACGGGTACGAAACCCCGTTGGGAGTGGTGGAAATCGATAAAGAGCTTTCGGAAAAAATCGCTTCAATTACCCCAACCGTCTACTTTTCGAAGATGGGACATGCCAGCGGTTCGACGCGGGGAGAACATGCTTTGGAAGTCCAACTCCCTTTCCTCCAAGTCGCGCTTCAAAAATTCAAACTGGTGGCGATTGTCATGGGCGATCAGGAAGAGGATTCGGTACGGACGTTAGGGGAAACACTCGGGGCGGCGTTGAAAGGCACCAACAGTCTCATGGTCGCTTCCAGTGACTTGTCTCATTTTCATCCCCAACGGGTTGCTCAGCGGCTGGACAGCACGATTAGAACCGCGGTGGAAAAGTTCGACCCTGACTTGCTGCTGGAAATTCTCTCGACCGGCAAAGGGGAAGCCTGCGGCGGCGGACCGATGGCAGCGGTGATGATGGCGGCAAAGCGGTTGGGAGCGAAACGCTCGTATTTTCTCCACTACACGACCTCCGGGGAAACGACCGGGGATTTCAACGAAGTGGTGGGATATCTTTCCGCCGTAATACCCATCGAGAAAGTAAAAGCATCTCAGCCGGAGGAGGTCGGAGCTCCGGCAGCACGCTTGAAGAAGAGGACGGGGTTGACCGAAGAAGAGAAGCGCGCCCTTTTGAACATCGCCCGTGACGCCATCAAAGCCAAACTAATGGGGCAGCCGTACGAGCCGCCGCACATTGAGAGTCTCAGCGCAGTGAAAGGTGCTTTCGTAACCTTAAAAATTCACGGCAATCTGCGCGGCTGCATCGGGCAAATCCGAGGCTACCAGCCGTTGTACCAAACTATCGCCGACATGGCGGTAGGAGCGGCATTTGAGGACCCTCGTTTTCCGCCGTTGACGAAGGAGGAGTTCGAACAGTTGGAATATGAAATCTCCATTTTGTCTCCGCTGGAACGGGTGCATGACATCAGCGAAATTGAAATCGGCAGGGACGGGCTGATGATAAAGCTTGATCTTCACTCCGGCTTGCTGCTCCCGCAGGTGGCAACCGAGCATGGCTGGGATGTCATTGAATTTCTCGAGCAAACCTGTTTGAAAGCCGGTCTGCCCAAAAACAGCTATAAAGACAAGAACGCCGAAATATACAAGTTCTCCGCCGAGATTTTCAGCTCAGAAGAGTGACTTGTGGTAAATCCGTGAAGAAATTGTGAAGGGGCATAGGAAAGAGCTTTTCCTTTGGCATGTTATGGGGGAGGGGAATAATTCTTTCTGTCGCAAGCTGTTTGAGTTCTCCTTGAAATAAAGCGCTTCTTTCAACAAACTTGTCTCATGACGACCAATTGCTTACCTTCAGCTCATGTCGCCGCAAGAAGCAAAGAAAAGAAGTGTCCTTATAACCGGCGCCAACGGATTTGTCGGTTCCCGATTGTGTCGGAAATTTGTTGCCGAGGGATTTCGGGTCATTGCGGGCGTTCGCAAAACCGCCGATCTGTCACTTCTGGACGGGGTGAACGTGGAATACCGCTACGGCGATGTCCGCAAACCGGAAACATTGGAAAAGATGGTGGCAGGGGTTGAATATGTTATCCACAATGCCGGGGTGGTGAAAGCCAAAAAGCCGTCGCTTTTCTATGACGTGAACGAAAAGGGAACAGCGGCTCTTTTTCAAGCCGTTGCAGCCGTCAATCCTCAGGTAAAAAAAGTGGTCTACATATCATCGTTATCCGCCGCCGGTCCTTCTCGTGACGGTCGGTTGATAAAAGAAGATGATACGCCCCACCCCATCAGTGTTTACGGCAAATCAAAGTTAGCCGGAGAACGGGCGGCGCTTTCTTTTGCCGACACCTTTCCCGTTGTCGTCTTGAGGCCGTCGGGAGTGTACGGACCGGGCGATAAAGAAATCTTTTCCTTCTTCGAAACGGTCAATCGGAGATTCAAACCGCTTCTGGGCAACCCTGAACGGAAGCTGCAACTCATCCACGTCGATGATTTGTGCCATGCTGTTTTCTTGGCGGTCACACGTTCGGGTAAGTCCGGTGAAGTGTATTTCATTGCAGAAAATAGGGCTTACTCCCTACGGGAGCTGGTTACCCTTCTGGAAAAGGGAGCCGGAAAGAAAGCGGTGCCGGTTTTCATTCCCGGTTTTGTGTTTATGGCGATATCTTGCCTCTCGGAGTTCAGTTTCAAGTTGGTCGGCGCCACGCCCATGTTGACCCGAGAGAAAGCGCGGGAGCTGTTGGCGTCGTGGGAAGTGGATGTCTCCAAGGCGCAGCGGGAACTGGGCTTTGAATCACAGATTCCTTTTGAACAAGGAGCACGGGAAACGTACCGCTGGTACCGAGAACAAGGATGGTTGAAATGATTTCTTTTTCATTGATAGGCTATTGTCTGCTTGCCGGAGGAGCGTACTTGCTGTTGATAAGTCTCGTGATGGAAGCGCTCGGGAAAAGGCTGAACGTTCTCAGGGATATTCCTGCCGATATGGTAGAACCCTACGGCTGGCCGACTTTCCTTGTCGGCTTTTTCATGGAGATGTTGTTTTTTGTTTTCATCCCGACTATCGCCTACAGCTCTTTGTATCTTATCATTCCCCTTTCCGGGGTGCGAACCGGCCTGGCGGGAGCACTGCTGGCATTCACCTTAGGGGTGATACCGGCGCTCATGATCTTTTCCTTACGAATCCGCTTGTCGATGCTCTACGTTTTGTTCTACCTTTTGAGCATACTGCTGAAACTGGGCGGATGTTTGGCAATCATCGGATATGTGTATGCATTATAGACAGGAAAAAGAGCGGGGAGAATCCGTTTCTCGATATTGGACGGATTCGGGGTATGGAACGTTGTTAAGATGAGAGTATCTCTCACCGCATATTGAGAAGAGCCGGAGTTTGTCGTGCGATTGTGTTGCCTCGTGGTTCGACTTATTATCTGTTTGGTTCTTGCCTTTACATGTGTGAAAGCGGGTGAGAACTCGTGTTCGTCAGTGATGGAGGGGTATACCCGCCGGTTTGACGGCTACCGCGGATGGCTCATCGACAGCGTCATCGTCGACAATAGGAACATCTTCGATACGGAATGTCCCAAGTACCGCCATTTCGCTTTTTCTCTTGCCAACAAGTTCCATTACAAGACCCGCCGATCAATTGTCCGGCAGGAGATTCTCTTGAGGTCCGGCGAACCGTTTTCTCCCGAGTTGGCGGAGGAAACGGCTCGGAATTTACGTCAGCGCCTGAAAATTTACGATGCCTGGGTAAGCATCAAGCCGCTTTCAAACAGGCGGGTCAAGGTACGGGTGGTCACGATTGACGAGTGGAGCCTTTCCGGGGGAGTGGACATCAAACGGGACGGAAACGAAACCCGGTATGAGTATTCCGTAACGGAGAAGAACCTCCTCGGGAGGAATATCTACCTTTCGGCAAGCTACTACGTTCAATCTTCTTATGAAAATTATTTTCAAGCGTCTTTGACGGAAAAAAGATTGTTCGGTTATCCCCTTGCTTTGAGCGCCGTCTACAACGGCGATCCTTTGGGCACTTTCCGTCAAGTTAACCTCAGCCATCCTTACTATAATTTGGAGCAAACCTCTTCCTTTGGGGTGAGTGTGGCAACGACGGCGGGGCGGCGGGAAACCTGGAACGATTCGGCGCTGGTAGGACAGGCTGAGTATGAAGGAGATATCTTTTCCCTCTACGGCTCCTATCGCACCGGGACATACACCCGAAAACTATTGATAACACCGCAATATACTTACCGTTTCGAGCGAACCTTCAACCTGACGGTCAATGCCGACAACTATAATGACAGCCTTCTGGCTCAGGAAAGCTTTGCGGCTGATTCCCTGTATCATCAACTGGGGGGGCAATTGCTCTTTTTGAACCAGAATTTTATCACTTTGCAGCGGATCGACGGGTACGGCTACACCGAAGATTTTGTTCTGGGAACGGCTTTGGGAACGGATTATGCCCGGGCGTTTACCGCCAACTT
The DNA here is from genome assembly GCA_964489705.1 of uncultured Ignavibacteriales bacterium. Lineage (GTDB taxonomy): Bacteria > Zixibacteria > MSB-5A5 > GN15 > FEB-12 > CAZAZQ01. The sequence goes on from CAZAZQ010000013.1 coordinate 59,339, forward strand.
TACCGATTACCTTTTCGACCGGGTCTCGATTCGTGCCGCCGAGCGGTTCAGAGTGAAGAAGCATCTTTTTTATATCATGTTTCAGCGTCACCTTTGGTTTCGGGGCAGCAGTCAACTGCGGCAAGCCAACCAGTTTCTCACGAATTACTATTACTTTCCCCGGGAATCTCTCACCATAGCCGCCCGAGGGATATACGTTTCCGACGACGCCGGGGATGTTGACCGCCTCTCGGTGGGAGGAATGGCGGATATTCGAGGGTATGACAAGGTCTTTATGACAGGGAATCGGAAGGCGGTATTTAACGTGGAAAGCCGTTTCAATCCTCGGCTTGAGTTTTTGACGGTGCTGGTCGGCGGGGTCATCTTTGTGGATGCCGCTCGTTCATGGAAGTACGACGAGCCGTTGACCTTCCGGGACTTCCGATTCAGCGTCGGCTTCGGGCTGCGTCTTGCTCTGGAACGTCTTTTGAAGAACAAACTATTGCGTTTTGATGTCGCTTATTCCGATAAAAACGGCTGGCAGCTTTCCTTCGGTACCGGTCAATATTTCCTTTCCTTCAGTAACTCTTTTTTCCCTTGACAACCTCTTGAAATTCAATACATTATAGGTGTACATATCGCCGCCACTCGGACAGGAAGGGAAAGAGGAGGGGAACAGGAAAACAAAGTCGTATGTTATTGAGGATAAGTAACACAATGATAAGCGGATGCAAGTACGACTCTCTTTCTTCCATCATTCCTGTGGCGCTTAAGGCGACGCTGTTGGAGAGCTTTGCATTCTCGCCGATAACAGTGAGGAAACCAACAAGTTAAAGTGAGGATAGCGTTGAAGGACATGAAGGTCGGTTTGACAGCATTGATAATGGGGGTACTCTGCATAGTAGCCGTTACATCGTATGCCGGCAGCGGCATGAATACGGATCCTTTGATGGCGATCGAACAAGACTACCAGGACGGTAAACTTTCATTGGATGAAAAAGTCAGATTGCAGATTACTGCCGTCAAACACCCCGAACAGCTTCCGCCCCAATACTTGCCGATGGCGCTGACAACCGGGCAGAAATATACCTCGCGTTACATCACCATGTTGTTGAAGGAAATCATCCTGCAATGGGATCAGCTTTCCGAAGAAACCCAGCAGGCATACTTGAGCGCTTTCGTTCGACACACCACGGAATTCGTTTATACTTCGCCGGGCGGTTTTTTCAAGCTTCACTACGACACAACAGGAACCAACCGGGTTCCTGCGGCTGATGACGATTCCAGCGGCGTGCCGGATTTTGTCGAGAAGTGCGCTGCCTATTGCGACACCTCGTATAACATCCAAATCTCGTGGGGATTTTTGCCGCCTCCTTCCGACGGCGGGTTGGGCGGAGATACCCTCTTTGACGTCTACTTTGAGGAAATGGGCTACTATGGCTATGCCCAGCCGGAGGGACCGGGACCCGAACCCTGGAACGACTACTACAGTTATTTGGTCCTCAATAACGACTTTTTAGGGTTTCCTCCCAACAATGACCCGGAAGGTAACCAGTACGGAGCCGCCAAGGTAACGGTGGCTCACGAGTTCCATCACTGCATCCAGTTTGCTTACGATATCAGCGAGGGAAGCTGGTATATGGAGTTGGATGCGACCAGTTGGGAAGATTTGGTTTTCGACTACTCTGACGACAATTACAATTACTTGAATTCTTTCTTCGACTACCCGGAAAAGTCGTTAATGGAAAACACCAATCACGCCTATTCCTGCTTTATCTGGAACCTCTATTTGGCTCAGCGCTTCGATACGTCTTTGTTGGTCTCAGTATGGGAGGGGGCACGGTATGATGATGTGTACAATACCCTTTCGGATACATTACTGGCGCGCTACGGGTGGACGCAAGATTCCGCCTTTGCCGAATTTACAACCTGGAATTATTGTACGTACAATCGAGATGACGGTTTACACCATGAAGAAGCGTCGAGCTATCCATTAATCGCTATCGGGAGAACTCACGTGGCGTACCCGGTCAACTTCCAGACCTCTCCAACCGCGCCGTCAGGTTATGGGGCGTGCTACATACATTTCTTCCCTCAAGGAGCAACCGGCATTCTCCGCTTGACGTTTAACGGCGATAATTCACGAGAGTGGGCTGTTTATATTGACAAATCGACCATTGCCGGAGGGCATGAATTTGAAAAAGTCAATTTGGATTCCAACTATTATGCGCAGATTGACGTTTTCAACTTTGAATCGTATGACCGGGTGGTCTTAATCAGTGCCAACACCAGCGAGTTCAGTTCCGGAGCATTTTTCAGTTACTCGGCGGAGATTCTCAAGCCGTACGCCTGTTCCTCGATTGTTTTGACGAACGATTCCATTGTTTACTCCGGCGGGTCTCGGGATTTCGAGTACCGGGTTTTCAATACTTCCTCTTTGAACGATGTCTTTGATATTATTGCCTGGGATGAGCTGGGATGGTTACCTCCCGATACCATCAGCAAAGCCATCCATGCCGGGGAAGACACGGTCTTTACTTTCCAAGTTCACCCTCCCCAGGGTACACCTTTGGGAATGACCTCGACGCTATACTTCAAGGTTCGCTCATGGGGCGATTCCACCGTGAGTGATCTGCAGGTTTCCGGCGGCAAAACCATCCTACAGCACGGAGATGCGGATTTTTCCGGAGAGATAAGTGTCTCGGATCTTACCTACCTTGTTTCTTACTTGTTCAAGTCTGGTCCGCCTCCAGTACCGGTAGAAGAAGCCGGTGACTTTAGTTGCGATTCCCTTGTGAACGTCGTCGACCTTACCGCGATGGTTTCATTTCTTTTCGGGGGAGGTGCTCCCCCGTCATGCAATCCGTATTAAGACTTCCGCTCGGCGACCGCCCCCAATCAAAATTTTCTTGTTGAGTCGTTTTTGTCGATTTTTTTAGTTGACTTGTTTCTCTCATTTCCGGTATCAATACCCCGTGATAAAATAAAGTTACGTATTGCCTTGTTGACTCGGACCTCACGGATGACGTCCGAGACAAAAATAGGGGGATGTATGGATAACGGTTTCGAGCCGAAGATACTCATTTGTTGTGAGTGCGGACAAGAGTTCGTGTTCACGGTGGCTGCGCAAAAGTACTTTGCTGAGCGAGGATACACGGAAGATCCGAAGCGATGTAAGAGTTGTCATACGCGATATAAGAAATCGCAGCGTGATGCCCGGCACCAGCCTGAGCCTATTACTTCCGAATCGAATTACCCGGAGTAACGAGCAGTCAAAACAATAACCCCGGTCGAAAAATCGACCGGGGTTTTAATGGGGTAACCAGGGAAAAAGGGGGTTACCCGATGTTCAGGGGGTATGGCATTCCTATCTCACTAACATCATCTTCTTGGTTACACATGTTCCACCGGCAGTGAACCGATAGAAATATACACCGGATGAGACTTCTTGTCCATTCGAATCGCATCCGTCCCACACCACCCTTCCGGAACCGGCTTCGAGCGTTCCCGCAAAGAGTGTTTTAACCTTCTGTCCCATAACGTTATAAATTTCCAGCGCCGCGGTTGTTTTATCCGAAACGGAATAGAAAATGGTCGTCGAGGGATTGAACGGATTCGGGTAATTTTGTGACAGTTCGATGGTCACGGGAAGCAAGACGCCGGTACTGTCTCCTCCTGTCCCGGAGGACAACCCCACCGTAAAATCTGCGTACATGACCGCCCCGGAGACTGAAATATCGTCCACAATGACAGACGTGGCGCTGTCATTATAGGCATGGGAGCTCGGGGTGGAAAGAGCACTGAAGGTCGTGTTGTTTGTGCTTCCGGGAAACGGATCTCCGGTGTCGCCGTAATCCGTTTTATGTTCCAACTCGAAGAGACCGTCTGCCTGTTCCAGAGCTACTTTGTAATGCACCCCGCTCGGTTGACCGGACCACCATTCCTCGGTATTGCCGGCTTTGCTTTCGTCAATGTGCCAAATGAGCAACCCGTCGCCGGGGAGATAGCTGTCGTACCCGACCTTCTGTCGGTTTTCCACCAAAAAGTATTCATTGCCGATAACGCCGCCGTTCCAGAGGCGATAGATGTCGGCCGTCTCCTCCACTTGCACGATAGCTTGGGATAAAGTGGTGGCGGTGACATTTTGCGGGGTGGCAAGGCCCATCTGCACCCGACTCCAGGCACACGGATGAGCCGGTGAGCGGCCGAATCCCTGGGGTCCCAACCAACAGCCGAACGACATCAAGCCCCACCGGCCGATGCCGTTGGATGAGTAATCGGTATCGTATAAATCGGGTAAGCCGAAGCCGTGTCCCAGTTCATGGGCGTAGACACCGATAGTCATGTCGCCGGGGGTTTGCCAAAACTCCGGTTGGATAGTGTAGTCTCGGATGTAGACGCCGTCTTTCAACCGTGGCGTTATGCTCCACTTATGAGACCAAATGTCGTCATTGCTTCCGCTCAATTCCGCCCCGGTGCCGCTATGGACCACGATGAGGACGTCAACGATGCCGTCACCGTTGTTGTCATAGTTGGAAAAATCCACGTGGGCGTCGACCAGGTCGACAAGGTCTTCAACCAGCTTTTGAGTGTTTTGCGGATATGTCCCGGTGCCGTTTTGTCCGTTGACATAGTAGGCGTATGTCTGCGGTGCCGTCTGCCAGCCCAAGGTGGAAGGGAGATTGACGGTGACAATATCCAGTTGTCCGTAGGAAATTTCATGGTAATAATCCGCTACCGTGCTGCCTATCGTATCAAAGAGAAGGGAATCGAAGAATGTTGCTCCCACCGAACTGGGATGGTCGGTGAACTGCACCAAAATCGCCAACGCTTTGAATTCTCCCGAGAGGAGCGGACTGTTCGTTCTGTCCGGTGACGTTTGCGCCTCCTTGCTCAGAGAACGTATCTCGCCGGTGCAAATACCTTTGGCGTGCATTTGGTCAAGATGGCTGAAGAAGTAAGGAGCTTCCACGGTGTCGCTTTTCAGTTGTTCCAGCAGACGAGGATGAGGAGGCGCCCCCTGAACCACTCCAAAGAGAAACAGACCAAGCCCTATGCTTATCCCGACGATATTCAGCCAACCGATGCGATGTCGAACATGCCTTTTCATGATATTCACCCCTTAGAAGTGGAATCCCGTCGAGAGAGCGAAATTGAGTTCTTTGGCGGAGTAGGGGGAAAAACCGGTGCCGGTAACTAAGGCGAGGTCGAGATAGAACAGCGGCAAATTCAAGCCGGTACCGACGGAGAAAGCGGTATTCTCGCTGCCGCCCGTGGCAAAACCGCCTCGCAACGGAATCACCGGCGTGACCCACCACTCGACACCACCGGCAATGCGGGGTTTGGAGGACGAACCGGCCGCTCGCCGGAATCCCTGCTCCCAGTCGAGTGCCCACAGGAGAGAGCCGGACGTCCGCGCCAAACCAACCGTCATAACGGAAGGAAGGGTCGTCGAGAAAGGAGGAATGTCCTTGGTGTAGTCGTCTGAGACAATGTAATCTTCGTTCATGTTCTCGACGGTCATGGTGTCAAAGCTGAAAAGGTAACCATGCTCCTCTGTCTCCCGAGTCCACGAAACGGTGCTGAGGAAGTTCTTTACCCGCCAACCTGCCGTATAGCTGTCGTTGAGACGAATCGCCGCTCCGATATCCAAAGCGTAACCGGTACCGCCGGTGGAAGTTTGCGAGGTCAGGTAGCCATCCCCGGAGAAACCGGTGGCATACGTAGCCAACATCCCCTCCAAGTCGACGATACGTTCCACTGCCAGTCCTTTGATATATTTCACCGTCGCGCCGACGGCGACTTGACGGGTACCGGCTTCGTATATGGGCATCCCATAAGAGAGTCCGGCTGAAACATAGCCGACCGCATCGAGGTACGTGCCGGTCAAATCGATGACGTCGGCGAACGAATTGCCGTTGAGAATCAAATCGATGACATCTTTGCTGACATTGGCGTCGGCGAGGGCTTCAAGAGCAACAGAGAAGACCAGGGGACCGGATGTGGTCGCCAGCGCCGCCGCTTCCACATCGGCAACGACGCTCAATCCTTCGTCAGGTACCCGTCCGAGCAGGTAGTCTTTGTCACCATCGGTCAAGAAGGCGCCGGTATATTTATTGTAATCGCCCAGCGAAAAAGCATTGTTGGAAATGTTGGCGCCGAGCCCGAAAAGCTCGATGCCGCGGCTTTGGTAACCGGCAAGTCCAAGATTAGCCGGATTGTACCGGGCGGCATCGACCCCCATCGCCAAACCGATGTGGGCTCCTCCCATGCCGACCGCGCGTGCGGAGGCTTTTTCCGCACTATGGCTTTGACTGAAAGTCAACAGAGCCGCGAGCAGAGCCAGCAAGAGGATTTTCCCGGCGATAAGGAATGGTTTTCGTTCAACCGCCGATGCCCGTACTGAGGATGTATGTGGATATTTCATCGTTAGCCTCCTTTTAGAATTCACCGTCAAAGTGGTACTCGACTTCGAGGTATCCTGTGATGGTGAGATAATCGTTTTGCGTCAGCTTTACGACCTGTCCGTTGGTGCTTTCGAGGGTGATTTGCTGTCCGATGTAGAGGGTGTCGTTTTCAAGGATGCGGCGAACATCCGCGCTGTCCAAGTATATCTCCTGATACCCGGTTGAAGCCGTGTCAATGACGATTCCATTCGCAGAAACCGGGGCAGCCGTGATGGAGAGGGAATCGAATGTTTTTACCGGCGTCGTATAGATCGAGACGGAATCTCCGCCGAGATACAAGTCGACCTGGGCGCCGAGCGGCAGATGACTGGTAATGTTATAGACCAAACGTCCGGAAATAAAGTGATCGGTGATGGCGTCGATGTTGTCTTGACTTATCTCCGTGCTCTGAATGTCGGTTTCAAAAGTCGTCTCGTTGATGATGAGTGCCAGAGGGGCGGAGATGTTGATGCGGGCTTGAACAAAGTCGTTTGCCTTGATGGTGCCTTGGTACAACCCATCTCCGAATGTCACCGAACCGGTCACATCGATATGAGTCGGGAAGGGATAGAGAAAGTCGGCGACGGTACTGTCGGTAATGGTGCTTATCGAAGTGCTGTCATACCCGCTGGGGGCGATGTCGCCGATGAAATGGAGACTCTTGCCGTTGTTGCCTTGTAAGAGCACATCAAGGTGTCCCGGCAGGTTGATACCGTTTTCCACTTCCAGCGTTAAAAGAGCGGAAGCAAACTGTACCGAATCCAATCCCGTCGGGGCGTCGATATCTTGGGAGACGTTTACAAAGTCAGCGGAAATGGTGTCGAACACTCCCGTGACTGACCCGAAAGCAAGATTAGTCAAACTGGCATCGACAAAGAAACTGTCGTCCGCGTTCACTTGAACCTGCTGGCTGGTGCCGGGAAGGGAAACGGAGACGTTTACCTGAATCTCCTGCGGGAGAGTGTTGTCCTGCGGAACCAAACGGTATTGGCTGAGATCTATAGAGGTGTTGGTGCTTTGTCTGCCGACGAGATGCTGGTTGATGGAGAGGGGAATATCGCTGGAGGAAATGAAATCGGGAAGGGTAATCACCAAGTCGGCATCGAGGTTGGTTTCGTTAATAATTTGCAGGTTCAGCGTACCGCTGGAAAGGGTGGCGGTATCGATGCGGTTATTTTCATCCAAAGGAATAGTGGTCGGGTATTCGCGGGAGAAAGACGGGATTTCCGCCGTTGCCGACGAGACCACCAAACTGTCGGAAAAAAGCAACTCCGTTCCAATCGCCCGCGTGGAAGCCGAGTCAACTGTGCCTCCCGGCGTGTAACAATGAGAGTTCACCCGCAGGGAATTCGAAATACTGGCGTTGTTGAGGGGAATGTGACTGGTATCGGACGTTCCGTGGAGGATCGGTTGCGGGAAGGTATCGGTGGCGATAACCTGACTGTAGAAGTTGTCATAGATTTCGACAATGACCGTATCCAGATCGATTCCTAAGTTGTTGTCGATGACGATATCAACGTACCCGTCGGCAATAGTAGCCTGGGTGAAGGTCGAAATGGTGGGCATGTCGTTGTACAAGTCGAAGCTCCCGGCGGCAACGTCGGCGCTGTCACCCGGCAAGGAGCTGGCAAGCCCCGCGATGGTTGTCAGGCTGACCGTCACCGGATCGACACTCGGTGAGCTGATGCTTACCGTCCCGAGCTTTTCCGAAATGACGCTGTTGATGTCAGGGGTGGTCAAGAGGTCGGCATCCAGTCGGATGGTGTCGAGCTCTTCCGTGATGGATAAAGACGCCAGCCCGCTGCTGTCGAACCCAACTTCGTCTTGGCCGATTTCGTCAACCAGCTCTTCCATCGGGAAGAGGCGGTTTATCATCGGAACGGTCAAGTTGGTGTTCCATTCGGGAGCTTCCGGTTTTTTGACGGTACACTGGGTCAACGTCAGAAAGGTGACGATAATCGCCAGCCCCAAAAAGAGCTTGGTGCCCAATTTGAAGACAAACGAATCAAGGAAACTTTCCGAATATTCTCTTCTTCTTTTTTTCCTTCTTTTTGCCATAGTGTCCCCCAAAGCATAATTTCCACGTATCTGTTTCTTTCAGTTGAAGCGCAAAGAGAGTGCCAACGCCGAAATCTCTCGGTTATTCCTTGCCGGAGAATAAGTTAGGGGGCTGGTATGGGAGCCGTCCCATAGCCGGAAACCTTGTGAAACACCTTATCCTATGGGGATTTCCCCATATTGTGTCTTTTTTGTTTTTGTGTATATTGTGTATATGGGAACAACAGCACGAATGGCAAAATATGACCGGCTCCTGTATATTTTGAATCTGCTGAGGGCGCGGCGAAATCTCAACGCCAGAATGCTTGCCCAAGAGTGCGGGGTGACGGAGCGCTCTATTTACCGGGACATCGTCGCCCTATCTGAAGCCAACGTCCCCATCTATTATGACAATGGGTACAAGTTAGCTTCCGGAAATTTCCTTCCGCCGCTGAATTTCAGTTTTGACGAATACCAGTGTCTGAAGCTGGCGATGGAGTCCTCACCATTGACCAAGGTGCCGAAATATCGAGCCTTGATAAAAAAGATTCAGGCGAAAATCGACGCCGGTTTGTCGGATTCGGTCAAGAAGGAGAAAAAGTTCGCTCCTCAGACCACCCGCATCGACATTCTTACCTCGGAGGGACAGGAAAGGGGGGAGAGGTTCTACGGTGATATTGAAAAGGCGATAACGGATTGGCGCTGCTTGGAGGTGGAATACCACTCCATCCACAGCGGGGTGACAACCAGAGTGGTAGAGCCGTACTTTATTATTTTTCGAGGTCGGGCGTTTTACTTTGTGGCGTACTGCCGAATGAGAAAAGAATTTCGAACCTTTCGGATTGAACGGGTCTCCCGCCTGAAAATCCTTGAGGAGAAATTTCAGAAAGATGATTCCGTTACGCCGGAGACGTATTTCGAGGGAAGCTGGGAAGTCTACAGCGGTGAGCCGGTCGAAGTAGTGGCACGTTTCCGAGGAGCCGCCGCCCGCGTGATTCTTTCAGGGAACCATCATCCCAAAGAAAAAGTGGAAAAGATAAGCGAAGATGACGTTATCTATCGGGTGGTCACGCGAGGGACCGAAGAGATTCAACGCTGGTTGCTTGGTTTCGGCACCGAGGTGGAAGTGCTGGAACCGGCTCATCTTCGAGAAAGCCTTGCCGCCATCGGAACGTATCTCTCCTCGACATATTCTTCCGAGGCACATTCCTAATCTTCTTCACGGAGGAACATGAAGAAAAATTCCATTGGGTAAATGGGGAATCCGGTTATATTACGGAAAGTAGAGAAAATCTTCATTCTAATATCAAGGAGTATCTTCATGGGAACCCCGGCGCAAGCGGCAAAGAGTTTTCTCCTCTTCTTTTTCTTTACCACAATAACCGCCACGACCTTCAGCCAAGTTCCGTTGGCTTTGGATCCGTTTTGGGAATCATCCGAGTCGGGTGTCTATTCCACCGGCATGATATGGTATGACGCTGACAAGGACGGGTATATCGACGTCTTTTTTTCCAATGGGAACGATATGGCGCTGGCTCCCAATACCATCTACCTGTCCGATTATGGGACCCTGTCGAGTCTGTCGGCTTCCTGGTCATCGACCAACGCCGAGTATTCCGGGCATTGTGCCGTGGGAGATCTGAACGGTGACGGCTTCCCGGAGTTTGTGGTCGCCAACTACCTCGGCGCCGACGGGTTTTCTTCCGCCAACCATTCCAATATGTATCTCAACCTCAACGGCTTTGTCAATCCCAGCCCGGATTGGTACACCGCTGACAGCATGTACTCCTTTTCATGTGCCCTTGGCGATGTTGACATGGACGGCGATCTCGACGTTATTTTCGCCACCGGCGAGGGGTACAACTCGATTTATCAGCGTGACCTGATTTACTTCAACGTCAATGGAACGCTCCAGACCAGCCCCGGCTGGCAATCGGCTATCCTGACGGCGGCAATGGACGTGACGGTCGGAGATGTCGACAACGACGGCGACCTCGATCTTGCTTTTTGTTATGGTAACCGGGCTCCCTCGATATTTTACAACAACAGCGGAACGATCGAAACCTCGCCGGGGTGGGTATCCAATGACAACGAACCGGGCAATACGCTGGTGTTCGGAGATGTCAACGGGGACGGTTGGCTTGACCTGGTGGTGGCGTTCAATAATCAGACCGGCGGGGGAGGGTACTATAAAGTGTACTTTAACGACGGCACCGGTTCACTCAATCCGTCTTACGGTTGGCGCTCTTCCTCCGGAGGGTACGGCTCGGCGCTGTCTTTGTATGATTACGACAACGATGGGGACGATGATTTGGCTGCCGGTCGGTGGTGGGATCGTCCTCGTATGTACGAGAACGTTGGAGGTACTTTCACCTTAGCCCCGGTCTGGCGGGCAACTCCGTCGACGGTGGTGGAGGAGTTGGCGTGGGTTGATGTCGACGGGGACGGGGTAGAGCTGATAATCGACACGATTTCTTCGTCTTCATCTCGGAAGTTGTTTTATACCGCCAAGCATCCGCTCTATTCTTTTGATTCGGTCATTGTGGATGGGGTGAAGCTTAACTATGACGAATACTGCTTTGATTTGATTTCCGGTTGGGTGTCGTTGGCTCAGGCTCCGGTCTCAGAGGTACGGTTGTACTATCAATATTCATACAAAAACGACCTCGCCGTAGCCAACTGGGATGTCTATAACGAAGTCTTCGGCAATACCAACCAACCATACGTTGATTTTGCCGCTGATATCACCGTGGGATTTGCGCCGTTGACGGTGCAGTTCTCCGACAACTCGCAGGGTGCGACCGGTTGGCTCTGGCGGTTCGGTGATGGTGACAGTTCCGCGGTGCAAAATGCCGCTCACACCTTCACAGCAGCGGGAAGTTATGATGTCTTCTTGCAGGCTCTTCTTCCCGACGGTTGGCACAACCACACCAAGCGGCACTTGGTGACCGTGTTGGCTGATACTTTGTTTCTACCGGACGATACTTTTGTCATCAACCCCGGTGACACGCTTCGAATGCCCATATATCTGGAAAATACTCAGCCGATGGAGAGCTTTACTCTTCCCATTACGTGGAGTGGGGCGGTGGAATTGAATTACCTCGGCTTTGATACCGATTCCTGCCGAACGGATTATTTTGAGAAAGTTCAACTTACGGGCTTTGACCCGATCAATCAGAAGTTGGTCTTCCGATTTGTCGCCAACACCGGGGGGACTGCCCTTCCTCTGGAACCCGGGAAGGGAAGGCTCATCAATATCTCTTTTGTCCATAGTTCCGGGTTTGACACCGACATTATGGATACGACCACTCACGCTACCAAATCGCTTTCCCTTGATGCCGGCTATGCGGAGTACCAGCCGTATGTCATTCCCGGTGAGGTGGCGATTGTCCTGTGCGGGGACATGAACGGCAACGGGGCAGGACCGTTCATGGACGATTTGACTTATTTGGTAGATTACTTGTTCCGTGGCGGACCGCCGCCGCCGTTTGCAGATGCCGCCGACCTCGACGGCTCCGGTGCGATAAACATTGCGGATTTGACCTACCTTGTAAATTACTTGTTCAAGGGAGGACCGGCGCCGGACTGCCCGTAACTGACTTAGAGATACTCGTTGCCGATGGGACAGGAAAGGTGTTACTTTTCTCCCATGTGGAAGAAGCTGGCGTTTTCGGTTATTGTCTTTGTTGCGTTCTTCGGATTGATTGAAATTGCCGCTCGATTTATCGAGCCGCCGTCGCAGACAATAGGAAAAAATTTACCGTCAGGGCAAGGGTGGCAAGCGGAGTTTTTTTCTTCGCTTTTCGATTGGCATGAACCCGATCCCGACCTCTTATGGCGTTTCAAAGCGAATCTGGACAATCCTCTCATTAAAACCAACTCACTGCATCTCATCGGAGAAGAGATATCCGTCCGAAAACCGTCGAACACCTTGCGTATCCTCGTCCTTGGTGATTCTTCGCCGGTCGGGCTCGGCTTGAAGTCGCGCTTGGAAACGTTCAGCGAAAGACTAAAAGACCTCCTTATCCTCCAAGCGCCGACAGAAAAAAACATTGAGGTCATCAATGCCGCCGTTTCCGGCTACACCAGCGAGCAAATTGTTCGGTACCTCGACCTGTCCGGTTGGGCGCTTCAGCCGGATATTATTGTTCTCTACTGCGGCAATAACGATGCTTCCGTTTCGGGTAGGTACTCCGACCGACAACTTCTGAAGAAGCAACACTTCAAAACGCTCAGGAGGATTCTTTCTCACCTTGCTATTTATCGCGTGCTGCGAAGCAGTTACAGTACCGTCGTTTCGAAAGAACATGCCGACAGCCCGCTGACGGTACGAGTGACGCCAGAACAATTTGAAGAGAATCTCCGCAGCATAGCGCAAGGCTGCCGAGAGCATAACTGTCGTCTCATAGTTGTCAAGCCGCCAGTTCCGCTTCTCTGGCCTGCCGGTCTGCAATATAAAGTCTTTACTCATCTGAAAGCGCCCCATGAGCCGGGGCGGTATCTTCTGCCCGACGCTATGAGGCGTATTTTGGGAAGGAAAATCCGCTACTGCTTGAGTGATGAGATATTCAAACGTCTGTATGGAGAAGGGGACAAATATACGACGGCAGTTTACCGGTCGGCTTTTTGCGATTCTTTGTCTCCTGCCGAGGCGGTGGGGTACTATACCCAAGCGTTGCAAACTCAACCGAACAGCCCTCTTTTGTTGAACAATCTCGGCGTCTCTTACTGGGAGTCGGGAAAATACAACCAAGCAAAACGATTCCTGCGGGATGCCCGCCATCAATTTTGTGCCTCCTTCGGATGCGAGCGCGATTACAGCCACACAGCAGCAGGAGCGGTGTTTCTCTTCAATTTGGGAATGGTCTACCTGACGGAACATCAGTCGGATTTTGCACCGGTGCTCGATACGGGTACCGTAGCATATCGGTATCTCGATTCGGCGCTGCAGGCGGATTATTTTTCCTTGCGTATAAAACGCCCGTACCTTCACGCGATCGAGCAGTTAGCCGAGCAACCGAACGTCGTGATAGTGGACATGCCTCGCATCTTTCGGGAAAACGGAGGGGAGAGGCTGTTTATTGACCATTGTCACCCGACCGCCAAAGGGCATCTTTTGATTGCTCAGAAGCTGTATGAAACTATCCGGAAGAAATTTTACATGCTGTTCTGAAGAGAAGAAGTATAATTACGGTAAGGGGAAAAAGAAATGAGTGAGCAAATGTAGAGTGAAGGAGGAAGGGGTTATGAATCTTTATTTGGTGCAACACGCCGAGGCGAAACCGAAAGAAGAAGACGCCCAACGCTCACTTACCGAGCGCGGTGTCGCCGATGCCGAGAAGGTCGCTTCCTTTGCCGCACAGCATAACCTTGTCAAAGTGTCCAAAATTCTCCACAGCGGAAAAACCCGCGCCGCGCAAACGGCAGAGATTTTTGCCGACCATTTCCACCCGCCGGAAGGTGTAGCGTCAACCGAAGGTTTGGAACCACTCGCCGATGTGTCAATATGGGAAAAGAAACTTGCCGGCTATTCCGACAATCTCATGTTGGTCGGTCACCAACCTCACATGGGTAAGTTGGCGGCGTTGCTCTTGAGCGGAGACACCGAAAGGACGGTGGTGAATTTTCGTATGGGGGGAATTGTCAGCCTTCGACGAGACGAACAGAACCGGTGGGCAATCGATTGGATGCTCATCCCGGAAATGCTTTCGTAAGTCCCACTGTGCATAAAAAAGGTCAGGAGCACTCGACTCCTGACCTTACATAAAACATTTCCCTGCCGTTTATTGATGCTTGAGATACTTATTGAAAAACTCCACCTGCTTACGGTATTCGGCGATGATGTTGACCCGCTTGGAGCCGCCGTGACCTTCGTCGGCAAAGATAAGCGAGTCGACCACCCCGCCACGTGAAGAGATGGCGGAAATAATTTGACGCGCCTCTTCAATCGGAACCCGCGGATCGTTCACGCCGTGAACCACCAAAAGCGGGGTCTTGATACGATCGGCTTTATGGATAGGAGAAATCTCGGCAAGAAATTCCGGATCGCTCAGGGGACCGTATTCGGCTTCCCGCAAGGCGCGGCGGTACGCTTTGGTTTTTTCAAGGAAAGTCTGGAAGTTGGCAATACCGACCACGTCAACCGCTGCGGAGAACAGGTCGGGGTATTCCGTAATCATCCCCAGGACAACATAGCCGCCGTAGGAAGCGCCACGAATTCCTATCATTCCTTTTTTTGTGTAGCCGTGCTCTATCAGCCAGTCGACTCCGGCTTTGTAGTCCTTCAACGAATTCTTGCGATTTTTGTAATTGTCAAGGTTCATGTACTTCCTGCCGTACCCGGACGAACCGCGCGGGTTGGGAGCAAGGATACCGAAGCCGTTCAAAATGAGGTATTGAATATTCCGAAGGAAATACGGTTGGAACTGTCCTTCAGGTCCGCCATGGGCATGAATGATAAACGGAATCGGTTCGCCTTCCTTGTAGTCGGGAGGGAGGTAGAGAAAAGCGGGGATTTCAAGTCCGTCGAAGCTCTTGTAATGAATGAGCTTCGGTTCGGAAAACATCGTCCTGTCAATACCGGCATAAATGGAAAACGTAAGCTGACGCAGCTCTTTGGTTTTGGGGTCCCATTTCCACACATCGGGCGCGCGGGTCGGTCCGGTGAACGATATGAGACATGATCCATGTTTATCGAACATCCCACCCCCGACGATACCGTCAAGCGGAGGACCCGGCAGGCTTTTCTTGGTGGCGACTTCTCTCATTTTCAGGCGATTGTAGCCGTCTTCGTTGACGATGACCGTCATATACTTGTAATCGCGAGAGAACCCAAGCGACTCGATTTCCCACCTGGGATCAACCCACCCGTCCTCAACGAACGTTACCTTGGGAGAGCCGACTTCCATCGTCGCCAGGCGCGAAATTCCGTCCTCGTTATCGTTGCACAACAACCAGATAGTCTTGTTGTCGGGCATAAGGGTCGGGTTGACGTAGAGAACATCTCCTTCGTCTTTATTCAATTGCTGATAATCCCCGGACGCGATGTCGAGCAAGAAGAGATTGTCGTTCACATTCGAAGTGAACTGGTAGATAATCATTTTCGAGCCTTCATGAGAGATGTCCGCAATGGCAAAATATCCGCTCACTTTATCGGTGTCGCCGAAAATCTTGTGGTATTTCCCGGTGGCGATGTCCATTTGGTAGATAAAGAAGTCTCTGCCGTTTTCTTCATTGGAGCGGAAATATATATACTTGTCATTCGGCGCCCAGGCAACCGAGCCGTACTGCACATCTTCCCCGAACGTAAGCTGAACGATTCTGCCCGTCTCCGTATCCATCAAGTAGAGCTGAGATTGTTCGGAGCCGCCTTTGGAAGCTCCCACAATCGCCATCAAACTGTTGTGAGAGAGAGCGAAGAAGTCGATGCCGTCCTCGAAGGTCGTCAACTGATAGGGCCAGCCGTATTCGTTGATGCGATAGATCTGCGAGGCTCCGGACATGGAGGAGCGGAAGAAAACTTTCTCCCCGTCCCAGCTATATCCGGCAGGAACGCACCCACCGATCTGCAAAAAGGTGGCGATGTCCGGAATATACTTTCCCGTGTCAAGCAGTGAAGGAACTCTGTTACCGTCATCTTGTGCCCAGCCCATAGGGGACATGACGACAACCGCTAACATTAAGGTGAGGAGTCGTGTGGTTAAAGATTTCTTCATTTATCCTCCTTTAGCAATGTGTCAATTTTCTTTTGATGAAAAGATAGCGTGAGGAGAGAGCGAGAGCAAGAAATAAGCGCCAAAAAAAGAAATTGCCGTTTTTCTGCCAATAAAAGTAAATACTCTTGATGTTTTCTCGTCAGTTAGACGAGGAAAAGCAATGTTGTGACATGAGCACATTGTTGGGTCAGAAACATTTCTCAAATCCCTCTCGAGCTGGGTTGAGAGAGAAAGGAGAGCAAGAATGTTA
>CAZAZQ010000014.1:0-73992 GCA_964489705.1 uncultured Ignavibacteriales bacterium
AGACGTGCCACTCTCTCAATTCTTTGGCAGGTCTCTCCGAGACCTTCCCTACTTTTGCTTCTTCTGTTCTTATTGGAATTACATACAAACTGACATACCCCTTTGCGAACATCTTGAATAAATCTATCCCGTCAATCTCCGCTGCTTTATCCCCGGAATCAAGGTCATTCCACATACCATCATCCCCACTAGGATTTTCCTTCATCAGCCAGGGGAGGGGTTTGTTTGGGTCACGCTCCATCGCCAACAACGGCGAGGCGAACAGCCCCAATCCGAATGCTATCAGTATCAATAGCGTTAACCAACGCTTCATCTTGTGTTACCTCTTTCTCTCCTCAATTTCCTCTCTATTCACACGCTCACTCATCGCCTTATTTGGGGTGCCCCACCGCTTGCGGTGGGTACAACAACAACCACGTAGGGCATGGTCAGGAACAGACCTGCCACCAACACTACCGCAATTGCCTTGGCAGGTCTCTCCGAGACCTTCCCTACTTTTGCTACGTTTCCGGACTATGCTCCTCTCATTACAAGAACCAACGAGGTTCCACTCGTTACTTTACTTCTCCCTCTTGTCACTCCCGAAAAAACGGGGAGCTAATTTTTCTTTGTCTCTGGTCGTTCTTGTTGCCCTTCTCGCACGAGATTCAGGTGCTCGACGACGAACTGCTTGCACCATACGAAAACATCAAGCAGAGTGGGATTATCACGGGAATCGACCTCATGCCAACCACTATCGTCACCCGATGGGTGTTCATTCATCAAATACGGGATGGGTCGTTCGGGGTCATGGTCTGATGCCTCAAGTACCGGGAAAAAGATAAACAGAACCAACGTCAACACAATCGATAACGTCATCGTTTTCTCCATCCTACCACCTCTCTGAGGATACTCTTAACACAATATAATTTAACAACTTTTTCAATTTCCTGTCAAGGAAAAAAATTATCTTTTTTGTGGGAATTATCCGGACGATGCGAAGGACGTATCACCAAATACGGAGACGATACTCCCCTATTCCTTTGGCAAGTCTCTCTGAGACCTTTCCTCCTTTCCATTTTTGCTCCAAGCACAAGTTGGGAATGTCACTCTCCGTTGCAAGGTAAAGTCACAAAAATTTAAGTTGACGTTTTTCCTCTCATATTTATAATGACCGAAATTTGATGATGCAATTTTCGCACCCAAAAGAACAAGGAGGTAACGAGTGAAAAAGGTAATCCTGTGCCTTATGCTTGGCATGGTTGTTCTAGGTTCAGGCTGTGATGACGACAAGTCAACAGGCAGTACCGCCGCACCGCAGTCCATCGTGGCAATCATCTACGAATCGAATTCCGGTTGGGCAAATGATATGAGGTCACTGCTCTCGGACAACGGCTTCACCACGCTATTGCTGGAACTGAGTGAAATCCCAACTGCGAATTTCTCTAACGTTAATCTTATAATTGTCAGTCCTTGGATAGGATCGGGCTATGATTTCGGAGACAGTGCTGCCGTAGACACTATCAAGGCTTTAGACAAGCCGATTTTAGGTGTGGGACCCGGAGGCGCCCGTCTGTTTCAAGGGATGGACGCAACCATCAACTGGGGACACTGCTGGAGCTCGTCGGATACCAATAGCACCAGCCTGTCATCCACCCACATGTATGTGGTCGATCCATCGCACTCCGTCTTCACAAAGCCTAATTCGATATCAATCCCGGCAGATTCCCTGCTCGAAATATACACGCGCTCAGCGTACGTCGCTGAGTATAAGCCGCATCTGCCTGACAGTATCATGTACATCGGTCGTCAGGGGGAAGACGAAAACCACTACACCCTGGTCAAAGAAGGCGAACGTTATTGCTTGTGGGGATATACCAACTCACCATCAAGCATGACCCAAGCCGGCAAGGACCTGTTTATAAACGTGGTACATTACATGATCCAATAGTGGGAATATCTGCTGGGCAGACGGAGACGTCTGCCCAGCAGATGCGCAACCCGTCACACTCCGAGTTTCTTCAACGTCTCCGGGATATCCAAGAACGTCTTGCACGGATGCGCACCGGCGGCGGCAAGAGCATCGAGCTTTTCTTTCGCCGTGCCCATTTTGCCTTCGACGATAGCTCCGGCATGCCCCATCCGTTTTCCGGGAGGCGCAAAGATACCACCTATCATCGCCAGCACCGGCGTTTTCATCTTGGGAATAATCTCGGTGGCTTTTTCTTCGTAGACTCCGCCGATCTCACCGCATAACACCACCGCCTTCGTCTTCTCGTCCTCTTCGAACTTCCAAAGGATTTCGTTGAAGGTCGACCCCAAAACCGGATCGCCGCCCAATCCGACGCAGGTCGATTCGCCGTAACCGCTGCGAGTGAGCGTGTCGGCGACGTAGTAGGTAATGGAGCCGGAGCGCGAGACGGTTCCGACGCGTCCCGGGGTGAACGCTATATCCGGCATGATGCCCAAGTTGGCTTCACCGGGAGTGATGACACCGGCGGTGTTGCCGCCGATGACCGTGGCACCATGCGCCACCGCCTCTCGCCGGACGTGTAGCATGTCGTGAATGGGAATATGCTCGGGGATAACCACCAAGAACTTTATCCCGGCACGGATAGCTTCAATCGCCGCTTCCTTTACAAACGGCGCCGGGAGGAAAATCACCGACACATCGGCGCCGGTTTGCTCCACGCATTCCGCCACCGTATCGAAAACCGGCTTTTCCAAAACTTTCTGTCCGCCTTTCCCCGGTGAGGTGCCGCCGACAATGTTGGTTCCGTACGCAAGCATTCGCTCCGTATGGAACCGTCCGGCACCACCCGTAATCCCCTGCACCATCACCTTGCTGTTCTTGTCAACCAGAATAGCCATCAGTTACCCCCCTTCCGCATCTTCGCCAGTTCCACGGCGCGTTTTGCAATCTCTTCAATCGGCGTCTCGATACCATGAATTTCCACTTGCTCAAACAATTCCGGATTCTCCTTTTTTGCCTCTTCGAAAATACGCACCCCCTCTTGCCACATGTTTCCCGTCATCCGCATCACCATCGGCTTGGACAAACCGTGCTCCTTGAGAAACATCACCACACCCTTGGCGAAATCGTCGCACCGGCTGATGCCGCCGAAACGCGCTCCAAAGATGACTTTCACATTGGGGTTTTCATCGAGCAGTACCAGCATTTTGGCTATCCGCTCCGGAGAAGGTCCTCCGCCGGAGTCCATGAAGTTCGCCGGTTTGCCGCCATAGTAATGGATAAAATCGTTACCCATGATTCCGAAGCCTGCTCCGCCGGGGAACATACCGATGTCTCCATCAAGATCCAAGTACGGGATGCCCCACTCTTTCGCCTGCCGTTCCCGCGGCGTCATCTCTCCCTCTTCGTGGCGCATCTCAATGCCCATCTCCTTCAGCTCAGGATGGCGGAACACTGCGTCGTCATCGAGCGAGACGCGACTGTCGGCGGCTATCAATTCGCCCGATTCGGTCAACACCAGCGGATTTATCTCGACCAACTTGGCGTCGTACTTTTTGAACAAATTGTACAACCCGACGATAATCGCCGCCGCCTTTTTCAACTGTTCCGATGGGATACCGATTTTCTTGGCGATAGACAAAGCATCGAAAGAATAGAGCTCTTCTTCAATGCCGAGCACTTTCTTGAAAATCTTCTCGGGATGCTTTTCCGCCGTCTCTTCGATATCGACGCCCCCTTCCCCGGAAGCGATAATGACCAACGTATAGTTCGCTCGGTCTATCGTCACGCCGACATAATATTCGTGTTTGATGTCCAGTTTCGGTTCTATCAAGAGGGTCTCGACGGGATACCCTTTGATTTTCATCCCCAGAAGTTCTCCCGCCAGTGTGCGTGCTTGCTCTTCCGACTCGGCTATCTTGATGCCGCCCGCCTTGCCGCGCCCGCCTGTCAGGACTTGCGACTTCAGCACCACCGGCGCACCGATTTCCCGCACCGTCTGCCCCACCTCGTCGGCACTTCGCGCCAAGCGACTCTCGGCAACGGGAATTTTATACTTCTTGAAGAGGTCTTTCCCTTCATACTCATATAACCGCATAACTCACCTTAACTCTATACGCAATTGCAACTTCAATTCCACAATACCTGCCTAATGTATACCGATTGCCGAAATTGTCAACTCGATTGTACGGAATACGCCCGATTTTCAGGAAAGAATGGGGGGTAAAGGAATGTCCTACCGCTTGCTGAAACGAAGATACGCAAAGCCGAAAATAATGACGGCAAAGACAGCCTGTGCGATGACGTCCGGCAGCAAATCGACGATCCCCGCCCCGCGCATCATAATCCCTCGAACAATGCTCAGGAAATAGCGCATGGGGTTCAAGTAAGTGATATACTGGAGCCAATGGGGCATATTGGCGATAGGTGTGAAAAAGCCGGAGGTCAAAATAGTAAAGATGGAAAAGAACCAGGCAAAGAACATCGCTTGCTGTTGGGTAGACGTCACGGTTGAGAAAAACAACCCGATGCCGAGCACTGCCAGCAAATACACCGCCGCCAGCACGAAGAGCAGCCAGAACGACCCGACAAAAGGAACATGGAACCACGCAATCCCGATTATCAACACTACCACCATCTCGAACAAGCCCAAGATGGCAAAAGGAATCACTTTGCCTGCCAAGAAAGTGAATTTTGTAATCGGCGTTACCAGAATTTGTTCGAGAGTCCCGTGTTCCCGTTCCCGAACGATTCCCATCGAGGTGAGCATAATGGTGAGCATGGTCAAAAGAATGGCGACGATACCCGGCACCATGAAATAGACTGACTCTCCCTCAGGGTTGTACAGCACTTGCGTGCGCAGCTCCAGCGGCGGGTGGAAGCCGGTTTGTTCCTGCGAAAACTGCTGGGCGATGCGGGAAGCATAACCTATCCCAATGGCGGCGGAATTGGCGTTGGAACCATCGGCAAGCAAACCGACAGTGATGGACTTCCGCTCGGTTATTTTCTCAGAGAAATCATCGGGGATGATAATCGCCATCTCGCTTGTCCCCTCTTTGAAGCGCTGTTCCAACTGAAGCACGGAGGTATGAGGCTCCGCCGGAACGAAGTATTCGCCGGCTTGAAACGCTTCCACCAATTCCCGCGAGAAGGAGGTGCGGTCGAAATCGTACACGTCAAGCGCCAATCGTTTAACGTCGGTGTTGACCACGTAGCCGAAGAGAATGAGCTGAATAATCGGCATCAGGAAAATCAATCGCAGCATGTTGGGGTCACGAAAGACCTGCAGAAACTCTTTTTTTACCAAACCGCGAAACGCCCGCCACATCATCACACCACCTTTGTCTTAAATCGAACGGCTGCGATAACAACCATGACCACCATCAACAGCACTAACGGAATCCCTTGAACAGCGACAATCTGGAAACCCGCCCCCTTGAGCATCACCCCGCGAATAATCGTCACGAAATACTTTGCCGGGATGATATGCGCCAGCCATTGAATCGGCAGCGGCATATTCTTAATGGCAAAGATAAAACCGGAGAGCATCACCGACGGCAACATCGTCGTTACGACCGCAAACATCATTGCCACCTGTTGGGTGCTGACCAGCGAGGAAATCAAAATCCCGATCGACAACGCCGCCGAAATGTATATCAAGCCGAATCCCAACAAAAGCAGCCGAGAGCCGACAAACGGCACCCCGAAGATAACCTTTGCAAAGACCAAGACAAGAATTCCATCCAAGAGCGCCAAGGAGACATAAGGGAGGATTTTCCCCAATAGTATCTCAATCGGTTTCACCGGCGCCGTCAAGAGCTGCTCCATAGTGCCGGTTTCTTTTTCCCGGGCGATGGTCACCGAGGTCAAGAGCGCGGATATCATCAAAAGAATTATCGCCACCAAGGCGGGGACAAAGAAGTGCGCCGACTCCAAATCGGGGTTGTACAGTATCTGCGGTGAGATAACCACACCGGGAAGAGAACGGTTCGGCGTCAGCCGCTCGGTGAGAAACTGATAAAACAACTGGTTGGTATAGTTCTGCACTGCCGCACTGACGTTGTTGTCCGACCCGTCAATCATCAACCCAAGAGCATACGCTTCCCCCGTTCGGAGAGCTTCGGCAAACCCTTTCTTGATAATCAATACCCCATGAGCCTTCCCGGCGCGGAGAATTTCCTCCGGGTCATACTCATCGACAGCGGTTTCGGGAGGGATAAAATAGCGGGACTGGTATAATCGGTTCCTGAAATCCCGTGAATCGGCGCTATGGTCATAATCGACAACGGAGAGAATTATCTCATTGATATCCATGTTGATGGCGTAGCCGTAGAGCACCGTCATCATAATCGGCATCAAGATGACAATAATCAACGAACGCGAGTCCCGCAGGATATGGTAAAACTCTTTTTGCGCGAGGAACCTAATGCGACGCATGGTTCTCCTCCTTCGGCATGACCAACGAGATAAACGCCTCTTCGAGATTGGCGGCATCCAGTTCTCGGACGATGTCGAACGGCTTCCCCATTTTTACAATCCGTCCCTGGTGCATAATGGAAATCCGTCCGCAGTATTCGGCTTCGTCCATATAGTGGGTGGTGACAAAAATGGTGACCTTTTCTTCCGCCAGCTCATAGAGTATATCCCAGAACTTACGACGGAAAACGGGATCCACACCGGCAGTCGGCTCGTCAAGAAAAAGAATCTCCGGCTCGTGCATCAACGCCACTCCCAACGCCAAACGCTGGCGCCATCCTACCGGCAAGGTGCTTGCCAAGCGGTGGCTGAACTCATGCAACGACAAGCGCTCCGAAAGGAGAGCGATTCGTTTTTCGATATAAGAGCGGGACAACCCATACGCCGAACCGTAGAAACGTAAATTTTCCAAGCCGGTCAAATCGGGATACAAGGAAAATTTCTGGGACATATATCCGATGCGCTTTTTTATCTGCTCCGGCTGGGTGATGACATCATATCCCGCCACCGTCCCTTCCCCGGAAGTTGGCATCAACAATCCGCACAGCATCCGTATCGTCGTCGTCTTACCGGCGCCGTTGGCGCCCAAAAATCCGAAGGTTTCCCCTTTTCGCACCGTCAGAGAGACGTTATCGACCGCCTTGAAAGTCCCGAAATGGCGAGACAAGTCTTTTATGGAGATGGCGATATCATCCATTGCTTCGCTCCATCAGTTGGATAAAACAGTCCTCCAGGTTCGGCGGCACCGGCGTCACTTTGTCCGGCTCCAGCCCTACCTGCTTGAGCACCTGTGCCAGTTCCGCAAACTCGACGTCGGGATCGGTATACAGGTGCATACTGGAACCGAACCGGCGGGAACGGACGACTTTCGTCTCGTTAATTCGTTGGAGAATTTCATGGGTCGGTTCCATCTCGAGAGAATAGACCTTTCCTTCGAAGAGGGAGGTAAGTTCTTCCGGGGTTCCTTCGGCAAGTTTGCGTCCGCCGAAGATAAAACAAGCCCGGTCGGCTTTGGCGACTTCGTCCATGTACGGAGTGGAGGTAATAATAGTCACGCCTTCCTTTTTCAGACTGCCTAAAATTTCCCAGAACTGCCGACGGGAAAGGGGATCTACTCCGGTTGTCGGCTCATCGAGCAACAACAGCTTCGGCTCGTGTATCAACGCACACGACAGCGCCAGCTTTTGTTTCATCCCGCCGGAAAGGGCTCCGGCGCGGCGAGAGGCAAACGGCTTCAGGTTCGAAAAGGAATAGAGGTGCTCGCTTTTCTCTCGGTAGTGTTTGCCGGTAATACCGTAGATGCCGGCGTAAAACGTTAAGTTCTCCTCCACGCTCAAGTCGGGATAGAGAGAAAATATCTGGGGCATGTATCCCAGGCGGGATTTCACCTGTTCGAATTGTTTGAAGACATCCAAACCGTCGATGTGCACCTCTCCTTCGTCCGGATCGATGAGGTTACACATACTGCGGATAATCGTCGTCTTTCCGGCACCATCCGGTCCGACCAGGGCATAGATTTCTCCCTGGCTGACCTCGAAGGAGAAATCGTCGACGGCTTTAATGGAACCGTACGACTTTGACAAATGGGAAACGGAGACAAACGCCATCACTTCTCAATCGTTACGAAAACCGGCATCCCGATTTTCAGTTGTCCGTCCGTGTTGGGAACCCGAACCTTGACCGCATAGACGAGGTTCGCTCGTGATTTTTTAGTCTGAACGTTCTTGGGGGTAAACTCCGCTTCTTCCGCCGTCCAAACGACCGTCCCCCGATAGGTCTTCTCCCCCGCTTCCGTATCAACGGTGGCGGCGTCACCGACTTTTACCTGGGCAAAATCGCCGGTAGGGAGATAAATCTTCACCCAGAGCGTGTCTAATTGGGAAATTCGCGCCAACGGCTTACCCATCACCGCCAGCTCACCCTTGTCGACATATCTTTCCGTCACCGTACCGGAAATCGGCGCCACCGGGTAGCAATTCTGCAAGAGCCGTCGCACTTTGTTGATATCCGCTTCAATCTTTGCCAGCTCCGCCTTGGCGGCGGTAATCTGCGCCTGAGCGGTTCGATATCCCAATGCCGCCATAGTATACTCATGTTCAATCTGATCGAGCTGTTTTTGAGTGGCGGTCCCTGAGCCGACCAACGAGGCAACCCGATCACGCTCTTTTTCGAGGAACCTTTTATTTTCCTGAGCTTGCTCGAATTGGAGCCGGACGGTTTTCAACTTGGCTTCCACCGCATTCTTTCCCGCCAACGCCGCTTCCAGTTCCAGATCGAGCCGACTGTGGTCTATTTCCATAAGGGTATCGCCAACGGAAACCTCCGTTCCTTCATCGAAGAAAAGTTTCTCTATTTGCCCGTTCGTTTCCGCGGAGAGGACCATCTCATCCGCCTCCAACAACCCCGAGCCGCCGATGATATCTTCTTTCGAACTACAGCTCATTGCCATGAGCCCGATTAAAAGACTCACCCATACTATGCCTGTTTTTCGTGTTCGTATCGCACCCATCTTAAAACCCATTCTTTAATTGTTCCGAGCCAACCACAAAGTAATATGTACTCAACGCCACAGAATAATCCACCAACGTCGCTGCCGTTGCCGCCTCGGCTTCGCTCAAGCCGGCTTCAATTTCCAGCAAACGATTCGAAGAGAGTACCCCGCCCCGGTGCTTCTCGACCGCCAACCGGTAATCCGCCGAGGAAAGACGATACCGTTGTTGAGCGGTCACATATTTTTGATACGACAAGGTAAGCTGCTCGTACGCCAGTTCCTTTTGCTGGTTGAGCTGCTCCAGGGTATTCTCATACTGGTGTTGAGCGGCACGGGAGAGATACATCGATTGTTGAGTTTGTCGTCTCTGCTTGCCGCCGAAGTTGAACGACCAGTTGAGCTTGGCGCCGACCGTGAAATAATCGTTCCACGTGTTGTTGAAGAAATCAAGATTCGGTTTGCCGTAGGAGTACCCGCCGTAGACGGAAAGGGAAGGGAAGAACGCCGCTCGGGACAAAGAAATCCCGGCACGGCTCATTGTCAAAGCGGCTTTGGCAGCTTGAATCTCCGGCTTGCGGAGAATCTCCGTTTTGCCGTTATCCAAGCGAGAGAGAAAGGAAGAATCAGGAAGCGGTAACTCATCCGCCACCCGCAAGGAATCGTCGACCGACAAACCCAAGTGCACCGCCAGCGTTATCTCCGCCGAGCGGCGTTTGTTCGCCGCTTCCGTCACCTTGAGTTTGGCACCTTCCCACGCCAAGTCGGCTTCAAGCAGCGCTACCGAATCCGCCACCCCCTGCGCGTACAAAGCGGCGACATCGTTTTTCATGATTTCGACCCGCCGTAAAGATGCCTGCGCCGCCTTCAAGAACATGTCTGCCTTATACAATGAGAGATACTTCATCCAGGTCTGGTAGAGTACCTGCTCATATACGGCATCCGAGGAAGCTTGGTATCGTGCCAAGCGGGCTTTTGCCAGCCTGATGCTGTTGGTAATTTTCCCTCCGGTGAAAAGCGGCAGCGTCAACCGCAGGTCAGCTTGGTAATGCTCCTTACTTCCGATTTCGCGGGAAAGGGTCTGGTTGTACGGAAGGGTCAGGTCAAGCGTCGCCACATCGGTATTGTAGAAAGCTACCGCCTGAGCGGAAAGCGTTGGGAACCGCGCCGCTTCGGCTGCCCGAAGAGCCGCTTCGTATGATTTCCTTTCGGCGTCGGCTTTATGCAACAATTTGGAATGTTGCACCGCCAGTTCCAAGGCACGGGAAAGAGAAACCTCTCGAGCATGCAGCGTTCCCGTCGCAGCTATCAACCACACGCCGACTATTCCTATAGCCACCCTTAAGCGTTTCATTTTCATCGTGATTTCACCCCATGTAAAAAGAGATCAACTACCGCCTTTTTCCGCTCGGCAATGAAAGACCCTCTATCGGTAATATTCCAAATTTTATCAATTAACGGCGAAAGAATGAAATAGCCGACATTCATCAGGACAAAAGAGACAAACGTCTGACGAACGTCGACCTTCCGCAACACTCCTGCTGCAACCCCGACTTGAAAAGCTGTGGTGATTTGTTGCTGAACTCCCATCCCTGCTATCATTTCTGCAGTCTTTTCAACAATACTGGTTTGCGGATCCGCCAATTCCCGCAACAAAATTTTGACGAACTCCGGTTTCTGAGAAAAGGCTTGGACATACATTTCGGCAAAGTTTTCCAGTATTTCTTCCACGCTGGAGCCGCCGGTAAATGCCTGAATACCCTTTTCGAGCATCTTGAGCATGTGCTCCTCAATAACCTTTTGGTATAATTCTTCCTTGGAAGAGAAGTGGTAATAAATCATTGCCTTGTTGACTCCGGCACGCTCGGCAATCCTATCGACGCGGGAACCGGCTAAGCCGAACTCGGCAAACTCGGTCAGGGCAGCATCAAGAATTTTTCCCCGAGTGTTGGGAGAAGCACTGTTGGTATGTTTTTTCTCATTTTTCATTTCACGAACTCAATTTTAACTAACCATTCGGTTTAACTAACGTGTTAGTTAACATCTTTTTCAAATTTTGTCAAGTGTTTTTTTGACTTTTTTCAAGTTTTATTGGGAAATACCCCCTAACCCCTTGTCCCCCTTTATGGTTCTTCAAGTTTTTTCGGATCTTTTATTGT
The DNA here is from genome assembly GCA_964489705.1 of uncultured Ignavibacteriales bacterium. Lineage (GTDB taxonomy): Bacteria > Zixibacteria > MSB-5A5 > GN15 > FEB-12 > CAZAZQ01. The sequence goes on from CAZAZQ010000014.1 coordinate 11,075, forward strand.
CCCCGATACCCGCTTGAGAATCTTGTAGCTTTTCAACTGTTGGTCGGCAATCAAACCCCACCCGGTAACGACGTCATCATTTTGAGTTATTCTGACAAAAGCGTCGGTCTTTATTTTATCTTTTTCCTCATCCCAGAAGAGATAATCCGTTTCCAACGTAAAATTGTCCTCGGTGACTACGACGACGTTGCCGTAAATGTACATATTGCCCGTATTTTCTCGGATTATTCCGGAATCGCCGACGACGGTTGTCGTCACCTCACCGGTAGAATCATATATACTGACATCAAGAGAGTACGCCATCGTAGAATCAATCTTCTCGAAGCGAATTATCCTTTTCGCTTTGATTTCGGTGGTTACCTCTCCCTTATCATAGAGAAAGATTTGGGCGTCACTGAGTTCCGAGTTCGGCACCAAGCTGCTGTCCCCCATTGCGGCTTGGTCGTCGGACGCCGGTTGCTTGCTGCTGCAGCCAAGTATCAGGCTGAAGAACAGGCTGAATATTATAAAAGCTCTTTTCATCGTCATTCTTATACCACCTATCGGCTGGTATAAGTTATACTTTTCTGGGAAAAGTCAAGGGGAAATATTCGGTTTGGTATGCCAACGGTTATGCAGCCAAATCCACTGAGATTTGTAGGTATCTATGAATTTCTCTAATTCCGCCACACATGCCGCCGTCATTTGATAGGCGTCCTTCTCGGTTTCTCCGGTAAGGGTGATTCGAATTTCCGGCTTGATGATAATTTTGTACCGGTCATCGTCGGTGCGGATACATGCCATTGGGAAAAACGCCGCTCCGGCTCGCAAACCCAGCACCGCCTGCCCTATGGGGGTGTTTGCCAACCGACCGAAGAAAGGGACAAACTCCCCCCGCACCCGGGTGGAGTCAGTATCGATAAGCACGCCCAACGCCCCTCCCGATGTGAGCCAGCGGAGGATTTTTCGGGGGGATTCCGTAGTGGCGAAGTTCGTGATGCCCATTGCCTGCCGATTTTGAACCAACAATTCATCAAGACGGGCGTCATAGAGCTGTCGACCGATAACGGCGATAGGATAGCCGCATTGGGCGAGATATGCCGCCAACAACTCGAAATTGCCGATATGCCCCGTCACGCCGATAACGCCTCGACCGCTTTGTAACGTCTTCTCGAAGGCATCCAACCCTTCTACGGTTACGAGATTTTTGATTTCAGGTTCAAAGTGTCTTTGGAAACGGAGCACTTCCACCAGGTTTTTGCCGGTAATAACAAAAAACTCTCTGCCGATAAGATCCCGCTGCCGCGGAGAGAGCGCTTCGCCGTATACCAAGCCAAGATGCCTCCGAATACGATGGCGGTCTCTTTTTAAGAGAGACCACGCCGTAATGCCTATCATGGCACCGATAAACATTGCCGTTTTTCGCGGCAAAATATTCAAAAAGGAAACCATCCCCCGCACCAAGAGGTAGACGGCGTTCCGCTTTACTTTTTTGGCGAGTTTCATACTACACGAGTTTGGACTTGAGAATATCGTGGAGATGGATAATCCCGACCAACCTGCCCTGCTCGTCGACGGTGGGTAACTGGGTAATGGCATGTTTTTCCATGAGCGCCAGAGCAGCATCCAAAACGGCTTCGGCGGAAATCTGCTTCGGATGGGCAATCATCACATCTTTTGCCGTCATCCGGTAGAAGTCATCCCGCTTTTCCGCCAACCGCCGCAGATCGCCGTCGGTAAAAATGCCGCCGACTTTCCCGTGTTCGTCTTTCATCAGCACGCATCCCAACCGCTTGCCGGTCATCTCCAAAATCATCTCTTTCATCGACGCATCCGGCTCCACCAAGGGAAGCTCGTCGCCGACATGATGCAACTCGGAGACCCGTTTGAGCAGACGTTTGCCTAAGAAGCCGCCCGGATGCAAAGTTGCGAAATCGTCGGGAGAAAAATTCCGCGCCCGCAAGAGCGCCACCGCCAAAGCATCTCCCATCACCAACGCCGCCGTCGAGGAAGAGGTAGGGACAAGATTATTGGGGCAGGCTTCCTTCTCCACCGAACAATCGAGGACAATATCCGCCCGACGGCAGAGCTCCGAATGGAGCGTCCCGCAAAGAACGATAATTTTCACGCCCAACCGATGAGCGGCGGAAAGCAAAATATCCATCTCCCCCAACTGACCCGACTTGGAAATCAACATGAGAATATCCTCGGAGCGCATCAATCCCAAGTCGCCGTGAAGCGCTTCCGCCGGATGAAGGAAGAACGACGCAATGCCGGTCGAGTTGAAAGTAGCGACAATCTTTTTCCCAACCAAGCCTGATTTGCCCATCCCGGCGACGATGACCCGCCCCTGACAGTCGAGAATGGCGGAAACCGCCCGCTCGAAATTTTCGTCCAAGCGCTCTGCCATTGCTGTGATGGCTTGAGCTTCGATAGACATTACTTCCCGGGCATGTCGTAACAAGTCACTCATACCAAAAAACTCTTCGGGTCTTTTCCTATCGCTTCAAAATAACATTCCAGCACTTCCCGCACTGCTCCTTTGCCTCCGGCACGACTGGTGACATATGAAACCACTTCCAAAAGTTCGGGGGCGGCATCGGCGACCGCAATCGGAAGGGCTACCTTTTGCGCCAACTTGATGTCGAGGATTTCATTGCCAACGAAGGCAACGTCGTCATACGATATTCCCAACGTCTTCAAAAGCGGTTCGAGCTGTTTGGTCTTGTCCTTCATCTCTTGCAGGACATATTTCACTCCCAAATCTCTCATGCGCGTATCCGTGGCGGGAGAGTACCTGCCGGAAACAATAACCAGCTCCAATCCCGCCCGCATTGCCAGCACCATAAACAAGCCGTCGGAAATGTTGAAGCGCTTCAGCTCGAAGCCGTCAGGTCCGAAATAAATACTGTCATCCGTCAGCACCCCATCCACATCGAGCGCCAGCACCTTGATGGTCTGTAATCGCCGGACAAATTCTTTTCGAGACAATTTTTCCATCGCGTAGAGCCTATGCCATCGCCTCTTTGATGCGGACAACAGCTTCGAGTAACTTTTCCATTTTATCAAGAGGCAACATCGCCCCGGCATCCGAAAGCGCCTCCGCCGGACGAGGATGCGTCTCAACAAACAAGCCGTCAATGCCGACCGCCATCGCCGCCTTTGCCATGGGGATAACGTACTGCGGCTGACCGGTCGAGACCGTCCCGCCACCGCCCGGCAGTTGCAACGAGTGAGTAGCGTCGAAAATCACCTTATAACCGGTTTCCCGCATAATCAACAGGGAACGGAAATCAACGACCAAGTTATGATACCCAAACGTCGTCCCCCGCTCGGTCAGCATCACTTTCGATGAATTAGCCTTGGCGGCAATCTTGCCCATATCTTCCGGCGCAAGGAATTGCCCTTTTTTGATATTCACCCACTTGCCCGTCTTTGCCGCTTCCACGACCAAGTCGGTTTGACGGCAAAGAAAGGCGGGGATTTGGAGAATATCCACCACTTCGGCGGCGGCAGGAACCTCCTTCGTCTCATGGACATCCGTTAAAATGGGGAGGGCAAACTCGTTTTTCACCTCTTCAAGAATCCGCAGTCCTTCTTCCAGTCCGGGCCCCGCGTATGAACCCGCCGACAGCCGGTTTGCTTTTTTGTACGAAGACTTGAATACGTAGGGAATGTGAAATCGCTCCGACAGCTTCTTCACCTGCTCGGCGACTTCAAAACAGACCTCTTTTCCTTCTACCGCACAAGGTCCCGCAATGAGAAAGAACTCTCCCCGGGCAATTTTCTCAATCGTTTCGTCAATCATACTGCGGAATATATAGCCTCGACTCAAAAAGAAAAGAGAGAATTACGGAAAGAGGCGACAAATCAACCCAAGACGGAAGAAGCAATCAGCCCTACGATAGCACCGCCGACTATACCAAAACCGAGAATCGGCAGATATACCCGGGTAATTATTGCCGAAGGAAGACTTAACCCAATACCGAGAAGCACACCGGTTACAACCGGATGAACGCCTATCTCAACGACAGGTACAAGGAAACCAAGCAAAAAACGGTCGACAAAAGCGGCAACCATCGCTTCTTGCTTTTTCCGTTTATCCTCGAATTTCAGCGGTATCATTATCAGCACATCCACCACCCCTAACCCCAACCCACAGATAAGCCCCAACATTAACCTCGTCATGTGTGTTCCTCCTTCCGGACGGCTACGTATTACTTCTTCATTTTGCGGAAATGCCACTTAATGACATCACCGGACTTGGTCACATACCTGTCGCACCCGACTTGCGGCATGCTGTCATTCACCGAATACACCCAAAACGCCGTGCGGCTGTTCCGTACCGAATCAATAGCGGTGACAAATACTCCCACCAAGCTCGATTTATATTCCACCTCATGATTCATTTTCAAAATTTCAAAGACGGAGAGAGAATCCTCTCCTATCAACTCAATAACGAGACTGTCGTTGCCGCTTTGCAAGAGAGTGCTATCCTGTTCCGAAGCATCTTTAACCTGTTGCTTCGAGGTCTTTCGAGAACATCCGATTAAAGCAACGAACAAAAGAAAAAACGCAAGAATCCTTAATCCTCTATTCACTCGTTTCATCCTCGCTTCTTTGTTTTGAGAGCAAGTCACCCCTTATTATAGACAACTCTCTTTTTTCCTCCAATCACAAATTTTCCCCTTAAGGCAGATACCGTCTTAAGAGTCAAGGTTTAGTTTGGGGTTGAAGGGTTTTTATAACAACCCACCGCAAGCGGTGGGGCACCCCAGGGTGGTATGAACCGGGCAGATAGGTAACAGAATAGACCGGGGACATAGGTAACAGGTTAGGAAAATCGTAGATACCGTCTTAGGAGTCAAGGTTTAGTTTGGGGTTGAAAGGTTTTTGCGTAATAAGGATTGCTCTGCAGAGGAGCAGCAACTTTCGCATGGCGGCGATGAGGGCGAGTTTTTTTGGTTTTCCGTTTTTGAGCAGTCGTTGATAGAACGGTATCAGGAGGGTAGGTCTGGCACAGGCTTCCCACTCCCATCTCCCTTTCGGCAGGTCTCTTTCGAGACCTGCCCTTTTAGTCCTACTTAGCTTCGCTTCATCATGTCAGAAAAAGATACCTAACAACGCCTACTCCTCACACGGAAAAATCGGAGGAGAGGGAAACATTAGCGGTTTTTTTTCGTCAAAAGAAAACAAATAAACCTTGTCACCACATCAAAGAATTGAATATCCTCCTTGGTGATGGGTAAAGTATAAAAAAGGTATGAAGAATGGATTATGGGGAAATCATACGCAGCTCTTTTCGCTTGTCGTGGAAAAACAAATCCTTATGGTTGTTGGGGCTTTTCGCCACCGGTGAAGTCTCTCTTTCCTATGATTGGCTTATAAGCGTCAACTTTCCCAATGGAAACGATTCGTCCTCTCTGCTTTCCTCCTGGTTCACAATTGGAACGGCAGCAACTGTTATTTTCTATTTTCTTTTCTTCTTTGCTTTGAATTGCATTTGTATCCCGGCACTTATCGACGCCGTAAACAAACTCTCACGCGGAGGCACTTATCGATTGTCGGACTCTTTCAAGGTAGGAGTTCATTTTCTCTGGAAGACACTGGGAATTATAATCCTCGAAGTGCTGTCAATCGGAGGCCTTCTTATCTCTCTTGCCATCTTTCTTGCGGCAGTTTTCATCACCAGTGAGGCGCTAGGTTATCTTTTGTTTCTCCCTCTTATACTGGCAGCGATTGTCGGTTGTGGGGCAATTTACAATATTTTCGAACTGGGGAAACGGGCGTTAGTAGTGCGAAACATCTCCATATCCGACGCTATCTCTGAAGGATACCGCCTTTTCAAAGCTCACACAATCAACAACTTCATTATCTTCGCTTTGTATGTTGCTCTTTCCTTCGCAATAAGTATGGGAATTCTCATCTTGCTGGTAATACTTGCCATACCTTTTGTCGGCCTTGCAGTGTTCTCCAATGCCAGCCTCTTGCTGAGCATCCCTCTTGTCATTCCCCTTCTCTTTTTGCTTTCGCTGCCGATCAGCGGGTTTTTAGGCGCCGTTTTTGAAACGATGTATACCCTATTCTACTTCCGGCTCTTGGAGCCCGCTCCGCAGGTGTCGAGTCAACCGCAGACGACATAGGAAGTTTTTCGCCCGTTCGGTTTTACCTTGCATTTGTATTTCCGCTGCCTATATTTTTCCGCCATGAAGAAACTCTTCGCCGCTTTTATTGCCATACTGCTCCTAACGCTCGGAAGTCGGGCGCAGGACGCCTATTATTCGATTTTCAATTTCAGCCATTTCATTCCCAAAGTCGGTATCAATGACCGCTCCGTGACGCTGCAGGAAAGTTTGTACCCGAAATACTATGCTCATCACTCGGCGTCTCGGGACATGCGCTGGGTACAGCGCAATGACAGCTTGCTGCGGGCTTTTTGGGAAGAGAAAGGCGACACGGTCTTGCACATCCTTACCGAACTCTCGGGGATAGAATGGTACGAAGGAGAATTTGATATTTACCTCGTCCGCTTTTATCCTACTCTCGGTTCTCCTGACCCGCTCATTCTCCCGCTGGGCGGAATGAAAAACGGTGAGCTCATCGAAGCGGCGCCATCCGACGGTAACTTGATTTTCAATCTGGTTTACCAGTTGGCGCACCGGATGCTGGCGCAAACGGTACAACCGGAAGACTCGGTCTATCTCCGTATTGCCGATCATCCCCTCATGCGTCCGTCGTCGTTGCGCCGCGACAACTTGGCGCTGTTGCTTACTCTTTCCGTATGTCAAAACATCATGGGAATCGACTCAACCGAAGAGATTTACCAATCGGCTTTTTGGGTCGCTCATACTCCCGGACGAAAAATCTTTGAAGAATACTTCCGCAACAAGTGGGTATTGACTCTCGACCATACCTTGGCTGACTGGATTGCAGAAGAGCCGTACGGCTCGCCGCTCGTCGTCGCGACCCGTCCGCCCCGTCCTCCGAAGAAAACCTTGCATGACAACGCCCATCTTTTCTTGGAAGGGCTTCCGCTCAAAGGGCGGCTCGGCTTCAGCGTCAAGCGGGATGAGTCCAATTACCTGGTGGTCGATACCATCGATATTTACCGCCTTGCATACGCGTGCGGTTTGAGGGTGGGGGATAAAATCCGCACTGTCGACGATTACCGGGTAAGAAATCATCGCCAGTTGGTGGAAAAAATCCTCGAACGGTTGAAAGAAGGAGAAGCGGCGACCCTTCAGATTGTTCGTGACAAAGCGGTGGAAACGATAGTGATTCAACCGATGGAATTACCGGATACGTTGTACTACACTCCCTCCGACAGTACCGACTTTCGGTTGGAAGACTATTATCGCGAAGACACAACAGCACTTCCACAAGACAGCGCCATACCCGTCAGCCCTGCTCCCGAACCGGAATAACGGAAGAACCGCTGCCGGTCAAAAAGAAAAACGGAGGGTTATCTCTCTTTCAAGCGGAAGTTATTTATCGCTATTTCGTCGTTTTCCTTGGCGCTCTGGAGACGTACCGTCTCGTTGAATTGCTCTTGTTTTCGTTCTCTTAACTTTTCGTACTTTTTCCGTTCCCTCGAAGCCTCGAGCAATCGTTCTCGTTTCTCCCGCTCCGTTTTCCGCAAAGCCTTCAACAATTCTCTTCCTATCACCCCGTCTTTTTTCAACTTGAGGATATAGCGGGAATAAATCAACATCTCGGCAACCGACATCTTGCCGGTCATCGCCGAGCTCTGTTTGGTGAGAGTTTGACGCTTTTGCGAATCTATTTGTTCGAGAGTCTGCTGCTGGGCATAGACCTGGCGAAGAGCGACGGAGTGTTCCTTTTGCCGTTCCTTCTCAATATGCTCCTTGACCTTGAGCAATGCTTCGAGACGATATTTGAACTTCTTCATTGCCTCTGCCCGCTTTCATTGACCGAGGAAGGCTCGTCGTACATAATGGCACGGAGCTGTCGGAATGATTCTTCATAATCCGCCAGTTCGTTGATTCCTTGTCGGAAGAAAGCATTCAACCGGTCGATTTTTTCAATGGCTCGGTCTATCTTGGGATTGGAGCCTTTGGCGTAGGCACCGATGTTTATCAAGTCTTCGGCTTCCCGGTAAACGGAAACCAGTTCCTTTACCTGTCCTGCCAGTTCGATAGCCTCCTCATCCACCACATCCTTCATCAAACGGCTGATGGAGTCGAGAATATCCACCGCCGGGTATTGATTCAACGACGCCAGCCGCCGCGAAAGAGTCACGTGACCGTCGAGAATGGAACGGACGGCGTCGGAAATCGGCTCGTTCAAATCGTCCCCTTCGACCAAAACGGTATACAGCCCCGTAATCGAACCGGCTTGGACATTGCCGGCACGTTCCAACAAACGCGGCAGAAGCGCAAAGACCGACGGCGTGTACCCTTTGGTGGTCGGCGGTTCCCCTACGGCAATGCCGACTTCCCGTTGCGCCATAGCAATACGCGTCACCGAGTCCATCATCAACATGACATCCTTGCCCTGGTCGCGGAAATACTCGGCGATGGTGGTAGCGACAAAAGCGCCTTTGATACGAATTAACGCCGGTTGATCGGAAGTCACGGCAACGACCACGGTGCGTTTCATCCCTTCGGGTCCGAGGTCGTTTTCGATAAACTCGCGCACTTCCCGCCCGCGCTCGCCGACCAACGCCACCACGTTCACGTCGGCTGAGGAACCGCGGGCAATCATCCCTAACATGACCGACTTTCCCACCCCGGAACCGGCAAAGATACCCATGCGTTGCCCTTTCCCGACCGCCGTCATCAGGTCAATCGGCTTGATACCGGTACGAATCGGTTCGGTAATGCGCCGTCGCTTCAAGGCGGGAATGGGATCAGCGTTTATTACACGGGAAAGGTTAGTGAGAATAGGTCCTTTCCCGTCGATGGGTTGCCCCAAGCCGCCGACGACCCTCCCGATAAGTTCTTTCCCGACGGGAATACGAAGCTGCTCGGAGGTCGAGGTCACGATTGCCCCCGGCGTAATTCCTGAAATGGGACCAAGCGGCATCAGCAACAGGCGGTCATCGCGGAAACCGACCACCTCGGCTTTCACCCGGGCGCCGGTATCGTAATTTTCAATATGGCAGAGCCTGCCGATGGAAACCGCCGGTCCGGCAGACTCGATGACCAACCCGATGACTTTGGTGACTTTGCCGTAATGGGTGATGGTGCGGGCGTTCTTGATACGCTCGGCGTAGACGTCGTAAGAAATACCGCTCACGGCTGCTCCTCGTCGGCAAGAATCGCTTCTTGAATCACCTCGAACTGCGACTCCAAGCGGGCATCGACGTCACCGGAGGGAGTTTCAATCATACATCCGCCGTACCGCACCCGCGGATCCGGCTCAATGGAAATTTCCTTAATCATCGCCGAACCGGTCACGAACTTATCGATATTTTGCTCGACAATCGGTAAGTGGTCGGGATGAACTTTGATTTTCAGTTTCGACTTGTCAATCAAGGTATCGATGACGCCGCTTATCATCGCCAGGGTCTTTTCCGGATCGATTTGAATGGCGTCAAAGGTCACTTTCTTGCTGATTTGAATAACCAGTTCAAGAACTTTCCGCTTGGCGTCGGTGAGAAGTTTTTTCCGTTGGTTCACCGCATCCCGAATCGCCTGCTCGAAGTGCCCGAGAATTTTTTCCGCTTCGGCTTTTCCCTCCCCCCGTCCTTGAGCGAGGCCGGTTTGGTAGCCTTTGTCGTATCCTTGCTGGTAGGCTCTCTCGAGCTCTTCCCGATACACCTTGTCGATTTTGAATACTTCTTGAACGGGGATGAACTTGGTGCCGTCCGGGTTGGTGATAACATTGACCTTGGGAAAAACTTCGCCCAACTTCTGCTCGGCGAGCGCTTCCCGCTCGTAGTCGAGATCCGCCTCCCCTATCAATACGGTGGAAATGCGACCGCTATGTCGAATGACCTTAGACAATGATTTCCTCTTTGCCGCCTCGACCGGAAACGATAATCTGCCCTTCCTCTTCGAGTCGACGGACGGTTTCCACGATACGACTCTGCGCCGCTTCGACGTCGGAGAGGCGGGTCGGTCCCATGAACTCCATCTCTTCTTTTATCATCACCGCCACTCGCTCGGACACGTTGGCGAATATCTTTCCTTTGAGCTCTTCGCTGGCAGCCTTGAGCGCAATCGCCAGATCCTTCGTCTCCACCTCTTTGAGGAGCCGCTGGACGGAACGATCATCAAGCAAGGTGATATCCTCGAAGACAAACATCATATTCTTGACCTCCGCCGCCAGATCCGGATCTTCCGCCTCCAACGACTGGAGGATATTTTTCTCCGCTGTCGCGTCGATGAGGTTGAGAATTTCCGCCACCGCTTTCGCTCCTCCCGACGCCGTGACGCCCGAGCTAATGGTTTGCTCGAAGTGTCCTTGAAGGGTTTGCTCGATCTCCCGCAGAATTTCCGGGGCGATTTTTTCCATAGTAGCGATGCGCAGGGAGACTTCCGCCTGCAATTCCGGGGTCAGCTCCGCCAACACGGAAGCGGCATGTTGCGGCGAAAGCTGGGTCAGAATCAACGAAATGGTCTGCGGATGCTCATTCTGCAAGAAGCTCGTCAACTGCTTGGGATCAATATCTTTCAGCAAGGAGAATCCGCTGGATTTGATGGCACTTTCCAAGCGGCTCAAAATTTCCCGGGCTTTGCCGTGCCCGACCGCTTTTTCCAAAATTTGCCGGGCAAAGTCTATTCCTCCTTGGGAAATGTACTGACGAGCCATGAAAATCTGGTAACACTCTTCGATGACTCTGTCTTCCACTTCCGGTGGGACATCGCGCAGGTTGGCAATCTCGATGGTCAGCTTTTCGATGTCGTCATCCGGCAAGCCTTTCAGTACGTGCGCCGAAACCTCCGGTCCGAAAGCGACCAAAGCGACCGCAGCTTTCTGTATGGGTGTCATCTCTTCGTATTCCATGGCACTACTCAATCATCATGGTTTTGATAACCTTGGCGATTTCTTCCGGCTCTTTCTTCGCCGTCTCCTGCATCTCGTCAACCAACCGAGGTCGACGCTTCTCCGGAATCACCCGCTTGGGAGCGGGCGGTTTCTCCTCTTCTCCTTCCGAAGAAGTCGCCACCGCTTCCGTCGCCGGATGGTGAGCCGGGGTCGCCAAGCGCTCCAACGCTTGGAAGAGCTTCTTGGACTTCTTCTTGGCGTACAACAGGAGGAATGCTATCAATAAAACATAGCCGACTTTCTTGGCGATTTCGAGATAGAACTCCCGCATATACATCGAATCCAACTGCTGCTTTTCTTGCTCGAAGTTCTGCCGGTCAAAAGCGATATTGACCATTTCAATTTGGTCGTTTCGCTGCGGGTCAAAGCCGACGGCACTTTTCACAATCGCCGCCAAGCGATCCAGCTCCTCCTGAGGCCGAGGCTGGTAGGTCATCTCGATTTCTCCCTTGTCGTTCTCGACCGGGGTATACACCCCATCAACCAGCACCGCCACGGAGAGCCGTTCAATCGTACCCACGGCATTGACGATATGCTCGACCGTCTTGTTCAGCTCATAGTTGGTTATCACCGTCTCCGAGGTTTCATCTTGCTGGCTTTCGTTGGTCTCTTGAGACTTGTCGGAAGAAGTATGGGAGGTCTTGGTACGTTCCTCACTGCGGATAGAAGGGGTGTTTGGGTCATACTGCTCGGAGGTCCTCTCGATTTGCTGGAAGTTCAAATCCGCCGTTACGCGGATGACCGCCTTGTTGGCGCCCAGTACGTTGTCCAGCATCGACTGCGCCTTGTTTTCGAGATATTTTTCCACCTGCTGGCGGACTTCCAGTTGATTGGCGCTGAGCCCCGCGATGGGATCACTCTCCTGACCGGAAGAGAGCAAGTTGCCGTCGTAATCGACGATAGTGATTTTATTCGGCTTGAGCCCTTCCACCGACGACGCCACCAGGTGAGTGATACCGGCTATCTGTTGCCGTGACAGTCCGACGCCGCTTTTCAACTTGAGCACCACCGACGCCGTCGCTTCTTTCTTGTCCTTGGTAAACAACCGGTCTTTGGGAATAACGATATGCACCCGCGCCGCCTGCACTTCGTTTAACTGCATAATGGTGCGGGTCAACTCGCCTTCCAGAGCGCGGCGGAAATTCAAATTCAACAGGAAATCCGTCATCCCCAGATTGTTCTTGTCAAAGATAGAATACCCGATGCTCCCGGAGCGTGGTAGCCCTTCCGACGCAAGGGAGATTCGTGTCTTGTAGACCTCGTCGGAGGGGATGGAGATGGTTTTCCCTCCATCGGAGAGCTGGTATGGAATCCCTTTCTCATTGAGGTAGGAAATGACCTCGCCCGCTTCGCTCTCGTCCAGATTGGAGTAGAGCTGCGAGTAGGTGATTTGGTTCACCCAGCCCACGACATAGACCGCCCCCACCAACGTCCCGGCGATAATACCCAACAGCATCATCACCTGGCTGGGGGTCATTTTCCCGATAAGCTCAATAACGTTTTTGAAGAACTCTTTTACTCTATCCATTCCTCATCCTATGTCTGAAACCGACCATCCCTGGTCATTCGAGTATATTTCTTTTTTCCTTAGATAGGCATACGCAACAACTCATTATAGGCGTTGACGACCCGATTGCGGATCTCCAACAACAATTCCGTCGCCAAACCGGCTTCTTCCGCCTTTATCATGACTTGATGGAGCTCGACCGGCTCACCGTTCAAAAAAGCTTCCTGAATCCGGGCGGATTCATGGTGAATGTCGTTGACCGACTTTATCAAATCGGAAAACAAATCGGTAAAACTCCCTTCGGTTTTCGTCTCCGATGAAACCGACTTCTCCGAAGTGGGTTGAATCTCCCGGGCTATGCCGGGAAGAATGCGATTAATTCCGTTTACCGGCGTTGACATGGTCACACCTTCACATCAATAAATTGACCCACCAGCGGATGCTCTCCCGCCGCATCAGCCTCGCGTTGATACGCCGGACCGAACCGAGCCGGATCGTTGAACCGCTTGAACAAAATTTCCAGAGCGTTTTTTTCCTCCGGCGTGAGAAAGTCGGCATAATTCCCCTGCGGGGCTTTGACCGCCAAGCGGGAGGTAACCTGCGACTTTTGCGGGGCAATCGTCACGACAGCTTCGGCTTCCGAGGACTGCTTTTTCGCAACCTGTTCGTGAGCCGAGGCGTTGCGGGATTCTATTTGTTGATACGACTGAATACCGACAGGATTAACTTTCATCGCTTACCTTCTCTTTCCTATATGTCCAAGGCATCTTTTGCCATTTTCTTTGCCGCCGAAATCGCTACCGTATTCGCCTCATAGGCGCGGGAAGCGGCAATCATATCGACCATCTCGTTGACGATTTCAATATCCGGCATCTTAACAAACCCCTCGTCGTCGGCGTCCGGATGCGAAGGGTCATACACCAACCGAAAACTCGAATCCGGATCCGTCACTTCCTTCCCCTCGACCATCGACAACTCCACCGTATCACCGGTGACGATTGACTTACCGCGCAGGTGGAGCTTGTTGGTTCGCGCCAGGCGAACCCCGGCTTCCTTGACGAGGGAGTTAAAATTGCCTTTCACTTTTTCTTCGCTGACAATCACTCGTTTTCGGCGATAGGGACCGCCTTCTTTCGTTTCCACCGTCTCGGCATTGGCAATATTCTGCGCCACGGTATTCATTTTCGCCCGTTGCACGGACAAGCCGCGGGAGGAAATCTCTATCGCACTGAGTATCCCTGCCATAAAACTTCCTTACTTGCTCTTAATAACGTTTTTCAAACCTTCGATCTTCCGCTGGAGCAACTGCGCCCCGACTGAAAACAACAGCTCGTTTTTCGCCATCGTCGATACCTCGACATCGATATCCACCGAGTTGAGATCTCCATCTTCGATGCGGGCTTCATGAACTTTAGGGGGACGGGCTTCGCTCTGTCCCAGCGGAATGTGATTTTGATGCGTGACAAAACCCGCCAAGTGGCTGGTTTTGCCGGTTAATTTTTCAAACTCTGCCTGAAAGTCAATGTCCTTCCGTTGATAACCCGGCGTCGACGCGTTGGCGATATTGCTGCTCACCAACTTGTGGCGAAACGACGCCAGATCGAGGTATTTCCCGAACTTCGGGATACCTATCCGGTCGAACATGAATTCTGCTAACTTATTCGGCATCGCATCTTCTCATTTACATTTCCTCACTCTTCCGTAAAGCAAGAGCGATGCCAGACGAAGAAGCATTCGGAAATGCATTGAGTGAAAACAAGTTACAATGCGGCAGTCGAATTGAAGCCTCTAAGATTCAGAGAAAATCGGAAAGAATTTCCGTTGAAAAGGGGAAGGTTTTTACCGGTTGTCCGCCAAGTAGTAGAGTTGCGAGGACGGCTCTTTCATGGAAAGCTCCATCGTCAGAATAACGACATCGACCCGGCGGTTGTAGGCACGGTTTTCAATGGAATTGTTGGGACGCACGGGACGAAATTCACCGTAGCCCAATGCGGAAATTTTGTCCGGGGGCATTCCGTGGTTATTGATGAAGTAACGCACCACGGCCGTTGCCCGCGCGGTCGACAACTCCCAGTTGGAAGGAAATTGAACGGTATTTATCGGTTTGTCATCGGTGTGTCCTTCTACACGGATATGGTTGGGCATGCCTTTAATCTTGTCGTAAATAAGATCCAGCACTTCCATTGCCTTAGGCTCCAGCTTCGCCGAACCTTCCTTAAACAGGGCGCGGTCTAAAATATGTACCACTAAGCCTCGCTCGGTCAATTCCGTTTGGACGTCGGCTTGCTTGTTGAGCTGTTTGAACTTTTCGTCGATTTTCGCTTGCAGCATCCGCAAGTTGCCCAGTTTGAGCAAGCCGTGTCCTTTGGTCTTTTGGGTTTGTTCCTCGTTGAAGAATATATTGTCGCCCCCCTTCAAGACTCCATGAAGTGCCTCGGCGACTTTTCCGAACCGCTTGGCGTCTATCTGGGACATGGAATACATCACCACAAAAAACGCCAGCAGCAGCGTAATCAAATCCGAATAGGTCAACAGCCAGCGGTCTAGGTTTTCGGGTGTGTCGCTCTTTCGACGGTTTCCCCGCATCGTTTACACCTCGTGCCGTCGGTGACGCGGATCAATAAAGGACAACAAGCGGGTACGGATATACCGAGGATTCTCCCCCGATTGAATCGCCAAAATCCCTTCCATGATAAGTTCGAGATGAGCGATTTCTTCTTCGTGCCGCAGCTTGAGCTTGTCTGAAATCGGCAGGAAAAAGAGGTTCGCCAAGCCGACTCCCCACAGCGTGGCGATAAAGGCGCTGGCGATTTTGCGCGCCATCGAAGAGGCATCGGCGACGTTTCCGAAAGTGTGAATCAGCGCCAGAACGGTGCCCAAAATTCCCATGGTAGGCGCAAAGCCGCCCGCCTTTTGGAAAAAGGTTATTCCCCGCTTGTGACGTTCCTCCACGTAGGCGATTTCGGTCTCCAAAATTTCGCGCAACGCGGTCACTTCCGTGCCGTCGATGACCAACTGAATCGCCTTGCGAAAGAAGGGATCGGTTATTTCTTTCAGGTCTTCTTCCAACCCCAAGATGCCCTGACGGCGGGCTTTCTCCGCCAACTTGACCAGCGCATCAATCGACTCGTTGAACGGGCGGGTTTTCCCGAAAGCGGCAACTTTCAAGTAATGCGGAATTTGGAGGACGGTCTGCATCGAGGTGGTAATGGTCGTTGCCCCCAACGTCCCCCCAACCACAATCAACAAGGGAGGAAAGAGAAACAACGAATCCGGCTGGCCTCCTTCCAACAGGAAGGAACCGCCGACCGCTCCGAAGGCAACGACAATGCCGATAAAGGTCGCTAAGTCCATAGATTTATCTTGCTTTCTCTTTCACCATGTTGCTCACTCACCGCTTCTGACATACTCTTAAAAGTTATCGGCATATCCGGCGTAATATAAAGGGTGAAATACGAAACAAATGCCACGCTCGCATCACTCACTATCGACAGCGATGGCAGCATCACACGAGTGAGATAGCTTCCCTTTCCCGCAGGAAAAGCCGGGTGACCACTTCTCAGGTTCTCTCGGCTCGTTCACGGCGCTGCCGGAAGTATAAGACACCTCTAAGATGTCCTCTCACTTTCTCTCAGGCTGGCAGTAACAGGTGAGCGCTCCCATTCGCACCGATAGTTTTTCTTGACACCGCCAGCATCGAAGCATTCAATAACCGCATGGCAGTGTCGAAACCGATGAAGAGGTGCCCTTTTTGTAAAGAGCTCATTCCGGCGGACGCTCTCAAGTGCAAATACTGCCATTCCGATCTCACCGAAGTTTCACGGAAAAAGAGCTGGTTCGCCCCGCTCAATACTTTCCGCACCGGCTTTTTGTGCGGGGTACTCTTTTGTATTATCTTGTTTGTCTTGTTCTACTTAGACTGTAATGCCGGAGGAATATAGAGTAGATAGTTCCCTTTTTAATTGTCTATCTCAATGTTTTCCCACCCTTCCCGGTGAAAGAGAAGCCTTTTTCCTTTCCCTATTTTGCTAAGCATTCCGCCGTTTTCTCCGATAAATAAGGTACAAAACTGGAAGAAATCTACTGGAAAAAGTTGCGAAGAAGCTTTTCTATGAACCGAAGACAAAAGAAACAACTCCTTTCGGAACTCTTCATCTTGTTTTTTATCCTTGTCGTGACCGCTCTTCTCCTGTATCCCCTCAATGTCTTGGAAAGCGTCAATCAGGCAATTCGCCCCTATTCGGTTGACAGCTCTACCGTTATGGTTTCCGTTTCGATTCTCGTTTTGGTCATTTTCCTCATCCGTCGACGGAAAGAATTCACCTATGAAATCACCGACAGCAAAGCCTCTTTTGACGAGCTGATGAAAAACACCGAATGGGTCCATGCCGTCTTTCATTCGGCTGAAGACTGTATTTTCGTTAAAGACAAGGAGTTACGGTATATACACGTCAACGCCGGCATGGAAAAGCTTTTCGAGAAACCTGCCGCCGAGCTGGTCGGGAAAAGCGATTATGACCTCTTCGACCGGGAAGCCGCTCATCATATTCAGGAGGTAGACCGGCGCGTCTTGGCGGGAGAAACCATTCGAGAAGAACACAGCAAAAAAGTCAACGGTATTGAACATACTTTCCACGTTATCAAGGTCCCCCTTAAAAACAACAGGGGGGAGATTATCGGGCTGTGCGGAATCGCCCGGGATATAACCGAGCAAACCATCAAAGCCAAAGCGCTTAAGGAAAGCGAAGACCGCTACCGGGCTTTGGTCGAGCTTTCCCCCGAAGCCATTATTGTCCACCAAGAGGGCAAAATTGTCTTTGCCAACAAAGCATCGGTGCGTCTTCTCGGCGGCACGGAGCCGGAGGACATCATCGGCAAATCGGTTCTCGGCTTTGTCCATCCCGACTATCGAGAAGTTGTCAAAAACCGTATAAAAGAGATTCTCACTCACGGCGGCACCACTGACCTGCTGGAAGAAAAAATCGTCCGCTTGGACGGAACGGTGATAGACGCCGAAATCATCGCCGCTCCCATTTATCACCATGGTGCTCCCGCCATTCAAGTAATCGGACGAGACGTTACCAAAAGGAAACAAGCGGAAGAAGCCTTAAAAACAAGCGAAGCCAAGTACCGTCACCTTTTCGAAGCCGCCCCGGATGGAGTCAATATCCTCGACAGCAAAGGATATATTGTCGATTGCAACGAAAAAGAATGTGCGCTGTACGGGTACAGCCGGGAAGAGCTCATCGGCAAGCACTTTTCGGAACTTTTGACGGAAAACTCAAAGTCGGTATTTCATGAGAAATTTGCCCGATTGCAACAACTCCAATCGGCGCATGCTGAAATCGAAGTCGTCAAGAAAGACGGAAGTATTGTCTACATCTCCCGGAACGGAGAACCGCTGATTGACGAACAGGGGAACTTCATCGGCGTCTTGGGATACGATAGGGACATCACCAAGCAGAAGCTGACGGAAAAAGAGCTCCGAAAAGAAAAGGATAAAGCCCAGACATACCTCGATTTGGCGGGGGTCATCTTCGTGGCGCTCAATACCGCCGGGGAAGTCACCCTGATAAACAACAAAGGCTGCGAAATTCTCGGTTACGCCAAGCAAGAAATCCTCGGCAAAAACTGGTTTGATACTTTCCTCCAGAAAGAAATCCGCGAGAAATCAAAAGAGAATTTCAAGAAGCTGATGGCAGGTGAGATAGCGTTAACCGAATACTATGAAGCTCCCCTTGTTACCAAAGAAGGCAAAGAAAAAATCATTGCTTGGCATAATGCTCTTCTCACCGACGAAAACAACCGGATTACCGGCACCCTCAGCTCCGGCGAAGATATCACCGAACGAAAACTCGCTGAAAAATCACTCAAAGAAACGAAGGAACGGATTGAGCAGTGGTACCGCTTGGTGCCCAGCGCGGTTTTCACCGTTGACGCCGACGGTATCATCACCAGTTTCAACGACCGCGCCGCTGAAATTACCGGCTATAGCCCCGAAGAAGTCATTGGGAAAAAATGCACTATTTTTGCCGAGAGCCCGTGTCAAGAAGGGTGCATTTTGTACTCACGTGGTGTCGAGAAGCCGATTTTCCGAAAAGAATGCACTATCAAGAGAAAAGACGGTATCGTCCGCACCATTTCGAAAAACGCTGATATCTTCTACGACGCCGACGGAAACTATATCGGCGGCGTGGAAAGCTTTGAAGACATCACGGAACGCAAGCTGGTGGATGACGAGCTGCGGAAGCTCTCCGCCGCGGTCATTCAATCGGCAAATTCCATCGTCATAACCAACACCGATGGTATTATCGAATACGTCAATCCTCAGTTCATCCGCATGACCGGTTACAAGCTGACCGAAGTGGTCGGAAAATCACCCCGGATACTCAAATCCGGCAAGCATGACGATGAGTTCTACGCCAACTTGTGGAAAACCATCACCAGCGGCAACACTTGGACGGGCAACATTCAAAATAAGCGAAAAAACGGCGAACTCTATTGGGAACGCAAGACCATCACCCCTATCTTTGACGAAAACGGGTCTATCATAAACTTCCTGTCCATCGGGGAGGATATCACCCATGAAATCCTCACCCAGCAGAAACTGGCGGAAGCGGACAAAATGTCGGCGGTAGGGATGTTGGCGGCAGGGATAGCCCACGAATTCAAAAACTACCTTGCCGGTATTATCGGTAACGCCTCATTTGCCTTGACGGAACTGGAAGACGAGGGCGGCATTGAGGTGGCGCAGGAAACCCTTTCGAAAATCGTCGAGTTGGGGGAAAAAGCCAACGATGTCGCGATGTCGCTGTTGAGCTATTCCAAAGCCAATCCGGAAGATTTCAGCCGAGAAGACCTCAAGAAGGTCATTATGAAATCTCTCAGCTTGGTCGAAAAAGAAATGAAAAACCTCTCCATCGAGATTGTTACCTATTTTGACGACGATGTTCCCGAAGTCAATATCTCGACCAGCAAGATCCAACAACTTCTGCTCAACCTCTTGATAAACGCCCAACATGCCATCAAATCCGACGGCGTCATCACCATCGCCCTCTTACGGGAAGGTGACCACGTCTTGGTGCGGGTCGGTGACACCGGCATGGGCATTCCCGAAAAGAACCTCAAAAGGATTTTTGATCCTTTCTTCTCCACCAAAGGCGTCTGGGGAAAAGACGAACTGGTCGGCACCGGCATGGGATTGGCAATCTGCCGGAATATCGCCCGGGAACACGGCGGCGATTTGACGGTCGACTCTATCGTCGGCTCGGGGACAACCTTCACTCTCTCCCTCCCGATAAAGAGCAGCGCCACCGAGAGCTTGCAGGAACTTTCCCTTCAGAATCGGCAAATCAGCGTGCTCATTTTCACTCTGGATAAGTCTATCGTCAGCCACTTCTTCCAACAAGCGTGCGAAGTGAACGCCAAACTCATCACTATCGACAACATCGCCAACCTGCCCGACAATCTCAGCCAAGTGGTCAATTTGGTCATTTGCGACGCCAAGTTCACCGGCAAGGTTGAGCTTTACAAAATGGTAGACATCTGCCGCCAGTGCGATATTCCATACGTCATGGTCAACTGCGGCACCATGGAATACCAACTGGCGGAGCTGTACGAAAACGCCCGCGCCAATTTCAAACAGCTTCCCGACTTTGCCCGCATCATTTCCTGCAGCCTGACCGGAGAATCGCATGAAATGGTCGGCGCCACCTGTGGGGAGCCTAACTGATAAGCAAAGCTCGAACGCCCTTTTTTTAGAGCTCTTTCATCCTTCATAAAACTTGCCGAAACTGTTAAAAAGCGGACGTATGAGTGAGGAAATAAGCGAGGAGCTCAGAAACTCCTATCGCCAGACCCGTAATGATTTGATGCGTTGCCCTTCGACCTTATCCACTTCAAATTCCAACTCATGCCACCGCACCCGTTGTCCCTCTTTGGGCACCGACCCCACCAAGTTGTATATCAAACCGCCGACGGTGTCATAATCCCCCTGTTCGTAGTCGGTATCGAGGTATTCCTGCAATTTCTCCACCAACAACCCGGCGCTGACCCGATATTTCCCGTCGGGAAGCTTGACGATTTCGGCTTCTTCCCAGTCATGCTCGTCTTGAATTTCGCCGAAAATCTCCTCGATAATGTCCTCCAACGTCACCAAACCGGCAACGCCGCCATATTCATCCACTACCAAGGCGATATGGAGATGACGGGCTTTGAACTCACTGAGCAACTCACCGATAACTTTTGTTTCGGGGACAAAGTACGGTTTGCGGAGATACTTGGTAATATCGAATTTCTCCCCCGGCTCCGGCATTTTGGCGAAGAGGTCTTTGACGTAAACAATACCGATAATTTTATCGATACTCCCCTCGTACACCGGGTAACGGGAATGTCCGTCCTCAAGCACCAACTTGCGAATACCGAGAAAACTGGTCGATTTTTCGATACCGGTAATGTCTATCCGCGGAATCATAATCTCCCGCACCACCGTCTGATCGAGTTGGAAAATCTGCCCGATCATTTCCTTTTCATCTTCTTCGACGATAGCTTCGCCGATGCCGGCTTGCTCCGCTAACGTTTCGATCGCCCGCTCGACGATTTCATCTTTTTCTTCCTCGGTAACCTCTTCTCCTTCGTTCGCCCGCTGGAGTGCTTTGCGATAGAGCTGGACAATCGGAGAAAACAAAATCCAGATAAACGTTATGAGCCACAGGTCTTTTACCATCTGCCGGTTGAGCGGCTTGCGCGAGCCGCGACGCGGAAGATACTCCACGACGATTAAATAGAACAGCCAATTGAAAAACAACAGCCACACCCCGACCACACCCGTGCCGATCCCGAACGAAGCCGCCAGCGGACGCGCTATCAATACCATAATCACGGTCAGGACGATAAGAGTGAAGGACTTGTAAATAATCGCTATCTGCACAAAGGCGCGGGGATCGCGAACTAATTTCATCAACAGGTTGCGCCGGGGGCGGGGAACCTGCGGCAGGACGGTTTCAAATTCGTCCGGATCGATAAAAATCGCCGTAGAGTAGCGGGAAACCAAATATGCCGAGTAATAACACCAAAGAACTATAATGACATAAAGCAATTCCAACATAGGTATCACTTCCCTCGTAAGGCACTCAGGTACCGTTCCTCCCGTTGCCGCATCATGCGGGCGTCTTCCTCCTTTTCGTGGTCGTAGCCCAAAAGGTGAAGCAACCCGTGGCAAACCAAGCGCAGCACTTCTTCGTTGAAAGTCGTTCCATATTCTTGTGCCTGGCGCTGCGCTGTCGGCAGGGAAATGTATATCTCCCCAAAGGTTTCCTCGCCATCATCCCCGGGTCCCGCAAGTTCGAATGAGAGAACATCCGTCGCCCGGTCTTTTCCTCGAAATTGCCGGTTGAGAACGCGGATAAATTCATCGGTCGTGAAAATCACGTTAATGCGAGCGACCCGAGCGGATACTCGTTCCCCCCGACTCACCAGAGAGAACAAGCGGTGAATTTTTTTTCGGGGGATTCGCGTCGGGACTTGTTTGAAAATGACCGGCTCCATTACACCTCTTCCTCCACCTTCTCCTTGGTCGGATAGACCACCCGATGGTGGAACGTCGCTATCAACATCTGTGCAAAAGCTTCTTTAATCTTCGCCAAGTCGCGCAAAGTGAGAGGACATTCATCCAATTCTCCCAGTTGGAAGCGGTCGTTGATAATCCGCTGAATCAAGTTGTTCATCCGTGCTGGGGTCGGCTCGTCAAGAGTGCGGCTTGCCGCCTCCACCGCATCCGCCAGCATCACAATCGCCGTCTCACGGGTCTGGGGTTTGGGCCCCGGGTAACGGAACTTGTCGATGCTCGATTTATCCTCGCCTTGCTTGATGGCTTTATCGTAAAAGTAACTCATCACCATCGTCCCGTGATGCTCTTCGATGAAGTTCAACACGTCATCCGGCAAGCCGGCTTCTTCGCCCAACGCCCGACCTTTTTTCACGTGAGCCGTCAGGATAATGGCGGACATGGAAGGCGTCAATGATTCATGCTTGGACTTGACGCTCAACTGATTTTCGACAAAATACTCGGGAATTTCCATTTTCCCGATGTCGTGGTAATAAGCCCCCACCCGAGCCAAGAGGGAATTGCCGCCGATGGCTTTCGCTCCCGCTTCCGACAGGTTCCCTACATTAAGTGAGTGCTGGAAGGTACCCGGCGCTTCCAAAGCCAACCGCTTCAACAACGGGTGGTTCAAATCCGAAAGCTCCAGCAAGGTAATATCGGTGGTGATGCCGAAGAGCGACTCGAAAACCGGCAATATCCCGATAGTAAGAAAGGCGGCGACAAAACCGTTGACGACCCCGTAGCCCATTTCCGTCAGTATCTCCGGGTTCGGGGTCAGCTTCATGTTTTCCACCAGGAGGATAAACAAGGCATAGGTCACGGCGACGGAAAACATAATTTTGAAAAAGTGCGAACGCCGCCGCACCCGGCGGGAAGTAAAGCATGCCACCGTCCCCACCACCACTGTCATGAACGACAAGGTAAAGTTGAACCGATGGAGAATACCCAACAACAACGCCAAGAGCACTGTCGTGAGCACTCCCACTTCGGCATCGAAGAGTATCGTCACCATCATCGGCAAGACCGCCACCGGGAAGAGGTACAACGAGAGTTCCCACCGATCGGTCAAATAGACCAAAAAGACCTGCAAGGCAAACACCAGCAACAGGGCGAAGACCTTCGGGTTGGAGTGGAACATCTCTCGCCGGAAATGAAACAAAAAGAGGTACAGCCCGGCAAATACCACCGCCACCAAGAGAATTCGCGTGAGAGCAGGCGCCACGATGGCGAACCACCCTTTTTGCGCCGCCTGGGCACGCAGAATTTTTTCCATCTCCTGAAGAATACGAGCCTGCCGTTCCGACACCCGCATTCCCGACCGGACGATAATATCCCCCTTCTCCACGATTTCTTTGACGTCGGAAATCGCCGCCAGCTCTTCCTGAAGTTTGCGGTTGTACTCCGCCAGGTTCACTTTCAAATTGGGGACGATAAACGAGCGCCCGATGAGGTAGTAATATTCGACATCGATGGAATCGGTAGCGGAAAGACGATTGAGAAGGGTCAGCAAGCGCGCGCTTGCCAAAGCGACATCAAGCAACCGTTCGCGCGGGTGCAACGTCTTTTGCTCCCCTTCGCGGATGAGGACGTTTTTCCCTCGGATGTTGGGAATGGCATGGAGATCCGACACCACTCCGATTTTGTAAATATCGTCTCGGAATATCCGCTCCAGATGTTGGTAGACTTGAGGTAAGTCATCGCGTTGCAAAGAAAAGCGGATGGCTTTCTGGCTCAACAAGGGATAGCGTTGCGAGATGACTTCCTCAAGCTGCCGCTCATCGTACCCGTCCGTTGTGTCCATCGTCCGGAGAGAATCCACCAGCCGGAAAAAGCCTTTCATGTTCTCAAAAATCTGGTGCGTCAAAGCGGTATCTCTATCGATTACAAAGGGGACGGAAAGGCGAACCACTTCCTGTTCGTCCTTGAGCTCCGCTTCGGTTTTGTAAACGACAATCTGGAAGGGGGCAATTAAATCTTCCAGCGATATTTCTCCCTTCCGAGGCATATCGAGCGGGTCATAGAGGTGCTTTCCCGGGTAGAACACCCCGATAAACACCGACGCCGCTACGAAGAGGAGAATCTTGACCGTCTTCGCCTTCACGGTCGGGACATACTTCTGGCGGCTTTCGCTTTGAACCCGAAAGAGTTTGCGAATCCGCCGCTTCAATTTTATGAGCAAGGAAAGCATAGAATGTCAACCGCCCCGGGTATCGACCTGCTACCCCTTTCGTTTCGGTTTTTCGTACTTCTCGTACGCTTTGATGATACTCTGTACCAAGTGATGCCGCACCACATCTTTTTCCGTGAGATAGACAAACTCAATCCCCGGTATCCCCTTGAGAATTTTCTGAACCTTCACCAGCCCCGACGAATGCGGCTCATCCAAGTCGATTTGAGTAATATCTCCCGTCACCACCGCTTTCGATTTCTCTCCGATGCGGGTGAGGAACATTTTCATTTGGGCGTTGGTGGTGTTCTGCGCTTCATCGAGAACGACAAACGCTTCGTTCAACGTCCGCCCTCGCATAAACGCCAGCGGTGCGATTTCAATGACGCCGATTTCGAGCAACTTACGGATTTTATCCGGCTGCATCATATCATAAAGGGCATCGTATACGGGCCGTAAATAAGGGTCAACCTTGGCACGAATATCTCCCGGCAGAAAGCCCAATGACTCTCCAGCCTCGACCGCCGGACGGGTAAAAATAATGCGGGTCACTCTGTTTGCCTTCAGCTCCGCCACCGCCATAGCGACGGCAAGGTACGTCTTCCCCGTCCCTGCCGGACCGATGGAAAAGACGATGTCGTTTTTGTTGACTGCTTCCAGGTAACGGGTTTGCCCGATGGTTTTCGGCTTGATGACTTTCTTCAACGAGCTTGCCAACAGTTTCTCGGTGGAGATGGCATCGGCGGGACCGAAACCGTTTTCTTTCACCATGGCAATAGCATAGGTCAGGTACTGCTCGGTGATGTACTCTCCTTGCTTGATGCGGGTAATCAAATCATCCAGCAAACGATAGACCCGCTCGACATCATCGGGGGGACCTTCGATGATGATTTTGTCCCCCCGCGCCACCACCGCGCTCAGAAAATTGGATTCGATAATTCGTAAAAACGAGTGGTTCTGCCCAAACAGAACCCGTTGATCGATCCCTTCGAGAGTAAACGTTCGAACGGTCGTATCTTCTTGATGAAGGTTCATAGAGAGCGGCGCTTACGCCTTGTCCTCCTTGATTATTAAGCCCAATTCTTCAAGCTGCTCCGGATCCAGCGGCGCCGGGGAGCCGTCCATCAACGACAAAGCGTTGGTGGTCTTGGGAAAAGCGATGACGTCCCGAATCGACTCCGTACCGGTCATTATCGACACCAACCGGTCCAAACCGGCGGCGATGCCGGCATGGGGCGGCGCGCCGTATTCCAACGCCCGCAGCAAAAAGCCGAACATCTTTTCTGCTCGTTCCGAATCGATACCCAATATCTGCAATATCTTCTCTTGAAGTTCACGCCTATTTATCCGCTGCCCGCCGGAAGCGATTTCCCACCCGTTGACGACCAAATCGTATTGCAACGCCCGCGCCCGCCGCCACGGGTGCCGGGGATCATCGCCGGAATACGAGGTGGTGAAACCTTCGTCAATCAACGGCAGATCTTCCTCGAAAGGATGGGAAACGATGTTGTGCATCGCTTGAAAGCGCCGGGTTTCCTCATCGAACTCAAACAACGGAAAATGAGTTACCCACAAAAACTTCCATTCATCCTTTCGAATCAAATTGTGTTCCCGACCCAAATATAAGCGAAGCTGCCCCAAAATCTCCTCGGTTTTTTGTTTTTTATCGGAAATGATGAAAACCGCATCACCGACCTTGGCACCGGACGCGGCACATATCCGCTCGGCAACCTCTTCCCCGATGAATTTCAAGATAGGTGATTTATCACCGTCCGGGGTTCGTAAAATATACGCCAACCCACCGGCGCCGAATTCTTTCGCCTTCTCGGTCAGGATATCAATCTGCTTACGGGAATAGGTGCCGCCACCCGGCAGGACGATTCCTTTCACGACCCCACCCGCTTCGACATTTTGGGCGAAAACCTTGAAGCCGCATCCTTTCACTTCGTCGGTCAAATCGACCAGCTCCATTTCAAAGCGCAGATCCGGCTTGTCTATTCCCCAGCGACGCATCACTTCGTCGTAGGTATAGCGCGGAAAGGGGATTTCCAACTCGACGTTAAGCATTTTCTTCAGTAAATCCGCCATCAATCCTTCCATGACGGCAAAGACATCGTCGGGGGTAGCAAACGACATCTCCAAATCAATTTGCGTGTGTTCCGGTTGTCGGTCGGAGCGCAAATCTTCATCGCGCAGACAGCGTGCGATTTGGAAGTACTTGTCATACCCGGCAATCATCAATATCTGCTTCAAAAGCTGCGGCGACTGCGGGAGAGCATAAAACTTACCACGGGAAATGCGGCTCGGCACCACGTAGTCGCGAGCCCCCTCCGGCGTCGAGCGAATCAACAACGGCGTTTCTATCTCATAAAAACCGAGCGAACTGAGGTAGTTGCGCACTTCCAGCGTCGCATAGTGACGAAAGCGCAACCGCTCTTGAAACGGCTTGCGGCGCAAATCCAAGTAACGAAATTCCAAGCGGAGCTGTTCGTTGGCATTCGTTTCATCGGTGATTTCGAACGGCGGGGTTTTCGACTCTGAAATGATGTAAAACTCTTCTACCCGCACTTCTATTTCACCGGTCGCCAGCCGCTCGTTTTTCATCCCCTCCGGACGGGGGGCAACTTCGCCGACGGCAGCAACCACGAATTCATGTCGTGCCCGGTTCGCTTCCTCCAGCATTTCGGGAGCGATAGTGTTCGGGTCTATTACAATTTGAGTGATACCGTACCTGTCACGCAAGTCGATAAAGAACAATCCGCCGAGATTTCGGTAGCTGTTCACCCATCCGTTCAACCGGACTTTCGTACCCACATGAGAAAGACGCAACTCGCCGCAGGTGTGAGTTCTTTTAATATCCGAAAATTTTACCAAAACTCTCCTCTAACTCTGTGCCGTTTACTTACTTATCGGCAATATCCCGCAAACAAAAGAGCGAAAGTGCCGTTTTTTTGAAAGTACACCAACAATACCCGAAAGTCAAGGCTGCTTCCAAAAACGGCGGTGACGCTCTTTTCACACAGGAAAACATCTCACTGCAAGCTATGGGCATCCAAACAAAACGGTCGGGAAAGAAATCCTGTGCAGAACAGCGTTGGTGCGTTACTGTGCCATCGGAAAGTAAAGCATGCGTAGAATGCAAACAACAAGACAGCGCAGGCTCAAACCATTACTCGCATTCTCTTCGCATCCTCTTTTTCAGTATACCGTCACTCTCTTACGGTTGACAAAACGAGTTTTCCCCCGCTATATTCGCCTAAATGTGCGTATGCCACCCGCCGATACAAGTTACTATGAAGATTTCGCGTTACATAAACGAGGAGCTTGTCAAGCTGGAGATGGAAACCGTCATCGAACCGCCCGAAGAAGGTGTGTCCATCGAACGATGGCGGCAAAAGAGCAAAGAGCTTATCCTCGCGGAGTTGGTCGACCTGTTGAGCAACCATGCCCGGGTGGGCAACCGCAACAAGCTGCTGACCGACTTCATCAACCGCGAGAAAAAAGCCTCCACCGCCATCGGCTCCGGCATCGCCCTGCCGCACATCCGCTCCAAGCACGCTTCCGAGTTTATGATGGCGTTCGCCCGTTCCACCACCGGCTACGACTTCGATTCCCCCGATAACGAACCCACTCACCTTTTCTTCATCATGGCGGCGCCGCCGTATGACGACACGTTATATTTGAAAGTCTTCAAAGCGCTGGCGGAAATGCTCCAGTACGAGTCCTTCCGCGAAGAGCTCATGTCGATTCAATCCCCCGGAGAGCTGATGCGGGTTCTCCGCGCCATGGAATAAGAATATCATTCGTTATTGAAAAAACTCGCCTTCGTTGATTTGGTGCGGCTGGCTTTGAGCACTTCCAACCGTTCGCGGTACAACTGTCCGATCTCCGCCCCCATGATAAACACAATCGAAGAGTAATAGATCCAAAAGATGACGACCACCAAGAGGACATACGTCCCATACACTTTTTTCAACGAGGCGAAGTTGGTGATGTAATAGCCGAAGAGCTGCTTGGCGATTTCCCAGAGGATGGTCGCTACCGCCGCACTGACCGCCGTGACCCGCTTGCTCATCTTGACGTACGGAATCAAATAGTACAGTGTGAAAAAGACGACAAACACGATGGCAAGCGAGACGATGCGGAAGGAAAAATTCTGGACGAAGCTCAAACGGAAGAATTCCAAGTAAGTAATTTTATGCGCCAAGTCCTTGACCACTTCCAAAATCGGCAGAGAGGTGGTCGAGACCAAGAAGAACAACAAAACCAACAAAATCATCCCGAAATCGCGCAGCTTGGCAATAAGGACGTGCTTGCCACGCTCCACGCGGAAAACGCGGTTGAGAATGGTGCGCATACTGCTGAACAAGCCGCTGGCGGCGAACAGTAATCCGATGACGCCCACAAAGGCGGCGGTATGCTTGTACCCGTGAATTTGAAGCAGAAAACCGTGAAGCCGGGAAAAGATAAGCTCCTTGGCATATGAGGAATATTCTTCATAGGGAATAAACCGATCGACGTAGGTGCCTATCTCTCGTTGCAGCGAGTCCAACGAGCTGGTTTCCAGGACGTTGACTAAAATCGCGAAGATAATCAAGACGAACGGAATGATACAAACAAAGAGCGAAAACGCCAGTCCCGCCGCCGACAAGAAAACGTGGTGCTCGTCCGCCCGGTGGTACACGCCGTTGATGTAGTAGCGCAACGACGGAAAGAAAGAACCGGCGATTCTCTTCCCTTTGTTTGCCAACCTCGCTAACAATGCCATCGCTTCTTCGGTTACTCCCTTCGGACGTGTGAGCGTTCCCGTTCAAGCCATAATTATACGCCGAAGCTCCCCAGGGGAGCCGACGAGCTTACTTCTTTTTTACTTTGTCCTGCGACAAGACACCGTAAAATTCGTTGAAGACAAACTTCTCGGGCTTCGCCTCAAAGGGACCCAAAGAAAACTCGGTCTGCCCGGCGGTAACGGTCCCCCGGAGATAGCGCCATTGGTTGTCGTCAAACCCGACTTGAAGAGGCACCAACGTGGTAAAATCGGGAGCGACCCCTTTGGTTTCGACCTTCACATCGAGGAAGTAAGAATCTCCATCTTTGCGGGTTCGGTACTCAACTTTGAACTTGGGATAATTGCGCCCGTACAACCATTGCTTGAAGAACCAATCGAGCGAACCGCCATAATGTTTCTCCGCCAAAGCGACAAAATCCCGGTTGGAAAACGGTTTCATGTTGCAATAGACCGCCAAATCCCCGAGGAAACGAAGGAATTTCTGCTCCGATTGAGTTTCGAGGTCATAAAACAAGAAACGCAACATGTGCATCAACCAGACGCCTTTGTTCACGCGGATGGACCTTTTAACCCGCTCGCCCGCCGCCAAAGGCATGTCATGCTTGTTGTCGGCTTCGATAAAAATCGAATCCCGCCTGCTCAGCAGGTTGGTTTGGTACACCGCCCCCTGCCGGGTATGCACGAACATCAACGCCAGATACTGCGGCAGCGCTTCCGCCATCCAGGCTTCCCGGTCAGACGCCGGTTGGAACGACGGTCCGAACCACTGCCGGGCGACCGCTTCCGCCGCCACCACATCGAAGCCGCCGATTAATTCCATATACCCTTCGGTGGCGCACGCCGTCTGCGGCGTCATGATAATGCCCGGCATGGCATCGGTACGTTCGGGAATGATGTATTCGACAAAGGCATTGGGCGGACCTCCGAGGTAGTTCGTCATGTAGTTGAAGGCTTCCGTTATCCCTTCGCGGAAGGTCTCGTCGGGGATAAAACATCCCACCAACCGACGGGAAATGTGCATCGGTTTGAGAAAATTCAAAGTGATGCCCATTTTCGATTGAATCGGGATGGTGTCGACGTCGGAGGGATAGGCATAAAAATAGAAATCCTTATACGCACTGTTCGAGGAAACGGTAAACTGCGCCCGTTTGTTGTCCAGCGGCGTGACTTCTCCCATACCGGAAACGAAGTAGTTATACCCTTTGGGAATGACGAAGGTAAACTGATGCGGGCAGACGTGCGGATCGGCGACATACGGGAGGCAGGTTTTGAATTTCTTCCCCCGGTACCAAAGGGTAAACCGTAACGTATCGTTCTTGTAGTGATATTCTGGAAGTATTATCCCAATATGCTTGAAGTCCTTGCGGCGGTAATAATCGACCGGTTTGCCGTCGAAATAAATCGAATCCTCTTTCATTTGCGGCGGCAGAAAGAGCGAGACAAACCGAAGGCTGTCGGCATTTACTCTCACCGTGATGGTAACTTCCGCCGTGTCGATCGACATCCCATCAATACCGCCGACCACCAACCTTCCGCTCTTCTCCAAAGCGGTCGTGGGGTACGGTATCTCGGACATCTCGGCATCGGCGTAAACGTTACGCTCCCGCCGCTGAAACGACGCCGCCGGGGTTGCGGCGATGTCGCTGACACCGTATTCATAGTCAATGCTGACCTCCTCGGGACGGTTGGGATCGAAGGTAAAGACGTACCGGTTAAAACTTATCCAAAAATAACCATCTTTGTTCCGCTCGTACAGCGAGCGCAGCAATTGGAAGTAATTGTCATACGTATGTAAAATGGTTGGCTTGAAAAAGGCTTCGGAATGGGCTTGCTTCACAGTCGTGAAGACCTTCCACTTCAACTCCTTTTGCTCGAAAGTAAATTTCTCCTTCAACGCCGTATCGAAATCATCCCCCATCCGAATGAGAGCGACGTCAAACTCCTCGTCGACCACGCTGTCTTTGGCAATCCCTTCCAACGCCATGCGTTCAAGGTGCGAGGGGATATCGATGTGGGCTTTCCCTTTTCCAACGAAAATCGCCGTGGTCGGGCGGCCGTCGACATAGCGCAACAAGTGAATCGTTCCTTTGATAAACGTAAAAGTCGCCACATCTTTGTGGTAAACAAAATTTTCAATCTTGGCTTGTTCCCCGACGTTGTTCAGCAAGTCCATGTCCAACGCCGAGTATTTCTTTTTGAACTCCTTGAAAAAGTCGGTTTCCGGGGCGGCACATGCTGCCGTCGCCCAAACCGACATCACCAGAAAAAGAAAAAATCTTCGTAACCGCATACTTTTCATCCTTCTGAAAACAGTTTTTCCTAATAACGAACCAATCACCCCTTTTGTCAATCGGACAGCGGGAATAATTGCGGGAAGAGATTGCTGACAAGGGCGAAGAACGCGACAACAGCGGGAAAAACGGTTTTTCGGTTGTCTTTTGCTTTTGCCGTGCTATATTTCCCGCCGAGGTGTGCAAACTATGCGAGTATTGGTACAACGAACTACCGGAGCCGAAGTCTGGATTGAAGGAAAGCAGCACAGCAAAACCGCTGCCGGTCTTCTCCTGTTGGTAGGCACCAAAACCGGTGACCAAGAAGGCTCCTGTGGCTTTCTGGCGGACAAAGCGGTAAACCTGCGCATCTTTGAAGATGCCCAGGGGAAGATGAACCTGTCGGCACTGGAGGTCAACGCAGAGATTATGATAGTCTCTCAGTTCACCCTTTATGCCGACACCCGAAAGGGACGCCGCCCTTCTTTTGTCGACGCCATGGAACCGGTCGAAGCCGAACGCCTGTACAACCGATTTGTCGAGTTGGTGAAGGCTTCCGGTTTGACTGTGCAAACCGGCGTTTTCGGCGCCAAGATGGACATTAAGTTTACCAACCATGGTCCCGTTACCATCCTCCTCGAACATGAACTATAAGAACATCAAACAGTTAGCGAGTCGGCACCCTTTTGTTCTGGCATCCCGCTCACCCCGGCGCGTCGGTTTGCTCGAGGAGATGGGCATCACCTTTACTCAAATCATCCCCAACCTCGACGAGACCAAAAAACCGGATGAGCCCCCGTATCGCTACGCCCAACGACTTGCGGAGTGCAAAGCTCTGGCGATTGCCTCACAGGTAAATGATAACCACGTGATTTTAGGATGCGACACGATCGTCGTCCTGCAGGAACAGATACTCCAAAAACCCAGCTCCGAAGAAGATGCCTTTGCCATCCTCAGCCTTCTCTCCGGAAAACAGCACACCGTCTGCACGGCGCTGGCGCTGGCGAAAGCCGGAGAAATTCTCACTTCCGACTTCGAGCTGACCGATGTCTACTTCAACGTCATCACCCCCCAACAGATACGTGACTACATCGCCACCAAGGAGCCGATGGACAAGGCGGGCGCCTACGGAATCCAAGGAATGGGGGCATTTTTAGTTGACAGAATCGCCGGTAACGTGGATAATGTCATTGGCTTGCCGCGAACCTTACTCGACACTCTCGCGCAGGAAGCCATGAAACGACTAACTGATTGACAATGAAGGAATTGTGAACGAATTACACATAAAAATCGGGAAGCTGCTCAAGGTGGAACGGGAACGGCAAGGTAAAACGCTGGAGGAGCTTTCCACCCAGCTCAAAATCACCGTTACCAACCTTGAACACATTGAGCAAGGCGACGCCAAAGCTCTCCCCTCGGAACTGTATTTCAACTTGTTCGCCAAATCCTATGCCGAAGCGCTGGGCATCGATTACACCGCCACGGTCGAAGCCATCAAAGAAGACCTCGGCGAACCGATAGAAACACCCACGCAAAGCAAAACAGGGAAAAAGAGCGAACCGGCTAAAGAAGCTTCCCGCCCCAAAGCGGAGCCTCAGGAACAACCGCAAGAGGAAAAGGAAGCTCGGAATTTTTGGCGCTACTTTGCCTTTTTATTCGGGGGGATTATCGTTATTTTCCTCATAGTCCTTGTCTTATACAAGCTCTTCTCCTCTTCCGAAGAAACAAGTCATCCGGAGACAGCACCGCCGGAGACGACAACGGAAATAACCGAGCCCGCCGAATCCCCTTCCGAGGGAACTTCCCCCTACGCCAACTACAACTGGCAGACACCGTCTTACCACAAGCCGCAGGAAATGAGCTTAAGGCTCATCGCCAAACAAGAGACCTGGGCGACGGTGCTGGCGGACGGCGACACTGCCGTGTTCCGTACTCTCACCCCCGGCAGGACATACAACGTCACCGCCAAATATCGCTTTCTGGTTTCCATTGCCTGGCCCTCACGGGTGACGGTTGAATTGAACGGCAAAACCGTCAACCTGAGAAACCCCGCTACCGGCAGAATTTCTCAAGTGGAAATAACGCAAGTAAACATCGATTCCATCCTCAATGCGCCCCAACCGGCGCAAGGCAACCCGACCTTCCCAAAATTCAAACAGACTTCAACCGCTGCTCCTCAGCAATCCCAAACTTCTCCTGATACTTCCACTTCGACAACCACCACCCGGTTAACAACGCCGTCGACTTCCTCTCCCTCCTCCGCCGACAGCGGGAAGACGAGCCAACCGGGAAACAATCCCAACGACGTACGAACGAACGATGGGCTTGATAATGAGCGTTAAAAACTTCGTGGCGAGTGTAAAACTGAAACGTCGAAAAGAAACGATGCCGACGGAGCAATTTGAGTTTCCTTCCGTTTTGACCAAGCCGAAGCATGTGCTCGTCTGTCTGCCGAACAGTTTGCGGCAACTGACCGTCGTAAAGCAGTTTCTCCCCACTTTGAGCGACCTCTTCCGTCCGGCGGAAATTACTCTGCTTTCCATGCCCGGCATCAAGATCGCCGACATCTTCCCACGGAAAGGATTCCGGATTCTCACGCCGACCAGCGACCAAATGACCTGGTCGGGACTGGCGAAGAAAAGCTATATCAAGCTCCTTCAGGATAACAAATTCGATTTGGTGCTGGATCTCAATCTCGAGAACTCGCACTTCATCTCAAGCATCTTGCTTGGATTTCCCCATGCGGTGCGGATAGGCAGAGGGAACCACCTCGGCCGACCGTATTATAACCTTGAAATAAAAACGAAATACTTGCGCGATGAACGCAATATCTACCGCTCTATGTTGGAGACGATACGCCTGTTGAAATCGGACCGGAGCGGCAAGACGACAACGTCGGAACAACACCCCTAAGTTAATCGGAGGTACGGTAACTGTGCATCTCAAGCGGCTGGAATTGTTAGGCTTCAAATCTTTCGCCAATAAAATTGCCATACACTTTTCCCCCGGCATCACCGCCATCGTGGGACCAAACGGCTGCGGCAAAACCAATATCCTCGACGCCATTCGCTGGGTTTTGGGCGAACAAAAGGTCTCCCTCTTGCGGGGAAGCAAAATGGAGGAAGTCATTTTCAACGGCACCCGTGACGTGAAGCCGTTGGGCATGGCGGAAGTGACCATGACCCTCGTCAACGACCGGGGTGTCCTCCCCACCGAATACAACGAAGTCCAAATCACCCGCCGCTTATTCCGCAGCGGGGAATCAGAGTACCTGTTGAACAAAGTACCGTGCCGCTTGAAAGACATCACCGAGCTGTTTTTCGACACCGGCGTGGGAGCACACTCCTACTCGGTCATCCAGCAAGAGATGATTGAAGCGGTCATTTCGGACAAAGCCGAGGAGCGCCGGTTTCTCTTTGAAGAAGCGGCAGGAATCACCAAATACAAGCAGCGCAAAAAAGCCGCCCTCCGAAAACTCGAAGCGACCGAGCACGATTTCCTGCGGCTGAACGATATTTATGCGGAAGTGAAAACGCAGGTCAACTCATTGAAACGACAGCACCGTAAGGCGGAACGCTACCAAAAGATTGTCGACGACATCAAAAACTGGGAGCTGTACCTTAATTCCAAGCGTCTGCAGGCAATTGAGTCGGAGAGGAAAGAACTGCAAACCAAGCTCAACAGTCTCATCGACCAACGCCTCGACAAAGAAGGAGAGCAAGACCGGCTTTCCGCCCAGGTGGAAGCCGACCGGAAGGAACAAGTCGACTTGGAACGGGAATTGACGGCGGTCAGTAACGAAGCGTACGAGATTTCCGAACAAGCCCATACCTTTGAGAAAGAGATTTCCATTCTGACCGAAAAGCGTTCTAACGCCAAGGCTCTCATCGAGCGCAATGCTACGGAAATCCAGACTCTTCAGACACGGGAGAAGATACTCCAAGAGCAAACGGTGGAAATCGAAAACGAACTCAAACAGGCAAAAGAAGATTTGGCTGCCTTGACCGTTCGTTTGCAGGAAGCGGAAAAAGCGCAAGCGGAAGCCGACCGGCAACTGCTGAGCGCCCGCGCCGCCAAAGAACAAGAGAGCAAAAAGCTCATCGAGTTGGAAGGACGGCTTTCCTCCGGAAGAACGGAAGGGGAAGGTCTGCGGGAACAAGAAGAAGAACTCCGGCGGCAGTCTCAAGAGATAGAGAGCAAAATTGCGGAAAAAGAGGCGCTGCAGGGAAATCTGCGGGAAAAAGCCGCTGAGCTTGAGAAGAAGGTTACAGACCTTGCCGCCAAAAAAGAACAACTCGAAACGACTATCAACGAAACGACCCAACGCATCGAACAACTTATTGAACGGAATGAAACCCTCGCTCTGGAAATTTCCAACCTTACCGCTTCCATCGAAGCCAGCCAAGCCCGCTTGAATCTGCTGGAAGATATGATCGTTCACTACGAAGGATACGAATCCGGAGTGGTTGCCGCTATGGAAGTGCGGGAGCGTTTTCACGACGGCTTGATCGGCACTGTGGCGGATGAGTTTGTCCCTGTCGAAGGGATGGAAACCGCCGTGGAGGCGGCACTGGGCGAGATGGCAGGATTTATCATCTGTAAAGACAGACGTACCGCCGAGGAAATCATTGCGTACTTGAAAGCGGAACGAAAAGGCAAAGTCGGGATTCTTGTCCCTGACAGC
Organism: uncultured Ignavibacteriales bacterium; assembly: GCA_964489705.1. GTDB lineage: Bacteria > Zixibacteria > MSB-5A5 > GN15 > FEB-12 > CAZAZQ01. The sequence goes on from CAZAZQ010000014.1 coordinate 47,088, forward strand.
GGAACGTTGAACCCCGTTATGAAACGTCCCCACCTGACGATGCGGGAATTTGTCGGCTGGCTGGACAGCTTTATTTCAACCGACCCGGAACTTCGCCCCCTCATGGAAGCCATCGTCGCCCGCACCGCCGTCTTCGAAGCGGGAACGGATCCGAGCCACATTTTGGAGCAACTCCCGTTCGGCTTTCAAGCCGTTTCCACCGACGGCGTCGTCTACGGCAAGAACGTCATTGCCGGCGGTTCCGACGACAAGTTCTCTCTCTTCCGCCGGAAAGAAAAAGTCGCCGAGCAACAGGAAACTATCCGGCGGCTCCAAGAAAAGCTCCAATCGGTTCAAGACGAAAAGAACAAAGTCACCGCCGACATCGCCGCCGCGCGTGCGGAATCATCCCGACTCACCGAGGAATTGGAAACGTTGACCGAAGAGGTCACGGCGGCGAAAAATTCTTCCCAGGAGTTGGAGTACCAACGCCGCACCCTTGTGAACGAGTTGGAGCGACTGCGCAAAGAACATCGAGGGTATCAAGAAAAGCTGGAAAAGATACGCTCCCGCCAGTACAGTTTGGGGTTGAATTTCAACCAGCTTGCTTCCGAAAAAGAAGACCTTGCCCGCACTATGGACCAGATGGGCAAGCGACTGCAAGAGTATGAAAACGCCGCGGCAACCGCGCTGGAGCAAGTCTCCAAACTTCAAGTGGCCGTTGTGGAAATGCGCAGCAAGGTGGAGCAAATTGAGAGTAAACTCACTCATACTCACGAGCTGCGAAAAGAAATTGCGCACACCATCACGACCAAGCAGGAAGAAATCAACGCCGCCAAGGAAGATATCGACAGCTCCACCCAGAAAATAGCGGAACTGGAAAGCAGCCTCAAAGGAGCGTTCGAGCAGCGCTCCCAAGTCACCCACCGGCAGAACAGCCTCCGCAGCGCCCAAGGAGAGCTCTTGAGCCGAATTACGACCAAGGAAAAACAGCTTAAAGAAATCCGAAGCAGTATCGACGCTCTCAATAATGAAATCCACCAGTTGGAGATCCGGCTGAACACCTTTGACTCCGAGGTGAAAGCCATCAGCGAACGGATCCGTGAGGAGTTCGAGGTGGATATTGCCACCGTCGAAGCGGAAAAGCCCGACGAAAAGATGAGCGACGAGGAAGCTCGCGAGCACTTGCAAAACCAAAAAGAAGCTCTAAAAAAATTCGGCGCTGTCAATTTGCTGGCATTGGAAGAATACGAAGCGGCACGAGAGCGAGAACAGTTTTTGAAAGAACAACTGGCAGACCTTACCAACGCCAAGACCGACCTCCAGACGACCATCAACAAAATCAACCAGACCGCCAAGACGCTCTTTTTGGATACTTTTGAACAGGTACGGAAGAACTTCAAGAAATTGTTCGTTGAGCTGTTCCGCGGCGGTGAAGCCGATATCTTCCTCGCCGACCCGGACGACCCGCTCGAATCGCATATCGAAATCACCGCCCGCCCCGGCAAGAAGAAAATTTTCTCCATCAACCAGATGTCGGGCGGCGAACGGGCGCTGACCGCTATCTCCTTGCTCTTCGCCCTCTACCTGGTAAAGCCGTCACCGTTTTGCATTCTGGACGAGATTGACGCTCCCCTCGACGATGCCAACTGCCGTCGTTTTCTGAAGATGCTCAACTCGTTTGCCGACTTGACGCAATTCATTATCATTACCCACAACAAGATAACGATGGAAGCGGCGGACAATCTTTACGGCGTGACGATGGAGCAGCCCGGCATTTCCAAGCTCGTGGCGGTGCGGTTTGCCGACGTGCGCCAAGACCGCGCCACCGGCGCTATTGAAATAGACACCCACGAGGAAGAAACTCTCGAGCCGGAGCCGGAGGTATTTCCTTCCTCTTCCTCGGAGGGATCCCCCGACCTTCCGGAAACGATAATTGAACGAATGCACTCCCCTATCCAATCGGAAAACGATCCTGACCAAACCATCGAATGAGTAGTTGACAGCCATGTTCAAGCCGTTTGAAAAACTCAAACAGTCGTTGAAAAAGACCCGACAGAACATCGTCGGGAAGATAACCCAAGTCGTCAGCCGTCGGAAAATCGACGACGAATTGTTGGAAGAGATAGAAGAGATTCTCATCGAAGCCGATATCGGCGTCAAAGCAACGATGAAACTCATTGAGACGCTCAAAGAAAAAGCCAAAGAGCACAAACTCACCGAAGGGGAACAAGTCGTCTCTCTTCTCAAAGAAGAAATCGCTTCCCTCCTGGCACGACCCGACGGCGCTTCTTCACCGCCTGAGGACAAGAAACCGGTCGTCTGGTTGATTGTCGGCGTCAACGGGACGGGAAAGACGACGACTATCGGCAAGCTTGCTACCCGTTTCTCCGCCGAAGGAAAGAAAGTCATCATTGCCGCCTGCGACACCTTCCGAGCGGCGGCGGTCGACCAGATCGCCATCTGGGCGGAGCGCAGCAACGTTGATATTGTCAAATCGTCGGAAGGCTCCGATCCGGCGGCGGTAGCATACGACGCCGCCAAGGCGGCGGAAGCGCGGGGGGCGGACATTCTCTTGATAGATACCGCCGGGCGGCTTCACACGAAGTCAAATCTGATGGAAGAACTGAAAAAAATAAAACGGGTCACCCACAAAGCCCTCCCCGATTCGCCAATTTACAGTAAGCTCATCGTGGACGGCTCCTCGGGACAAAACGTCATTTCTCAGGTGAACATTTTCAATGAAGCCGTGGGCTGCGACGGCATTATTATCACCAAGCTCGACGGTACCGCCAAGGGAGGCATCATCGTCGCCGTCGCCGAGGAGCTGGGGATTCCGGTGGACTATATCGGGCTGGGTGAGGGGATAGACGACCTGCAACCGTTCGATCCCAAACAATTCACCGAGGCACTTTTTTCATGATACGCGAATTTACCGTCAAGACCACTACCCGTGAAGAAATGATTAACATTACCTCCTACGCTCAAGAAGCGGTCTCCGAAAGCGAACACGACAGCGGGTTGGTCTTTTGTTTTGTCCCCCATACCACGGCGGCAATTACCATCAATGAAGATGCCGACCCGGATGTTCGGCGGGATATCCTTTACAAGCTGCACAAAGAAATACCTCTCGTCGACGGGTACCATCATGCGGAAGGCAACTCCGATGCCCATATCAAAGCCTCCCTCATCGGCTCCTCCGTCCTTATCGCCTTCGAGAAAAAGCAACTCGTGCTGGGACGATGGCAGGGGATTTTCTTCTGTGAGTTCGACGGTCCCCGGCGGCGCAAACTTATCGTGAAGGTGGGTGCCTTTGCTTAACGTCCGTCTCATCGCCGTCGGAAAAAATAAAGAGAACTGGATTGACGAGGGCTGTCGTCATTATCAAAAACTGCTTTCCCGCTATGCGGCAATCGACTGGAAGTTCCTCCCTGTCCGCCACAGCCGCTCGTTGTCTCCGACGGAAATCAAACGGAAGGAAGCTCAGCTTTTGCGAAAAGAATTTTCCGCTGGCGCCTACCAAATAGCCTTGGACATTAACGGGAAAAAACTCGATAGCCTCGCTTTTGCCCGCCTGTTGGAGTCGCTCTTGGTCAGCGGCAAGGGAACCCTTGAAATCATCATCGGCGGTGCGTACGGCATCGACGAGAGCATTCTCAAAGAAGTACCGCTGACACTCTCCCTCTCCCCTCTTACTTTCTCGCATCAGTTAGTGCGTCTGGTCTTTTTGGAACAGTTGTACCGCGCTTTTTCCATTCTCCACGGCACCGACTATCACAAGTAGCGGAAGAGCACATTTCTCCATTCAAAGAAGCAAGAAACCGCGTAATGAAACAGTGCCGGAGCAGTGCTTTGGATCGATAGGTATATCCTCCATGTAAAAAGCGCCCATCTACGGACAGGCGCTTTTTAGGAGGAAAGAGAGGGAGTTATTTCAAAAGAACCATTTTCCTGGTTGCACTATAGTCCGCCGCCTTGAGGCGGTAGAGATAGACTCCGGAAGCGACCGGTCGGCCGGTATCCGAACGTCCGTCCCACACCACCGAGACCGAACCGGCATCATCGGCTCCGGTATACCGCCGCACAATGTTCCCGGTGATGTTGTAAATTTCCAGTTGCCACTCACAGGCGTGCGGCAAGGTGAAGCTGATAGTCGTCGACGGATTGAACGGGTTCGGATAGTTCTGGTGCAAGGTAAACGCCTCGGGCAATTCGGTGGTTTTCTGAACCACGGAATACGGCCGTCCCTGATAATCGACTATCTCGGAATGTACCAAGGTGAGGTGACCGGAACCGCTATAGGGGATCTCCACCAGTCGGTTGGCACCGGCAGGGATATAATGCGTGCCGATATTGTACACCAGTATTCTCAGTTCGTCGCCGTCCCGCGACCACATCAGATCCATATCCTGCGCGCCGACACCGAGACGCGGTTCTCCGAGCTCGAGGCTGCTGTCGACCCGGTAGATGAAGTACGCCGCTCCGATAGTACTCACCGCTTCGGTATTCAGCACCATCGTCCGCTCAGGAGTCATTACGGTTTGTAACGTCACCGGCTTGTCATACGGCACAACTTTCGGTACCGGATCGGCATCGCCGATGATAATCCGAATCAAGTAGACCAAGTCACCTACGGTCAGAGTCAAACCGTCGGCATTGATATCCGTAGCGGCAATCTGCCCGTCGACATTGATGCGGAATGCTCCCAACCCGTAAATGAAGTAGTTGGTAAAGACTACCGCATCACTGATTTCATAGGCAATACCGTTGAGGTTGATATCGCCGCGGGCGTCGATCGACTCAGGCGGAATAACACAAATGCCGCCGTTGATGAATTCGATACAGCGCATCGGACCGGGTTTGCCGTCTCCGCCGCCGCCCAGACAGTCATCGGGGGTACCCATCCCGACGGGACGAGAGCTCTCCGGGAAGTTGACGTCATCTTCTTCATCCCAAAGAAGCTGCCCTTCGATACCGTAGATGCGCAAATCCATATAGAGGTCATAGCCGCTCGGGTCGGAGAAGCTGTTGTCCCCGCACTGGCGCCAGAGGAAATTCAACGGGAGGAACAAACCGCCGAGGTTTTGGTCGTTGGAAATCAAGAACTGCATCCTCACCAACACGCCGTTAGGCGTCAAAGTCGAATCCGGCGGGTGCTGAGCGCCGTTGTTGGTTTCCGCCAATCCGACCAACTGCAGCAGACCGGGAAGCTCCGAATCCAAGTGGTAGAAGAAGTACTCCCAACCGTCGATAGCCGTCCCGTCAATGGTCGCCGCTCCGAACGCCAACACGGACGGGTCATAGGTCATGAACAAGTTGAAGCCGCCGATCGGGTCGTTCGTTTCAATCATCAGCTTGACTTCTTGGTATACCCCCACAACAGTACACTCGCCGCCGTCAATGGTCAACCGGACGCAGACGTCACAATCTTCCTTCTCCCGCACTTCCACGGAGAAGGTATCGGTAATCGTATGGCAACCGTCGGTAGCTTCGATACAGAATTGATAGACCCCAAACGTATCGGGGAGGAAACAGACCTCACCGCTGTCGAGTGATACCAGCGAGAGTTCCCCTGCCCCGCACGTCATTTGTAGCAGCACGGGCGACTCTACATCGTCGGCAAAAATACCGTCGATGCAGATTTGATCGGTATCGTCCGCACACCGCTCGAAGGTCTGGAATTCGGGAACCGTCAAGGTAAGCATTTGGTCTTCCCGCACCGTCAAGGTCGTATATGCCGTGTCGGCGGAACATTCGTTGGCGGCGATAATTTCTATCTCATAGGTTCCCCCTTCATCGACCGGCACACAGACTTGCCCGTCGGCATAGGAGCCGTCCGGCAAAACAGTCACGTCGGACACGTCACCGGTAATCTCGACCGGGAAGCAGAACGTTATCGGCTCCGCCAAGCACAGCAAAGTATCTATCTGTCCGGGGGAGGTGATAACAGGCGGCACCGCCATGTTGATGTCGATAGTAAGTTCACAGGTATCGGCACCGCAAGGACTGGCAGCGATAATAGTAATGTTCTTCACTCCGCTGGTCTCGGCATAGAGGCAGACTTCGTTGGTGGCGTAATTGTAGCTTCCTTCCGGAAGAATCGTCACCTCGGCATCGCCGGGGGTAATCGCCACCATGGTGCAAACGGTATCGGGTTCACACAGCATAAATTGGGGAGTGTTTTGCGGGCAGAAGATTTTCGCTGCCCCACCGGAATTGACCGCCACCCGGACGGTATCCGCTCCCACGGCACCGCAGTCGTCCGTTGCCGTCAGGATGATGTCATACGTCCCGAAATCCGGGGGCGTGAAACATACCATGGTGTCACGGATAGCGCCCAAAGAGGTGGTAATCTCAGCAATGTTATTATCGGCATCTTGCACCGCAAACGGCACGCATATCTCTTCCACTTCGCACACTGTCACGGAGGTATCTTGAGCCGTCACCACCGGCGGGCTGTTGAAGTTCGTCGTGACCGTGAAGGAACAGGTGTCAGCGCCGCAATCGCTGGCGGCAATCATGGTGATGACTTGTTCGCCGCCGGAGAGCACCGGCACACAGACCATTCCATCACTTAAAAACGCCGGAGCCGTAACATTTACCGTCGCAGCACTCGGCGAAACGGTATACTCAAAGCAGAGCGTATCCGCTTCGCATACCTCAATCGTGGTATCATTCGGGCAGGTAATAGCTACCGCTTCGGCGATATCAACATTGACCGTAACCAAACAGGTGTCACTATTGCAAGCTGCATCGCCGATAACCTCAACCCGGTACGTTCCGCTCGTATCGGCGGTAAAGCAGAGGGTGTTGTTTTCCCAGGTTCCAAAGTTGGTCGTCACGTTAAAATTCGTCCCGCTGATTTCCAATGGCACACAGACGTTACCGGGCTGACAGATATTTTCCGCCAGCGGTTCGGAGGGACAAGAAATACTCACGTAATCGCCGGTCGTCACCTGCACGCACACCTCAGCGGTATCCGCCAAGCCGCACTCGTCGGTCGCTATCAATTCGATACAATACTGCCCCGCCGTATCCGGCGTAAAGCAGAGCTGACCGTACTGGGAATCATAATAGCCGAAGGAGGTGCTGATATTAACAATGTTATCGTCGACATCGCTCACCGTCACCGGCAAACAGACCTGCTGAGGTTCACACATCATAAGAAGGGTGTCTCCCACGTCGGCGGAAATCTCCGGTGGACTGTTTTGCACCACCGTGATGAGCATCTCATCGGAGTCAACGGCATCACAGGAATCCGTGGCGGTTACCTGCACCGTGTATACTCCCGGCGTATCCGCCGTAAAGCAAATCCGGTTGGTAACGGGGTTGTAGTCACCGCCGGTGACGACAATATCCATGAGATTGTTATCAATATCGCTGATGCCGACCGGCACACAAACGTCCACGCTGTCGCATGTCGGCACCGTCATATCCGGCGGAAGAATGACCAGCGGATCCGAATTGCACTCGATGTTGACGACAAATTCACAGGTGAAGGTATTACACGGTGTCGAAACGCTTACCTGAATATGGTTGCTATTGGAACATTCCGACCAGAAACATATCGACTCCGTTTCGGCGTCATACCACGCATTGATACCGGTGACCTCTACCTCGGCGCCTTCCGGAATCCCTTCGATAGGCAGGCAGAAGGTGTCAACCCATTGGCAGGTGAAAATGGTGGTATCGCTGGGACAGTCTATGCTGATGCCTTGGTCGGTAAGCACCGTCACCAAGGCGGTATCCGCCGTGATATGGTCACAACTGTCAACCGCCGTCACAATCAGTTCGTACTGCCCGCTGTCATAAGGAACAAAACAAACGATGCCGTCGGCATACTCGGCATTGAGATTTGTCGAAACGGAAACGATATCGTTATCTGCATCAGAGACATTGACATCCAAGCAAATTTTTTCCGGGCGACATAAATAGAGGGTGGTATCATTCAATCCGCTTACCACCGGCGGGCTGGAAAGATCGACGGTTATATTAACGGTATCCGATGCCGACAAATCGCACGAATCGGTCACAGTGACGATTAAAGAATACATGCCCGCCGTATCCGGCGTAAAGCAGAGCTGACCGGTGTTTTCGTCGTAGACGCCGAAATTGGACGTCAGCGACTTGAACATATCAATCGTCTCAACCCCAACGCAAACTTCCGTCGGTTCGCATTGCGAAACGGAAAAATCTTCACCCAGATTCACCGTCGGCGGAGCTCCGCCGCTTGCCGTCACCACGACAGTGTCGCTGACCGTCTGCTCACACTCATCCGTCGCGGTCAAAATAACTTCGTAGACACCCGCCGTATCGATAGTAAAGCATACCTGACCGGTCAAGCTGTCATAGGTGCCAAGGTTCGAATAAACCATTGTAAGGTTATCGTCGCTTACTGCGGCGTCGAGGCACACCTCCGTCTCTCCGCAGACAAAGAGTGAGAAATCTTCTCCCATACTGACCGTCGGCATCCCGTTCATCGTGACGGTGACTACCGCCGTATCGGAAGCCGTAGCGCCGCAGGAGTCGACGGCGGTCATAATAATCTCGTAGCTCCCCACCGTATCGGCTTCGAAGCAAACCAGATTGGAACTTTCGTCGTAGGTGCCGTAATTGACGCTGACTTCCAGCGGCTCGAAATCAGGATCATCGGCATACGCGGTAATACAGACCGTTTCCGGCTGGCACAAAGCAAGCGAGAAATCGTCCGCCAAAGTCACATAGGGATGAGAATTTATTGTTATCGACACCGGGACGGTACAGGTGTCGGCATGACCGCAATCGTCCACCGCTTCAATGACGACCTCCGTCTCGGTCGTCTGGGTGGCAACAATGGAAACCGTCTGGCTGTCGATGGCGGCATTTTCGGAAAGAACCGTAAACGTCAGAGGACCGTCCTCCGGATCGGAAGCCTCGATGTCGAAACGGAAAGTATCCGGCTCACAGGAGAAAAAGACTTGCGCCTCCGGGCAGGAAATCACCGGTGGCTGATTCATAATCACGGTTATTCGAATCGAATCCTGCGGACAACAAGAAAGCGCCGAGGTGGTATCTCCTTCGACTGCGACGGTATAACGAAACAGATATGTCGCCGAATCGACATTTTCCGGAGCAAAACAGGTCTGACCGGACGTATCGGTCAATCTCTCAAACGCCCCGGGGCCTTCTACCTGAACGATATCCAAGGCATTTCCCATGGCGTTGAGCGCTATCACGTCAAAACATACCTCTTGCGAATCACAAAGGTAAATCGTCGAATCATAACTGAGTATTTGGAGAGGAGGGCAGGCTATGTTTTCACCGGTTCCGTCGGAATATACTCCTTCATTGGTCGCCGTCTGAGCACCCGAGGCTGCCTCAGCGAAAGGGCTAAGCAAGAAAACGCCAAGGAACAGCATCAACCTATAGACAGGTAATCGTTTCATCTTTCCTCCAAAAATGGATATGTAACTCTTTTTATATAAAGGAGTCCTTGTATGACCCAAATAAGTTGACAAGTATGTAGAATTCGGCCCTTCCGGCCCGTTTTTGGCGTAGAATATGCCTTTTTCAAGCCACCTACCAGATTTGTAATTAATGAGCAGTAAGCTGCTGCAGTACTATGGTTGTTTACAATATCAATCAAAATATACGTCTCCACCCAAAAAAGTCAAGACCTAAAATATCAGATTTCTACAATGCAAGAACCGCGCCAAACCGGCAAGCAGCTAAAATTCAAGGAGATAAAGATTCTTTTCCACGGACTTTGCATTTAATTGTCTATTATATGAAGTGGAATTTTCAAAATGTGTCGTATATTACCGGGGAAGCAGCCGAAAAAGGTTTTCGAGACATACAGAGAAGTTGATATACTCCCGAAAAATCCGGAGGACAGTTGTGGCAAAAGCACCGAACAAGCTTATTTTTATCTTTTTTCTGCTCATCTTGTTTTCTCCTTTCCCAAGCGCAAATTCTGCCGTTCCTCTCCGCCTCTCCCCTCCTTCTAACAACCAGCCGTTTCATCAAAACAACTGGCGAGCCGACCTTCAAGGGGAAGACGGGGTTCCTCCTTACTACCTGAGTCATTTGCCCAAAGACCTCGTGGTAAATAGTACCTCAAAGTACGCCGGAACCGTCCGTGGGTTTGGAGGAATGAGAAATAGCTTTCATACCCCCGGCTTCGAATTCCCCCTCGGCTCCCAGACAGACTACCTGTATACTCTGGATTTATGGATAGGAGGAGTGATTGACAATGATACGCTCGTTTCGGCAACCTATACGTACGACATAACCGACGGCGTTCTTACTCATTACGGAAAAGAATTTTATCCTCCGAATGATCCGGTCAGTTTCAGAAGCATCATGCCGATGTACATCGGAGAAGGGCGGGGATACCGGACTTTCTACGTCGATACTTTTACTGCCGACGTTCTTGACTTGAATCGGGACTACTGGGGCAATCGCCCTCATCAACCATTATATATATCCGTCGTTCAAAAATCATACAGTTATGATGTCAACCCGTATCGAAATATTCTTCTTCTCGATTTTATTGTCACCAACATCGGAACCGACACCATTCACCATGCCTACGTCGGTGTTTACGTCGACGCTGACGCTTGCGCGGAAGGGGATACCAGCGGCAGGTGTTATTACGACGATCTCACCGGTTCTTTCCGCGACATTCATACGGCATACCTTATCGATAATGACGGCAATCCTCAAAGCGGGCTGTTTTTGGACTCCCTCTGCGTTCTTGACGGCATCGCTTGTCGACCTGTTGCCGTCTATCCGCCCGTCACCGACACCGCATATAACTGGTGGCTTTGGAGCTACACCTACCAGACGGATTTCGGTCCTCGTTTGAAAGGGACACCGGAAGACCCTTTTCGGGATTTCGGTACCGGCGGAATCGGCACACCCTGCGGCGACGTCAACAAATACTACCTTCTCCGTCACAAAGAATGGGACTACGATCAACTTGCTATCCCTACGATAGCCGCTACCGACACTGCCTGGCTGCCACCGGATACTTCATGGGAGTATGCCGCTCACGGTGAAGATGCCCGTTTTCTGCTTTCCGTCGGACCGCTGGAATTGCCGCCGGGAAAGTCGGCTCGCTCGCTGTTTGCCATTTTCGGAGCCGACCTCGTGCATGTCGACCCGGACAACCAAGCCAACCTCTTTGAAGGGAATTATCAACGGTTCTATGATAACCTTCAATTCGATATCCTCCGGCAAACGGCGGAAGATGCGCGTGCTTTTGCCGATGAAATGCTTGACCCGACCCGTCCCCCCACCGGACTGGAAATTGTCCGAAGCACCGACGACAGCGTTCTCATTCGCTGGGATCCTTATGTATTCCCCGAGGTCATAGGTTATAACTTGTATCTGGCACCGGTCCCGGACTCGCTTCTCATCGGACCTGAAGTTGTCCTTCCCATTACCGTCCCCCTTGCCGTGGAAGGAGCCCCTACTTTTATCCCCGCCGACTCGAGCCGCTATCTCATCACCGGACTCGAACCAGGACAACTGTACTTTGCCGCTCTCACCCACGTCACCTCGACCGGCGAAGGTGAGCTCTCCGTACCCCTCACTGTCGGGTACGGCAATCACGAAAATGCTCCTCATATGAAAGACTTTACTTTTTATCGCGACGGCGACAGCATCGCTACTCTCACCTGGACGGCACCGCCGAATACGGACGTCGAGTACTACCGAATCTATAAAACGACCGATACCTCCGTGATTGCCGACCGATATTACCCTTTCCTTACCTCCGACACGGCAGCGATTCCTTTTGCTCCGAAAAGATGTCGAGAATTCAACGGCGAAATCTACTGCTACTACGAAATAGAAGCTTATGACTCCACTTCGTCGGATATCACCACCTACCGGGACACCACTATCACCGAAGGAGCCTTCTACTGGGTGGCGGCAGTCGATAAAAGCGGCTATCCTTCCCGATTTTCTAATATCACCACCCTGGAAAAAACCATCGAACCGAGCAGGGATATCCTGGTTATCCTCGGCACCATTCCCACTTCGCAAAACGACTACGTGGTGCACGACTCTTTGCTGGATTTTTATCGACGCCTCCTCGACGGCTACGACTACGATTTGTACCACTGGTTCGACACGAACAACATTAGTCACTGTACCCTAGACGTCTGTACCGACTGGTATGATTTGGCGAATTACCGGCTTATTATTGTCGAAGAATTCCCTTCTCCACAGATTCTGACGACCGACCTCGAAACTTCCCACAAACTTTTCACCAAAGTTCTCAACTCAGGACGCGAATTTGTTTACTTCGGCACTCTTCCGAACGGCTATAAGCTCTACCCTCCCTCAAACATAGACACCATCAGCTACGGCTCCGAATCGTTCGAACGACGCTACCTCGCCATCGAGCAAACTCTTCTGAAAAGCTGGGGAAATAACTACGCTACCATCGGCGCCATTGACAGCCTCGCCGGTTTTAACGGCGCCGTCCCGGTCTTCGACAGCCTTCCTTTTCTCCCTCTCGACACCGTCAATAACCGCCTGAAATCGATGATTCAACAACTGTTTAACATCGAGGGGTATCTTCCTTTAACCGGCGTTTTTTCTCCGAGTGTCGAGGCTCAAGTTCTCTACACGTACGCTTCCCTTTTCCCGAGCTCGTCGGAATTTCAAGGCAAACCGTGCGGCCTTTTATGCGAAAGGAACGGTGTGCCTGCCTACACCTTCTCTTTCCATCTATGGGCTATCGAAGAAACCGCCGCCCGGCAACTCATCGATTACATCATCGCCCATCGCCCGACGGGCGTGCCGTCCGATTCGAGTTTACTGCCTCGCAGCGCTCTTCTTTATCAAAATTATCCCAATCCTTTCAACAACGGCACACGCCTCTCTTTTGAACTGCCCCGTGCTTGTCAGGTCACACTGGAAATTTATAATATCCTGGGGCAAAAAGTTGCCGCCTTGCTCGACAAAAAACTTCCTGCCGGAAAGCATACCGTTTTCTGGAACGGTACCGACGCTTCGGGGAAAAGCGTAGCCTCCGGGGTATACTTTTACCGTCTCCAAGCCGGAGAAAAGAGACTTTCCAAGAAAATGATGCTTCTCAAATGAAAAAAATGTATTATATTATCTGACGTACAGGGAAGTAAGTTCAACGGAAAACGGTAGTGGGCACGGTTTTTGAATACTCTCCATAAAGGAGTTTGCCAAAGAAATAAGAGAACACCTCGTACCTACCGGTGAGAGCAGAAATGAAAATTATCGCCACCATCGCCCTGTTGCTGGTTCTGGTCGCTCCCACTTTTACTGAGGAGATACCGAGAGCCTTCGACCCCAGCCGTCTTCGAGCCGACAACGCCCCGACCTGGCTCGACATCAAGCTCCCCCTTTCCCATCTGCAACCGGGCGATACAAATAGCGAGGGACTTCAGCTCGACCAATGGAGCATTATACATCCCTCGGTGGTCTATTTCCCCGACGGGTTTGCCGGTTATCGCTACTGGTTTGTCGGCACGCCGTTCAATCAGGGACCTCACTATGAAAACCCCTGCCTCTACGTCAGCAACGACAACGTCAACTGGAGCGAAGTTATCGTCGGCGATGACACACTCCACAATCCTATTTTTTCCTGCACCGATTTCGGCGTTTCCTACCTCTCCGACTGCGAGCTTTTCGTGACTCCTTCCAATGAACTGTGGCTCTTTTTCCGCGCCAAGAAGAAAGTATCGGATACCGGACCCGACACCAATTTCATTTTCGGCGCTTATACCACCAACGGCATCGACTGGCAGGGCAAGAATAAAGCAACCTCCCCTCTCAGCATTGTCGATACCATCATCGGACCGGTGACAAGCTCCGACTGTCTGAGTAATCACAATGATAACCTTCGTGAAGCGCAGGGCTTCGACCTGATGTCCCCGGCAGTAGCCGTCACCCCCGACGGACGTTATCGCATGTGGACAGTCGAGAAAAGTATCTCCCTGAGCGGTTGCACGACTTTCGACACCGTCGTTAATAACGAGCCGAACGTCGTTACTCTCTGGGAGGCGGATAATCCCGAAGGTCCGTGGGATACCGTCCAAACCTGCCAATGGTTTACTTCCTCCGGCACCTCCCGGGACATTTGGCATCTTTCCGTCCTGCCGTATGGGGACAGCGAGTATTTTGCTCTTGCCACCGAGACAAACTTGAACCGAGAAGGCTCGCCGGCATGGCTCCACCTTGCCATGAGCTACAACAACGGCACCACGTTCGTCACCCGTCGTTTGCCGCTTTTGGAAGCCGCCCGTTGTAACCACTGGGCGGATGAAATCATCTACCGCTCGTGCGGGGTGTGGTTTGAACACAACACTTTGGCGGTATTGGGTATTTACTATTCGGGGTACGGAGGGAGAACTGATGATACCTTGGATGAGCGACCTCGCTGGGCAACCGGTTACACCGAGTGTTACCTTGAGCCGATTTGCCTCTACCGCGGCAACGTGGACGGCATCATCAGTGATGCGGGAGCGGTCAACATTGCCGACCTGACGGCGCTGGTCGATTACCTTTTCCGTTGCGGCTCACCTCCTCGCTGCATCGAGGAGGGTAATGTCAATGGCGTATATGGCTACTACGGACCTATCGACATCGCCGATCTCACCTACCTCACCAATTACCTCTTCCACAACGGTCCCCCACCCCCTTCGTGCGAGGAGGGAAGTTAAGAAAGGCAGAACCGTTCCGGATCTTCCCTACGGGTTTTGCCCCCCCGCAAGCAGTGGAACATCCCAAAAGTAGGGAAGGTCTCGAGAGAGACCTGCCAAAAGTTGAGAAAACAGCAGGTCCGCCCCAGACCGTACCTAAAACTTGTTGCAATTAGACTCTGACAGAAGGAAAGAATGGCACGTTCGTGCCAGACGTGCCCAAACGAAACCTTGACTCTTAAGACGGTATCTACTACTACTTTTTCTCGGCGTAATAAGATAACCTTGAGGTTCCAAGTCTACCCCTACCAGGTTACCAGCCAAGAATCTGCTCAAGATTCTTATTTATCTTCTCGATCCGGTCTTGGTAATCTTGTTTTTTGGCTTTCTCCCGTTCGATGACTTCTTCCGGCGCGTTGGCGAGGAAATCGGCGTTCGCCAGCTTCTTGGAGGTCTTTTCGAGCTGGGTCTTTATCGTTTGCAGTTCTTTCTCCAAACGCCGTTTTTCCACTTCGATGTCAATCAAACCGGCTAAGGGCACGAAAATTTCCGCCCCCGAAATAACCGCCGACGCGGAGAGAGGGGGTTTTTTGATATCGGTGCCGGTGTGGAGCTTTTCGATTTTCGCCAGCGACCGGAAATACTCGATATGCTGTTGGAGCAATTCTCCGAAAGCGGGATTGTCCACCCGGACGTACAAGTCAGACTTTTTGCCGGGGTTGACGTTCAATTCCGACCGAATTGTCCGCACCGCCGAGACCACGGCTTGGATTTGTTCCAGTCGTTGTTCCAACTCATCGTCTTTATAGGCACCGTCGGTGGTCGGCCAGGCTTCGTTCATAATTGTCCGTTCGTCATCTTCGTTGAGATGTAACAGATCGAGGCAAATCCGTTCGGTGACAAACGGCACGAAGGGATGGAGGAGCTTGAGAATTTGGAACAGCACATAGGTTGCCGTGTTCAGGGAACCTTCCCGAATGGGTGTTCCCGGGCGATCGGGTTTAATCAACTCGATATACCATGAGCAGTAATCGTTCCAGACGAAGTTGTACAAAGTCTTTGCCGCCGCCGAAAGACGGAACTCCGCAAAGGCTCGGTCGACCGTTTCAATCGTCCGCTCCAAGCGCGAGAGGATCCAGCGGTCAAAAATGACCAGATCGTCGCTGATTTTGTCGATGACGGCAGGCTTGCCTTCCAAGCGCATCATGACAAAGCGCGAAACTTGATGGAGCTTGTTGACGAAATTGCGTCCGATTTCAAAGGTGTTCTTGCTTATCCACGGGTCTTGCCCGTCGGGGGTGGCAAGCACCAGCGAAATCCGCAAGGCGTCGGCGCCGTACTTGTTGATGATTTCCAACGGGTCGATGCCGTTGCCGAGGGACTTGGACATTTTCACTCCGTTGGCGTCCCGCACGGTGCCGTGGATGTAGACATCCGCAAAAGGCGCTTCGCCCATAAACTCATACCCTGCCATGACCATCCGCGCCACCCAGAGGAAGATAATTTCCGAAGCGGTACTCAGGACTTTGGTCGGGTAGAATTTTTTCAGCTCCGGGGTTTCTTCAGGCCAGCCCATAACGGAGAAGGGCCACAACCACGAAGAGAACCACGTGTCGAGAACATCTTCGTCTTGCACCAAGCTTTCCGGATCATAGCCGGGACATTGCTCGGCGGTCGGTCGAGTGGGCGAGACGAAAAACGTTCCGTCTTCGGCGTACCAGACGGGGATGCGATGTCCCCACCAGAGTTGGCGGGAGATGCACCAGTCACGGATATTTTCCATCCAGTGGAGGTAGGTCTTCGACCAGTAGTCGGGGTGGAAACGAATTTTTCCGCTTTTAACCGCTTCGATGGCGGGCTGGGCAAGCTCGCTCATCTTGACGAACCATTGCTCGGACAAGTACGGTTCGACAACGTTATGGCACCGATAGCAGGTACCCGCCGTCAGTTGGTATTTTTCCGTCTTTTCCAACAAGCCTTTCTTTTTCAGTTCTTCGAGCAGTTGCTTGCGTCCTTCGTAGCGATCGAGCCCTTTCAGCTTCCCGGCGTTTTCGTTCAGGGTGCCGTCGGTGTTGAGAATATTTATCTCCGGGAGGTCGTGACGGCGAGCAATTTCAAAATCGTTGGGATCATGCGCCGGAGTGACCTTGACCACACCGGTGCCGAACTCCGGATCGACGTAGCTGTCGGCGACAATGGGGATTTCCCGCTCGATAATCGGCAGGATGACCGTCTTGCCGACGTACTTTTTGTACCGGGCATCCTTCGGGGAAACAGCAAGCGCCGTATCACCGAGCATGGTTTCCGGACGGGTGGTGGCGACAGTCAGGTATTCGTCGGAGCCTTTGATTTTATATTTAATGTACCATAAGAAGCTGTCGAAATTTTTGTGTTCCACTTCGTCGTCGGAGAGGGAAGTCTGGCAAGAAGGGCACCAGTTGACGATGCGGTGTCCTTTGTAGATCCATCCTTTTTCGTACAGGTGGGTAAAGACCGTCGTAACCGCCTTCGACAATCCCTCATCGAGAGTGAAGCGGCTTCGTTCCCAATCACAGGCACAACCTATTTTTTTGAGTTGCCCCAAGATTATTTCTTTGTTCCGGTTTGCCCATTCCGCGGTCCGTTTGACAAATTTCTCCCGTCCCAATTCCCGACGAGTGATGCCTTCTTTTGCCAACTGTTTTTCCACTATTACCTGTGTGGCGATACCGGCATGGTCGGCGCCGGGGAACCAGACCGCTTCGTATCCTTCCATGCGGTGTTTGCGGATGAGGATGTCTTGAATGGTATTGTTCAAGGCATGGCCAAGGTGGAGGATATCGGTGACGTTCGGAGGGGGAATGACAATGGAATACGGTTTCTTCGTCGTAAAGGGATCACCGTGAAAATAGTTTCTCTTCAGCCATCGCTGGTATAACCGGTCTTCGACTTCCGTCGGGGAGTACGCCGCCGATTTCTTTGGTGCCGTTTTCTTTTCCTTGCTCATACTCATAATGTTCTTTATATTCGCCATCCAAAATTATACTGCCGGACAGATTGCTTTTTTGTGAAGGAAAGTATACCTATCTCTTCCCCGATGTCAAGGGGCGAAATAAACGAGCTCTCTGTCGGGCATAACCGTTAATTTTAGCTATTATCGTCAGATATGACAGATTTTGCAAGTATCGTTTTTGATGAGAGCAAACCGCCGTTCGAGCGGCTTCGGGCGCTGTTTGCCCTGTTGCGCTCGCCGGAAGGGTGCCCCTGGGACAGAAAGCAGAACCACCGGACGTTGCTTCCTTACCTCATTGAAGAAGCCTACGAATTTATCGAAGCCGTGGAAAAAGAAGATTATGATGAGATGAAAGAAGAGTTGGGGGATTTGATGGCGCAGGTGGTGTTCCACGGTCAACTGGCGGAAGAAGCGGGCAAGTTTACGGTTGATGATTCCATCGTCACTATTGTTGAGAAACTTATCCATCGCCATCCCCATGTCTTCGGTGAACAAAAAACACTATCGCCGAGCGAGGTGCGGGACCAGTGGGAAAAAATCAAAGTCGATTCGGGAGAAAAATCGTCGGTGCTCTCGGGGATTCCTTCTTCGATGCCGGCATTGACCATGGCGTTTCGCATCGGCGAGAAAGCCGGTGGGGTCGGCTTTGACTGGGAAGAGGCGGAGGAAGTCTTGGAGAAGTTGCACGAGGAGATTCAAGAGATTCGTACCGCCATGAAAACCCGCAATGCGAACGAGCTCTCTGATGAAATCGGCGATTTGCTGTTTGCCACGGCATCATTAGCGCGCAAGCTCGATGTCGACCCCGAACAGGCACTGAAAAAAGCGTTGAGGAAGTTTCGAGAACGTTTTGAGAAGTTGGAAGAAGAAGTACATCGTTCCGGTAAGACGTTCGACGCCTATACGCTGGATGAATTGGAAGAGATATGGCAGCGGGTCAAATGAGAGAAGCGCAGCCGCCCTTTCTTGAGAAAGAAAAAAGCGTATAGGCAACTCTTTCGAGAGCAGGGAAACATCTATACATAAAGAGATTTTTATGAAAAATTGTTATTTTTTTGTTGCTTTTGTATTGGAGCGGGGTGTAGGTTAATTTGTTAATGAAGGTTAAAAAGGAAAAAAATGAACGTGGAAGTAAGACACACGAAGGACGTTAACATGGAGAAAAGGCTCTGCGGAGTCTTTGGGTAATGCGAAGGAGGAATGCCTATGACGTGACAGATCGCACGGATGCTTTCGTAACACGTTAAGACGACGAACAATGAAGTTGTGTAGAACTTAGGGAAACACAAGTTGAGGAATGAAAAGATGAAAAAAAGCATATTTCTTTTAATTGGTTTACTGTTGTTGTTGAGTGTGAGCTCTTTTGCCACGCAAACCCGAGTCATGACGATGGGAAACAACAACATGATTCTTCTCGACGATGAGAACATCTGGTTGTTCCCATCGCGCATCAATGATTACCCGAACATTGCCATTGCCGATTTCGGGTACTACAACAGCGATTTTACCGATTTCGGAATCAACTGGCAATTCGACCAAGAAAACCCGTGGGTGTTGGGAACCTATTTCCATAACTGGGAGAGAGTCACGCCGGGAAGCAGTTATTTTCGGGGTGTCTTCGGTTCTCCGTACGGTTATAGTCCCGATTTTGTTCCGTTTGATTGGAGCTTGATGTCCAACCAACGGATAGACCTGTTCTACGGACGTCAGCTTTCCGGCAAGCCGTTTGGGTTCCATTTTGGTGCCATCAGCTCTTCTCAGAAGTATGATGAACCTGATGCCAAGGACGAAGAAGGATTTAAAGTTTATAATTTTGACTTCGGCTTGACGCTGCAAAACGGGACGGTTGATGTTGCGGCTGGGGCCTCCTTTATGACTTGGACCGATAAGGCGACCTGGGTTCCCGATTCCACGGCATGGGATGAAACCAAACCGGCCGGCAATAATTTCATCTATGCTCACGGACGCTATTTCTGGCAGCAAACCCCCACTTACACGGTGATTCCTCATGTCGGCATTTACTTGGGGAAAAACGAAGCCGAGTACTATTGGATGCCCGACAGTTTGAGTCAGACCGATAAGTATACGTGGACGGTGTTTGACCTCGGAAGCGGTTTGCAATATTCACCTTCCAATGATGTTATTGCCGTGTTGGATTTCGGCATTATGTTTGACAAGGTGAAAGGTGAATTCACTCGTCCGCGTGCCGGTTTACCCGACACCACCGATGAGGCGACGGAAACCATCAATTCCCTCCCCTATTTCAAAGTTGGGTTGGATGCCAAGGTCTTCAACTGGATGGACGTACGTTTCGGGACGACCTCCTACTGGGATAGAAGAACTCTCGAAAATTCGGGCGGATATAACTTCAAACGTAATTATGCAGACAACGACACCCATTTTGGATTTGGTTTCCACTGGGGGAATCTGCATGTCGATACGTACACCGACGCCGACTTGCTGTTGGACGGCTTCTATTTCATTTCCGGCGAAAGCAATTATATGAACTGGTATATCTCCGCCCTATACGAAATTCAGTAAGCGTTCATCTTAGACGTAGCATAAAAGCCCGGCTTTGCGTCGGGCTTTTTTATTGCTCTAAGATTTCCCGATATGCCCGCACGATGAGAGCGGCGAAAAAGACAAAAAGAAAACTGAATTGCCCCCATAACCACCCCGCCTCCAAAAACGTCGTGACGAGGAAAAGTAAACTGACCGTGAAAAGCGCCAGAGAATACCCGTACCTGTTGACCGGATGGGGCGCTTTCCACACTCGTCGGGCGAGGCGGAACTGGTTTACAAAAAGCGCCACCAGCGCCGAGGCTCCGAGTATGCCCGTTTCGGCAAGATAGTGCAAAAGCAGAT
Source organism: uncultured Ignavibacteriales bacterium (assembly GCA_964489705.1). GTDB lineage: Bacteria > Zixibacteria > MSB-5A5 > GN15 > FEB-12 > CAZAZQ01. The sequence continues at coordinate 67,593 of CAZAZQ010000014.1, forward strand.
TGTGTGCGGATAATCCCTTGACGAAATAAAAAAGGCGATTGAGGTGCAACGTCGGGAAGATCTCATAGAACGAACGGAAACTCCCCGGACCGACCCCCAGCAGGGGATGCTGGGTGAACGCATACCATGCCGTCTGCCATAAGAACAGCCGGGTCCTGACCGTCCCACCGGGAGAGGTGGTCATGACCGATTCAAATCGTTGGAGAACCGCAGTGAAGACGCCGGGAATAAAGGCGATGACAAAAGCGGCAAGGGCAAAACCTCCCAAGAGCAAAGTGTAGATTCTCTTTTTTACGGGAGGGAACGAACGCGATTCCTTTTTCAAAAGTTTGGCGCGACGGAGGGAGAACCATAGCACCGCCATCAAGGCAAAAAGAGCAAAGAACATCGAGGCACGGGACTGCGTGGCGATCAAGCCGCCGAAAATGAGGAAAGTACCGAGAAGATAGAGAGCGTTTCGTCTCTCCGACCAAAGAGAGAGAGACAGCCCGACCGGGAGGGCTATCATGGCGAAATCATCAAAGGAGGCTTGCGCCAATCCGAAAGAGCGAATGGTCCCCCCCGAAGAAATGAACGGGATGAGCGTAATGACCGAGTGAAAAACGGTGACAAAAAAGAAGAATGTGAGCAGCTCGGTGAACGGGACTTTTCCGCTGAGACGGTACAACGAGAGGAAAGTGAGGGTCAAAAACAATATTCTCCCCAAGGGGTGGAGCGAGGCTTGCAAATCGTAGCCGAAAACGGCGGCGATGGCGACGGCGACAAACAAGAAAACGAAATTGAAAAAAAGCCGGGGAAAACTCCGCGGCAGGTGAGCGCTTGAAAAGAGGTCGAACAAAGCGGCGACAATGACGACAAGGGCGCTGAGGTCGGTAAGAAAAAGTGGAATACGGGGTTCTATCGGCAGCAAAATGAACAACGAAAAAACGTATAAAAACACCGCCAAACGGGGATGGGTTATCAAAAGAAAGGAGAAGGGAAAAAGCACCAGCGCCAGTGCAATAAGGTATCGCTCGGTAAGCACCAAATACGAAAGGACCCCCAGCGCAACAATTACCGCCCCGATGACGTACCCGGTAAAAGAAAGGGTATTCTGCCGGTTTTCAAGAGCGTGGTCTCTCATAGCCTCATGGTAGGGAAAAACCGTCTCGTTGTCAATCGGACGAAAGAGTACGAAAGTTCTTGTTAGCGAAAAAGGAAATCCGTATATAAAGCAAAAGCGTTGCCATATTCAGTGCAGAAAGGTAGGTTCACCGTTATGAAGAAAGTCTTTCTCTCCGTGGGGATAATAATTCTGGGTTTGAGCGTCACCGCAACGGCGAAAAGTAACATCAGGTTCGGTGTTGCGCCGAGCGTGATGTATACGTTCGGAGAAACCGAGTACATTATGGATATCACCTATCTCTCGAACGGGCATATTATGACATTGAAAAGCCAGTTGGAGTTTCCCCTTGACGGTATGATGGCGGGAATGACGGCGCGTATGTACTGTGCCCAGCAAAAGTTGTATACCTGGTCGGTGGAAGTAGCATACTACCGAAATATCAACGATCCCGGCGGCATAATGAAAGACCATGACTGGATGACCGACACCTTGACGTGGTCGGTTTATAAATTTTCCTATACGGAGTCAGACGCAACGATGAAATCCCGTCTGGCGACTCTTGATGTAACTCTCCGCGTTTACCAGCACCGAAGTTTTCATATCGATTTATGGGGAGGAATACGCTACCAGAAAATCGAGCAGGATATTATCGGCTACGAAGGGTGGCAGTACGACACCGCCGGGGTGCGGCATGACATCAGCGGGACGGAGAAAGCGATGGAATACGAGGTCACCTACAAGACACCGCACCTGGGTTTGCAAATGGAAGTAGGGTTGGAAAAAGCGTCGCAACTACGTCTCCGCGCCGGTTATGCCATGGTTTGGACATCGGATGTCGATGACCATGTCCTGCGGTATAAAGTCGCTACCTCCGACATTAAAGGCAACGGCTTTCTGGGGGGAGTGAATTTCTTTCATCAAGTAATAGTATCCGAGCAGCTCCGCTGGTTTTTCGACCTGTTCGGCAACGTCTCATATTTCCATGCGCAAGGGAACCAAGTCCAGCGATGGTATGGAGACGACCCGGCGACCCCAAGCGACGACACCGGCTATATCCTCTCCGGTATTCCCCATGAAATCAACAGCACGCAAGCACAGCTTGGCGTGAAGCTCGGCGTGTTGTTTTAGCGACAAATGAAAAGAGGAACTGACTACTTCCCGACCAGCGCCGGGAAGAGCTCCGTTATACCGGAGGTGATGAATTCCACCGCAATCGCCGCCAGGAGAAGCCCCATGATGCGAACCACGATGTTCATGCCGGTTTTTCCCAGTAGCGAGGAGATGGGCGTTGCCAAACGGAGAGAGCCCCACACGATTACCGCTACGACAATGCTCGAAAAGACAATAAAGCCGGTCTCGAACCAGCTCTGGGCTTTATGGGCATAGATGATGACCGTACTCATGGCAGCCGGTCCGGTCATAAGAGGAATGGCGAGCGGGACGACCGCAACATTGTCTTTGCTTTCGGCTTCTTCCGCTTCTTCTTTGGTATGTTTGCTGCCGCTGCGGCGAGCATGAAGCATCGCCAACGACATCAACAGGAGGAGGATTCCGGCGGCGATTCGAAAGGACTCCATGCTGATGCCGAAAAATTGCAGAATAGTGTCTCCCAAAAAGCATGCCACCGTCAGCACGATAGCAACCGACAGGGCGGCGGTGCGGGCGGTATGGGCTTTTTCTTGCGAGCTCTGATCGCCGGTGAGGCTGATAAAGACCGGAATGGCTCCGATGGGATTGACAATAACCAAAATGGCGGTGAATATCTGTATATACTGATGCAGCTCCATTTACCCTTCCGCTTTTCTCCTTAAGGCAGCGTACCAAACAAAAATACTGCTTCCCGCTTTTGTTTATACCATATCAATTTCGGGTTGTCAATACATTGTCATGGTATCTGCTTATTATATAACCTCTTAGGCTTTTTGTTCCCTTCCGGTAGCGGAATGTGCAATAGCCGGTTGCATTAACGGAGCGTTTGATATATTTTTTATACGATGGAGGAGAAAAAGGCAAAAGAAAAGCGCCCTTTCTTGGGGATGCACTTCAAGTGTTGCAATGTGTATTCCCGCATTTACTTGAATAGGAAGGGGACGGCTTTTGTCGGGTGGTGTCCGAAGTGCGCCGCCAAAGTAGAGGTAAAGGTGTCTCCTCATGGAACAGACGCCCGTTTTTTTACTGCCGGTTGATAGCTGAGAGAACATGCCGTTGCTGAAATCGAAAATAGTCGTGGTGCCGTTGGGTGAAGTTGATTTTATGATGGTCAATCGCTTGGCGGCGGAGGTCGGTCCCGTTTTCAACCGTTCAGTGGATATTCTCAAGGGAATGAAATTGCCGGTAGAGGCACATAACGTGGTGCGCAATCAGTACTACGCCCAGGTCATCCTCTCCAAACTCGAACGCGCCAAGGCAAACAATCGCGAGAAGATTTTAGGCATCTGCGAGGAAGATTTGTACCTTCCCGATGATTCGTATATTCTCGGTCATGCCGACACGCTATCGGGTACCGCGGTCGTGTCACTTTTCCACATCCGGCAGGAATTTTACGGACTCCCGGAGGACGAAAGCAAAATTTACCCGCGTCTCTTCAAGGAAGCGGTGCATCAATTGGCGCATTTGTTCCACCTGTCGGAATGCCGCAACCCGAAGTGCGTCAATTATTACAGTCAGGTGATGCTCGATATTGACAATAAAGGGGAAAAGTTTTGCGATATTTGCCTTCGTCAACTCACTCACATGGTCTGAATGAAACCGGCTCGAACGTGTCATTATGAACCTTGAGCAAATCATCGACCTGTTGAAAAGCGATCCGGTTGTCAGCAAGAATATCACGCACTGGAAGTCGTTTTCCGCCAGAGCGCCCCGATATGTCAATTACCCGGAGGGAATTGACCCTCGTCTGGTTGCAACATTGAAAGAGAAAGGCATTCGGCGGTTATATTCGCATCAAGGGGACGCGGTACGAGCGGTGCACGCAGGGGAGAACGTCGTCATCGTCACCCCGACGGCATCGGGGAAAACCCTTTGCTACAACCTGCCGGTGTTGGACAGAATCTTGAAAGAACCGGAAACCCGGGCTTTATATCTTTTTCCCACCAAGGCGCTGGCGCAAGACCAGTTGAGCGAGCTCTACGATACCATTCAAAAGCTTGAAGTCGACATTAAAACCTACACCTTCGACGGCGATACGCCGCACACCGCCCGGCGATTGATTCGAGCGGCCGGACATATTGTCGTGACCAACCCGGATATGCTGCACACCGGCATCCTCCCGCACCATACCAAGTGGATAAAGCTGTTTGAGAATTTGTCGTACGTGGTCATCGACGAGATTCATCATTACCGCGGCGTCTTCGGCTCCCATCTGGCGAATGTCATCCGACGTTTGAAACGTATCTGTCGCTTTTACGGTTCCGATCCTCAATTCATCTGCTGTTCGGCGACTATCGCCAATCCCGACGAGCTGGCGCAAAAAATTATCGAAGAGCCGGTGACATTAATCGACAACAACGGCGCTCCCTCGGGAGAAAAGCATTTCTTGATGTACAATCCGCCGGTGATAAACAAGCAGCTCGGTATCCGAAAATCGGCAATCAAAGAAGCGGCGCGGCTGGCAACGAGTTTTTTGCGCCATAAAATTCAGACCATTGTATTTGCTCATTTCCGGTTGAACGTGGAAGTGTTGTTGACCTACCTCCAACGAGAGCTTGCCAAAAACGGTCCAAGCGGGGTGACCGTCGCCGGGTACCGCGGCGGGTACCTTCCGGCGGAGCGGCGGCGGATTGAAGCCGGTTTGCGCAATGGGACGATTACCGGCGTGGTGTCGACCAACGCTCTCGAGTTGGGAGTGGATATCGGCGGGCTCGATGTTTCCATCATCGTCGGCTACCCCGGTTCTATCGCTTCACTCTGGCAACAAGCGGGTCGAGCCGGGCGGAGTTCCACAACTTCTCTGACGATAATGATTGCCAATTCGACGCCGATCAATCAGTTCCTCTGCGCCGAGCCGAAGTATATTTTCGACCGCTCGCCGGAAGCGGGTATTATCGATCCGGACAACTTGATAATCCGAACCAACCATCTCAAGTGCGCCGCTTTCGAGCTACCGTTTGACGAGGAGGAAAGGTACGAAGCCGACGGCACTGCTGAGATTCTCGACTACTTGGAAGAAGCCAATATTTTACGTCGGAGCGGCGATAGGTACCACTGGTCGTCGGAAATTTATCCCGCGGGAGAGATTTCCTTGCGCTCCGCCTCACCCGATAACTTTGTGGTCTTGAATGAGAGCGATCATAACAAAGTCATCGGAGAAGTCGATTACTTTTCGGCGCCGATTTTTCTCCATCCCGAAGCGATTTACCTGCATCAAGCCCAGCAGTATCAGGTGACACGCCTTGATTGGGAAGGGAAAAAAGCCTATGTGAAAGAAGTTCAAGTCGATTACTACACTGATGCGGAGACCAAAACCGACTTGAAGGTTCTCGATGTAGAGGCGGAGCAGGAATTCGATGAAGCGCTGATTGCGTGGGGGGAAGTGTCGGTCACCAGTGTCACGGTCATGTTCAAAAAAATCAAGTTTTCTACCCATGAAAATGTCGGCTCCGGCAATCTTCTCCTGCCGGAGTTGGAGATGCACACCAACGCCTTTTGGTATGCTTTTCCGCAGTCGATTGCCGCTCAGGTGGGGCTTTCTCCTTCTCAGTTTGCCGGAGCGTTGCGCGGTCTGGCAAATATCTTGGGGAAGATTGCTCCCTTGTGGGTGATGTGCGATCCGCGGGATATTCGAGCGATATCGCAGGTAAAAGCCCCTTTTACCGAACGCCCCACGGTTTACATTTACGAAAATATTCCCGGCGGGGTGGGGCTGGCGCGGAAACTGTTTTCGGAGCATAGTCGTCTTTTCGAGTCGTGCTACGAGCATATTACCAAATGCCCCTGCGAGGAAGGCTGCCCGACCTGTGTCGGTCCGCCGATGGAGGTGGGGGAAAAGGGCAAGCAAGGTAGCGCCGCTTTGTTGCAATACATGTTAGCGCTGTTGCCGGTTTGAAGTCTTTTCCTTTTACAAGCTATTTGTAGGGCAGTATCTCGCAAGAGACCTGCCGGGAGTTAAGAAAATGGCAGGTCTGTACCAGACCGTGCCCTACTAAAACTTGGGTGGGATGTTTCCCGCCGGAGGGTTGTAAGACACCTTAGGGGTGTTCCCGAGCGGGCGGAAATTAGTCACAAGCGGTGGAGCATCTTGAGAGTTAAGAAAATGGCAGGTCTGTACCAGACCGTGCCCTACTAAAACTTGGGTGG
>CAZAZQ010000015.1:0-73507 GCA_964489705.1 uncultured Ignavibacteriales bacterium
ATGGAAAAACTGTTCAATAAAATTCTCGTTGCCAATCGCTCGGAAATAGCGATTCGCGTTATGAATGCCTGCCGAACTTTGGGGATTCCCTCGGTGGCGGTCTATTCCGATGCTGACCAAAACAGCAAACATCGTCTGTATGCCGACGAGTCGGTGCATATCGGTGCCGCCCCGCCGCGGGAGTCATACCTTGACATTGAAAAAATAATCGACGCCGCCAAGAAAACCGGCAGCGATGCGATTCATCCCGGCTATGGGTTCCTGGCGGAAAACCCGGTGTTGGCGGAACGGTGCGCCGAGGAAAACATTACGTTTATCGGACCTTCCCCCGATGCCATCAAGCTGTTGGGAAACAAGATTGAGTCCCGCATCAAGATGGCGGATGCCGGGGTGCCGCTTATTCCCGGGATGAAATCTTCCTCGGCGGAGATGTCCGATTACGAGCAGGCGGCGGAGAAAGCAGGCTATCCGGTACTTATCAAGGCGGCAGCAGGCGGCGGCGGAAAAGGAATGCGGATTGTCGACAATCCGGCTGACCTTCACGCCGCAGTAGAAGCGGCGCGCCGGGAAGCCAAGAACGCCTTTGATGACGACACGGTCTACTTGGAAAAGTACCTCGTCAATCCCCGCCATATCGAGTTCCAGATTTTGGCTGACCATCACGGCAACACGGTTCACGTCTTTGAGCGGGAATGTTCGATTCAGCGACGGCATCAAAAAATCATCGAGGAGACTCCCTCGGTGGCGCTCGACGACGATTTACGCGCCCGGATGGGTGCCGATGCGGTAAAAGTGGCTCGTACCGCCGGCTATACCAACGCCGGAACGGTCGAGTTCCTCCTCGATGAGAGCGGCAGTTATTATTTCCTCGAGGTCAATACCCGTCTCCAGGTCGAGCACCCCATTACCGAGATGGTGACGGGAGTTGATTTGGTGGTAGAGCAGATTCGCATTGCAGCGGGATTGCCGTTGAGCGAGCATTTTTATCATCTTGTTCAGCGAGGGCACGCTATTGAGTGCCGGATTTACGCCGAGGACGGCGAGAACAACTTTTTCCCATCCACCGGCACCATTCTCCATTACTCCGAGCCGGTCGGACCGGGGATACGGGTCGATTCGGGCATCATGGCGGGGATGGAGGTCACCATCGATTATGACCCCATTTTGGCGAAGCTCATCGTCCATGCCCCGACCCGGGAGCTGGCGATTGCCAAAATGATAGACGCCCTGAACAATTACAAAATTCTCGGGGTGAAGACCTCGAAGAAATTTATGATTGACGTGATGTCCCATCCGGAATTTCGTGCCGGGCGAACATATACGAACTTTATCGAGAAGCACATGGCAGGACGGGAGGTGAACCTTGAGGCGTACAAGGAAATCGCCGTTGCCGCCGCCACCGCCGCTACAGCGCTCCAGCCGACGACGAGTGTCGCTTCCGGAGCAAAGTCGAAAGGAATGCCGACTCCGTGGGAGCTCATCGGCGATTGGCAAATAGGAGATTCCATATCATGAGCAGCTACGAGTTTGTCTTTGACGGAGAAACGGTCACATCGGAAGTTGAAAAGAAAGAGCCGAACCTGACGATTCGAGTGGGCGAAAAAGAGTTGGTGCTGATACCTATCGGGCAGAACCTGTATACGACCACGTGGAACGGCACCAAGCACACCGTGGCGGTCGTGCGGCATAAGGACACGTATTATGTTGACATTGATTCGGTGCTGTTGGAAGTGCACGAAGTTTCCGAAGATAGTTTCGGCGCCGGTGCTGGGGAACACGGGGGAGAGAAAGACAAGATTTTTGCTCCCATGCCCGGAAAAATTGTCAAGATTATGGTTAACGAGGGGGACGAAGTCGAAGTCAAACAGCCGATGGTGATTGTGGAAGCGATGAAGATGGAAAATCAGGTAAATTCTCCGGCTAAGGGAAAGGTGAAAAAAATCAACTTCGCTCCCGGTGACCAGGTCGACACCGAAAGCCCGATTATCGAGCTGGAACTGGCGGAATAAAAGGAAGTAGCAAGAGAGAGTGCGGTTTTCCATCGAAGAGGTGATAATTCTCTTGACTCGGAGGGCTTTTTCTATACATTCACACTTTGAAAAACACTTGTCACGGCGGTGTAGCTCAGTTGGTTAGAGCAGCGGAATCATAATCCGCGTGTCCGGGGTTCGAGTCCCTGCACCGCTATTTTTTTATGCTTGAATTCTCGGAAAGTAAAGAAAGCCGAGCTTCGCTTGGAGGGTAGGTCTGCGAAGCCCGACTTGTGTAAGGGCGTGTGGATTCGGGGCGAACTTATTCTTCGGCGATTTGGCGCTTGAGTGCCGACGCCTTGCTGATTAACCGATCCAACTCGTAGACTTCGTCCGATTCCGTTTCATACCGAATGTTCCAGACCAGATTTTTCAGCGTTCCCCAGTCGGCATCCTTTGCCCAGTAGGAGCCTCGAAGGATTTCGGCAAACTCTGCCGCTGCCGCCGCCAGGCGGAAGTCTTGGGACGCGTTGTCGAACGACCCATGGAAAATATCCGGGGTGATGGAGCGGCTGATTTCGGTTACGTCGAACGTTTCCGGATCTTTGAAGCGAACATAGACGGTGCCGATCTTTCCCCGGCGGGGGTGTTTATGCAGCTTGATTTCGTAGAGCACCGTCACTTCATGTCCCAGCCCGATTTCCCCGCCGTCTTCTTTGTCATCCCGGAACTTGTTGTCCGCCATATCCCGATTTTCATATCCCAACAAACGGTAGCTGCGCACCACTTCCGGGTTGAAATCCACCTGCACTTTGACATCGCGGGCGATGACTTGCAGCGTGCCGGTCAGGTTTTCGACAAAGACCCGTCGCGCTTCTTTCAAGTCATCGACATAGGCGTAATGCCCGTTTCCTTTGTCGCTGAGCTTCTCCATGAGAACGTCGTTGTAGTTTCCCATCCCAAAGCCGACGGTAGTCAGGGTGATGCCTCTGTCGGCGTAGCCCTTGATGAACTTCAGCAGGTCGTCCGGATTTGTCCGGCCGACATTTGCAACGCCATCCGAGCACAGGATGACATGGTTGATTTTATTCTTGTCGAAATGGCGCCATGCCATCTGGTAGCCAAGGCGGATTCCTTCTTCGGCGTTGGTGGCGCCGCTGGCGATAAGTCGGTAGATAGCATCCTCGATAGTACGTTTGTGCTTGGCGGAGGTCATTTCGAGTACCACCGAGGCATACGACCCGTATACAACGATGCCGACCTTGTCTTCCGGCATGAGTTGGTTAACCAAAAGAAGCAACGCTTTTCTCACCAACTCGATTCTGTTCTCCCGCTGCATCGAGCCCGACACATCCACGATGAAAACGAGGTTTGCCGGTTTACGTTCTTCCAGTGAGAGTTCTTTACCTTTGATGCCGATTTTGAGAAGTTGACAGTTTTTGCCGAATTTCGACGGGGCACCCTCGAGGAAAATATTAAACGCCTTTTCATGCGGAGCGGGATAACGATAAGAGAAATGATTGATAAATTCTTCCACCCGTACCGCATCTTCGGGAGGAAGGTAACCGCGTTCGAGGTAGGAACGGGTCATCACGTAGGAGGCGTCGTCAACGTCGATAGCGAAAGTAGAGAGGTGGTCATCTTCGGTGTCGACAAAGGGATTGACACCGTAGTGTTTGAAGAACATGGCATCGAACGGTTCTCCGTTAACGATGGAAGTCCCGCCATGAGAGGGAGGGTAATAAGGGGAACATTGTTTGTATGTCCCTCTCTCCCGGCTGGGAATACCGGCTTGCGGATCTCCAATCGGAGCACTCTGGGGATAGGATGAGACATTTCCCGGTGAATTGCCTGTGAGATAGATTTTTTTATGTTTGCTGCTTGTGTTGGGAGTCTGATTCACTAAATCTAGAACGGTAGTTACCGGGGTTGCCGGTATTGTCGACTCGGAAGATGTTTTTGTTCTTTTAATCGGATCGGGTTTGGCTATAACCTTGATTCTGTCAACTTGGATGGGTTTTTCTTCAAGAGCGACGGAAACTTTGGTGGTTTCGTCCGCTTTTACTTCGACGTTGTCGATAGTCACTTCCTCGTAGTGGAGATGAGTAATTCTAAGCTGGTAGGTTCCCGGTTCGAGGTTTGAGATGAAGTATTTTCCGTCCCAATCGGTTTTGGCTCCGCGGGTTGTACCGACAACAAGAACCGAGGCTCCGACGACCGGTTTGCCGGTGGCTTTGTCGGTGATAATCCCCTTGATATTGCCGGTTGTTCCGGCACCGACCAAGGCGTGAGTCACCAGAAATGCGCTCATCAGAACCGCTGCCGCTAAGATTTTCTTGAAGTTCATAATATCACCTCCAGGATTTGTTGTTATCAGCCTGTCGGTGGGGATTACAAAATAAAGACGAGTTTCTTCCCGAAATTATTTAGTCGAAAGAGAATTTTGTCGGAAAGAAGAAAGAAGGTATCTACCGGGTCGGAACATAAATGACTATTTTGTCATTTCGAGTGTACGTCTTCAGTTGAAAGACGGCTTTAAGCGAATCGGACAAACTGTCGGTAGTGGCGCTCATAAGGTAGACAAAATCCGGGTTGCTTCTCAAAGAGTCTATCGCTGTTTCCACGTTGCCTACCTCCAATATGTCGGAGCGCCAGTACCAATTGGTTTTGGCGATGTAATCCCATTGGGGCTCGCCTAGGTGGATGAAGAGTCCGTTCCGATGAGGGGAGTTATCAAGAAGAGTATTCATGGGTGCCTGTAACGAATAGATTTCGGGCGAGCGGATTTCGTGGATGCGTATCCCTGCCGCCGTGACCCCAATAGCTGCCGTCAACCAGAGAATAAAGAACCACACCTCTATTTTCCGGAGAGTGGTTTCTTTGAGCATTCTCACGACGGGCAGGGCGGCAAAGGGAGCCGCAAGAGCGTAGGCTGGGACGAAATAGTGATAGTAAAGTTTGGCAGCCGAGGAATAAAAGATACCGTAGAGAAAAAGAGTGAGGAGAACAGGGAAAAGAGATGCTGTTTTTTCCTTGAAGGCAAGGTAAAAGCCAAAAGGTACGAAAAGGATGAACGGCAGGTATAGTTTTGCAAAACGGTAACTGAACTCATACCACTCAGTGTGGATTCGGGATCCTTCGTGAAGAAAACGCTGCGGGATTTGAGTGAAAAAATAGTACCGGGTGAAATGCCCGTCGTTATACAGATAATCCAGCAGGAGAAAAGCGCCAATCAATCCCAAAGCCGTCGCAGGAATTAGCCACATTCTCGGCTCGTTGCGCCATTTTCTCCGCCGGATAAAAGCCATTACGACAAACGTTATCCATATCGGCGCCGAAACCACCCCTTTGCTGAGGAAAGAACACCCCAGCGCAATCCCCGTGATAAAAAAAACGCTGAGCGCTTGATGCCTCTTTTCCGTTTGATACAGCTTGGTCATTCCCCAGAGCGTCACGAGGATAAAAAAGGTCATCGGCATGTCGAGAAGGGTGGAATTGCCAAGGTGCATGAAGTTGTACGTCAAAAGCAGGATAATAGCGCTGAGGTAGCCGAAGTGTTTTCCCTTGATTTCTTTTCCCAGGAGATACACGAACACTACCGCGCCAAGGGTGCACACGGCGCCGAACAATCGAGCCGTACTGTCGTTGGCACCGAACAGGAGGAAAATGATTCCCTGTAACCACATGACCAACGGCGGGTGTTCGGCGAAGTGAGGGTGATAATAGGGGGTATACGTCGGAGTAAGCCAACTCCCGTGCTCAGCCATGTTGCGGGCGATGACAGAATACGTGGTCGAGTCGAGGTTGATGCCGTCTTGACCCCAGCCGAGGGCAAGAAAGACGACGGCTGCTACAGCCAAGACCGGCAGGGGGCGGTTGACGATGAAAGAAGATATACGCTGGAACGCTGCTCCCGTCTTGGCTTTCCCGTTTTGCATGTGACGAATTTACGGCGTGATGGCGGAGAAACAACGTTAATTTTTGCCCCTCAAATCACGTTGACACTCTGAGAGATGGACTATACCTTGTGCTTCTATGAATACGCCGAATAAACTGACGCTTCTGAGGATTATCATCGCTCCGATATTTATGTACTTTTTCATCCTTGACAACTTCTACTTACGGTTGGTTTCCCTCTTTTTGTTTATCGTGGCGGCGCTGACCGACTTGGCGGACGGTTACTATGCCCGGAAATACGGCATCGTCACGGGCTTCGGGAAATTTATGGATCCGCTGGCGGACAAGGTGCTGGTCTCGTCGGCGTTGATTTCGTTTATTGCGCTGGGGTATGTCTCCCCTCTGCCGGTGATGTTGATAATCGGGCGGGAGTTTTTCATCACCGGTATCCGGTTGCTGGCGGCGTATCGGGGGGTCGTAATCATGCCGAGCTGGTGGGCGAAAGTGAAGACCTTTCTCCAGCTCAGCGTGGTGGGAATTGTGCTGGCGTATATCAACCTTGTCAAAGCGCTTGAGCATTTCAACAGCCCGTTGTTGTCGTACTTTGAATTCGATTATCCTTTCTATTTCAATGCCTTGCTCTGGTTGACGGCGGTCATTACGGTGTGGACGGGGATTAACTATATCGTGAAGTACTTTTACATGATTAAAACGGTTCTGAAATAAGGTTTACGAAAGAATGAAAGATAAACTGGTCTTGCTGTTTGCGACGGGGCTTTATTCGGGGTATTCACCGTTGATTCCGGGAACGACCGGCTCAATTCCGGCGTGGCTGATAGCTTTTTTCTTGCTCAAAGATACTCTCTGGCTGCTTTTGCCGGTAACGGTCATCACAATAGCTCTATCCGTTTGGCTTTCGGGAGAAGCGGAACAATTGTTGGGACACGATGCCAAAAAAATTGTGATTGACGAATGGGCGGGAATGTTTTTGAGTGTGTTGTTCGTGCCGTATTCGCTCAACAACTATTTGATTGCGTTTGTGGCGTTTCGGTTCTTTGATGTGGTGAAGATTTTCCCCGCCGCGCAAGCGGAGCGGCTGCCCGGCGGTTGGGGAGTGACGATGGATGATGTGGTTGCCGGGATACAGGCGAATCTGGCGACCCATCTGGTGATTTACGTTACGGCAAGATGTTTCCCGGGAGTCCTCGGGTAAGGTATGTATGATAACTTTTTCGTTCTCTTGGTGGAGAAGTTCAAGGCGGGTACAAAATGGATATAGAGATTATAACCATCGGGGATGAGATAATCACCGGTCATACGGTCAACACCAACGCCGCCCATATTGCACAGCAGTTGACCGGCTCGGGGTTCAATGTCAAGTACATCAGCGCCGTCGGGGACTCACTTGAGATGATGCAGGAGGCATTCCGGCTGGCGTTGAAGCGTGCCCAGGTGGTCATTACGACCGGCGGGTTGGGTCCGACCGATGATGACATTACCAAGAAAGCGATTGTCAAGCTGTTCAAGCGGAATTTGATTTTCCATGAGGAGGTGCTGGAAGACATCAAAAAGCGCTATGAACAGCGCGGGGTGGAGATGCCGCCGATTGCCCAAAACCAAGCGTTGCTGCCGCAGGGGGCAATATTCTTCCCCAACAAAATCGGCTCGGCGGTTGGGATTTGCATTGAAGAAAAAGGGAAGATTTTCATCTCTCTCCCCGGTGTCCCCGCCGAAATGGAACAGATTCTCAAAGAAAGTGTTCTCCCGCATTTGGAAAAGAAAAGAACCGGCAAACTCTTGAAGGTCGTCAAACTTCGCACTACCGGTATTATCGAGTCCAAACTGGCGGAGCTTATCACCCCGAACCTGAAATTGGACAACGGCGTTAAGTTAGCCTACCTGCCCGCGTACGGCGGTATCGATTTGCGAGTGATGGCGGCGGGGGAGAGCGAAGAAGAAGCCGATGCGAAAGCTCGGGAGGTCGTGCGCTATCTCGAGTCGGTGTGCGGCAAATATATCTACGGTCGTGACGATGACACGCTCGAGGGGGTAGTCGGGCAGCTTTTGAAAGACAATGATAAGACCTTGGCGGTGGCGGAGTCGTGTACCGGTGGACAGTTGGGGATGTTGATTACCTCCGTTTCCGGCTCCTCGGCATATTTCCTCGGTGGGATAATCGCTTACGATAACGAAGTAAAAATCAACCAGCTTTCCGTCGAGGCGGAACTTATCGAAAAGCATGGTGCCGTCTCCGAGGAATGCGCCAAAGCGATGGCATCGGGGTGCCGCAAGCTTTTGGGAAGCGATTATGCTCTTGCCATTACCGGCATTGCCGGACCGACGGGAGGAACCGAGGAAAAACCGGTCGGAACCACCTTTGTCGGTCTTTCCTCGGTGCATACGACCTACGCGCGGAAATTCAACTTCGGCGTCTACCGGGAGAGTAATCGTGCCCGCGCCGTCTATGCCGCTTTGGAACTGTTGCGAAGGGAGATTTTGGATATATCATGATGCGTTTGTTTATTGCCTTCCCGCTGGCGGAAGAGGTCGAAGAAAGGTTAGGCGGAATCATTGATGACCTGAAAAGCCGCGGCGGCAGAATCAAGTGGGTCGAGCCGAAAAACATTCACTTAACGGCGCGGTTTTTGGGCGATACGCAAGAGGCTCTGGTTGGGAAGCTCTCCGAGTTGCTTGATTCCGTAGCAGCCGAACATCAAACGGTCAGCACTACGATAAACGGTTTGGGCGCTTTCCCTCATTTGTCCCGCCCGCGGGTGATTTGGGCAGGATTGGGCGAGAACACCGAGAGCCTTGCCAAGATTGCCGGCGACGTGGAGATAGGAGTCCGCCAGTTGCGATTCAAAAAAGAGCCCAAACGGTTCAAGCCGCATTTGACCTTGGGGAGGGTGAAAGACCCGTCGGGATTGCAAGAGCTTATCGCATATATTGAATCGTACACCGTCGAAGAAATCCCCGTCCTCTTCGACCGCTTGGTGCTTTTCAAATCAACCCTTACCCCTCAAGGACCCATCTACGAGCGATTGCACGAGGCAATGCTGAAAAATGATTGACTTTGCGGATGGCTGAGCCATCGGCTTTCGGCGCCGTCTGCCGGAAGGGCGGGTCTCGGAGAGACCTGCCATGAACGAGTTTGAAAATGGCAAATCCGTCCCGGATTTGCCCTACTGAAACTCAGTAGGGGATGGTTTCGAAAGAGATCTGCCACAGAAAATTGGCAGATCCGTTCCGGATCTACCCTACAGATTTTTCTAAGGAAAATTGTCAAATCCCTACGAATTTTTGCTAAGGCTGTGCTCTACCGTTTGCGGTTGTATTTTTGCGGCGAATAGAGCAGTTGACAAACAAACTCCGGCGGCGTAAATTAATGTAAAATAGTTCGGAACCAGCGGGCGTAATTCAGTGGTAGAATGCAAGCTTCCCAAGCTTGACGTCGTGGGTTCGAGTCCCATCGCCCGCTTTTTTATTGGGGTGTGGACGCATAGATGAAAATTGCTGCCGTCGAGCCATATTCACCGCTGCGCGGTTCGGTGTTCCCCGGTGACGAGTTGGTCTCTCTCAACGGTCAGCCGGTACTGGATGTCCTTGATTTCCAATACCGGCTTACTGATGAAGAAGTGGTGTTGCGCTTTGCCGGTGAAAACGGGAAAGAGAAAGAGTTTCGGTTTGACAGTGTGAGCGTCGGCGAATTGGGCTTGACGTTCGAGGAGGACAAAGTACGGCGGTGCCGGTGTCATTGTATTTTCTGCTTTGTTCACCAGCAGCCGAAAGGGATGCGCCGGAGTTTGTATATAAAAGACGACGACTATCGTCTGTCGTTTACCCACGGTAACTTCATCACTCTTTCCAATCTGACGGAAGAGGATACCACCAGAATTATCCGTCAGCGGCTTTCGCCGTTGTATGTTTCCGTCCATGCTACCGATGACGCCCTCCGTCGCTCGATGCTGGGAAATGAAAAGCTTGCTCCTATCCTGCCGCAGTTACGTCGCTTTGCCGAAAACGGCATTACTCTCCATACTCAGGTAGTTCTCTGTCCCGGGGTAAACGACGGCAAACAGTTGGAAAAGACCATCGACGATTTGAGCGCCCTTTCCCCGGCTGTGGAAACGTTGGCAATCGTGCCGGTCGGTTTGACCAAGTATCGTGAGCGATTGACCGCTTTGCGTACGTATACTTCCGAAGAGGCACAGGCTATCCTTTCTTTCGTGGAGAAGCGACAGAGAGAGTTTCTGAAAAAAATGGGCACCCGTTTTGTGTGGGCGGCGGATGAATTTTATATTCTTGCCAAACGGGAGTTTCCCTCTCGGAGCTCCTATGAGGAGATGGCACAGTTTGAAAACGGGGTCGGCATGGCGCGGGAGTTTATCACACAGTTCAACCGACGTCGGCGGGCGCTGAAAAAAGAGATGACCCGACGAAAGTTGCTGTTTATTACCGGTTATTCGGCACAACCTTTTTGGCGGCGACACATTTTGCCGTACCTTAAAGAGAAACTTCACATGCAAATATCAATTCTCCCGATTCGCAACGAGTTTTGGGGCGAAAGCGTTACCGTTTCAGGGCTTTTGACCGGCAAAGATATCCTGACGCAGGCGGCTCCAAAGGCGTCGGAATTTGATGTGGTTATTTTGCCTCCCAACTGTCTCAATACGGACAAGCTTTTTTTGGATGATATGTCGCTGGCGCACTTTGAACAGAGTCTCGGGAAGCGGGTGGTGGTCGGGAAGTATGATTTGGTAGCGACCCTCAAGGAGGTGGCGGCGTGAGAATACCGACCGTTGCCATCGTGGGACGGCCTAATGTGGGGAAGTCGTCGCTTTTCAACCGGATGATAAAAAAGAAGATGGCGGTGGTACACGAGCAACCGGGCATCACGCGGGATCGCAATTATGCCGTCTGCGAGTGGAACGGGGTACGCTTTCAACTGGTCGACACCGGCGGCATCGTGCCTCAGTCCGACGACCTCATGGAGCAGTTGATATTCGACCAAACCGAGTTCGCCATCAACGAGTCGGATGTGACTCTTTTTGTCGTCGATGCCCACATCGGCGTCGATCCGGTAGACCGTCTGATTGCCAAGCGGCTGCAACAGGGAGGGAAGAAATTCCTCCTGGTTGCCAACAAGGTCGACAGCGACGAGTTGGAAATGGAGATATACCAGTTTTTGTCGCTTGGTTTGGGTGAGCCGTTAGCGGTTTCCGCAATGGGTGGGCGGGGCATCGGGGATTTGATGGACAGAGTCGTTTCGTTGTTGCCGTCATTGGCGCCGGACGAGGAAGAAGATAAGGAAATTATCAAGATTGCCTTGGTGGGCCGTCCCAACGTGGGAAAGTCTTCTTTTATAAATAAGCTGGTCGGCGAGCAACGCTTGTTGGTCACGCCGATAGCGGGGACGACCCGTGATGCTGTCGATACGCCCTTCGAGTTGGAGGGGCAGAAATATATCCTCATCGATACCGCCGGTTTGCGGCGAAAGTACAAGGTACGTGAAAATGTCGAATTTTACACCACCCTCCGCACCATCAACGCCATCGAGCGGTGCGATGTGGCGATTGTTTTGGTCGATGCCGTGGATGGGCTAAAGACTCAAGACCAGCGGGTGCTGGAACAGGTCGTAACGAGACGTCGGGGAGTGGTTTTGGCGGTCAACAAATGGGACCTGGTAGAGAAAGACACCAAGACGGCGGATGCCTACACCAAGGCGCTCAACAAGATGTTAGCCAAGTATGCTTACGTGCCGGTGATATATGTCTCGGCGTTGACCGGTCAACGCCTGCCGAAAGTGCTTGCTCTTGCCAAGCAGGTCTATGCCGAATCGCGCAAACGAATCCCCACCGCGCAGCTCAACGATTTTTTACAAAAGGTAATTCAACGTCGTCATCCTCCCGCCCGTGAGGGGAAGTTCATCAGGATAAAAT
Organism: uncultured Ignavibacteriales bacterium; assembly: GCA_964489705.1. GTDB lineage: Bacteria > Zixibacteria > MSB-5A5 > GN15 > FEB-12 > CAZAZQ01. Next base: position 11,807 of record CAZAZQ010000015.1, read on the forward strand.
ATGTCGCTCAAACCGAGATAGCGCCGCCGACGTTTGTCTTTTTCACCAGCCATCCCCGCTTGATTGACAAGTCGTACATCAGCTATCTCGGCAACCAAATTCGTGAGGCGTTCGGATTCGAAGGAGTCCCCATACGGATAAAGTTCCGGAAAAAGTGACTCTTTCGGTAATAATTTCCTCTATCCCCTCAAAAGAGCTTCTCTTTCTGTCGATACAGTGGGTATATGACGACCGACTTCGACATAGACGAGAAGCTGAACGAACTCGAAGCCAAACTTGAGTTTACCAAAGCCCAGTTGCGCGATATGGCGACGATGGGCGCGGTTATTACCTCGATTCAGGAAATCGACGCCGTTCTCTCCGTGGTCATGGATATGGCAATCCGTCTGGTCGACGGGGAAGTCGGGTTGATTATGCTGGAGGAGGGAGGGGAGCTCAAGGTCAAAATCAACTGGGGGATAAGCGAGGAATTCGTTCGGCTGCTTCGCTACGAAGATGATATGGACCTCGCCAGCTACTGCTTCAAGGAGCGGCAGGCGATTATCTTGAATGACCTCGGCATCAAAGACGAAAGCGGCGTAACGGTGCAGTCGATTATCAGTTTGCCCATCCAGAATGCCAATACCTGTCATGGGGTGATGCTGATTATCAATAAGGCGACCGGTGAAGGCTACCACGAAGAAGACCAAGAAATCTTGGAAATGCTGTTGAATTTCGTTGCCGTCGCCATCGATAATTCCAAGCTCTTGAAAGCTAAACTGAAACAGCAGAAGGTCGAACAGGAAATGTCCATCGCTCGGCAGATTCAAGAGACCATCCTGCCGCAAAACGTCGACAATATCTCCGGGGTCGAGATTGGCGCCGTGTACTTCCCCGCTCGGGAAGTGGGGGGAGATTTTTACAATATTTATCCGTTGGACGACAAGCGCTTTTTTGTCGCTTTGGGAGATGTTTCCAACAAGGGCGTCCCGGCGGCGTTGGTTATGTCGGCGGCGTCAGGGATAATCAGCTCATTGTTGACAGCCGATCCTCATATTGAAGTATCACTTTTGGCGGAGCGGCTGAACGACTTGCTGGTCAACGAGATAATTAAAGAGCGGGAGATGTTCGTCACGCTCTTTTTGTGTAAGTTTGACCTGGAAAAATCGGTGCTGACCTATTGTAACGCCGGACATATTCCGGGGCTTTTCTGGGACAGCGCCAAGGAAGAAATTTGCGAGTTGCCGGTGGGTGGTCCTATCGTCGGGCAGTTCGGGGGGATTCCGTTCAAGCAGGGTGAGCGGTCTCTCGGGTCGGGCGACCGGCTCTTCCTTTTTACCGACGGGCTGACGGAAGCGGCTGATGCGGACAATAATCTCTTCGGTCGGGAACGGGTGGAGCAGGTTTTTTCAGCGGAAGTCGGGTTGCCGCCGAAGGAATTTTGTTTGAAAGTCAAAGAGTGGGTTGACCGCTTTACCGAAGGCGCCCCGGAAGAAACCCACGACGACTTTACCATCCTCCAAATCAAGGTGAAGTAAGATGCCGCGGTATGAATTGACGTATCCTTCCCGGACGGCATCCGAAGGGGAGATGTACGAGCAGGTGCTGGGACTGCTTCGTAAGCACGGTCTTTCCCCGCACGTGGAAAATCGAATCATGCTGGCAATTTCCGAGGCGTTTACCAACGCCTTGGTCCACGGCAATCGTCGGGAGGCAAAAAAAGAGATAAAATTGATAATCAATATAAATGAGAAAGAAGTTACTGCCGATGTAATGGATGAAGGAGAGGGGGGGCTTGAGCGGATAAACCGGCGTTTGCCTCCGACGGTTCACTCAGAAGGAGGACGAGGAATTGATCTTATTCGGCATTATTCCGACGACGTTCGTTTCGAAGAAAAGGAGCAGGGAGGCTTACGGGTCTCTATGCGATTTGACGTACAGAAGAAAAACAGCGTGATGTATTGAGAGAAATAGAAGTGGAGGAAATCATGGAAATTACCGTCAGAGAAGATTCGCATGTCACCATCCTCAATCTGAAAGGACGGTTGGACTTGGCGACAGGTTCCGCGCTGAAAGAGCAAATCAAGAAGCTGTTTGAGCAAGAGAAGACCGCCATCCATCTCAATTTGGGCGATGTCGAGTTCATCAACAGTTCCGGATTGGGTGCTTTGGTGTCTATCATGAAAGAGGTGCGCTTGCGCAAAGGACGCCTGACGCTGTCGAATTTGGCGAGCTACGTTCAGGAGATTTTTGAAATTACGCAGCTTTCGCATATTTTTGAAATCTTCCCAACCGAAGAAGAAGCCCTGAACTCCTATCAGCCGGTTGCGACGAAGTAACCTCGTCGTGTCCCGAACATTAAAATGGAGGGGTGTAGCTCATGAATAGTGTTACGGATCGGATTGGGCAGCTTTTGGCGCAGTTGCAGTCGCCGGACTTCTTTGAGCGGGAAGAAGCGGTCAAGGAACTGGGAACGTTCAGCGAGGATGAAGCGGTCGCGGGGCTCGTTTTAGCGCTGGAGGATTCCGACCTCGGTATCCGGGAGTTGGCGGCTGAGTTCTTGGGGAAGATGAAAGGGGAAATCACCGCCCAGCTTCTCATCCGTTTTCTCAGCCACGAAGATATCGGCACCCGCAACTTGGCGGCGGAAATTCTGGTGCGTATCGGCACTCCGGCTGTGGCGCCGTTGGTGGAAGCGTTGCAGAGCGACGACCACGACGTGCGAAAGTTTGCGGCGGATATCCTGGGTTTAATCAAAGACGAAGCCGCCGTCGATGCTTTGTGTCGGGCGCTTGAAGATGAAAATGCCAACGTGGTGTGCTCCGCCGCCGAAGCGTTGGGGGAGATCGGCTCTCCGAAAGCTATTCCGGCGTTGGTGGCGGCGTACGACCGGGTCGAAGACGTGCGACTGCAAGCCGTCGAGGCGCTCGGAAAAATCGGGGAACCGTCGACCATCGATACCTTGTGGGGATATCTGAAGACCGACGATCCCATAATTCTGTATGCCACCATCGAAGCCATCGGCAATATCGGGCTGCAAGATTCCGTCTGCCATCTGCGGGAATTTTTAGACCATGCCGACAGCACCATCGCCGAAGCGGCGTTGGCGGCGATTATCAATATCGCTTTGAAGCACGGAATTAAAGAGGACTGCGACCTCCCGTTGGATAAATTTACGGCTTTCTTGTTTGACGGCATCAAGAAACGCGACCCGAAAATCACGCAGTTTACGCTTACCCGGATGAAAACCTGGCATCCGAAAGAAGCCCTGGAGCAAGCCCTGGATATTCTCGAATATGTCGATGAAGAGGTCTTCGAGCAGCTTTCTCAGATTTTTCAGCAGATTCACGATGAAGCGACGCCGCTTATTCTGGAGAAATTTGCCCGCTCGCAGTCGTCGACCCGTTCGGTCTTGTTGGATGTGTTGAAGAATTTCGCCGACGAGCGCATCGCCCAGGCGTTGGAGAAATTCATCGACGATCCCGATCCGGAGGTCCGGAGGAAGATCGCCCATGTGCTGGGCTTGTCCAACTACGCGGGAGCGGTTCCTTCTCTGAAAAAATTGGCGGGGGACGAAGTCGGGCATGTCCGCTCGGCGGCGTTCGGCGCTTTGGGATGGCTCTGCGGCGAAGAGGATGTCGATTTCCTCTTTACCGGTTTGCAGGATAAATACGCCGATGTTCGAGAAGCTTCGATGGGAGCGCTCGTCATTATCAGCGGACCCAAAGTGATTGCCAAATTTACGGCGGATCTCTACCATCCCGATGTCGAACGGCAGCGTTTGGCGGTAACGGCGTTGGGCTTCATCGGCGAATCCGATGTCGTCGATCCGCTGATTAAAGCGGTGAACCATCCCGACGCTTCGATTCGGAAATCCGCCATCAATTCGCTGGTGCGGATCGGGGAAGTCACCCAGATCGAACCGCTGGTATTGGCGCTCAACGACGAAAACAGCAGCGTGCGCAAGGCGGCGATTTCGGCGTTGGTGGCACTTCAGGGTGAAAAAGCGATTTCCGAGATTCGCTTCTTGCTCGATGACGAGGATGTTTGGGTACGGTACCATACCATCAATGTTATCGGGGAGCTCGGCAACGAGAAGTACAGCGAGTACCTCCTGCCGTACCTCGATGATGAGCAGGACATCATCAAGATCGCCGTGACGAAGGCTTTGGCGCAGATGGGGTGCAAACGCGCTCTGCCGAAGTTGGAACAGCTTCGCCGAGAGAAGAATAAGGATCTCGTGCAGGCAGTGGAGATGGCGGTCTCAAGTCTGGAAGGGGCGCCGTCGTGAGTACCCATACGATTTTAGTTGTGGACGATGAGCTGTTGATTCGGGATTTGCTCTATGATTTTTTTCAAGGGCAAGGCTGGGAAATAGCGGTGGCGGAGAACGGGGAAAAAGCTCTGGAAATTCTTCGCTCCCGCCAGATTGACCTAGTGCTTACCGACATCAAAATGCCGCACATGGACGGCTTGACTTTGACCTCCGAGATGCGGGAGTCGTATCCCGACATTCCGGTGGTGCTCATGACGGGATATCCCTCGGTCGAGTCAGCCGTGACGGCATTGCGGAACAAAGCCGCCGATTACATCACCAAGCCGTTTAATATCAACCAGCTCTATAAGGTAGTGGAAGCCAAGGTAAAGGAAAAGGAAGCGGGGGCGTAACATCATGTTTCAAGTGGAAAAAAGAGTGTTGATTGCGGAAAAGGACACGGAGACCCGACAGAAACTATCGAGCTTCCTTCGAGAGATCGGTTTTCAAACAGAGACGGTTTCAGATGCTGACCAAGTAAGAGCTACTCTTGCCGACCATGACTACGCCGTCGTCCTTTTGGATTGTCGTCTTGCCGAGGATAAGAGCCTGAGTATGCTGGGTGATTTGACCGCTCGATATCCGGAAGTTTCCGTCATTATGATGAGCGGTAATCCTTCCTTGGAGGTGGTTATCTCGGCAATGAGAAACGGCGCCTACGATTTTGTCATCAAGCCGTTTGATTTGAGCGAATTGGGCGGCATCATCCGCAAGGCATACGACCGCTTTGAGTTGATGAAGATGTATCGTGCCATGTCCGAAAATATGCGCCGTGAAGGGGTGACGGAGGAAGGAAGCTATGCCTCCGTTGCCGCAACCACCGGGCAGTAGGCGGAAGGTGAGGATAAGAAAACGCTGTCGGGAGGCAGCGAAGAGATAGATGGGAGCAAGATAAAGTAACCGGTAAACTGAACTATGAGGGCGATCCCGGTCCCATAAAAATAAAAGAGGGTGAAGAACGTGCCTTCAGGGGGAAACGAATGCTGACAAAGCCACTTGAAGAACTCAACATGACCAAAGAAGAGTTTGAGATGATCCGCGATTTCATCCATGAAAAGAGCGGAATCTTCTTTGCCGAGAACAAAATGTACCTGGTGAAAAACCGCCTCATCAAGCGGATGGAAGAGCTGGGGATTACCACCTTTCGGGATTACTTCTACCATGTGAAGTACGATACCTCCCTGAAAGAATTTCAGAAGCTCATGAATCTGATTACCACCAACGAGACGAGTTTCTTTCGGAATGAACCGCAGCTTCTTTCCTTCGCCGACGAGGTGCTTCCCTTACTGATTGAAAAGAAAAATCAGGAGGGGGGAATAAAAAGCCTGCGGATTTGGTCGGCAGGCTGTTCCACCGGGGAAGAACCGTACACCATCGCCATGATTATCTTGGAGAAACTTCCTTCCTTGGCAGGGTGGAAGGTGGAAATTATCGCCAACGATATTTCCGAGCATGCGCTCCAACAGGCGCGGAAAGGCGAGTACGCCGGAGTGACGCTTCGGAATGTCTCTCCGCAACGCTTGAATCGCTTTTTCACCAAGGTCGGGGATGTCTATCAGGTGAAGCCGGAAGTCAAAGCGCTGGTGAAATTCTCGCACATGAACCTCAACGACCCGCGCAAGATTTCCATGCATTCGAACTTTGACGTCATCTTCTGCCGGAACGTGATGATATACTTCTCCGACGAAGTGAAAAAGCAACTGGTGCGGGGCTTCTTTAATGTGCTCAAGCCGGGGGGCTATCTCTACATCGGTCACTCGGAAACCTTGCACGGCATTTCGAAAGCCTTCAAGCTGGTGTATTTCAAAAATGCGTTGGTGTATCAAAAGGAAGCCACCTCCGTTCCCACCGGGAGCGCCGCCAAGCCGTCCAAGCCGTCGTCGACAACGGCGAAAAGCCGGACACTGAAAGCCACCTCCTCGGCTTCCGACAGCGCCCGGCGGGCGATGGACCTTTTGAGCAAAATAAAACCGATGGCAGTGAACAAATAGGGCAATCCAAATAGACAGGGTATCTGGTATGGCACAAACAATTTTAGTCGTAGATGATTCTCCGACCGTCGTGAAGTTCGTTTCCTTCTCTTTGAAGAACGGGGGGTACAACGTCGTAACCGCCTGTGACGGGATGGATGCGATAGAAAAAATATCGAATATGTCGGAGAATGTGGACTTGGTAATTACCGATCTCAACATGCCCAACCTCGATGGCTACGGATTGATTGACACCTTGCGACAGAACGAAAAACATCAACACACCCCTATCATTATCCTTTCTTCGGAATCCGAAGAAGAAGATAGAGAGCGCGGGTTGGAGGTTGGGGCGAACTCGTATCTGGTAAAGCCGTTTAAGTCTTCGCTGTTGCTGAGTGAAGTGGCAAAGTATTTGAAGTGAGTTGAGGAAATTTTTGGGAGGCAGTATGTCGAATCTTAAGATACTCGCCGTCGATGATAGCCCGACCATGCGGCGGATCATCATCAACACCTTGAAACGGGCAGGGTATGAGAACGTCGTCGAAGCGAGTGACGGCAAGGACGCCATGGCAAAGTTGAAGGTCGAAGACATCAACTTTGTCATCACCGATTGGAACATGCCGGAAATGGACGGATTGACGTTCGTCACGACCATTCGGGCGATGGACGAATACAAGAACCTGCCGATTTTGATGGTAACCACCCGTTCCGTCAAGGATGATATTGTGGAGGCATTGAAAGCGGGGGTGAACAATTACATCGTCAAGCCGTTTACCCCTGACACCCTCAAGCAAAAGATAGAACAGGTGCTGGCGGGATAGCAGGCGGAGCACAACATAGGAAAGGAGCCGTGGAATGTCCAAGTCTGAGGAAGTCCGGATACAACTGGAGAAGGAAATCGTCGAGCTTACCCAGGCGATTAACGAGATTGTATGTAAGTTCAAAAAAATGCGCCATCCGCTAGCCGAGTCCCGCAAGCAAGTACCGAAGGCAACCGAGCAACTCGATAAAATCACCCAGCAAACCGAAGCCGCCACTCACCGAATGCTTGATGTCGTGGAACAGATTACCCAGCGGGAGGAGGAGGTTGTCAAGGGATTGACTGAAATCTCCGCCTGGGCTGAGAAGGGACGGGTTGCCGATATCCAAACGTTGTCCCAAACCTTGAAAGAGCATGCCGAAGCGACCATTGCGGATACCTACACCATTTTGGATGCGTTGCAGTTTCAAGATATTACCTCCCAACAGATGAACCATGCCGCTTCACTCTTGGAAGAGATAGAAGAGAAATTGCACCAGATTGTGACGGTGTTGCACGGCAAGGAAGTCCCGCCGACGGGAGGGAAGAAAGCCAAAAAAGAGCGGGCGTATGATCCCCACGCCGACCTGTTCGAGAAAAAGACGAATCAGGCGGAGGTGGATAGCCTTATCGCCAACAAAGCTCAAATGTGATGGAAAGAAGCGATGTCTGAAGATACCGGGATTCAGCAAGATGAGATGCGGGAAATCATCGAGGATTTCCTGGTCGAAGCGGAAGAACTCATCAATTCATTGGACAATAATTTCGTCAAGCTCGAATCGTCGCCGAATGATTTGGATCTCTTGAACGAAATTTTCCGTGCCATCCACACGATTAAAGGAACGTCGAGTTTTCTCGGTTTCGAGCAGGTGACGACGCTGTCCCACCGCATGGAGGATATCCTCAACAAGCTTCGGAAATCCGAGATGGTCGTGACGCCCGATGTGATGGATCTGCTTTTGGAATCGCTGGATATTTTGAAAGGCTTGCTGGAAAATGTTCATGCCGGTTCTTCGGAAGAGGTAGACCTCGACGATATCCTCGCCCGTTTGACGGCAGCGTTGACCAGTCAAGACGGAGAAGCCTCGGCTGCTTCTTCCGACTCTTCTGAAAGCGCTCCCGTCTCTTCACCTTCCGTGGCTGAAACTTCCCCGGAGAAGGCTACGGTAGAAGAGTTCTCGTCCCCATCGGCGGAAGGAAAAGAGCCTCAGCCGCAAGAAGCGGCTTCCTCGTCCCCTGCTCCAGAAACGTCGCAGCCTTCGCCAGCAGAAACAACCGCTGCTGCTCCCCAAGCAAAAACAGCACCCAAGGAGAAACCGACGCCCAAAGAGAAGAAGCATGTCGTCGAACAGACGATTCGCGTCGATGTAGAACGGCTTGATACCTTGATGAATATGATGGGCGAGCTGGTGCTGGGTCGCAACAGCCTGGTGCAAAGTGTCAACAAGCTGAATACGGAGCACGAAAGCGATTACAACTTGGAGCAGTTGAACAAGGCGACTACGGCAGTCAACTTCATCACCACCGAGTTGCAAATGGCGGTGATGAAAATGCGCATGCAGCCCATCAGCAAGGTGTTCAACCGCTTTCCTCGCCTGGTGCGGGATCTGGCGCGCGAGACGAAAAAACAAATCGAATTGAAGCTGGCGGGAGAAACGACCGAGCTCGATAAGTCCGTCATCGAGGAGATCGGCGACCCGCTGGTGCATATCATCCGCAACGCGTGTGACCATGGGCTGGAATCTCCGGAAGAGCGAATCGCCAAAGGAAAGCCGCCCACCGGTACGGTGAAGTTGACCGCCAGCCAGGAGGGCTCAAATATCGTCATAAAAATCGAAGACGACGGACGGGGCTTCGACGTCGAAGCGATCCGTGCCAAGGCGGTCGAGCGCGGCTTGGCGACCCAGCAGGATGTCGACAAGATGACCGACCCGGAAGTTTTTCGGTTTGTCTTCGAGCCGGGATTCTCGACGGCGAAGGTGATAACTGACGTCTCCGGGCGCGGAGTGGGGATGGACGTCGTTCGCTCCAACATTGAAAAGCTCAACGGCTTGATCGAGCTGGCGTCGGAGAAAGATGTCGGCACCACGATTACAATTAAATTGCCGCTCACCCTGGCGATTGTTCAGGGATTGTTGGTGGAATCGGACGGCGAAATCTTCATTCTTCCGCTCGCCTCGGTATTGGAGACGGTCAAAACCGAGCAGTCGGAGATTTACTTTGTTAATCAACGTCCCATTCTCAAACTTCGTGACAGTATCATTCCTATCGTAAACTTAGTCGAAGTTCTCCATGCCCGACCGTCCAGCTTCGAGCTGACGGAAAAACCGTACATTGTTGTCGTCGGCTTGGCGGACAAGAAGTTGGGGTTGATAGTCGATAGGTTCCTCGGGCAGGAGGAAGTCGTTATCAAATCACTCGGAAGTTACTTGGGAACGACCGAGGGAATAGCGGGGGCAACTATCCTCGGCGATGGGCGGATTCGTCTTATTGTCGATCTTATCGGTCTTTTCAACATTGCCAAGCGGCTGACCTAAGGGGAAGCGTCAATGGCTCTTATGTCCGAACAACAGATACGCATTCTTGTGGTGGACGACTCGGCGTTCATGCGCAAAGCATTGAGCATGATGCTCGAATCCGATCCGAGCATCAAGGTCGTCGGCACCGCCCGCGACGGAGCCGAAGGAGTCGAGAAAGTCAAGCTCCTCAAGCCGGACTTGGTCACCATGGACATCGAAATGCCGCGCATGGACGGCTTAGCCGCCTTGCGGGAGATTATGACCACCAACCCGGTGCCGGTCATGATGGTTTCCTCTTTGACGACGGAAGGGGCGGATGCCACCATGAAGGCGCTGGAAATGGGCGCGGTGGATTTCATCCCCAAGCAGTTGTCATACGTAAGCCTCGATATCGTCAAAATCAAAGAAGAACTGCTGGCGAAAATAAAGGATATTGTTCGGCGCAAGAATATCCTGATGGCGCGGTATAAAGTTCGCGCTCTCGGTTCTCCAAAACAAGCTGCGACGACACCGACAGCTTCCCGTCCCACCACACCCTCAACGCGGGTGCCGACTGCCGGAGGCAAAACCGCCGCCAAAAAACATCATGTCATCAACATTATCAGTATAGGTTCTTCGACAGGAGGACCGCTGGCGCTTCAGACGGTTATTGCCAACCTGCCGCGGAACTTGCCGGTGCCGATTCTCATCGCTCAGCACATGCCGCCGATGTTCACCAAGTCGCTTGCCGAGCGGTTGGACGCCCTCGCCCAGTTGAAGGTGAAGGAAGCCGAAGACGGGGAGTGGACTCAACCCGGAAGCGTCTATATTGCTCCCGGCGGCAAGCACTTGACGGTACGGAAGGTGGGCTCTCGTAGTCAACTGATGGTGTCGCCGGAGCCGAAAGATACGTTGTATCATCCCTGCGTCGATATCCTGATGCTTTCTGTCGCCGAGGCGTTCGGCGGCTTTGCCATGGGGGTTATTCTGACCGGCATGGGAGATAACGGCGTCGTGGGATTAAAAAAGCTTAAAGAAAAGGGCGGCGTGGTTATCGCCCAAGATGAAGCATCCAGCGTCGTCTATGGGATGCCTCGTGCGGTGGTGGAAGCAAAGCTGCCGGATGCGGTAGCGTCTCTTGAGGACATTCCCGCCGAAATTGCCAGCTACTTTTAAGTTTTTTCGTTACTTCCTGCTTTCCTTGCTATCTTCTTTCCCTTGTATATATTTATATTGTAGGTCTCTAAAATCGACAAAAAGTTGTCGGAATGTGATATACTTTTTGTTTCATCGTCCGTATAAAAAAACAGGTCACAGTGAAACTCTACATTGGGAAAGGAAAGAAGAATGTCAAACGGGAAGCCCGCTCATGGGATGTTTTGTTGGAATGAATTGCTTACCCGGGATGTGGAAAGCGCCACCGCATTTTATACGAAGCTTCTGGGTTGGAACGCCGCAGACAGCGGTATACCGGGAATGAAGTATACCGTTCTTCGGGTGGATGACAAGGATGCCGGGGGATTGATGGCGATGCCGCCGGAGGTCCCCGCGGAAGTGCCGTCTCATTGGCTCTCGTACATTGCAGTCGATGATGTCGATGCCATGGCAAAGAAGACCGAGGAACTGGGAGGAAAAGTGATTACTCCCCCGCGGGATATTCCTAACATTGGAAGGCATTGTCTTATTCAAGATCCCACCGGGGCGGTGGTGGCGTTGATTACATTTACTACTCATTGAGGGTTGAAAGAGCATAGCTGGACGGTTTCTTGCGGAACAAATCGTCGGCAAAATATGTCTATCTTATTGTATGGAAACTGCCGACAAAGGAACGAGACGTGAAAAGAATTGTTTTACTTGCCATAGGGTGGGTGTTACTTGTCGCGGTAAGCGGATGGTCTCAGGAGAAGAAAATGGCATACCATGAGTTGAGCCCGGAAGAAGAACGGGTTATTATCCATAAAGGAACCGAGCCCCCTTTCAGTGGGGAATACTATTTGCATAGTGAGAAGGGTACCTATGTATGCAAACGATGTGGGACGCCGTTGTTTCGCTCTGACGACAAATTCGATGCCGGGTGCGGCTGGCCTAGTTTTGACGATGCGTTGCCCGGGGCTGTCAAACAAGTGCCGGATGCCGATGGCAGGCGGATGGAAATTGTCTGTGCCCGCTGTGGGGCACACTTGGGACATGTGTTCACAGGTGAAGGATTTACGGAGAAAAATGTCCGTCACTGCGTCAATTCCATTTCGTTGAATTTTATTCCTTCTGAAGAGAAAGTGAAAATGAAAAAAGCGTATTTTGCCGGAGGGTGTTTTTGGGGGGTGGAGTACTATTTTCAGCAGGTTCCGGGAGTGCTCTCGACACAGGTGGGATATATGGGCGGAAAGGTCGAAAATCCGACATACCATCAAGTTTGTACGGGGAAAACGGGGCATGTGGAAACCGTCGAGGTTACTTTCGACCCGGCTCAGGTTACCTATGAGGAACTGGCAAAGCTGTTTTTTGAAATTCACGACCCGACCCAAGAGGATCGACAAGGTCCCGACATCGGCGAGCAGTACCGTTCCGTTGTTTTTTGTGTAGACGACGAGCAACGCGAAACCGCCGAACGGCTGATTCATATCCTCAAGGAAAAGGGGTACGACGTGGTGACGAAGGTTGAACCTGCTCAGACCTTTTGGGAAGCGGAAGACTATCATCAAGAGTATTACAGAAAAAATCACGGACAGCCGTATTGCCATTTCCGACAGAAGAAGTTTTAAGAAACCCGTCAAGGTGTAAATGCCACGACATTTTCCTTACTTTATTCTGTCCCTTATCGTGTCGTTAAGATAAAGGGGAGGAATTTTTTATTTGCTCTTGAAAAGGGAACTCCGTAAACGTCTTTATGTTGCATAGCGAAAAGTGCAAAAACATATGGGGGCGCCGATAATTTCCCCAGCTCGTTGAGGAGTAGCTATGAAAAAGAGCACATTTAATGCCAGAGGCTTGACTTCCTTTTTTATGACGTTCGGTTTCTTGGTCATGTCCGTTACCGGTATCATTTTGTATTTTGAACCACAGGGGCGGGTCGCCTATTGGGTGACCTGGAGATTCCTTGGATTGACAAAAACGGATTGGGACAATATTCATATTCTCTCCAGTCTTCTTTTCGTGGTGGCGGGTATTTTTCACCTCTATTTTAATTGGAAACCTCTCATGCACTACTTACGAGACAAAGTTGCCGGCGGTATTAGATTGAAACGAGAGTTTGCCGTGAGTATTGCCGGGTTGCTCATTGTTGTGGTGAGTGCGCTCTATCATGTTCCGCCGGTGGGGTATTTGCTTGACTTTAACGAATATCTCAAAGGGCTGTGGGTGTTTTCGCCCGAATATGAACCCCCCTTCGGTCATGCGGAGTTACTTTCGTTGAAAGTGTTTACCAAAAAGATGGATATTGACCTGACGAAAGCAAAGGCGGAGCTGAATAAGAACGGCATTAAAATAGTGAGCGATACCCTTTCCCTTGAAGAAATCGCCAGAGCCAACAATGTTTCACCGAAGGACTTGTATATGATAATAAAAAAGTACGAGTCTGTCCCAAATGGAGAATTTCCTCGGAGCTATACGCCGGAGGAGGTCGAGTTGGAGTTTGCCGGTTCCAACTTGGGAAGCAAGACGCTGAAAGTAATGTGCGCTAAAACCGGCGTGGATATGGAAACGGCACAAAAGCGATTGGCGGTGAAGGGATATGAAATGAGTGAAGATGATACTTTCAAAAAAGTTGCCGATAGGTATGGGGTTACGCCGATGGATATCTTGAAGACGGTGTTGGTTGCTGAGAAGTAACCGCACCGTTTTCTTCCTTTTTTCTCCACTATCCACTAAAGTATCGCATGATGCGAAAAAGGCATTTTCTTTTTTAGCCGTCCCATATCTATTAATGAGAGAAAAAAGCGGGAAGTTTTTTCGCTTGACTTGATTTGTCACGGGGCATACATTCACAAAAGTTATGTGAAGTTGGTTTTGAAGTACCAACGTGCCTATTTCTGATAAACAGGTGAATTGCCTTGTGAGTGTTATACGGTTTTGCCTGTCCAGGCGGCGCTCATAGGGGAAACGTGAGGATAGTGCAACTTGAAGTATTTCACGTACACAACCAAACGACAGAGAGTTGGTTGGGGTTGTCTCTTGCTTATCGCTCTTTCCCTTTTTCCTTTTTCTTTCCTTCACGCCCAAGACGATACGACGAAAACACAAGCGGTCGTCATTCCTCCGGACAGTATCCCTGAAGAATATTATCCTTTGCCGCCCACTAACGTCCGGGTAAAAGACGCCCCCAACGACGCCGGTGGAACAGTGATTATCAGTTGGGATTTGTCGCCGGATGATTCTCTCGGCGGGAAAGTGATGGAATATGTCGTCATGCGGAGCACCTCACCCGACGGTCCTTTTGAAGAGTTGGGCCGCACGGTACGTGGAAACAGCAATTTTACCGATAAGCAAGCCACGACGGGGGTGAAATTTTACTATAAAGTAGTTGCCCAGAATTTTGAAAAGAAGGACAGCGAGTATCTCTGGCGGGCTTCCAGCGAATCGGAGGTGGTCGGTCCGGTGACCTCCAAGCAGCAATGGTTCAACACCCAACGGCTGAACATCCTGATCGGCATTCTTATCTTATGCGGTGCTATTATATACTTCATCTGGGCGGCGAAATCGGGGAAAGATTTTTACATTCGCAAAATCGCCGGTATTGAAGAAGTGGAAAACGCCGTGGGGCGCGCCACGGAAATGGGCAGCACTATTTATTATATTCCCGGCATCAACGACATGGACGACGTCCAAACGTTAGCCAGTATGACTATTCTCGGGAAGGTTGCTGCCATTGCGGCGGAAAACGGCACCCGCATCGATGTGCCGGTTGCCCGCTCGATGGTTATGGTGACGGCGAAAGAGACGGTCAAAGAAGCCTACAGCCGGGTGGGACGGCCGGATTCGTTCCAAGAAGACCAGGTACGCTATCTCACTGACGACCAATTCGGTTATGCGGCTGCTATCGACGGCTTGTTCGTGCGGGAAAAACCGGCGACGATTTTCCTCATCGGGGCGTTCTTTGCCGAGTCGTTGATTATGGCGGAAACCGGGAACAGTATCGGCGCTATTCAAATCGCCGGAACGGCGATGCCGGCACAGTTGCCGTTCTTTATCGCCGCCTGCGACTACACCCTCATCGGGGAAGAGCTGTTCGCTGCTTCGGCGTATCTCTCTCGGGAGCCGAAATTGCTCGGTTCTTTGAAAGGGCAGGACGTAGGAAAGGCGGTTTTCTTGCTGGCGATTCTTATTGGAGTGGTGTTGGAGCTTTTTGGCGTGGAAGTCCACCGACTGTTTTCAGCGCAATGAGAAGGACTGAAGGATGAAACGAGAAATTCCTCTGGCAATAACGTTTATAGCAGGTATTTCCTTTGCCATTGCCTATTTTATTCCTCATTGGCCCTTTGGAAAGCTGGAAAAGTGGTTCAACGATTGGCTGGTAATTGTCTTTGCCTTTGCCATTTGGCTGGGCGCGCTGAACTTGCTGAAAATATCGTTTATGAAAATTATCAATAAGAAGTCCGATTGGCCTCATGCGGCGCTTATTATCATCTCATTTTTCGTTATTGTCATAATCGGATTTTATGAGGGGTATCGCGGTTTGTATGCCAATCCGCCTTTTTCCTTCCGTGATCCCGGCACCGGTTTCGATTGGCTCTATGTCAACGTCTATTCGCCGCTGTCGGCAACAATGTTCGCCCTCTTGGCGTTCTTTGTCGCTTCGGCGTCGTACCGGGCTTTCCGGGCACGGAATTTCGAAGCGACCTTGCTTTTGCTCGCCGCCTTTTTCGTCATGTTGGGCCGGGTGCCTATCGGAGATTTGCTGACCTCGTGGTTGCCGAAAAGTTACCAGATGTCTCAGTGGGCGACGTGGATTATGAACGTGTTGAATACCGCCGGTCAACGGGCGATTATGATAGGTATTGCTTTGGGGCTGGTGTCTACGTCCCTCCGAATCATCTTGGGTCTTGAGCGTTCATACTTGGGAGGCGACTGATGAATAAGAAAGAGCTTATCGCAACAATTGCCATTATTCTCTTTTTCTTGTTCTGTTATTTTATCCTGCCGAAGCCGGTGTCGTTTTCTCCCACGGTGTCGGTCATTATCATCATCCTGATGCTCGGGGTTTTGGGTATTATCTTTGTCCGCACCGTCGCCGGTCGGTTTGTCAGTCGCCGGATGGTTTTCTTGTTGGTCGGTGTGGCGTTGTTGTTGCCGTTCTTTATGAAGTTCCCTCTGCCGATTCAAGTGTCGCCGGAAGTGCAGTCGATTTACGATGCGCTGGAAAAACTTCCGCCGGGCTCCAAGGTACTGGCGTCGTTCGACTATGATCCTCCCTCGGCGCCGGAGCTTCAACCGATGGCGGATGCTTTTATGAAGTATGCGTTCGAACATGGGTTGAAGGTCATCATCATGGGTTTATGGCCCCAAGGTCCTCAGCAAGCGGATCAGGCGGTGCAAGCAGCGTTTGCGGAAGACCCGGAGTTGAGAAAGAAAATCAAGTACGGCGTAGACTACGTTAACTTAGGTTTCCAATCGGGGAATGAGTTCGTCATCCTGCGGATGGGGGAAAATTTCAAGGCTATGTTCCCAACCGACTTGTATAATACTCCCTACGATTCCATTCCGTTGTTGAAAAACGTGACCAGTTTTTCCAACGTTGACTTCGGTATCAACTTCTCCGCCGGTAAGCCGGGGACGGTCGAATGGGTACAGATTGCCGTCGACCGTTACAATCTACCCATTGCGGCGGGCAATACGGCGGTGCAGGCGCCGATGGCGTATCCGTACCTGAAAGCCAATCAGTTGGTCGGGTTGATGGGAGGAATGGCTGGAGGGGCGGAATTTGAAAAAGCTACCGGTAAGATCGGAAAAGCAACGACCTATCTTCTCTCGCAGTCGTTTGCCCATATGGTAGTCATAATTTTTATCATCATCGGTAATGTTGCCTTCTTACGTGAAAAGAGGGAGAAGTTATAATGGGTTTTTGGGATGTCTTCGGGGTCTGGTTGGCGGCGGCGCTGACGTTGGGTATTATCTCTTTTTTATATAAAGACAACATCTTTTACAAGGCGTGTGAGGCAATCTTCGTCGGTATATCAGCCGGGTATTGGTTTATTGTCTTCTATTGGGATAACCTGTACAAAAAGTTTTGGGTGCAGGTAACCGACCCGACCAACCCGGAATGGTACGTCCCGTGGTTCGGGTTTATCCTGGGTATCTTAATGTTGACCCGGCTTTTCGGAAAAATCGGGTGGTTGTCTCGCTGGCCTCTCGCCTTTATTGTCGGGGCGGTTGCAGGCTTGTATATGATGATTTACTTCGTCTCCAACGCCATGGTACAAATCGCCGCCACCATCGAACCATTCAGTCCGGCTCTGCTTGGCGGTTGGCAGGATATCGTCGCCAATGCGTTCATCGCCGTCGGCACTTTCTGCGGCTTGGTCTATTTCTTTTTCTCCAAGGAGCATCGTGGTTTCTTCGGAGGTGCAGCCCGCATCGGTATCTGGTTTTTGATGATTACTTTCGGTGCTTCTTTCGGATACACGGTGATGAGCCGTATGTCGCTGATGATAGGCAGGCTGGATTTCCTGTTTGGAACCTGGTTGGGAATGATAAAATAGTGCTTCCGTTCAATTGGATGAGTATACTTCAGAGAATTCGACTTCCCGTGTGTTTTATCGGTATTGTCTTCTTACTGCTTCCGCTGGTGGGGTGGGCGCAGGGACAACCTCCCGTCGGTGATAGCGACTCTCTCTCCCAAGATACTACTCAGGTTCTCGTCGAACCGGTAACCTCTCTGATTGCCGCCAATCACGTCTATGACGACGGGAAAATTATCGACCTGTCGTGGGTACCTTCCATTGACGATCAACCGGTCGGCGGGAAAGTGCTCGGCTACAAAGTATATAGGGTCGAAAAAGGGCGCGAGCCGGTGCTTATCGCCGAGCTTCCACCCGGCGCCAACAGCTATCAAGACCAAACGGTGGAGCGGGAGAAAGAATATCGCTACTATGTTTCCGCTGTCTCTACGGACAACACCGAAGTGCCCTCGCGGATGACGGAATGGGTACAGGCAAAGCGGGAGTGGATAAATTTTGACAGAAAGTACCTTTTCTTGATGGCGGTGATTATCTCAGCGGCGGTCATCTATTTTGTCGAGACGGCAAAGCGGGGGAAAAAGCTTTTTGTACGGAAAATTGCCGGATTGGAAGCCATCGATGACGCCGTCGGCAGAGCGACGGAAATGGGGCGGCCGGTCTTGTTCATTCCCGGTATCCATGACATGGATGATGTCCAGACGTTGGCGGCATTGACTATCTTGGGAAGAGTTTCGCGAACCATCGCTGATTACGACACCAAAATTTTCATGCCGGTGGCGCGTTCGCTGGTAATGACGGCGGCGCGGGAAACGATTAAAGCCTCGTACCAGGCGGCGGGACGACCGGACGCTTATTCCGACGATATGGTCAACTATGTGACCGACGAGCAATTCGGCTATGTCGCCGCTGTGGACGGCATCATGGTGCGGGAGCGACCGGCGACCGTTTTTCTTTTAGGCGCTTTCTTTGCCGAATCGCTGATTCTGGCGGAAACCGGCAACTCGGTCGGAGCCATCCAGATTGCCGGCACGGCTCGTCCGGCGCAGTTGCCCTTTTTCATCGCCGCCTGTGATTTTACTCTCATCGGCGAGGAGTTGTTTGCCGCCTCCGCTTATTTATCGGGAGAGCCGCGGTTGTTGGGTTCTTTGAAAGGGCAGGATGTCGGGAAGGCGATTGCCATGATTGTCATAGTTCTTGGTGTGCTTGCCGTGACGGCGGCGGAAGCCTGGCATATCGGCTTCATGCAAGATATATACCATTGGCTGAACCAAGTATTTTCAACGAACTGACGGGGAAACGATGAGACGCTTTGTACCATTGATGATAACTTTTGTGGTCGGGACGGTATTAATCGTCTCGGTGTTCATCCCCCCCTTTGAAAACTTGGAGCGCACCTTTACGCTCTTTTTCGATATTATCGCCGTCTTTGCGTTCTTTCTCGGCGGCGGCAATCTCTTACGGGTGCATATCAACAAACTGCGCTACCGCAAACGGGATTGGGGCTATTCCATTGTCACGGTGCTCGGCTTTACGGTGATGTTGGTTATCGGGTTGGGGAAATTGGGAGCGCCGGGGGATATTTCCACCGCCGTTGACAACCCTGACTCGCTTTTCTATACGATTTTTGAGACGGTTCTCGTACCGTTGCAGTCGACGATGTATTCGTTGCTGGCGTTCTTTGTCGCGTCCGCGTCGTATCGCGCCTTTCGCGCCAAAAACAAAGAAGCGACGCTGCTGTTGGTGGCGGCATTTATCATCTTGTTGGGACGGACTCCGTTCGGAACCTTGGTGACCGGCTGGATCCCCGAATCGTTTTCCCTTCTCCAAATCCCCAACCTTGCCATCTGGATTTTGAACTCTCCGAATCTTGCCGGACAACGAGCGATTATGATAGGCATCGGTCTGGGGGTGATTTCCATGTCCTTGCGGTTAATCCTCGGCGTGGAACGCTCTTACTTGGGAGATGACAATGCCTAACCTGGGAGTCATCATATCCTTGGGAATTGTCGTGGGCGGCTTGCTGTGGCTGCTCATCCGTTCTCTCAGCGGCAAGGAAGTGGAGCGGCGGGTGATATTCTTGTTCATCTTCGTGGCGGTGGCGGCTCCCATTCTTTTCCCCATAACTTTTCAAGAACACGCTACCCCTATCGTCAAGCGGCTCTTCGAGCGGATTGAAACTTTGCCGCCGGGCTCGCACATTCTCATCTCTTTCGATTACGACCCCGCCATGGCGCCGGAAGTGCAGCCGATGGCGAACGCTCTGTCGCGACATTGTTTGGCGAAGGGGCATAAAGTGGTCTTTATGTGCCTGTGGGCGACGGGGCAGTCGTTGTTAATGAACACCTTGGAGCAGGTAATAAAGCCGGACTTTCCGGATCTCCGTGAGGGGGTCGACTACGTCAACGTCGGCTACAAAGCAGGGAACGAAGGGGTGCTGAATGTGATTGTCTCCGATTTCAAAAAGATGTTTCCGACCGACGTGAACGGCGTGCCCTTGGATAGCGTCCCGATATTCAATGATATCAAGTCGTGCAAGGATTTTGACCTTATCCTCGCTATTGGCGGAGGGCGACCCGGACCCAAGGAGTGGGTGCTCTTTGTCGGCGATCCCGGCGGCGTGCCTATCGGTGCCGGGGTAGCGGCGGTGGTGGCGCCTCAGTTGTATCCGTATTTTCCCCGACAGGTCATCGGAATCCTCGGCGGGGTGAAAGGGGCGGCGGAATACGAGTCGGAGTTGGCACATACCTATGAGCGTTTTGCGGATATGGACAAACCCGGCTTGCGAATGATGGGACCCCAGACGCTGGCGCATATCGTCATCATGGCGTTCATACTTATCGGTAATATCGCTTTCTTCCGGAGACGAAAGAAAGGTGAAAAGTAGGTGCGGCGCTCAACGTACATAGTGGTGGGAGTTATCGTCGTTCTCTTTGTGGCGATATGGATTTACCGGGCGATGACGCTTTCCGGAGTCGTCGAACATAACGTCCAAAAGGCGTTCTTGTTGACGGTCTCGGCGTTTTTAACGCTGTCCATCTTTTCGTTCCTCTACAAAGACAATCCGTTTTACAAATTTGCCGAGCATCTGTTTGTCGGCGTTTCGGCGGCATACTGGATGAGCCTGGGATTTTGGTCGACGTTGGTAGGAAACCTCATCCCGCGGATTTCCGACGGTTTGTCGAACTTTTTCCGGCAGCCCATTCAACCCAGTCATAAGATTGTCGGTCCCATAGATGTCAACATCTTCTATTGGATACCGGTGGTATTGGGGTTGATGCTGTTGATGCGTCTTTCGCGGCAATACGGATGGCTCTCGCGATGGCCTCTGGCGTTCATTGTCGGCACCACCGCGGGGTTGAACTTTGTCCGCTACCTGCGGTCGGATTTTATCGTTCAGGTCTCGTCGACGTTCGTGCCTTTGCTCGGACGGGAGCCGCATCCGTGGCGGGGAATCGGAGATTTTATTGCTCATTTAGACTTGTCGGCGACCGGACAGTTGGCGGCGATTCTTTCCAACTGGGTGATATTCTTCGGGGTGATTTGCGGGATAATCTATTTCTTCTTTTCCAAAGAACATACCGGAATTTTCGGGCGGGCGTCCCGCATCGGTATCTGGATTCTCATGATTACCTTCGGCGCCTCGTTCGGCTATACCGTGATGGGGCGTATTTCTCTGTTGGTCGGGCGGATTACGTTTCTGTTCGGCGATTGGTTGGGATTGCTCTGAGTGATTTAATATAAAGGGAGAATGGTATGAAATATAAGTTCTTGATGGTGTTTCTCTTCCTTCTTGGGTGGGCGTTCTCGGTGGGGAACGCACAAGAAGCCGAGCCGGCAGCGCCCGCGGCTGCGGAAGATAGCCTGGCGACGGATTCAATCCCTCCGCCGAGGCCGGTCTCGAATCTTCAGGCGCGCGACAAGGAAAACGACCACGGCCATGCCATAGTTCTCACATGGACCCCTTCTCCTGATGACGGCACCGGAGCCAAGACGGTTATGATGTACGAAATCTTTCGCTGGGTGCCGTACTTTATGGATACCTTGAGTGCCATTCGAGACAGCGTCTCCCAGATGCGGGAGTATATTGCCGATATCGAAGCGTTTCTCCCGCGGGCGGAGAAACGACTCAAACGGTATCAAAAAAAGGAGGGAGAGGGTTTTGCCGATTCGGTTACGTTTTATGCCGATACGATAGCGTCATGCGAACGGTTGTTGCCGCAGTACCGAAGAAATTTGAAGATGTGGCTTAAGAAGAGAGAGGAAGCGATTGAGCATATTCCTGTTGCTCACAAGAGCTATCCGAACCAGGGGGAGTGGCGAAAAATCGGTACCGCTCTGAGCGGAGCCACAGAATATGTGGACATCGGTTCCAAGGAGAAATCGTCCGGCGATTATCTGGCAGACTATACCGATTATTACTACCGGGTGGATGCCGTTACTTCCGATCCTGCGATTCGTGCTTCTTCCGAGATCGCCGGTCCGGTGCAATCATACGGGCAGTTGTACCACACGGGACGAACGCCGGTGCTGGTAGCGGTGCTTATCTTTGCCGTCTTGACGATTTACTTTATCTCCAAGGCGAGACGGGGTATCGACCTGTATGTACGTCCTTTACCCGGCATTCAGGCGGTGGATGACGCTATCGGGCGCGCTACCGAGATGGGCAAGCCGATTCTGTACGTCCTCGGGTTGGGTTCCGCCGCCGATATTGCAACCATCGCTTCGTTTACAATCTTAGGGCGAGTGGCTCGCAAGGTCGCCGAGTATCAAACGAAGTTGATTGTTCCGTGTTACGATCCGATTGTCATGACGGTAGCGCAGGAAACGGTCAAAGCCGCCTATTCCGATGCGGGCCGTCCGGATGATTATGATGAAGACATCGTCTACTTCGTTACCCAATCCCAGTTTGCGTACGTGGCGGCGGTCAACGGAACGATGCTTCGGGAACGGCCTGCCACCAACATTTACATGGGAATATTCTACGCCGAGTCGCTTATCTTGGCGGAGACCGGTGCCGTGGCGGGCTCCATTCAAATTTCCGGCACCGACCAAATCGCCCAGATTCCCTTTTTCATTGTTGCCTGCGATTATACCTTGATTGGGGAAGAGCTGTACGCCGCCTCGGCATACTTGGGGCGGGAGCCGTTGCTGCTGGGCTCATTGAAAGCACAAGACTATGCCAAAGCGTTGGTGATTATTTTGTCCATTATCGGCTTCCTTGCCGCCAACGTGGGATGGCACTCCCTCGTGAAATTGTTCAAAGTGGTTGATTAGGAGGTGATGATAGATGCGAAGACAGTTACCCCTTGCCCTGGTGTTTATTTTCGGGACGTTTATGATTTTTCAGTATTTTGTCCCTCACGAAAAGTCGGAGTGGCTTTATGAGTTCCTCTTCTCCTGGCTCTACATTATCGGGATTTTTGCGTTAGGTTTGGGAATTTGGTCGTTAGTGCGGGTTTCCGTGGGAAAAATCAAAGCTCGCGGACCGGGATGGGGCTATCCGATAGTCACGCTGGCGGGGCTTTTTCTGATGATATTTTTCGGCTTCACCGGTTACCGGGACGGCTCTTTCGGTTTTCATTTCATGACCGCCGAAGGGTTGTCGAATTATTGGTTCCGGCACTTTTTTAATTATATCCTGATTCCCATTCAGTCGACCATGTTTGCGCTGTTGGCATTCTTCATCGCTTCGGCAGCGTACCGCGCTTTCCGAGCCCGGAATATATTAGCCACGTTGCTTTTGATGTCGGCGCTGATTATGATGTTGCGCTTCAATCCGTACCTCGGACCGGTCGGTCCTATCATTGCCGATACGGCGTCGTGGTTGTTGAATGTCCCGAACTTGGCGGCGAAACGGGCGATTATTATCGGCGTCGGCTTGGGGATGGTTGCCACCGCCTTGAAAATTATTCTGGGTATCGAACGCGGTTACCTGGGGAAAGGATAAGGAGGTGTCACGATGAAAACGAACATCTTTGATAGAATGATGTCGCTCGACCGCCGCTGGGTCTTTCTGTTTGTTGCGGTGGTGTGCGTGGCAACCTACTTTTATCCCTTTTCCATTCCTATCCGGGTGGATGATGAAGTAAGGTCTATCTACGAATTTATCGATACCCTCAAGCCGGGCGAGATAGTGTTTGTCGCCATCGACTACGATCCGAATGCGTTGGCGGAGCTTCATCCGATGACTTATGCGCTGATGGAACACTGCTTTCGCAAGGACCTGAAGGTGATTATTACAGCGCTTTCGCAGAACGGTCCCGGCATGGCGGAGCAAGCTATTCTCGATATCACCGACTCTGTCCGTCAGGATAAAGAATACAACGGTGTCTTCTATAGAGGGAAAGAGATTAAGAACGGGATTGATTATACGTTCTTGGGATACAAGCCCTACTATGGGTTGGTCATTTTAGGTATGGGGCAAAACTTCCGGTTGCCTTTCCCGACCGATTACTACGGCACTCCTCTCGATTCCATCCCCATGATGAAGGGCGTGCAAAACTACAGTCAGGTGGCGTGTGTCATCGACATTTCCGCCGGGAGCATCACCGACGCCTGGATTTCCTACGGGCAGGGACGCTTCGGCTTCCCCTTAGCCTTGGGTTTGACCGGTGTTATGGGGGCGGATTATTACCCCTACTTGAATTCCAAACAGGTCTTTGGAATTATGGCGGGGTTGTATGGTGCCGCCCAGTATGAGAAACTTGCCGATAATCCCGGCTTGGCGATGGACGGCATGCGGATACAAGTGTTTGCTCATATTGTGATTATCTTGTTCATTATCATGGGCAACCTGGGATTTTTCATGAGTCGGCGTGACAGAAGAAGGCTTGGGAGGTAAGTGCTATGGATTTCACGACGTTTTTATGGACAACGTTTGGGGCGTTTCTGACCCTGGCGACCTTCTCGTTCTTGTACAAGGATAATCCCTTTTACAAGTTTGCCGAGCACTTGGTGGTCGGCGTTTCCGCCGGCTATTTCGTGATTATTCTCTGGCACAACGGTTTGGTCCCGAACCTGTTTCAACGCTTAGCCGACGGCGATTGGTACTTCCTGTGGTTAAATTCTTCGGAGCCGTGGTACCTGATTCCGGCGATTCTCGGAGCGATGATGTTTACCCGTTTCTCTCGGAACTATGCGTGGGTCTCTCGTTGGCCGTTGGCACTTTATATCGGGATTGCCATGGGGGTGGGGGTGCCGCTGGTAATGGCAAACAACGTCAACCGCCAGCTCGTGGCGAGCATGAATCCCATCGACTGGCACAACTTCTGGGGACATGGGTTCCTTGACAGCTCCGCAGGTTTTTCCCAGGCTATTATTTTCGCCGGCGCCGTTGCCGCGTTGATATATTTCTTCTTCTCCAAGGAGCATACCGGAGCCTTCGGCGCCGTTGCGAAGTTCGGCATTTGGATTTTGATGATTGGCTTCGGAGCGTCGTTCGGCTATACGGTGATGGGGCGTATTTCCCTGTTCATCAACCGTATCCAGGATCTCAGTTTTTGGGGAACGGCGGCTTTCGACAAAACCAATCCGAATTATTCTTCCGGTTTCCTGATTGTGTTCTGGTTGGTGATTGCCGCTATCGTGGTGTATATCATTTCGGAGCTTGTCAGATTCCTTCGGCGTCCCCCGGAGCAGGAATCGACCACGTAAAGGGAACGTGAGTTAATACTGACGATAGAACAAAAAGGAGCCCGCGTGAAAACGTGGGCTCCTTTTCTCTATATTTTCAGGGTTTCGCCCAGGCTGTTCCGGTTTGCCTTCAGTTTTTTTCGATTTTTTGTTTTTTTCTCTCACTTTCCTCTCACTCGGAGGAAAAATCTCCTCGGTTTGAAATAAACTTTTTCAGGGGATGAAGGGTACAAAAAGTGATACCGGCAATAAATATGGATAGTCACGCTGTATGTTTGCAAGAAAGAAAAAATCAGCGTTCTCATTGAGCCACATGTAGTTAACAGATACATGTCTTCTCTTTATAATTCCTTATAACTCCGCAAACTAAAAGCCGATAAAAAATCGATAATAGTAACTCCTTAGTACCCCTATAATTATAAAAATTATTTTTCATTTTTTTGAAAAAAATACTTGACATACAGCAAATTTTTCCCAATGGTTGGGTTGTTGGAGGTAGCCACCAAGGAAACACAGGGAAAGTGAGGTTAAACGAGTATGGCACGGCAGAAGAGAGAATCTACTGCAACAAAAACAACTACGCAAAGCGAAACCAAGCAGGGCAAAGAGAAGAAAAAGGGGAAGCTCTCCACCGCTGAGGCGCGTCGGGAATACCAACGCCGGTATTACCAGATGCACAAGGAAAAAGCGAAAGAGTACCAACGCCAGTACAATCTCACCCACAAGAAAAAACTGCGCAGCGGGCGTGGAAAATCGGGACAGTTGGCGCCGCGGGAAGTAGTGCGGACAACCTTTAATACCGCTGACATCATGCACGCTCCGGTTGAGAAGACCATTCGGATTCTGGAAAAAATCATCAAGGGAGAACGGTTCTTTACCATGTAGTCTTAGCTTGGTCTCCCTCCGGTGGGGGCGCTTTCGGCGGAAAAAAAATAATCTTCTGATTTGGTCGGCTTTTATATTGCCCCGGGCTTCTTTTTTTGATAGATTCGTCCCAAGTGTGAGTTGAGTATTTAGATTTTTGAGAGGGTAGACATATGTCTGCAAAAAAAACAGTACGTTCGAAAAAATCGACTTCCCCTAAAGCCACCAAGACGAAAAAGACTTCCGCGAAATCTTCAGAGAAAAAGACCAAAAAGTCCTCTCGGAAGTATTACTACTTTTTCGGAATGGGGAAAGCCGACGGCGATGCCTCCATGCGGGATCTCTTAGGAGGCAAAGGAGCCAACTTGGCGGAAATGAGCCGAGCCGGGATGCCGGTTCCGCCGGGGTTTACCATCACGACCGAGGTCTGTCGGTTGTATTATGAAAATTCTCTCACGGTGCCGGATTACATCGACCGCGAGCTCGAGAAATACATGGCAATGATAGAAAAAGCGGTCGGTAAAAAGTTCGGTGATCCGTCCGACCCGCTGTTGGTTTCCGTTCGTTCCGGGGCGAAGTTTTCCATGCCGGGAATGATGGACACGATTCTCAATCTTGGGTTGAACCCCGAATCGGTGGAAGGTTTGGCGGCGAAGACGGGGGATATGCGTTTTGCCCTCGACAATTACCGGCGGTTTATCGCCATGTTCGGAAACGTCGTATTGGGTATCGATAAAGAGCTTTTCGAAAACGTCATTACCAAGATGAAAGCGGAGCGGCGAGTCAAGCAAGACAGCTCCCTTCAAGAAAACGACCTCAAGGCGATTATCAAGAAATTCAAGCAAATCATCAAACGGAAATCAGGTGAGGACTTCCCTGATGATCCCTATACCCAACTGCGGATGGCTCGCGACGCCGTCTTTCGGAGTTGGAACAACCCACGGGCGATTTCCTATCGCCGTATGAACAACATCCCCTCGGACTTGGGGACCGCCGTGACGGTGCAGGCAATGGTGTTCGGCAATATGGGCAACCATTCCGCCACCGGGGTCGGCTTTACCCGGAACCCTTCGACTGGTGAGAAGGAATTCTACGGCGAGTATCTCGTGAACGCCCAGGGAGAAGATGTCGTCGCCGGGATTCGGACGCCGCAGCCGATCAGCGAGTTGGCAAACGAGATGCCGGAAGCCTACAAGCAGTTGAAGAGCATCACGACCCGCTTGGAGAAGCACTACCGCGACATGCAGGATTTCGAGTTTACCATCCAGGAGAACAAGCTCTATATGCTCCAGACCCGCAACGGCAAGCGGACGGTGCAGGCGGCGATTAAAATCGCCGTTGACATGGTAAAAGAAAAGCTAATTACCAAAGAAGAAGCCCTTATGCGCTTGAATCCGCAAGACCTCGACAATCTGCTGCACCCACGTTTGGACCCGAAAGCGAAGTACGAAGTGATTGCCAAAGGGTTACCGGCATCGCCGGGCGCCGTTTCCGGGAAAGTGTATTTCACCGCTGATGACGTGGTCAAATATGGCGCCAAAGAACCGGCTATTTTGGTGCGAGAAGAAACGAACCCCGACGACATCGAAGGGATGAACGTCGCGGTGGGGATTTTGACTTCCCGGGGCGGGATGACCTCCCACGCTGCCGTAGTTGCCCGCGGGATGGGCAAATGCTGCGTCTCCGGCGCCGAAGCGGTGCGGGTGAATACCGTCAAGAAACAGTTCCAAGTCGGGAAATTGATTATCAAAGAAGGGGAAGTCATTACCCTCAACGGTTCCACCGGAGAAGTCATTCTCGGGGAAGTCCCGACTATCGAACCGGAGTTGTCGGGCGAGTTTTCCCAGTTTATGAAGTGGGCGGATGAAGTGCGGCGGTTGAAAGTGCGTACCAACGCCGACACTCCACGAGATTCCGAGCAGGCGTTGAAATTCGGCGCGGAAGGAATCGGCTTGTGCCGCACCGAGCACATGTTCTTTGCCGAAGAGCGAATCCCGATTGTGCAGGAGATGATTCTTGCCGACTCGCCCGAAGAGCGGCAGATGGCTCTGGAGAAGTTGCTTTCCTTCCAGAAAAAGGATTTCAAGAAGATTCTCGATGTTATGAAAGGATTGCCGGTAACCATCCGGACCCTCGATCCGCCTTTGCATGAGTTCCTGCCGCGGAAGGAAGAGATTCAGGCAAAGATTGAAGAGCTTGATCCCAAGAGTGAAGATTACGAAGAAGATCTGGCGAAGTTGAACAAAATTATCCGCCGTATCGACGAGCTGACGGAGCTGAACCCGATGTTGGGACACCGCGGTTGTCGGTTGGGAATTGTCTACCCGGAAATTACCGAGATGCAGGTACGGGCGATTATCCAAGCGGCGTGTGAGTTGGTCAAGGACAAGAAGAAAGTCTACCCGGAGATTATGATACCGCTGGTGGGGCATGTGAACGAATTCCGTCATCAGAAGGAAGTCGTCGTTCGGGTTGCCAACGAAGTTATTGCGAAAAACCGGGTAAAAAATCTGCCGTACCAAATCGGCACTATGGTGGAGATTCCGCGGGCGGCACTGACGGCTGACGAAATCGCCGAGGAAGCGGAGTTCTTCAGTTTCGGCACCAATGACCTCACCCAGATGACGATGGGCTTTTCGCGGGACGATGCCGGGAAGTTCTTGGGCTTCTACTTGGAGCATGGAATTTTGCCGCAAGACCCATTTGTCACCATCGACCAAGACGGAGTCGGACAGCTAATCCGCATGGGTACGGAAAAGGGCAGAAAGACCCGACCCGATTTGAAAGTCGGCATCTGCGGCGAGCACGGCGGCGATCCGGCGTCGATTCGCTTCTGCCATGAAATCGGCTTGGACTACGTCTCTTGCTCCCCGTACCGGGTGCCGATTGCGCGCCTTGCCGCAGCGCAAGCGGTCTTGTTGGAAAAAGACAAGAAAAAATCGAAAAAGTCCTTCACCCATGCCGGGACGGTATAGCGGCTTTTCGTGACCCTTTGAGATAACGAAAAGAAGAAAGCGGGCGTAGCAAAGAGCGCCCGTTTTTTTCGGCGCATTTGTAGATAACATTCCCCGACAAAGACATGATGGATAGGCACCCGGCTAAAGGGTTGAGCGGCAAGGTAAAAAAGGATGGAAACAGTTTCGCTTGACTTTTGTTTGAGAATACGTTGATTCACCTTTGGCTTGTATGAGCCGATAAAAAGAACACGGTGAGCTGAGATAACGAAGAGAGAGCAAAGCATGAGACAATCATTGAAAGCGATATTCGAACCGAAATCGGTTGCGGTTATCGGAGCGTCGACCCGGCGAGGTACCATCGGACGGGAAACGCTTCACAATATTTTGATAGCGGAGTTCAACGGAAAAGTCTTCCCGGTAAATCCCAAAGCCTCCGTCATTCACTCGATAAAAGCCTACTCGACGATTCTGGATGTCCCCGATGCGGTGGATTTGGCGATTATCATCGTTCGGAAAGAGTTTGTCAAGGACGTGGTGGCGCAGTGTGGAGAGAAGGGGGTCAAGGGGTTGGTCGTTATCTCAGCCGGTTTTTCCGAGGTGGGCCCCGAAGGGAAAAAACGGGAGCAGGAAGTTCTCCAGGTTGTCCAAGAATACGGTATGCGGATGATAGGACCGAACTGCTTTGGGGTAGTGAATACCGATCCGAACGTCAGCCTCAACGCCACCTTCGGGAAAGTTTACCCCAAATGCGGGCGCATCGGCTTTATCACCCAGTCGGGTGCCATGGGGGAGGCGATTATGAACCACGCCAAGGAATTGGGGATTGGGTTTTCGATTGTCGCCTCCATCGGCAACAAGGCTGATATTTCTTCAAACGATATCTTAGCGTACTTGAAGGACGACCCTCGCACCGACATCATCTTGATGTACCTGGAGAACTTCGGTAACCCTCGCCACTTTACTCAAATCGCCCGAGAAGTATCACGGACGAAGCCGATTGTGGTGGTCAAGTCGGGACGAACCAAGCTGGGGGCAAAAGCGGCATCGTCGCATACCGGAGCGTTAGCGGGACTTGATGTCGGGGTGGATGCACTCTTTTATCAGACCGGCGTGATGCGGGTCGATACCGTGGAAGAGTTGTTCGACGTTGCCAAAGCTCTCTCGACGCAGCCGGTGCCGAAAGGACGACGCGTCATGGTGGTGACGAATGCCGGCGGTCCCGGCATTTTGGCGACCGATGCTCTTATCAACAACGGCTTGGAGATGCCGGCGCTTTCACCGGCGACGATAAAAAAGCTGAAGAAGTTCATCTCATCCGAGGCTTCTTTTTCCAATCCCTTGGATATGGTCGCCGGGGCGGGACCGAAAGAGTTCAAACTCACGCTCAATACCGTTAAACATGACACCCACTACGATGCCATCGTGCCTATTTTTGTTCCTCCCGTGACGGTTGACCAGTTGGAGGTAGCGAAAAATATCCATGAGTCGCTGGCGGATTGTAAGCGGACGGTGCTGGCGTGCTTTATGGGAGCGGGGAGAGGCTCGGAAGGTATCGAGTATTTGAAAGAACACAATATCCCCGTCTATATTTACCCGGAAGCGATCGCCAAGACGCTTGCGACGATATGCCAGTACCGGGAGCGTATCTCTCAACCGCGCGGTAAGGTGCGAACGTTCGAGGTCAACTCCGACAAGGTGCGAAAAATAATCGACAAGACTATCCAAGAAGGCAACAACGCCATAGTCGGAGAACAAGCCATCGAGATTCTCAAAGCCTACGGCATTCCCGCGGCGGGCTACGTTTACGCCTATTCCGCCGAGGAAGCGGCGGAAAAAGCCAAAGAGGTCGGCTATCCGGTCGTGATGAAAATCAGTACCCCCACCGTTCTGCACAAGACCGAGATGGGCGGCGTGAAGGTCGATTTGCGTACCGACAAAGAAGTTGTGGAAGCGTTTCGCGAGCTGCGGAAGCGGGTCGGTAAGATTCCGGAGGGAGAGAAGTTTTCGGTGGCAATGCAGAAGATGATTTCCGGCGGCATCGAGACGGTCATGGGCATGACGACCGATCCCTCGTTCGGTCCGCTCATCATGTTCGGTTTGGGCGGGATATACGTCGAGGTGATGAAAGATGTTTCCTTCCGGATTAACCCCTTGACCGACGAGGGAGCCAAGGAAATGATTCGCTCGGTGCGTTCCTACCCGTTGCTGACCGGTTTTCGCGGCGCTCAGCCGGTCGACTTGGAAACGGTCGAGGAAGCCTTGCTGCGTTTGTCCCAACTGGTGAAAGACTTTGATTGCTTCTCGGAAATAGACATCAACCCGTTCATTGCTTCTCCTTCGAAGTCAAAATGCAAGGCGGTGGATGCCCGCTTCATTATTAAGACCAAGCAGGAATAATTGCGGTAATTGACTTGAATTTTTCAAGTGGTGAGCTATTTTTTCCTCGAGGTTTCCGCGGAAACCGTAGAATGGGATGAATTGGTGTTGAAATCGCCGAACATCAGTGATGCAACAAAAGGAATTGAGCCGGTTTTCTTCAAAGAAAGTGACGGCGGGAGCAATACCGAAAATTGAGGATAGCTATGCGGTATGAAATCAAATCATTGGGTATATGGTCCCTGGTAAAGGTCTCGTTCTTTTTTAATATCATCTTTGGCTTTATCATCGGGTTACTGTATGCGGTTTTGATGTCTTTTATTATGGCGCTGTTTTCCAACTATCCCGGCTTCGGTCCCGCCGATTTTGAGGCGGAGATGGAGGGGATGTCCCTTGGAGTGATGATTCTTGTTTTCCCTTTTATGTTTGCAATTATGGGAGCGTTGTTCAATACCGTTATTGCGGCGATTGTGGCGGCGGTCTATAATTTGATTGCGCGGTTCGTGGGCGGTTTCGAGCTCAATTTAGCGCCAGTCGAAGGTGAAACTACCCCCGGTCCCCCGCCGACTTCTCCCCACCAGACAGCATCGTATTCGCAATCTCCACCCCCTCCTCCTTCCGAGCCACCCCCGTCACCTCCCTCATTACCTCCCCATCCACCGGAAACACCTCCTCCTTCGTCGCCACCGACACCGCCACCACCTTCCCAGGAAGAGCCTCCGCCGCCGCGACAGCCGGAGTAAGAAAGAGGACGTTTTATGGATACGGAAACAGTCAGAGTTCGCATCGCTCCGTCACCGACGGGGTACTTGCATGTCGGCACTGCCCGAACGGCGATTTTCAACTACCTGTTTGCCCGCCACTTTGGCGGAAAGTTCTTGGTGCGGATAGAGGATACCGATACCGAGCGCTCCGACGCTTCTCTTATCGAGCCTATTTTGGAAGGTATGAAATGGTTGGGGATATCGTGGGATGAGGAGATTGTCTATCAGTCCCGGCGTCTCGAGTGCTATGCCCTTTTTGCCCGGCAAATTTTGGAATCAGGGTACGGCTACCGCTGCTTTTGCACTCCCGAGCAGTTGGAAGAAGATAGACAAAAAGCCCGCGCCGAGAAAAAGCCGTTGCAATACAACCGGCGTTGTTTGCATTTGTCCGATGAGGAAATTCAAAGAAAACTTGAAGCCGGAGAAAAGTTTACCATCCGCTTGAAAATCCCTGACGGCGTCTCGACCTTCCGCGATATGATAGCCGGTGAGATTTCCCGCCAAAACAGTGAAATTGAAGATTTCATTATCGCCCGCTCCGACGGCTCCGCCACCTACAATCTGGCAGTGGTGGTCGACGATCACGAAATGGGCATTACCCATGTTATTCGGGGAAACGACCACATTACCAACACCTTCAAGCAGCTTCACATTTATCATGCCCTTGGCTGGAGGCCGCCGGAGTTTGGCCATATCTCTCTGACCTTGCGCCCGGACAAGAGAAAAGTTTCCAAGCGGCTTGGCGATAAAGACATCAACGAGTACAGCCGTGAGGGGATTCTTCCCGAAGCAATGTTCAACTACCTGTGCTTGCTCGGTTGGTCGCCGAAGACCGATAGGGAAATTTATACCCCGAACGAGCTTATTGAAATTTTCGACCCGAAAAACTTCAACCAGTCCAACGCTATTTTTGACGAAGAAAAGTTGCTTGCTTTCAACAAGGCACACATTGCCAAAAAAAGCGACCATGAGTTGGCGGTGGAGGTGGCGCCGCTGTTGGTGGAAGCCGGGTTGACGACAAAATACTGGCTGGAAACGCGGTGGGAATATCTCCGGGCGGTAATTCATCTTTTGAAAGAGCGGGTGAAGCGCATTCCGGATTTCGTGACGCACGGCGGCTACTTTTTCTCGTTCGATTATACGTACGATCCCAAAGCCGCTCAGAAGCAGTTTACTCCCGAAAACGCCGAGCTGCTGGAAGAACTGGCAAACCGCTTTGACAAGCTGCCGGAATTTACTCTCGAGAACACCGAGCAGACACTCAGCGAATTGGCGGAAGAGCGGGGCATCAAGCGAGCCAAGCTGATTCATCCGACGCGGTTGGCGGTTACGGGGATGCCTGCCGGTCCCGGTTTGTTTGACGTGTTGGTGCTTTTGACCAAGCGGGTGGTGGTCGAGCGAATGCGCAAGGCGGTGGAATACATTAGGACTATGGAGACGAAAGGCGAACAAACACCTTCGCAAGAAGGATAAAGGAAATAATACGGTGGATACAAAACAGAAAGTAGCAGAGACGCTGAAAAGGGCTATCAAGGGAGAAGAAGACGGCTATAAATTTTATGACCTTCTCTCGAAAAAAGTGGCGAACGAAGATGCGCGACGCAAGCTGGAAAACCTGCGTGACGACGAGAAACGCCACAAAGAAACCTTGATTGAGATTTTCCATAAACATATCGGTGGTGAAATTGGCGAACTCCCGGAGAAAGGTATCAATGTTTTGGCGGAAGTCTTTCGGAAGGGGCATCTGGAAGAGCGGAAAACCGAGATGGAATTCCTTGACTTGGCGATTGATGCCGAGTTGGCGGCGACAAAGTATTATCGCGAGGAAAGAGACCTGGTAGACGACGAGGATTTCAAAAAGATTTTCGACCAACTTGCCGATGAAGAACACCGTCATTATGAGTTATTGATGTCGGAGCGGGAGGCGCTATCGGGAAATTACTTTTGGTTTGCCTATGACGATTCTTCACCGATGGAGCACTGAGGAATCGGGTGGGCGGACAAAATGCTTTTGCGGAAATAATGTCGTGCATATTTTTGTTGAGAAAACCTTGACGGGACAATGGTATAATACTCATGCGCGGAAGCCGTTGGAAAACGGAGAGGTGATGGACAAACCTTGAAGGGGATGACGACCATGCAGTTGGAGTGTGAAGTCTGCGGATATATTCATGATGACAGTGAGTTGCCGGAAGTCTGTCCTATCTGCGGGGCACCCAAAAGCAAATTTTTCGAGCGGTATGACGACGAAAATGCCTTGTTGGATGACGCCTTGATGCAGGAAGAGAGAGACGACCGCGACGATTTCTACTATGGAGAGTATGATGAGTGAGCATTCGGGCGACGTATCCATAACGGAAGACCATCGCAGCGCCCCGCAACTCTTGCACATCGGCGATGAGGCGCCGGATTTTACCCTGCCGACCCATAACG
Source organism: uncultured Ignavibacteriales bacterium (assembly GCA_964489705.1). Classification (GTDB taxonomy): domain Bacteria; phylum Zixibacteria; class MSB-5A5; order GN15; family FEB-12; genus CAZAZQ01. The sequence goes on from CAZAZQ010000015.1 coordinate 46,067, forward strand.
AAGGGGAGTTGAACTTGCGGTGGTATCGCGGTCGGAAGAACGTGGTGCTGGCATTCTACCCGGGCGATTTTACCCCGGTCTGCGCTACGCAAGTACCGGGCTATCAACCGTTGCTTAACAAGTTTGAGCAGTACAACACCCAACTTCTGGCGATTTCGGTTGATTCCATTGCCTGCCATGCCGCCTGGGCGCGCTCGTTGGGAGGGCTCTCGTTCCCCCTGATGTCGGATTACTACCCCCACGGGGAAGTCGCCAAAAAGTACGGGGTCCTGAATCGAAAAGGCTATGCCGAGCGGACGATATTTCTCATCGACATCGAAGGCAGAATCCGCTGGATTGAGCTTTTGGAACCGTACGACTTGCCCAATAACGACGAGCTTTTCCGGCAGTTGGCGCTGGTTTATCGGGAGCAGGCTGGCTGAAGCAGAGTAGGCGATGAGAAGGAAAGCGGCATCCTTTTGAATGCCGGGACGGCAAGAACCTCTTGCCGAGACAGCAGGGAAAGTGGGTCTTTTTTTATCCCTTTCAGCAGGAAAGTTTTTCTCCTTTCAGGCGGATAATTGTCCGATTTGGTGAACCGGTTCGGGGATTTCTTTGTTAGGGTACACAAGACATAACAAAGGAGGTACAATTTGTTGACTATCGGTTCGAGCGCTCCTTCTTTCGATCTGGAATCTTCCGACGGAGGACGGTTGTCGCTGAAAGACTTGCGCGGCAAGTACGCTGTGATTGTCTTTTATCCCAAGAACAATACCCCCGGTTGAAACCGCCAGCTCTCCGGTCTGGAGGCGATGAAGGCTCAGTTTGAGTCGGCAGGAGCAAGAGTGTTGGCGATAAATCCGGCGTCGGTCAAGTCTCATCAGAACTATCGGGATAAGAAAGGGTTTACATTTCCGCTCTTGTCCGATGAAGGCTCGAAAGTCGTCAAAGCGTATGACTGCTTGAAACCGACCGGCAAAGGGGTCTTGCGGACCGTCTATGCGCTTGATCCTTCCGGAAAAGTTATTTTCGCCGAGCGGGGTCATGCGGATTTGAACAAGGTGTTGGCGACTATCGAGCAGCATAAGAAAGGCTGAGTTGCTTGCGGTATTTGCCGGAAACGCAACGATGCGTCTTCTTCGGGCAAACCGGTTTGATGTCGTCGGGGGAAATTTCAGGAAGTGGCTCTTGCTGTGGGTGATGGGAAAGGCTATATTGGAATGACAAGTGGAGGAAATGCCGCCGGTAAGCGAGAGGAGATGGTATCTGCATCGCCAGCCTCAGCGACCGGTGGAAGAGCGAGAAGGAAAAGAGGATAGATGTATTTTTCTTTGCCCAAAGAATATCGGGAAGCCACCACAGACGAATTGCGGGAACGAATCGTCGCCGCCAAGAAAAAGCTGGGGGAGAGGCTCTGCATTTTGACCCATCATTACCAACGTCGCGAAGTTGTCGCCCTCGGTGATTACGTCGGGGACAGCTATGGGTTGTCGAAGCTCGCCGCCGAGCACAAGGAAGCGGAGATTATCGTTTTCTGCGGCGTGCACTTCATGGCGGAGTCGGCAGATATTTTGACGGCGGAACATCAGACCGTTTTTCTCCCCAATCCTTTGGCGGGCTGTCCGATGGCTGACATGGCGGAAATGGCGGATGTCATGGAAGCCTGGGAATACCTGAAGCAATTCGGGGCGGAGAAGAATGTTATGCCCATTTCTTACATGAACACTACGGCGGGCTTGAAAGCCTTTACCGGTAGATACGGCGGCGTCATTTGCACTTCCTCGAATGCGGTGAAGGCATTTGCCTACGGCTTTGAGCGCAAAGAAAAAATCTTTTTCTTCCCCGATGAAAATTTGGGCTACAATACCGGCTTGAAGTTCGGACTCTCCCCGGAGGAGATGGTTGTCTGGGACTTTTCACGGGAGCGAGGCGGTTTGACGGAAGAACAAATCAAGCGTGCCAAACTCATCCTCTGGAAGGGACACTGCCATGTCCATACCAACTTCAAACCGGAGCATGTCCACCAGGTCCGACAACAATATCCCGATGCCAAAATCGTCGTGCACCCGGAGTGTATCCCCGAAGTGGTGGCGTTGGCGGATGCCCACGGCTCGACCAGCTTCATCGTGAAATTCTGCGCCGATGCGCCGCCGGGTTCGGTTATTGCCATCGGGACGGAAATAAATCTTATCAACCGCATGGCACATCAATATCCCGATAAAAAGATTTTCGAACTTTCCGGGCAGACTTGTCCGGTATGCGCCAATATGTACCGCACCACCTTGAACGATTTGGCATATACCCTGGAGCACTGGCAGGACATCAAGCCGATTCGGGTGGAGGAACCGACGCGCAGTGAAGCATTGCTGGCACTGGAGAAAATGCTGGAGATAAGTTAGCGGCGGCGGGGCGATACTTGACAACGTAGATATAGAATTATTATTATTAATCATACGAGAACAATGGGACGCTGCGGCGTTTCCGATTCATGAGTGAACAAAAGGAAGGTTAGTTTTATATGCCGGTAGATGTGCTCGTTCCCCAGATGGGAGAGTCGGTTCTCGAAGGAACCGTTTTGGAATGGAAAGTGAAGGTCGGTGAAAGGGTCAAAGTCAACCAGCCGCTGGTGGAGTTGATGACCGACAAGGTAAATATCGAGATTCCTGCCGAGGTGGAAGGGGTATTGACTCACCAGTACGTCAAGGAAGGTGACGTGGTCGCCGTCGGCGCGAAAATTGCTACCATTGACGACGGCGGCAAAGCGGTGTCAACCCAAAAGGAAGAAGCGCCACAAGCTGCCCCTCCGCCGAAAGCCGAAGCACCTGCGACGTCGCCTCCTTCCGCGTCTGCCGCACCGCCTGCCGCTGAGGTAAAAGCGACGGCGGCAAAGGGGAAAGGGAAGATGTCGCCCAAGGTACGGATGCTCCTCCGAGAGTATTCTTTAGACCCGGCGGACGTGGCCCCGACCGGCAAGGAAGGGTTGGTAACGGTCGATGACGTCATGCGGGCGGTCGAGTCTCGTTCCCGTCAAGCCGGTTTTACCTTGGGACAAATTCCGCCGCCTCCGTTGCCGACATCGGCGACGCCTACCTCCCAATCGGCAACCGGCGCTCCTCCTGCCGCTGAGCCTCCCAAGCCAAGGGTCACAGTGGAAATTCCTACCTTCGAACCGCTCCCCGAAGGACAGCGGGAGACCCGTTTGCCTTTGAAGGGAGTGCGGAAGATGATTTCCGACCACATGGTCAAGTCGGTGCGTACCTCGCCCCATGTAACGACCTTTGAAGATCTTGATTTGACCGAGCTGGTAGCTTTTCGGAAGCGTCTGAAAAAGGAATTCATGGACACCTACGGTGTGAACATTACCTATATGCCCTTTATCGTGAAAGCGGTCTGTTTGGCGTTGCATGAATTTCCTTTGCTGAACGCCTCGATGACCGAGAGCGAGATAATTCTGAAAAACTACTACAATATCGGTATAGCCGTTGCCCGCGAAGAAGGATTGATAGTGCCGGTGATTAAAGACGCCGACAAAAAGACCATCGTCGAGCTGGCGGTGGAGATGTCGCAACTTGGCGAGAAAGCCCGTGAAAACCGGTTGACTCCGGACGATGTCAGCGGCGGAACGTTTTCGTTGACCAACGCCGGAATGTTCGGGGCTACTGCTTCCACCCCGATTATCAACCAGCCGCAGGTCGCCATTTTGGGTATTCATGCCATCGTCAAAAAGCCGTGGGTGGTAAATGGGGAGATAGTTGTCCGGGATATCTCGACCTTCGGGCTCTCCTTTGATCATCGTTTGATAGACGGCCATGTGGCGGTACAGTTCCTCCATCGGGTGCATGAGTACCTCTCGGATATTCCCAAGATGCTGTTGTATCTTCGATAGCAATGGAGAATTTTGAACGGAAACGCTACGGGTGGGTGCTCGAACTGGGCGAAGTCGATTACGAGCGGATTCATCGCTGGCAGCGCGGTTTGGTCACTATGCGTCGAGAAGGGCTGGCGCGGGATACCATCATCTTGGTCGAACATCCCCCGGTAATTACGGTCGGTAAAGACGGTCATCCGGAGCACTTTGCCAATCTCGAGGTCCAACCCATCTTTGTCGAACGGGGAGGTGATGTGACCTATCACGGACCCGGGCAGTTGGTGGTGTACTTTATTTTCGATTTGACCCGCCGAGGCAGAGACCTTCACCGGTTTATCCGTGATGTTCAAGAAGGCATTATCCGTACCCTTCAGGTTTGGGGAATCTCCGCTCGGCGCGACCGAGAGCATACAGGCGTGTGGGTGGAAGACAAGAAAATCGCCTCTTTGGGCATCGCTGTCAAACAATGGGTGACGTTTCATGGAGTCGCTATAAATCTCAATACCGCCTTGGAAGAGTTCCGCAAGATTAACCCGTGCGGACTGGAACCGGCGGTCATGACCTCGGTACGACAACTCACCGGAAAGAGCGTTGACCGGAAAGTGTTCGGGGCTCGTTTGGTGGAAGCATATAAGGATATTTTCCAAACGGAGTTTACTCCCATTGCCTTGGAAGAGATAGCGGAAGAGTTGGAATCGCAAGCCGGCGGCTACACTATTTAGGGTCGTCGGAAGGGTAAGAAAAGTAAGGAAGGAAAATGGAAGAAAAGGAATTGAAAGGAAAGGTTGCTTTTGTCTCGGGAGGGACGCGGGGAATCGGTTTGGAAGTGGCAAAGAAACTGGCGCAGCAAGGAGCGGATGTCGTCATCAGTTATTTCCGAAGTCGCCAGAATGCCAAGGAGGCACAAGATATCATCGAGAGTCACGGGGTGCAGTGCGTCACGTACCGCGTGAATATGGCGAACTCGGAACAGGTGCCGACTATTTTTCAAGGCATCCGGGAAAAGTTTGGGAAGTTGGACATTTTGATTTCCAACGCCGCTCTCGGGACGTACACCGATATGCTCAATATCGACCGCAAGTCGTGGGAGTTGTCCATGCACACCAACGCCCGGGCATTTCTCATGTGTATCCAGTTGGGAGTACCGATGATGCCGGAAGGGGGACGTATTGTGGCGCTTTCCTCGCTGGGTTCCACCCGCTACATCCCCGGCTACGCCGCCATCGGCGTTTCCAAAGCCGCCATCGAGAACATGGTGCGCTACTCGGCGATTGAGCTGGCGTCGCGCGGCATTACGGTCAATTGCGTTTCCGGCGGGTTCATCGATACCAATGCTCTCAAGGTCTTTCCCAATTATCAGGAGCTCCTCGACGAAGTTATCGCCCGCACGCCGTTCAAGCGGGTCGGCAAGCCGGAAGAAGTAGCCGACGTAGTGCTGTTTTTAGCCGGTCCGCATTCCAGTTGGATTACGGGTCAGACCATTGTCGTCGACGGGGGGTACTCATTGACGTAAAGCGAGTGAGTGAGTGGCTTGTCACCTCTTTGACGTTTCGTTGCTTATAAGGAAGTAAAGTGGACCGCTACCAGATGCCGAGCACGTCCTTGGCGTAATCGGAGCACATTTCTTTCGGGTTCCACGGTGGATCCCACACCAACGTCAGCTCGACATCCTTGACGCCTTCCAAAGAGGCAACCGCCCGCTGAGCTTGCATGAGCAACATTTCCCCGTAGGGGCACGCCGGAGTGGTAAGGGTCATCTTGATTTGGACTTTTCCTTCCGGCGTGATGTTGATGTCGTACACCAGCCCCAGATCAACGATGCCCAAACCGATTTCCGGGTCTTGCACCGGTTTGAGAACTTCGAGGATGCGCTCCTTGGTCAGCCCTTCCGCCGGTTTCTTTTCGGCGTCTTTGTTATTATCACTTGCTTGCTGATTGTTCATCATCGCTGTCTTCCGTCGAAACACGGGTGGGGGTATCCCCTTTCCCTTCTTCGTGGTTTTTGAGCCCTTCCATGAAGGTAATCCATGCCAACAGGGCACACTTAATCCGCACCGGAAAATTGCGGACGCCCTGAAGAGCGTCGAGATCACCCAAGTCGTCGGGGATTTCGGTTTCTTCCCCTTTGAGCATTTTCTTGACGATCTGGGCGATTCGTTTGGCATCTTCTATCGACTTTCCCTTGATGACTTCCGCCAACATAGAGCCGGAAGCCACCGAGATAGCGCAGCCGTGGCAGTCGACGTGGACATCCTTTACCGTGCCGTTCTCCAGTTCCACTTGCAGATGGACTTCATCGCCGCAGGAGGGGTTGGTTCCGTCGGAAATGACATCCGCATTTTTGAGCGGTTTTTTCCCGCGAGGGGAACGGTAGTGATCCAGAATTATATCCCGGTACATGTCGTCAAGCGGTTCATTCATACGCCAAAATATCTCCTCATCTCTTTTAATGCGTCAACCAGAGCATCGATATCGGACGGGTCGTTGTAAATATACAGCGAAGCGCGGGCGGTGGCAATCTTTCCGAGAATTCTCACCAACGGTTGGGCGCAGTGGTGACCGGCGCGAATGGCGATACCTTTCGAATCCAGAAAAGTGCTGATATCGTGCGGGTGGATATCTTTATCCGTAAATGAGATGGTGCCGCCGCGTTGGGTGAACTCTTGCGGTCCCTGCACTTCGATGCCGTCAATTTCCAAGAGCCGCTCCATGGCATAGGTCGTCAGACTGATTTCGTGTTGGCGGATATTCTCCATGCCGATTGATTCCAAGTAGGTCAGAGCGGCGTCGAAAGCAATCACGTCAGCGATGTTCGGTGTCCCGCCTTCGAACTTGTGCGGCAGATCCGCCCAGGTTACTTTGTCGAAACGAACTTCCCGAATCATTTCTCCACCCATGTTGAACGGCGGCATTGCTTCCAAAAGCTCACGCTTGCCGTACAGTACCCCCACGCCGGTAGGTCCGAGCATCTTATGGGCGGAAAAGGCATAAAAATCAGCTCCTAACGAAGGGATGTCGACGGGCATGTGAGGCGCCGCCTGGGCACCGTCGACCAGCACCACGGCGCCGACTTTTTTAGCGCGCTCGGCTAGCTCCGCCACCGGGTTGATGGTGCCCAACACATTCGACATGTGGGTAACGGCAAGGAGCTTGGTGCGCGAGGTCAGCAAGTTATCCAGGTTACTCAAATCCAAATGTCCGCACAAGGTGATGGGGATGCGCTTGAGAATCGCCTTCTTTTTCCGAGCGAGAATCACCCACGGGACGAGGTTGGCGTGGTGTTCCATTTCGGTGATGAGGATTTCGTCGCCTTCGGAGATGTTTTGTTCTCCCCACGTGTATACCACCAAGTTGATTGCTTCGGTCGTGCCGCGGGTAAAAATAATCTCGTGTGCATCCACGCCGCCGACAAATTTCGCCACATGTTCCCGAGTGTGTTCGTAAGCGGTGGTAGCCCGTTCGGCAAGGGTATGCAAGCCGCGGTGGATATTGGCGTTGGTCTTTCGGTAGTATTCTATAAGGGCATTGATGACGGCGCGCGGTTTCTGGGTCGTGGCGGCATTATCCAGGTAGACCAGACGATGACCGTTGATGGTTTCATTGAGAATGGGAAAATCGGCTTTGATCTTCTCGTGGTCCAAAAGACAGGCGTCGATATGCTTGGCAAACTGTTTTTTCGTGTTTAGTTCCATCCTTTGTCCCTTTGTCTTCTCTCTGTTTCCGTATTACCCCAGACGAACATAGATATCCTCGCCTTCCACTTTGACTTCATACGTTTCCAAGGGCACCAGTGCCGGGGGGGCTTTGACACTCCCGTCCCGGATGTCGAAGCGGGCGCCGTGCCGCGGGCAGACGACCTCGTGGTCACGAAGTTCGCCGTTGCTGATCGGTTCATTGTCGTGGGTGCAGGTATCCTCGACGGCAAAGAACCCGTCGTCGGTATGGCAGAGCACAAATCGGTCGTGGCCGATTTCAAACGGCTTCATTGTTCCGCTTGGTATCTCTTTCACGGTTGCAACTTTGACAAAATCCGCCATAGTTAGATTCCCTCCAAGCTGGTCGTGACAAATTCTCTCACTCGTTCCTTGAGGTTTTCCGGTATTTGCGTCAGGGTCGTTTCAACGAAACCGGAGACCACCATCTTCACGGCTTCCGACGGTTCTATGCCGCGGGAGGTCAGGTAGAAAATCTGCATTGGGTCAATAGGTCCGATGGTGGCGCCGTGGGTGCATTGCACATCTTCGTTGAGGATTTCCAGTTCGGGGATAGTTTCCGCTTTCGTGCCGGGATTCAAAAGGAGGTTTCGGTTTTCCTGATACGCTTCACAGCCGCGGGCGGATTTTTCAATCCGAATCAAACCGGTGTATGCCGACTCGGCGCGGTCACGGAGGGCTACCTTGAAGTCGATGTTTGAAGATGTATGAGAAGCAAGGTGGTGGTGGAGGGTATGATTGTCAAAATGCTGGCGGTCGGCACCAAAAAGCAAACCATAGGTGTTGCTTTGCGCTCCTTCGCCGTTAAGGAGAACGCCGAAATTTTGTTTGGAAACCGCCCCGCCGAAAGAAAGGGAAATTGTTACCATCTCGGCATCGGCTTCGATGCGGGAGCGATGGGTAAGGTAGACTGCTGCGGCAGGGTTGAGTTGTTGGAGTGGGACATAGCTGGTCCGGCTGTTTTCCGCCCCGAAAATTTCCACCATGCTGTTGGTGTAGCTGGAGCCCTGGTCGAGGTCGGACGCTCCGCCGCGATATTCGTCGATAATTACGGCTTCCGCTTCTTTCCCGACGACAACCAGCAAGCGGGGGAAATGTACCGAATGTTCTTTTCCGCTAATCCGAACCAGATGAATCGGGTGAGCTATTTTAACCCGATCGGGGATGTAAAGGAAGATGCCTTCGTTAAAAAGGGCGCTGTTGAGGGCTTCGAATTTTCCTGTCTCGCTGTTGATTAATTGGTACAAGTAGGGTTCGATCAGTTCTCGATGGCTGTTCACCGCTTCCGAAAGCGTCGATATGATAACTCCCTCTTTCTCTGACTCCGGTTGCCGATGGATTTTTACTTCCTTACCGCCTTGATCGATGACCACTCCCGCCAAGAGGCTTTGTTCCAAATCTCTTAAAACTTCTTGAGTTGCTCTCCGGTAATCTTCGGGCGAGAGAAAATCTTTCGTTGTCTGTTGATCGACGAGGAACTTTTTCGGGTCGGTATAGCGCCAGAGGTGAAGTCCGCGGCGGGGAAGAGGAGCATGGTTGAATGCTTCCCGAGCGGCGTGACGCCGACGGCGCAACCATTCGGGACCCCGTTCCAAGGCAGGGGAGAGCTTGTCTATCGTATACTGCGATTGGGTCGTTGTCGTATTCATAGTTATCCTACCGAGCCTTCCATTTCAAGTTCGATTAAACGGTTCAACTCCACCGCATACTCCATGGGGAGTTCTTTCGTGAACGGTTCCATAAAACCGTTGACGATGAGCAGCCGGGCTTCATCTTCGGTCAACCCGCGGCTGGTCAGGTAGAACAGTTGTTCTTCAGCGACCTTGGATACCCGGGCTTCGTGCTCCACCCGAACTTGGTCGTTGTCGATTTCCATAGTGGGGTACGTATCGGAGCGGGCTTCCTCACCTATGAGGAGGGCGTCGCATTCCACCGAGGCTTTGGCGTTGACGGCGTTCTTGTAGATTTTCACTAGACCCCGATACGACGCTCTGCCATTATCTTTCGAGATGGACTTGGAGGTTATGCGGGAAGAAGTGTTGGGAGCGGCATGAATCATTTTCGCTCCCGCATCCTGGTGCTGGTCGATGCCTGCAAACGCCACCGACAAAATTTCCCCCCGCGCTCCTTCTCCCACCAGTTGGATACACGGGTATTTCATCGAAAGCCGCGAGCCGATGTTGCCGTCCACCCATTCGACGGTGGCGTTCCGAAACGCCGAGGCCCGCTTGGTCACCAAGTTGAAGATATTACGCGCCCAGTTCTGAATGGTGGTATAGCGAATATACGCATCTTCAAGAGCGATGACCTCCACCACGGCGGCATGCAGCGAATCGGTCGAATAGACCGGTGCGGTGCAGCCTTCAATATAATGAACCCGCGAGCCTTTATCGGCGATGATAAGAGTGCGTTCGAACTGCCCCATATTTTCGGCGTTGATGCGGAAGTATGCCTGCAAGGGAACCTTCACATCGATTCCCGGCGGGACGTAGATAAACGAACCGCCCGACCAAACGGCCGTGTTGAGCGCCGCAAACTTGTTGTCGGTCGCCGGTACGACGGTGCCGAAGTATTTTCGCACGATGTCAGGGTGGTCGCGCAAGGCGCTGTCCATATCGAGGAAAATGATGCCTTGCTTGGTCAGCTCTTCTTTCATGGAGTGGTAGACCACTTCGGATTCATATTGCGCCGACACTCCGCCGAGGAATTTCTTTTCCGCTTCCGGGATGCCCAAACGGTCGAAAGTCTTTTTGATATACTCCGGGACATCATCCCAGCTTTTGCTTTGCTCTTCGACCGGTTTCATGAAGTAGTAAATGTCCGAAAAGTCGATTTCACCGAGCAGTGCGGTGTTCCCCCATTGCGGCATCGGCTTGCTAAGGAAAATATCCAGCGCTTCATGGCGGATTTCGGTCATCCACTGGGGTTCTTTTTTCATGCGGGAAATCATCTCCACCACTTCGTGGTTGATTCCCTTTACCCCTTTGTGGAAATAGTCGACCGGGTCGCGAAAGCCATACTTAGACGTGTAGTCGGCGTTGATCGAGGCAAGGTCGCGCTCATGCTGATTGGATGATTGTGTCATACCTTATACCCCTAACTGTTCCTTGACTTCCTGTTCCACCCAATCGTAGCCCTTCTCTTCCAGTTTGAGGGCTAACTCCGGTCCGCCGGACTTGACGAATTTCCCCTGCATCATCACATGCACGTATTGCGGCTTGATGTAGTTCAAAAGCCGTTGGTAGTGGGTCACCAACAGAAGGCCGTTGTTTTCGTTGTGGTAGCGGTTAATTCCCTCGGAGACGGTCTTCAAGGCGTCGATATCCAACCCGGAGTCGGTTTCGTCAAGAAGCGCCATTTTCGGTTTGAGCATGGAGAGTTGCAAAATTTCAATGCGTTTCTTTTCGCCGCCGGAGAAGCCGTCGTTGAGGTAACGGGTGGCGAAGGAACGGTCAATCGAAAGAGCATCCATTTCCCGGAGGAAGAATTTCCGGAAATCCGACATGTCGGCATCTTTTCCGCGGTGGGCTTTCACCGCCGTGCGCAAGAAATTTGCCACCGTGACACCGGGAATGGCGAGGGGATATTGGAAAGCCAGAAACAAACCGGCGCGCGAACGCTCGTCGGCGCTCATACCAAGCAAGTCCTGCCCGTCCAGGTATACTTCCCCTTTCGTGATGCGGTAACTGGGATGTCCCATGAGGGCGTTGGAGAGGGAGGACTTGCCGGAGCCGTTGGGTCCCATGATGGCATGAATCTCTCCGGGATACACCGTCAGAGACACTCCTTTGACGACCTCGTTCCCTTCGACTTCCACATGTATATCTTTGAATTCAAAAAGCGGTTTTTGGTCGGTCATATCTCTATCCTTCAATCATGATTGTTTGCTTATCAAGTCCGTTATGGTTATCGTCTTTCGATTTGCCGGCGGACGGGACATTACCGGAGGGGATGAACGACGACGGAGAGGACGCTTTCGGCGTGGGGTTTTGTTGGTCGATAATATCCTGCAAGCTCGTCCGGGTGAGAAATTGCTCCAGGTGAGCGGCAAGAGCGTCCAGAACGTCGTGCACCGAACAGTTGTCACCGTGGACGCATCGTTCCAATTGTCCGGTAAAGTGAGCACAGTGATCCGGCTCGAGAAAAGGACCGCCCAGCACCGTCAGCACATCCAAGAGGCTGATTTCTTTCGGCGGTCGGGTAATGCAAAAGCCGCCTTTTCGTCCCCTTACCGCTTTGACCAGTCCGGCTTTCTTGAGAATTGAAAGGAGCTTGGATGTATAAGCGGTTGATAAGCCTTCCAGTTCGGCTATTTCCGGGATGGAAATATGCCCTTTTTCTCCTTGCCGGGCTATGGAAATAAGGCATCTCAAGCCGTATTCTTCCGCCGATGAAATTCTCATTGTTCTTTCAATCTCTTTTCTATCACCGTCATTTCAATCCGTCCAGCCTAATAAATAATACTTTACTAATTTGTAAAGTTTTTTGTTAAACATTTGGGAAAATAATTTGGTTCCGCAGATTTCGGTCTTTCTTTGTCCCGTATGTTAGGTTATTTCCTGATTGTTTTCGGTAGCGATGAAATTATATAACTTTGTTGTGCACTTATGGTTGCGCCAAAATGTCAGTTTCCTCGGCTTCTTGTTTACGTTCTGTCCATTAAAAAAGCAGGCATCGGATGATACCTGCTTTTTCCGAGAACCGTATGGGTACGTCTTTCCGTTTACAATTCTCTCTCTTCCTGTAAGGCTTGGGCATCTTCGTCGGAATAGCCAAGCGCTTTGAAGTCCAGTACGCCGTTGGGAGAGTGGCAGGAATTACAGTTGAGCGCTCCTTCGCGGCGAATGGCATGGCTGATTTCCATGAGCGCATCTTGGGGAATCCAGCGCGGTTCGACCTTTTTCAATTGGCTGGCGTCTTCGTACGCCTTGGTGTTCCACCCGTCGATGTCCATGAACGACATAAACTTGTCCATCATGTAGACTTTGAACATCCAGCCGTACATCCGCTTCATCATGCTGTGCTCCATTTCCTTAGCAGCGGCTTTGTCGGGATCGCCGGTGGTGTAGTAGGTTGGGAGGTTGTACGGCAGGTACATGCCGCCGAACGGTCCGATATTCTGCAAGTCGATGTGCTGCTTCCCGTTGAACAACTTCATGGCATACAGCTTCGAGGGGCGTCCTTTCTTGGCGATAGGGCGCATGACCTTCTCGTACCACTCCTTGTAGTCGAAGTCCTTGAACTCAGGCCAGACGTGGGTGGGATTATAAAAAGTATATAGGTCTTCGCCGTTGGGGTTGTCTCCGATGGGATTTCCCAAGAAGGTCCCATCACCGTTCCACCAAGCATAGACGATGCCTTTGCCGGGTTCGGTTTCTTTCAGGCTGTCGGAATAGACCCAAATACCGTGGTCTTCTTCGTACACCGGCTTGGAAAAGTCGCGGTAGGTGGCATTGTCGGGATGCAAGCTGGTAATGTGGCAGGTCACGCAGGCGATGGTTTCGACGTGGGCGTTGAGGTAGTCGTCGATTTCTTCGTTTTCGTCGTGCGGCTCGGCGCCGTGACAGTTTTCACACGACACCTCGACATCCGGCAGGTCATTCGACATCATAGTGGTCGTATGCGTCCCTTTGGCGATATAGTGCCCTTCCGTGGTATGGCAGTCGATGCAGTCCAGCCCGGCGGCGGCATGGACATCCCATGAAGGCGTGAAAGGCGTCCCTCGCTTGGAACCGGGATGTTTCACCCGCGGTCGGGTGTAACCGGCGTGAACCAGACTTTCATGGTACGACATATCGGTGGAATCGATGTAAATATCCCCGCCCATATTGTGTTGGTGACACCGCAAGCAGGATTGCGCCCGCGGCTTGGTGACCGACATCGCTGCCATCATGGAGCGGTCTTGCTCCCAGCGGGCTCTGCCGTTGTCGTCGATAGTGACTTGTTTTTTGTTCATATCGTACGCCACAGCGTGGCAGATAAGGCAGTCGATGGCGTCTTTTTCTTTATCTAAGGTTCGATAGCCGGGCATGATTTCTCCCATGGGGGCGGCGTACTGACCGCCGATATGACATTGCCCGCACCCTTCCGAGAGGGTGTCGCCGTTTTCCAAGACAATCTGAGCCGCCCATGCCGTCATGGCAAAGGAACCCGGCTTGGGGCAGGGACGGTTGATTTTTCCCATTGGGAAGTTGTCCGCCAGTTCACCGTTGAAGCCCCACACATTGGGATGCTTCTCGGTAAAGAAGCGGTAATGGGAGGACGTCGTCAGATTTTCCATCAGGTCGACTTTCTTCTTGGCGCCGGTGGCATGGTCTTCGACCTCGATTTCCTTATGACAGGTCAGGCATGTCTTCGGTCCTTCGTATGCTAAAATCCCAGAGTCCCGCCAGATGTCGATATGTTTGAAGTCCACGTCGGCGTATTGCTGTTGCAATTCGACGGCGATGGTTTCAAACTGTTCCGGCGTCACTTTCTCCACGGGAAAGGCGATGTCTCCCGGGCGAACGTCCGCCGGCAGCATTCCGTTGATCAGCTTCGGCCAAGCCCCGTATACAGCCACCGCAAGAATCACCAGAATAGCCAAGATCTTGATGAGTTTTTTCATTCAAACAGCTCTCCTACAATCATGCTTACATCAGTACACTTAACCATATGGATACTTTTTATAGAAAACAAGGAGAGGAGGGAAAAGTTCACCTCTTTTTTCAAAGTAAGTATAAAGCCGACAAGAGATTATATGCTGTCGAGCAAGGGACGCTAAAGCGAGGGAAAAGAGCCGTTGCCAGAACTAATGCCGGGAGTTTTACAGCACAAATTCTTCTTTGCCTTCTTGGAGACGAACGAGCTTGAAAAATTCGCACTCATCGCAACTGCCGATGATTTTGAGATAGTCGCAATCAGGCTCACCGTTGGTGTCGGCGTAGGTGCCGGCAACTGCCCAGCACATCCGTCCGGCATTTTCTCCATGGTTGAAGCCGTCTAACGTTTTTTCCAGAGCGGCGCTGCATTCCCCCAAGGAGCTTGCGTTTTCTCCCCCTGGCTCTCTACCGCAGTTGAAAAATTCCCAGCAATTCTTTGAAGCCATTGAGTGTCCCTCTCATTCGTCATATTTATCCGGCTTACGTAGTTTATCGGAGAGGTAGGAGAGTTTATTATCCTTTACGAGGAAATACCGTAAAGTTCGGACAGATTCTGTCATACTTCAAAGGGAATAGGATGTTTCAGCCCTACTTAGTTTCCAGTGTGAGTTGAAAGGAAATCCGCCGTCGGGAATCTTTTCCCGACGGCGTTGAAATTCATACTGACTCGTAGGGGTGGCTCGGACGTTTGTTTCGTTTTTTTCCCGCGGGATGTGATGAAATTTCACACCCCGCGGAATTGGGTGCCGGTTGTTTATTGTTCGCGCTTGTCAAACTCTTCTCTGGTCAAGAGCGTCAAGGGCGCGAGCTTCGCTTTGGAGAGTTTCTTGTTTAATTTGTTCAATTCTTTTTCGGTAAGAGCGGTAAAGCGGTCTTGGGCTTTTTCAATTTCCCGCTCGAGTACGGTCATCCGTTTTAACTGGGATTGTGTCGGCTTCCCTCCGTACGTGATGACGGCACCGTATAACTCAACCACTTTTTCTCGGAGCTTCTTTTCTCCCGAAAGGATGGTTTTCATCATCCCTTGTTTCTTTGTAATGGCTATGGTCGCGTACAAAGAATCCAATTTGTCGGCAAAAGTTGTCAGCTCTTTTTTCAGCTTGGAGCTTTTTTTGATTTCGTCTTTGCGTTGAAGGGCTTGGTCTTTCATGTCGGATATGACAGCCGCAACGTACGCCAATTCCTCTTGCATGTCATAAAGTTTCATGACCACTTCCCGACGAAAGGCGCGCTCTTCCGCCGTGTAGGGGAGAGACGGGTCGGGGATAAGCTCCAGGGTTGAGGTAACGGTATCTTCGTTTTTGATAAGGTACACGGAGTATGTCCCTTCCGGCGCCGCCGGACCGAACAGAGCATACGGCGCCAAGGCAGTGGATTTGGCGACTTTGGGCGGTTTCATCCGCATATGCCATGCCACTCGGTTAATGCCCCGACGTTTCCCGGCAGGAAGAGTTTTCATAAGGGTACCGTCGGCATTGCGGATTTCTATGTTGAAACTACCCATCATGTGGCGTTTTTTGAGATAGTAGGTTATTTGAGCGGCGTCATCTGGGTTTTCTCCGTCAAATTCATCGTCACCGGGAAATTCCTGATGGAATATCGGCATAGTGATGGTGGTGGGGGCAGAAGGGAAAATGAAAAGGTCGGATGCCAGCACTTCGGGAGTGATATGCCGCAGCGGGGTGATGTCGTCGATGATGTAAATGCCTCGCCCGTGAGTGGCTAACACCAGATCGGATTCTTCCGCTTGAAGAGCGATGTCCCGTACCGAGACGTTGGGAAGATTTTCTTTGAATTGCGCCCAGTGTTTGCCGCCGTCAAGACTGATAAAAAGACCAAACTCCGTCCCGACGAACAACAGGTTGGGGTTGACAAGGTCTTCTCGGATAACATAGGCGTACCCGCGAACGGAATCGGTTGCCAGCGGTTCCCATGTTTTGCCGAGATCGGTGGTGCGATAGATATATGTTTTCATGTCGCCGGTACGATGCCCGTCGAACGTGGCATAGGCGGTGGTGCGGGAGTGACGGCTGGCTTCGATACAACTGCACCAGGTACATGGGGGCAGCCCTTTGATATGTTTGACGACATTCTCCCAGCTCTTTCCGCCATCCGTAGTGATTTGAACATTGCCGTCGTCGGTTCCGACCCAGATGATATTCGAATCGAGCGGGGACTCGGAAATAGTATAGATGGTGCAATGATTTTCAGCGGTGGAGTTGTCGATAGTCAGTCCGCCCGACTCTTTCTGCCGTTGCTTTTCCGGGTCGTCGGTCGTCAAATCGCCGGAGAGTTTCTGCCATGATTCGCCTTGGTCAGTGCTTTGAAAAAGGAACTGCGCCCCCAAATAGAGTTTTTTCGGATTGTTGGGACTGAGGACAATGGGAGTGTTCCAATTGAAGCGGTATTCCGGCTCGTCTTCGTCGGGGAAGGGGGTGATATCCTTGGTTTCGTGGGTGGTGCGATGGTAACGACGGACGTTGCCTCCTTGGTAGTCGTAGTACAGGATGTCGTTATCCAGCGGATCAACCAGCACGTAAATTCCGTCGCCGGCACCGATGTTTTCCCAATCCTTGTTTCCAATGCCGTTGGGGCTTTCGGAAGGACCCATCCACGAGCCGTTGTCTTGCAGTCCCCCATAGACATAATACGGCTTTTGCGTGTCGCAACTGACGTGGTAGAACTGTGAAACGGGGAGGTTGTTGAGAAACCGCCAACTGTTGCCGTAGTTGAACGATTCGTAAATTCCGCCGTCAGTCCCCACCAGCATATGAGAGGGAGCATTCGGATCAATCCAGAGAGCGTGCAGGTCGGGGTGAACCCCGCCGGAAAACGAGGTGCCGAAAGTTTTGCCTCCGTCTTTACTGTAGTTGAGAACCGTCCCTGGCTTGTAGACGCGCTTGTAATCCTTCGGATCGACCACCAAGAGGCTGAAGTAAAAGGGGCGAATTTGAAGCAGCTCCATATCGTTCATCTTGATGAAGGTTTCACCCAAGTCGTCGGAACGGTAGAGAGCCGTTTCTTTCGACTCAACAAACGCATAAACGATATTCGGGCGAGACGGTGCCACTGCAACGGCGATTCGTCCCAACTCTCCTTCCGGCAAACCGTTTTCGAGCCGTTTCCATGTTTTTCCGCCGTCGGTGCTTTTGTAGAGCCCGCTGCCGGGACCGCCCGACGTAAAATGGTAGGGCAAGCGCCGGAATTGCCACATAGCGGCGTACACGATGTCGGGTTCTTGGGGGTCGATAGCGAGGTCGGCGCAGCCGGTGTTTTCATCAACATAGAGAATCCGTTCCCATGTTTTCCCGCCGTCGGTGGTTTTGTACAAACCTCGTTCTTTGTTGGCGTTCCAAAGGTGTCCCAGGACGGCAACGTAGACGGTGTTTGAATTTCTCGGGTCGATAACGATTTTCCCGATATGCTCGGAATCTTTCAGCCCCATACACGTCCAGCTCTCGCCGCCGTCGGTGGTTTTGTAAATGCCCGTACCGACCGAGACGCTGTTTCGCACCCACGGCTCGCCGGTGCCGATCCAGACGGTGTCGGGATGTTTTTGGTCGATGGCGATGGCACCGATGGATTGGGTATACTTGTCGAAAATCGGCGTGAACGTAACTCCTCCGTTCAGGGACTTCCACACGCCGCCGCTGGCGGCGCCGACATAAATAATGCGGGGATCATCGTTGACTACATCGAGAGCGGCGATTCGTCCTCCCATGACGGCAGGACCGATGGAGCGTGCCCGCAGACCGCCGAACAAATATGAGCCTATCTCCATCGAGCTGTCGGTCGTCTCGTTCGCCCAGCCGAAGGGTGAAGACAGAAAAACACTTACGAATATGCCGATGATGATTCGTTGCCACACATGCTTCATAGTAACCTCCATATTAACCTCACAGTGTGCAAGTACGTAAAAGTATGGTGTAAGTTGCCCGGAAGGAAGGGAAACCGAAAAGAAAGTCGCGGTAAAAGAAGAGTTTTTAAGACAAAATAGCAGGCGTCATCCAGCAATAAAAAAGTCACGTTGCGAATGGCAGCGTGACTTAAAAACGGAAATCGCTTCCGTCTTGGGCGTTATCCTTCCGGCATCTTGAAAAGGGAGTCGGCGACATCTACGTTGAGCTCGATTTTGTCGATGACCTGTTGAGTGATGGTCTGCCCGCCGCTTTTGATTTCGATGGAGTGCGGGAGAATCAAGCCGTCCACCTTGCGATAGTCGCTCGGATAAATATCGACTTCAAATGCGTTGCCTTCCATTTCGCCGGTGATGGTCATTTTCATTTCCAGAAATGTGTCCGCATCGACGTAAATATGGGTCGTGAAATCACCATACAACGCTTTGACGGAATCGTTCTTGGGGGCGAGTTTGAGGTGGTAGACGCTGGTTCCTTCCACTTCTTCTTTCCCTACCAACTCCGCTTTGAATCCCATCTCCTTGTAGTCGACCAAGGGACCGTTGAAATTTGCTTGGTTCCTGAAGGTGGTGGCTTGAATGGGAGACATCACTTCCGCTTTACCGCCGCTTTGGGGGCTGATTTGCCAGGCGGTTTTGCCGTCGAAGGCTTGAACCACTTGAATACCCTGCACGGACACATCCACCCGAAAGAGATTCGGCGGTTTTTGCTGAACCGTGAAAGGGAACTCCATGCCTTGCATGAGAGTTCTGCCGATCATCTTTTTAGATTTGACGGCTGCCAGCTTTTCCTTTCCTCCGATTGCCTCAATACTTTTGGCGATGACTTCGTCGGCGGTCATTGCCGAAGCGGGAACACTCCCCATTACAAGCATGAGGGCACAGGAGAGGACTGCCAAACTGATTCTTTTCATTATTCCTCCGTTATGGTGAAATGATACATAAATAACCGAGAGTTCATGATGATATGGTATGACTACCTTCTCTGAAATCTCTATTTTGACTTTTCATTATCCTTATCATTGACAACCTGTGGAAATTCTTCCCATAAATCAAGCTTTATCTTGTCTTTTTGCACCGGGGACGCTTGAGCGGTTCAACAGCATCTTCGGGCGCATGTTATATATACCGGGTCGAAGGGAAATTGTTTCACAAGATTGCGAAAGCGATGGGCTGAATTTTTCGCAAAAATAAGGCACGCCATATTCTTCGCTATGGCGTGCCGATGAAATTTGCCTGATGAGGTTGCTCGGTGGTGTTTTT
The DNA here is from genome assembly GCA_964489705.1 of uncultured Ignavibacteriales bacterium. Taxonomy (GTDB): domain Bacteria; phylum Zixibacteria; class MSB-5A5; order GN15; family FEB-12; genus CAZAZQ01. The sequence continues at coordinate 65,447 of CAZAZQ010000015.1, forward strand.
TTCTTTCCGGTTACGGTCCGAAAGGCGGACACGGACGGCACTCGTCCCAGCAGACTATCGGCGGGGTCGAGGTACAAACGCGTACCCAGCAGCAGTTGGCAGCCGTCGTCGTCGGGGTCGAAACGATGGTAAACGCACCGGCAAAGAGGACGATAAAGGCAAAGAGCAGCACCAGGACTTTGATGTTTCGCAACACCGTCATTTTCCATCACCTCCTTTCACAGTTAAAGAGTCAAATCGAACTAAAGCAGCACGTATGCTGTCTTTTTGCATTTCTTGCAGGGTTCCATACCACGCCTCCTGTATCACCCCTTCCGGGGTGATAAGGACTGTCTGGGGAAGAATGTGCCTCTTGTACTTGTCTATCAAAACATCGTCCCGGAAGCAGACGACGGGGAATCGAACGTTATGTTCTTGTACGACCGTTTTGGCTTCCTCCGGGCTGTCGGGGCAGACGCCGACCATTCGGAGGGCGGTATGGTAGCGAACGAAGAGAGAATCCCAGAAGGGAAAGTTGTCGTCGCACGCCGAGCACGACGCCGAAAACCAGACCATCAACGTGTAGGGTTCCTTCGGAGCGTAACGGAGCCGGAAGGGTTTGCCGTTGAGGTCGGTCGTGGTAAAGGAAGGAACGCGGTCTGAAGGAGCAAGAGGATGATATGCGCTTGAGGAGGTGCGGATGATTTCCCGAAGCTCGCTATTGCGACGCACCAGATAGAGAATCTCAACCCCCATGAGCACGATTATCGCACTCAAGAGAATAGTCAACCAATGTTTGCGAACATGCTCTCCCACTTCGCTCCTTTTCCCGTCCTCCAAACGGTTTCGGCTCGCACTGTGGTTGCGCTTTCCCTAAGTTGTCGCTTGTGCCGAGAATTGTTTGTGAAATTGCTTCTTCATTGATAGGAAAAGGGAGGCGGTTGTCAAGCTGTTTTATTTTTTCTTTCGAGTAGCATAGCATTGTTGTTGAACTTTGAAAGCGACCGTCAGGGGAGCGGGGCCGGTGGGCATATTGACCTTTTGATGAGGGTGTGAATGTGAAAAAAGGCAGGCTTTGGGTTTTATGTTTTTCGGCTTCACGTTCCGAGTAGGTCTGCATAAAGTTGCGGAAAATGAGCAAAGAAATTACTTAAACACTTGATTTATGAAAGGCATTGCCGATATTATTATAAATCGGATGGTAGATTATGGCTGAAGAAAAAGTGAAAATACTGGTTATCGACGACGATCCGAAAGTGTCCTGGCTGCTTTCGGAAGGGCTCTCGTCGAAATACGATTTTGTCTCCGCCCGCGACGGTTTCGAAGGGTTGCAGATGGTTTCGACCGAGAAGCCGGATTTGATTCTTTTGGATATCAAAATGCCGGGGATGAACGGTATTGAAGTACTCGAAAAGCTGAACAAGCTGGAAAGCCGCCCCGAAGTCATTATGGTTTCCGGGCATGGCGATACCCCGCTGGTGGTCAAGTCAGTGCAGTTGGGGGCGGCGGAGTTCGTCAATAAACCGTTCGATATTCAGGAACTTGATATTCATATAGAAGGGGTTCTGGAACGCAAGCAGCTCAAACGGCAGGTCAAGGAGTTGCGTGCCGAGTTGGAGGCGAAGAGCGGCCAGACCACTTTTGTCGGCGATTCTCAAGCGATGCAAAAGGTCAAAGAAATCATCGAGCAAGTTGCCGATTCCGACCTGACGGTGCTCATTCGAGGAGAGTCAGGGACGGGGAAAGAGATTGCGGCGCGTTTGCTGCACCAGCTTTCCAGCCGGAGGAAAAAGCCGTTTGTGAAAGTCAACTGTGCCGCCATCCCACGTGACTTGTTGGAAGCCGAATTGTTCGGCTATGAAAAGGGAGCCTTTACCGGTGCTCACAAAACCAAGCAGGGGCGCTTTGAAGTTGCGGAAAAAGGGACAATTTTCTTGGACGAAATCGGTGATTTGTCCCTTGAACTTCAGTCGAAGCTGTTGCAGGTGTTGGAGCAGCAAGAATTTGTGCGGGTGGGCGGGATTCATACTATCCACGTCGACGTCCGGATAATTTGCGCCACCAACCGGAACTTGGAGCAAGCAATTCAACAGCAAGGCTTTCGGGATGACTTGTTCTATCGTTTGAATGAGATTACCCTCTATTTACCGCCACTGCGGGAACGACCGGAAGATATTCCGTTGTTGGTCAATCACTTTATTGAAAAGTACAACAAGGCATACAATAAAGAATTTTCCGCTTTGTCTCCTGAGGTCATCAACGAGTTAATGCGTTTCCCCTGGCCCGGTAATGTGCGCCAGCTTGAGAATATGATAAAGCAGGTAGTCGTGCGGGGAGACGAGTCGATTATTTTGGAGCTGATTCGTTCCGCTTCCGTCCAGCCTTCGGTTCCAGCGGCGGTTGGGGTGGGCGGCGGTGCCATCCCCGGGCAAACCGCTTCTTCCTACGATTTCACACCTGCCCAGGAACCGGAAGGATACTCACTCAAGGCTCGGATTGGAAAGAAGATAGCTGAAGAAGAGAAAAAACTCATTTCCGAAGTGTTAACCAAAACGAATTGGAACCGCAGAAAAGCGGCGGAGCTCTTGGAAATCAGCTACCGCTCCCTCTTGTACAAGATTAAGGACTACAATCTTGATACTTCGAAAGAGTAAATCTGAACGGATTATAATACAATAGCAAAAAAGTAGCATAAAATATGCAAGAAGCTGCCTATAGGGGAGCTTCTTTTTGTTTGACGAACTTACCCGTTCAAACCGCTTCGTTTTCTTAGTTTCTTATATTTCAATAACATAGATGTTTTCTGTCGCCTATGAAGGGGAGGAGGAAGAAGAAAATATTTCCTTTTTTTGCCACAATCTGTCGTTATGGAACGACAATTGCTGATTAATTGTTGAACACAGAAAGTGGGTATACGATGAACAATCTTCGAGTAAGTGCAACAGTGAACAACTCCTTTTTCGACCATGCGGTGCTTGAGTTGAAAAGGGCGGAGCGGTATCAGCTTTTTGTTTCGTTGATTGTGCTTGATCTGTCATTCGTTTCCCGGTTGCAAGCCGATGAGTCTTCCAAATACCTCAACGAGCTGCTTCAGGTAGTGGAGAAAAATACCCGTATCTTCGACAACGTTTCGATGGTGTCGAAAGAAAAGCTGGTTTTGCTTCTCCCGGAAACGACGCGCCAAGGAGCGGAAATGGCGGCACGGAGGCTGCGGGAACTTATTCGGAGAAGCCTCTCGGAGTTGTCGCACCGTCAAATCGACGAGACGATTCCTCTGGAGATGGCGTCGTACCCCGATGCTGCGGGAGCCAAGCCACTATCAGACTTTTTGGAGGAATTGGTAGCGCAAAGTAAGAATTAAGTACCCCTGCTTTCTATACCTCCCCTTCCTAATAGAAGATCGTCCATCCCCTCCGGACGATCTTCTCTTTTTTTTTTTCGCGCGAATATTTTGGGACACTGCCTGGGGAACAGAGATGTTCCCCGTACCATCGGGAATACCCGACGGGTGACTTATTTCTCTGTTGATCGGAAAGGGTTCGTTGGGCAGCTCTCGAAAGAGACCTGCCGAAAGTTGAGAAAACAGCAGGTCCGCCCCAGACCGTACCTAAAACTTGTTGCAATTAGACTCTGACAGAAGGAAAGAATGGCACGTCTGTTCCAGATGTTCCCTACAACTAAAGTAAAACACTCTTAAGGTGCCACCGCAAGTGGTGGGGCATAGCCTTAGCCGTTTTATCATCTCATGTGAGTACTGTCACCTCTCGTTAACCTAGTAAGACAACCTTTGGCGCCGTCAGGAATCCTTTCCTGACGGTTGTTTTTCTTCACCTCAAAGAAAACCGGCAGGCATCAAAAGCGACATCTGCCGGATAACTAACTGTCCTTCGTAAGATAATCTTACTTATCGCTGCCCAAAATAATCGGCAGACTCCCGGCATCGTTTCCGATAATGACAACCTTGGTGTTGGGAGACTCCGCAATTTTCAACGTCGCCTCGATTCCTTTCCATTTCAACAGCGACGGCGTTATCCCCTGACTGACAATTTTTTGGAAATCAGCGATTCCTTTTGCCTCAATCCGTTTGCGTTCCGCCTCCAATCTCTCCTTCTCAATGGTAAACTGCATCCGCTGCGCTTCTTGATCGGCGGTTAATTTGAAGTTAATCGCCTTGGAAATCTCGGGTGGAATCTGCACATCCCGAATCAAAACATTCTCGATGTTGATATACTTGTTCCGCATCGCTTCTTGGAGGGCTTTGACAATCTCGTTGGCAATCTCCTCCCGCTTGGTGGAGTAGATTTCCTCGGGAGTGTAACGCCCCGCAATCGTCCGAGCAATTCCTCGCACCGTCGGCGCCACCGCCACGTTGTAGTAATCCGGTCCGATCGTCACCTGCAAAGAATCGAGCTTGTTCACTTCGGGCCGGTAGAGAATGGAAACGTCCATGCGGATAGTCGCGCCGTCGGAGGAGAGCACCGTCAGGTTTTCTTTGCGCTCTTGGAGCTGCACTTTGTAGACGAACATGCTGTTCCACGGCAAATGCCACACGAATCCTTCGGGGTAAATCTTCCCGAATTCCGTGCCTTTGCCGAATTTGTAGTAAAACACTCCCCGATGTCCCGACGGGATCTGCGTCCCGCACCCGACCGCCCCCAAAGCGAAAACCGCGATGAGAACAAACGGTAAAAACTTATGGTGTTTCTTGGACATACGACCTCCAGTTTTGTAGTTTCCTTTGGTATTTTTCAAAAAGGTACTTGCGGCTGGAGTCGATATTCAACAAAAACAATTCTTTTTAGTCGTCAGGGGGAAACCACCCGATACGGGACTCCCCATCCGTACCAATTCAGCCCCATGGTATCGGGAGGAGTGCCGCCGGGAATGGGAAACCGCCGGTATTCCTGAAGGAAAATGACCTCCCACTGCGCCGGATTTTGCGCCGCGGTCTTCAGCCCTCCGGCATAGCTGCCACTGTCGGGGCGATTCATGACATAGGTACGGTATCCCTCGTCGGTAAGAGCGGAATAAAGGAGGTAATAAGAACGATTTTCAACTCGCCAAACGTCGAACGAAACGCTGTCACCCCGGCTTATCACGCCGATGTTGGCAAGTTTGAGATATTGGAAGGTGCTCTCTCCCGCCCGCCGGATGACTTTCTCTTGGGGAACTCCGCCGGTGGTATCGATTATGGTATCGAAGGTAAAGTAATGGAAATTATCGTAGACCAAAGCGTCCCCCCGGAACGTGGTATCATGTTCCGGCGTCACCAGCACCCGCACCGTGTCGCCGGGAAAGCCGAGATTGCAGCCGTACAGCTTCCACCCAAAGTAATCACGCCAATCTTCACCGAGCTTGAGAAAGTAAGCATACCGAGAGATGCCGCGGGCGATTTCCCTCTCCGTCGTATCCGTTCCGGCAACGCGGCGGGTTCGGAGGTAGAAGATATCATCGATGGCAACTTCCGCATCGCTGAAAACACCGAGGTTGGGGAACTCTTTCATCGTGGACAAGGAGTCGGCAAAAATCTGTATCCGTCGTTTCACCGAGTCGACGAAAATCCAATGATATGCCCCTTCATCGAGAGGAATAACGAATGAATCGGCGGTAAACAAACCATCGGTGCGGAAGAGCTGCCGGGCATCGGGAGAATTGTTCAAATATTGCAGGATGGCTTCTTCGTGGGAATACCGATAGACCGGCTCTTCCTTGCGGCATCCCAAACCTCCTAAAGCTTCCAACAAGAGTGCAACCGACGCCAAAGATATGAGGAAATTTCTTGATTTCATAATATCACACTGCCCTACCGGGCTTTTCGTTTTCCTTTTCTCATTTGCTCTTTCATGTGCGTTATCTCGTCACGAATAACGGCGGCGGTTTCAAAGTCAAGGTTGTCGGCGGCTTTTTTCATCGCTTTTATCATGAATGCCAGCTTATCCTCGTAGCTCATTTGTACGAAATTGCTCGGCTTCTCGAAGGTTTTCTCCTCCACCGTCTTGCTGTCGGCAAAGCGGGTCGAACGGAGGATTTCTTCCCGTGTTTTGTAAATCGTTTCCGGGTTGATATTGTGTTTTTTGTTGTATGCCAACTGCTTGGTGCGCCGTCGGTTGGTCTCGGCAATAGCTTTCTGCATCGAGTTGGTGATTTTGTCGGCATAGAGAATGACTTCCCCGTTCTTGTTTCGCGCCGCCCGTCCCGCCGTCTGAATCAGAGAACTTTCCGAGCGTAGAAAACCTTCCTTATCGGCATCCAAAATAGCGACCAACGACACCTCCGGCAAATCCAGCCCTTCCCGTAGCAAATTGACCCCGACCAGAACATCGAATTCCGCCAAACGAAGATCACGAATGATGCCGGTACGGTCGATAGCGTCTATTTCACTGTGAAGGTAACGCACCCGAATCCCCATTTTGTTCAAATAGTCGGTCAAGTTCTCCGCCATCCGCTTGGTGAGCGTCGTCACGAGCACCCGTTCCCCTTTCGCCTGCCGTTTTTTGATTTGCTCGAGCAGGTCATCCACCTGGGTCCCTAACGGCTTCACGGTGATGACCGGATCCAAAAGGCCGGTGGGACGGATGACCTGGTCGACCACCACCCCTTCGGACTTTTCCAGCTCGTATTCCGCCGGGGTGGCGGAAACATAAATGGTCTGGTTCATCATCTGCTCGAATTCTTCAAAAAAGAGCGGTCGATTGTCGAGCGCCGACGGAAGACGGAAGCCGTGTTCGACCAGCGTCTCCTTGCGGCTGCGGTCACCGGCAAACATCCCCCGAATCTGGGGGATTGTCTGGTGCGACTCGTCAATGATGGTGATAAAATCGGGCGGGAAAAAGTCAATCAACGTAAAAGGGCGCTCTCCCGGCTTACGCCCTGTCAGGTGGCGTGAGTAGTTTTCGATGCCGGTGCAATAGCCAAGCTCTCGGAGCATCTCGATATCGTACTTCGTTCGCGATTCCAAACGCTGTGCTTCCAACAGCTTGTTTTGCGAACGAAACTCCGCCAGCCGTTCGGCAAGTTCTTCCTCAATAGCTCGAATGGCTTTCTTCAACTGAGGCCGGGAGGTGATAAAGTGCTTCGCCGGATATATCGCCAACCGTTCCTTTTCTTCCAATACCTCGCCCGTAAGAGGATTAATTTCCCGAATTCGTTCGATTTCGTCACCGAAAAACTCAATCCGGAAAGCGTTCTCATAGTATGAGGGAATCAGCTCGATAGTGTCCCCTCGCACCCGAAAATTGCCGCGGGAGAAGTCTATTTCATTGCGGTTATAGTGGATATCTATCAGCTTGCGGATAACGACGTCCCGCTCGATTTCCATGCCTTCCTTCAATAAGAGGAATTGCCGCTTGTACTCTTCCGGCGAACCTAACCCGTAAATGCAGGAAACCGACGCAATAATGATGACATCCTCCCGCTCCAACAAGGAAGCCGTCGCCCGCAGGCGCAGCCGGTCAATGTCTTCGTTGAGGGAGGTATCTTTTTCGATGTACGTATCGGTAGTGGGGATATAGGCTTCCGGCTGATAGTAATCGTAATAGCTGATGAAAAACTCGACAGCGTTTTCCGGGAAAAACGCTTTCAACTCCCCGTACAATTGCGCCGCCAGCGTCTTGTTGTGGGAAATGACCAACGCCGGGCGACCATATTGGGCGATGACATTGGCAATGGTAAAGGTCTTCCCGGAACCGGTTACGCCCAAAAGCGTCTGGTGTTTTCTACCTGCCTCCAGCCCTTCTAACAGCTCCTTGATAGCCTGCGGTTGGTCTCCTTTCGGAGTCAGGTTCGACCGGAGCTTGAACGGAGCCCGGCGGTGAGTATGTCTTTCCGATATGTTAATGTGTGTTGCCATCCTCATGTATTAGTACAGACGAATTGCACTGCAATATATTCATAATTTATAACAATGCAATGGCTATATCAGCTCCCGCTCTTTTGGACAGCCCCAAGGTGTTCCCCTGCTTGTGACTAATTTCCGCCCGGTCGGGAAGACCCCAAGGGTGTCTTACAACCCTCCGGCGGGAAACATCCCACCCAAGTTTTAGTAGGGCACGGTCTGGTACAGACCTGCCATTTTCTTAACTC
>CAZAZQ010000016.1:0-69427 GCA_964489705.1 uncultured Ignavibacteriales bacterium
GATTCATCCCGATCCGTTTTAATGTACAAAAATTCTTCAGTGTAAGATACAAGGGCATGGTCTGGTACAGACCTGCCATTTTTTTACTCCTCTGGCAGGTCTCTTCGAGACCTTTCCTACCTTAATAAGGTTTGGTTGGGAAGATGGGAGGAAACTCTGCTCGGCACTTGCGAAGGGGATTTTTTCTCCGTATTAATAGCCTGATAAAGTTTACATAATGGAGCCGATAAAGTTGCCGTGTCCGGCGCAACGTGTGGTGCGGAGAAAAGAAAATGGATTACAAAATACGAACGAAGATCAGGAAAATTGTTGTCGAAGAAGCAGTTCCCGTCGATACCGAGGTGACGATTTTAGGCTTGGTGCGCACGGCGCGAATCGGGAAAGAAGTCGCCTTCATCGAGGTCAACGACGGCTCCTGTATGCCGAACCTCCAAGCGGTTATCAGCCCGCCGGATAAGTTTCCGGTGGTGGAGAAAATCCTTACCGGCGCGTCGGTGCGAATCCGCGGAAAGTTGATTCTCTCGCAAGGGAAAGGGCAAAAATACGAAATTGCGGTTTCCTCGGTGGAACTGATAGGCGCTGCCGATGCCAGTTACCCTTTACAGAAGAAACGGCACAGCTTTGAATTTCTCCGCGAAATCGCCCACCTCCGTCCCCGCACCAACACCTTCGGAGCGGTCAACCGCATCCGCTCGAAGTTGGCGTATGCCATTCATACGTATTTTCAGGAGCGCGGCTTTTTCTATATCCACACCCCCATCATTACCGCCTCCGACTGCGAAGGAGCGGGCGACCTGTTCCGGGTGACGACGTTGGATCTCAACAACCCTCCTCGGCAGGACGGCGAGATTGATTGGAACCAAGATTTTTTCGGGACGGAGACCTTTTTATCCGTTTCCGGACAGTTGGAAGCGGAACTCATCGCCACCGCATTGGGTGATGTCTACACGTTCGGTCCCACTTTCCGGGCGGAAAACTCAAACACCAGCCGACACGCCTCCGAGTTTTGGATGCTCGAGCCGGAAATGGCGTGGGCGGAGTTGGATGACAACATGGACTTGGCAGAGGATTTCCTGCGCTATCTTTTCCGTTTCGCGTTGGAGGAGTGCCAAGAAGAAATGGATTTCTTCGGCAAGTGGATTGACAAAGAAGCCCGCAAGACGTTGGAGGGAGTGGTCGAGGCGCAGTTCGAGCGGATTACCTATACCGAGGCGATAAAGGTGCTGGAACGCTCCGGGGAATCTTTCGAGTTTCCGGTCAAATGGGGACTCGACCTGCAAACCGAGCATGAACGCTACCTGACGGAGAAAGCCTTCAAGAAGCCGGTGATGGTCTATGATTACCCGGAAGAGATAAAGGCGTTTTATATGCGCCTTAATGACGACGGCAAGACCGTCCGGGCGGTGGATGTGTTAGTGCCGCGCGTCGGAGAGATTATCGGCGGAAGTCAGCGTGAAGAGCGCTACGACGTGCTCTATGAGCGGATGAAAAAGAAAGGTATCGCCAACCTCGACAGCTATTACTGGTTCTTGGACATTCGCAAATACGGCACCATGCCGCATTCCGGCTTTGGTTTGGGGTTTGACCGCGCCGTCATGTACATCACCGGCATGGCGAACATCCGTGACGTCCTGCTCTTTCCGCGGGTGCCTCGCTGGGCAAAATTTTAGCAGCGTTGAGGAAGGGACTGAGTCCCTTTTATGCTTTTATTGTTAATCGTGCTTTTTTTCTCAAGGAGAGAGAGATTTACTTTCCGTAACGGATAGGGTCGGTGATGGCGGCGTTGAGAGCGGAGGCTGCGGCGGTCGCCGCTGAGCAGAGATACACTTCGGATTTTTCTCCCGCAAAAGTATTGTCGGCGTGACTCCTGCCCGAGGTAATGAGGCAGCGTTCACCCGGCGCCAGGAAGCTGTTGCCGTTGAGAGGATTCAGCCAGCATCCCGAATCGGCGACGATCGCTCCGGCATCAACCAGCACCCGAATCAATCCTTTCTTCAGGGCTTCAAGGTACACTGCTCGGGAGGCGGGAAAAATAAGCATCCGGCAATCGGGGTGCAGGCGTTTCCCCTTGACGATTTCCGCCGCTACCCGCAGGTCTTCAAAACGGCTGCCGGTGCCGGCGCCTAAAATGACTTGATGCACCACCGCTCCTTCGAGTTCCATCACCGAGCGCACCTGATCAAAGCGTCCCGGTCCTGCAATCAAGGGAAGGAGTCTATCCACGTTGGTTTGGAAGGTCTCTTCGTACTCGGCATCTTTGTCGGCGATGACGGCGGAATAATGACTTGACGTTCTCCCTGTGAGATAGCGGCGGGTGACCGACTCAAAAGGGAAAATGACCGACTTGGCACCCATCTCGAGCGAAAGCGCCGCCAACGTACTCCGTTCGCTGATGCTCATTTGCGTGACGGTGGAGCCGTAGTATTCGATGGCTTTATACATGGCGCCGTTGGCACCGAGCTCTTTAATAATGCTCAGGGCTATGTCGGTCGTCGAGACGCCTTTGGAACGCCTGCCGGTGATATTTATCCGGAGGGTGGGCGGCACCTTGAGCCACATTTTCCCCGACGCCCACAGAGTTGCCATCTCTTGAGCATCAATGCCGGTGGAAAAAGCACCGACTGCGCCGTAGGAAAGGGCGAAGTAATCGGAGCTCAGGCTGAGCTGTCCCGGTAAGATGTCTCCTTGCTCGATAACGACATGGTGACAAATACCGTGATGAATGTCGTAGAAATTTTTTATTCCCTGGTGCTTGACGAATTCCCGGATTTCTTTATGCGTTGCGGCGTGAAGAGAGGGGTGGTTTTCTCCGGAGGAAGAAAGGGAAATAATGATTTTGTTGGGATTCCACACGTATTCCACGCCGATGTCGCGAAAGAGCGAAATGACGTCCGCCGTGTCGCCGTGGGAGACGACCAAATCCGGTTCGACCATGACCATTTCGCCGACGTGCACTTTCTCTTTTCCCGAAGCACGAGCCAAAATTTTTTGCGAGATGGTCTGCTTCCCATAGAGAGAAAGAGCGCGGCTGGTGGTTTTCAAGCCGGGGAAATTGAGCTCCAACTGTTCGAGTTTGAGAAACGCCGGTTTTTCTCGAATGCCGTAGCGCCGCCGCCAGTTGTAAAACGCCGCCTTGGAAATGCCCAACTCCAAGCCGCATTTGTCGTCGTCGCCGTATCGTTCCCAGAGATTGCGGATTTCACTTTCCGAGAATTTCGGCAAAGAATGACGCGGGACGTTCTTTTTGCGCCGCCAATACGCAACCAAGTATGCCGGTACGCCGCCCAGTCGCTCACCGATTTTTTCATCGGTTTTGTAGAGCTTTTGGAGTTGGATCAACTCCGCCTTGGTCGGTATCTTGCGGCGCGGGCTCATAGAGCGGCAAAACCCTTTTTCAGTGCCTCATACACCGGCTCCAAGGGGACGGATACGACCTTGGTCTTGCCGAGTACCGGCATGAAATTCGTGTCGCCGTTCCAGCGGGGGACGATGTGCATGTGCAGATGTTCGGGTATACCGGCACCGGAGCTTTCTCCCAAATTCATCCCGATATTGAGCGAGTGAGGTTTAAGAGCTTCCTTGATGACGGCGACCGTCTTAATCGTCAGGTCGAAAAATTCGGCAGCTTCCTCCTCGGTCAGTTCTTCCAGATGAGCGATGTGCCGATGGGGGATGACCATCGAATGTCCGGAGTTGTACGGAAACTTGTTCAGGATAACGGCACAGGTTTTCCCGCGATAAACGATGAGATTCTCAATCGAATCTTTCATCTTGAGGCGGTTGCAAAAAATACAGCCTTTTTCTTTTTCCGCCAGAACAAACTCCGCTCGCCAGGGAGCCCACAGTATCTTTTCTTCCATAATAAACTAAGATAATACAATGGAGCGCTTTAGCCAAGATTGAGCAGAAAAAAAATTTCCGGCTTTCCCGTAACAGCTTCAGCACTCGACAGTAAGGAAAATCAAAAGGGCGAGGAAGCGGTAATTTTTTGTGTCAAAACGAGTTAGAAAACAATTATCATCGCTGCTCCGGCATAGGAGTCGAGAGTTGCTCGGCAATTTGCATGTAGCTGCGCAGTCGCCGTTGTCTGCGGTTGAAAGCAGTGGGGAAGTCCTTCTTCACATCGTGAGGGGAAGATTCGACGGCAGCCGTTTCAAAGAAAGAGGCGGAACGCCCTAACGGTTCGAGGTAAAGAAAGTCTCTGTCGATTGAACAGATATAGTCATAAATATTCATCGGGACAAAGCCGGGGTCATCATCCGGCACGATGAAAAGGTTCCTTCCCCAACTGGCGTGAGTGTAATCTCCGCCCAAAAGGCTCATCACCGTCGGCAGGATGTCCACTTGGCTGCCGAAAATTTCTTTTCGCTCGCCGTGAGCGTTCAGTAAACGGGGGGCATAAATCAACAAGGGAATGTGAAAGCCGTTGGGGTCGCCGCGGTGTCGGCTCAACTCGAAGCGGGCGTGGTCGGCGGTGAACACAAAGATGGTACTGTCAAAAACCGGCAGCGTTTTCATCAGTTCGATAAAGCGCCCCACCGCATAGTCGGCGTAGATTTGGCTGTTGAATATCCGGGAACTGTCGGAAGCGTCAAAGTAGCGGCGGAGAGAGGAGTCGGGCAGGTCGAACGGCTCGTGATTGGAAATGGTCAAAATAGTAGCTTGAAAAGGACGAGGAAGGGAATCGAGAAGCGGGGCGGTTTTTTCAAAGACGATATGATCGGGGACACCCCATTTGGAGAAGATGTTCTCCCGGCCGAAGTAATCTTCTCCGAAAAAGCCGTCGTATTGTTTTTCGATGAAAAACGCCTGCATGTTGTCAAACGCCAAGTCGCCGCCGTAGACAAAGGCGTTGTAGTAGCCGCGCTCGTGGAGAATCTCCGAAAGAGCCCGGAAGGGATGACGCGCGAAGTACCGTTTCATGACCGAACGTCCGGGAAGGGAAGGAAAAGAGCAGAGCACGGCGGGGAGTCCGAAATTTGTTCGGATGCCGTTGGCGTAGAAATTCGTAAACAAAATCCCCTCGGCGGCGAGGCTGTCGAAGTGGGGCGTCAGATTGCGAGGTGCTCCCAACGCACCGGTAAATTGCGCCGCCCAGCTTTCCATCAACACGACCACCACGTTGGGGCGGAAGCCGAACGAGTTTTCAGGCTGGTGGGTGACCCGCAATAAAGACCGCTCCGGCTCCAGCCATTTATCTTCCTTCTGGTTCAATATAGACCGTACCGTGTCTATGCCTTCGCTGAAGGGGACGAAGGGGTAGCGTTCCGATTCCGGCAGATAGGCAAGGCGGGGGTCGTGTTGTTCTTCGAGGATCGTTTTGCCGAGAGTGTAGGCGCCGTTAAGAGCAAGCTGGTTGAGAAATTCATTGCGGCTGTAATAGGCGACGCCCCAGTCGATGGGGGAAATATCAGTCCGCCCGCGAATGCCGAGAAAAACCAAAGCAAGACTCAAGATGAAATAGCCTATCTGATTCTTCCAAGAGCGACGAAAGGGAATTTCACGAATATGCTTCCATAGACGGAAGATGAGATAGCCAAAAACGGCAGAGGTTGCCAGCCATATCAGCACCATCAGGAGAAACTGCCGGTCGGCGGAAATCATCTTCCAGACAATGGAGCCTTCATTCAGGTAGTCGACCGCCATGAAGTTGAGGTGGCTGTTCATGTAGGCGAAAAAGCGGATATCCACGAGCAAGATTAAAAAGAGGGCGGCAAAAGTTATGCTCAGATATACCTGCGTCGCTAAGCGGACGAATCGAAAGCGGGTGTTGAGCCACGGAAGAATGAGCACCGGTGGCAGCAGGACAAAGAGGATGACGATTTGGTCGAACCGAATGCCGACGAGGAAACTTTCGCAGATATCTCCCCACGGGAGTGATTGAAGATGTGAGGAAAACTCGTACGCAAACAGAAACCGAAAAGCGGCAAAGAATACCAACGCCAGCAGGTAGACGAGAAAGAGAAACAGGTACGGCTGGGAAGGAAGAAACGACCCGGACGCGGCACCACTCTGTCGTTGTTTTCGTGGCATGAGAGGAATAAAGCCGGTTTGTGGAGCAAGTCAAGGTGTGATATTTGGGTTCTTCTGGAGGAAGGGGAGAGTCTCCGAGTGAGCAGTATAAAAAAGCACCCCGATACCGAGGTGCTTTCATCGGTTGTTATCTTTCTTTTGTTGGTGGTTCCACTCCTTTACGGCGAGATCTGCTGCGGGCACGCTGCCGGTTCCGCTCCGCCGGAAAAGAGGTAGTTGACCAAGTATGTCAAGTCAGAGACGTTGATGCCGTCTATGCCGTTGACGTCGGCTTCTTCAAGGCAAGGAGGCACATATCCTCCTTGAAACAAGTAGCTGACAAGATAGGAAATATCGGCGACGTTGATATTGTCATCCGCATCGCCGTCAACATTGCCGCGAAGGTCTTCACAGCACTCGGCGAATAAGAAAGGCGTTCTGACGGTCGGGTAGGGACCAAGCAACAGGGGGTAGTGAGAATAATAGCCGTTCTGTTCCGGGAGAAAAGGGGTCCAGTCTACCGTGATGAGTCGAGGATACGAGGCTGGTGTCATTTCCACCGTGACGGTCGCAATTATGCCGGTTAAAGGGGGAGCCGCCATGAAGTCACTGTTCCAGAAGCTGAAGAGGACCCTCCCGCTGTCGGCGTCAATAATGCCATACTTGTTCTCGAATACATCGACGTTCGGAGTCAAGGTTACGTCCACTATTGAAGGAATGGCTCCTTCCACCCGGATTTTTACCGGCAGGCTGTAGAGATAGAATGCCGTAGATGTGAGAAAAGTAAAATGGAGAGTGGCGGAAGATTCGTACGGCTGAAAGACCAGTCTGCTTGCTGCTAAAGTACTTGTGGAATCGACAGGTCCGCTCAAGGGGGGATTGTTCGGCGGGCAGGTCGGGGGGCACATGGTTGCTGAAAGACAGATTAAATCATTGACGGTAACGACCAGATAGTCATCGATGTCTGCCGCGGCGTAGGTTGGGGGTGGAGCGCCGCCTTGGTATAAATATGACGTCAGGTAAACGACGTCCCCTATATTGATAATACCATCTTCGTTTACATCTCCACATACGTAAGGAGCAAGAGCAAACATGCCGCTATTTTCTTTCGGAATGGGCGTTGAAGCGGAAAGAGCTTCAAGGGTGAGAGAGAACACTGTCGCGGCAAGTAAGCACAAAGCTGCCACTCCCCCCAGAGCCATCATGTTTTTTTTCATGGAATCCTCCTTATGATGATGTATTATGTGACCACCTATTCCTTAGTGAGGAGAAAAAGACAGAACTTCTTTCGGGTTCTCTCTTGACACGAACAGATGGATTTCGTTCGTAGCGTTTGTCTTCAGGTACGCTGAAGTATACCTTTTTCTTGTCCTTTTGTCAAGAGGAAAACTCTGTTACATGGATAATATTATACATTTTTTTCTGAGACGGTTATGTGGGTTCTTTCTACCTTTTCGTGTCTCATAATCATAAGGGAGGTTCGTTTGTCCCATCGTGATCTGTCTTGTAACCCCTTAGACGTTCACGCCAACCGTTTCTTTTCGATGTCTTGTGGAAGCGGGTGAGGAGTGCCCTTAGCAGGCTGCTTCTGTATGCCTTCTTTTAATATTCCTGCCAGCGGTAATCCGCCGAGACGATGAGTGCCACCAAAGTCCATGAGAGAACCAACGATGTTCCCCCGTAACTGACGAACGGCAACGCCAAACCGGTAACCGGCATGAATCCCAACGCCATGCCGATGTTGATGAAGAATTGAAATATCAGGATGGCGACCGCTCCGATAACGACGTTCGAGGCAAACCGGGAACGACACCGCGCGGCTATCCGCACGGCACGATAGAACAGGTAAGAAAACAGCAAGAGGACCACAAGACTTCCCCACAAGCCGAACTCTTCCCCGAGCACGGAAAAAATAAAGTCGGTATGGCGTTCGGGAAGAAAATCAAGCCGGGTTTGCGAACCGTTCAGGAATCCCTTTCCCCAAAAGCCGCCCGAGCCGATAGCGATTTTCGATTGGATGATTTGATACCCGGCGCCGCGAGGGTCCCGGCTGGGGTCGAGGAAGGTAAGAATGCGCAGCTTTTGGTAATCGGCGAGGCGGTTCCATAAAAAGGGCGTGATTGTTCCAAAGGCAAGATTGGCAATGACGATCATGACGCTGAAGGCAAAGCCGGGGCGGAAGATAAACAGAACAATGAGCAATATCACAAAGTAAATTGCCCACGTCAAAGAATGTGAGGCGGCAATGAGAGAAACCAACGGGGAAAGAATAAGCGCCAAATACAACGGCGGCAAACCGCTCCAGAACCACAAGGCGAACAGGATGACAAAGAAGACCAACGAGGTGCCCAAATCCGGCTGCTTCAAAATAAGGGCGACGGGGATGACAGTCAGCATTGCCGAGAGCGCCAGACGGCGCTTGGAAATGGGCGGCAGCTTGGTATACGCGAAAAAGCGCGCCAGCGCCAAGACCAGCGTCAATTTGGCGATGTCGGAGGGAGCGAAATTAATAGGACCAAAGGAAAACCAGCGCATGGCTCCCATATGGGGAGAGCCGACCACCAACACTAATATCAGCAGTATTACAGTGATGGCGTAAAGCAGGTACGCCGTGAGGTCGAACACCCGCAAAGGGATATGAATAACCACCGCAAAGACAAACAACGCTATTCCCAACCAAAGAAGCTGACGTAAATAGTAGGTGCGTTCGAAGGAGGACTTGGCGTAGTGCTGGGCGGACATGATAAGCAGAATGCCGATGAGCGAGAGCAGTAGCACCACCCCGATAAGTTTCCAGTCCAGTTCGCGGTAGTTGAGGGTCATAAGCTCTCCTCGGGCGAACGTGCCGCCAATGACATTTTCTTACTCATGTAGGCGTCAATGATTTTTGCCACGATGGGAGCGGCGACATCGGAACCGTGCCCGGCGTTTTCGACAATGGCACAGACGACGATTTCGGGTTCTTCAAGCGGTGCTACTCCGACAAACCACGAGTGGTTCTCGCCGTGCGGATTTTCCGCGGTGCCGGTTTTGCCGCCGATGGTATACCGCTCATTCCGAATGCTCCGAGCGGTACCGTGTTCACCTTCCACGACCAACCGCATCCCTTCTTTGAGAATCTCCAGCGTTGACGAGGAAAAAGGAAGGGTGAACGAAACTTTCGGAGGTGGTTGCACCACCCGCCCGTCCGGGAACGTTATCGACTTGACGATTCGCGGTTGGTGAACGATGCCGTGATTCGCCAGCCCGCAGTAAAACTGAGTCAGTTGAAGGGGGGTAACCAGC
Organism: uncultured Ignavibacteriales bacterium; assembly: GCA_964489705.1. Lineage (GTDB taxonomy): Bacteria > Zixibacteria > MSB-5A5 > GN15 > FEB-12 > CAZAZQ01. The sequence continues at coordinate 9,298 of CAZAZQ010000016.1, forward strand.
AATTCCCCTTGCCCGATGGAGTTGTTCAAGACCAAGGCACGTGTCCATTTGTTTTTTCCGTACCGTTTGTTGTAATAGGTGCTGTTTGGGTTCAAACCCGGTGACTCTCCCGGCAGGTCGATGCCGGTACGTTTGCCGAAGCCGCACTTATCAAAGTACCGGCTGAGGAGATCGACGCCCAATTTCAAGCCGAGCTGGTACATGAACACATCGCACGACTGTTCCAAGGCGTGGACGGCATTCAAGCTTCCGTGTCCTCCCGGCAGCCAACACCGGAAGAATCGATTGCCGAACTGGTAACCGCCGGTGCATGGTTTCAAAACGGAATTGTAGTTGATGATACCTTCTTCCAAGGCGGCGCCGACCGTCACGAACTTGACCGTCGAACCGGGGGGATACATCCCGTTCAGTGGGCGGTTCAGCAAGGGGTGAGTGGAGTCGTTGGTAATTGCCTGCCAGACGCTGTCGGGGATGACCGACGAAAACATGTTGGCGTCGTACCCGGGAAAGGAAGCCATCGCCAGCACGTCGCCGTTTTTGGGATTTATGGCGACAATTGCGCCGCAGCAGAAAGTGTCCAACGCCGCAGCGCAGGCTCGTTGCAAGTCGAGATCTATCGTCAACGTCAAGTTCGCTCCCGCCGTGTCCGGCGATTCGCTCTTTCCTTGGTACGGTCCCAGCAGTTTTCCCGATGCCGTCACTTCGATGTAGCGGGTTCCTTCATGGCCTCGCAGCAGCCGGTCGTGCAGCTTTTCCAGTCCCTTCTTCCCGATGGTGCTGCCCAGCCGGAGGTTCAGGTTGGGGGATTGCTTGAGGTCATTCTTCGAGACTTCTCCCACGTAGCCGGTAAACGTCTCCGTCGCCAAGTCCTTCGGGTACTGGCGGACCTCTTCCACCTGACAGACCACTCCCGGAAAGCGGTCGGTTTGTTCTTGGAGGATGGCGAAAATGTCAAAGGGAATATCCCGCTTAATCGGCACCGGCTGGTAGCGGCTGATGATGTTCTTCTTGATGCGTTTTTTGATTTCCGTGGTGTCGAGCGAGAGAAGTTCCGACAGGTTCTGCAACGTCACATGGGGAGTGATTTCCGCCGGCACCACCGCCACGGTATACGACGGCCGGTTGTTTATGATAACTCGTCCTTCCGTATCGGTAACGATTCCGCGCTGGGGGATAATCGGCTCGACATGAATCCGGTTCTGTTCCGAGAGTTCGAAGAGTTTTTGGTGCTTGATGACTTGAAGTCGGATGAGCCCCACCGCCAGTACCAAGAACAGCAGCAGGATAATCCCCAAGGTGATTTTTTCCCGGCTTTCAAGTGAAACGTTGAATCGCTGCATACCCAATCAGAAAAGCTCTCTAAATTTTTGAAAAGTAATCCTCTTTTCCTTGAAGAGGAAAAATACCCATCCCCCTATCGTGGTATACACCGCCCCCGTCAAGCCGTTCACGAAAAAGAGATAGAGAAAATCGCGGGCTCCTTCAATGAGGAGAATGGCGGTATTGAGGATCAAGACCCCGCAAAAAACGAACACCAGCTTGGAGTAGATGGACTCCAAGTTCAAGCGGTCGCGGAAATGATATGCCGCTAGCGCTACCAGTGACATAATCAAGGCAAACCATCCGAATCGGTGCGGGTCACCGGCAGACATGACAAGTCCGGCGAAGAAACCGAACCACAGCGCCACCAGTTCGGATTTGTACATAGCAACCCCCAGCACCAACAACGCGGGGAGGTTAATCGTGGCGCTGTAAACGGCGGTGGCGTCCTTCAAGATGACCATGTGCATGGCGATGAGAAAAAGGTAAAGCACAAAGGGTATTATCCGTATTATCATATCTTCTTATTCCGGCTTCAAGATGAAAATTTCCTCCAACGACCTGACGTTGGCGGCGGGCTTAACGATGATATGGCAAAACGGCTTATGCTCGGGGCGGGAAACTTCCGCCACCGTCCCGATAATCAACCCGCCGGGATAGATTCCCCCCAGCCCCGAAGAGAGCACCGTATCGCCCACCTTGACGTCTCCTTGGACGGGGAAGTTATCCAGTATCATCCCCTGCCGGGGAGAATAGCGGATAATGCCCATCTCCCGGCTGCGTGCCAGCCGCGCCGCAACACGGTTGGCGGGATCGGTCAACAGTCGTACCGACGAATAATTTTCCATGACAATATCCACCCGTCCCAACAAGCCGTTTTGATTTATTATCGGCAGATTGCTTTCCACCGAATCGCGCCGCCCCTTGTTAATCGTCGCCTTCATGGGAAGCGGTGTGCCGAAATCGGCAATGGCAATAACCTTGGCGGGAATAATCGCATACCCCGGCGGCGGAGCGAACCCTTGGGCTTGGCTGAGGCGGTTGCATTCGCGAAGCTGCTCCTGGCAGGTGGTGAGAGTTTGGGTTACTATTGTCAGTTGATGGTGCAGTTGCTCCAATTCTTCGGCGCGGTGGCTGATAGTGCCGTATACCTGCTTGACGGTTTCAAAGGGGGTGTAAAAACCGACGATGAAGACATTTCCGATGAACTTTTTGACCTGCTCGGACCCGAAAATCAGGTAGAGAGAGAGTACCGCAACCAAGGCGAGATGGATATTCCGGGCATGCCGAGTGAAGAGACTCGAAATCCAATTCATGTGTTGACGGTCCCTCCTCGCAGAAAAAACCGCCTTAGGTTATGTTGTCCATGAGCGCCAGAACGTCTCCGGGAGAGGCGGCATGGAGCAGCTTTTGACGATTTTCCTCCGACTTCATTAAGTAGGACAAACGAGCCATGACGTTGAGGTGCGCCCCGATCGCATCTTCGGGAGCGGCAATCAGGAAGAACAAGTGCACCGGTTTGTGGTCCATGGCGTCGAAGTCGACCCCTTTTTGGCTCAGCCCAAAGGCAATGACGATGCCTTTGACGGCTTTGGTCTTGGCGTGGGGAAAGGCGACGCCATATCCAACGCCGGTCGTCACCAAATCTTCCCGCTCTTTGATATCTTTCAACAACTGGTCGCGATCTTTCACCATGTTCGAGGTTGCTACCAGATCGACAAGTTCCTCAATGACTTCGTCTTTGGTCGTCGCTTTCAGATTGAAATTAATCAGGGTTTCATCACAAAACTTGGAGAGTTTCATTGTGTATTTTTTCTCCTAAAGTTTTTCCGCCTCGTCAGGCAGCAACACCGGGATATTGTCGATGATTTTGTATGCCACATGACAGGTATTGCATACCAGGCGGTTTTCATTTTCACGATATTCCAGTTTCCCTTTGCATTGGGGACATGCCAACTTCGCCAGCAATTTTTCAGGAAGCGCCATACGCTAGTTCCTCACCGTTCCTCAAATTCGCCCATGCGGCGGTATTTTTGAATTCGTTCCCGTATCAGTTCTTCTTTGGTCTTGGCTTTCAGCTCTCGGAGAGCGGAAAGGATTTCTTCCTTCACCCGTCGGGCTGCTTCGACATGGTCGTTGTGGGCGCCGTTTTTCGGCTCTTCGATGATTTTATCCACTATCCCCAGCTCGATTAAGTCGGTTGCCGTCAATTTCAGCGCTTCCGCCGCTTCGGGAGCTTTGGCGGCATCCCGCCAGAGAATCGCCGCACACCCCTCGGGAGAAATCACCGAGTACCACGAATGCTCCAAAATGAACACCCGGTCGCCGACTCCGATTCCCAATGCCCCGCCGGACGCTCCTTCCCCGATAATAACCACCACAATCGGCACCCGCAAGCGAGCCATTTCCCGAATGTTACGGGCAATCGCTTCCGCTTGTCCTCGCTCCTCCGCTCCGATGCCAGGGAAAGCCCCGGGGGTATCAATAAGCACCACGATGGGAATGTCGAACTTTTCCGCCAGCTTGAACAAACGCAGCGCCTTCCGGTAGCCTTCCGGGTGCGCCATGCCGAAGTTGCGCCGCAGTTTTTCTTTAGTGTCTCGGCCCTTCTGCTGTCCGACCACCATGACCGGCTCGTTATCGATATAGGCAAATCCACCGACGATAGCCTTGTCGTCGGCAAAGCACCGGTCGCCGTGGAGCTCGATGAAATCCGTGCACATGTGCTTGATGTAGTCGAGGGTATAGGGTCGTTTTGGGTGGCGGGCGATTTGGACTTTCTGCCAGCGGGTCAGGTTGGAGTAGATTTCTTGGCGGAGTTTTTCCAGCTTCTTCTCAAGGGAAGCGATTTCCTCGTCGAACTCGATTCTTTCCCCGAGAGAAAAATCCCGCATATCGGAGATTTTCTTTTCGAGCTCGATAATCGGCCGTTCGAACTCCAGAAAGGGTCTCTCAGTCATGCTTTTCGTATGCCTTTTTCCTACCGTTTCTTATCCCTTCCGGCGGGTATGCCTTTCCCTGCCGGAGCAAATAGTATAATAACGTTTTACCGGAAAATGACAACTACAAAATAAAATTTTGCTTTTAAGTTTACGAGTTTCCGTCCCCAGTGAAATCGCCTGGTGGAGGGGGCTCGTCATAAAAGAATCAGGTCGAGCGAAAACGCCCGACCTGTTTTCTTCGAGTGCCTTTGACTCAGAGGGGTCATTTTACCGGGCAGTCATACGGAGCAGCTCCGCCCTTGAAAAGGTAGTTGACCATGTAGGTCAAGTCGGCAACATCTACCGAAAGATTAGCATCCAAATCCGCCTCTTCCGTACAGGGTGGAGCATCCCCGCCCCGGTAGAGGTAATTGATCAAGAAAGTCAAGTCCACCACGGTAACGTTTTCCTCTTGGCTGGCGTCGGTATTGCCGCGAATACCGAAGCAGCAACTGATTTGGGCGCCGGTGTTCAGTAGCACCGAAATAGTATGTCGTTCACTTTCACATGCTACGGCTAAGTCTAAAGTGCCGTTTCCATCAAGATCAGCCGCTTGCAAATTAACCGGTGTTTCATTGACTCCGTAGAGAGTATGTTTGCGAAAAGTGCCATTGCCATTATTGAGCAAAAGCCCCACGCCGGTGTGACTTGTGGTAGTCAAGTCGATATCTCCATCACCGTCGAAGTCGCCGCCCGTGATAGCAGCCGCCCAGTCCCATCCACCGGTAGTGAATTGGACGGGAGGGAAGAATGTCCCGTCACCTTTGTTGAACATTATAGATACCTTGTCGTTGTAATACTCGCCGACCATTGCAATGTCAATATAGCCGTCGTTATCGAGGTCAGCCGGGAAAAGCCAGAACGCCGGGGTAAAGAAATATACAACGGACTCCACAAATGTCCCATCGCCGTTGTTCAAGAGGATTTCAGTCATCCCACTTGGATCTTCCTCATCGGAGCAGATTACTAAGTCGATATCACCATCTCCATCGAAATCGCCTCCCGTGATGTTGTACGCTGCCACCATAGTGGAGGAGGATACGGGGGCTTGGAAAGTGCCGTCTCCCTGGTTGAACAATATGAATAGTTCGTGGTATCCATTAATTACCGCGATGTCATTATCCGAATCGCCATCAAAATCTCCGATGAAGGCGGCTCCCGCTCCTATACCGGTTTGATAATATGTCACCGATTGGAACGTTGCATCTCCGTTGTTCAAGAGAATAGCGATGCTGTCGGTGCCATGTTGTGCGATAGCGATGTCACTGTCTTCGTCGCCATCGAGATCGGCGGTATAAAGATTGATGGCGTTAGGAAGCACCGCAATGGTATCCGCTGGGGAAAAGGTTCCATCACCGTTGTTTAATAAGAGTTCTATGGTATTGTCGGAAAGAAGATAACGTCGGAAGACGATATCATTGTCACCGTCATTATCAAAGTCGGAGATAACCAACGATTCACATCTCCCTTTGTCCCCGTAGGGTGGAGATATGTGGAAAGTTCCGTTGCCGTTATTGATCAAAACGCTTACGGCATCCCCGTAAGCATAACCGCTCGCAGCAAGGTCATAGTCACCGTCATTGTCAAGATCAACACTGGCAAGACAACTATGATTTCCTCCAGTAGCATACCAGGTTGGCTCACTGAAAGTACCATCCCCTGAATTAACAAAGAGAGTAACGCCTCTCAAAAATCTGTACCCGGCTGCTATGTCAAGATCGCCGTCGCTATCTAGGTCAACCGCTGTTACGTTTGAAGGGTAGATACCATCGGTTGGAAGGGAATCCCCTGTAGAGAATGTTCCTTCACCGTTGTTCCATAGCAAAAGAAGGTCTGCTGAAGCCCTTCCAACTACTATGTCATTATCGTTATCGTTGTCCAAATCGGCGGCATATACTGACCACGGGAAGGAGCCGACAAAATATGGGGTTGAAGTCGGGAAATTCCCCTTGCCATCATTCAGCAGGAAAGTAATCTCCTGGGAGTCGCGTCGCGTGACTATGAGATCCACATCTCCGTCATTTTCTAGGTCGGCGGCACAAATCGTTTCGGGGGCGTCGCTCACGGGATAATTGACGGCTGGCTGAAATGTGGCATCACCGTTGTTGAATAGAAGTGAGATGTTATCAGAACCAAAGTTTGCAACGGCGAGATCGTTATCTCCGTCATTATCAAAATCTGCGACACATTGCCAGGCCGGAATCTCTCCTACGGGGTAGCTGCCAGCAACGGAAAAGCTTCCTGTTCCGTTATTGAGAAGAATAAGAATTTCATTGGCATCTTGGGACGTCACGGAGAGGTCAAAATCCCCGTCTCCATCAAGGTCCCTTGTAACAATCCAGACACAGTCATTACCGATAACGTACTCAACCGGTTCCTCGAAAGTTCCATTCCCGTTATTGAATAAGATTGAAATTTTGCTCGGAACTTCGGCATCTCCTTTGTTTGCTACGGCAAGGTCGTTTGCTCCATCACCATCGAAGTCAGCAGAGCACACCGACGAAGGTACCCCTAGGATGGGGTAATCGATGCGGGTTTGAAAGATTGGTTCGAAGGCAAAAGCCGTTACGGAGAGACATACCAACCCCACCATGACCATGAGCATTCGGCGGTTCATAATCTTTCCTCCTATGAAAGGTATTATCTTTGCTTTTTATATATGTAAAACTTTCTTTGTCAAATATCAGCGGGCGATATTCGATTACTGCAGGAGGCAGTGCTGGTTCTGTTTCATATTGCCGGTGCGAACCTTGCTATGACAGTGAAGAGACATCAACTACTCCTATCGTCCTTTCATAGAATACTAAAAAAGGAGGCTTTAGTCAAGTAGAAATATGAGTTGGAAAGGGTGGTTTTTGGCGTCTCTTCAAAAGAAAGAGTCCTCTGGGGACGTTGCATCGCGTTGCATAATAATGCAAGAATAAATGCTGAGTTTTCGTAGGCACATTGAAAGACGAGGTGTGCAACAACTGAACACTACTCTTGCCGACCTCAGGTAGGCTCTTTATATTTGGGAGGTTACGACTGGAAGGAAAGGCTGTCGGTCTTTCCTCTTTTCGGTGTCTTCTTTTCTAAGATACGGCACAAGGGTTGCATAAAGCAGAGTTAGATAAAATGTGCTCGTCGGTGCCGAAGGGTATCGGCGGCAGATGAAAAGGAAAGAGAAAGGATACGTTATCATGAAGAAAATTATCACGACACTGGCGATGTTTGCAGCATTGAGCGTGGTTATCTCTTCCACGGCAATAAGCCAGACATCTTATACGGGAGTTATTTCGTTGGATTCGGTTCAGGCGATGCCGGGCGAGCATATCGGGGTGCCGGTATGGCTGCACGATAATAATTTTCCTTTTTCTGGCTTGATTATTCCATTGAAGTTCTCAGGGACGGATATCGTTGCCGATTCCATCTCTTTTGCCGGTACGATGGTAGGTCCGGATTTTGACATGTATGACTACATCGATACTCTTGAGCAGGTTATCAAGATTTCATTTTTCCCGAAGTTTGTCACTCCCATTCCGACCGTTGACGATACGGCGGGACTGCTCGCCACCATCTATTTTACCGTCAACCCTTCAGCCATTCCCGGTAACATTATTTCAATTGACTCCATTTACAAGGATTCGGTTGTGACCATCGACACCACGCAAATCCATGTCTACACCCGTATCGAAGCGACCGATCAAAGCGGGACGCAGATTTGGCTGCCCGACTATATTCCCGGTGAGATTATCGTGACTTCTTCCACGTCGGCAGGAGAGGGTATCGACCCAGCTTTGCCGTCGGTCTTCAGTTTGGGGCAGAACTTCCCCAATCCCTTCAATCCGACGACGACTATCACCTTTGCTCTGCCTGCGGCGGGGAAAGTCAACCTCAAGATATTCAATATCCTAGGACAAGAAGTCATGACGGTTATTGACCAGCAGCTTCCGGCGGGCAACCATGAAATCGAAGTTGACGCCTCGGCGCTGCCCAGTGGAGTGTATTTCTACCGCTTGAGCTACAATAATCAAAAACTGACCAGAAAAATGACGCTGATAAAATAAACGATTTTCATAATCTGCCGATTTTAACAGGGATAGCCGTACTTTCCGGCATCCCTGTTTTTTTAGGTTAGGACAATGACCGTAGCGGAAAAGACACACGAAAAGAAAGCAGTCAAATTCGGGGAGTACCTTCTGACCGCCAAAATCGGGCAGGGGGGAGTGGCGGAAATATACAAAGGACGGCAGGAATCGCTTGACCGGGATGTCGCCATCAAAATTCTCTCTCCCAAACTGACGAACGATCCGGATATCGTCAGGCGTTTCGAACGGGAATCGCTCGTCATCGCCCGTTTGAATCATCCCAACATCGTTCATGTCATTGACAAGGGGGTCGCGGGAGGTCGGTATTACTTTGTCATGGAGTACATCGACGGTACCTCCTTGCGCGAAGTTATCGATTCCGACAAGATACCCCTCAAGACCAAGCTGGAGATGATTGTCGAGGTCTGCAAGGCGCTGGACTACGCTCACAAGAACGGGGTCATCCATCGCGACATCAAACCGACCAACATTCTCATCGATCGACAGGGCAATCCCCGGGTGGCGGACTTCGGCATCGCCCAGATTCTGGGAACGCCGGAAAGCGAGATGACCGCTTCCGACGTGGTGATGGGTACTCTTTCGTACATGTCGCCGGAGCAGAAAATCAGCTCCACCAACGTCGACCAGACGACCGACATTTACGCTATGGGGATTATCCTTTACGAAATTCTCGTAAAGAAGAAACCGTTCGGCCGTTTCAAGATGCCCTCTGAGATAGATCCGAGTATCAGCTCGAAGTTCGACGAAATCATCATGAAGTGTCTGGCACAGGAGCAGAAAGACCGCTACCAAACGGCGGTGCAGCTCAAAGATGCTATTCTTGAAGCAATGCGCAACGAGTATGCCGCTTCGCCGCGGGATGATTTTTCCATGGGCGGGTCGGAGTCGTTTATCGGGAAGTGCCGTTACCTCGATACCATTAAAGAGACCCGTTTCGGGTCGACTATCTTGGTCGAGAACCGGATGAATAAGCGCCTCTATGTCATCAAGCGGCACTACAAAGGCGACGCCGGGCGCAAGGAAGCAACTCTGCTTTCTTCACTCAAACATAAAAATATCATCAATATTTTCGGTGCCGGTGGGGACAAGAAGTCAACCGTTATCATCTCGGAATATGCCCAGGGTGGTTCGCTTGCCGACCGGATGGTGCGCAAGCACGAGTGGCGCAAGGCGTTCGACATCATTGTGGCGGTTGCTGCCGGTCTGGACTTTGCTCACAAGAACAATATCATTCACGGTAATTTGCGCCCGTCGAATATTCTGTTCAGCGCCGATGAAGTGGTCAAGCTCTGTGATTTCGGGATGCCGGTACATTACGACAGTCCCCGTAAACGGAACTGGTACAGTCCGCCGGAACGGAAGAAATCACGCCACGGCGACATCTACGCCATGGGAGTGATATTGCACCAGATGTTGACAGGGCGCAATCCCGGCTATGACAGCGCCGACAACTTGCTGCTGGACGATGTCAAAGACTCCCTGCCGCCGGAAGTCTGCACCATGCTTTCCAAGCTGCTTGCTATTCGGGTGGCTCGTCGCTATCAGACATGCGAAGAGTTCATCCAGGATTGGGATGATTTTTACCAGCGCTACCAAGCCGCTCAGAAGCCGAAACCGGTCGATGAACCCCCGGTTGAAAAAGTGGAGAAACAAAGCCCTGTCCTTCTCTATGTTTTGGTGGCGGTTGGTATCGTTATAACCGTTATCGGTATCTATCTTTTCTGGGGAAAGTTTTAAGCGGCATCCCACATCTGCCCCACAATTTTCTTCTAAGTCATTTGTAGGGAAGATCTCGGAGAGATCTGCCAAAGGGCTGAAAAGATGGCAGGTCTGTCCCAGACCATGCCCTACTGTCACTCTCCAAATACGGCAACGAGTAGTGGGAGGGTCTCGAAGAGACCCGGCATAATAAATAAAAGGCAGATCCGTTCCGGGGCTTACCTACCGACTGACTTAGTGCTTGAAGTGACGGGTTCCGGTGAAGACCATGGCAACATTCGCCTTGTCCGCTGCCGCAATGGCGTTTTCGTCCCCTTTGGAGCCGCCCGGCTGGATAATTGCCGTCACGCCCGCATCAGTCGCCACTTCCACCGCATCCGGCATGGGGAAGAAAGCATCCGACGCCATCACCGCCCCTTTGGCGCGTTCACCGGCTCGTTTGACCGCCATGAAGCTGGAGTCGACCCGCGAGGTTTGTCCCATCCCGATGCCAACGGTGGCATTGCCTTTCGCTAGCACGATAGCATTGGACTTGGTATGTTTGACCACTTTCCAAGCAAACAGGAGAGATTTCAGCTCTTCCGGAGTCGGTGCCCGTTTGGTGACGACCTTGAGCGAAGATTCCAACGTGACGATGTCGTCGGCAGTCTGTACCAACAAGCCGCCGCGGATGTAGCGGTAAACCATCTGGTTTTTCATTCTTCCCTTGGTGATGTCGGGAAGCGCCAGCAGGCGTCGGTTTTTCTTTTTCTTGAGCAACGCCAACGCTTCCTCGGTAAACGACGGCGCCAAGATACACTCGACGAAAGGCGTCTCATGCAAGAGCTTCGCGGTCGCCATGTCAATTTCCTTGTTCAACCCGATGATGGAACCATAGGCAGAGAGAGGATCGCTCTCGTAGGCAAGTTTGTAGGCTTCGGCAAGCGTTTCACCGACGGCTGCGCCGCAGGGGTTGGCATGCTTCAAGACGCAGGCAAACGGCTCCTGAAAATCCAAGAGCATGTCCAGGCAGGCATCGAGGTCATTGTAGTTATTATATGACAGCTCCTTACCGGAGAGCACCTCGGCGGAAAGAAGGGAAGCGGCGGTGTAGCCGTCTTTTGCGTATATCGACGCCTTTTGGTGAGGATTTTCACCGTAGCGGAGCTTGGAACGGAAGGTAAAGTTCAAACAGAGCCGCTTCGGGAACATGATTCCTTCTTCTTCTTTGCCGCCGGCAAAATATCCGGCGACGGCAGCGTCGTATTGAGCAGTCAACGCAAAGGCCTTGGCGGCGCACTCCCGCCGGAAAGCAAGCTCGGTGGTGCCGTCGTGCTCTTTCATCTGCTCCAAAAGCGTCTCGTAATCAGCCGGGTCGGTCACGACGGTGACACTTTCAAAGTTCTTTGCCGCCGCCCGCACCATCGTCGGTCCGCCGATGTCGATATTTTCGATAATTTCCGCTTCGTCGGCGTCTACTTTTGCTAAGGTCTGCTGAAAGGGATAGAGGTTGACCACAACCAAATCGATAAAGCGATACTCCAATTCCCGCATCTGGTCAACATCGTCTTGATTATCCCGGCGGCACAAAATGCCCGCATGAACTTTGGGGTGAAGGGTTTTGACCCGCCCTCCGAGGATTTCCGGCGCCCCGGTAAACGTCGAGACGGAAATCGCCTGGACTCCGGCTTCTTTCAAACGCTTGAGCGTCCCGCCGGTGGAAATAATCTCCACGCCCATCTCTTGCAACTTCATCCCGAGCTCTTCGATGCCGGTTTTGTCGGAAACCGAAAGAACAGCCCGCTTTATCTTAACCAGGTCTTCCATAATTCTTACCTACCTGTTAACAATTTCTGCACCAGTCGGTACCGCTCCGCCGAGGCTTGTACCACTTCCTCGGGCAATTCCGGCGCCGGTGGTTTTTTGTCCCATTGTATGTTGTCGAGATAGTCACGAATCGGCTGCTTGTCAAGGGAGGGCTGGCTTCTGCCGACCTGGTACTGGTCGACGGGCCAAAAGCGGCTCGAATCGGGGGAGAGCACTTCATCGATGAGAATGAATTTCCCGTCCTTGAAGCCGAACTCAAACTTGGTGTCGGCAATGATGATTCCCTTGGACAAAGCATAGTCCGCCGCCTTGGTATATATCGCCAACGACTTCTCGCGGCACAGCTCGGCGGTTTCCTTGCCGATTAACGAAACCAGTTGGTCGAAGCTGATATTTTCATCGTGTCCTTGTTCGTTTTTCGTCGAGGGGGTAAAAATCGGTTCCGGCAGTTTTCCCGATTCCTGCAAATCCTCCGGGAAGGTAAAACCGTGAACGGTATTGGAACCTGCTTGACGGGCGGCTTTCAGCTCTTTCCACATGGAACCGGAAATGTACCCTCGAACGATACATTCGCAGTCAACCCGCTCCGCTTTGACGACGAGCATGGAGCGACCTTCCAATTGCTCACGATACGCCCGAAGCGGTTCCGGATACTCGTCGATATGTGCCGTCAAAAGATGGTTGTCGACCACATCCTTGAGAAAATCGAACCAAAACAACGACATTGCCGTCAATACTTTTCCTTTGCCGGGGATGCCGTTCGGCAGGACAACGTCAAACGCCGAGATTCGGTCGGTGGCGACAAACAACAGGGTGTCACCCAAATCGTATACATCCCGCACCTTGCCGCGGACTTTCAAGGGGTATTCTTTGATTTCCGTTTTCATGACTACGTCAGTCATTATTCACCTCATACTCTCCCCGGATGAGCTTATGCAGCACCCGCGGATACAGTTTATGTTCTTGTTCCAACACTCGTTGCGCCAGCGTTTCGGGAGTATCGTCCGGCAGTACCGGGACGCGAACCTGGGCGAGGATTTTCCCGTGGTCGTATATTTCATCCACCAAGTGAACCGTCACGCCTGATTCTTTCTCGCCCGCCGCAATGACCGCTTCGTGGACATGGTGTCCGTACATCCCCTTCCCCCCGAACTTCGGCAGCAACGCCGGGTGGATATTGACGATACGCTTGGGAAACGCCTTGACTATTTGGGAAGGAAGAAGCCGCAGATAACCGGCTAAGGCAATGTAGTCGACTTCCTTTTCCTTGAGAAGAGCAAGCAAATGGGAAGCGGCTTCGTCAGGAGATGAAAACTTCTTGGGTTTGAAGACAAACGTCTCGATACCTTCGTTCTTCGCCCGAGTCAGCCCGTACGCCTTGGAGGAACTGGAAACGACCAAAACAATTTCCGCCGCCAAAATACCCGCCTTGGTTCCGTCAATCAACGCCTGCAGGTTGCTTCCTCCGCCCGAGATGAAAACGGCGACCCTGGCTTTTCGTTGTTCGTCACTCACCGAAACAAAGTCCTCTCTCTTGTGACGTTCCCGCCGCCCACGACGGCTTTTCCGCTCACTTCCACCTTCCACCAGCAGCCTGCCGGTGAAGCAGAAATATAATGGCAAACCAAGCGGTGTCAATTCTGATTGGGAGGGGAAAAACAAGAAGCCTCGTCGGTACCATCGTATCTTTCTCCCACCCAACCGCTTAGCGTGAAGGAGAGAGAAAAGGGATAGTCAAAAAAACCATACGTTTACGTTGAAGTCCCGATATTTTCCAAAAAGTGCGCCACTTCTTCGTTGAACTTGTCCGGCGCTTCGAGGTTTATCATGTGTCCGACTCCGGGAAAGACAACCAAGCGGCTATGAGGGATGCGTTCGCGGAGAAAAGTCGACAAAGGGAAAAAGATATGATCAAGCTCTCCCGTTAAAATCAGCGTCGGGATAGTGATGGCATGGACGCGGGGAAGATCTTCTTCTTTGGGATATTTGCCCCGTTGAGGGTCGCGCCACACCGCCCCGGAATAGTCATCCATCATTTGCTCGAGAAACTCTTTTATCTGTCGCTTCTCTTCGGGATACCAACTGAGAGTAACTTCCTTCCACTTTTGACGAGCGGCTTCCACGCCGTGCTCGCGGGCGATACGGTCAATCATCGACAATTTTTTACCTGCTTGATAGCCTGCGGCGCTGGTGCTTGCCAACGTCAGAGAAGCCAGGCGGTTTTGGTAAGTCAAGGCAAACCCGATGCCGGTCGAGCCGCCCATCGACAACCCGACCAAATGGAAACGCTCTATTTGGAGATAATCCACCAGTTGCTTTAATTCTTCCACTCGATGAGCCCGACTGTAATCTGTCGGAGGGTCCCCCGATAATCCATGTCCACGCGAATCAAAAACAATCACCCGGTAGCGTCGGCGAAAAAATTCCACCTGCCGTTGCCACATCCGTCTATCCAAACTGAAACCGTGGAGAAAGACTATCGGCACCGTGCTCTTTAATGCATCTTCCGACGGGGAATACTCTTCATAATACAACGAGTAGGTTTTCAAATCCAGGTACGGCATAGCTGCGACAAAATTCCACTGAAAAGGCTGGGAGTGCTCCTACTGCATTTTTCTTAATAACCCGACGACCTTACCGGCAAGGCGAAACTCTCCCGAGCCTTTCCGGACGATAATCGGCTCGAATTCTTCATTCTCCGGCTCCAGCCGAACGGTGTTCCCCTGGGGATAATACCGCTTAACGGTCGCTTCTCCTTCGATAACGGCAACGACGATATCGCCCTTTTGCGCCACCTGTTGCTTTTTCACAATGACGATATCGCCATCGAGGATACCGGCGTTTTTCATCGAGTCGCCGACTACCCGCAAGGTAAACGTATCCCCACGGGGAAGGAAAGAACGGTCGAGGGCGATTTCTCCCTCGATGTTTTCGATAGCATCGATAGGCTCACCGGCAGGAACCGTTCCGACCAGCGGCACTCGTCCAATCGCAGCCGGAGGGTGCACCAGCTCGAGCCCGCGGGAAATAAAGCGCTCTTTTTTCAAGTAACCTTTTCTGATGAGAGCATTCAAATGAGTCCGCACACCGTTAGTGGAAGTGATACCAAAATGCCGCCCAATTTCCCGCACCGTCGGAGAGTGACCGCGGGTGGTAATTTGCTCTCGAATATACTCCAAAATCGCCCGCTGCTTTTCCGTCAGCGGTTGCTTCAACGGCGCCATCATTGCCTTGTTACCTTTTTTCCGATTCCACGCATGTCCTATCTGATAAATACTGCTCATTTGTACAGGAGTCAAGCAAAAACGAAGAGAAAAAGGTGAAAAGTGAAACGGACGTTTTTTGTGGACGATAGGACCCATGCCCCCTGCTTGACAGTATAAATTGATAAACATAGTTTTTTTGTGATGATACCGAAAATCGTTATTACCGGAGCGCCCGCCTCCGGGAAAACGGAGGTGTGGAAAAGGCTCCAAGAAGAAACCGAATTTGCTTCCTTTCTCTTTTTTGAAGAGTTGGCGCGCCGCCTATTGGAAGAAAACCCCGCCTACCGGGAGAACTGGCAGCAGTTTCATCTGGAAATCTACCGCCGCCAAGTAGCACGGGAAGATGCCAATCCCGATCGTCCGTTTATAACCGATCGCGGTACGGTGGATGCGTTTGCCTTTCATCCGGAAACCATGCTCCGTGTCGGCACGACCTTGGACAGAGAATACCGCCGCTACACCGGCGTCATTCAGCTTGGCAGCAGCGCCGCCTTGGGAGAAGAGTTCTACCAACAGGACAACATCCGAACCGAAACGATCGGAGAAGTTTTAGCGATTGAAAAATCAATCCGGCACGTGTGGGCTCGCCATCCCCGTTACCGGTTCATCCCGGCGGAACCGAATTTCGAAAAAAAGTACCTTACCTGTCTGACCATCTTGCGGGAAATGATAGGCAAAGGAAAATAAGGAAGTTCACTCCACTCGAAGGCTGAAATCACTGGCGGGAGCGGAATGGGTCAACGCTCCGATGGAAATAAAATCCACGCCCGTCGCTGCAATTTCGGCAACATTTTCAAGGGAAACGTTCCCCGACGCTTCAAGCAGCACCTCCTTGCGAAGCTTCCGGGCAAGGGTTACCAACTCCCGAAGACTCTCAGGGGTTTGGTTGTCCAAAAGCAAGCGGGAAGCTCCGGCTTGGATTGCCTCCGTCAATTCCTCCCGGTTGGTCACTTCCACTTCAATCTCCACCGTTTCTGGTGAGACACCGAATTGACGCCGAAAATCTTCCGAACGGAGATACTCTCGCGCTCGCCTGACCGCTTCCCCTACCGAGCCGACGGTGGCGATGTGGTTGTCTTTAATGAGAACCATATCGTACAGCCCTAGCCGATGGTTGGCACCGCCGCCGTGTACCACCGCTTCTTTTTCCAGAAGCCGCCACCCCGGCGTCGTTTTGCGGGTGTCCAAAATTTTGCAGGGATGACCGGTGATTTTCTCCACAAAGCGGGCGGTGAGGCTCGCTACCCCGCTGAGGTGCGCCAAAAAATTCAACGCCGTTCGCTCGGCAACCAACACCGGATGGTTGTACCCCTTGATAGTGACAATCGTATCCCCGGGCTGGAAAGAGTCGCCGTCTTGCTTGAGCATATTCAATTCCACGGCGGCATCGACTGTTTTGAAGACCGCTTCGACGGCGCGCATCCCGGAGAGCACCCCTGCCGACTTGGCGACTATACGGGCGGTGATGGGATTCGGTTCCAAACATGCCAGCGAGGTAATATCCCCCGCTCCGACATCCTCTTCCAACGCCGCCTTGACCAGGCGGACAAGAGCGTGTTCCAGCTTATCCATACCGGTAATGAACAGTCCTCTTGGCAATTGTCAATCGAGAAGTTATACTGCCGGTATGAAAAAGAGGCAAGGCACCAAAAAAGTCGTCGCCATGCTCGGGTATGGTTCCCAAGGACGAGCCTTGGCGCAAAACCTCCGCGACTCGGGATACGACGTCGTGGTCGGGCTCAGAAGCGGTTCTTCTTCACGCGCTTTGGCGAAGAAAGACGGTATGAGCGACATCACCACCATTCCTCAAGCGGTAAAACAATCCGACGTTGTTTGTTTTGCCTTTCCCGACCATTGCCACGGCAAAGTCTACCGCCGTTCCATTGCCAAGAACCTATCCCCCTATCACACCCTCTGGTTTCTGCAAGGAATGTCGATTCACTTCCGGTTTGTCGTGCCTTCGCCGAACCATGACGTCATTTTGATCGCACCGCACGCCCCGGGAGTTGCTGTCCGAGAGAAATATCTCACTGGTGAGCCCTTCTCCGCTTTCTCTGCCGTCCATCAAAACCCAAGCGGCAAAGCGAAAAGAACCGTCCGAGAATTAGCCGAAGCAATCGGCATCCCCCACGACAAGCTCATTCCCACGACATTCGCCCGCGAAGCGATAGGTGATCTTTTCGGCGAACAGGCGGTTTTATGCGGCGGCTTGGCGGGCTTGATAAAAAACGGCTTCGATGTTCTGGTGGAAAGCGGTATCCCGCCGGAGAACGCTTATCTTGAAGTCGCCTACCAGCTTGACTTGATTGTCGAGCTGATAAAACGCTACGGTATCGAAGGGATGTTCCGGCGTATCTCCGTGACGGCACGCTACGGCTCTATTCGGGCAGCGGAAAAGATTTTCACGGCAGATGTGAAACAAAGGATGAAAGAGCTGCTTGAGGAAATCACATCGGGGACCTTTTCCGAAAAGCTCTCCCGTTTGACGGAAGGCGATATCGCTTCTTTGGACAAAGCGATAAAAAAACTCAGCTCACCGGCTTTTGAAAAAGCGGCAAGAAAGCACCGCCCCTCTTCAAAAAAATAAAGCTACAGGGAAAATGTCAGCCAATTAGGTCGTCGCTCCGCCGATGCTGGAATCAAGGAAAAGATACGGCTTCCACTGAGCGGCGATGCCGTAATGGCGCTGAATGAAAGTGATGTAGGTCGGGCGGGTCGGTTTCCGCAGCAATTTCATACCCGCTTCTTGCGGCGTCCGGTCGCCTTTTTTGTTGTTACATTTCGAGCAAGCACAGACCAAGTTTTCCCACGTCTCCTGTCCTCCCAATCGCTTGGGGATGACATGGTCAACCGTCATCGGTCCTTTGAAACTGCCGCAGTACTGGCACTGGTGGTTGTCGCGGGTGAGGATGTTTTTCCGCGTCAGCATAATCCGTTTGTGGGGGACTTTTCGATACTGCCAAAGCCGCACCACCGAGGGCAGGGCATAACTCTTTGAAACCGTCCGCAGTTTCAAGCCGTCGGCTTTCTCAATCATCTCGGCTTTACCCTGAAAAACAAGCACAATCGCCCGCTTCGCCGAGCAGACCGTCAGCGGTTCGTAATTCTGATTGAGCATCAGGACTCTTCTATTGACGATTGAATGAGCCATTTTTATTATACCACCAGTCGTACCGGTTGTTTCCTCATTTGCGTTGCCGACGTTTCACTTTTGACGCCCCAACCGGCAGCTTTATTTAATAAATATCGGAAATCGGCTGAGTGTCAACAGGTTTTTCCCTCCTGCTCTGTCGGGAAGTCAGCGCAGCATGGACACGCCGATACGTCCAGCCGTCGAGAAATCTTCCCTTCCGTCTTGTGTGGCGGGGGGTTACCTGTTTATATTCGCATGTGCAAAGAGGAAAGAGAAAAGTTGGGTCGGTGCGGCGGCTGGGAAGACGCCGGAGGTGGGGGGCGATCGGTATGCTGTTGGCAGCGTTCACAATATCGGTGGCGTCGGCATCAGTACCGCTGGTGCATCAGCCGGTCTACCATCCGGCTGGGCGAGTGGGAGAAGTGGGGTTTCATGCGAGTTTCGCTTACGCGTCGATTTCCAAGAAGGGTGCCTATCGTCCCTGCGATGAGCAGAGGTATTCGCTGGGGATGAGCTTTGTCGCTTCCTCTAAAGTCGTCTTGAATGTCTCGTATCAGCCTCGTGTCCGTGACAGCGTCCGGCATTACTTGTGGGGTGGGCTCACGTACTACTTCAAGAATCCGCTCACCTCTTCCGCTGCGGTCAATCCGGACGGGGCGGTCGGTGGCGTGATTGCCTCTCTGGCGGCGGGCGGGCGATTTTATACGTATGCAAAAGGATCGTTTTCGACGTTGTGGGATGCTCGCTTGATGCTTCCGGTGTCACGGCACGTTACCTTCCTTGCCGGCTATCGCCGGTACGAGCAAAAGGAAGCCGCCGATGTCGTGCAGGGGTACGGGGGAATACGGATTTACTCCTCCACGTATCAACCGGATTCTCTCTTTCTCAATCCGGACGGAGCGGTCGGGAGTGTGACGTTGCACCTGTCAGGCGGCGGTTCCGCCGATGGGTGGCAAAGTCAGGGCGTGGTGATGTTCCCACTGCAGGAAACCTTGACCTTGAAGGTGATTTTTTCCGCCGAGCGGGTGCGTTCTCCTTATCGGCTGGCGTTGACCGCCGGAGTGGGGGTATCGTTTTATCCTCGTAAGTAGCAATATCTTAGCATCATACATCAATGGGCGAGGGAGCTTTTCATGAAACTCTGATTTGCCGTTCTCCGTATAAGCTACAAAAATCAAAAAAAGGAGCGGATATGAGAAGAGCGTGGTATGTATTGGCTGCCGGGATTCTGGCAATCGGATTGATAACCGTGCCTTTGATGGCAAAATCCCATAACGGCAATGACGGAGCATGGCTGGGCATTTACCCCCAGACGGTGGATAAAGAATTAGCGGAAGTGTTTGACTTGCCGGTTGATTACGGCGTCGTCATCAATGAGGTCATCGAAGATTCCCCTGCCGAGAAAGCTGGATTGAAAGAAGACGACGTTATTATCAGCATCAACGGTAAACGCATCGCCAATGCCGACCGGCTGATTTCTTTAATCGGCAGAAGCGAGCCCGGTGATGAAGTTACGTTGACCGTCATGCGCGGGGACGACAAGAAAGAAATAACCGTCACCTTGGGCGAAAAGCCGGAGGAGGACTGGTCGTTCTCGACCGGCAGAAACCCGGCGAATGTTCGGAAATACTTTTTCTCGTACGAATCGGATAACGAAGGGGGCGGCTACATCGGCGTCGGTCTGACCAATTTGACCCCGCAGTTGGGTGATTATTTCGGCGTGGAAAAAGGCAACGGTGCTCTTATCACTGAGGTGATGAAAGATTCTCCGGCGAAAGAAGCCGGTTTGCGTGCCGGAGACGTGATTGTCTCCATTGACGGCGAGCAGGTGGAGGATATCGAAGATGTCCAGGATATCATTGGAGAAAAAGAACCGGGCGACAAAGTGACAATCACTGTTGTTCGTCAAAAGAAAGAGAAAGAGTTTACCGTCGAAGTCGGCGAAGGAGATGAAGACGAGGATGTCTACTCTTTCCACCAGATGTTTGACCCCGATGTTTATTTTAACTTTCCCAAGATGAAAGGACGCTTTTTCCCCTTTCCCCCTTTCCCGACACTGAACATGGATGAAGATTTCGATCAGGGCGAGTTGGAAGAGCAGATGGAGAAACTGAGAGACGAATTAAGATCGCTCCAAAAAGAGATGAAAGAGATTCAGAAGAAACTTGATTGACAAGAATAACAAAGCTTTCCTCCTGTGATTGTGAAGAGAGCGCAGAAGCCGAGTCTTCAAAAAGAAGACTTGGCTTTTTTTGTCAATTTTGTTTCTTGCCCCCGGGAAGGAAACCTACATATATTGAGGCGTTATGACAGGAATTACAGTCGGAAAACTTTACGAAGCCCGCAATCAAGAGCTGGAACTGACCCCCTTGAACAGCAACGCGGAGGGGATGAAAAAACTCATCCGTCATCCTGATCTCCATCGTCCGGGGTTAGCGCTGACCGGCTTTTTCGAGCGGTTCTCCAATCGGCGGATACAGATTTTGGGAGAGACCGAAATGGCATATATGAGCCGTCTTTCGGTCGAGCGGTTAATCGAGATTTCTCACCAGCTTTTCGAGTACGATATTCCGATGGTGGTGATTTCGAAGGGCATCGCTCCCCGCATCGAGTTTCTCCACGCCGCCGACAAGTACAATACCATCGTCTTTTCCAGCCGCTTGACGACGGTGGAGCTCATCAACCGGCTGTCGGCGTATCTGGACCATGTCTTTGCCCCGTCGATTACCGTTCACGGGACGCTGGTCGACGTGTATGGGGTCGGTCTGCTCTATACCGGCAAATCGGGTATCGGGAAGTCGGAAGTCGCCCTCGACTTGGTGGAGCGGGGACACCGTCTGGTTGCCGACGACGTGGTGCGTATCACCCGTGGCTTTTCGGATGTCATTATCGGTACCGGAGCGGAGCTGTTGGGGCACCATATGGAAATTCGCGGGGTCGGGATTATCGACGTCGAGGAGTTGTTTGGCATTCGGGCAATCCGGGTGCAAAAACGTATCGAAGTGGAAGTCAACCTGGTGTTGTGGTCGGAGACGGAAGAATATGAGCGGTTGGGGGTGGAGGAAAAGCGGACTACGATTTTAGGGGTAAGTATCCCGTATGTGAAGGTCCCTATCTCGCCGGGGAAGAACATCACCGTCATTTCCGAAGTCATCGCCATGAACCATATGCTCAAAGTGTACGGGAAAAACTCCGCTGCGGAATTCTCCGAAAAGCTTTCCCGTCGTATTAACCGTGAATCATACATGAAAGATTATCTGGAATCCGACTACGAATAACTCTGAAAAACAACATGCCGCCTCCCTGCTGAAATCGCTTGGAGAAGCAGGGACTTTCATGTATAATGGAGGGAATTCTACCCGGCGACCGGAACTCGCCGACCGGAAGAGGGTAAAAGAGACGTATTCTGGAGGATATATTTTTGATGAGTAGAAAAAAGATTCTGAGTATTGGTATTGTTTGTATTCTTGCCGCCGGTTTGTGGCTCTCATGCGGGAAATCCGGCGGTAAGGTCTTAGCCAAGGTCGGCGATTACGAAATCACGACCGAAGAATTCAACGAGTTTTACAAACAAAACTATCCCTTCCGTTCCGCGCAGGATGAGTTTGATTTCAAAAAGCAACTGCTCGACAGTATCATCATCGATCGCTTGTTGATTCAAGCGGCGTACGAGAAAGGCATCGATAAGCTCGAAGAGCTCAGCCGGGTGGTGCTTGCCAACCGGGACAAATTTCTCATTGATGTTTTGTTGAAAAGAAAAATTACCGACAAGGCGGAACCGACGGAAGCCGACCTGAAAGATTTTTATAACCATCTCGAATACAAGGTGAAAGTCTCCCATATCTTGGTTGACAATCTCGACACCGCCCAAATGTTGCTGGATCGGATTAAGAACGGAGAGAACTTTGAAATGCTCGCCTACAAGTATTCCAAGGATCCCTCCGCCAAGCGCAACAAGGGTGACCTGGGATATTTCACATGGGGGGCGATGGTAGATGAATTTCAAGAAGCGGCGTTCAGCATGGAGCCGGGCGAAGTGTCTCCGCCGGTGAAGACGCGATACGGCTATCATATTATCAAGCTGGTGGACAAAATCCCGAACGACGAGCGCACCGATTACAAGTCGATGCGCAGCCAACTGGTGGAGATGGTGCGTCGGTACAAGCAGAACCAGTTAGGCGAAAAATACTTCAACGAGATCAAAGAAAAGTATAGGGTCACTATCGATACCGCCACTTGTAATTATCTCTTGCACAAGCGCGAGGTGATTTATCCGCCGGTTTTGCTGAAAACCCTTCCGAAAAACGACTTCGATTTGGAGCAGCTCGACCGGAACGAAAGAGAACTGGTGCTGGCGACCTGGAATGGCGGACAGATGACCGTCAGCGAATATCTCAACCTGGCGAACAAAACCGTCCCGCGGAATGTCCGTCCCGATTTTGACGATTACGATTCGCTGGCGACGATTATCTTTCGACTGAAGCTCAACGACGTGTTGGTGATGGAAGCGTTGAAGGAAGGCATCGACAACGATCCGGAGTTCCATCGCAAGATGAAACTGTTCAAGGAACTGGCGATGGCGGAAATCATGCGGGATGATTCCCTTCCCAAACCGCCGCCGCCGGACGAAGCGACCATTCGCAAATATTATGACGACCACCCCGATGAGTTTACCGTCCCCGCCAAGGTCTACATTCACGAAATTCTTCTCAGCGATGAGCTCAAAGCCAAGAAGCTGAAAAAAGAACTTAAGTCCTTCGAGGACTTCAAACAAGCCGCCATGGATATGACCGAGCGGGTCGGCAAACGTATCGGCGGAGGCGACTTGGGCTATATTCAGCGAAGGTGGTTCCCGGAACTGTTCGATGAAGCGTGGAAAACCCCCATTGGCGGCATTGCCGGACCGATTCCGACTGAAGGAAAATATTCGCTCATTTACGTCGTTGACAAAATCGACGCCCAATTGAAGGACTATTTGGGCATGAAACGGGATATTGTCCAGAAGCTTACCAAACAGCAGGAGGAAGAAGCTCTTGCCCAGTGGGTGGAAGAACGGAAGAAAACCACCAAGGTCGTGGTGTACGACGACGCTTTGTGGTCTACTATCGACATGGATAAATATGCGTCTACGGGTACGCCGGACACTACTTCGTAGAAATGTGTTGAACGGTATGCAATGCCTTCGGGTGTGGGTTATCTCATCGTTGCTCGTCATCTTTGGATTAACCCACACCTCATGGGCAAAAAGGGAAACGATCGACCGCATTGTGGCGGTGGTCGGAGATCGGGTCATTTTGGCTTCCGAGTTGGCAAGCCAGATGCAAATTTACGCCATCCAATCGGGGAAACGTCCGCAAAACGAAGAAGAAATCAAGCAATTGCAGGAGGAAGTCATCGACCAGATGATTTCCGACCAGTTGTTCATCCTCGCCGCTCAACAGGATACGTCCATCAGCGTGAGGCCCGAAGAGGTCGATCAGGCGCTTGACGAACATATCTCCCGCATCTCCCGGAACTTCAAATCGCATGACGAGTTTATCCAAGCCCTTGCCGCAGAAGGGCTGACGATTCGAGAACTGAAGAAAAGATACCGCCCGGAGGTGGAAAATCAGCTTATCAAGCAACGCCTCATTCAGAAAAAGTTGTCATCGGTCGCCGTGTCACGTCACGAAGTGGAAGAGTTTTATTCCCGCTACAAAGATTCTCTCCCGGAACAACCGGAAGCGGTCAAATTGGCGCATATCCTTCTCACCATTAAACCCTCGCCGGAGATTGAAGATTCGGTGAAAGCTCTGGCGATGGAACTTCGCAAGCGGGCTTTGGCGGGCGAGGATTTTGCCGCCCTTTCCGAGAAGTATTCCAGCATGGGAGCAGGTGCCTCGGGCGGGGACTTGGGATTTGTATCTCGTGAGGACGTCGTACCGGAGTTTGCCCGAGCGGCATTCAAGTTGTCGGTGGGTGATATTTCCGGTGTCGTCCGTACCCAGTTCGGATATCATATTATCAAATGCGAAGAGAAAAAAGGCGACCGGCTTCACCTTCGCCATATCCTTCTGGCGGTAGAGCCGAGCCAAGCGGACACCGAACGGGTCATGCACTTGGCGGATTCGTTGTTGCAGGTGGTTCGCAACGGCGGCGATTTTCAGCAGTTGGCGAAAGATTTTTCCGACGACAACGAAACCCGCGCCCAAGGAGGAGAACTCGGCTGGTTCGCCACTTCGGAGCTGCCGGAAGTTTTCGCCCAAGCCGTTACCGGATGGAATACGCCCGGCGAATACAAAGGTCCCATCCGCTCGAAGTTCGGTATCCACATTTTGAAGCTGCTTGATTACCAACCGGCACGGAAACTGACTCTGACGGATGATTACGACGAGTTGAAAGAGATGACGCGTCAGGAAAAAGCCGCTCGTCTTATCGATAAATGGTTGACCAAGCTCAAAGAAAAAACGTATATCGAAAAACGCTTATAACCGCCGATGCGTATTGACGATTATCTTTCGACAGTGGGGGTAGTCAAACGGCGGACGATTGCCAAAGAACTGGCGCAAAACGGCATGATAACCGTCAATGGTCGCACGGTAAAACCGGCGTATCACGTAAAACAAAATGACATTATCTTCATAAAGGGAAAGCGTGCGATAACGGTGGAAGTACTCGCTATTCCGACCGGTTCGGTTCCTAAAAATCAGCGCGAAAAGTTCTTCAAAGTCGTTAATAGTACGTTATAGTACGTGTCAAGAAATTTCCACAAAATGTTTATATTTTCGTAGTGATCTTCACGACTGACTTTCTCCCATTAAGATGAAAGTGTCTATGGGCTACATGGAAGAGTCGTTTGCGCATTGCTTTGTCGTGTGGAATGGAGTAAAGCAATCGGATTAAGAAAAAGCGAAGCATCAAAGTGCTACGGGATGACGTCCCTTGGTGGGTTTTCTTATGGCGCCGCTTCGGTCGGCTTCTCAAACGCTAAGAATTTCCTGAATTCCGGCTGGAAAGAAACCAAAATCACGACAAGAAGGATAATTGCTCCGCATATTCCGAAAATAAGTCCGATCTTATGATTTAGCCAATCGGCGACGATACCGGAGAGTCCCATTCCCAGCGGTGCCAAGCCCATGCTGAGAGTGTTCAAGAAGCCGAACACCCTGCCGCGGATTGTCGAAGGCGTGGTAATCTGAAGGATGGTCATAATGCTGATGTTGATGAAGCCTGACAGGATTCCCATGAAGAACATTGTCGCCACAGCTTCGATGGGAGATTGCCATACTCCCATGACGGCGAAAACAAGACCGAGGAGAATAATAGCGGCAATCAAGAGCCGACTTCTCACTCTGCCGGAAATTTTAATCGCCCCGGCAATAGCAAACCCAACCAGGCTCCCCAAGCCGACGGCAGCTAAGATGTAACCGAACCAGTCGGTGGTGGTGTGGAGTTGGTCTTCGACGTAAAACGGCAACAAGACCATGAAGGGGGAGAAAAAGAAATTGATAATGCCCGCCATGACGAACAGATGTCGCAGTCCGAGATTTCGCCATACATAGCGAAAACCCATCTTGAGGTCGTCTTTCATATTCCGCCAGATTTCCCGCCGATTCTTCGGTTTTTCCGGTATGTGTTGCGGGATGGTGATGAACGATTCGCTCAAGGCGGAGAAGAGATAGGTTATTCCGTCGATGAGAATCAGCAGAGGCGCTCCGAGAACGCGGTAGAGGACGCCCCCGGCACCTTGCCCCACAAAGGTGGAGAGCTGGAGGGAAGTTTGGTTCATGGAGTTTGCCGCCGCCAGTTTGTCATTCGGCACCAGGTCCGGGATAGCGGCGGAAATCGCCGGACGGAAAAAAGCTCCGATGACGGACGAGACTGCCGACACCACGAAAATTGCTATCAATATGAGCTTGGTGGCGTTCGGTTGCCAATAGAGCATTCCCGCCAAAGCGAGCACGGCGATACCGTTGAGGGTGTCGCACAGGATGATAATGCGACGGCGGGAATAGCGGTCGGCAAACGTTCCGGCAAAGGGACCCAGTAGAATTGCCGGGATGTCCGACACCATCAAAATCAGCCCCATCAAGCTTGCCGAATTGGTGGCATGCTTTATCCAGAACATGATGGCGATGATGACCGCTTGGTTGCCCAATTGGCTGACCAGTTGTCCTTGCCAGAGGAGAAGGAAGTTCCGGTTGAATAGCTTCGTTGGCTTTTCCATGTTTCTTTATTCGAATAAGGAGCTCGCAGGTTTCAAAAAAGTGATGTCAAACCGCCGGAATTCGAAAGCAGGCAGGCGATTTTATGTTGATATTGGCGGGGAACAGCCTAATATATACTCATTATGCGTATCCTTGGCATCGATCCCGGCTTGCATGTGACCGGTTACGGCATACTCGAAGAACGCGCCCAGCGGGTTGAAATTGTGGAAGCGGGTGTTGTTCGGACGCGGGAGCGGCAGAGCTTGGCGGAGAAACTCTTGATGTTGGCGTCGGAAATTGAAGAGATTATCAAGCAGTTTTCTCCCGAAGCTATTGCGGTGGAGGAGTTGTATTCTCACTATAAGCACCCCAAGACCGCCATCATTATGGGACATGCTCGGGGAATAATTTTTTTGAAAGCGGCACAAGCCGGGATTCCCGTATACCCTTATGCCTCGACGCGCATAAAGAAATCGCTAACGGGCAACGGACGAGCCTCGAAACGGCAGGTGCAACGAATGATAACGTCAACCCTGGCGCTTCCGGCCGTGCCGGAGCCGCCGGATACGGCGGATGCCTTGGCGGTGGCGTTGTGTCATTGTCGGGCGATGGCTCATAATCGGGAAGTGGTTTATGATTAGTCGGATTCGCGGGACACTCCATGCGGTCACCGAGCACTATGCCCTCGTGGAGAACGGCGGCTTGTACTACGAAGTGTTGGTGCCCTCCGCTTTGGCGGAACGTTTGCGCGAAAGCGGTTCGCTCGGTAAGGAAGTGGTGCTGGAAACAATTTACTTTATCGAAGCGGGCGACCGAAAAGCCAACCATTACCCCAAGTTGCTCGGCTTTACCGATCCGGTCGACCGGGAATTTTTCTCCCTCTTGATTCAAGTGTCGGGGTTGGGGATTAAAAAGGCGCTCAAATCGTTGGTCTTGCCGATACGGGATATCGCCACCGCGATTGAGACCAAAGATGTCGGAACGCTCAGCCGCCTGCCCGGCATCGGGGGACGGTTAGCCGAGAAAATTATTGCCGAACTTCACGGGAAAACGGCAAAGTTTGCCCTTGCCAAAAAAGCCGAGCCGTTGGCGCGCAAAGAGCGGCTTACGGTGCCGTTTGAAGATGAGGCGATAGAAGTATTATTACAACTTCAGTACAGCCGCCGCGAGGCGGAGGAAATGATTAAAAAAGCGCTGGCGACGCATCCCAAGATTTCCGGCGTGGAGCAATTGATTGCCTTAATCTTCAAAAACGAGCAAAAATCTCAGCCGGTCGGCAAGGGATGATGTATATTACCGCCAGTAGGCGCTTTTTTGAGTCGGAACGACCGAAGGGAGATAAAGCGCGGTTACGAAACAGGCAAAGCGAGAGATTGAGTTAAGCTATGGGACGGGAAAGAATAGTGACCGGTGCCGCCTTGGGGAACGAAGAAGAGACGTTGCACCTTTCGTTGCGACCTCGTCGCTTGAGCGAATATATCGGGCAGCGACAGCTTCGGGAGAAACTCGAGGTGACGTTGAACGCCGCCAAAGGACGAGGCGAAGCGGTCGAGCATATTCTTTTCCATGGTCCCCCCGGTTTGGGAAAGACGACCCTGGCGCATATCATCGCTGACGAGATGGGCTCGAAAATCGTCGCCACGGCCGGTCCGGCGCTCCAGCGTACCGGTGACCTGATGGGAATACTGACAAATCTCAACGAGCGGGATATTTTGTTCATCGACGAGATACACCGTCTCTCCCCGGTCATTGAGGAATTCATTTACCCGGCGATGGAGGACTTCAAAGTCGACTTCGTGGTGGACAAAGGTGCTTTCGCCAAGGTTATCAATGTCCCTCTCAAGCACTTTACTCTCATCGGGGCGACCACGCGAGCGGGGTTGTTGTCGGCGCCGTTGCGCGACCGGTTCGGTTTGTACTACCATATCGATTTTTATTCCACCGAAGAGTTGCAAGAAATCGTCAACCGTTCGGCGAAGCTCCTCACGACCGAAATCGAGCCCGCAGCCGCCAAGACCATCGCTCAGCGCTCGCGAGGAACCCCGCGTATCGCTAACCGCTTGCTGCGGCGGGTGCGGGATTATGCGGATGTCAAAGGAGACGGCGTGATTACCGAAGAGATAGCCTGCAAGGCATTGGAAGCGGAAGGCATCGACCGGCTCGGCTTGGACAGCCTTGACCGCAAGTTGCTGCGGGTTATCGTGGAGTACTATCACGGCGGTCCCGTCGGAATTGAAGCCTTGGGGGCGACGCTCAACGAAGAGGTCGATACGCTGGTGGATATGGTCGAACCGTACTTGCTCAAAATCGGCTTTATTCGCCGAACCAAGCGGGGAAGAATGGCGTCGCCGGAGGCGGCAAAACATATCGGGTTGAGTCTGCCGGGCGGTGCCGAGCAGGAAAGTTTGTTCTAAGCTATGGCAGGCGACGAGTTAGAAGCATGGTTTGCCGAGTGGGGGAAGCATCTGTTTGAGACCCGTGCCGATCCGCGCGGAACACTGGCGCTGCTGATTTCCGAAACGTTGAAATACCGGGACACCTTGAAGAGGGAGACGGGTAAAATACTAACGGTTGCCGATACCCGGCGGGCGCTGGATGCTTTGCAGCGGTACCTTATCGGTGAGGCGGTGCCGGACACCTTGACAGTGGAACAGAACACATTGTTGCAAAAGTGGATTGAAAAGTTGACGGCGTTTTCTTCATGAAGGACCCGTAGGGAAGGTCTCGAAGAGACCTGCCAAGGGGTGAAAAATAATGGTGTCAGGTCTGTACCGGGATTGCCTACTCTGGGGCTTTTTGGATGGAATAACCCACCGCAAGCGGTGGGGCACCCCAAGGGTATGAACCGGGGAGATAGGTAACAGGTTAGATTACGGTACGGAACACAAGGAGGTGAATCGTGCCGTGGGAAGAGTAGATTGTAGATACCGTCTTAGGAGTCAAGGTTTCGTTGAGGGTTGAAGGGAAGGTCTCGAAAGAGACTGCCGAAGTCGAGAATTGTATCGGCACGTCCGGTGTGGACGTGCCTTTTTTCGCCTGGTGGAAAAATGCACGGGTAAGCAATTCTCTCATTTGCCATTTCGGGTTCTACGTTGTATACTACCGGTGGAAGCGGATGCCGTCTGGTGGCGGTCCCGGCCTTCAAAGCCGTGCGGGGGGCAATCGTGTTGTCCCCGATGGGTTCGATTCCCATCCCTTCCGCCATTTTTTTATCCGCCAGTCTCGTTTCACGGCTCAGATTTCTTTCAGCGATTTTACCTGCCGCAGCTTGCGGAAGAGTTGGATATATTCTTTGACCATGATTTCCTCCGCTTGCGAAAGCCCCTCCATCATGGGAATGCCGATCCGCAGAACGGCACGCACCATGTCGGAGGTGGTGCGGTCGTACTTTTCCGCCAGCGCTTTCAAGCGGCTTTTGAGCTCGTAAGAAACGAAAATGTTCAAGCAATGCTCGCCGCGGACTTTTCGCGATTCTTTCTCTTTCGACATTTGTTTACTCCTTTTGTTTGAGGTTAATGATATTTTTCGTGCCCGATGAGCAACTGGGGCGAGGTAATATGTATGTGGTAGCGTTCCCTGAGAATTTTCATGACCGGTTTCCAGGTTTGCGTTTTGTCGCGTTCCCGAATGAGCCGGTCGATTTCCTTGCGGTGCGGGGAAAGGCACAGCAGGCAGGGCGGCGTTTTGGTCGTGGCGATGCCAAAACGCTTGCGGACATATCCGCTCAACTCTTTGCGCAATTTTTTGAGCACCCGCTTGTGAAGCGCTTCGAGCTTGTGGAGGGTTCGTCCCGTTTGATAGGCTATCCGGCGATAGCTTTTCCCCATAAAGTAGAACTGCCTGACAAATTCCCGTTCCGGTTCGGTGAGTTTTTCCAGTGCCAAACGTACCTGCTCTTGAATCTCATGTGAGACGCCTGTATTTTCTTCCGGGCTTGCCTGTGGGGCGGCAATATCGATCAACTCTTCAAACGAGATATGCTCCGGAATTTCCGGAACGACGAGCCGGTGCGATTTCAGTTCTTCCGGATCAACACCCAGCTCGACAATCCAGTCCCGATAGACGATGCGGCTTCCTGACATATTTTTCTCCTTTTTGTCAGAAAAAGTATGGTCGTGCCGGGAAGCTGTCTATTACATGACCGTCACATCACATGAGGGTTTTCTCATGGAGGGAGTGTCATGTGATTCACATTTGTGAAAGAGGAATTTTCCGCTGTGCACCTGACGGGTGTTTCAGAACTGGGGAGTACTTTAACCGTCACTTGGCTTTTCGGCAGGTCTCTTTCGAGACCTTCTCTTGACTTACAAGACAGTCGCTACCAAAGGCTAAAGTAAAACGCCCTTGCGGTGCCACCGCAAGCGGTTGGGCGCCCCAAGCTAACGACTAAGAAGGATGAATCACCCATCTCCAAAAGGGAGCATGAGATAGGCAGATCCGTTCCGGATCTTCCCTACTTGAAAAACTACACCGCGCCGTTAGGAATCCTTTCCTGACGGATGGGAAATAACGCACTTCTAAGTTTTAGTAGGGCACGGCTTGGTAGTGGTAGATGGGTTATTCCACTCCGATGTCGGTCGAGAGGAAAGAGATGATTTTTAGCCGGAAGTACGGTATGACACGGTTATCGTTTTGATGGTGATCGTAGTTTTCGACCCAGTTGACGCCCCCGTCGAAATCGAGGTAGAAATGCCGCATGATAAAGCCACGGCTTCCTAATGACAGTCCGGTCGTTGTGCACACCACGCCGCTCGGGAAGGATTGGCGGTACTTACCGGTAGCAAGCAGCCACGGTGCCGTCCATTCGTCGGTGACGTTTCCTTCGCCTTGACGAGTGAGGCGAAAGTTAATAGCAGTAATAAAATCCTTGCCGAGCCACTTCTCGACAGTGAAGCGGAGGTCGTCATAATCATTGCCCAACGCTCCCCCGATGAGGTGACCGTTCACGAGGTATCGGTTACGCTCCAGTTGCTGATTGAAGGTCCAGGTCGTTACCCGGCTGTATTCCAGCCGAACATCAACGGTCGGGAGAATATCCGCCCAGTAGATTCCCGTCAGGAAAGCATATTCGTCGGGCTCTTGGTCGGCTTGGGTTTTGTTGTCCACCTGGATATCGTCCAGCAAAAATTGTCCGTACAGTTTCACCCCGTGCCACGGGAGGAAGTAAAAATCGCAACCGACGAAAGTATTGTCGTCGTTTCCTTCGTTCAGTTGGGCGCCATGATAGAAAAGAATCGGGTTCAGATAGTACAGCTCGACTTGCCGCCCCGGACCGCCGAAAACGACCGTTTCAAACAAGCCGGCTTGAAAGTTACGGCTCATTTTGATGTCAAGGCGATGACCGGCAAAATAACGGTTCTCGAATTGGCTGACGCTGTCACGCTCGGGGTCTTTACCATCCAAACGCGCCAAACGGTACGAAAGAAGCAATCGTCCCCACCGCACCGAATACCCGAACCCGTCCATCGCAGCCGTCGGGGATAGAACCAACGACCGCCGCATCCCCCAGAATGAAGCAAACCGCCCGCCGGTCAGTCGAAAGTTGTCCGTCCCATAGGTGAAAAAGGCTTGCTCTATTTCCCCTGCCAAACCACGCCACTTTTTGCCGGTGTAGGTTTCGTCTTTCGCTTTTTGTTCGTCAAGGACGACGTTGGCATAGAGAAAGAGCCGGTCGGTTGGCGATGCCGCTATGCCCCCGCGGAAAGATTCAAAACCGGTAGCTCTGCTGTCTTTGGCGGAGTAGAGTTCTTCTTTGAAGGAAAACCGCATCAGGAGATTTTTCGGCGGTACGGATTTCAAGTGCTCAAACGGCTTGAGGGTAGCGGGGTGATATTGTAAGGTATAGGGCCCAACGTGATAGAAAATACCGGTGGGAGAAAGGACGTCGAGCCGTTCTATACGGTCGTAAACAAAAGAGTACTCATCTTCTATCGTCGGCAGCACCCCCGCCGCATATGCTGATGAGAGCAACAGACAAAAAAACGCCGCCGCTTTCGGGAGCATCTTGCCCCGCCGGGGTGGGGTATGGTGGTGGGGTCGAGATTTCATTTTTCTTTTGCTTAGAGCGCACCTGTAGCTTTGATAACGGCTGGGATGGTGCGAACCAAGATTTTCGCATCTTCCCATAACGACCAGTTTTCAATATACTGTAAATCAAGCCTCATCCACTGGTCAAAGTCAATATGATTTCTGCCGTTGATTTGCCATAGGCAGGTAATGCCCGGCTTTATCGACAGGCGCCGATGTTGCCACGGTTCGTATTGTACGACTTCTTTGGGTAAAGGCGGTCGCGGTCCCACCAGCGACATATCGCCTTTGAGGACGTTGAAAAACTGCGGCACTTCGTCAATGGAGTATTTCCGCAAAATTCTGCCGACGCGGGTAATGCGGGGATCGTTTTTCGCTTTGAAAACCGGTCCCGACATGACGTTTAACTCTTTCAATAACTCCTGCTGCTTTTCGGCGTCGCTGTGCATGGTGCGGAATTTGTAAAGTAAAAACGTTCTGCCATGGAGTCCCGAGCGACGCTGCTTGAAGAGAATCGGTCCCGGACTGTCGAGTTTAATCGCAACGGCAGCCGCTAACATAAGGGGCGCCGTCAAGACGATTCCCACCAATGCGCCGATTTTGTCCATGGTGTTTTTTATCAGCCATGCCAGTTTATTGTCGGAAACACCTTGATGCCGTAAAAGCGGCAGGTTGCCAATTTCTCCCAACCGAACCGAGCTGAGGGTATTGGTGTACAGGAGCGGGGAAAAACAGAGCGGTACTCCCATCGCTTCCGCCGTTTCGACGACGCCGTGAAGGTGCGGGAAATCTTCCGCTTCCACGGCGATGACCAAAGCATCGACTTGTTCGGCAGCAATAAGCTTTTCCAGTATATCAGGGCTGCCGAGAAGAGGAATGTCGCGATACCGCCAGAAGCCGGTTTTCCGGTAATCAAGAAATCCTTTGATGGAAACATCGAGCTCCGGACTGTTCAAGATGGCGTCAGTGAGTTGCTTGGCATGGTCGCCGGTTCCGAGAATGACGATTTCTTGTTTCCGAAGAGAAGGTTTTGACACGGAGGTCGTTATGCCGCTCTTGAGCGTCAGTTGAGCAAGGAAATACCAGCCGAGCTGCAAGCAAAGATTACCGATAAAGAAGACTCCCGCCGTCAGGCGCGGGAAATTCCAGTCGAAGAGATACGCTCCGACAATAAGCCCTGCGGTGAGCAGGCTTTCATCTCGGAGAACCTGCCGCACCCGTTTGCGAATCGGATAGGCGGCAAACACCGAGGGGGGGGAAGAAAAGTAGCCTACCGACAAGCGGACGGCAATCAGCATTCCCACCAAGGGAAAAGGGAAAGGTTTGAGGATATCAGTCAGAGCTAAGGAGGTTCCCAGTGCCAGAAGTGAAAGCAACGTGGTGCCGGTGGTGCCCAGCAGTTGGAAAAAGAGCTTCCGTGCCCATTGCCGGGCGAAGGAGGATTGTTTTGGTTTAGGTGAAGGTGAATAACGAGAAAAAGGGTATTTTTCGGAGGCTTTGCCTTGCGTGGAGTCGGCAGAGGATGATTCTCTGGAAGAAGGAGTTGACGGTTGGGTGAATTCTTCCTCAATCTGTTCAATGACAGATTGAACGCTGGTAGAATCATCCGTGATTCCTTCTTGTTGCCTGAATGCCGTGTCAGTCCGTGCCATGGACATTTTCTTTGTCTAACGCCCCTTATTTCAGCCGGTCGGAAGCTTGAGCTTCCTTTCCTGAGTTGCCTGCAGTTTGAGAGTTGTGACACCCCCGTGCTATTTTATTTCGGCAACTTCAGGTGATTTCTTCACCGGTGTTGAAGTCAATTCTTCTACCCTGGTCCGCTTCCTTTCCGTTACCTTTTGTGCTTGGTCTTGTTTGGTCGGATATTCTTTTTGCCCCGAGCGCAAGGTGACAGCCCGGCGGTCGAGAGTTTTCATCCGGTAATAGGCGGGCGGCATCTTCTTGAACGCTTCAAGGAGCCGGTCGTTGGAATAGGGCGACTGGAGACGGTAGCGCATATAGTGTTTCAATTGGGGATAGCCGTCGAGATTGTCGACCGGGGTCTTGTAGCTTGCCAAGAAATTACCCACCTGGGTAGGATCGGCAACCCGCAAGAGAATAAAGTCGGTTGCCGTGATGCGGCACTGCACATGCAGTCGATTCAAAGCGGTCGCCACCCGCAGCGATTCCTCGTGAATGTGGTGCAGGTGCTGGGAGAGCTCTTTCTCGTTCACCAAGGTGGTGTAAATCGTTTTCCGCATGGTGGAGGAAAACGGTTTTTCGAGGATAGAGCTTTTCACGATGTTGATGGTTTCAGGTGCCGCCAGGATAAAGCCGCTGTCGGAAGAGGTGACACCGAAGGAGGAGGTGAAGGAGCGGATGATGATGACGTTGGTCAGCAAATCCACCAAGGGGAACGCCGAAATGCCGTAGAAGTCGTAGTAGTACTCATCCACGATAAGCGTTCCCTGGGGGACGGTGCGGGCGAGCCGTTCCAAGTCGGAAACGGCGAAGTGTGCGCCGGTTATTTTGTTGGGATTTGCGACGTAGACGATATCGTGGGGAGAAGAGATAATCTTCAGGACGTTTTGAATGTCCGAAGAAAACGGCGACGGTCCCAAAACTTCAATCAACTCGATTTCCGCTCGGTTGGCGGCGAGTTCCACGTCCGGCGTGACATGACCGCAGGTAATCAAGCGAGAGGCTGGTTTATACTGGGTTTTGAGAAGTTCGGCGAAGAACGTGGAAAAATCTGCAAAAGAGAAAATCGAATTTCGTGTCGTCATGACCTTGCGGGCAATGAGAGCGGTGATATCGTCCGCGCCGGTTCCGGTCATAGCTTTTGACAACAACATGACTCTTACCTTTCCATTGGGGAAGGTACTCACCGCGTGATGCCGCTTTATTGAGCCTCCATGCTTCAAGCGGGAGATACTCGTTCCCTGATTATCTGTTTACTCTCTCGAAATGAATTGCAAAGCGGATGCCAAGCTGTGCATTTATTGCGCACGGCAGCGTATTGTGTTGTCAGGCAGCCGGTTACATGCAAAATACGGGGTGGCGGCGAGCGGAAAGGGTAGGGTTGCCTTTTGGGAAAAGAAATAAAATTTCCCATTGAGGTTGAAAAAAATTCCATGGTAAAAAAACAACCGCCGGCAGTGTGACCAGCCGGCGGCTTTTTGGGAAGGTAAGAAAAGTACAGAGATAAACCGATGTGCGTTTTCTTACAGCTTTGACACGACGTAAATCGAGGTGAGCACTCCGGTCGTCGCGCTCATGGCGGTCGCAAAGGTCTTGAGCCAATTACGCTCTTTCTCGATCTTGGTCGGGACGATTATGATATCTCCCAGTTCGACTTTTTTCTTCAACGTTCCCCGCCCCGAAATGACTTCTCCGCCCGCGCGGACCAGGCGGACTTCTTTTTTGTCCGAGCGACGGGTGAAATTTCCGGCGTGCTCGATGTAGTACTTGACATTTTTTCCGGGGACGAACTTTATCGTGCCGTTGGCGCCGACGGCACCCATCACGGAGATACCCGAGGGAACGGAGGGGACAAAGATGTGGTCGTTCGGTTCCAGAATGACGTCCCCTTCGGCACCTTGGCTGGCGATAATTTTTTCGATGTCGATAATCACCCGGTTCAAAGAGTTGAAATTATATTGAAAGATATTTTGTTGAACCAAATTTCCCAACGAGTCTTCCACCAACGGTCGGGACTTCTCCAAAAGCTCGGGGACTTTTTGCCGCTCCAACTGCTTGCTGATGGATCGGCGTTCGAAAACGATTCCTTTGGGAAAGGCGTTCGGGGTAAATCCACCCGCCCGTTGCAAAAGATGGTAAAGCGTTTCATCTCGGCTGGAAAGGGTATATTTTCCGGGGAACTTGACTTCGCCTTCAATGGTTACCGTTCGGTTGATTTCCCATTCGGGGATTTGTCGAATATATAGGTGGTCGTCTTCACACAGGTAAACCGGCTCATGTTCCCCTTCGAGTTTCACGTACAAGAGGGAAACGTTTCCCAGAGAATCGAGCCGGGCTATTTCCGCTTCGCGTCGATCGGCGCCGCGGGTGAACGAACCGGCAAGGAAAATGAGGTCTTGGACGGTCATATTATCATACAGTGGATATCTGCCCGGTTTGTTGACCTCTCCTTCGATGTAGACGTACTTGTCCCGCTCCACTTCGTTGATGGAGTAAATATGCAACGAATCCCGGTCTTGCAGGAGCATATCGCTTTTCCCAGCAAGAACGTCGCGCAGGTTTATGGGAATAACCTTGACGCGGCGGTCGGGATAGCGGCGGAACAAGTCGGCACGGTCGAAGAAGACGTCGTACGGTTGGAGTTGTCCGCGCTTAATCAAGTCGGAAACCCGGGTGGAGTCGTTTCGCTCGTAATAACCGGGATGTTTGACGTGACCGTTGATTGCCACCATGTTGGTTTTCAAATCGAAAATCGAAAAGACCGTCAGCCGGTCGCCGTCTCGTAACACAATATTTGTGGTGTCATTGTTGTGAGGATTGAGATTCAAATCCAGCACTTCCCATTCCCCGTTGTCGGAAATCCGTTCCAACATAACCCGTTCCAAGTGCGCCAAAGGAGTGGGGTTTCCGGCTAACGCCAACAAATCGAACGCTGTCTCGCCGCCTTTCAATTCGTATATGGCGGGGCGGTTGACTTCTCCTCGGATAGCCACCCGCGGACCCGCTACCGGGACGAAAACGACGTCGCCGGTCTGGAGACGCACGTCGGTGGAATTGTCTCCCTTCAGGAGCAAATCATACAGATCGACAAAGGCGTGAGGCTTGCCGTTGCGCATGAGCTTGATGCTGCGCATGGAGCCGCGTTCGTTGGGTCCTCCGGCGATGTAGATGGCGTTAAACAACGAGGTCAACGACGAGACGGTATACGCCCCAGGTTTTTTCACTTCTCCGGTCACGTAAATGCGGATGGAACGAATTTTTCCCAAGGAGACCGTCAGGTCGAACTCCGAGTACGCCTGGGAGAATCGTTTTTTTGCGGTCTTCTTGAATTGTTCGAGGGTGAGTCCCCAGGCGATGATTTCACCGATGCGGGGGATGAAAACTTTCCCTTCCCGGTCGACGGTCAGGTTGAATTCCCGGTCGACCCGTCCCCAGAGGTAGATGATAATGTTATCTCCAGGTCCAAGGAGGTAATCGTCCGCCGATGCCACGTCTGCAGGAGGAATGGCTTCTTGTGGCGAGCGGAAGAGCTCCATACCGAACGGTTGCAGAGTGGAAAAGGGAGCCATTTGTTCCATGAAACCGGGAGGGAGAGCCGGTTCCTTCGACGCTTGTTCGTGCGAGAGGTTCCGAGGGTTGTCATCGCGGGCGGGTTCTTTCTTCCCACTTACGGGGAGGTCAGAGGCGCTTGGAGAAAGGGTATCATTGAAAATAGGCGGGGTTTGGTAATACGTCGTCCCTTGGTTTTGGGAATGTTGTTTTTTGTATTTCTCCAATAACTGAAGTTTTTCGCTGTCGAGCAGGTCGTTGAGATCTTGTGCCGCCAGCACTTTGAACCAGTTAAGGGAGACCAGAACAATTACCAACAAAAGAAACAGGAAAATTTTCACTTTCATAGTTTACCTTCCCATGGTATTGCGGTTAATCACTTTTCTTACCCAAAAAGTTTTCGCTTCCAATGCGAAGAGCAAAGCAAGCCTGATGCCAAATGAATGTGATTGTGTAACTGTATGCCGCTCACCGGCATACAGAATTGAAAGGAGAGCAGCTCGACTCGAAGAAGCGAAAAATAGGTCAGAGCTTTCCGTTGAAATCGGAAGAATTTTCCGTTTCGGAAAGGAGGAAGGGATGTTTTTTTCTTTTATGTTTTCCCTTGCGTATTCGTCCTTTGTGGTGAAGATGAGAGAGGGAAGGAAAAATAATTGAGCGGCTGAAAAAAAAGCATATCCCTTGACAAGGGGAAGCGGTTGTTATACCTTGACGTTCAATCCTCGGGGTGACGCCCGGGGAGAGAGTAAGAGAACTGTAAAGACAGCAATAAGATGGAGCCTTGAACAAGGCGGTTGCGTGATACGGTGCTTTTGTGATAAGTGGAAAGATGGAACAAAAACGTGGTAAGGATAAAAATATGGAGATGAGAATGGGAATTGGGAAATTCTCCGTTATTCTTCTGGCTGTCATCGTTATATGTTCATCTGGGTTATCAGCGAGCGGATTTGAAAACTCCGGAGTAGGAACAAAGGCGAGAGGAATGGCAGGAGCTTTTCGAGCTGTTGCGAACGATTGGACGGCGGCGTATTACAACCCGGCCGGGTATGCCTTCCTGTATGACAACCAGTTGGGCGGTAACGTAGCCCTGAGACATTGGCGAGATGAAATCACTCCTGCTTATAAGTGGGGCGGCATTTACGAAACCGGTATGTTCAACGACCAAGCGGATTATAACAACCACGAGATTTTGTCGTTACCCGCCGCCGGTTTTGTCGTCCGGCTGCCCGTGTGGGGCGAGACGGTTTTCGGTTTGTCGGCGTATCAACCGTTCGACTACAATATAACGTGGAAGTTGTACGAGCCGTTGGCGGCATATAACGACAGTCTCAGCGTGGCGGACGATCAGTATCGGAACAATTTGGACGTGGTCGCTTTTCAGTTGACGGCGGCTCGGGAATTTTCCGAAGACGAATTGTCGTTGGGTATCGGGTTACAGATTCTTCGCGGCGACTTGGTGTTCAACAACTTGGTTTTTCGTGACAATCCCTTGCGGGCGATGGCTGATACCACTCAGGACTTGTGGGTGCGTCCGTACGAGAAAATCAGCGTCTTTAACCACAATGACGGTTACGGCTGGGGCTTCGGTTTGAGCTTCGGGGCGCTGTGGAAAGTAAACGAAAAATTGAATGCTGCGGCGACGGTTCGGGTGCCGTTCAACATCACCATCAGCGGGCAGAGTAATTCCCAATACTATATGCCGAAAAATCAGACCCTCCGCGATAAGAACGACTCGGTTTGGGTGCGTTTCCCCGGAACCGTCGGGTACCTGTTTTTGTCGGGTTCGAAGATTATCGACTATGCCGATTTCGAAACCACTCTCAAACTTCCGCCCTCGGTTGCTTTCGGGTTTGCGTATGACGTGGGCGAAAAGCTCAAGGTCGCCCTCGATGCGGAGTATACTTTCTGGTCGACGTTCGACGGTTTCACCTTTACCTACACCAACCACCGCGGTTTGTCGGGGGTGGCGGATACGGCGCAGATCGCCCACGATTTCTTCACCGCCGATTACAGCTATCCGGTGGAGTGGAAAAATACGGGGAAGGTTATGCTGGGAGCGACCTACGAGTATTCTCCTCACATGACGTTTCTTGGCGGGGTCTCGCTTGACCAGTCCCCCGCTCGTGAGGTGAAACAGTTCACCCCCTTGTTCGTGGATACGGGGGATAAGTTGGGCTTATCGGCGGGATGTATTTTCCATATTGACCGGTGGGATCTCGGGCTTGTCAGCAGTTATACCAAGTATCCCGACCTCACCGTTCCGACTCCAGACACGTTTGGGGAAGAAGAGGATTTCATGTACTTTCCCGGCGATTACAAGGCGGCTATGTATGAAACAATCTTGTCATTTAATTATCGATTTTAAGGGAGGAGGTCAGGGATGTTAAAAACCATTATCAGTTTGATCCTTGCGGCAACTCTGGCTTTCGTTATGATAGAGGGTTGTACCGATCGCGGTACCAATTCATCCGGGAAAGTAACCAGCGGCGGGCAGTTGATGGAAGGACTCGACCATGATTTCTTTCAGGAGCTCTATCTCCAGATAGGACGGAACACCAGTGTCTTCCACGGCACCCGCGTTCCGTTGCAGATTAAGATGTACGTTCCGGAGATATCTATTCCATGGATAAATCCCGGCGCCCAGCCGGAACCGGTACCGTTGTTAGTTCTTCTTCCGCCACAGGACGGAAACGCTTATTATTTCTTTAACCACGGTTTGTTGCAGTTAGCAAACGAATTGATTGCCGAGGGAACCATCAAGCCGATGGCGATTGCCTGTGTGGAAAACGACCCCTTCTTCGGCGGTTATTTCTATGCCGGTAGAAGTTTCCCTGCGGGGGATTATGATACCCTTATCGGTGGAACTTTGATTGAATATTTATATGATAATAGCCAAGGTATTTTGAGCCGTTCCTTACCAGCCGGTATCGGCGGAGTGGGAATGGGAGGATATGGCGCTTTTCGGGCGGCTTTGATGCACGAGGGCGTATTTACCTCAATTTCCGTCACGGACGGTCCGTATGATTTTGACGGTTCCGCTCAATACAGCGGACTTGATGACCTGTTCGAGGAAGTCCTGAACGAACAGGGACTGTTGGGTGGGACGAGCGAACCGCCTGAGATCGATACCTTCTGGGAGCACAGTGTCTGGCAATATGATACAACCGGTTGGGATTGCACCAACTGGTCGGTCGATACGACGTGGGATTGTACGGCATGGGATGTCGATACCCTGACCGGTGACTCGACCTGTACCGATTCGACGGCGACCATCGATTCGACCTGTATCGATTCAACGGCGGTAATCGATTCAACGTACTACGATTCGCTCATTTCGTATATTGATACCACCTGGCCTCCCTCTTGGCGCAACAACTTCGACACGGCGGGAGTGTGGCATCTGTCCCGGTTGTTTATCGGTGGTGCTTTGGCGTTTTCTCCCCATGACACTTTTATTGATACCACCAACACCTTTACGTACTATCCTTTGGACGGTACACATTCTATCAATATACCCGATTCCCAACGGTTTGTCCTCGATGATACGGTGACGTTGATTACCGATGTCGTGACGCTCAATCAATTTGATTTCGATTTCCACTTGCCGTTTGACAGCAGCGGGCAAGCCTACGCTCCTATCTGGAATATGTGGCTGGCGAATAACTTGGAAACTATTCTTGCCGACAGTGGTGCCGCTCAGCTCGACGGTGTCAAGATGTGGTTCGGCATTACCTCGGATTACTCGTTCGGTAATTATCACGACCAAACCTTATCATGGATACAGACGCTGCGTGATAACGGATTCTCCCCCACGATATATGAATACCAAGGATATCCCGGGAATCCGGCAACCAACGATCAATATCTTTATGATATCATGCGTGAGATGTTGATATTCCATTCAAAAGCCTTTGAAGGGAATTAGAATTCAACCTTAGCAAATAGCCCGGAGGAGAAAGTTTCCCTCCGGGTTTTTTCATGGGAAGATGATGGTGCGAAAAGACTATGATATAGTCGCTATTGGAGCCCATCCCGATGATGTCGAAGTGGGATGCGGCGGGGTGTTGATTGACGCTGTTCAGCGTGGTTATCGAGTCGGTGTGATTATCCTGACCAAAGGGGAAATGGGTACCGGAGGCAACGCCCGGTTGAGGATGGCTGAAGCGAAAAACGCCGCTGCTGTTATGGGGGTGGATATTCTCAAAGTATTCGACTGGGGGGATACCAAGCTGGAAGATTCTTACTCAAAACGCCTGGCGTTAGCAAAAGTTATCCGCGGCGCCCGTCCTCAGATTGTTTTGGCACCTTACCCCCACCCCTCTCACGGGCGACGGCAATCCCACCCAGACCATGTGGCGGCCGGTCTGATAACGATAAACGCCGTTTCGTTGGCGTTGTTGAAGAAAGCCAACCTTCCCGGTGAGCCGCATACCGTCACGAGGATTTTTCATTTCTTTTTGCCTCCTCGTGTACTGCCTACCTTTGTCGTAGATATTACCCCCCATTACGAGCAGTGGCTGGAGGCATTGAAAGCCCACACTTCCCAGTTTCTCAATCCCCAAAAGTCAAAAGACTACCTCGAGCATATCACCGCCATGGCTCGTTCGTTCGGTCTCCACGCCGGGTGTCGTTATGCTCACGGCTTTTATTGCGCCGAGCCGGTGGTTGTCCATGATCTGATGGATGTCGTCAAAGAAAAGTGAAAAAGGGGAAAAGGCTTAGTTGTTAATACCGGTGGAAGGAGCGGGGATTCTGCCGCCTCTGAGGATGAAGTTCCTTGAAGAAAATTTGGATACCTGCATGATGGGAGCCGTCCCCAACAAACCGCCGTATTCCACCGATTGCCCGACCATCTTTCCCGGCACCGGAATAATTCTCACCGCTGTGGTTTTGTTGTTCACCACCCCGATGGCGGCTTCGTCGGCGATGATGGCGGCAATCGTTTCCGCAGGCGTGTCGCCGGGAATGGCGACCATGTCCAAGCCGACGGAACAGACGGATGTCATCGCTTCCAGTTTTTCCAAAGTCATTGCTCCCGCCTCCACGGCGCGAATCATCCCGGCATCTTCCGAGACGGGGATAAACGCCCCCGATAATCCGCCGACATAAGATGATGCCATCAGTCCGCCTTTTTTAACCGCGTCGTTGAGGAGCATCAGCGCCGCCGTGGAGCCGGGAGAGCCGCAGCGTTCGATTCCCATCGCTTCGATGATGTCCGCCACCGAGTCGCCTTCTGCCGGGGTTGGGGCAAGGGAGAGATCGATGATGCCGAATTCCACCCCCAACCGTTCCGAAACTTTGCGTCCGACCATCTCCCCCATGCGGGTGACTTTGAAAGCGGTTCGCTTGATGACTTCCGCCAACACGCCGAGATCGCATTGCCCGGCTTTTTTAACTGCTGACAGGACTACCCCGGGACCGGAGATGCCGACGTTGATGACGGTATCCGGCTCCGAGACCCCGTGAAACGCTCCGGCGATAAACGGATTGTCTTCGACGCTGTTGGCAAATACCACCAGCTTGCAGCAGCCGATGGCGTTGGGAGTTTTTTCCGCCAGCTCCTTGATGACATGTCCCATCCGGTTGATGGCGTCCATGTTGATGCCCGCTTTGGTAGAAGC
Source organism: uncultured Ignavibacteriales bacterium (assembly GCA_964489705.1). GTDB lineage: Bacteria > Zixibacteria > MSB-5A5 > GN15 > FEB-12 > CAZAZQ01. The sequence continues at coordinate 52,674 of CAZAZQ010000016.1, forward strand.
GACATTCACCGCCGCACACACCCGCTCGGTGTTTGCCAGGGCGTCGGGGATAGTCTCAATCAAATTACGGTCACCCACCGTCATTCCCTTTTGTACCAGCGCCACATAGCCTCCTAAGTAGTCGATGCCGAGTTCTGCGGCGCAGGCGTCGAGGGTTTTGGCGATTTCGATGAAGGTGGCTTTTTCGTGACCGTCAGCGACAACGGCGATAGGAGTTACCGCCAGGCGTTTGTTGGCGATGGGGATGCCGAATTCGGTCGAGACCGCTTCCACGGTTTTGACGTGGTTTTCCGCTTTGGAGAGGACTTTGTTTTTAATCTTGGAAAGCATTTTTTCCGGGTCGGGGTCGGAGCAGTCACGCAAGGAAATACCCATCGTGACGGTTCGGATATCGAGGTGTTCGACCTCGGTCATGTGGATGGTTTCGATTATTTCGCGCGGATCGTAGGGCATAGCTTATTTATTGTTCGTTATATCCGGTGCATGTACCTGAAGATGTCCTCGTGCATGACGTAGACTTGCATTCCCAGTTGGGCTTCGGTCGCTTTCAGGCGGTCGCGCAATGCCGAGAAGTCCACCGGACAGCCGCCGATATTGACGATCATAATCATCGAGAAAAATTCCTGCATAATCGTCTGAGAGATATCCTCGATACTGCAATTCAGCTCCGAAAGGACATTGGCGATGGCGGCAACGATACCGGGACGGTCTTTCCCGAAAGCAGCGATGATGATTCTGGTTTTGTCCGTCTTTTCAATCTGTTCGTACAACCCGGCTTTTTCGTTCAGTTCCGACGGTGTGGTTGTGTTTTGTGCGGGGGGAGTAGTCGGAGACGAGGGAGAGGATGAAGTGGGAGACGCGGAAACCTCGCAGGTGGCGCCGGTGATCTCCGGGTTGCCCTGCTGAGCTTTGAGGGAATCCACCACCGAGTCGATGACCCGCCGAAGTTCTTTGGCGTCCAGCTTGGTGCCGACCCGACCGGCGACGATTTCGGTAATTTTGCCTATTTCAAATTCAGAGAGTGACATACGCACCACCCTCGTTACGGTTTGGTTTGTTTTCGTCGTCTTTCATATCACCCTATCACAGAATATCGCGTAACAACTCCTCGCGCGGTGAAGGTATCACCACCGTATTGACCAACATTCCGTTTCGGGAAACCACCTCCGCCCCGGCGGCAACGGCCGTTTCCACCGCTCCGACCAAGCCGGTCATGGTAACAAAGGCTTTCCCGCCGAGCGCCATCGCCAAACGGATTTCAATGAGCTTGACTTCCGCCGCTTTGGCGGCGGCGTCGGCGCCCTCGATAAGGGAAGCTACCGAAAACGACTCAATAATACCCAAGGCTTCCAGTTTCTCCACCCCCGTCGAGCCGGTCAGGGCAGGGAAAACATCGGGATGCACGTTGGGAATAATGAAGGTGTCGATGACTGATTCCTGGGCGTAGGTTTCTCCGTCGGCGATTGATGACTTGACCGCCTGCACGTCACCGGCAACCAAATTGATGAACTTCCCGGAGCAAATCGTCCGGCTGAGCACCAGTTCCACATCCGCCGCTTTCACCATCGCATCCGCCGAGCCAATACCCTTGGCGATGGAGCTGTATTCTATCAATCCGATGGCATTGTATTCCATAATTTATTCCGCTTCAATTATAATAACTTTCTCCACCGCTGTCACGTGTCCATTTATGGAAGCGTGGATATTGGCTCCGAGGGCATTTTTCGGAGGGGCGGCGATTTTCTGACCGACGGTCACCTGTTCTCCAACTTTGACAATCGGTTCGGCGGGAGCGCCGGTGTGCTGCTTCAGAGGGATGGTCACCTTTTTGGGACTGAGCTTCTCGTCGACATAAAGAGCTTTGTGGTCATACGGGAGTAAGCCCAGCCGCCTTGTCAAACGGGGAATGGTAACCTTACGGTGTGGTTGCATGGGGTGAGCTTTCAGGGGACGATCCGGCGGGGTATACTCGATTCCTTTCAAGCGGAGGTTGATTTTCGAGCGGGTGCAGGCTTGTTTCGGGTCGAGTCCTTCCGGACAGGCAAACAGAGAGCAAAGATTGCAGCCGCTGCAGTTGACGGCGAATTTGCTCCAGTAGTCTTCCTTTTCCCCGGCAAAGCCCAGCGAACGCATCACCTTGTGCGGTTCGATTTCGTATCCCAACAGGTAGCGGGGGCAAAATTCGGTGCAGTACGTGCACTGGTCACACGCCGACTGGCCGATTTTCTTTATTTCCGGGGTGGTGTGATTCCTCTGGCGGATGAGGTAGTGGTCGGTGGGAAGGACAATGTACCCCGCCGACGTTTTGATCACCGGGGTGTTCAAGTCAGTGACCAACCTGCCCATCATGGCGCCGCCGTCCAGCACGGCAAAATCTCCGTTTCCGGTTGTCCCACCGGCACGTTCGATAATGTCTTTGATGGGAGTACCGATGGGGACTTTGAGGGTTATGGGACGCTCGACGGCGCCGGTGACGGTGATAAACTTTTCCGTGACCGGAATGCCTAAGTCCGCCAAGGCGACGTTAAGAAGGGTTTCCACGTTGGAAACGACACAGCCGATATTGACCGGGTAGCCGCCGTACGGTATCAAACGGCCGGTCGCTTCGTAAACCAGCACATATTCGTCTCCGGCGGGATAGTAATCCCCCATTTCGAAAATCTCAAAATCGGTGCCGCCGAACAAGCGCCGGAACTGTCCGATAATATCATGATTTTTGGCTTTGATGCCGAGAATTTTTCGCGAAGCGCCGACGGCGTGAGCCACCAGCTCCATCCCCTTCTTGACTTCTTCGGGGAACAGCTGCATCAGCTCCTTGTCTTTGTATAACAGCGGCTCGCACTCGGCGCCGTTGGCAATAAGAATTTCCACCTGGGCCTGATATTTGGCATAGGCGGGAAAACCGGCTCCCCCCGCGCCTACCACCCCGGCTTCTTTAACTTTCTCGACAAGGGGTGACATCGATTAGTCTAAATTACGTCCCCGTTGTCATTGCTGGGCAGTTGCCGCGGCTGAGGAGAGCGGTTGGTGAGCCAGAGCACCAAAACCATAATGATGGTCAAGCCAAACACCAGCCCCAAGATATGGTACCACTTAATTTCCCGCAGAATTGCTGCTATCATCGTTACTTCTCCAACGTTTTCTTGAACTTTATTTTTTCCGGGTCGAGGTCGCCGCGGTAGTGTTCCGGTTCGACCTCATATTCGTCAATGATACCCGTTACCGCCGCTTCGATGGAGCTATCTTCGTTTCCGATAGCCAACCGAGCGGCTCTGCCGTAGGCGACCATTACCAGTTCGCCTTCACCCGCCCCCAAAACGTCCGCCGCCACAATGGTGTCGGTATTGGGGGCTTTACTTAGATTATACGGCTGAATTATCAGAAACTTCAATCCTTCGGTATTGGTTGTTTTCCTGGTTGCCCACAAGGAGCCGACAACTTTTCCGATAAACATAGCTTATTCCATATCCGTTATACGCTTAAGCGCTTCGATTAATTGCTTTTTGTTTGCTTTTGAAATCTCTCTGCCGGTCATGCCGATACCGGGCACCTGTCGGGCGTAGCGGCGCAACTGGGAAACGGTCATCTTCTGTAACTCTTTGAGGCTTAAGCTGCTTTTCGGTTTGGCGGAAGGAGATTGAGGTTTTTCCGGCTTTTCAGCCGATTCCGGTTCCGTTTCCCCGTATCGCAACATCGGGCGGGTGTCATCTGGATGGTATTTGGAGACGTATCGCCGTTGCGGGATAATCGGCGCCAGCCCTTCATCCGGGCGGGGAATGACGTCGATAGCGACAATCTCGCCGACTTTTTCCGCCGCTTGGGCACCCGCTTCCACCGCTGCCTGTACCGCTCCCAGTTCCCCTTCGATTTTGATGGTCAAATAGGTGGCGTCGGTCAGCTCCACCGACGAGATAACCACAGCGGCAGCTTTGGCGGCAGCGTCGGTTGCCTCGATAGCGGCAATCAACCCTTTCGTTTCGATAAGCCCGAGAGCGTTTCCTGACATAGTGAAATAAGATAACTTTTTCCCGGACAAAAGCAAATTGATTTAACTGCCAAGGTAAGGAATAAAAGGAAGGAATTTCCTACTCAGGTGATTGCCCCTCGGGTCAGTTCCCTGCATTAAGGGCAGTGCGTTTTCGTGTTTTCTTTTTTTCTTTCGGCTCCTCTTCCGCCAGGGAGATTCGTTCTTTTGTGACTTTTATCATCTTGTCTTGTTGTAAGGAGCGTACCGCTTGCTTAATGTCCGAGCGTCTCCAGCCGGTCGTCCGGACAAGTTCCGTTACGGTCAGAAAAGGAGCGCGCGTCAAGCGCCTGATAATTTCCCCGCGAATTTGCCGCCGGGAGCCGTGAAACGGAGTGCGATGAGAAGAAGAAGGGGTACTCTTCCGGCTCGTTTTCAAGGCAAGGCGGGCGTAGTCCATCAAAGCGTGGTGCCACTCTTTGACGTTTTTCCTCGGAAGGAGGCGGGTTGCCAGCGCCTTGATTTCTTCAGCGCTCGTCGTCGGCGGAAGGTTGAACTCGTGGAGTAATACTTTGCGGACGTTGGTGTCAACGGCGGCGAGGCGCTTATCGAAGGCAAAGATCAAGATAGCGTTCGCCGTGTACTCCCCAATGCCGGGAAGTTTTTTCAAAGTCGCCGCATCGGCGGGAAGTTCGCCTCCGTATTGTTCGACGACCACGTGCGCCAATTGCTTTAAGTAAAGGGCGCGGCGGTTGTACCCCAAGCCTGACCACATCGCCAGCACCTCCCGATTGGTCGCTCGGGCGAGACTTTCCCAGTTCTCCCACCGTCGGATCCACGCCGCATACTTTTCCGTCACCCGTTCCACTTGCGTCTGTTGCAGCATGATTTCGGAGACCGTGATGCGATACGGATCGGTGGTGGTGCGAAACCAGAGTTTTCTGCCATGCTTCCGGTAGAAAGAGAAGATTTTTCTGCGAAACGCCGCCGCCCGTTGGGGAGTGACCGTAATCATAAATTATTATACTTCTTGTCCTTTTTCTCTCTGGTGCTTCTTTGCATTTTTCACAAAAATAACAAAAGCTCGTTTTTTTCTTTTGACAACCACAAAAATCCGTCTATATTGGCAAGTGAAAGGAATGAGAAGAAGAGCAGGAAACCCAAAAACCCGCTGTTAAGGAGATAAGGACGTAATGGTTATCGGAAAGAGAATCGTGATTATTGTGCAGCTTAACGGCACCGACGGCGGGAGGAGTGTACCTATTCCGTAAACGTAGAGTACAGAGGATATTATCTCCCGCCGGAACGACTTGAGTTCGGCGGGTTTTTTGTTGCCGCCGAGCAGGAAAACCGAACCGGAGAACCTCACATTCGTAGGCAAGAGAATAATGAATACGTTATACGAACATGAACGAATAAGTGCTCAGGAAAATGCCATCAAGTCTCGGACGGCGTTTTTGAAGCTATTGCCGTTCCTGAAACCCCATACTCGGAAGTTGGTGATAAACTTTTCTCTGTTGGTGGCGGGAACGGTTATCTCGCTGGCGTGGCCGGTATTGCTCAAGCGGGCGATGGATATCGACATTGCGGGTGACGATTTTCGCGGGTTGATTGTTACGTCGCTCGAGATCGGTTTCCTTCAGGCGATGGCGCTGGTGGTACAGTACGTCCAGCAGGTCCAGTTGGAAACCATCGGACAGGATATTATGGTCACTCTCAAGCGCACCCTGTTCGACCATATCCTCTCGTTGGATATCGCTTTTTTCGACCGCCATCCGGTCGGACGGCTGATGGCGCGGATAGAGTCGGATACGGAAGCGTTGCGGATTCTCTTTACCAACACCGTCGTGTTGTTGATCGGCGACCTCATTCTGTTGGTGGGAATCTACGGTATCATGCTGTACTACAGTTGGCGGCTGGCGTTGATACTGACGGCTTTTGTACCGCTGGTGGCGGGGTTGGTGTATGTTTTTGAACGGTTGACCTCCCCGCGCTTTCTGGAGGTTCGCAAAAAAATGGCGGAAATCACCGCCTCCATCACGGAATTTCTGCACGGCATTTCCGTGGTTCAGATTTTCCATCGGGGGGCGTATGCCGAAGAGCGGGTCAATCACGCCAACCTCTTGAAGTTTGTCGAGGATAGATATGTCAACATTGCGGTGATTCTCTTTTTCAACACCGTTTTCTTCCTCGAGCCGGTAATGATAGGAGTCATGCTCTACTTCGGGATGGTATGGGTAAAGAGCGGCGTCATCACGGTCGGGACGATTACGATGTTCCTTATTTTGATTTGGCGGCTCTTCGATCCCCTCTGGCGGGTCTCGGAACAGCTTTCGACCATCCAGAAAGCCGTCGCCGGCGCCAAGCGGATTTTTGCTCTGTTGTCGGAACACTCCACCTTGCCGGAACCGTCTTCCCCCCGCCCTTGGCGGAAGCTGGAGAAGGGGATACGCTTTGAAGGAGTCTGGTTCTCGTATACGAATGACGAGAACTATGCTTTGAAAAACGTCACTTTCGAGGTACCGGTCGGCAAACGGATAGCCTTGGCAGGCGTCACCGGCGGCGGAAAAACGACGGTCATCTCGCTGTTGTTGCGGTTTTACGATCCGCAGAAGGGACGAATCACGGTTGACGGTATCGACATCCGAGAACTCTCGATTGCGGATTTGCGCCGCCGCTTTGCCTTGGTGCTTCAGGATATTCTTTTGTTCCCGGGAGACGTTCGGGCGAATATCGGGTTGGAAGCCGAGCATATCACCGACGCGCGCATTATCTCCGCCGCCGAGACGGTGGAGGTCGACCGGTTTATACGTCGGTTGCCCGACGGATATCGGACGGAAGTCTCGGAAAAAGGCGCCAACTTCAGCCGCGGCGAGCGGCAACTGTTGTCGTTTGCGCGGGCGTTGGTCGTGGAACCGGATGTCCTCGTTCTGGATGAGGCGACCAGCTCGGTCGATCCCGAAACGGAGCGAACCATTCAAGCCTCGCTGAAAAAGTTGATGGCGGGGCGCACCTCACTGATTATCGCTCACCGGTTGTCGACGATTCTCGACGCGGACGAGATTCTTGTCTTGCGACAAGGAGAAATCGTCGAGCGAGGGACTCATGAGGAGTTGATGGCGCAGGACGGCTACTATGCCAAGCTGTTCCAGTTGCAGTTTACGAACGGACAAGGAGCGAGAACATATGCTTGAGAAAATACGATGGTATTGGCGATATTACCGGCGGTATAAATTGGTCGTGGCGGCGTTGTTGCTTTTGACACCGCTGCAGGCGATGTTTCAAGTGTCGATTCCCAAGCTCTTTCAGTATGCGATTGACTTTGTGAAAGAAGGGACGCCCCCGTCGAGCCAGTTCGTTCGATGGTGGCTTGCCCGGCTGGAAGAACACTTTTCGCTGAGCACTCCGGCGGCATTCATGGTGCTGCTTATCGCCATCGGCTTTGTCGCGGCAAGTTTGTATGCCACGGTGCAATCGATCCGAGCGTGGATGAATCTCCGGTTCGAGTGGCTCTTTCGGCAGGATGCTTTTGAAAGAATCATGTCCAAGGGACCGGATTTCTATCGTACCTTCCGCACCGGGGATTTGGTGACCCGCCTGACCGACGATGTGGCGGAGAAGCTTTCATGGTTTGCTTGTTCGGGGATATTCCGATTTTACGAGGCGTTGATAACGGTTGCCTTTACGGTCGTCATGATGATTTCAATAGACCCGAGGTTGACATTGATGACGGCCGGACCGTTGCCGTTGTTGATTGTGGTCTTTTTCAAGAGTTCCACGACGCTGGATAAACGGTACGATTTTCTCCAGCGCCGGATTTCCGCTTTCAACGACGTGATGGAAGCCTGCTTTTCGGGTATCCGGGTGGTCAAAGCCTATGTGAAAGAACAGGCGCAAAAGAGGAAGTTTCAAAAAGCTCTCGATGAACGCCGTCAGGCGGAGATCGACGCCATCAAAGCCGGTCTGATTGTCGATTCGTTTTATCGTTACATCTGGCAGATCGGTGTGGTTATCGTTTTGTTAGCCGGCGGTTACATGGTTATCCGAGCGGATCTTTCTTTGGGAAAGCTGTTGGCGTTCATTTTCTACGTCGCCAACTTGGTCTTTCCGATGTTTGACATCGGCTCCTTCTTGGTGAAGTCCCGGCAGTCAGCCGTCTCTATCGATCGGCTGCAGGAATTGGAACGTTTTGCTCCGATGGTGGTCGATTCGGGACGATTGACGGGCAACGGCTCGTTCGAGGGAGAGATTCGATACGAAGATGTGTGTTTCGTCTTTCCCGGCTCGGAACAGATGGTCATCGACCATGTCTCGTTGACCGTTGAGGCGGGGCGGAAAGTTGCGTTGGTCGGCAAGGTCGGAGCGGGGAAGACCTGGCTGGTGAATATGTTGCCTCGCTTTGTCGATCCGACCGACGGTCGGGTGAGCATCGACGGGCATGATGTCCGGGAGTATCGGTTGGACGCTTTGCGGCGACATATCGGTTTTGTTCCGCAGGAACCGGTGTTGTTCAGCGATACGGTGCGTAACAATATCCTCTTGGGGAGAGAAATCGACGAAGAGACGCTCTGGTGGGCGATTGAAATCGCTCAATTGAAAGAAGAAGTCTCCGCTTTCCCGAACGGCATCGATACTCCCATCGGGACGAAAGGAATGGCAATCTCCGGCGGGCAAAAGCAACGCTTGAGCCTGGCGCGGGCGTTGGTCGGCAAACCGAAAATACTGGTGCTCGATGACTGCACCTCGGCGCTGGACTCCCATACCGAAGCCGCACTGTGGCAAAGTCTGAGTGAGGTCATGCCGGGATTGACGGCGATTTTGATTACCCATCGTCCCGATACCTTGGAGCGAGTCGATACTATCTTTGTGCTCGAACAGGGGAAGGTTGTGGAGCACGGAACCCATGCGGACTTGATGAGGCGCGGCAACTCCTATGCCCGCATTTACAAGCGTTATCGCTTGGAGCGGGCGGTCACGTGAAGAAACACCCACGGCAGGAAAAAGAAAGCCTGCCGTGGGTCGTTTATGCCTTAATGCTCGTCAGCTTACTGTTGCCTTCAAACTGGTCGACTTGCTTCATGACACAGCGGCAAAAACCGTGAAAGATGGCGCAGATCCCTCCCATGACGGAGAAAATTCCCCAAAACAGGGGACGGCCAAAGATGTAAGCAGCCGTCGGTTGGGAATCGGGAAGCAAAAGTATTCCCCAATTTATCAGGTAGGCGCCAATGACAATGCAGGTGTGTCCGAAGACGAGAATTCCGACTCTGCCCCGATTGAAAGCCAAAAAGATAAGTGCAACGCCCACCACAATCGGCACCATGTGCCCCATCGAGAAGGTTTGAATTTGGAGATAGATTCCCAAAACCGTGAGCAGTATCCCCAAGGTTGCGGTAATTCGACTCGGTTTCATATTTTTTTCTCCTTCGTTTTGTTATATATATAAGCTCTTTTTTGTGTTATATACGGCAGATTTATTCGGTTGTTTCTTTTCGCTTTTTTGAAAGAGGCTGGCGCTGGTAGAGCAACCGGGAGAGGAACAGAGCACGCTCTGCCGTTTATTTGACGAACTTTTTCAGTTGTAAGGTGATTTCGATATTGTTGAACGGTTTGGTAATGTATCCGTCGGCTCCGGCTGCCAACACCTCGGCTTTGCTGTGTTCGCCGCCGTAGCCGGTCATGAGGAGTACCGGCAGGTGGGGCTTCTTTTCTTTGACGGTCGCCAGAAGATCAAAGCCGGATATTCCCGGCATGGTGATGTCGGATATTATGACGGAAACTTTGTGGGTTTCCAGAATCTGGAGGGCTTGTTCCGCCGAATTAGCCGGGATTACCTTGTACCCGGCGCGGTCGAGCGTTCGCTTCAGCAAATCCAGCAGAAATTCCTCATCGTCGACAATCAGCACGGCACCATGGCTGTTGGCAATGGCGTTGGAGACCTTTTCAATGAGCATCCCGGCTTTGATTGGTTTGGTGATATAATCGCACACGCCGAGCTCCAGAGCTTTGAGGACGGCTTTCTGTTCACTGACGGCAGTGCACATAATGATGGGAATCCGCTTGAGAGCTTTGTCTTTTTTGACGGTGCTCACCAGCGTAAACCCGTCCATTTCCGGCATCATGACGTCAGAAATCAGAAGGTCGAACTGATTGTCCTTGGTCAACACCTCCATCGCTTCTTTGCCGGTTTTTGCCGGGACCACCTCGAACGAGTTTTTTGTCAGGATCGAGGTAATCAGCTTCAGAGAGATCGGATCGTCTTCCGCAACCAGGATGCGCATGGTCTTTACACTACGGTTTCCTTAAAATGAGTAACTTCTTTGTTGAACTTCTCAACTTCTTTTTTCAAACTTTCGTAAGCCGTACCGGCACTTTCCATGTCCTTGTTTACGCCCATCGTTTCCAAGGTCAGAGCCAGTTCATATGCCTTCATGGCGCCGATGTTGCCGAGCGAGCTTTTCAACGTATGGGCGGCATACCGCAACTCCTCGGCGTCCTGCGCTTGAACGGCTTGTTCGATTTGATTCAAAAGCTGGGGGTACTGTTCCTTGAACAGGTCAAACAACTCCCCGAGGAGTTCTTTGTCTCCGTCCGTTGAGATAAGCGCTCGTTCCAAGTCGAAAATTTTAGCCATGGGATTTTCTCCTTTTACGGTGTCGTCACCGCCGTGCTTTTTCTTTCAAAGTTTGTTTGCAGATGTTTTTCAATACATTCAAATAGTTTATTCGGAATAATGGGCTTGCTGATGTAATCATCCATTCCCGCTTTCAAGCATTTTTCCCGGTCCCCTTGCATGGCGTTGGCGGTCATGGCGATAATGGGGACATGTCGCCCCGTTTGTTTTTCCCACTCCCGAATGTGTCGGGTCGCTTCGAAGCCGTTCATTACCGGCATCTGCACGTCCATTAGTACAATGTCGAAGTTGTCGGACTTCACCATTTCCACCGCCTGTCTTCCGTTTTCCGCCGCAAACACCTGGTAGCCGCGTTTTTTCAGAAGGTTGATTGCCAAAATCTGGTTGACCTTGTTGTCTTCCACTATCAGGACGCGCTTTTCGATATCGGTGGTGAGGTCTTCCGAGGGGAGGTGCTCGTACGGTTTTCCTTCTTTTGTGTCGGCAGAGGACGTTGCGGTCGGCGCGGACGAAGTCGAGAAAGCCTTTACCAGTTTTTCCCGGAGAATTGATAGTTTTACCGGTTTGTAAATAACCACGTCAGCACCGACGGCTTTTGCTTTTTCGATGTTCTCGGTGTGGTGGATGGCTGTCATGACAAAGCAGGGAAGTGAGGAAAAGCGGGAATCCGAGCGGATTTTCTCAAGCAGTTCGATGCCGTTCATTCCCGGCATTCCAAGATCCATAAGGGCGAGGTCGTAGGGTGTCTCGTTTTCGTAGGCTTTGTTCAAAAGTTCGAGGGCGTCGAAGCCGCTAGCCGCTGCCGAGACGGTCATGCCCCAAAATTCGGGATAGGCGGTAAGAAGGTGGCGGTTGATTTCCATGTCGTCGACGACCAAAAGCCTTTTCCCGATAAGTTCCGGCACTTCAGGGGAAAGAGGCGTGCCGTTCCCTGCAGGAGTTTGGAAAGGAATGGCGAAATGGAAAGTGGTGCCGGGCCCGCCGAGGCCGGTGGTGTTCGTGGGACTCTCCACCCAGATCGTTCCGCCCATCAGCTCGATGAGTTGCTTGGAAATGGTCGTGCCTAAGCCGGTTCCCCCGTACTTTCGGGTGGTGGAGTCGTCGGCTTGGGTGAAGCTTTCGAAGATGTCTTGCTGGCGTTCTTTGGGGATACCGATGCCGGTGTCGGCAACGCTGAAATGGAACAACGGCGGGTTAATGCCGGTCTCCACTTCCACTGTCACGGTGATGATGCCCTCTTCGGTAAACTTGATGGCGTTTCCGACCAGGTTAATAATGACCTGACGGAGACGTTCCGGGTCGCCGAGGATTTTGTCCGGTACCGCCGGAGCAATAAAGAGCACCAGTTCAAGATCTTTTTCTTTGACTTGGAGCCCGAGAGGATCCAAAGACGATTCCAACACTTCCCGCAGCGAGAAGTCGGTCGACTCGAGAGTCATTTGTCCCGCTTCGATTTTGGAGAAATCGAGAATTTCGTTGATAATCCGCAGGAGGTTTTCCGCCGACGAACGAGCCATGGTCAAGTATTCCCGTTGCTCGTCTGTCAGTTCCGTGTCCAAAGCCAGGTCGGTCATGCCGATGATGCCGTTGAGGGGAGTGCGGATTTCGTGGCTCATCATCGCCAAGAATTTACTCTTGGCTTTGTTGGCTTCTTCCGCTATTTCGGTGGCAATTTGGGCGGTATGGAGAGCCGCTTCCAGTTTCTTGTTCTGTTCTTCAATATGCCGACGGGACTCTTCCATGTCCTTCATCATATTCATGATGGCTCTTTTTTGGTTGTCGATTTCGGTCAGCTTTTCTCTCAAAACGCCTTGAGATTTCTTGAGAGCGTCATTTTTCTTTTTGAGCTCCTGGGCGGCATGTTTGGCTTCGCTGAGCGACTTTTTGCTTTCTTCTTGGGTGACCAAGAGGCTGACCAGGTAATCGTTTACAGGGAAGTCATCAAAGGTGAACAGCGAGAGGTTTTCCTGTGCCTCCGCGTCGGGAGTAGCGCCCAGAAGGTATCCCTCCTGAATCGGTCGCCATAGTCCCGCCAATGGTATTGGCCCCTCGGCGCTCTGCCAGGTCAATCGATGCCACTTAGTCAGTTCGTTCCGCATCGCTTCGGCCGTGAGAGGACCATCGGTATCCATGGGACGGATAAGAGTTCGTATATCTTTGCCGATAATGTCCGGCTGGCGCTTGCGTACCGCTCGGCTCGCCCACCGAACGGTGAGATCCCGATCAGTGATTATCATGAAGGGGATTAGGTCGGTTAAGGCTTCCGGTGATATGTGTATATGATATTCTTCGTTGCTCATGGGAAAGAAATCTCCATTACACAAGATGTATTCCCCCTGTGCATACAGGAAACTTCTCGTATCTCCAGTTCTTGTTCAAAGAGCGCCCCTACACCTTGTATGAGGCCGTATAGTATTTGGCACAGGCGGCGTTCAGAACGGTATTTGATAATCAGGGAACCGTCGGGACGTTCTTCACAGTCAAACTGGGGAGGGTGTGCGTTGACGGTTTTTCTGGTGACATGCGCATGCACCGCATTCAAGTTGAGCAGGAACTCCTTGGGACTCCTTCCGGCAAGTTGATAATACGTATGGTAGGTGTCTTTTCCGGTATTCAATACCCAAAATTTTCCGAACGCTCTCATCACTTCTTCCGGTGTTCTTTCAGTGTTTTCACTGATGGCGTGAACCAACGCCAAGGTCGATTCGTCAGGGTAATCTTCACTGATGATGAAAAACGGTTCCCGACATTCCGCTTCCTCTTTAACCAATTCCCAGAGATCGTCGCCATACTCCGATATCACAAACTCTTGAATACCTTTATTGATGATGCCTTTCATACGTTGTCTTTCGTAAAGGTATTGTCGAGCGTTTTCATCCTCTGAGGGGTGCCGTTTTTTTTCTTTTCATTCACAATGGTAATCTTTCTATGGAAAAAAGTTTTTTCTACTAAATCGGTATTCCGTCATTTTCTTACACCGCTTCATATTTTGGTTTTTCCCCCAATTGTGCCCGCAGGCTGTTGATTTCTTGTTTCAGCTCGATCATTCTCAATTCCCGGCCGATAGCCAGGTTATTGAATTCTTCGAGTTCTTTCATTCTGACGGTAAGTTCCCGTTCGGCTTTTTTCCTTTCGGTAATATCTATCGCCAGTTCGAACCTGACATCCCTGCCGTCCGACCATTTGATAATCCGGTCCATGAGCATGAAATCTCGTTGGAGAATAGAGTTGTGATACTCCCAGAGGTACGGTTTTCCTTTCTCTTTGAGGATGATTTCGTTGGTACAGAAATCGCACGGTTTGTCCAATCCTTGGAATACTCGATAGCAGATTTTCCCCACAGGGTCATAAGAAAGCACTTCCCGTAAAGTTTTGTTTACGTATAACACCTCGTAGGTAATGGGATCGGCAACATAAATCATTTCACTAATACTGTCGAAGATAGAGAGAAGCTGAGTTCGCTCTGCCTCAAGGGCGGTTTGAGTTTTTTTCAGTTCTGTGATGTCGACGAACGTTTCCAATAAGACATGTTCTCCATTCAAATATATCCGCAGAGCGGTTTTGAGAACCGGAATTTCTTTGCCGTTTTTGCCAAGGACGACTTTTTCGGCGTTGCTGACGTTTTTGTGCAAGTCCCAAATGGGGCATTGTCCCGGCGGAGAGGGACAGATGTTGTTATGACAGATATGCCCGACAACCTCGTCTGCCTGTGCTTCCATAATATTTAGGGCGGCTTGGTTGGCACGGCGTATTCTTCTGTCCTCTCCAACGACAATGACACCGAACGGCACACCATCCAAAATGGCTTCGGTGGTTTCAAAGGCTTTTTGGAGCTCTTGTTCCGATTGCTTGCGGGCGCTGATGTCGCGGATGATGCCTTGAACCATTACCGGTTTACCCGACGGGTCACTGACAATTTTGGTGTTTACGGATACATTGATTTGCTCTCCCCCTCTTTTCAAGAGCGTTACTTCGTAGTCACTGACGGAGCCTTTTTTCCTGAGTTCGGCAAGCAGTTTTTCTCGTTCGGGGGGATGAGCGTAGAACTCGCTGGCTTTCTTGCCGATAAGTTCTTCCGGTTTGTATCCGAACAGAGTTTCGGAAGAGGGGGAAATTTCGATGAGGACCCCATCCATGTCGGTTTCATAGAAAACGTCAGTAAGGGAATTGTATATGGTGCGATGTTTTTCCTCGCTCTCTTTGAGAGCGAGGTTGGCGTCTTTCAGGTTCTTTTCGACTTGGCTGAAAATGAGATAGAGGAAAAACATCAGGGCGAAAGCCATTCCCAGCGAGAGGAGGGAGGTCATAACGACAGAGCGAATCAAAGCGGCGTGTTTTTCTGTGATGTCAATGAGAACCGCTATTTCCCCGATTTTGTGATTGCCCATATCATGAATGGGGAAAGTGTTTACATAGAAAAATTGGGAATCGGTAGCTATTTGTTCTCCTTCTGAAAGGGAGGCTGGAGCCGAGCCTTGCAACCAGTGAATTATCTCTTCCGGTGGTTTGGTAGTTTGGTCTATGATAACTTTATCGGGGAATTGTTCCCAGACGTTTGGGCTCTGAAGAGAGTGGATTCGTTTTTCGAACTTTGCTTTATCAAAGTAACCTTTGTCCAAAGATACGATGAGCTCTACGCCGAGGTCCCGAGAAATGCTTTCTGTGAAATATTCAATGCTTTTCCCCAGTTCGATAAATCCAACCGTCTGACCATTTACCTGCCACGGTTTCACCACTCGAAGCGTGAATGTCCCCAACGGCCCGGCTTCGATTCCGTTGCTTACCTCACCCTGGGATTGAGCTGCCGCAAGAGTTTGCCTGGTAATTACATCATCATGTTTTTCGGGTGCGTGGACTCGCAAGAAGTTAACGCCGTTCGTGTCATGAAAGTAGAAGTGGGTAATGTGGTAATCTCTTCTCAAATGAGCAAAAAGTTGTTGGGTGTGCTCAAGCAGTGAAGCACGATCTTTCTGACGCCACGCTTCTTGAAGAGCGGGATTATCGGCTAAGGTCGTCGCCACCGCTTCCATGAGATCGACTTCGTGGGCTTTTTGGGCTTCGAACAGCTTTTGAACGGCGGCAAATTCGTTTTCCAGATCGATGCGCAGATCGGCTTGCTGGATGGAATAGATGGCATAGACGAAGATAGCAATGAACAGCACCAAGACGATTGCTGTCGGGATAGAGACCAAATAGCGGATACGGGAGGCTTTCTCCGTCGCTTGAAAAGCTCGATTGATGAGATCGCGGGCGCGTCTTTTTGCTTCTTTCTTGAAAGGATTTTTTACCGGATTCCCTGCAGCAGTGTTGCCGCCCTTTGGTTCGGAGCCCATTATTCCCCCTCTTCAAGTTTCAGCTTGAGCGATTAACGTTACTTACCTTAAAAATCGGTTGTTTGAGAATAAATTTTACTAAGATAAGGACGGAAATTATCTTGATCGCCTATTTCTTGAAGGGCTTGTGGAGCCCTTGGGCTTTTTCACGCATATATTTCTTGGTCATCGCCACCACCGAGCCAGAAAGTACAACTATGGCAATAAGATTGGGCACCGCCATCAAGCCGTTGGCGGTATCGGCGTACGACCAGACGGTTTTCAAATCGAAACGGGCGCCCAGAAGGGTAAAGATAATATAAACCCATTTGTACGGAAGTTTCGCCTTTTTCCCGGCGAGATACTCGATGCCTTTTTCCCCGTAGTATGACCACGCCACCACCGTAGAAAAGGCAAACAGCATTATCCCGACCACCACCATCCACGTTCCGTAGGTCGGAAGGGCGTAATTGAAGGCGTGCATAGTCAAGGGGGCGCCGTTGATGCCGGAGTCCCATTGCCCGGTCGTGATAATGACCAACGCCGTCATAGTACAAATGAAGATAGTGTCGATAAACGGCCCCAACATGGCTACCAGCCCTTCCCGTACCGGCTCTTCCACTTTTGCCGTCGAATGCGCCATGGCAGCCGAACCCTGACCGGCTTCGTTGGAAAACAACCCCCGCCGCAAGCCCCACGTGAACGTCATCCATATTGTGGCGCCGCCCGCCGCTCCGCCGACCACTGCGGTAGGATGGAAAGCATGGTAGAAAATCATTTTGAATGCCGGGAGAATTTGGTCGAAATTGAGCACAAGGATAATCAACGCGCTGACAACGTACAC
>CAZAZQ010000016.1:69527-73232 GCA_964489705.1 uncultured Ignavibacteriales bacterium
GGAGAATTTGGTCGAAATTGAGCACAAGGATAATCAACGCGCTGACAACGTACACCACCGACATGAACGGCACCAAGTATGAAGCGACATGGCCGATGCGTTTGATGCCGCCGATGATAACGATTCCCACCAATCCGGCGACTACGAAACCGACCAGCCAGCGGACAAAGGCTTCATTCTCGCCGGAGATATGCAATGCGTCCAGCAGCGAGTGCGCCATGGTGTTTGATTGCACCATATTCCCGGCGCCAAAGGCGGCGACAGCCGTGCAAAAGGCAAACATGTACGCCAGCGGCTTGAAGTATTTGTGCATCCCCAATTCGATGTAATACATGGGACCGCCCCGGATGTTGCCGTCCGGTTCGACCTTGCGGTATTTAATTGCCAGCATGCATTCGGTGTACTTAATCGCCATGCCGAAAAATGCCGTTACCCACATCCAAAAGATGGCGCCCGGTCCTCCCCAGTAAATGGCAATCGCTACCCCGGCGATATTTCCGATACCGATAGTTGCCGAGAGCGCCGCCGAGAGCGCTTGGAAATGGGTGAGCTGTCCTTTGTGAGCGGGATCGTCATATTTTCCGCTGGCGATGCCGACCCCGTGCCGGAAGCCGCGGATTTGGATGAAAGCGGTGCGGAGGGTGAGAATCAAGCCCGTTGACAACAGGATAAGCGCCATGGGCCATCCCCACACGAAGTTGGAGACCAGCTCAAGGATGTGGTTCACCTGTTCCATTGACCTAATAGGTAAAAAGAGAAAAAAGAACAGGCAAGAAGAAAATGAGGCTCTTTTTCGCAAAAAATCACTGTCGTTCTCAAAAGAGAATGCGATGAGAATATTTCCCGGCTTGGGGAAGCGGAAAATCTTCTTTCGGCTGGTAAAGTTCTGGACTTCTGTTGCTCACGTGAATATAATAAATGCCGATGTTGTTAAAGGTCACTCACGAGTCGCATGAGGCGTTCACAAAGGTATGGCGAAACAGGCGAAATATGTGACGATAATGTTTATCCCCGACGGCACGGAAGAACGGCGCGGGATCCGCATTCGCCAATGGGTATTGAAAGCCGTGCTTGGCATCGTGCTGCTGTTGGTGATAGGAATTGTCGTCTTTTTTGCGTTTTACGGGAAGGTAATGAGCCGAGCGACGATGACCGAAAAACTTATCGAGGAAAACAAGAAGTTGCTGCGCTATCAATACAAAGTGATGCTCTTGGAACAGAATTTGAACGAAGCCCGCACTATCGTCAAACGGGTGACCGAACTTGCCGGCATCGATTATAAATTCCCCGAACTTCCCGACGATTCGACGCTTTTTGCCATGATGGAAGAGCGTCCACAAGCGGTGGTAGCTCACCCGGAAGGAACGGATCTGACCATCCCGACCGGTTTGCCGGTGCAGGGGTTCATCAGTCAGGATTTCGAAGTTGAAGATAAGAACCATTATCATCCCGGCGTCGACATCGCCTGTGCGGAGGGAACCCCGGTGTTGGCGACGGCGAACGGCGTTGTCGAGCAAGCGGTTTATGATTCGACGTACGGAAACTTGGTTGTCCTCCGGCACAATGACAGCATCACCACCGCCTACGGGCACAACCAAAAGATTCTTGTCCGAGAAGGACAACTGGTGCCGGCGGGGAGCCGGATCGCCCTTTCGGGGAACACCGGCATTTCAACGGCGCCGCATGTACACTATGAAATAAGGATTCATGGTAAACCAATAAATCCATTGGACAGTCCACTATGATTAAAAAGACCAACACAGATGAAACAGGTGGCCTTATGAACACCATTATCGGCAAAGATACCGTCATCACCGGGACGGTTGACGTCAAGGGCGCCCTTCGGGTTGATGGAACGGTGAAAGGAAAAATCATTTGCTCCGACTGTGTGACGGTAGGAACAACAGGCTTGGTGGAGGCGGAAATCGACGCCAACTCCGCTGTGATTGCGGGGCGGATGAAAGGCAATATCGTCACCACAGAGAAGATCGAACTCCAAGCGAAGTGCGAGATGGAAGGGGACTTGAAAACCAAGTCGCTGGTCATCGAGCAGGGAGCAATCTTCTGCGGAGCCTGCAACATGAAGGATACGAGACCGGATTTGGGCTTTTTGGCGCCGGAGCCGGAACCGGAGAAAAAAGTGCCTGAAAAGCAGAAAGATACAAAGTAGTTAACAAATTCTTTCCCGATGTGGAAAACGCTCCGAATTTGTGAAAAACCTCGTATCTTCTTGCTGTGAAGCAAATTAGCAAAAAATCGGATCAAGAAAAAATATCGGTTATCCACAGGAAAGCAGAGGCGCTATTCTTGCGCCCTCTTTGAAGTTATGCCCGATGAATGAAGTAGCAGGTTACGGATTGTCGATATGTCGCCGATAGGGCGAAAGTTACCGGAAAAACAGGGCTTTTCGCTACCTCTTACGGGAAAAGCCGCATGGAAAGCGGCAATTCTCCAACCGAGGGCGAAATTATTTTTCGTATCCTCTTTTTACCGGTGCGTATAAGGTAAGTAGTTATGTATATTATACTTCGAATTGATAAGACAAAAAGGATAGCCCGGAGGAATAAATGACCCCAGTGGATGCGAAAAGCGATTTGGCTGCCGTTGAAAATCTGAATGCCGCCTACACGAAAATCAAAGAGGAAATCGGTAAGGTTATTATCGGACAAAACGACGTTATCGAGCAACTGCTCATCTCCCTCCTGTCAGCCGGACACTGCCTGTTGGTAGGGGTTCCCGGGCTGGCGAAGACCCTGTTGATTTCTACTTTGGCGCGGGCGCTGAATTTGAAATTCAGCCGGATCCAGTTTACGCCGGATTTGATGCCGTCAGACATTACCGGTACGGAAATCATTCAAGAAGACCATGCCACCGGAAAGCGGGAGTTTCGCTTTGTAAAGGGTCCCGTCTTCGCCAATATCGTCCTTGCCGACGAGATTAACCGTACCCCGCCGAAGACTCAAGCGGCGCTTTTGCAGGCAATGCAAGAACATGAAGTGACCGCCGCCGGGCAGACGTTCAAGCTTGAAGAGCCGTTCTTTGTGTTGGCGACGCAAAACCCCATTGAGCAGGAGGGAACCTATCCTTTGCCTGAAGCGCAGCTTGATCGTTTCATGTTCAATGTCTACGTCGACTATCCTTCCCATGCCGAGGAGCAAGAAATCGTCAAATCCACCACCGCGGTGCTTTCTTATGATCTGGAACAAGTTCTTTCGGGTCCGGACATCATCGCCTTTCAACAACTCGTGCGTCGGGTACCGGTCTCGGACCATTTGGTGGAGTATGCGGTCGATTTGGTGCGCGCTACTCGTCCGACGGAAGCGACGGCGCCCGATTTCGTGAAGAACTGGGTCAACTGGGGAGCCGGTCCGCGCGCTTCGCAGTATCTTATCCTGGCAGCAAAGACCAAAGCCATTCTGGAGGGGCGCCCCACCCCGGGTCCGGAAGATATTCGTTTTGCCGCTTATCCGGTGTTGCGCCATCGGATTGTTACTTCGTTTAACGCTGAAGCCGACGGCGTCGACACCATGGAAATCATCAAGCGCATTTTGGAGACGGTCAAGGAGAAGGCATAGACAGGGTGATATTCCAGGAACATCATTTTATGGAGTAAACGTTTTATGACCCACTCAAACGAAGCCATCCCTTTCGCAATCGTCATTCACGGTGGAGCGGGGACTATCTTGAAAAGCAATATGACCCCCG
>CAZAZQ010000017.1:0-54853 GCA_964489705.1 uncultured Ignavibacteriales bacterium
CTGCCCGTAACACGAACAAATCCCCCCTCCCCGAGGCACTAAACCACGGGGAGGGTTGCCTAAAGTGTGGGAAAAGAGTCTCATCACGCTCTTCTCGCATTGCCTGTTCCATTTTGAAACGAATCGGAAAGGAAAAACGGATTGAACCCCATAGGTTCAACCAGCTTTTCCTCAACGGAGAGTAAGGGTTTTCGGCATATTGTCGAGATATATTGATATGTGGAAACCCGTGGCGACACAGGATTTTACTTGACAAAATGCGTTGTTACTCTTATACTTTATCGTTAAGAGGGATTGCATTTTTGCTGCAATGGACGATTTCCACAGATTAAAATGAGGTAACAGGTGAAGTATGTAGTAACTTTTCTGATTGCGTTGGGGCTCTTTGTATTATCGATACCGCTTGCGTACTCGATTGACATGACTCGGATTGAGGATGGACTTCTCAATAACAGTGACAGATGGTCTGGGGAACAAAATTTTACTGCAGGAAAAATATCTCCTGCCTTTACCTTAAACCAAGGACAGTTTGACCGGCGCGTTCGTTTTCGGGCTGACTTGGGCAACTCCTACGTATGGTTTACGGATAACGACGTGTATTTCCACATCCTCCGTGAACTGCCAAGCTCTTTTGAAGAAGATGACCTAACCGCCTTTGGTTACCGACTTCCACCTGAAGCAAACAAAATAGAACACTACGTCATCCAAGCGACCTTTGTCGGCGCTCAACCTTCCCCCGAAATCTCGGGGAAAGATCCCACCGGCTACTATTTCAACTACTTCCTGGGCAACGACCCGACACGCTGGCAAAGCCACGTGCCGAATTATCGGGAGATTCGGTACCGAAATCTCTATCCCGGCATCGATATCCGCTACTACTATGCCGAGACCCGAAATCTTGAGTATGATTTCATCGTCTCACCGGGTGCCGACCCGCAGAATATTCGCATCCGATATCATGGCATTACGGCTCTTTCGGTCAACAACGAAGGAGACCTTGTCGTGGAAACGGATTTCGGTACGCTGGTCGAACACAAACCGACCGTATTCCAGTTAAACGGCGAAAAAAAGATTCCGGTGGCAAGCAGTTTTCAAATTCTCGATAACCACACCTTCGGATTCTCTTTTACCGGCGGATATGATCCCTCCCTTCCCCTCATCATTGACCCGGAGCTTCTTTTCAGCTCTTACCTGGGCGGCACCGGGAACGATTACTGTCGTGATGTCACCATCGACGCCGATGGAAACATCTACCTGACCGGATATGTAACCTCATCGGATTTTCCCGTCAAAAACGCCTACGACAGCACATACAACGGCGGCAGCCCGTCCGGACACGATGTATTTGTAACCAAAATTGCGGCGGGTGGTGACTCCATTCTCTTCAGCACCTATATCGGTGGTGCCACCGGGGACGAGCGAGGGTTCAGCATTGTGGTCGACAACACTGGCGACGCCTACATTGCCGGTGTCACCGTCTCGACGGATTTTCCGACGGTCAACCCGGTGCAAAGCGCCAATGCGGGCGGGAAAGATGCTTTTATCTGC
The DNA here is from genome assembly GCA_964489705.1 of uncultured Ignavibacteriales bacterium. GTDB lineage: Bacteria > Zixibacteria > MSB-5A5 > GN15 > FEB-12 > CAZAZQ01. The sequence goes on from CAZAZQ010000017.1 coordinate 1,549, forward strand.
AAGCTCTCTTCAACCGGTGAAACGTTGCTTTACAGCAGCTATCTCGGTGGCTCAAGCGATGACTTCGCTTCAGGGGTAGCTATTGACTCGAGCGGGAATGTTTATCTGGCAGGAAATACCGCTTCGAGCGATTTCAACATCTCCGCCACGCCCTACGACAATACCCTCGATGGAACCGAAGACGCCTTTCTGACCAAGCTCGACATAAACGCGAGCAGTATTCTTTACAGCACCTACTTAGGCGGGACGGCAGGCGACGCTGCCGTCGATATTGCGGTCGATACCTTCAACAACCCGTACCTGGTCGGATACACTTCCTCCAATGACTTTCCAACTGCCAACGCCTACGACAACAGTTACAACGGCGGACCCACCTACGGTGACGTTTTCATCACCTGTTTCGACTCCTCCGGCGCCTCGCTGGTTTACAGCACCTATCTCGGCGGTACCTCTGACGACCTCGGTTTGGCTATTTCCCTTGACAGCGTCAACAATGCTTTCGTCACCGGTTACACTCTCTCGAACGAAGCAAGCTTTCCGTTAGTGAACGCGTACGACAGCACCCTTGGCGGATCCTACGATGCTTTCGTTACGAAAATCGATCCGACCGGGAGCACCCTTCTCTTCAGTACCTTTCTCGGCGGCCAGTACGGCGACCTCGGCACCGGCATTGCCGCGGATCAATACGGAGAAGTCGGCGTGACGGGATGTACCAACTCGGATGACTTCCCAGTCTTTTTCGCCTATGATTCGACGTACAACGGCTCGTGGGATTGTTTTATTACCTACTTTGCCGCCCCGGGAGATTCGGCCGTCTATAGCACTTACTTGGGGGGCGGAATGTCTGATTATGCTTACGGCTTAGCCGTCGACACGGCGCAAGCCGCTTACGTCGGAGGATATACCAACTCGACCGATTTCCCCATGCAAAACCCCATTCAAAGCAGCCTGGCGGGAGGATACGAAGCCTTTGTCGCCATCATGTCGATGGAAGAATATGTCTGTGTCGACTCCGACCATGATGGCTACGGTGACCCGGGACATCCGGAAAACGACTGTCCCGATGACAACTGCCCGACGGTTTTCAATCCCAGCCAAGATGACGGCGACGCAGACGGTGTCGGGGACTTGTGTGATAATTGTTATACCGTGTACAATCCGTCCCAAGAAGATACCGATCTCGATGGGATCGGCGACAGTTGCGATACCTGTACCGACACCGACGGCGACGGTGCCGGTGACCCCGGTTTCCCCGCCAATACCTGCCCCGATGATAACTGCCCGACTATATACAATCCCGACCAGAATGACGAAGATAATGACAGCGTCGGTGACAGTTGTGACGTTTGCACGGACACCGACGGCGACGGCTACGGCAACCCCGGCTTCCCTGCCAATACCTGCCCCGACGACAACTGTCCCAACACCTACAACCCCGATCAAGCGGACGGGGATGGAGACGGGGTCGGTGACGCCTGTGACAACTGCTCTACCATTGTCAACCCGGCTCAAGAGGACGAAGATTATGACGGCATCGGCGACAGTTGCGACACCTGCACGGACACCGATGGCGACGGCTACGGCAACCCCGGCTTCCCTGCCAATACCTGTCCCGACGACAACTGCCCGTATGTTTACAATCCCGACCAGCTTGACTCGGACAGCAACGGAGTGGGCGATGCCTGTGACGCCGGTTGTTGTGTTCCCCCGACTCGAGGGAATGTCAATGGCGACCTTAACGACGACATCAACGTCGCCGATTTGACCTACTTGGTGAATTACCTGTTCAAAGGCGGCTACCCTCCGCCGTGCGACGAAGAAGGAGATGTTGACGGCGGCGGTGACATCAACGTTGCCGATATTACTTACCTGGTCAATTACCTCTTCCAGAGCGGACCTGCTCCTGCAGCGTGTCCTTAGCTGCCTCTAAAGAGAAACGAAAAAGATAATTGAAGAATATGCCGGAGAAATCCGGCATATTTTTTTGCCTCGACGCAAAAGAGTTTTTACAGACAAAATCGCTTACCGTTCTTGAAGGGAGGTCGGCTGATGGAGCTCTTTCAGCAGAGAAACGATATGCTCGACGTGAAACGGTTTTTTCAAAAAACCGTCCGCTTGCTGCGTGGTCTCGAAGTAGTCGGAGCCGTCCTGAGAATAAAAGGCGGTAATCAACACCACCGGAAGATTCGGATACTTCTCCTTTATCTTTTTCAGAAGGGTGATGCCATCCATCCCCGGCATTCGGATGTCGGTAATAACGGCATCGACGGTTCCCCGCTCCAGCTCTTGGAGGGCTTCTTCCCCGTTTCTCACCGCATACGGAATAAAGTCATTGAAACGTAACGCCTCTGTCAGCATATCGCGGAAGAGGTCGTCATCATCGACAATCAATACTTTCCGAATCGGCTGGGAAACGGTTTCACTCCTACCGCTGAGCGTCTCTTCGATGAGCTCTTCGATGTGAGAAATACGAAACGGCTTGGCAAGAAAACCGTCCGGAGAGGCTCGCCCGATAATTTCCGGCGAGGTAACACCGGTGATAAACAACACCGGCAAATCAGGATAGTAACGCCGCACCTTTTTCAAAAGTGCCACCCCGTCCATCCCCGGCATTTTGATGTCGGTAATCAACAAATCATAGCTCCCTCGATGGAGCTCTTCGAGAGCTTCTATCCCGTCCGACATCCCGACGACGGTGTAGCCGATAGTCTCCAAGGTGTCAACCAAAAGCTCACGGAGTGTCGCGTCATCGTCTACGACAAGTATGGTTGCTTTTGTTTGTGACACGGGTTATGACCTAACAATATCAAGGATTTCTTTCACTTTTTGTTCAAGGATCTCTTTGTTCTTCGCCTCGACGTTCAACCGCAGCAGAGGTTCGGTGTTGGAGGGGCGAAGATTAAACCAAAAGTCATCGTATTCGACCGTCAAGCCGTCAAGCATATCCTGCTTGCCGTCTTTGAACGCCTGCTTGACAGCTTCGATTTTTTCCGGGATTGAATCGACCCGGCTGTTGATTTCTCCGGAGCGGACATACGGATTGATTTCTTTTATCATTTCGTCCAGCGGTCGATTCTCTACTGAGAGTAACTCCAGACAGACCAAGAACGCAATCAACCCGGAATCGGCAAACCAGTTGTCCCGAAAATAAAAATGCCCCGAATGTTCACCGCCGAAGATGGCGTTGTATTTTTTCATGAGGGGTTTAATCAAAGCGTGCCCGACCCGAGTGCGAATCGCCTTGCCGCCCAAACGCTCGATAAGTTCCGGCACGGCATGGGAACAGATAAGGTTATACAAAATCGTCTCGCCGGGATGCTTGGTCAAAAGCGATTTGGCGACCAGCGCCGTGACCATGTCACCGCCGACTTGCTCCCCGAAGCGATCAACCAGAAACATCCGGTCGGCGTCGCCGTCAAAGGCGACTCCAAAGTCGGCGCCAATCTCCTTGATTTTCCGACGCACATCTTCCAGGTTTTCAAGCTCGATAGGCGACGCCGGGTGGTTGGGGAAGCTCCCATCCAGCTCAAAATACAAGGGCGTAACATCCAAGGGAAGTTTTTCCAGCACCGGCGGCAAGGTTGCTCCCGCCATACCGTTGCCGGCATCGATAACGATTTTGAACGGTTTAATCTTGGAAGGATCAATAAAAGAAAGGCAATGCTCGGCATAATCTTGAGAAATATCTTTGCGGATGATAACACCGCGCGTCGGGGACTTTACGATCTCCGTATCGTTTTCGATAAACTGCTTGACTTGATTTAACCCCTCTTGTCCGGAGAGCGGCTCGGCGTTTTTCCGACACACCTTGAAGCCGTTATACTCTTTCGGGTTGTGGCTCGCCGTTATCATGACGCCGCCGTCGAAACCGAACTTCCCGACCGCAAAGTACAACCCGTCGGTGGAAATCAAACCCAAGTCGATAACATCGACGCCGTTATCGTTTATCCCGCGAGCGAGATGCTCAAACAGTTCGTCGGAAGACAACCGCATATCGCGCCCCACCGCAATCGACTTCGGCTTGAGGTATTCCGCCAGCGCATAGCCGATTTTGTAGGCAACGTCGCCGTTAATCTGCTCAGGGACAATACCCCGGATGTCATACGCTTTGAAAATCGATACGTCTGTCGCCATAATAATCCCTCAACTCACTAAAAATAGGTTTCGGTTCAAACCGGGTCAACTAAATTTCATTGTATCTTTCGCATACCCAGTAAATCGGTCAGAGAGAGCTTTTCTATTGCTCAAACATGAAAAAAATATTCCCCCTTTTATCTTTAATACGCGTGACTTCTAACGCGTCGCATCCGAGTCAACGACAATCACGGCGGCGCCGGTGAACTTTCCTTCACGCAGATCGTTCAATGCCTCGTTGGCTCTCTCCAGAGGGTACGGATGCACCTCCGTTTTCACCGGCACCTGCGGCGCCAGAGCAAGGAACTCTTCCCCATCCTGCCGCGTCAGGTTCGCCACCGAACGGAGGACGCGTTCTTCCCACAGCAAGGAATACGGAAACGACGGGATGTCGCTCATGTAGATGCCGGCGCACACCACCACCCCGCCTTTGGCAACAGCACGCAACGCCGCCGGAACCAACGCGCCGACCGGTGCAAAAATGATTGCTGCCTCGAGCGGCTCCGGCGGTTGTTCATCGGAACCACCCGCCCAAACGGCACCCAACTTCTTGGCGAACTCCTGACCTTCACGGTCACCCGGGCGGGTGAAAGCATACACCTCGCGCCCTTGAAAACGAGCCACTTGAATGATAATATGCGCCGCCGCCCCGAAGCCGTAAAACCCGAGCCGTTTGGCGTCGCCGGTCATCCGATAGGCACGATAGCCGATGAGTCCGGCACAGAGCAAAGGAGCCGCCTGCAAATCGGGATAGCCTTCCGGTATGGGAAAACAAAAACGCTCGTCCGCCACGCACTTCTCGGCAAAACCGCCGTCGATTTGGTAGCCGGTGTAGCGGGCTTTATCGCAGAGATTCTCCCGACCGGTCAGACAATAATGACATTCCCCGCAGCTTCCTCCCAACCAGGGAACGCCGACCCGATCGCCGGGCTTGTAACGGGACACGTTCGTGCCGACCGCTTCCACAATCCCGACAATTTGGTGCCCCGGTATCAAGGGGAGCTTCGGTTCGGTCAGCTCTCCATCCACGACATGCAAATCGGTTCGGCAAACCCCGCACACTTTCACTTTCAACAGAACTTGATTCTCACCTGGCTCAGGGTCGGGGACCTCCCGTGCCGCCAACGGCTTCCCCGGCTGTTCAAGTATCATCGCCCGCATTGGTTGTTCCTCCGTTCAGTTCTCAGTCGTCAAAAAAACCATCCGTTTGAAGTAACGAGAAATCCGGCTTTACGCACAAGGATTTTCTCTAACTCGCTTATTCCTTATACATTCTCGACAAGCATTTTCACGACGGAGAACGGAAATGATCGGATATGTTTTCATTCCGACAACAAGTGCTCGATTACCGGCTTCAGATATTTATCGGTGTTTTCGCTTCCACCCGTGCTCCGATATGCCAGCCTCCCTTCTCTATCGATAATAGCATGGAGTGGAACAGCGTCTTCCCAGAATCGTTCGTGTATCTCTTTTGAAAAAAGCGTAACGGTATACTTGAACGGGTGTTTTTCGAGAAACTTTTTCAACGACTTTTTGGAGCCGTACGTCGACGGCGCCAGGAAGATAATGTCTTCCCCTTCGAAATTCTCGACCAAACGATTAAGAGCCGGCATCTCAGCTACGCACGGAACACACCCCGGCGACCACAAATTGATGACAACCACTTTCCCCCGTAAGGATGAAAACCGGATTTTATCCCCTTCAAGCGGAGTAAAAGTGAAATCTTCCACCGGTTCCCGATAACTTTTGTCGATGTCGGAGGTAAGAAACGTATCGAAGCCGTCTAGGTCTCCATGCTCCCTTTCATACGCCGCTTGCAACGAATCATATGCCTCTTCCGAACCGAAAAACCACGCCAACCGATAAGAACGATACGCCAGAGAATCCTCACCCATGCTCTGCAGAATGAGCGCCCGAGAAAAAGGAATCTCTTTTTCGGTCTGGTTAGTTGCCGAATCGGCTTCGTTGATATAGCGCAAAGCGGTTTTATAATCTTTGCGTTCAAAGAAGAAATCTGCTGCTTCCTTACACCATCGCGATAACGTCGAAGAGTTGGAGACATCGGCAACCTCTCCGTAAAAACGGAGGTACCCTTCTTTCACCAGTTCAATCGCTCGGCTGAGAAGAGTGACGACACTGTCTTCCTTGACGCCGCGCCCCTGATAAGCACTGGCTAAAATTTTGTATATTTTCGGATTGTCGGGTTCCTGCTGGAACCACTGGCGGCATACGGCTTCTATTGACTCCAAAGGAAGGCTATCGTTGTCTACAAACCAATCGACAAACTCCCGGGCGAGGAAGGTATTCGGGTGTTCCCGTATGCTTTGCATAAGATTCGCCCGTATTTCCCCTTTTGCTTCTTCTCCCACATTCAATTCACTTCCTTTGTACCAATAGGAGCGAAGCGCATCCTTCGCATACCAGCTTTCCGGGAAATCACGCAGCAACTTATTGACAATCGCCCGACTTTTCTCTTCTTCCCCCAGCAACAAATACCCATACGAAAAGGAATACATCAAATCGGGACGGACAGTATCCTCCGGCGAGGGAAGCTGCTTCATATCACTTTCCACTATATCTTTGTAATCCTCCGGAGACATAATTTCCGACAACCACCATTTGTCCCGATAGGCAGCGTAATTATCCGGATACAGTTCCCACTCCTTAGAAAGATAGCTTTTGAACCATGAGAGGAGAATCAAATAGCATCGCTGATACGCTCCTCGAGCCGGAACACCTTCCGAGCGGTATATCATTACCTGAACGCGAGCTTGCTCATCCCAACCCTGAGGCGTAACAAATTCACAGACGACATACGAAAGCTCCGACGGCACTGGAAAGGTATATCGGAATACGCCGTCTACCGCTTCCATCTTCCCCCACACGGTCTTCAAGCTGTCGGCAAAGTAGAGCCAACGTACGACATACACTTCATCTGAAAGGGAAAACATCGCGCCCTTGTCCTTGGGGTTATATGTTATGATAATATCCTCACCCCAGACCGGTTCCTTCGGATAGATTGACACCAGCTCGGCATAACTTGAAAGGGGAAATAGAAAGACAAGACCAACGAAAATAGTACGGATTTTTCTCCACGGAGCCATTTCCTCATCTCCTTTTTTTTTATGGTTTTCACTCCGCCAAAAAATAATTTCTTTCCTTTCGTATGCAAATAAGAAAAAGTTGCGCCCTAACCTTATTGCCTCGCAATAAAATACGCAACCACCTTCAAGCAAATCTCTAGGTAATATCTCTTGACATCTTAGGGAATATTGATAAATTACCCTGCCATGCCACAGCAGGCGTTTGATATGATTTCGTTGGTGCTCGGACTGGGAAATATCGGGAGAGAATATGAAAATACCCGCCACAACGTCGGGTTTGAAGTGGTGAAAGAACTCTGCCGACGATGGAACCTCTCCCTCAAGACCGGTTCGCACCTGTACGATTGGGCGGAAAAAGAACGTGACGGGAAACGGATAATTCTGGCGCTGCCGAAAACATACATGAACCGTTCCGGTCTTGCCGCCCGGGCTCTTTTACAAGAGAACAATCTCGAGCCGTCCCAGATGCTGGTGGTGGTCGACGACTTCAACCTCCCGCTGGGGCGCCTGCGGATTCGTCCTTCCGGTTCCGACGGCGGCCATAACGGGTTGGCATCGCTTATCGAGGAGCTGGAGACCGAGAGTTTTCCCCGCCTGCGGCTGGGTATCGGACCGCTGCCGGAAGATACGAATTCGGTTGACTTTGTGCTGAGTTCGTTCCATAATGAGGAGCGTGAAGTTGTAAAACAGATGATTGAAACCGCTGCCGAAGCGGTTGAGTATGCCATAGGACATCGCCTCGAAGAGGCAATGACAAAATATAATGTTAACCCTGCTCAGTCGGCTTGTTAACCCCGCCTGAGCCGTTTGAACGTTCACAAAACGACCGAAGGGAGGTTACTTTGAGAACCTACGAGACAACCTTTATCATCAACCCGCAAACCGACGACGCTTCTATTGAAAAGAGCGTAGCTTCGGTTTCCGAAGTCATTACCGAAAACGGGGGGAAAATCCTCCATGAAGACAGGATGGGTACCCGTCGCCTGGCGTACCCCATTAAAGGCTTGACGCAAGGCTACTACACTTCTTTCATCTTTGAAGGTCCGACGGAAGTGCTTCCTGCGCTGGATAGGCATTTCAAAATGAATGAGATTTACATCCGAAATCTGACCATCTTGTACGAAGGAGACGTGAAAGCTCTCATGGAGCAGAAAGAAGACACCGCTCCGGAAGCTGCCGCCACCCCGGAAGCCCCTGCCACTGCTGAAACTGCTGCGGCTCCTGCGGAAACCGCCGTCTCCGAAGAAGCGGCACCAACACCGGAAAGTGCAACAGAGACTGCCCCCCAGGAAGCCGGTGAGCCGGAAGCAACTTCTGAAGTAGAAGGAACCGAACCTCCTTCCGAAGAAGAAACAGAAACAAAGAAAGAATCAGTAGCCGCCGAGCAGGAAAGCAGCACCCCGGAACCGGAAGAGCTTCCTCGTTACGATGAAGAAGAAGAGCTGTAAGCTCGAAAAAAGCGAACGCACAAAAAAGGATGACAAGTCATGGCTATACAGAAGAGAAAAAAATACTGTTACTTTTGCGAAAACCACATTAAGTACATTGACTACAAAGATGAGCGGCTGCTGCGCCGTTTTGTCAACGAACGCGGGAAAATAATCCCTCGCCGGATTACGGGCAACTGTGCTCGCCACCAACGCAAGACGACCCGAGCCATCAAGCGCGCCCGGATTATGGCGATTATGGCATTTGAAAGTGAATCCTACCGTTGATAACATAGCCCCTCCCCCTCTTGCCGGGCAAACGGTGAACCAAAAGCAGACCGGAAAACTTCCGGTGGCTTCGGCTATGGCGGCGTATGCCGTCATCGCTTTTGGGGGGATAGATGCGTATCTCCCTCAAGGTGTGGTGCTGCTGCTTAGCGGCGTGGCGTACGTCTTGAGTATCTATCTGTACTACGGCATTGCCCGTCTGGTGTATCAAGGCGGCGAAGCCGCCATGTGGGCAAGTACGGGAGCGGCGTTTGTTATTGCGGTGCTATTAACGGGACTGTCGGTTTTTTGGTTTCCTTTGCTCGGATTGGGCATCCTGGCGGTAAGTGGGTCGGCAATCGGAAAACTCTCCCGGAACTATTTCCGTCCCAGTTTCGTCTATATTTTCGGAGCGGTGGTGGTCACGGTTCTCTTTTCGGTGCAGACCTATCCTATCTGGCGCGAGTTCCTCGAAAAATCCCCTCAACTGATCGACTCCTTCCTGAATGAGATGAAACCCTTTCTCTCCAGCCTCGGCTATACCGACGAAATGGTGCGAGACAGCCTCGAACAGGCCCGCGCCACCATGGAAGTCATGGTTCGCCTCTTCCCCGCCGCCACTATCTTGGGAGCGCTGGCGCAATTCAGCGTCGGTTTCTTGTTGTTCATGCTGTGGGCGCACCGGCGGGAAGGCATTCCCCGGTTTTACATTCCCATGATTCACTGGAAAATGCCGTTCGGCTTTACCCCTCTTTTGGTCATTGGCATCCTCATGCGGCTGCTGGGTGAGGGAACGATAAGGCTCGTCGCCGACAATATGCTGGCGATTTTGGCGGTGTATTATTGTGTTGCAGGTTTAGCCGTAATCGAGTATTATTTAAGGAAACTGAAAATTTCGAAAGTGATGCGAGTGCTTTTTTACGTGATGCTGTTTTTCACCCAGGTGCTCGGGTTCTTCCTGTTGGCGCTGCTGGGCTTTATCGACAGCTTCGCCGATTGGCGTCGGATAAGCACCCGCGAAATAGTTGAAGAACGATGAAAATAATTGAAGAAAGGTTCGGCATATGAAAGTAATTCTACGTGACGACGTTCCCGACGTGGGGCGGGCTGGAGAGACGGTAGAGGTAAAATCCGGCTTCGGGCGGAATTACCTTATCCCTCGGAATCTCGCCATCCCCGCTACCAAAGCGAATCTCAAAGCAATCGACGAGGTACGCAAGCAAAAAGAGCTTCGCGAAAAGAAACGGCGTCGGGAAGCGGAAAAAATCAAAGAGAAAATCGAAAAGCTCTCTCTCTCAATCGAAGTGCGGGTCGGCGAAGAGGAGAAACTCTACGGCTCGGTTACCAATGCCGACATCGCCGAGTTGCTGGAAAAAGAAGGCATCATCGTCGATAAGCGCGCCATCGAGCTTGAGTCGCCGATTAAGGTGTTGGGAGTATATACCGTTCCGGTACGCATAGACAAAGAGGTTACCGCCCAGCTTCGGCTGTGGGTTATCAAGAAGTCGTAAAATTATGAAAATGCTTGAAGTAACAATCGAGGGCTTGGCTCTCGATATGACGACCAATTCGCCGGTGGTGATTCTCGCTCCGACCGGTCTGAACAAGGTACTGCCTATTTGGATCGGTCATGCGGAAGCGTGGGGCATCGCCATGCAATTGTCCGGCGTGAAGTCAAAACGGCCGCTTACGTACGACCTGCTGAAATCCGTCATCCAGACTCTGGAAGCGAAAGTCGAGAAAGTGGAAATCACCGAGCTTCGCGACCAAACCTTCTACGCCCGCCTCCACCTCATCGGCAACGGCAAACACTACGAAGTCGACGCTCGTCCGTCCGATTCCATCGCCCTGGCATTGAAAATGGGAGCCAAAATTTACGTCAACGAAGAGCTCTTCCATATCAAGCCGGAAGACACCTCCTCAGAAAGTCCGCCGATTCCCAACGACCCCGAATCGCTGAGAGAACGTCTGAAACGGATTAATCCCGAGGATTTCGGCAAGTATTCACTGTAAATGGCTCCGATTACGCGTCGAATACTCATACTCTCCCTGCTGGTCATACTGGTGGCGGCAGGAGGGATTTACGCAACTCCCAAAGCGCCCTCGAAAGAAGTCGTTTCTCAACTGGCGAAAGGGAAGCGGCTGTTGCGGGAAGGTGACTGGCTCCGAGCCGCCAAGGTGTTTGAACAGTTGGCGGGGCAATACCCTTCTTCCGAATACCTCGACCAGTTCGTTTTCTACCGAGCCAAAGCCAAGTACTACTTCGGGGAGCTTAGCGAAGCCGCTGCCGGGTTTTCTTACTTCATCTCCCGTTTCCCCACCTCTCCGATGCGTGCCTATGCCTATTATTTTCTCGGCAACACTCGTTACCGTCTCGGGCACGTCGACCAGGCGGTAAAGAATTATCTCCATGCGTATCAATTATCCGACGACACCCGGCTCAACGAACTGACTATCCGAGCCCTCACGGCAGCGTTTCAAAACGCCCCATCGGTGTACCTGAATCCTGACGACCTTGCTCTTTTATCGAAGGAGAAGCGATGTGCTTTGGTCGATAAGGTGCTCGATATTCTTGTGGAACGGGGAAACGTCGCCCAGGTGGAAGAGTTAGCCTCTTCCTGCGGTTCTCCTCTTCCCGCCGCCGCCCGGCAAGCCGGGGTAGCACGGAGAAATCGGATAGACATAGCGCTGGCGCTGCCCTTCTCGGGAGAATACCACTCCTTTGGCGAAGATATCTACAACGGCGCCGTCATCGCGGCGGAACAATATCAAGCGCACGCCCCGGAGGAGATAGTTCTCACGCCGTACGATACCAAGGGGGATCCGATTGAAGCGGCACGTATTGTCGGCGAACTGGTGAGAACCCCGTCGCGGGTGGTCATCGGACCGCTGACCAGCGAAGAGGCTGCGGTCGTCGCCGCCAAAACAAGTTGCAACCGACTGCCGACGCTGGTTCCGGCTGCCACACAGTCCGGCTTTACCAAACTCTCCGAGGTCGTTTTTCAGCTTTCGCCGAATATCGAGTTACAGGGAGTTACGATGGCGAAATACGCTCGGGAACAGCTTCACGCCGACTCGGCGGTGATTATTACCTCCACCAAAGCCGAGCACCTGCAAATGTCACGAGCTTTTTCCGACGCTTTCACCTCCCTCGGCGGAAAGGTCATTGCCACCGAGTACTACCGGCCGCGCGACAAAGATTTCGGTCCGTATATTCGCGATATTAAAGCGATGCTGTTAGGCTACCACCCCGATTCCATTTTCTTCATTAACGAGCAAGGCGATACCCTCGACCCGGACGGCATTCCGGCGCATGTCGATTGTCTGTTTCTGCCGGGCGATCCGAGCCAAATTCGCCTTCTGCTGCCCCAGATAAACTTTTACAATCTTAAAGGGGCATACCTTGGTTCCGACGGCTGGGGAGACGAGGTGATCTTGAAGTTGGGTGACAACATTACCAAGGAAGGGGTTTTCCCTTCCCCGTTTTTGAACCCCGGGAATTCCGAAACCTACCTCCAGTTTGCCACAGCGTTCGATACTCGCTACGGTCACCGTCCCAATCGACTGGCGGCGCTGGGATATGATGCTGTGAACATTATCACGACAACGCTTGCCGCCGGGGGGACTACGAGGGAAGGTTTCGTGGAAGCTCTTCGCACCTTGAAAAAATACCGCGGGGCATCCGGAATGATTACTTTCGGGAAGAATCGGGAAAATATCGAGATGCCTATCTATAAAATCATCTCGGAGCAGGCAATCCGGCAGACTTTTCCTCCCGACTCGGCAGCCGTCCCGGAATCGGAATAACCCGTTGACACTCCCGCAAGAAAAAATATATATAGCTTACGAAAAAACGCTCGCAGAGGAGACCCGATAGGAATGGAAAACAAAAAAATCGCCCTCAAAATGGTGATAGACGGCAAAGAGAAAGATATCACCTACGAAGAGCTTGCCTTGTCAAACAACCTGGCACAAGAAGCGCTGGTACGCTTGTTGATAGACAAAGGCATTTTCAAAGCGGAGGAAATGCTGCAAATGATGGAAACGGTCAAGAAGGAACGCTACCGTTTCCCAGGTAAAGAATAACGTCGGCAAAGAGATAAGCGAACATTGAGAGAGAAGCGAACCGTAACCATGTCGGAATCTCAAACGCAATACCCTCCCGGGGAAACGCTGGAATGGACCTGCCATCCGGTGAAGCGGAATCCGCTGGTTTCTCTTTTGGTCTCGCTGTTTCTCGTCGCCGTTATTGTCATTGTATACTACATAACCGCTTCCCGACTGTTCGGCATTCTGGCGGCTCTCATCATGTTCGCATCGTTAGCGAAGTTTTACTTCCCCACCACTTACCGGATGACCCCGGAAGGGATAACCATTAAAACCACCACCCAAACTTTGCACAAGCCCTGGTCGACCTATCGGAGTTACTATCCCGACAAAAACGGGGTACTGCTCTCTCCCTTTTTGCAGCCGTCGCGGCTGGAAAATTTTCGCGGGCTCTATGTCATGTTCGCCGGTAACCGTGAGGAAGTGCTTTCGTATATTAAAGCGCACCTGCCGACGCCGGAAGCATCACCTTCGGAAAACCCTTCTGCGGAGGAGCGGCAATGAGTATCTTCAACGGCTTCTTCAAAGGAAGTACGGAACTTCCGAAAGACAACAAAGGCGTTCTTCCCGAAGAGGAAGAAGCCGTCCTGGAAAAAGTCGCCCGCAAGGTCGTAGAACGTCACATGGCGGTACCGGCGATTTTGTTCTTGGAGTCCATCAAGCCGCTGAACTTTATCGGCTCTCAAGCGATGGTCTTTTTTGAGCCGGTTGTACAATCGCTGTTCAACTTCAAGGATTACGACGTCTTCCGGCAGGCATTGGAAAAACGCGAGACGATTGAAATACTTTTACTCAAAATAGAAAAATACGACGCCGAAGCCGCCCAGCGGGAGAAACGACTCAAGAAATTCCTCAAAGAAGAAAAAAAGAAATGGAAATGGTACCAGCGCTGGCTCGGTATCGCTCCCCCAAAAATTCAGATACCCGAAGAAATCCTCAACCCGCCTGCGCCGGAGAAACCCGACCAAGGCACCTCTCCTCCCCCCGACGCGCCCCCAACGAAGAAGTAGGGGGAATTTAGTAATCCTTTCCCGCTGGTTTCCGCAGGTTATTGCTGCGAAACGAGAATAACGCCGTCTTCACCCACCGCTAAAAGAACGCCTCGTACAAGAGCAACGCCGTGGATATCCGTCCCGACGCCGGAGCTTCTCAGCGTCCAGCTCGTGCCGTCCGGAGAGGAATAAATCAAGCCGTTCTTCCCGACCGCAACAAAGTCAGCCCCGGTCCAGACGACATCGCCCCAATCGTATGAGGTCACCGATGCTTGCGGCGTCCAGTTCACCCCACCGTCATAAGAGACGGCAATCTTTCCGGAATCCCCGACCGCTACGGCAACGGAAGGCGAGGCGGCAACCCCGAAAAAGGTAGTATCGTTCGCCCCGGTTTTCCGCACCGTCCATTGCGACCCGTCGGAAGAAGAGACAATGGTTCCGTGCGTGCCGACGGCAAGGTACTGAGAACCGGTCCAGGTCACGTCATAGAAATGTTCGCTCACCCCGATACCGACGCTGTCCCACGAGGTGCCGTCGGTGGAAGTCACGGCAGTGCCGCCGGTGCCGACGGCGACGAACTTCGAACCGGACCAGACGATGCTCTTCAAGTGCGTCCCGGTCGGTGAGCTTTCTTCCGTCCAATTCAGTCCGTCAAGGGAAGAAAGAAGCTTACCCGAGTCCCCGACCGCCACAAATCGCTGTCCGGAATAGGCAACGTCGTTCAAAGGAGCGTCAACGCCGGTTTGGTGAAGTGTCCACACCGACCAATCCGCCGACGTCAACACCCCGCCTTTTTCTCCCACGACCACGTACAAGGAATCATCAGCGGCTGCTCCGTACAGCTCCGTCACCGGACAAGAAGGAAGCACCTCCCAACTCATTCCATCATCGGAGGTTAAGATGGTGCCGTGGTAGCCGACCGCATAAAAACTGCTGTCAAGCCATGCCACCTTCCGCAAATGGTTGCTTGTCCCAGAGGTGCGAACGGTCCAGGTCAACCCGTCGGGAGAAGTCAAAATAACACCGTTCTCTCCGATGACGACGAATTGATTATTTGCCCACAAAACGTCCATGAGATAGATACGCATCCCGGAGACAACCGCTTCCCATGTTTTGGCGTTTGTCGAGGTGAGAATCGTTCCGTTCTGCCCGACCGCAACGTAACGGCTTCCGGAGAAGGCAATGTTATACAGGTAAATTCCTATGCCGGTATCGGCAACGACCTGCCATGACTCGCCGTCCCCCGACGAAATCACTACCCCTCCGCCGACGGCAAGAAATTCCGCTCCCGTCCATACCACCCCGTAAAGGTTGGAGAAAGTTGCTTGAGCGGTATCGTCAACCAGATTCCAATTTTTCCCGTCACCGGAATACAAAATCTGTCCCCTCTCCCCCACTCCGACCAGCTTGTCGGGAGAGGCGGTCAAACGATACAACCATCGCGACGTCTCCGGCGAGGATATTTCGTCCCAGGTAACTCCGTCGGGAGAAGTCAAAATGACGCCCGCATCACCAATGGAGACAAAAATGGAGTCAAACCAGACCACACTATACAAATCCGAGGTTGTCGGAGGCGGCTGCGTAGCCCAGGTAATCCCATCAGAAGAGGTAAGCACGGCGCCATCAACCCCAACGGCAACGTACTGCGAACCCGACCACGCAATCCCAAACAAGTAGCTGGTCGAACTGGCGGAGTATAGCGTCCAGTACTCTCCCAAGGCGGGAGCTGTCGGCTCGACGGAACCGTCATCGCCGCAGGAAGTCAATAGTCCAACCATCAGCCATCCACTGAGCACCAACAACATCCAATGTATTCGGGACATTCTTTTCTCCTTCTCGTCTTGCATCCCATTGACGGAGCGTCGCTCTATTCCTTTTACCGTTTACTTCATTGAGAGGCTAATATACGCTATCCCTTTTTGTTATTCAACCTCAAGAAAAAAATAATTCCCCCTTTGACACCGGCAGGTTTAGTACGATGTCAACACTACCCCCTGTTCACCGACCGCTATAAAACGAGTGCCCGACCATGCTACGGCATGGAGTTCCTTATCGGTGGGCGTATTTCTCTTCACCCACGTAACGCCGTTTTCCGAGGTCAATACCGTCCCTTCCGCCCCCACCGCCACGAACAATTTCCCCGACCGGCAAATCCCTCCCAGGGGAACCGTTACCGGTGACGACTGAGCAAACCAGGTCAGACCGTCCGAAGAAACGCTCATTTCCCCATCGTATCCGACCGCCACCGCCATTCCGGCATCATGGGCAATATCCAGCAACGGAACGGTCACGCCCGAAACTTTTTCATGCCACGTATACCCGTCCCGGGAGGTCAATATCGTCCCGGCATCACCGCAGGCTATGAACCGATCACCAAACGAGGTCAACCCATAGAGCCATCTTGAAGTAATCGAATGTCCTTTCTCCCAGGTACGTCCGTCATAAGAGATGAGCACCACACCGTCGCCCCCCACCGCTACAAACCGGTTCGCAAACCACGTCACGGCAAAAAGCGGTCGTGTCACGTCGGGATAGACCCGCTCCCACGCCTTGCCGTCCGTCGAGACAAGAATCGTTCCGCCGTCACCGACGACAACAAAAGCGGAGGACGACTCGGCAATACCGTTCAGATAAGCGGAGACACCGGAGTTTTGAATTTCCCAGGTCAAGCCGTCGGGAGAAGTAATGACGGTTCCCCCCGCTCCGACCGCAACGAATTGGGAATCCGTCCAGAGAATATCGGCTAACGAATGGGACGTCACACTCGTCACCGTTTCCCACAATCTCCCCGGCTCGATAACCAGAAAACTCTTTGCCGAAGTCGCCGAGCCGCCGCTGGTGAGCACGGTAATGGGACCGGTGGTGGCATCGCCGGGAACGCGGGCCACAATTTGCGTGGAGGTCGCCGCCGTGATGTCGGCTGTCGCCTCGTTGAATTTAACGATGTTCAAATCGGGATGAGGGATGAAATTCGTCCCGTTGATGGTGACAATCGTCCCCACTCTCCCGCTGTCGGGAGCAAAACGGGTAATCGTCGGCGGCGCCGGTCGCGTGGTGAACGACCAGGAAAAATCGCTTTCCAAGGGAATACCGTCTTTATCCCGAATCCCCGTCGTCAAGGTAACGGTATAGGTAGTATAATACGCCAGGTCACGCAGGGGGATGAACTGAGCGCTGGTTCCGTGATACTCGATGTCTCCGTCGACGGGAGGAGTGAGAGAGAAGGTTCTTCTCGTAATCGAGGTCGAATCCATCACCCGGGAAAAATACGCGGTAATCGTCACGGTCGGCGGCACATCCGTCTTTCCGTTCTGGGGTGATACCGCCACTACTTGCGGCGCGGTGGTGACGTTGATATCTCCCGAGCAGGAAGCGGCTCCGATACCCGCCAGCACAAGACACACCAACCGCCGTATAAAGGAAACTCCCTTACGCCGGAGCATACGTCCATCTTTGAGCTGGTGTAAACATCCTCTCATAAACAAGACGAATACGGGGGGATATTCGTTTATCGGTCTGATCGTACTCCGCCTCTTTTTCTCCGCTTTCACCGAGCGAAAAATCATACTTGAATAATATATGAGTATGCCATATCATATGAAACAGGTATTAAGTAAGGAGGTTTCAATGAAACTGTCGCTTCAGAGAGTCGGCATACTTTTTTTTGTTTCGCTCCTTGTCGGAGCGTCGTGTACCAACCAAATCGCCAAGAATTGCCCTTCCGGTAACATTCAAGAAGTTCTCCAAAAAGCCGGTGAGAACCGTAAGGAGCTGGAAAAGGTCATCCTGCACTACAAAGAAAAGAACGACACGCTCGGCTTGAAAGCGGCATGTTTTCTCATCTCCAACCTCGAGGGTCATCGCTATACGATCTTCGGGCTCTATGACACCAACAAAACGGAAGTCGATTTCGACGTTCTGGCGTATCCCGACTACGAAACCATGGTCAAAGCGTGGGATAAAGTCGAAGCAGAACGGGGGGAGCTCGATTTCGACAAAAAAGAAAACATCATGGACATCGACGTCATCACGGCAGACTACCTTATAGAAAATATCGATTGGGCGCTCAAAGCCTGGCGGGAAAAGCCGTGGGCGAAGCATCTTTCCTTCGAGGACTTTTGCGAGTATGTCCTCCCCTATCGCGGCAGCGGAGAGCCGCTGGAATCGTGGCGGCAGCCTTTTTGGAAGCGCTACGAAGGGCTTGAAAAAAAGATGAAAAACCCCGAGGACCCCGTTGAAGCCGCTCAATTGATTAATGAAGATATAAAAACGTGGTTCAAATTCGATCCCCGCTTCTATCGCCATCCTACCGACCAAGGCTTCCATGAGATGCTGGCAAACCGGATGGGACGCTGCGAAGACATGACGAATCTGACGATTTACGCCATGCGCGCCAACGGTATCGCCGTCACCAGCGATTACACTCCCCACTGGGCGGATCGGGACAACAACCACGCCTGGAACGCTATCGTCACCCGCGAAGGGAAAGCCATCCCCTTCATGGGAGCGGGAGAAAATCCGGGGAAATACAAACTCTTCGCCAAGGCGGCAAAGGTATATCGCAAAACATTCTCCCAACACAAAGAAAACCTCGCTTTCCAAAAAGCGCCGGGAGAAAAAGTTCCCCCGTGGATGAGCGGCAAAAGTTATATCGACGTAACGGCTGAGTATGAAGAAGTCTGTGATGTCACGACTCCTTTCCCGAAGCCGGTGGCGGACAGCATTCACCATGCCTACTTGTGCGTTTTCAACGGCGGGGAATGGCAAGCCATTCACTGGGGGACCGTAGAAAACCAACAGGCGCTCTTTACCGACATGGGGAAAGAGATTGCGTACCTGCCGATGTTTTACCTGAACGAAGAGCTGGTACCGGCAGGGCTTCCGTTCATCCTCCGGGACGATTGCAGCCAAACCGTCTTGTCGGCGGATACAACTCACCGCATTACCGTGCAGTTAAATGCCGTTTTTCCGCCATCGAAGGAAGTTCCCCCCGGAAAATCGCTTCTGACTCCCGGGCAGGAATACGAATTTTTCTACTGGGATGACGGGTGGCAGTCGCTGGGGAAAAAGGTTGCCGGCAAAAAACCGTTAACCTTCGATAACGTCCCGACCAATGGCTTGTATTGGCTGGTTGCCACCGATTCTCACCGGGAAAAGGAGCGCATCTTCACTCTGCACGACGGCAGACAAGTTTGGTGGTAAGTCGAGTCCGTTAACAGGAAGTCGATTTAAGAGCGGATAGGGGGCATCTCCCTTATGTCTTCCGCTGCTTCCTCTTGGCAGCGGGGAAAAGAACGTTGTTGAGAATCAGACGGTAGCCGGGAGAGTTTTTGTGCAGGGATAAATCCGTCGGCGGATCGTTGACCATGTGCTGGTAATCCTCCGGATCGTGTCCGGAAAGGAAAGTAAACGTGCCGTGCCCCAAATTCCCGTGAATATATCTCACTTCGTCGTAGTTGTCCGGCTGTGCCAGAATGATGACGAATTTCTTCAATAACGACTTTCGAAAACCGGTCGTCTGTCCCATAAAGCCGTTAATCGTATTCACATGGTCTTGCGTGAGCATAGTCGGCACCGGGTCGAGTTTGGCGGCAAAATCAAAGAGAAAGAAATAATCTTCCGCCTGATTGGGAAAACGCACCAACCGATCGGGGTAGGTATCGATATTCGAATGGCGGTAGAGCATCGGATCGAAGGTCACTTTGAAGTTCTCAAAGGCGAACGTCTTGGAATAATCGAGCTTTTGCTGGGCTCCCGGGTCGACCGGGTCCCCGTCAAACTCGGAGGGGACGATATCGACCCCGTCGGCAGCCAAGGCGATGTCGATTGTTTCCGGCGCCGAGCACATGGAAAAGAGAAAGCCGCCGCGCCGGACGTAATCATATATCGCCTTCGCCACATCCAGCTTCATCAACGACACTTTCGAGTATCCCAGCTTGCGCGCCAGCTCTTCGTTAGAGCGAACTTCCGCTTGGTACCAGAGCTGGTTGCGAAACGCCGCATAGAACTTGCCATACTGCCCGGTGAAATCTTCATGGTGACAATGAAGCCAATCGTATTCATCCAGTACTCCGGAGAGCACTTCTTCATCGTAGACCAAATCATAAGGGATTTCCGCATAGTTCAACGCCAACGTCACCGCATCATCCCACGGCTCGGCGTACGGCGGCGAATAAACGGCGATTTTCGGCGCTTTCTCCAGCTCCACCCGCTCCATGTTTTCCACTTCGATGGTGCGGTAAATATCCGCTACTTCGCCCGAAGAAATTTGCTCGTAAGAAACCCCGGCTAACAGGCAAAGATTGACCACCTCCGGCGAATATTCCAACAAAAACGAGCCGCCGCGATAATTCAACAACCACTCCGCCTTGTACCCCGCTTCCAGAGCTTTGTATGTGACCCCGTACGCCTTGAGATGGTCACTCTGGCTTTTATCCATGGGGACAAGTATGGAAGTCGCCCCCACCGTAAACGGCAAAAGAGCCGCAAAGACAATTGTTACGATTTTCCACAGGTTACTCATATCATAAGCTACGACGAAAGCCTTAATTTTTCAACCAAAGTTTGTACCCCTCTAATGTACGGAAGTTTCTGGGATTGGGCTTTCTTCGATAAAGTCAAGCGTCTTTTTGAGTCAGCAAACTCTTTAGAAGAACCGTATATTGAAATCTAAAGAGAATCTCTTCGTATCGTAGGACGAAAGCTGCCACGTAAAATAGAGCTCTCCGTTCCAGGGAGTAATGTCGCCGATGCCGAACCCAATCTCGCGGTAAGGTTTTGGAGCAAACGTCGGTATTTCCTCTCCCCCTTGGAAGGAATGATTAAGAAAATCCGTCCAAAAGACGCCGCCATAGACAAACAAGGAAAACGGAATCTTTTTTATGCCCGGTAGACCGCTCTTTCGAAAGAGCGCCCGTCCGAAATTATGACTGGCGTACGTCATCGCCGCGCGGCTCCCGTAGAAGTTGGTACGCCCGAGCGTCTTGAAGGTATGGCGACTTTCAAAAACGCCGCTGCCGTAATCGACAATAAAGTACTTCTGCGGCGGCAAAGCATGAGCGGAGAGACCGGCATACAGTTCAAATCTGGTCGTACCATACCCGAACAGAACCTGCTTTCGATAGAGCCAAAGTGAATAGCGGGTGTAATGGAAATCGGAAGGAATCACATCCGGGGAAGCGGCTTCCGCCGCCAGCGTCGCAAGGGTGTAGGAACCGGTCGAGATATGACGCTCGCTTCCTTTGTACTTCCAGAGGGAACGGGAATCATAGTAGAGCCATGCGGACACCGCTCGAAGCCTTCCCTCGATAATTGGAGGGTTGGGGCGGTTTTTCTTGTCACTATCGAAGAGACTGAATTCGCTGTGATTCTTCACGGAATTCTGAATGTCATCGGCATACCCGAACGATATTTTCAGATGAGGAACTACCTTGACGGTCATCCGTCCGAAGAATCCCCTCTGCCGGTAATAGTCGAAAGGATCGGATTTATTCCACAGCGCGCCCAAGGTTGCGTCGGCATAGTTGGAAGAAACCACCGTCCGACGCCGGGTGATTTTGCTGTGGTACTCACCGTACAACCGCCATCTTTTGGAGTCGGGGAACGCATACGATAAAGCGCCGGTATATTCCCACCGCTTTGCCGAGAAGGCGTATCCTCCTCCGAGTTTGAATCTTATCCGAGGGACAAAGGCTTTGGTTGATAGTTCCACCCCAAGGTAGGCTCCTTCCACCCGATTGAATCGGAAAAAGCGAGCATCCCCTCCCATCGCCAAGTACGTCAATCCCAGCCCCACTCGCAGGGCTTTCCGGTACAGCGGCTTGGGAGCATGAACCAGCGAATCGATACGATGGTAGGCATACACCTCCTCGGGAGTGAGCGGTATCCGTTGACCGGCTTCCCACGTTGCCGAATCCACCTTATCCACCCCTTCCGGAACTTCAAAGCGGTATTCATCGAACGTTCCCGGCGGGTGGGTCTTGTTAAACGTGAAATTGTGCAGGGAAGCGACATACTCGAACGACATTACCGGCAAACCGGGGATGGGCAGTTTGACAATTCCGGAAAAATGAGTCTCGATAGGCATCCAGTACTCATTCTCAAACTGGGCGTAGCGTTCCCGGTAGCGGAAATTCTCCATAAAGTCGATTTCAAAGGCATCGTTGAACCCGACATCAACTCCGACCACCGCATAGCTTGAATCGGCAATATCAATCGTTCCTTCCAAGAGGGGAACCGACTCGCTCTTGGGTTCAATCTCCAACCGGAAAACCCGTTGGCTGTCGAGATACACGGTATCAAGCAAGTAATAGGTATAGTAATCGAGCGCATCCTCGGCGGTGGGGGAAACAACACGGTTTCCACCAAAATCAAGACGGCTCTCGTTGAAATTTAACAGCTCCCCAAGCGGCGCAAAAATCATCACGTTCTCCAAGTTCGAGGTCTCCCGCCGCGCTTTGACGATTTCTTTGTACTTGTGAGGGTATTCCCAATGGGAAACAATCTGCTCTTCGTGAATCATCATAATGTTGTCGGAATCGTCCTTCATGGTATCCCGCACAAGCAACTTGATGTACGCCTCCAGACTATAAGCATGAATTTTGGCAAGCAGTTCCTCTTTGCGGGCGATGGCTTCCAGAATAATTTTTTGTGCCGGCTCGTAGCTCTTGTCGTAGACTTTGACGCCGGGAAGCTTTATCACCGAAGGATGCAAGGAAATGTCACGGACAACCAAAGTATCGTCGACAACCAACTCGATTCGCTCGGAGTAATGGGCGACATGGCTGAACTTCAACTGGTATCTCCCTTCCGGGAGAGACAAACGGTACGTACCGTTTTCGTTCGCCAGCATCGACTTCCCTGTCCCTTCCACCCGCACCGTGGCAAAAGGAATCGGCTCGCCGGTCTTCGCATCGGAGATGGTGCCGGTCACAACGGCAGCGAAAAGATTGACGGGAGACAAAAGACAAAGCAAAACAAGAAACATCACCGCCCGCATGAGGTGCACCGAGAGGAATGCCGACAACCCTGTTTGTTTTTTTCGCATACAAAAAAAGAATACAAATTCCGTGCCAACCACACTTTAAGAGAAAATACGGCAAAGACAACGAAAAGTTGCCCCCCTCCCGCGTGTTTTTCACACACGCTTGATGAAATTCAAGGCAGCGGACAACGGAAGCCTACTAGTGTTCCGACGGGGGACACTCAACTTTTTCCGACGAGGTAAACAACGGAATGAGCGTCCCCGCCGCCAAGCCGAGCACTCCCAACCCGAACGTGACCGCAAAACCGACTATCGACTCGTCGATTGTAACGCCGCAGAAGCCGCCGTCAGGGTCATCCCCACCGGTTGACGCCGCACCCCAGAGAGCCGCACCGACCAGCATCCCTCCGAAAAAACCCATCGCCATCCATTTCGGCTGCACGTGCCCCGCGGTGCGAAATGATACCTTGCTGATTTCGTCAAACGAATAGGTCGTGAACCCCCGATCACGACGGTATCTCTCGTGAATGGACAGGCGTAACCGCTCCGGCTCGAAAGAGACCAGCTTCCCGCGAATTTTCGTCCCGTCGGACAAATACAGAGTAATCGATTTATCGGAAGACATCGACGGCAACCTCTCCTGAAGGCAGGAGAGTTTCATTCTCCCCGCCTGCGCCCAAACCGTCGAAGTAAGAAAAGACATCAAAATAACGCTTACGACGATTGTTTTCCTTCTTACCATAGCAACCTCTCCCTCTCTTTCACGTAAAAGAAACTCTTTCCCTCATGCTCAGGCAACGAAATCTTTCTTTCTTATCAGACGCTCCATTGTTGCTCCCGTTTAATTTCAACCGAAAAAAACGTACATAAAAGAAAGGCAGAGACGCTGGGGTCTCTGCCCTTGCTGCAATGGTTGGCAGACCATTCAAGAGGCAATTTATATCATATTGAAAATAAAACCGATACCGATGGTCTCTTTAAGACGTCCCCGACGACTGACTTCTTTGTCATAAAGAAATTGGGTGTAGAAATTCACCGTGACGATTTTCGAGATGGTTGCCGTCACGATATTTTCCCAGTTTACGTCAATCGCCTTCCAATCGTCTTCGTGCGGAGTCCCGGCGACTTCGTTCTTGCCGGAGAAGAAAAACGCCTTGTACAAGCTCAGCTTGCCGGTGTATTTCAGCTTCTCGTTCAACGTGAGCGAAACATCCGTCACCGATTCGATACCGCCGTCGGTCAGAGTCGAATCTTCGGTGTTGAGCTGCTCATCGATAATGGCGTTCTTCAACACCTGTCGAACCGCCATCCCCAACCGGCTGATAACTTCGTCTTTATCTTTCTGATAAAAACGACGGGCGATACCGGCGGATTCGGTCAGTTTGATGGGATTCAAGTAGCGCTTCTTGGCTTCGACGGACGCGTCGAGAAACTGCGACTCCAACCGAAACGCCGCATACGGATCGACGAATTTCTCCAGGGTGAAACGACCGACGTTTTCCCAGTCGATTAAGTCGGTGGATTTCTGCGGTTTGCTCCAGCTCTTGGTGGAATCGTTGGCTTGGGTGATAGTCTGACCGAAGGACAATTTCAGACGCGACTTGAAATTAAACCAGCTCTTCATTTGCTTTTCCGCCGAACCGTTCAGATTGCTGACCCAACTGATGGAACCCGCCTCACCGCCGACCCAGGAATTGGAGTAGGCGGTTTGAGTGGCGGTGAAATCTACAACCAACGATTTTTTCCATCCGTCAGTGGCTTCTTCCGCCGTCACCGCGGCGACAAAGAGAAAAAGAACCGTACCGACAATCGCCATCATCCATGAATACCTTCTCATATGTCCCTCCTTAACTCGCTTCCGCTTGGAAAAGGTGAACGTCATGCTGCGGGTAGGGAATCGAAATACCTTCCTTATCGAAAGTGAGTTTGACCTTTTCGGTCAGGTCCCAATAGACTCCCCAGTAATCACCGCTTTTGACCCACGGGCGAACGATAAAATTCACCGAACTGTCAGCCAATTCCGCTACCGCCACCACCGGTGCGGGATCCTTCAGGATGCGGGAGTCTTCACTCAACAAGCGCTCCAAAATCTGCTTGGCTTTTTTCAAATCATCGTCGTACCCGATGCCGAAAACCAAATCGACCCGTCGGGTTTCCTTGGCGGAATAGTTGACGATGTTCCCGCCGGTGATACCGCTGTTGGGGATGATAATCTTCTTGTTATCGCCGGTACGCATGATCGTGCTGAAGATACCGACTTCTTCGACGACACCGGTCGCCCCGCCGGCTTCCACAAAGTCACCGGCTTTGAAGGGACGGAAAATCATCAACATGACCCCTGCCGCAAAGTTCGCCAACGAACCTTGCAATGCAAAGCCGACCGCCAAACCGGCGGCACCGATAATGGCGACAAACGATGTCGTTTGCACGCCGAGCTGGTTCAAAATAACAATAAACAAAATCGCCAACAAGGCGGTTCTGGTAAGACTGCCGAAAAACTTGGCGAGGGTCTCGTCGACATTGGCTCTTTTCATCAGACGCTTGACGATATTGGTAATGATACCGACGACGATACGACCGATGATAAAGAGGACAATGGCACCCACCAGCTTCATTCCATAGAGTGTCCCCCACTCTACGATTTTGGCTGTAATGTCTTCCATTTATTTCTCCTTTTTATTGATACACATTAAAAGTGGTTACATATACACACGTTCATCGTTAGTGAGCGGAAATTAACTTTTTTCCAAGGAAGTGTCAATCAAATAAAAGCCAAAAAGACCGAAAATGTGTAATTTTAGCAAAATCGGGTGAAATATACCTTTAAGGTATAATTTACCTTATTATCGAATACCCATAGAAAAAAACTCCGGCTGTCAAAAACAGACAGCCGGAGCGTAGAAGAGACGTTCTTTCCTACAGGTTCTTGATTATTTGCGTGGCGTATTCGGACGTACCGACTTTCTTGGCGCCTTTCATCTGGCGGGCAAGATCGTAGGTAACCGTCTTCTTGCCGATGGTCTTTTCGATGGCTCGTTCAATCAACTGACCGGCTTTACCCCACCCCAGGTAATCCAGCATCATCACCGCCGAAAGAATCAACGAACCCGGATTGACCATATCCTTGTCGGCATACTTCGGAGCCGTCCCGTGGGTGGCTTCGAACAGACCGATATAGTCGCCGATATTCGCCCCGGGCGCCATCCCCAAACCGCCGACCTGAGCGGCGCAGGCATCCGAAAGGTAATCGCCGTTCAAATTCGGCGTCGCGATGACGTCGTACTCGTCCGAACGGGTCAACACCTGCTGGAACATGGAGTCGGCAATCCGATCTTTGATGACGATTTTGTTTTTCGGCTGTTTCCCTTTGTATTTCGACCAGAGTTCGTCTTCGGTAATAACCTGCTTGGGAAACTCCGTCGCCGCCAGCTTGTAGCCCCAATCACGAAACGCCCCTTCGGTGTATTTCATGATGTTGCCCTTATGCACCAGCGTGACTGAGCGGCGCTTTTTGTCGATGGCATATTGAATGGCTTTGCGCACCAACCGCTTGGTGCCGGTGACGGAAATCGGCTTGACGCCGATACCGGAGTCGGCACGAATCGAAGTCTTCATATTCTTGTTCAGCCAATTGATGACCTTCTTGACTTCCTTCGTTCCTTTCTTCCACTCGATACCGGCATAGACGTCTTCGGTGTTCTCACGGAAGATAACCACGTTCAACCGTTCCGGATGACAAACGGGAGAACCGACGCCCTTGAAGTAGCGCACGGGACGAACGCAGGCGTAGAGATTCAACACTTGCCGCAACGTCACATTCAAGGAACGAAAACCTCCCCCGACCGGCGTCGTCAACGGTCCTTTCAACGCCACGATATGTTTCCGGATGGCGGAGATGGTTTCCTGGGGAAGCCATTCACCATAGAGCTCGTAGGCTTTTTCACCGGCGTAGACATCCATCCAGACGATTCTTTTCTTTCCCCGGTACGCCTTTTCGACGGCGGCATCGACGACCCGCCGCGTGGCTTTCATAATGTCCCGCCCGATACCGTCACCCTCGATCACCGGGATAATCGGATTGTTCGGGACAACCAATTTCTTGTTCTTAACCGTAATGCGCTTTCCGTCTGTGGGAACCTCGATATGCTTATAGGCTGCCATAGAAACTCCTTTAGTATCCGAGGATTTTAAGATGTTCTTTGTAGGTTTTCGCTGATTTTTGCAAAGCCGCCAGTTCACTCTTGGACAGCTTGAGCTCCAAAATTTTCTCCACTCCGTTGGCACCCAACACCACCGGCACGCCGATGTAGATATCTTTGATGCCGTACTGACCGGTCAAGTACGCCGACGCCGGCAAAACCCGCTTTTCATCGCAGAAAACCGACCGGCACATACTGACGGTCGCTGCCGCGGGAGCGTAATACGCCGACCCGGTCTTGAGCAGCTTGACGATCTCGCCGCCGCCGACCCGGGTACGATCGGAAATCTCTTTTATCCTTTGTTTGGGTATCAACTCACCGATGGGAATCCCGGCAACGGTGGTATAGCGCGGCAACGGCACCATCGTGTCGCCGTGACCGCCTAAGACCATCGCCTGCACGTCGGTCATGGCAACGTTCAACTCCATCGCCACAAACGCCCGGAAACGGGTGGAATCCAAAACGCCCGCCTGACCGAAGACTCGGTTCTTAGGGAAACCCGTGACCTTCTGCATGTGGTACGTCATCAGATCCAAGGGATTGGAAACCATAATGACAAAGCTCTTGGGAGCGTACTTTTTAATTTGCTTCCCCACTGCCGTGATAATGTCGGCGTTCTTGTTCAACAAGTCCTCTCGAGACATCCCCGGTTTCCGCGGCAAGCCCGCCGTCATAATGACGATGTCGGCTCCTTTGATAAGCTTGTAATCGTTGGTCCCCGTCACCACGGCGTTGTAGCCCCGCACCGGACCGGCTTCGGTCAAGTCCAGACCTTTCCCTTGGGGAACGCCGTCGATAATATCCACCATCACTACGTCGGCAATGTTTGCTTCCGCCAGATACATCGCACACGTCGCCCCAACATTGCCCGCACCGATGACTGCAATCTTCTTATTCATACGTACACCTCCACACATTATATATTGACTGTTCGTTCACGCAGTGTCCACCTTCAAGACCGTATGAGCGGCATCATGAACCACCGCCACGTTATTTATTTCACATTCCTCCTTTGCTGAGTATGAAAAAAAGTCCGAAATGTCAAGCGGTTCGTAATAGACATGGCGAATTACTTCAGGAGAAAGCGAACAATGGAGAAAGACGCCGATCCGTTTTCTCATACTCAGCACCCGCGAGAGCTTGTGTGAGCCGAAATACCGCTTGCCGTCTTTCGCCTGATTTTTCTCGGCATCCCAGTTGTCCGCCAAATCGTAAAAGAATGTGGAGCCGATGCCCTCCGAACACGCCGAGACGATAATCGCCTTTCCCCCATCCCGCACCGCCGCCTGGCTGTTTTCGAGCGCTTTTTGCGCCTGATACAGATTTTTGTCCAGCGGCGGAAGCACTTCCCCTATCACCACATCGTACTGCTTCGACACGGAGGAAACGAACACTTCCTGTGCTATCGCTTTCGCTTCCTCAAAAGCTTCCTCAAGGTGCCCCACCGTCAGCCCGACGATTTGTTTGCGGGAATCGGCAACGATTTGAATGCCGTAAAATTTCTCAGCGGGCAGCATCCGCATCAGTGAGTCGAGGTGCTCCGCCACCGGGTTGCCGGATAATTTCAACGGCGCCGCCGCCAACGAATTCGCCATGTTATGGTTGCGGACGACCGTCTCGAAATCGGTCACGCCGGGGAAAATCGACTTGCGCCCCCCCGTGTACCCGGCAAAGTAGTGCGGCTCCACCGAGCCGATAACCAAAACTCTATCGTGCTCGACAATCGCCTTGTTGACCCACACCTCTTTTTGGAACCGGTCTTTTCCCACGAGCGCCATGCTCGCAGTTTCTCGAGCATCGTGATACGCTACCCTGCCTTTCACATCGTCCCACAGCTTTCCGAAAATCTTGCGGTAGTGCTCCTCGGTTGGCGGCGGATGAGTGCCGGTTGAGACCAAGTAATGCGATTGGAGAACAAACAGAGGAGACAAACGATACAGCCATTCGAGGATGGTTGCCGTCGGAGTGCTGCGGTACCCGTCATTGACCACCACCAGCGACGGTGAGCCGGTAAACATCTCCGTTCCAAACATTCGAAGAAACCGTTCCGCAAAGACCTCTTCACCGATAGTCGGAAAGAGATGACGCGGGGAAAATTCATCTACCTGGATGAAATCGGGAATGGAGATACGAAGGGAAGTGCCGGCATATGCCAGTTCGATATTCATGGCATGACTGTCTCTCTTTCTTCACCCGAGGCGAAGCTCACACCTCTTTCTTTTCCTTTCTCCTTACCGCTCTATGATTCGGATAAAGGGAAAGGTCACTCGACAAGAGACGCTCAACCGGTACCCTCAGCCGGAGGCGTCACGCAAACTCTTTGAAGAAAAACGCCACTTCCCGCGCTGCGTTTTCTTCCGAATCGGAGGCATGAACAGAGTTCTTCTCGACGTTGAGCCCGATTTCATACCGCAACGTCCCACACGCCGCTTGCGCCGGATCGGTCGCCCCGATGAGTGTCCGCAAATCATCGACCGCATTTTCCTTTTCCAGCACCATCGGCACGACCGGACCGGAGGTCATAAACGCCACCAAGGAATGATAAAAAGGTCGCTCCCGGTGGACGGCATAAAATTCCTCCGCTTCTTTTTGAGAGAGAGTCTGCATCCGAAGGGCGACTATCTTGAAACGGGCTTTCTCCAACCGCTGAATGACATGCCCGATGAGGTTTCGCTCCACCGCATCCGGCTTAATGATGAGAAGTGTTCTGTTCAATGCGCTTCCCTTCTATTTTGCGTTTGGCGCGTGTTACGGCGGCACCAGAGACCGTCGGCTCTTATCTTTTACTCAGCCGTCTTACCGCCTCCACAGCTTCCCGAAGCACACGCGCCTTATTTTTTCACTTTCATAGCTTCGCGAAAACCGATTTCAACGGCTTTTTTGTTCTTATCCTCCGTTCCCCTCGGCGCCCGCGCCAACACCGCCTTTAACAGGTCGTCATGACTCACGATTCCGGTAATGGCGGCAATCGCTCCCAAGGCGATAACGTTGGCAACCATGACATGCCCGGCTTCTTCCCGCGCCAAGCGGGTAAAGGGAAAGCCGTAGTAGTTGTCGGTCGGGATGTTCGTCACCAAGACGTTATCGACAATCAACACTCCGTCCTTTTTGAGGTCGCGGTAGTACTTATCCAACGATTCCTGCGTCATCGCCAGAAGCAAATCAAGCGTCATCGCTTTGGGATAATAGATCTCGTTGGTCGAGACGACTACGTCGGCTTTGGAGGCGCCGCCCCGGGCTTCCGGTCCGTAGGATTGGGTTTGGACGACATTTTTGGTCGGGTCGGAACCGATCGCCTCCGCCATAATGACCGACGCCAAAATCATCCCCTGCCCGCCGGAACCGGAGAGGCGCATTTCGAACCGGTCATGGGGAATTTCGATATTATCCAAAATCTTATGGGTCATGATTCTCTCTCTCCAAGGTGAGCGTCTACGATTTTTTGGTACTCGTCGCAGAATTCCGTCTTGTCGTCCTCATAGAGGGTGCCGA
This sequence comes from uncultured Ignavibacteriales bacterium, assembly GCA_964489705.1. Taxonomy (GTDB): domain Bacteria; phylum Zixibacteria; class MSB-5A5; order GN15; family FEB-12; genus CAZAZQ01. The sequence goes on from CAZAZQ010000017.1 coordinate 32,254, forward strand.
TGACGATTTTGTCTTTGAGCTCCTCCTCGCTCATATTCTTCGCCTTACCCAAACTCACCGCTTTGTCTTTGAACAGGTTCATCATCGACATGGCGTGACCCAACTTGTTGAGACGACCGAAGTAGGTATGGCAGTTGGAAATCACCTCCACCAACGAAAAACCGCGATGCCCGATGGCGTTCATAAGGATTTTATCCATCTGCGGGGTATGGTAGACCGTGGTGCGGGCGACGAAAGAAGCGCCGGCCGCTTTCGCCAGGTCACACGGCTCGAAGTGTTTCTCGACGTTTCCGTAGGGAGTGGTGGTGGAATACGCATTGCTCGGAGTGGTCGGGGAGCCTTGTCCGCCGGTCATCCCGTAGATGTAGTTATTGATGAGTACCGCCGTGATGTCGATATTCCGGCGGCAGGCGTGAATCATGTGGTTGCCGCCGATGGAGAGGGCATCGCCGTCGCCGGTAATCACAATGACCTTCATATGAGGTTTGGCGAACTTCACACCCGTGGCAAACGCCAAGGCTCTCCCGTGGGTGGTGTGCAGGGCGTTGAAGTCCAAATAGACCGGCATCCGACTGGTACAGCCGATACCGGAAACCAAGGTCACGTCATCCCGCGGGATGCCCAGCTTGTCGATCGCTCGAATCAAGGAGCCCATGACAATCCCGTTGCCACAGCCCGGACACCAGACGTTGGGGAATTTCTTTTTCGGCCGCAGATATTCGAGGATGACGTTCGATTTCTGTTTCGGGGCGGCTTCTTTTGTTGCGGTTGCCATTAGAGTACCTCCTCAAGCTTATCCAAGAACTGCAACGGGGTGATAATCTCACCGTCGTACCGCTGCAAGCTGTGTACTTCTATCTCGGGAGGGACAACTCGCCGCACTTCATGGACGATTTGTCCCATATTCAATTCACCGACGATGATTTTGGAGCACTTTTCGCACATTTCACGAATCCGCTCCCCCGGGAAGGGCCAAATCGTATACAACTGAATCAAGCCCACTTTCACTCCCACCTGCCGAGCCAGCGTCATCGCCAACAACGCCGCCCGGGAAACCGAACCGTACGAAATCAAAGCAATATCCGCATCATCCATCTGTTCGACGCGCAGCTTGAAAATCTCATCCTGGTATTTCTCGATTTTGCATTTCAGTTTTTCCAACTTGCGAACGATTTCTTCCGGTTGGTTGGTGGGAAAGCCCATTTCATCGTGCGTCAGCCCGGTGAGGTAAAAACGATAGCCCTCGCCAAATGCCGGCAACGGGTTCACGCACCGCTCCGTTTTTTCAAAAGGGACGTACTCTTCCGGAGGCACGGTCGGCTTTTCGCGATCGATAACTTCGTACTCCCCCGGTTTCGGCAGCGAAACCATTTCCCGCATATGCGCCAGGGCTTCATCGAGTAAAACCGTCACGGGAGTACGGAAACGCTCCGCCAAGTTGAAGGCGCGGATGGTTTCGGTAATCGTGTCGGCAACCGTGGAGGGCGCCACCGCAATGCTGGTGTAATCGCCGTGCGGGCCCCACCGTGCCTGCATCGTATCGGACTGGCTTACCTTGGTGGGAAGTCCCGTGGAAGGACCTCCCCGCTGGACGTTTACAATCACGCAGGGGACTTCCGTCATATAGGCGTAGCCGATATTTTCAACCATCAACGAATACCCGGGACCCGAGGTCGCCGTCATCGATTTCAAGCCCGCCACCGAAGCACCGATTACCGCCGCAATAGAACCGATTTCGTCTTCCATCTGTATGAAGCGACCGCCGATTTTCGGTAGCTCTCGGGCGCACCCTTCCGCAACTTCCGTCGACGGAGTAATGGGATAACCGGCGTAAAACCGCATCCCGGCGTAGATGGCACCTTCGACGCACGCCATATTACCCTGCAAGAGAACTCTCTCAGTGTCAGCCATAGTACCTTCTTCCTTTAAGACATGCCGCTCATGTCTACTTGTAATTCGATGTTATGGCAAAATCCGGGCAATGCACCCAACAAATCGTGCACTGCGTACAATCATCAGGCCGCGCCAGAATCGGTTTCCCGTCCCGATCCGGCTCGAACACCTGTTTGGGGCACATGGCGATACAGATATTGCACGCCTTGCACCAAGAAAGATTAATGGTCAAGGGAGGTGGGCCCTTGGAATAATCATATTTGCTTTTGCCGGCTGGTTTTGATTTCTCGTCACCGGCGACTTTTGACTCGGTCATAATCCATCCTCAAATAGTTAGGAACTTCATTATGAATTATTGGTTACCATTTATTTTCTTTTCTTGGTCGTTTTTTTGGCGGCGGTTTTCTTCGCCGTCTTGGTTGACTTTTTCTTCGTTGCCTTCTTGGTCGTTTTCTTTGCCGCTGCCTTGGCGGTCGTTTTCTTCTTTGCTGAGGCGGTTGTCTTTTTACGCGCCTTCGTCATCAACTCCTTCAACAACGCCGGAATCTCCGTCGGCGAACCGGCAACCGGAACCCCAACTTTATTCAAAGCGGCGATCTTGTCCGCTGCCGTCCCGGAACCGCCGGAAATAATCGCCCCGGCATGCCCCATCCGTTTCCCCGGAGGGGCCGTCTGACCGGCGATAAACGCCACCACCGGCTTGGTCATGTGCTTCTTGATATATTGAGCCGCCACTTCCTCATCGGAACCGCCGATTTCACCGATCATGACGATTCCTTTGGTGGAACGGTCGTTCTCAAATGCCTCCAGGCAGTCGATGAAGTTCGTCCCGATAACCTGGTCGCCGCCGATACCGATGCAGGTCGTTTGTCCCATCCCGGCTTGAGTCAACGCCCAAATCGCCTCATAGGTCAAGGTTCCCGAACGGGAGACGACCCCGATGTTTCCTTTCTTGACGATGGTACCGGGCATAATCCCGACCTTCGAAGCACCGGGAGAAATCAACCCGGGGCAGTTGGGACCTATCAAGCGCGCCCCTTTTTCTTTCACGTAAGGATAGACCTTCATCATATCATTTGCGGGGACCCCTTCCGTAATGCACACCACCAGCTTGATACCGGCGTCGACCGCTTCGTAAATGGCATCAACGGCAAACGGAGGCGGCACGTAGATAACCGAGGTGTTCGCTCCGGTTTCTTTGACGGCTTCTTCCATACTGTTGAAAACAGGAATTCCCGCCACTTTGCTCCCGCCTTTTCCGGGGGTCACTCCCCCAACGACATTCGTCCCATATTCCTTCATTTGCTGGGCATGGAACGAACCATCCCGGCCGGTTATACCTTGAACCAGCACCTTCGTCCTTTTATTGATAAATATCGACATAACTTCCAAACCCTCGCTTCAATTCTAATTTTGTCCCGCCATTTCGATGGCTTTTTTCACCACGTTATCCAGCGTATCCGCATACGGTAAGTTTATGGACTTCAACAGCTCCGCCGCTTCCCGCTCGTTGGTGCCCGTCAACCGCACCACCACCGGCACGGAGGGCTTGAACTCTTGGAAAGCGGTGATAATCCCCTTCGCCACGTCATCGCAGCGGGTGATTCCGCCGAAGATGTTGATGAGAATCGCTTCCACGTTCGGATCGGAGAGGATAATCTTCATCGCCGTGACGACTTTTTGCGGATTGGAGGAACCGCCGATATCGAGGAAGTTCGCCGGTTCGCCGCCGTACCGCTTGACCAAATCCATCGTCGCCATCGCCAACCCGGCGCCGTTTACGATGCAACCGATATTGCCGTCGAGCTTGACGTAGGAGAGATCCGCCTCGCGGGCTTCCACTTCCGCCGGTTCTTCGGCATCGAGGTCGCGCATTTCGGCGATTTTTTTCTGGCGGTAGAGGCCGTTATCGTCGATGTTGATTTTGGCGTCCAAAGCAATAACCTCTCCGGTCGGGTTGGTAATCAACGGGTTGATTTCCACCAAGGACGCATCGACCTTCCAGTACACGTCATACAGCTTCATGATGATATCTGCGGCTTGGCGCACCAGCTTGATTTCCCGATACAGCTTGTATGCAAGATTGCGGGCTTGGTAGTGCCGCAAGCCGACCACCGGATCCACATACAGTTTGAAAATCTTTTCCGGGGTCTTTGCCGCCACCTCTTCAATATCCACCCCACCCGCCGGAGAAACCATAATCACCGGCTGCTTGGTCGCCCGATCGAGAATAATCCCGACATACGATTCCGAAATGATGTCCTCGGCGGCGGTAATAAGGACTTTTTTCACCGTCAACCCTTTGATATCCATCCCGAGGATGCTCTGGGCTAAGACCTTCGCCGCCTCGGCGTTTTCCGCATACTTGATGCCGCCGGCTTTGCCTCGTCCTCCCACATGCACCTGGGATTTCACCATCACCGGCTTCCCCAACCGTTCCGCTATCTCCATAGCTTCCATCGGAGTGGTGGCTACTTCACCGGGAGGAACCGGAATGCCGCTTTCGGCAAAAATCTGTTTCGCTTGGTACTCATGAATCTTCATCGTCGGTTTTCCTTGTCGCCAACGTTGTTGGTTCTATTTTTAAGGTTAACTCTCTTTGCTTTCCGTACCCGTATCTTCAGAGTCCTTTATTTTCTCAAAAAAGTCCTTCGCCAGCGTCTGAAGTTTCTCCGTCGTATTATCTTCCGGGTTATCAATAACGCGTTCCAACAAATAATCAAGAATTTTTCCCACCATCGGTCCCGGCTGAAGAGAAAACAACCGCATCACGTCATACCCGTTGAGCGCCAAATCGGAGGTTGTCAAGGGCGGCTTGCGCTCCAGTTCCTCCCGAATTTGCCGTTCAAAAACATCAACATCCTCGGTGGTACCGCCCATCCCTTGAGCGGTGACATCGGCTCTCCGCAAGTCGAGCAAATCGAAAATCAAATCTTTTCCCACCCGCCGGAGCAAACGTCGCAGTCCTTTGGGGGTGACGGCGGTCGTGAACATGTGGCGTTCCACCAGGGTACTTACTTCTTGGCTCAAATCTTTCGAATACCGCAATCGCTCCATCACCCGGAGAGCCGTTTTGGCGCTGCTCTTTTCGTGCCCGTAGAAGGTGGCGCCGTCATCAACCAAACGTCGATGCTGCGGTTTGTTGATGTCATGGAACAACGCCGCCAGGCGCAGCCGCAACCGCGGCGGAGAGGCGTCGATAGTGCGAATCGTATGTTCAAAGACGTCGTACTTATGGTATCCCCCCGGCTGCTCCACGCCGACGCACTTCTCCAGCTCCGGGAGAATTTCCCGCAAAAGCCCGCTTTCATGCATCAACCGAAAACCGATAGAAGGCTGACGGGCAAGAACCAGGAGCTTATTCAACTCTTCCGCAATGCGCTCGCTCGACACCGTTCGTATCAAAGCGGCGTTGCGGCGAATCGCTTCGAAGGTCTTCGGTTCGATAGTAAACTCAAAACGACCGGCAAACTGCACCGCCCGCAACATCCGCAGCGGGTCATCCTCAAAGGTGGTGTCGTAGACCATGCGAATTTGACGCTTTTCCAAGTCAACCCGCCCTTCCAACGGATCGATTAGCTCTTCGGTATCCAGCGCCAGCGCCATCGCATTGACGGTAAAATCCCGCCGTGTGAGGTCTTCTTCCACCTTCAAGTTCGGGTCAAAGTCAACCGCAAAATCCCGATGCCCGACGCCGGTGGAATGTTCCTTTCGCGGCAGGGTGACATCGAAGGTGTACGGCGTTCCGGAAATGACTTGGGTAAACTTGACCACCCCGAAGCTCTTCCCCACCATACTGACCTGCCCGTATTTCGCCAAAATCTCAATCAACTCGTCGTACGGGATACCGGTCACCAGGTAGTCCCTATCTTTGACCGCTTTATCCCCGTAAAGAAACCTGTCACGCACCGCCCCGCCGACCTCGTAGATACGTCCGCGGCGGAGAATATCCTCAATTGCCTGACGTGACAGCTTGCACATTCTCAATCCGGCAGTATACGTGTTCCGGCCTCCCCATGTATAGCCTCACGGGCTTCTTCAATCGACGATATGGTCACCATCTGCCCACCATCCTCCAAAAACCTGATGGCGGCTTGGATTTTCGGTCCCATCGACCCGGGCGGGAAATGCCCCTCGTCGTAATATTTTTTTATCTCAGAAAGAGTGACGGTATCGAGTTCGCGCTGGTTAGGCTTGCTATAATGCAACGCCACTTTCGGCACCGAGGTCAGAATAGCCAAAATGTCGGCGCCGATCTCACGGGCAATGACGGCTGACGCCAGGTCCTTGTCGATGACGGCGTCGAGCCCTTCGTAATTTCCTTTTTCATCGATGTAAACGGGAATACCGCCGCCGCCGCCGGCTATCACAATGGTTCCTTCCATCACCAATTTTTTGATGGTCGGCGCCTCCACCGCCCGCAACGGTTTCGGAGACGGCACCACCCGGCGCCAGCCCCGGTCGGCATCCGGCTTCATCTGCCAACCGCGGGTCTTCATAAACTCGCGGGCTTCCTGCTCAGAATAAAACTGTCCGATAAACTTGGTCGGGTTGCCGATAGCCGGATCATCCTTGTCTACCAGCATCTGCGTGATAATCGTCACCACTTCCCGGTCGATATGTTCCTGCTTCAGCTTATTCTGCAGCGACTGCTCAATCATATACCCCATCCCCCCTTCCGTGTCCGCAACGACCACTCCCAACGGAAGCTCCGGGGCTCTCCCCCGCGCCAGCTCGATACGCAGCATGGCGTTGCCTACCTGAGGACCGTTGCCGTGCGTGACCACCAAACGAAAACCGGCGCGCGCCAACTGGACAATCGGAGCCAAGGAACGACGGGTATTGGCAAACTGGTTGGCGATAGTGTCTTCCTGCCCCGGTTGGGAAATGGCGTTCCCACCAAGGGCGACCACTGCTGTCTTTTTCGCATCCATGAAGAAAAAACTACTCTCTCAACTGCAACCTTACGTCAAGGCGGGTCAAGTTTCCCTTGACCCGCCCGACTTTTCACTCCGATTTATTTCCGCGACTGGCGTTTTTTCGCTGTCGCTGTTTTCCGCTGTTTCCCTTTCACGAAATCTTCCAAAACGGAAGTCAGATTCGGGGTGCCGATTTCCTGAAGACTATAGAAAACGCGAGCCGTCGGTTTACGGATTTTAATCAACCGAGTCAAATCAATCGGGGTAGCGACAATCACCAGGTCGCACTTGGTACGATTGATGGTCGTCTCCAAATCCTTAATCTGTTTTGGACCATACCCCATCGCGGGAAGCAAGGTTCCGATGCCGGGATATTTCTCGTAGGTCTCGGTGATGGAGCGCACCGTATACGGACGCGGGTCGACTAATTCCGCCGCGCCGAATTTCTCCGCCGCTACGACCCCGGCGCCGTATGCCATCTCTCCGTGCGTCAAGGTCGGACCGTCTTCGACGACCAGCACTTTCTTCCCCTTAATGGCTTCCCAATTTTCCACCTGGAGCGGACTGGCGGCATCGATAACCACCGCCTCCGGGTTATACTCGGCGATGTTCGCCCGGACCTCGGCGATGTCTTCCGCATCGGCGGAATCGATTTTGTTGATAACGATAGCATCCGCCATCAGAAGATTCACCTGCCCCGGGTAATAGCTGATTTCATGCCCGGCACGGTGCGGATCCACCACCGTAATAGTCAAATCCGGCTGGTAGAACGACATGTCGTTGTTCCCGCCGTCCCACAGGATGACGTCGGCTTCTTTCTCCGCTTCGCGCAGAATCATTTCGTAGTCAACACCGGCGTAAACGACCACCCCCTTATTGATATGGGGCTCGTATTCCTCGCGTTCTTCGATGGTGCATTTATGCTTGTCCAGGTCGGCTAACGTCGCAAAGCGCTGGCAGGCTTGTTTTGCCAGGTCACCGTACGGCATAGGGTGACGAATGGCGACGACCTTCTTGCCCAGACTTTGCAAAATCTCCGCTACCTTACGGGTGGTCTGCGATTTCCCGCAGCCGGTACGCACGGCACAAACCGCCACGACCGGCTTGGTGGACTTAATCATCGTCGGGAGGCTTCCCTCCACGGAAAAGCGAGCGCCTGCCTTCATGACATACGCCGCTTTCTCCATGACGTACTGATACGGGACATCGGAGTAGGAGAAAATAACCTCATCGACGTTATGCTTCTTGATGAGGTCAAGCAGTTCACTTTCCGGGTGGATAGGAATCCCTTTTTTGTACAACTTCCCGGCTAACACCGGCGGATAAACCCGTCCTTCGATGTCGGGAATTTGCGTCGCGGTAAACGCCACCACTTCCACATCTTCGTTATCGCGGTACAGGGTATTGAAATTATGAAAATCACGTCCTGCCGCACCCATGATAATCACTCGTTTTCTGTTCTTAGCCATCATTCTCTCCGGCGTTTTCAGGTTTCATAGTTCCGTTTTCCTTCTTCACGTTCTCACGTAACCGAATTCCTTCCCGAAACGGGAAACCGCTAAATCGATGATGCCCACCAAATGAACAGCAGCATATACCACGGGATATATCGTTCTCGATGATCAAGTATGAATTTATTCCGTTTCAAGCCGCTTCACTTTCCTTTTTGCGAACTTAATTGTTGTCAATCTGCGCCCGCTGGAGCCGTCCCGAGAAATCGACATAGACGGATTTCCACTCGCTGAAGACATCCAATGCCGCCATCGCCGCTTCGCGATGCCCGTTGCCGGTCTCTTTGGTGCCGCCGAACGGCAGGTGCGTTTCGGCGCCGATGGTTGGAGCGTTGACATAGAAAATACCGGTATAGACATCGCGCATCGCCACATAGGCTTTGCGAATATCGTTCGTATAAATCGAGGCGGACAGACCGTAGTTGGTGTCGTTCGCCATCTCTATCGCTTCTTCGAACGTACTAAAAGACGCCACGGAGAGAACGGGACCGAAAATTTCCTCCCGCCAGATACGCATCTGCTGCGTGACTTCCCCGAAAATGGTCGGTTGAATAAAGAACCCCTTGTCATAGTCGCCGCCGGTCAACCGTTCGCCGCCGGTAAGGAGCTTGGCGCCTTCTTTCTTGCCGATTTCGATATAGCCCAACACCGTCTCGAGCTGGGCTTGGTTAATCAATGGTCCCATATCCGTCTTTTCATCCAAGCCGTCCCCGACTTTGAGGTTCTTTGCCCGCTCGACCAACTTGGAAGTTACTTTATCCAGCACGTCTTTGTGGCAGATCAACCGGCTGGTGGCGGTGCAGCGCTGCCCGGTCGTTCCGAAAGCTCCCCACAGGGCGCCGTCGACCGCGAGGTCGATATCAGCGTCGTCCATCACGATTTGGACGTTCTTTCCGCCCATTTCCAAGCAGACATGCTTGAAATCGGGAGCACACCCTTCGGAGACTTTCCGCCCGACTTCCGTCGAACCGGTGAAAGAGACCACCCGCACGTGGGGGTTCTTTATCAAGGCGTCACCGAGTGCCGAGCCCGAACCGGTCACCATGTTCAACACTCCCGGCGGCAATCCTTCCTCATGGCAAATTTTCACAAAATTCGCCACCGACAACGGCGTATCGGTTGCCGGCTTGATGACAACGGTATTGCCGCAAATCAGCGCCGGCATGGTTTTCCATGACGGGATCGCCATCGGGAAATTCCACGGAGTAATAAACGAGCAGACTCCCAGCGGCTGGCGGATAGTCATATTAAACTTGTTCTGCAACTCCGACGGGGTGGTTTGCCCGAACAACCGCCGACCTTCCCCCGCCATGTAAAACGTCATGTCGATGGCTTCCTGCACATCGCCGCGCGTCTCGTGAATGATTTTCCCCATCTCGCGGGTCATATCCCGCGCCAGGTTTTCTTTCTCCGCCGCCAACCGCGAGGCGATACGGAAAAGAATTTCTCCCCGCTTCGGCGCCGGCACCAAACGCCACGATTTGTAAGCTTCCGCAGCAGCATCAATCGCCTTCTTCACATCATCCGCCGTCGATTTCTGAAAGATTCCGACCACTTCTTCATGGTTGGCGGGATTGCGGTTTTCGTATGTTTGACCGGAAGACGATTCGACCCATTCCCCGTTAATAAAGTTTTTGAATACTTGTGGACTGCTCATTTTCTACTCCGTAAGCTTTATGTTTTCAACAACTTGCCTAATTCTTACCCCGACGGCTTTGTGAACGTATTCACAGCCGCCCGACATAAGCGTGTAATCTAATGAATCTGAAAGAATTGTCAACCGCTTTCAACGGAAACAGACAAGATTTTTCCCTTGGGACACAAGCAGTTATCCACAGTATGAGTTGAAAAAAAACTGCAAAAAAAGACATGGGAATGAAGTGACAATAGCTTCGGTACTATAAATAGGTCTCCATTGTCCATTATAAAAATTCCACGAAGTTTTTTTGACTTTTTCGCCTTCTTGCCCGTTAATTAAGTAGAGAATGTGATTGGAGCAAATTATGCACTTTCTGGTTTTGACATCGTGGCTGTGCCTTCCTCTGTTTCCCTTGAATCCGGTCGCTCAAGATACCCTTCCCCCTTTCAGTGCCCACGTCTCAGCGGGAATCGGCAGCCCCAACCGTCTTACCGGACCGACGGCGGAATTGACGGCGAAGTATGAAGTCCTTCTCTTCCACCCGCTCGTTGCCAGAACGGCAATCGACTACCGAATCGGGAAGGTCACGTCAAAGCTGTACCCGAAAGGGATCCTTCAAGGAGCGACCCTCTCACTGGAATTTTTTGCTTACCGGGGGACACGAAGACTCACCGGCTACCTCGGACTCGGGGTCGTCTATGCCTACCACTCATACTCTCTCTCGAAAGCGGCGGCTGATTCCCTGCGGACAAACCACCTCATCTCCGACATCGACGTCATCCCTACCTTCGGGTACCGTCTTACCCTCGGGCTTCGGTTTCATCGCTCCGTCTCTCTCGAGATAGGCATTACCGAAGTGAGCCCGAAGTTAAAATATATCCAATGGCTTTCGCCCAGCAGTTATGCAACCTCATACGAAAAAGTCCGCTTGAGCGAAGCACGGGTTACCCTCGGCTACCTCTGGTCGTTTGACTGGTGGTAAGCGCGCTCTGAAAAACGTTATCCCTGCCCGTGAAGATATGTTGCAAGAAATTCCTTCCGGAAGGCGTCAAATCGTTTTTCTTCGACAGCCCGGCGAATATCGCGCATGAGCTTTTGGAAGAAGTAAGTCGAATGGTACGACGCCAGCACCATGCCGGTAATTTCCGATTGATTGTACAAATGACGAATATAAGCGCGGCTGTAGCGACGGCACACCTTGCAATCACAGTTGGGATCGAGAGGTTGGTTATCATCGGCGAACTCGGCGTTCCGGTAAGTCAATTGTCCCTGTGAAGTAAACACACTGCCGGTGCGAGCGTTACGGGTGGGCAGAACGCAGTCGAACATATCCACTCCGTACGAGACCGCCATGAGAATATCTTCCGGGTACCCGACTCCCATAAGGTAGCGCGGCTTGTCCTCCGGCAGGTACCGAATGGTATGCGCCAACATCTCTTCCATCTCGTCCTTGCTCTCACCGACGGATAACCCGCCGACCGCAAAACCATCGAAATCAAGCGCCGTCAACTCCTGAGCGGAGCGAGTGCGCAAATCCGGATAGACCGAACCTTGCACAATCCCGAATAAACGGATATCCGTCCCCTCCGCTTCGTTCAACCGACGATGAGTCTCCAACGAAATCTTAGCCCACGCCGTGGTGCGCTTGACGCCGAGAGCGGCAAGTTGTTTATCCGCCGGATAGGGGACGCATTGATCCAGCGGCATGATAATATCCGCTCCCAGCTCGTGCTCGATTTGCATCACTTTTTCCGGTGTGAAAAAGTGCATGGAACCGTCCAGGTGCGACTTGAACTCCACCCCCTCATCCGACGTTTTCGATATTTCCCGCAAGGAAAAAACCTGATACCCGCCGCTGTCGGTCAGCATCGGCTTGTTCCAGCCGGTGAACTTCGCCAAACCGCCCTGCGATTTGACGATGCCGCTGCCGGGACGCAGGTATAGATGGTAGGTATTGCCTAAAATGATTTCCGCCCCGCATTCTTCCAGGTCTTCTGCGGTCAGGGCTTTCACTGCGCCGGTGGTCCCGACCGGCATAAACGCCGGCGTTTGAAACCTCCCGTGAGGAGTGACGATTTCACCCCGCCGGGAGGAGCCGTCAACAGTTGTAATCGTAAGAATGCTCGTACTCATATCCTACCCCAATACCGTCTCCAACGCCGTTTGAATATCCGTCACTCCGACAACGTGTATCTCCGGCTCTCGAACCTGGGAAACATTTATCTGCGGGATAACGGCTTTTTGAAATCCCATCTTGGCGGCTTCCTGCAAACGCCTATCCATCATTGTCACCCCTCGCACTTCGCCGGAAAGACCAACCTCCCCGATGACAACAGCTTTCGGCTCGCACGGCTGATTGAGCAAGGAAGAAGCAATCGCCGCCAAAATCGGCAAATCCAGCGCCGGTTCCGACAGTCGTAAGCCGCCCGCAATAGATACAAACACATCGTTCATCCCCATCGGGTAGCCGCCCCGCTTTTCCAAAATCGCCAGCAGCAACGCCAAGCGTTTATTGTCGATGCCGCCGGCAACCCGCTGGGGAGTGCCGTAGTTCGAAGCGGTCACTAGAGCTTGCACTTCCACTAAAATCGGTCTGCTTCCCTCACAAATTCCCGTCACGACCGAACCGGACGGCGGGGTCTCCAAGTGAGAAGACAAAAAGAAAGAAGAAGGATTCGTCACCTCTTGCAAGCCTTCCGGCTGCATCTCGAACAACCCGATTTCACTAATCGAGCCGAACCGATTCTTCACCGCCCGGAGGATACGGTACAGATGGGCGTTGTCCCCTTCAAAGTATATGACCGTATCGACCATGTGCTCCAGTACCTTGGGGCCCGCGACCATCCCTTCCTTGGTGACATGCCCGACCAAGAAGAGCGCCACATTGTAAGCACGAGCAACGGTCAACAACTGGTATGCGGACTCCCGCACTTGCGCCACCGTTCCCGGCGGGGAGTCAAGCTGCGCCGACGCCATTGTCTGAATGGAATCGATAAACACCACCGCATACTCTCCGGAAGCAATCAGCGTCTGAACTTCTTCCAGAGCATGGGAACTGACCACGGTTACCTGTTCTCCTTCAATGCGAAGGCGCTGCGCCCGCCGCTTCACTTGCGCCAACGATTCCTCACCGGTGACGTAGGCAACGGGAATACCCTGCCGAGAATACGCGCCCGCTACCTGCAGCAGCAATGTCGACTTCCCGATCCCAGGCTCTCCGCCCAGCAAAACCGTCACTCCCGGAAGGAGCGAACCGCCCAACACCCGGTCAAATTCGGCAAAACCGGAGAGGTATCCCTCCTGCGCTTCCAGAGCGATATCGGGGAGTCTTTGTTTGTCGGCTCCCGTTTGATATGAGGCCGTTCGCTTACCGCTGTGACGCTCTTCCACCAAACAATTCCACTGCCCGCACTCCCGGCACTGCCCCTGCCACTTGGCATGTTCCGCCCCGCATTGGGTGCAGACGTAGACGGTCTTGACTTTTTTGCCGGTGTTCATCAGACGTGAATAGGACCTGTTGACTTGCCGGTGATAAACTGCTGCACGACGGGATTATCGGCAGTGCGGATCTCTTCGGGGGTGCCGTCGAATTCCACCCGCCCCTGATAGAGCATGATTATCCGGCTGGCTATCTTGAAGGCGGATTTCATATCGTGAGTCACCGTCACCGAGGTAACATCCAACTTGGTATTGAGCTCGACAATAAGGTTGTCAATCATATCCGCCGTAATGGGATCCAAGCCGGTGGTCGGCTCATCGTACAACAACATCTCCGGATCATAGGCGATGGCACGCGCCAGCCCGACCCGCTTGCGCATTCCGCCGGAAAGCTCGGCGGGACTTTTATCCGCCGCCTCGGTCAACCCGACCAACTCAAGTTTCTCGTACACGATTTCCTTGACCCGCTTATCGTCATAGCGGTGCAGCTCTTTCAATCCCAGCCCCACATTCTCCGCCACCGTCAAAGAATCGAACAGCGCCGCCGATTGGAACAACATCCCGATGCGCTGGCGCACCGCGGTGAGTTGCTTGTTGTCCAATTCCGCCAGGTCCATACCGTCGAAAATTACCCGTCCCTTGTCCGGCTCCAGCAAACGGATAATGTGTTTCAGCAAAACCGATTTGCCGCACCCCGATTGCCCGATGACCACGATGGATTCACCCCGTCGGATGGAAAAATCCACTCCCGCCAACACCGGCACCCCGTTGAAGCTTTTGTACACCTGCTCTATCGCAACCAGCGCTTCCGACATGTCAAATCCTGAACAAGATGATGGCGAAAATAAAGTTGAAGACTAAAATGAGCACGGAAGAAATAACCACCGACGTGGTGGTGGCAACGCCTACCCCCTGGGCACCCCCACGGGTATTGAATCCTTCATAACACCCGACCACCCCGATGATAAGCCCGAACACGCCCGCTTTAATCAAACCGTTGATGAAGTCACCTATCTTGAAGGAATTGCGGAAACCGTTCAAAAACGTTTCCGAGGAAACATCCACACCCACGATGGAAACGACAAGAGCGCCCATGATGGCGACAAAGTTGGCAAACACCACCAAAAACGGCACCATGAACAAACATGCCAACACCCGCGGCATGACCAAGTACCGCACCGGGTCGATGCCCATCGATTCCAAGGCATCGATTTGTTCCGTCACGCGCATCGTCCCCAACTCCGCCGCGACTCCGGCTCCGACGCGTCCCGCAAAAACAATAGCCGAAAGAACCGGCGCCAATTCGATAACCACCGCCTTCCCGACCGCCTGCCCCAAATAGCGCAGGGGAGCGCCGATAAACTTGAACTGATACGCCGCCTGCCACGCCGAGACCGCCCCGACGAAAATCGAGATGATAACTATCAACGGCAAGGAGCGCACCCCCAAGGCATACAACTGCTCAAAGAGCAACCCCATAGACCGGGGAAGTTCTTTGAGTGAAACGAGAAAACGGCCTAACATCAAAGAAAGGCCGCCCAACTTGGTAATGAAGTTCACGCCCCGCCGACCGATAACCTGTAATCCGTATTCCATGCCGGGTATCCTTCCCTTTTAGAAAGGGATGTCTCCTCCCTCCACCGGTTCCACGCCCGGAGGGACTTCTTGATAGCGTTCCCGTTTATCCATATTTTCAAAACGGGCAAAGTCGCGCAAAAAGGTCAAATGGACAACTCCCGTCGGACCGTTGCGTTGTTTGGCGATGATGATTTCCGCTTTGCCTTTCACCTCAAGAAATTTCGGGTCGTTTCGCTCCAGATGAGAGAGGTAATGTTCCGGTCGATAAATAAACATGACCACGTCCGCATCCTGCTCGATAGCCCCGGACTCCCGCAAGTCCGACAACTGGGGACGTTTGTCTCCGCCCCGTTGCTCCACCTGCCGGGACAACTGCGAACAGGCAATGACGGGAATGTCCAGCTCTTTCGCCAGCGCTTTCAAGCTTCGGGAAATACTGGCGATTTCCTGCTGGCGGTTTTCGAACCGTCCCGAACCGTGCACCATTTGAATGTAATCGACGATGATTAAGGCAATATCATGCTGTGCTTTCAAACGACGCGCCTTCGCTCGGATCTCCAACGCCGAGAGAGTGGGGGTATCGTCGATGAAAATCGGCGCTTCCGCCAACGAGCCGCCGGCGACGGTCAAGCCCTGCCACTCTTCACTCCGTAATTTGCGTGCCCGCAACCGCTGTTGTGATATCCGGGCTTTGCCGCACAACATACGCAAAGCCAGTTGCTCTTTCGACATTTCCACGGAAAATATCCCCACCCCTTTTTTCAAGTTCATCCCGACGTGCTCGGCGATATTGACGGCAAACGCCGACTTCCCCATCGAAGGACGACCGGCAACGATTACCAAGTCTCCTCGATGCAAGCCGTTTGTCATAACGTCGAGATCGGTGAAACCGGTGTTGATACCCACCAACGAGCTGTCGGGAGACTGCAAATCCTCGATGGCTTCAAAGGTTGAAGGAATAAGTTCCTTAATCGAGGCAAAGCCGCGCCGCAACCGACTCTCCGAAATGTCGAAAATATTTTGCTCCGCCAAATCCAGCAAATCCTCGGCGGAACGTTCGAGCGTATAGCAGCTTTTGATAATCTCGTTCGAGGTTTGAATAAGACGCCTCAGCAAAGATTTTTCCAAGACGATGTTGGCGTAGACGGCAACATTCGCCGTGGTCACCACATTTTCCGCCAACTCCACCAGGTAGACCCGCCCGCCGATTTTTTCGAGCTGCCCTCCTTTGAGCAAGGCATTGGCAACGGTGGTGATATCGCATGGTTCGGAACGCTCGTACAACTCCAGCATCGCCCGATAGATAATCTGGTGCTTCGGCAGGTAGAACATGTGGGCGTTGTCGAGTATCTCGACGGCTTGGTTCATCGCTTCGGCATCCTTCAAAACAGCACCCAACACCGCCTGCTCCGCATCCAGCGACTGCGGCGGCATGAGGTGCTCGACCTGCTTGTCGGTGTGTGAGGAATATGTCACAGCTCGATCTCGCTCCATATCTGCTTGTCTTCCCTCACGATCCAACCTTCAGCTCTTGGTACCGTCTCATCAACTCCTGCATATCCTCCCACGTATCTTTCTTATACGCCGGGAAACGCAACAACGCCGCCGGGTGGTAAGTGACAATCAACGGAATCCCTTCAAATTCATGCCACCGCTTGCGAAGTTTCCCCAAAGGCGTGGAAGTCTTCAGCAAAATTTGTCCGGCTATTCGTCCCAGCGCACAGATGAGTTTGGGACGTATCAAAGCAATCTGCTGCAACAGATGCGGCAGGCACTGCTCGGCTTCTTCGGGGAGCGGGTCACGGTTGTTGGGAGGACGGCATTTCAGAATGTTGGCGATGTAAACCTGTTGGCGATTCAACTGCATTGCCGCCAAAATCTTGTCGAGAAGCTGCCCGGCACGCCCGACAAACGGTTCCCCCTGCAAATCTTCATCCCGTCCCGGCGCCTCACCGATGAACATGATGTCGGCATGGGGATTGCCGACCCCGTAAACAAATTTCGTGCGGGTTTCCCCTAACGGGCATTTGCGGCAGGTATGAATAGCGGCATAATGAGCTTCGAGAGAATCATACTGCGGCACGAGCTCTTCCTTTTGTTCCATGTGTTCCATGCCGAACAAATCGACCGCAACCGCTTTCTTTTCGCTTCTCGGCATAACGTCCGGTTTCGCCTCCGTCTGTACTGCTTGTTTTCTCCGTAAAATGACTTCCCCGAGTCCTAACTCCACCTGCGTTTTCAAGGCTTGCCGCACCAGATACAATATGTCGGTACTTTTCTCCTTCATCGTCCGCTGACTCTTGCCGTTTCCATGGCTTTTCAACCTACAGCATTGCGGCGACTTTTTCAAGCACTCTCATCGCTATTTCATATTTCTCCATCAAAGGCAACTTTTCCGGCTTCTTTCCCGCCCGGATGATAGTCACTTGGTTCGTGCTGGCATTGAAACCGGTCTTTCTCCCCGGTTGATTGACGACAATCATATCGAGAGACTTTTCTTTCAGTTTCTTTTGAGCGTTTGCAATCGGACGTTCCGTCTCCAACGCAAATCCTACCACCCGCTGGGAAGGCTTTTTCATCTTTTTCAATTCCGAGAGGATATCAACCGTCGGTTTCAAAGAAAGCTGTAACCCTTTGTCGGTCTTCTTGATTTTGCTCGACTTCTGAGAAGTCGGCGTAAAATCGACCGGCGCCGCTGCCATAATCAAGGCGTCGGATTTTTCAAACTCCCGCCTAGTGGCTGTATAAAGGTCAGCGGTGGATTCGACCGACACAAACGTCACCCCGGCGGGCGGAAGCAAATGGGACGGTCCCGAAATCAAGACCGTCTCAGCTCCCAACAGCACCGCCGCTTGCGCCAAAGCATACCCCATCAAACCGGAAGAGTAATTGGAGAGAAACCGTACCGGATCGAGCGGTTCACGGGTGGGACCGGCCGTGACCACGAGCCGCTTGCCGCTCAATTTCCTCTCTACCGTATCGAATGCAAGAAAACATGAAACGGCGGAAAAAATCTGCTCCGGTTCCGCCATCCGCCCCACGCCGACATCATCGCACGCCATAGTCCCTTCTTCCGGCATCACGAAAAAGTGCCCGACCTCCTGAAGCAGCGAGACATTTCGCTTGGTAATCGGGTTCGCCCACATATTCGGGTTCATGGCAGGGGCTATCATAAGGGGCGCAGGCGTGGCACTCACGATGGTCGTGAGCAAATCATCGGCTATCCCGTGAGCCGCCTTGCCCAAGAAGTTCGCTGTGGCGGGCGCCACGAGAACGAGATCGGACCATTCGGCAAGGTCGATATGGCGGGTGGCAACGTACTCCCCTTCGGGAAACAGCTCCACCGCCACCGGGTTGCCGGAAACCGTTTCCACGGTCAAAGGCGTGATGAACTTGGTCGCCGCCGTCGTCATCACCACCCGAACTTCCGCTTGAGCTTTTTTCAGTAATCGTATAAGAGAAGGTATCTTATAACATGCTATGCCGCCGGTTAAACAAACAAGTATTTTCTTGTTTGAAAGTGACACGGCAACTCAATTGACCAAATTGTTGTGATCTTCGTTGACCTCAAGGAGGGCGAGAGAATCCAATTCATTCAATTCGGAAAAAATAACCGACGAGGCAATGACTTTAATCTGTTCCACATCCACCGGCTTGGGGACGTACATTGCCACGTGTTCCATAATGGTCTCAAACTGCTCATTATCGATAACGGAGGTATTGAGCAGTTTCAGCAAAAAACCGTATGCTTCGACCGTGAGATGATTCCGCTCCGTCGCCGTCAAAATCCTGTTGGAAAAGTTTGCCTGGGAAAATGAAGAGAAAAAGTGCTGCTGGGTACCTTCATACCGCTTCAGAAGCCAGGAATATGCAGATGAAATCTCATCAACCGAATAGCCCTGGGATTCCAGCGTTATCCAGATATCGTCCGCATCCGTCAACCGAGCCAAATCTCCCTGCACGTAATCAATCAAAAAAACAACTATTTCAAAAATCCGGTTTCTCATTATCCTTACAACCTACATCAACTCTCTTGTCGTAAAAATACTATACCAACTCTCGAAAGGCAAGAACAATCCCGCTTGAGAAAACACTTCCCATCGTGAAAAACCCCGATAATTTCGCATGAAAAGTGAACTCGGGACGGCTAACTGTTGATTTTCCAGTATGATTCATATACTTTACGACCGGCATGGATAAAAAGAACAAGGGAAACGCTTTTTTTGACTTTACCGACGCCCAGTTGAAATTTTTGGCGGTGTTGACCGGGGCGGCAATGCTCACCGGCGGTTATCTTTTAATCTCCTCACATGCCACTCCGACCACTCACTATCCCCCTTTCAAAGTGATTCTTGGTGATGACGAGCAGGTATACACCGGCATCTTTGTTCTTGATCCCAACACCGCCCCTGCCGATTCGCTGGAATTGCTGCCCGGCATCGGCAAGATCTTGGCAGACCGGATAGTCGCCTATCGAAAAGAGCACCGCTTCAACGAACCGGTTGACATTACGGAAGTTAAAGGAATCGGACCCAAGACGTACGAGCGAATACGTCCCTACTTGCGGATTCAAAGGCAGTGAGAGAACCATGACGACACACATCGGCATTGACCTACAACGAGAAAAGTACTACCTGGCACAGGCACGGCAAGATTCCGACTGCTTTCATATTACTGCCTTGAAAAAAGGCAGAATAACGGAACTGAACGTCGAAGGAGAACAAGATTCGCATTTCACTCTTGCTCTTCCCGACAAGGAAGTCATGGTAAAAAGGCTGTTTCTGAACCGGCAAAAAGGGTGGGATACGGAACTTCAAGTCCAATTCGAACTGACCCAGTCTCTCTTGGAAAATGGAAAAGACAATTTTGCCTTTGACACGCTGGCAACCGGATTGAAAGAGCGATACCTGGGTTTGCTCACTCGGCAGAGAAACGTGGAAAAACCAATTCCCGCCGCTGCCGGACTTCCCTCTCCTGCCCTGACATACGAAATGCGAGCGGTGGCGTTGGGCAAAGGCTTCCTGCATTTTTGCCGACACAACCCGGAAGAACTGACAGCCATTGCCGATTTCTATGACGAAGGAATTTCTCTCTGCTTTGTTTACAACTCCCACATTGTCGACGTCGCTTATTTATCCACTGCGTACCTTCCTGAGAAGAACGAAACCGACCCCACCCAAATTACGGCTGAGCTGAAAACCGTCATCAGTTTCCGCACCGCTACCTTAGCCGAAGCGGGGACTCCCCCGCACTTATCGGCTCTTTTCATTTCAGGTCTTTCAGTGGAAACTCCGCTGGAAGAAGCGTTGAAAAGACAATTCCAACCGTTACCGGTTACTTCTCCTGTGCTAAAAAGCGAAGTCCTCAGCGAAGAAATTCTCGAACGTTCCTCCGGCAACCTCGAAGAGTTTCTCGTCGCATTGGGTTTGGCGGTCGATTACCCTTGCTAACTTCATTTCCCCCCTATATCTTACCTCAAACGAACGAGCGCCGTCGGCGCCAACAGAGAGAAACGTAACAAAATGAGTAATAAAGCCATATATCCGGGCACCTTCGACCCGATTACCAACGGCCACCTCTCCCTTATCGAGAGAGCCTGCCACCTTTTCGATACCGTGGTGGTAGCGGTGGCAAAAAATATCGAGAAAAAACCGTTCTTCGACTTTGACGAGCGTCTTCGTTTTATCAAGTCTGCCGTCAAGAATACGCCGTATGAAAACCAAGTAATGGTGGTGGGATTCGACGGATTGCTGGCAAAAGTCGCTCTTGAGATGAACGCCGTCGCCATTATCCGCGGTTTGCGAGCCGTTTCCGATTTCGAATATGAATTTCAAATGGCGTTGATGAACCGCAAACTGGCTCGACCCGTCGAGACGGTTTTTCTCATGCCGGCGCTGTCGTGGGTGTACCTTTCCTCCACTATTGTCAAAGATGTGGCATGGCACGGCGGTGACGTCTCCGATTTGGTTCCGGCTGCCGTCAAGGAAGCGTTTGATGCCAAGCTGGCGAAAAAGAGTTCTTCCCCATAAAACACAAGACGGAGCGAAGAATAAGAATCTCTATTGAGGACGAAAGACCATGACCGAAAAAAACAAGACCGCCAAAAAGCAGACGAAAAGTACGACCGATGAAATCCAGATACCGCTTGCGGAACTCATCAAAATCAGGTACGAAAAAATCAAAGAGCTGACTGAGAAAGGCATTACTCCGTACCCGTACCGTTTTGAACTGACTTTTCATATTGAAGATGCCTTGGCTGATTTCGACAAACTTGCCGAAGAGCAACAAGTGCTCCGTCTTGCCGGTCGGGTTATCCTTAAGCGGAAGATGGGGAAAGTTTTCTTTGCCGACATTCGCGACAGCTCCGGTCGCATTCAAATCTACGTTAAGCTCGACAATGTCGGAAAAGACCGGTTCGAGCTGTTCAACACCATCGACCTGGGCGATATTATCGGCTGCGAAGGGACGCTCTTTGTTACCAAGATGGGCGAGCGGACGCTCAACGTCAATTCGTTTGAATTGCTCAGCAAAGCGCTCCATCCTCTCCCCGATAAACATTCGGGGCTGACCGATGTGGAAATGCGCTACCGCCGCCGCTATGTCGATTTAATCGTCAACCCGGAAGTGAAAGAGATATTCACCAAACGTTCAAAAATAATCCAGTCGGTGCGGGAATTTCTCAACAACCATGATTTTCTGGAAGTGGAAACGCCTATTCTCCAGCCGCTGTACGGCGGAGGGAACGCTCTTCCCTTCAAGACCCATCATGACAAGCTCGACATGACGATGTATTTGCGCGTCGCCGACGAGCTGTATTTGAAACGCTTGATTGTCGGCGGATATGACAAGGTTTGGGAAATCGGCAAAGACTTTCGCAACGAAGGCATGGATCGGCTTCACAATCCGGAATTTACGGTGGTGGAACTGTATTGGGCGTATGCGGATTATCGCGATATGGCGTCGTTTTTTGAAGAACTCCTGCGCTATGTGGTGGTACGGCTCCACGGAAGCTATAAAATCACGTACGGCGACCACGAGATTGATTTTGAGCCGCGTTTCAAATGGGTGACAATGCTCGGCTCCATCCGCGACAAAACCGGCATCGACTTTTCCGAGATGTCTTTCGAAGAAGCCAAAGCGGCAGCGGGACAATTCGAGCTCGAAGAAGAAAAACTCATCAACTGGGGCAAAGTGGTGGAAGCGGTATGGGAAGCGACGGTCGAGCCGACCTTGATTCAGCCGACCTTTGTCGCCGACTTTCCGATGGAAATTTCCCCCCTGGCAAAACGGCACCGCCAGAATCCCCGCCTGACCGAACGGTTCGAGCTTTTCGTCGCGGGACTTGAGATGGGCAATGCCTTCAGCGAACTGAACGATCCCATCGACCAGTTGCAACGATTTCTCCAGCAAGGGAAAGCCCTCAAAGCCGGAGATGAAGAAGCTCAACCGCTGGATGACGACTTCATCACCGCTCTTTCGTACGGGATGCCGCCGACGGCAGGCTTGGGATTCGGAATCGACAGGCTGGTCATGCTGTTGACGAATCAACATTCGATTAGGGATGTCATTTTCTTCCCCCAAATGAAAGAGATGAAAGAAGGCTCGGTACCTATCTCCAAGAT
>CAZAZQ010000018.1:0-48224 GCA_964489705.1 uncultured Ignavibacteriales bacterium
TCCTCTCACATTGTCTTGGTAGGGCACGGTCTGGTACAGACCTGCCGTTTTCTTATCTCCGTGGCAGGTCTCTGCGAGACCTTCCCTACCCGCTCACAACAATAAGACACCCTTAGGGTGTCACCGCTTGCGGTGGGAAAAAAGTAGCTTTCTCTTAACTTACTACGCTGCCAGGATTCCCAAGATAAGAGAATGATACATGGTATCGACGGAATCGGCTTGCGTGCCGACAGCGATGGGTATCGTCGCGCCCCACAAGAGCCCCCCAAGTTGAGAGTTGCCGTATAACCCCAACGCTCGGTAAATCCCCGTCGCCGTTTCGGCGTTGGGCGCCAGCATGACATCCGCCTGACCGGCAACCTCGGACGAATGCAGCCCCTTCGAGTGAGCGGCAAACATATCGACGGAACAGTCGAACGAAAGCGGTCCGTCAACCAAAGCAGGTTTAATCTGTCCCCGCTCAGCCATCTTGGAAAGCACCGCCGCTTCGAGGGTCACCGGCATCTGGGGATAGACCACTTCCACCGCCGCCAGTACCGCAACTCGAGGAACGTCGAGTTGAAGAATCTGCCGGGTGAACTGAGTCGCTTGTTGAATCAGCGTTATTTTTTGCTTCAAATCCGGTTGAGGGACGACTCCGACGTCAAGCAACGTCAACAACTTCGGGTATCGCTTTGCCTTGATAACGGCAATATGTGAAAGCATCTTTCCCGCCGGAACCAGACCGTCGCCGTGTTTGGAAAGCAGTTCTACGAATGACCTAAGCGAGACGTGCCTCCCTTTGGCAATCAAATCTACTTTCCCCTCTGCCGCCAAACGTGCAAGTGAAGATACCGCCTCTTCTGACGTAGCAGCATCAACAAACTGAAGGTTGTTTCCATCGAAAGAAAATTTCGTACAAAACGAGTCAAAACTCTTTTTATCGCCAACGAATATCGGTTCGACAAGGTTTTCTTTCACAGCGCGAGAAAAAGCCTGCGCCATGTTCCCGTCCGTTCCGAAAACTAAAGCTGCTCGTACCTTCTGCCGAGAGGCAATCTTATCGCGGGCTCGTTCTATAAGCTTTTCATACGAATCAAGCTCGGGGATTGCTATCTGGTTCTCCGCTGTCATGGTTCTCTCACGCTCCCTCTTCCCAAATGTGATTTTGCTGGTAATAATCCGACAACACACAGGCAATCGCCAGGGAAGCTTTCTTGTTCATCACCGTGTCCGTCCGTGACACCAACGAGACCGGAACCTTCGCTCCGACAATTACCCCCGCGAAAATCGCCCGGGCAAACTGGATGAGTGACTTGGCGACGATATTACACTCTTCGATGGAATCCACCAAGAAAATATCCGCTTCCCCGGCAACCTCGTTCGCCACTCCGTATGCTGCCGCTGCCTCATGGGAAGTGGCGACGTCAAACGTCATGGGACCTTCGATAACGATACCAGCAAGGCGCTCTTTCGCTTTGGGTATCAGGGTTGTCGTATCGCTGACGGTATGAGGGATGGTGTCGGTTACGTCGTTGGTCGCTCCGGAAACGGCAACTTTTATCGGTGAAAGTCCCAACGCCTTGCCGACCAACACCGCATTTTCCAAAATCTGGAGCTTCATTTCCGTATCCGGTTTGACCACCATGCCCCCGTCGGTGAAGTTGAGCAGTTTGTGATACCCCGGAACACCCAGCACAGCGCAATGTGAGAGAGTATTATCTCCGCGCAAGCCGTACCGCTTATCCAACACCACCCGCAACAGCGACGAGGTGGAGAGGAACCCTTTCATCACGATGTCGGCTTTTTTCTCCGCCGCAAACTTGACTGCTTGATGAGCCGCTTGCGTCGCATCGGGCACGTCAATGACTTCCAAAGCGGCAAGGTCGATTTCATGTTCGTCTGCCAAAGCTCGGATTTTCTTCGCATCGCCGACCAAGATGCCCTCGATGAACCCGTCCGCCTGCGCCTGAGAGACCGCTCCGATGACGTCGGCATCCTGAGCGGCAGCAACCGCCACCGTTTTCTTTCGACCTTCTCCCGCGATAGCAATTGCTCGTTCTATCAACTGTTCCGGGGTATGAATTGCCATTTCAATACACCTTCAGCTTTTCCTTGCCGGTCAAAAATCTCATTCCCGCCGCCGCCAGCGCTTCCATTTCGAACTCGCCGGGAACGACGACCACTTTGCCCAAGAAAGAAACATACGAGGTGATTTCTTTCACCAACAACTCGGAATGCGCCATTCCGCCGGTCAAGATTATCGCTTCAAAGTCCCCTCTCAACACAACGGAGGCGATACCGATTTCCTTGGCGATTTGGTATGCCATGGCGTTAAAATACAAACGGGCTTTTTCATCGCCGTTGCGTATCATTTTTTCAACTTCCCGCAAATCCGCTTCACCGAGGTACGCCACTAGACCGGACTTTTTCGAGAGTTTGTCAATCATTTCCTTCTCGGTATATTTGCCCGAGTAACACAACTTCACCAGCCCCCCGATGGGTAACGCTCCGGCTCTATCAGGAGAAAAAGGACCCATTCCCAACAAGCCGTCGTTGACATCAACAATTTTTCCCCCTTGCAATGCCGCCACCGAAATACCGCCTCCCATGTGTGCCGTGACAAAGTTCACCTCTTCCAGGCGTTTCCCGAGTTTTTCCGCTTCTCGCCGGGAAACTTCCTTGATGTTCAAAGCATGAGAGCGACACTTTCGCTCTATTTCGGGTATGCCGCTTACTCGTGCGATATCCGTGAAGTTGTCCACTGTGATGGGGTCGGAGATAAGCGAGGGGACTCCGAACCGTTCGCCCAAGTGGTGAGCAATAATGGGACCCAGGTTGGAGGCATGGTTCGAGTACTTCATAGTCTTGACGGCATGGAGCATTTCTTCGTTGATGGCGTAGGAACCGCCTTCAAGCGGCTTCAACGGCGCTCCTCTCCCGACCACGGCTTTGACCTGCCCCGGTTCCAGAGAAAGAGAATCAAGCCACTTATTGATATTTTCCATGCGATAATCAAATTGGTCTGCGACATTGTCAAAGCGCGCCAATTCCTTGGGGTCATGTCGAACCACCTCTTCCGCCACCCGCTTCTCGCCGTCAAACAATGCCATCTTGGTCGAGGTCGACCCGGGATTGATAATCAACAAGAAATCCGCCATTCTCAGCCCTCACCCTTTTTCAGAGTTTAATGCTCCGTCCTCGCTCAAAGGCACGCAAATTCACGTCGACAAACTTTGCCTTCACCTTCTCCTTCAGCGTCTCTATCCACGTTTCATGGCTGAAGGGGGCATAGTTGGACAACACACCCAAGAGGATAGTATTGACCACCCGCGGATTGCCCAACTCGCGGGCTATCTCGTCCGCCTCAACGGCAATCACCCGCTCGGCTCTTTCTTTCATTTCGTCGATGGCATTTTCCGGGTAGGTAAAGTGCTTGGACGAAGTCACAATCGCCGGCACCAAAGTAGTGGTGGAGATAATCGCCACCCCGTCCTTCTTCATCCAATCAAGCGCCCGCAGTGCTTCCGCTTGCTCAAACGCCATCAAAACATCCGCTTGTCCATACTCGATGGTCGGGGAGTATACTTTCTTTCCGAATTTCACATGAGAACTGACGATACCGCCCCGCTGGGACATCCCGTGCACCTCCGACTTTTTCACATCCAAACCGTGTCGTATCGCCGCCTCAGAGATAATCTCCGATGCCAACAATACTCCCTGGCCGCCAACTCCGACGATGAGAACTTTCAAACCTTCTTCTGCCATACCTCACCTACACCTTTACAAATTGACTTTGGAGAACAATAGCTTCTACCGGACATATCTGCGCACACAAGGTGCAGCCCGTACAGAGGGTGGTATCAATCTCCGCCTTTGGCTTGCCGTGCTCGTTGGTTTCTTTTGAAGCGGAAATCGCCGGGCAGGAAATGCGGAAACATGCCGAACAGCCGTTACAAAGTTCCAGATCCACCACGTACGGCTCGTCCATAATCCGCTTCGGCATGAGAACGCAGGGACGGTTGGTCACGATGACCGAAGGACCCGGTTTTTCCATTTCTTCTTTGATGACATCAAGAGTCGTCTGGTAGTCGTACGGATCAATCTCGTGAAAATTCTCCACCCCCAACGCATTCACCAGCGCTTTAATATCAATTTCGTGTGTTTTCTCACCCATTAAGGTGTACCCCGTCGCGGGATGTTGCTGCCCGCCGGTCATCGCCGTGGCACGGTTATCGAGAATGATAATGGTGGCATTACTCTTGTTGTATACCGCATCCATTAACCCCGTCACACCGGAATGGAGAAAGGTCGAATCACCGATAACCGCTACCGTGCCCTTTTCGGAACCGTCCACTTTTTCCATCCCGATAGCGTTCCCGATAGACGCGCCCATGCAGATGCACGTATCAAGAGCGTTCAACGGCTCGAGCACTCCAAGGGTATAGCAGCCGATATCACCCGTGACGGCGACCTTTAACTTTTTGAGCGCCATGAAAACCCCTCGATGAGGGCAACCCGGACAGAGCACCGGCGGGCGGGGAAACATGTTCTCAACAGGCGGAATGGCAATGGTAGGCATCTTGTCCAGCACACCCGCTTCATGCAACCCTTGCTCGACCCGATACGGGGACAATTCTCCAAGGTTGCCGAAGTATTTCTTCCCTTCTACCATCATCCCGGCTGCTCTAATCTGTTCTTCGTAAAACGGTTCCAGCTCTTCGACGACGAAAACCCGCTCATGTGCTTTGATAAACTCTTCGATTTTCTTCATGGGAAGAGGATAACTCATCCCCAACTTGAGGTAATCAAAGTCGGGAGCAACTTCTTTGGCATACTGGTATGCCACCCCTCCGGTTATAATCCCGATGGGTGAGCCGTTTTCTTCCACATAATTCAGCGGCGTGTTTTCCGAGTATTCCTTCAGATGTTCCAAACGCTGGACGACCGTTACATGACGCTTGCGCGCGTTTGACGGTATCATCACATACTTGGGGGGATTCTTGACGAACTTTTTCTCCGCATCGAGTGCCACCGGCTCGCCCAACTCGACAACTCCTTTGGAATGGGAAATCCGTGTTGTCATGCGCAACAAAACCGGCGTGTCGAACTCTTCCGAAATCTCGAACGCCGTCAGCACCATGTCCTTAGATTCCTGACTGTCCGCCGGTTCCAGCATCGGTACCTGGGCAAAACGTGCGTAATATCGATTATCCTGTTCGTTTTGCGAGGAATGCATCTCGGGATCGTCTGCCGACACCACTACCAACCCACCATTGACACCGGTGTAGGCATTAGTCATAAAAGGATCCGCCGCCACGTTCAGCCCGACATGCTTCATCGTGACCAAAGCGCGAGCGCCGCCCAGCGATGCCCCAATCGCTACTTCGTACGCCACTTTTTCATTGGGCGACCATTGCGAATACACCGAACGATAGCGCGCCGCCAACGTCTCCAAGATTTCTGTCGAGGGTGTCCCGGGATAGGCGGCAGCCAATTTCACTCCCGCCTCGTATGCTCCTCGCGCCACCGCTTCATTTCCTGACAAAAGTTCTCTCATACTATCATCACATTCGTTTAGCTTTTTTATCTCAAAGCCTTACCGCCACAGCGGCAAAACCTCTCTCATACTACATTGCTTCGATAATAACGAACTCTCCCCATTCGGTCAAGGGGTTTCGGGAAGGTGAAAGAATGTGTACAGAAATTATGATTGACATCACCAACCGTTGGTATTAGCATTTGCTGATGGAGCAAGCAATTCAAAAAGCCAAAGAAACTATCCCTCCTTTAAGAGACATTTTAGAGGAAGCGTGGGATAAGGTTAAACCGAAAAAGGATACTGTTGAAAAGAAATTTGGGGAATTCTGTATAACTTTAGATGAAACCGCAACTTTGATTTTCAAAGACTATGAAAAGAAAGCGCTTGCTAAGCTTGCGGAACTGTGGTTGGATAAACAAAGGGAAACCATTCGAAACAAATTGAAAGAAATCATTGAAATGCAGGGATGGGAGCAATTCAAAAAGGAAGCAAGTGAGCTTTTCTCCGATTTCGGCATACTCGTCCAACGTATTGAAAAGGACTTGGGGAACATGAGAAAAGCACGGGGAGGGAGAACATTCGAAAACATTTTGATAAAGCTCTTTCGTCTTATTGATATCTCATGTGAACGTCCCAAGGGGAAAAAAGGAGAAGACCTCAAACGGATCGATATTGTCATCCCTTCTATTGAAGTAGCTTCTCAAACCCCAGATAAAGCTATTTTCCTAACGTGCAAAAGAACTCTTCGAGAGAGATGGAAGCAAGAAGTCCCACAAGCACGACTCAATCAAAGAATATACCTTTTGACCATAGACAACACCCTTTCTTCCGGCAAAGCCAAAGAAATCGATGAAAAAGGATTCATTGCCTTCGTACGAGATGAGCTTCTTAACGATAAGTCATTTGAAAAAATGGCATGGATTAGAAGGTTGTCCGATTTACCATCAGACTTGAGAAAAGTATGACCGTTACCCCACAAAAAAACGTTGATGTTCTTGAAACAGTTGGTGAGAACCAAGCAGCATTAGGTGATTTCAAACGCGTACGGGTCGAGGCTCTGGACTTCCGGAGTGTCCCTGCGTCAACGGGGGTTTATGGCATCCATCCCTATCCTGCCATGCTTCACTACTTGGTTGTAAGAGAACTATTAAATAACTATTCCCAGCCAGGTAATTCCATACTTGACCCCTTTGTGGGTTCAGGAGTTGTTGCTGGAGAATGCCTCATCAACAATCGAAACTTTCACGGCTTCGACATCAACCGCTTAGCTATTCTCATTGCTCTAGTCAGAACCTCTCCCCTCAAAAGTAACCAGCTTGTTGAAGCGCTGGAGAAAATCTCAAACGCCTTTTTGAAGCAAAAACCACAGGCTGTTGACTTCCCAAATATCCATTACTGGTTTGACCAAGAAGTTATTGACAAACTTTCCCGATTAAAACAAGCGATATCCTCTTCCTTGAGAAACAAGCGCCTTATAAATTTCTTCACGGTAGTTTTCTCCGAAGCCGTTCGGAGAGTCTCGAAAACCCGCTATAACGAATTTAAGCTTCTCCGTAGAAAAGACCATTCTAACGCTCCTGACCCCATGAATACTTTTCGGGAAATCGCCATAAAAAATATCGGTCTGCTCACTACCTTCTATAAAGAACATCCTCCAACAAAGATATCAATCAAAATAAAAGAGAAAAACATCCTCAGAGGTATCCCTTTAGATGACAACTCAATAGATTTGGTGCTCACCTCCCCACCGTACGGCGATTCGAGAACGACAGTCGCATACGGTCAATTCTCACGGCTGTCACTAAGATGGCTGGGATATGAAGAGCACATAGACAAAATGTCTTTGGGCGGCAAGTCCCATGAAATATCACCTCACCTCCCTTCCGATTTACTTTATGAATATCTTGAAAAAATATCTTTGGTTGACCACAAACGGTCAAA
Source organism: uncultured Ignavibacteriales bacterium (assembly GCA_964489705.1). Taxonomy (GTDB): domain Bacteria; phylum Zixibacteria; class MSB-5A5; order GN15; family FEB-12; genus CAZAZQ01. Next base: position 7,463 of record CAZAZQ010000018.1, read on the forward strand.
AGAAGTGTTCGCTTTCTATCAAGACTTTTTCTCTGCTATAGAAATAATTTCAAAAAAGATTAAAAAGAACGGACATGCCTGCTTTATCGTAGGGAATAGAAGGGTAAAGGGCATCGAGCTCCCAACCGACAAAATAACGGCAGACTTCTTCGAATACTTTGGCTTTATCCATGAAAAGACCCTTGTCCGGGCTATTTCAAGTAAAAGAATGCCTGCTCAAAATTCTCCTACGAATGTGAAGGGTAAAAAAGATTCAACAATGAAATACGAATATATTGTCGTTCTTAAAAAGAAATCTTCTTAGTCTTCTTAGTCTTCTTAGTCTTTTTAGTCCTCTTACCCCTTCACTCCTGCAATCTTCGGAATGTCTCTTCGGCGAAGCGGTCAGTCATGCCGGCGATGTAGTCGGCGATAACAATCTCCGGAATTTCTTTACCGAGCATTTTCTGAAACCGCTCCGGCATCCGGGAGGGCTCAGCGCGCAACTTCTCAAAAATTGCCCGAATAATTTCCGCCGCCCGCTCCGATTTCGCCACCAGTTGGGGATGACGATACAAGTGGCTGCGAAGGAAACGTTTGATATCGATCACGAGCTCCTTCACCGGCTCCGAGTACGAACACACCTTTCGCGCACAGTTCCGCAAACTCGATTGGTCTCGGATGTCAAACTCCGTGAGACGTCGCTGGGTCTCGGTAACCACGTCAGTCGTCAGGCAATCGACCAGCCGCCGCACCAAGGCATAACGCCGGTAGTCATCGGAAAGCATGCGAAAGCTTCGGTCGGTCTCGAGTTCCAAGTGCCGCCATAGGCGGGTAGCACGCAGATCATCGAAGGTAATCAACCCGGACGACAAACCGTCGTCAATATCGTGCGAATTGTAAGCAATCTCGTCGGCAATATCCACCAGTTGCGCCTCCAAGGTCGGCTGCTGATACGGATTGAATTCTTCCAGATGCATTCGCACCGAGGTTTCATGCTTGACAATTCCTTCCCGAATTTCAAAGGAAAGATTCAACCCGGGGTGATGCGGATAGCGTTGCTCCAAAATGTCGACCACCCGCAACGACTGACGATTGTGATTAAAACCGCCGTACCCTTCCAACAGGAGGTTCAGCACATCCTCTCCGGCGTGTCCGAAGGGGGTATGCCCAAGGTCATGCACCAAGGCGACCGCTTCGGTGAGGTCTTCATTCAACCGCAAGCTCCGCGCCAAAGTGCGGCTTATCTGAGCAACTTCGATGGTATGGGTCAACCGGGTACGAAAATGATCGCGCTCGTGAGGAATAAACACCTGCGTTTTGTACTCCAAACGCCGGAAAGCGGCGGAATGGACAATCCGGTCGCGGTCCCGCTGGAACGCCGTCCGCAGAGGGTGTTCTTCTTGGGGGTAAACCCGCCCCTTGGAGCGTGACGCCAACATAGCATACGGCGCCAACCACTGCTCCTCCCGACGTTCAATCTCTTCTCTCCGCAACGAATGTGACATAGTCCTTCCAATCTATTTTTTTGTCTCGGGATTGAAAGTAACACTTTCATACCCCAAAGACAAGCTATGAGTCACTCCGAGCACCGGATGATATCGGGCGGCGTAGATAAGGCGATATCTGTCCAGCCCGACTTCTACCCCGCCGCCGTATTCGAGCGGAGCGGTAGACAACCCCCAAAACAACGCTCCGTGCGAAGAGAGAACCACCCGCTGCCCGAGCGCAAACTGCGGCTTCTCCGTCCGCTCAAAGGTTGCCCGAGCGGTAACGGAAAAGTAAGGATTGCTCAACGCTTCGAGAAAGAAAGAATAAATCGGACGTACCGCCGGGCTGGGGGGAGTAAAACGAGGTGAATTCACATTGTCAGCCACCACTCCCACCATCACCTGCGACGAGATATAGGCGGCGTGCATCCCATAAGTCAGGGCATTCAGTTTATCGTAATTTCCACCAAAGGAAATCATTCTGCCGGAAAGGCTCCCTCCTATCGACCAGCGGTTCTTCCACCACGCCACCGCAGCTTTGAAGGTCTGCTCCATGTACAACGACGACTTGCCGAATTGCCCCAATCCGGCGGCAAAAGTAAAACGGCGATGTCGATATGCCCCGGCACAGAACAGCTCATCCATAGCTTCCATTCCGTAGAATCGGTGGGCGTTGAATTCAAGAACGAAATTCTCCGCAGGGAGATTGGCAGAGGGAAAACGCACCAGTTCCGAGGCGGAAGGGTGGGAAAGCAGAAGCGTCCTGCCCATGCCACTGCCCCGCCCGGTGCTGAAATCAAACGCCGATACTTCCACACCCAGAAGAAGAACCAACCAGAGCCCTGTTGCCACACTTTTTGTTCTCATCTTTACCGCGCCACCACAAGCGGTTCTTTATGAATTTCCACCCCGGCGGCTTCCAAAACCAAAATGTACATCCCAATCGGTACCCGCTTGCCGCTGTCGGCTCGCCCGTCCCAGTAGTAAGTGCCCTTCACGAACCGCTCACCGTCAAACAGCGTCCGTACCAGCCGTCCGGTGCGATCGTAAAGACGCATCGAGAGTAAGGCATCCGACGGTGCCGAGGTGATGGTAACGGCAACTTCGTCTTCGATGCCGTCCCCATCGGGAGAAAAAACCCGCGGCTCGATAGTGACGACGAAACCGTCGCCGACCGCTTCATACACGACGGCATTTTCTCGGCATGGCGTTCCGCCTTTCTCTTCTGAACGCCCCCAACGATGCGCCTCTTCGCTCCATGCCCACGTGTAATCATCCGCAAAGGTCTCCGAATACCCAAAGCGATCCGCTTCAATGCCGAAGCTGTCCACCAAGCGAACCACATCACCGGAATTGTTCAACGATGCCCACTGCGACGGTTCGAGGTATTGACAGGTGAGCGCACCATAAAACTCAACCAAAGCGGACGTATCGTCTGCGACGACAAGAAATTCTTCCGGCTCAAGGACTCTCCCTTCTCCCCCGAGGTCATACGAGACAAGCGAATCTCCCAGCTTCCACCCATCTAACGTTACCGGCGAAGATGAAACGTTACGCAGCTCCACCCACTCAGTCATCAACAGGTCAGAAGGAGCCGCCATGACTTCGGACAAACGAAGCGGAGGGAAATCCCTGCCGGGAGCGACGAAGTCGAAACGATTGTTCCGGGGACGATCATCATCGGGAAGCAAAGCGGAAAGAAAAGCATAGGTACCATCAAAAAAATAAGCGCGCTCCAGTGTGTCCGCTTCACCCGGCAACAACGCTGCGACCGGGATACTGTCTATCGTTTCGTACTCTTCATTTATCCCATTATCCACACGAGCTTGGAGAAGAAAGAACGTTTCTGACGAAGGATTGAACCCATTGTTGGTCACTTCGAAGGAAAGAATCGTCTCACCCTCCCGAGGCACCGCCTCCACTGATGTCAGAGCGAGGTCATGCGGCAGAGGAGTCACCGAGTTGACAAATCCCGGTGTGGCACCGTGCGAATCTTCGCACTGGAGAACCACATCACCGGTGGGAACAACCCGCTCCCACGAATAGCCGTCTTTCCCGCTTTGGTTCCACGTAAACACGGACACCGGAAAACCGTTGTCATCAAAAAGCCTGACCGTACCGCCGTCGTTCAGCAAACTAAAAGAGGCTTCGGCGGGCATCTGGAGATTGGCTTCTTCCGGACAATCCCCCCACACCCCGGAATTATTTCCCCAGTACTGCTCGAAACCGACCGACACACCGTCCGAGAACACCTTGCGGCAGACAAGGTAATACTCTCCCGCTTCAAGCCAGACATTTCCCGGCAGCACTATCCAACCTCCTTTGACCTGCATTCTCCATCCCGCCAAGGAAACCGACGAAGGACCCTCGTTGTAAAGCTCAATCCATTCCAAAGTGGTCAGTCCCCCAGGTTCGTTTGCCATTACCTCGTTGATGACGACACCTTCGGACGAGAGAGGCAACAACAGAATCAAGGCTATTGTCACAAAGAACAGCGTCGTTGTCTTTCTTCGTCGCATCATACGCCTCTCAAAGGAGCGTTGTGACTCCCACCGTTACAGCCAGCGTATGGGAAGTTGCAGCGAGACGATTGAAGCGGTGATGAAGCTCCAAATAGAGAGAGAGGGTGTTATAAAGAGTCTGCTCGCTTCGCACGGTACCGTACCAGTACCTCACCGCGCCGGGATGGAAATAATACCGTGCCATATTCGTCCGAAACTCAAACTTCCCCACCTTCGGGAGTTGATACTGTACCCGGAGATACCACGAAAGGTAATCATCCGCTTCACGAACGGAAATATAAGCAAGAGAGCTTCTTACCACAAGCATCGAGGTATGAAAACGCATTTCCCCGCGAACCTGACGAGTCGTGGCGGCAGGAAGACGGGTGCGGGTCTTATTCAGATAGTCACACCGAAGTTCAAAACGCGGCGTAACCGCCTTGACAACACCAAAAAGAAACTGGACGTCGGTATCCTGCCCGCGGGACGAGGCGTAAACAAGAGAATTGATGACTCTCCACGACGGCACTACCGGTATCACGGCTTTGACCATTCCTCCCGTTTGATGAACCCGGCGGCTGCGATAGGAAAACGCCACGGTTGAGAGGGTATCCGCATACGAGAGGATTCCCGACCGGCTCCCAGCGGTGAGGTCAACGAAGTCTTCCGAATAGCTCCAACCGGCATAGCGTACCTCGGCGTTCGGCAAGCGATGCCGTCCTTCCATCACCACTGCGCTTCCCATCCGGTTATCCCCTTCTTGGCGACAAAGCTCACCAGAGAGAAAACCGGAGCGGTACCGATAGCGGAAAGAAAAGGCCGTTGAAAGCAAACGCATCCGTACTTCCGTCGTCCTGTTCGTCAACGAGTTCATCCCGACAATCAACGCCGGTTGGAAAGAGCTTTGTCTCCACCGGAGCATTTCTCCCCATGACCACAGGGAAAAATCCGCATCTCGATGTGCCGACAGCGCTGAAACAATCTGCCACGAGGAAAACCGCATGTCGGCATACCAGCCGTTGGAGCCGCCGTAATCGGGATAGAGAAAAGATTCGTTGTCAAGTCGCGGGGAATAATCCCATAGTTTTCCGCGATACCCGAAAATCGTCCCCAAGCCTAACCGCCGGGAAAAAGTACCGACGATGAGCTCCTTCAGAAAGGCATCGGCATCACGATACCGCACCGAGCGAGCGACGAATCGTTCCGCTCCCGATTTCTCCCGATGCACTTTGAACGCCGCCGTCACCTGTCGGCTCATGTCACCGCGATAAGAAAGGCGGTACCGAAACTGCTGAGGGTCGTTTATTTCCTGATACCATGAATAGCGTACGCGAAAGCGTCCTTGAGTTCTTTGCGGCGAGGACGACCAAAACGCCGCCGCCTGTTCTTGCTGGAGCGACGTTTTCAACGAATGTGGTTTCCCCAAAAAAGAAGAAAGGTTCGGTATCTCATCGAGCAGGTGAACGTTGGACGAATCGACCCCCTGCCAGAGAATCTCTTGAAGAACAACATACTGGCGGTAAGTAATCTCACCCAGCACAAGTGCTTCGTACAAATCCTCTTCCGATGAGAAAACCTCGGTGGAAAGAGTCTGAGCCCATCCGACTCTCGTTACCCCCAGGCACAAAACTATGGTTGCAAGCCACCGATACACATTTACATTTAATTGAGTTCGTATTTTTTCAGTTTGCGGTATAGAGTGCGCTCGCCGATACCCAACCTCTTGGCGGCTTCCTTTCGGTTTCCTTTGGTTTCCTCCAAAGCTTGCTCGATGAGCGCCTTTTCCATTTGTTCCATTGTCGTTCCTTTGGCAAACGGCATCACCGTCACTTCCTTTTCCGGCTTGGGCGTTCCGCTGGGAAGATGCGCCAGAATAAGCTCACGCAACATACGGATTTCATTCCCCAAAGAAAGAATGGCACGATAAATCAATTCCTGACCGGCTTCTTCAACCGTCTTGCCCGTCGAGACCGGCAAGTGGGTAGCGGTGGCGTGCTGCTCTTCGATAAAGCGTTCCACATCCCCTTCTTCCACCATACCGTTCGGCTTCAACGCCGCCATCCGGTCAGCGAAATTTTTCAACTGACGGATGTTGCCGGGCCAATCGTATTTCATCAGAAGCTCCAACGCCGAGTCGGTGTACGTCAAGCTCGTGTTGCGCCAGAAAAACTGCAGAAGGGGGAGGATGTCCTGCTTTCGCTCCCACAACGGCGGGAGGACAATCTTGACCACACTCAACCGAAAATACAAATCCTCCCGAAAGCTCTTCTCCGCTATCGCTTCGGTCAAATCCCGATTGGTTGCCGACACCACTCGGACGTCGGTCTTCTGCGGCACGGAAGAACCCACCGGATAGTATGTCCCGTCTTCCAACACCCGCAGCAACTTGACCTGCATATCGGGTTTGGTCTCGCCGATCTCGTCAAGGAAAATCGTTCCGCCGTGCGCTTTGCGAAACAACCCTTCCCGCTTGCCGACCGACCCGGTAAAAGCGCCTTTCTCGTGCCCGAACAACTCCGATTCCAACACTCCCTCCGCCAACGCCCCGCAATTGATGGCGACAAACGGCATATGGCGGCGGGCGGAGTTGTCATGGATGGCGCGTGCCACCAACTCCTTCCCCGAACCGGAAGGACCGACCACCAAAACGGAGACATCGGTCGGGGCAATCCGCTCAATCGTCTCGGCAACTACTTTGATCTTGGGAGAACGTCCGACCAAGCGTAACCGAGCCAAGAGGTCTTTGCCTGCCAGAATCTGCTCTACCCGTTTGGCGACTTCTTGCTCTCCCAAGTCGCACGAAATAACCCCGTCAAAAAAATCTTCCTCCGGTTCCGGGCGAAACCCGTTGCTCACAACAACCCAGATTTCCGTCAAGCCGTTCTGACGGCGAATCTTGGCGGCAACGGGCCGCTTGAGATCGGTGCGGTTCTCATCGACCAGAATAAGATCAATCTGCTTCTCTTTGACCAAGTGATAGAGCTGCGACAATTCCGTCACAACCGTTCCGAGGGCACTCCAGTCAATAGGGGTGCGCTCCCGAAACTGCTGACTCAGCAACACAGCGACTCGTTGGGACATTTTTACATCTATCATCGTCTTACAACACTTCCGGCAAACTTTTCGAGGGCGGGAAACAGTTCATCGTTACGCTCGTCGGCGTCTTCTTTTCTTGCGGCGGGTCTCCCCCTTCTTTTTTGCCGAAGAACGACGAGGCGGGACGACGTACAGTTCCATTTCGTTGTTTATCTTGTCGACGCGCAACACTCCCACACGGACCTTATCCCCCAAGCGGTAGACCTTTCCTCGCCGCCGTCCGACAATGCGGTATTCCTTTTCGTCGAAGCGGTAGTAATCGTCGTCGATGGACGATACCCGCACCAATCCTTCCGCTCCCAGCTTATCCAAGCGGACGTAAAACCCATACGAGGCGACGCCGGAGATAACCCCGTCGTACTCATCTCCGACATGACGCGCCATGAACGCCAGTTGCTTGATTTTAATCGCCTGCCGCTCGGCTGCTTCGGCGGTTCGCTCGGTCTCGGAGCAGTGGCGTCCGACGTTGTCGATGACCGTGATGACCCGTTTGGCAAATTCCGGGGGATACTTGCCGCGTTTCAACTTCCGCAACAGCCGATGCACCAGCAAGTCCGGATATCGACGAATCGGCGAGGTGAAGTGCGTGTAATGAGAAAACGCCAAACCGAAGTGACCAATGTTGGCTCGTTGGTACACCGCCTTCTGCATTGAGCGCAACATCAGCTCGTTGATAATTTCCTCTTCGGGGGTTCCTTTCACCCGTTCGAGAAAACGTGCCAACTGAATCGGTTTCATATTGGGAGAGACGGGGAAGCGATATCCCAACCGGGACATCATCATCGAAAAGGCTTCCAACTTTTCCATGTCGGGGCGGGCGTGGACCCGGTAAAGGAACGGTTGACCGCTGCGGAAAACTTCCAGCGCCACGGCGCGGTTTGCCGCCAGCATGAACTCCTCCACCAACCGATGCGATTCCAAACGCACCCGGTTCCCCAACTCGAGGACTTCCCCTTTTTTGTTCAGGATGATTTTTGCTTCCGGCAGGTCGAAGTCCAACGAGCCTTGAGCAAACCGTTTCTTGCTCAAAAGTCTTGCCAGCTTCCGCGCCAACAACAAACTGTCGGCAACTCGCGCCACCCGCGGGGAAGCTTTGCCGGTATCGAAAAATTCTTGTACTTCTTCGTAGCTCAATTTCGCTTGCGACTTGATAACCGTCTCCGCCAAGCGCCACGAACGCAGGTTTCCTTTATTGTCAATATCGATAAAAACGGAATACGCCAACCGCTTCCGATTCGGTTTCAAAGAGCAGACATCGTTGGAAAGCACTTCCGGCAACATCGGGATGACCATACCGGGAAGATACACCGAATTGCCCCGGCTGAAAGCTTCCTTATCAAGCGCCGAGCCCGGCGGCACAAAGAAGGACACATCGGCAATGTGCACCCCCAACCGATAACCGTTCGGGATTTTCTCCACCGAGACGGCATCGTCGTGGTCTTTGGCATCTTCCGGGTCGATAGTGTAAATACATTCCTTGGTCAAATCGAGTCGCCGCGCCATCTCCTCGGCATTCATACGCTCCCGCGCTTTCTCTGCTTCGCGAAGTACCTCGGCAGGAAACTTTTCCGGCAACCCAAAGCTTTTGATTACCGTCAGCATATCGACCCCGGGCTCGCCGGGGAAGCCCAAGCGGTCGACAATTTTCCCCTCCGGGTTCAAGTAAGGATCATCCCATTCCGTGAGGACGGCAACTACTCGCTCACCTTCACGGGCACCGCCGCTGGCGCCGGGCGGAATGTAAATGTCTCGGTGAAAGTGTTTGTCGTCCGGCTCCACAAAGGCAAAATGCCGGCTCTTGTGGAAGATGCCCACGATGTTACGCTGCGCCCGCTCAACGATTTTGATAACCGCTCCCGTCCGCCGCTTGCCACTGTAGCCCATCAACCGCACCATCACTTTGTCGCCGTCGAAAGCGGTACTCAAATGGGTCGGCGGGATCATGATATCTTCTCCCTCTGCCGCGGGGACGAAACCGGTTCCGTGGCGGGAAACGGAGATTTTCCCCACCACGATATCCATCTGGGAGGCAAGCCCGATCCGTCCCCGTTTGAGCTTGACCAGCTCTCCGGAGAGCAGCAAGTCTTTGATGACGTTCCGGAATTTCCGGTACTCGGGCTCCGGCACATTCAATGCCTTTGCCAGCTCTTTCACCTTCATAGGATGGTCGGCTTTCGACTTGATGAAGGTGAGAATCTTTTGTGAATCAAAAATCATAGCGCAAATATCACCAAACGCTCTTTCAAAGTCAAGCAACCATGGCAGCCCTCCGCCACTTTGACAGGCAAAATCCGACTAAAAAGGGAAATTTAATGATTAATACAAAAAAGCCCGCCGTCGGCGGGCTTTTTCATGAAAAGATGAGCTCAATTGTCGGTATCGGGAGCAAAACCGTATCCCATGCCTTGCCCGCAGGGTCCCATTCCCATGCCCATGCCTTTGCCGTGTCCGGGACCCATGCCGGGCTTCCGACACCGTTCCATTCTCTCTTTGCGTAAAGTTTGGAGTTTGTCAATTTGATCGGAAGTCAGTACACTTCGTACTGCCTGATGATGACGATATTGCATCTTGCGCATATCCGCTTTCAAACGGGCGACTTCATCAATCGCCGCCATGACTTTCGACTCGGGAGCATTCTCGTCCATCATCAAAGCTCTCAATTTCACCTGAGCTTTTTTAACGAGCGCTTTTTTGTCGATTCTCTCTAAACGATGGTTGACCATCATTTGCTCGAGCTTTGCCTTCTGGTCGGCGGTCAAATTGATCTCATCTTCGAACATCAGTATCATCCGAACTCCGGGGAAACCGTCTTTCATCCCCATGCCCATACCTTTGCCGTGTCCGGGACCCATGCCGGGATGCCCACATTTGCCATGACCAGGTCCTCCCGGTTGGGCGACGGCAAAACTTGCCAGCGCCAGTAGAGCAATCAAGGTCGTCAAGGTTAGCTTTCTCATACCAAGCTCCTTTCGGGTTGTGTTTTGTTGTTTCATTGGGTTCATGTTATTCATTTTTTCTTTCCGTGTTATGGTTTTCCTCTTCTCGGCATCCCCTCACCGGGATGTCCTTGCCGCTCTCGGAAACCTCGCACCGCTTCCAAAAGCTTGTATTCGAATCGTTCTTGGAAAACGACCATCCGTCCCATCTGGTCCGGGGTGAGAATCTTGCGGGCTTTCGCCAGAAACTCTTGCATCACGACATCTTCTTGGGAACGTCTTCGGGAAATTCTATCCACCAGCGAATTTATTTTGTCGTCCGAGAGGGTCTTGTTTCGCAGCCCTTCCGCTAAACTGTCCACTAACGCCACAATTTCCTCATGGAGTCGTCGGCGCTCCCGCCGCATGGTGTGAAAGGCGGTTATGAAATCCACTTCCTGCTCTTCTTTCAGATCCAACAATTCCAACAGCTTGAACATGCGAAACTGGTCAAGCTGTTTCTCGAATTTTACCCGATTCCTCCAATGTTCGGCTCCACAGCCCCGTTCTCTCCCTTGAAGGTGCTCACCCTTCTTAGTAGGGCACCCTTCCGCTTGGGCGTACCACGGCATCCCCATCGCTTCACTTCCGCCTGGAGCCCATAGCTCACCGTCATATCCCTCGGTTCCGGGAGGCTGCGCCGCCGGTTGAAGCGGCAGCAGGAAGACAAACAACAACGCCGCGGTAAAACCGATTACCTTCGCTGACATCATAACAAATCTCTCACATCGAAATTGTTCTCAAGGTATTGAAGCTCCTCCTCGGTCAAGTCATCGAGCAGCCATTCGCTCGCTTCGTAGGAATTTTGGGTGGTAAAATCGTACAAAAGAGCTTCTATCGTATTTTCATCCAATTCCGTCTTTTCCCCGCCGTTCTGACTGACCCAGGCAATGGAATCGACGGTCGAGGAATCTCCCGGTGCGCTGAAAAAACGTATGCCGGATTGATATGCTCCCCATATCAACCCCAAGACGAGAACCGCCGCCGCGGCAACGGGAAGATAGCGGCGCCAGATTCCCCTTTGGGGTTTCTCGAAACCGCTCTTTTCACTGTCGGACGACGAAATAAGAACCTCGATTTGAGTCGCCATCCGCTCGACCTGCTCGTCATCGGGGTAAAACAGCTCGTCGGTACCAAGCTGCTCTTCCTCCGCAGCCAGTTCCTCAAAGAACGTTCGGCAGTCGGGGCATCTTTCGAGATGGTCTCGAACTTCGTTCGGAAGCTCGTGCCCGAAATGCAACAAAATCATTTCTTGAATTTCATGGCAATTCATTGTCGCCACCTCTGCTGTTTGGCGTACTCTCGAAGTTTTTTGACCGCCTCTCGATAGTGCGTCTTGACCGTTCCCAATGCCTTGCCGGTTACTTGAGCTATCTCGTCAAACGACAATCCCTTATAATAGCGCAAATCGAAAACTACTCGCTGTTGGTCGGGCAACAGCTGGTAAAAACGAAGAATTTCCTCTCTCATTTCTTTTTCCCGGAGTTGCGTCTCCGGGTCGGCATAATCCGTAAGAGGAACCATACTGTCGGAACTGACTTCATCCCACGAATTTTCTTGACGCTGAGACTGTTTCTTCAAGTAGTTGAGTGTCTTATGAGAGGCGATGGTGTATAACCAGTTCTCAAATTTTGCCTCACCTCGATAGGTGTGGAGCTTTTCCCACGCCGTGAGAAACGTCTCTTGGACCAGATCGAGAGCACTCTCTCGGTTCTGCGTCATCCTATATGTCAAAGCGGTCATACGTTTCATAAATAATCTCACCAGCTTGGAAAAAGCTTCTCTATTCCCTTCCTTGGCTTGACGTACCAGGAATTCAACAATCTCAGTACCATCGGTTTGCATAGTTTCAATTTCTACTGTTATGACAAGGAGGAAAAGAAAAAGATTAATGCTTTTGAAAATATTTCTTATTCCCAGCCGGAATATCCCCCTTTTTCCTCTATTTTCCTGTATCTCTTGGGATTTCCTCCCCAGTGATTAGCCGTTCTCACCAGGGTTGCCGTACCGGGCGGACGCCCTTATCTGTCCGGTCGCTATTTCCACTTTCCTTCTAACAGACTCATCGGGAAAGGATCCCTGACGGCGCACACCCTATGGGTGTCTTTGTGTATTGCGCTCGGGAATCCTTTTGGTGTCGGCTCGACACCCTCATTCGTCCAGCTTACCGCAGGGGTATTCCCCTCTCTACAGCTCCCCTTTCAATGAACGTTACTCCCCGATTGCCTCCCGGACTTTTTCCAAGAGCTTTTCCCTGTCGATAGGTTTCTCGAAAACCGCCAGCGGTTTGGGCACCGCCAAGTGTCTGCCGGGCAAACCGCTGATGACGATAATGGGAATATTGCCGTATTCTTCATCATGGCGGAACTTGCGGTAAAAGTCGGTACCGGTTTTTTGGGGCATCTGAAGGTCGAGCGTTATCAAATCGGGCTTTTGGTCGGCTTGCAGCGCCGCCAGCGCTTCTTCTCCGTTGCGAGCGGTTACCGTTTCATATCCTTCTTTTCTGAATAAAGTCTCCAGAAAGATGATAACATCTTCTTCATCATCGACGATAAGTATTTTCTTGCTCATGGCTCCTCACACTGTTTTAACTCTCTCCGCTTTCCATAATACGATATTTCGACACATGATTCAATGATTATCACCGGAAACATGTCGATTCACCCCCCCAGATTCTCCGGAGGGAAATGTCGCCCGGAAGGTCGTTCCTTTTCCTTCCGTCGAGCGGAAGGTAATCGTCCCGTGGTGTTCTTCAATAACCTTTTGCGCCACCAGCAACCCCAAGCCGGTTCCTTCCCGCCCCTTGGTGGTAAAGAAATCTTCAAAGACCGTTTCTCCGACCTGTCCGGGGATACCGGGACCGTTGTCTTCCACCTCGAAAACGTATTTCCCCTCATCGTCGCACCATCCCCGAATGATAATGTAGTGCTCTTCTTTTCCTTCGGTCGCATCACTCAGGCAGGCATCGAACGCATTCGTCACCAAGTTGGTCATCATGCTATGCAGCGCCTCTCTGTCAAACCGCCCGACCGGCAGTGTCTCGGGCAATTCAAGTTTCAAGGCAATTCCTTCTTTTTTCGCCCGCCCGATAAATAATTCCCACACGCTCCGAATGACCGGCGCCGGGTCAATCATCTCAAAATTCATCTCCCGCTCCCGCGAGCAGTAGAGCAAATCTTTGACGATACGTGAAACGTTCTCGACGTTCCGCTGAATCATCCCCCATCCTTGTTTGACGAGATTTTCGTCGCCGTCTTCCATACCGGTATTGACGACAAAGATTCCCCCTTCAAGTCCCATCAAGATATTTTTAATCCGGTGCGCCATCACGGCAATCGTCCGCCCCATATACGTCAACTCGCGTTGCAAGCGCTCGATTTCGGTTATATCGGTTGACATCTCCATGACGGCGGTGATATTCCCCCTTTTGTCAAAAATGGGAGACGTGTACGTCACCAAGCGAGCGGTGCTGCCGCTGCGGGTGATGACAGTTGTCTCCTTGCTCCTTGTCTTACCGTCCCGAAGGGTCATTTCGGCGTGGCATTCCGGGCAGGGAGTATCGCGCCGTTTGAATATCTCGTAACAGTATTTCCCTTCGTACTCACCGAAATGTTCTTTGAAAAGCCGATTGGCGCGGATGATTTTCAACTGCCGGTCTTGAATGGAGAGATAACAGGGAACGTTCTCGAATAGTTCTTGATATTCTTTCCGGCTGGCTTCGATTTCATTTTGGAGCTTTTTGACCTCGGTGATGTTGGTCGACATTTCCATCACGCCGACGATTTTCCCCCGCTCATCTTTGACCGGAGTGGTATAGACAATCATCTGCGCCGGTTTGCCGTCTTTGGTTATGACCGTCTCTTCCGTCGTGTGGGTTTCACCGTCGGCAAAAGTCTTCACCACCGGACAGTTGGGACAGACCTCCTCGGCTCCTTTGTACACTTTGTAACACTTTTCCCCGACGCGGTTTTCTCCGAAGTCCCGGCGAAACAGCCTGTTCGTTCGGCGGATACGCAAGTTTCGGTCTTGAATGGAAAGATAGCACGGCACCTGCTGGAAGAAGGTATCGACTCCGGGATAATCGAGCGCCGACGACGAGTAGCGTATCCGCGCCGCCGCCGCTCCCAAACCAAACAAAAGAACCAACGCCGCCGCTCCAAAAAGAAGGGGCGGCAACACCAAAGCGGCAACGACGAACAGCACCGACAATACCAGACTGGCGACAAAAACCCGCACAAGCGAGGCTATCGCCCATAGGTAGGCTCGTGAGATTATCTTGCTTTCAAAAAGCCGCATGGCACCTTCTTATTTATTCAAAAGCTCTTCCACCTGCTTGAGGAACGAGGTCGGCTCGATAGGCTTATCCACAAAAACCGTCGGTCCGCCCAGCGATGACTTATCGAAAAACTCATCGTGTCCCGTGACGCCCGAAACCACGATAACCGGAAGATGTCTGGTCGCTTCTTCTTCTCGAAGTGCTTGGAAAAATTTCAGTCCGCTTTTTTGCGGCATGAGAATGTCGAGGGTTATCAAATCCGGTATCTGCTCACGAATTTTCCGCAAGCCGTCCTCGCCGTTGACGGCGGTAACCGTCTCATACCCTGCCTTGCGGAACAACGTCTGCAAATATACCCGCATATCCTCTTCATCATCGATAATCATGATTTTTCGAGGCATGGTTGTTTCCTCCTTTATGGTACTCCACCAAACAAGTTAGTCGCGGCGCTGCGAATCAGCCGCCTCTACAACCTGCTTAGCGTCAGGATGATCTATATGTCGAAGGACATCCAGTATCTTGTCCCGAAGTGCGGCATTACTCATCAAACCTACCAAGCGGGCGATTAGCTCCCCATCGGTGAGAGTGACAAGTTGAGCGTGTGCCGCTTTGGAAACGTCCGGGTTGGCATGAGCAAGAGCATGGGCAAGATATTCCAAAGCCACCAGCGCCCCTTCCCCTCCTTGCCGCATAATGTCGCCAAGAGCTTTCATCGCCATCGTACTCCCTCGGAACCGTCCCAGCGCCCGTGCCAAACGCACCCCACCGTACTTATTCATCAACGCATGAATCTCTTCGGGAGTTTTTTCTTTCCTTGTTGGAGCTTGGGTTTGGCTTGCCTCGGCAAGGAACGACTCGTCGGCATAACTTTCAATCGCCATCCGGCGGGCGGAGCGATTGTACGAGGGATCGTTGGCAATGGCTTCCAAAATCGTCTTGTCGGTGATATGTTGAAAACATGCTCCCATCAACTCGAAGTTTTTGCGCACTTTGATAATTTCCGCCAGCTTCTGTTGAGACTCAATACGCTCCACGGCTGCCACCCGGGCGTCGATTTCCTTTCCGTTGAGAGCGATGTCGACCAACAACTCCTGGTCGGTCACTTTCGCCACTGCTGCCTGCCGTACCCGTGGAGAGTCGTCGTTTTTCGCCAACTCCGCCAAAATATTCTGGTCGGAGAGTTCGGCGACCGCTTTCAGCCGCTCCTCCGGGTCGCGGGAACGATATGCCGGGCTGAACAAAGACATCACCCGTTTCCTCCCTTCTTATTTAGTGGAATTCCTCCCACTCGATAAAACCTTCGCGCACATCGGTCATGGCGTTTACTATCAACTCGACCAAGCCGCCGTACATCAGGCGACACTTTTCCCACGCATCATAGTAGGTGATGACATCCCGAATTTGTCCCTTGCAGTTTGAACAGGGCGCACAGACGTACTTTTTCACGGAAGGGTCACGCTCCTCCTTGGTGAAAGCGTTGAGAATCTGAGCGAATTTCTTCCGTCCCGGTATCAAGAAACGCCAGTTGGGGAAATTGTTCGACTGCATGATGGCAAAGCCGCTTCCTCCGCCGCAGCAATAGTTGTGTACCCCATGCGGGGTCATCTCTCTAAACTGCAGGCAGATTTTCCGAAGGATACGTCGCTGCGGCTCGACAATTCCCATCGAGCGTGTGATGTTGCACGGGTCATGGAGGGTGACGGGGAAGTCGTTACGCGAGGAATCAACCATGATTTTTTCGTTGACGATTAAATCCTCCAACACCACCATGCACGACTCGCGCGGGATATTCAGCTCACTCAGCCAGAGCCGGTCTCCAATCGGCATGATAGCTTTGTGAGCATGACCGCACTCTGCAATAACGACCTTTTTCACCCCTAATTTCTTGGCGGCTTCGGCGTGCTTGAGCGTCAGGCTCGCCAGTTGGAGGTCGTCATAAAAAAGACCGTAATTCACCGAGTCGTAGCCGACCATTTCACTCGAAAGCGTCCAACTCAAACCGGCAATCTCAAAGATAATGGCAAACGCTTCGATATTTTCAGGCCAGGACAGAAACTCTCCCGCATTGTGAATGAGCAAAATGTCCGCCCCTTCTTTGTCGAAGGGAATCTTGATATTCAAACCGGTACGATCGGTGATGTCTTCTTCCATAAACTCGATAAGATCCATCAGCGCCACCGGCGTGATGCCGGTCGAGGAACCGGTTTCCAACTGCTTGACGGTGCCCTCTTCGTGCAGCTCGGCGGGCGCAATGCCCAGCTCTTGACTGAATAATTTTCGAATTTCCCGTGTGATGAGCGCATTATCCACCCCCATCGGGCAGGTCTGCGCACATCGCCGACAGAGGTTGCACCGATACGCCAGTTGCGCCAAGCGGGAAACGGTTTCCCACGTAACGTCGATGTCGGCACCGGTAAAGGCAGCACCGATTTTCCCGCCGGGTTTGAGGTACTTTTGAACAATCCGCCGCAACACTTCCGAACGGAACAAAGGACGATAAATCTCCGCCCGTCCGCTCTGCTCGAAGATTGGACACGCTTCAGCACAGGTGTTGCAACGGACGCAATTCTCGAGCGATAACATCAGCGGTTTGAGAAAAGTCCAATTATTATTCTTGGAAAGGAGCTTGCGCAACCCGGATAGGAATTGCGCCACTTGCTTTTGCTTTTCTTCCTCCGTTTCCGGAATCTTTACCTGCAAGTTCAAAAAGCCGTCCAACGACGAATCGTACATCGCCCGCTTTTGCTCGGGGATAGGCGGCGGAGGAGGGTCTTCCCAATCCTCATACGGATAGGGCAGTTTGGGAATCCGCCCCAGTTCCAAGGTGAAGAGCTGCTCGGTCGTTTTGCTTATCTCTTTTATTTTGGTATCGTAATTACTCATCGTTACCCTCCTTCACCGCTTCCGCCCAACTCTTGCCGGTTTTGATATGAGGCGCGCTCCAATCTACCCGCAAGGCAAGATTTTTCAGCAGGCTTTTTTCCAACTTGCTTCCCCGTTCGTTCGGTTCATCCGCCCACCGAATGGAATGGTAGAGAAAATACTTGGCGACAAAATGTGACATTCTCGTCAACGGTATCCACAGTACCAGAAAAGACAACAGAACAACTTCAACGGAAAAAAGCAAAGAAACGGAAGAAACGGGAGTCAACGTCAAGGTCGCTCCCAAATAGCTTCGGAGCAAGTCAAACGATGGGTCTTGCGTAAGGTGAAAAATAAGAACGAGCACGGTGGTAACAACAAAAAGCAAGAGATTGAAATAATCGATAGGGGACGTATACCCCCGCTGTGCCCTATCGGAAACTCTCCAGAAGAACAACCCCAGCGCTCCCACGCCGGCGAGTACCAAACCGATATAGCCAGTCACCATCGTCATATAATATATGAGCGAACCGACGCCCCCTGCTTGGGCAGAGATATTGCCGCCTGAGGAAACAACGGCCCCACCGATTATCAACAGTACTATCCACGCCATAGTAAAATATAAACCGAGGTGGAAGGGAAACGACGAGGTCCACACCCGACGGTTATGATGGTAGACTCCTTTGAGGAACAGAATCTCTTGTACCATCTCTTTCAACTCCCGCAGCATATCCTTGCGGCGCGGCTTGGTCCACCAGTCGAGTTCCTCGACGTAGGAGCCGCCGTAATCGGCGCGCCCTTTCTCATGCGGCACCGGATAGAGCTCCCACCGCATATGCTGGGGCGCCGTGAGATACCGAACCGCCTTGACAATCATGGCGACGACGGCAACCGCCCCGGCGATAAGGGAAAAAAACTGAAGGGCTGACATAAAACGTTCTCCTCTTCTCTCTCTTGCTGCTCCCGCTGGCTACGAATGCCCCTTCCGTGCTTTGGCGGCAAGGTAAGCATCCGGGTTGACCATGGGGATATGGGCAAATTCTTTTTGAATCTTCTCTTTCCAATCGCTGTCAATAATGTCCGCCAAGGTATACTGAGCGAGGACTTCTTGCAGCTTGTGGCTTGCCAACACCCACATAAGGCGGGCTTCACAGAAGGAACTGTTGAGACACACTTCCGGATTGAAAACACAATCCGTTAACCCGACCGTCCCCTGTACCGCTTCGATGATCTCTTTGACCGTAATTTGCTCCGGCGGCTTGCCGAGTTGATAGCCGCCGTTCTTTCCCGAAACTCCGATAAGCAAACCGTTATTTTTGAGCGGGATGGCAAGCTGTGCCAAGTAATTAACCGACAGTCCGGTAATACGAGCTACCTGTCCCAGATGAACCAGCTTTTCCTTTTTCAAGGAACGGGCAAGCTCCACCATCATCCGAAGACCGTACCGAGCCCGAGTCGAAAACTTCATACCTGCCTCGCTTTTTCATCATTCTTTCGACAAAAAGCCAAAACCTTAGTAAAATGATAAGTTTAATAATAGTTTTGTCAAGTGAAATTTTTCACTAATTCACCGTTTCTTTCGCCCTCAGATTTTCATCAAAAAATGACAAGCTCCTCTCCCCTAATTCCATTATCTTAAAGCAGGGAATGAAACTCCCACAGAAAATACACAACGGTAGGAAAGAAAGAGTACTTAAAGTATTATGTCAAATTATTACGCAAACTCACTTTCGGCAGAACGGCTTAAGCGATGTTATGATATTGCCGGAGAACGCATACGACAATACTTGAGGTCGGAAATTGTTCACCTTATCGGTGCTATCCGACCGGGATACCACGTTCTTGAAATCGGCTGCGGGTATGGACGCATACTCAAGGAGCTTCTGCCAACGAAAGCTCAATTGTATGGTATTGACAATTCGTGGGACAATCTCCGCTTCGGGTATAACGAGTACGCTCTCTCGCCGAATCAATGCCGACTCTTTCTCATGGACGCCCACCGGATGGGATTTCTTGACGAGCAATTCGAGGTAGTCTTCTGTTTGCAAAACGGGCTCTCCGCTATCGGGGGAAGTCCGGAGAACTTAATCAAAGAAGCCCTGCGAGTGACGGCTCCCGGTGGTGTGGTCTTCTTTTCCAGCTACTCGCCCAAAATATGGGAAGAGCGTTTAGAGTGGTTTCAAAGGCAAGCTAAGGAAGGGTTGCTCGGCGAACTTGATATGGAGCGCTGCCGCGACGGGGTTATCGTTTGCCGAGACGGTTTTCAAGCGACCACCTTCACAACGGAAGACTTCAAACGGCTGACCAAGCCGCTAAAGAAACAAGTCGAGATTTACGAAGTCGACAACTCCTCGATTTTCTGCCGGATAACCAAGTAATCGCGTGCTCAATATGCACCTTCAAACGCATTTGCATTGCCACACGACGGCAAATTGCCTATAGTTATGCTGTTATGAAAATTTTGGTCAGCGGTGCAAGCGGATTTATCGGCTCGGCGGTGGTGGCCTCATTGCTCTCCAAGGGGCACCACATTACCCGGCTGGTTCGCATCCCTCAGTCGCATGAAAGGGATGTAGTTTATTGGAATCCGGCAAAAGGTGAAATCGACTCCGACGCCTTACACGGCATTGAAGCCGTCATTCATCTGGCGGGGGAAAATATCGCTTCGGGAAGGTGGACATCCGGAAAGAAAGAACGCATCCGCACCAGCCGGATTGACGGCACCCGCCTGCTGAGCGAAGCAATTGCTTCTCTTCAACCCCGACCGTCGGTTTTTCTCTCTGCTTCGGCGATCGGATATTACGGCGACCGAGGAGAACAAGAACTTGACGAAACAAGCTCTCCCGGCGAAGGCTTTCTCGCCGACGTCTGCCGCCAGTGGGAAGAGATGACAAAAGCGGCTACCACTGCGGGGATACGAACCGTACGGATGCGGTTCGGCATGGTGCTCGCTTCGAACGGCGGAGCCTTGGCAAAGATGCTGCCGGCGTTCCGGTTGGGGTTGGGCGGGCGCCTCGGCAACGGGAGACAATATGTCAGTTGGATTTCGCTTCCGGATGTGGTGGGAGCAATCTCGCATTGCCTGCAAACAGATGCGGTAGCAGGAGCGGTCAACTTCGTCTCCCCTACGCCGGTGACCAACCGAGAGTTCACTGCCACGTTAGGGAAAGTACTCCATCGCTCGACGTTTCTCCCGGCTCCGGCGGGTATGCTCAAGCTTTTCCTTGGAGAGATGGCACAGGAGCTTTTGCTTGCCAGCACTAAGGTCAAACCCACCCGTCTCCTCGAAAGCGGCTACCGCTTCCACCATCCCCAATTACCGCACGCTCTGGAAGAAATTTTGGGATGAGTATGGGTACAACAAGCTTGAGAAGGTCAAGACACCGGTGAACGAAAAGGAACCGAAGAAAGATGAAAACCTTTCCGTACGAATACGAAGCCAAAAAAGAAGTCCTCTTTTACCCCGAGAAACCCTCGGATTTTTCCGGCGACGTCCTTGAAATCGGTCCCGGCAGAGGGGATTTGCTGCTCTCGCTGGCGGAAGCATACCCGCAGAAAAAATTCGTCGCCATTGAGCTGGGAAAGAAGCGGTATTACAAGCTCATCCCCCGCATTGAAAAGAAAGGACTGACAAACATTCTCCTTATTCAGGGAGATGCGAGAATCATCCTCCCCAAGTATTTTTCCTCGGAAACGTTTGAGCGGATATATATCCTCTTTCCCGATCCCTGGCCCAAGAAACGCCATGCCCCCAAGCGCCTGATGAATACGGAGTTTCTCACCTTGATAACCCGCTACCTTCTTCCCGGCGGCAATTTGATAAGCGCCACCGATGTCGCCTCGTATGCGGAATGGGTAATTGAAAACGTCACCCAGGTTCCGTCTTTGAAAAATCTGGGTACGCCGTACGTGGAAGCGTCGGTATTGAACGATTATGAACCGACGTTTTTTGAAATGAAATGGCGCCAAGAAGGACGGCATATCTATTACATGTGGTTCCGCCGGGTATAGCTCTGTAACAGGCTAAAGAAATTCAATCCGCAATCGGGACGCCTTGGGAAGTACATTTTTGACCACATTTCCCTTCAGCAAACCGCACGCCACCGGCTCGCATGTATATTTCAAAAGCACATAGCCGTCGGTGGCTCTTTTCAGCGTGTCAGAGCTAAGTTCGAGATCTTCCCCTCTGAGATACGCCCGGGTTTGAGCAGCGGTAAGTTCGACGGTATTTTTTGTCACATACTTGCCGAACATCTGAAAGAAAATGCTCGACGGTTTTATCCCTCTCTGCCTTCTCACCACCAAAATTCCCGTCGTCTCGGCAAGCGACAAGTCAAAATCCGCCAGAGGTCCGAGCAGTACCGTTCCATGAGCACCGCTATAGAGGGTGAAGCCGTCGAACAGCTCGGAGGCAAACCCGAAACGACGCTCCAAGTATTCGAACACTTCCTGCTGCACTTCTTGTGGGCACGAGGTAATCATTTTCGTATTTTCGCTACAAAAAAACCGTTGGTGTTGTTCTCATGCGGCAATAAACGTACCGCCAAGCTTACTTGCTCGTTGAACTGTTGTCCTTCCCACTCTCTCAGCGCCGGAGAAAGCTTGAGATGAGGAACTTCAATCGGCATTAACTTCGCCTCTCTTTCTTGAAGCAGCCAATCCACAATCGCTTCGTTCTCTTCCGGAGCAAACGTACAGGTCGCATACACCAACACCCCTCCCGGTGCAAGCAAATCAAAGGCTCGAAGAATCAACTGTCGTTGCAAGCCGGCATAGGTTCGGATGCGATGCTCCGACCAGCGGGTAAACAGAATGGGATTCTTGCGGAGAGTGCCTTCGGAAGAACACGGCGCATCCAAGAGAACCACATCACACGGCAGCAACGGAAATTCCCGCAGGTCATAATTGGTGATGACGACATTCAAGACCCCGGCTTTGTTGGCGTTGAACTTCAGCGCCCGAATACGCTGGTAATCGCTGTCGTTGGCGATGAGAATCCCCTGGTTGTCCATCAACGCCGCCAACTGGGTCGTTTTTGAACCGGGAGCGGCGCAGGCATCGAGTACACTTAACGCCGTGACGAGCTCTTTCTTCACGACCAAGGGAGGCAGCATCGAAGAAAGCTCCTGTAAATGGATTTTCCCTAAAAACCGCTCCAACGTCGCTCCCACCCGCTCGTCATTGGAAACAAAGGCATCAGAATACCACGGTACGGGGGAGCATCGAATCCCGTAGGAGGCGAACTTCTCCGCTATTTCCTCAGCCGTCGCTTTCAGCGTATTTACCCGAAAGGATTTCGGCAAAGGCGTCAGCAACGATTCGAAAAACGCCTCGGGAGAATCGGTCAACTTTTGATACCGCTCGATAAACCGCCGCGGGATGGTTACGTTAATCTGCCCCATAATGAGGTAAAGAAAGCATTCCCGCCATTTTTGACAAGCGGAAGATATCCGTGCCTGCCAGGCATTTGCAATTCCGTCGAAAAAACCGTACTTTAGGCGAGAAGGAGAAATGTCACACAGTATTTCGCATGAGGTTGAAACAATGAAATATCGGAGAATCGGAAAAACCGGCTTGAAAGTTTCGGAAATTGCATTGGGCGCCTGGCTGACGTACGGCGGTTCGGTCGATGCCAAGCAAACGGAAGTCATTGTCCGCACCGCGCTCGATGCCGGGATAAACTATTTTGACTTGGCGGACATTTACACCTACGGCAAAGCCGAGGAAGTAGTCGGAAAAGCCCTCAAAGGACAAAAACGCTCGGATCTCGTTATTTCCAGCAAGGTCTTCTGGCCTATGTCGAAAAACGTCAACGACCGCGGCTTGAGCCGGAAACATATTTTCGAATCCATCGACAAAACCCTCCAACGACTCGGCACCGACTATCTCGATTTGTACTTTTGCCATCGTTTCGACCCCGACACGGAAGTGGAAGAAACCGTCCGCGCCATGGATGACTTGGTACGTCAAGGGAAAGTGTTGTACTGGGGCACTTCGGTCTGGTCGGCGGTTCAGATAGAGCAGGCACACAACGAAGCCCGCTATTGGCATGCTTACGCTCCGGTCGTGGAACAGCCGCAGTACAACCTGCTTGACCGGCATATCGAGCCGGAAATTGTCCCGACCTGCCGACGCCACGGCATGGGCATTACCGTTTTTTCTCCCCTCTCACAAGGGCTGCTGACCGGGAAATATAACGACGGCACCCCTCCCGGCAGCCGCGGCGCTACCACCCCTTGGTTACGGGATGTTCTCACCGAAGACAATTTGCAAAAGACCGGACAACTGGCTGAAATCGCCGCTTCTTTAGATATCACTCTCCCCCAGCTTGCCCTGGCGTGGATTTTGCACCATTCGTGGATTAGCTGTGCCATTATCGGTGCGACCAAGCCGGAGCATGTGACGGAAAACGTCAAAGCCGTCGAGGTAAAACTTCCCGATGAGGTTATGGAAAAAATCGCTCTCGTTCTCCAAGGAAACGACGGGCGGAAATAGCATATAGCAGAGGAGAAACCATGTTTTCAACCATCGCCCAATTTGAAGAGGTGTGGTCATCCGAAATGCAAGCCACCCAAAGAGTGCTGCACGCTCTGACGGATGAATCACTGGCACAGCAAGTCGCCGATGGCCACCGTACCATCGGTCGTATTGCCTGGCACATCGTTACCACCATCCCGGAAATGATGGAACGTACCGGGCTGAAACTCGACCTGGTCAAAGCGGATGCGCCGCTTCCGTCGACCGCGGAGCAAATCGAGCGAGCGTATGCCTCGGTCGCCAAAGTCTTGCTTGAGAAAATCAAAGAGGAATGGCAGGATGACACTCTCTCGGTCGAAGACGATATGTACGGAGAAAAATGGGCGCGTCGGTATACGCTCATGGCGCTCATTCACCACGAGATTCACCACCGCGGGCAAATCTCGGTGCTTATGCGTCAAGCGGGATTGAAAGTTCCGTCGATTTACGGTCCGGCAAAAGAAGACTGGGTGCAATACGGTATGAAAGAGCCGGAAATTTAATATCGGCAGGACGTCTCCGGTTTGCGTTCTTTATCACCGTAAGAGATTGTCATCCCGGGAAATTCGGGGAAGCTCCCGACGGATTTTGGCTTTTCTTCGTATTGACTTTCAAAAGTGAGAATGGTATATACCGCCCATGCAAGAAAAGAACGAAAAGAAGACCATCACCTATGCCGACAGCGGCGTGGACATCAAAGCCGGTGACGAAGCCGTCGAGCGTATCAAGGAGCTTGCCGCCAAGACCTTCAACCAGCAGGTTCTCACCGACATCGGGGCGTTCGGAGGCTTTTTCAAGCCGGATTTGAGCAACCTTGAGGCTCCGGTGCTGGTTTCTTCCACCGACAGCGTGGGGACAAAACTGAAGCTCGCATTCATGACCGGTAAACATGACACCGTCGGAGAAGACTTGGTCAATCACTGCATCAACGATATTCTCGTGCACGGCGCCCGCGCCCTTTTCTTCCTCGACTATATCGCCGTCGGCAAGCTGAAGCCCCACGTTATTGCCGAGGTCGTCTCCGGAGTCAGTCGCGCTTGCGTTAACAACGGCGTCTCCCTTATCGGCGGGGAAACCGCCGAACTGCCGGACTTCTATCAACCGGGAGAATACGATTTGGTCGGCTTTGTGGTCGGAATAGTAGACCAGAAGAAAATCATCAACGGCTCCACTATCACGGAAGGCGACGTCTGCATCGGTCTTCCCTCCAGCGGGCTGCATACCAACGGCTACACGCTGGCGCGGAAGGTCGCCTTCGATATCGCCGGATTGAAACCGGGAGATAAAGTCGAAGCGCTCGGCACCACCATCGACGCCGCCTTGATGGAAGTGCACCGCTGTTATGCCCCGCTGATTCACCCTCTGATTGAAAAGTTCGACATACCCGGCATGGCGCATATCACCGGCGGCGGTATTCCGGGAAACCTCAAAAGAGTGCTGCCGGAACACCTTGACGCCGAAATCTCCAAAGGAAACTGGCAGGTGCCGCCGATATTCGACTTCTTGAAAGAAGCGGGCAATATCGACCCGGTCGATATTTACTCCACCTTCAATATGGGCATCGGTTACATTCTCGTGGTTCGCCCCGAAGATGCCGATAATATAATGGACGAGTTGAAAAAGGCGGGCGAACCGTCTTACCGTATCGGGAAGATAGTTCCCGGCAACAAATCGGTCAGGTTAGTGGAGTAACGCATGATTCTCTTATGTATAATGGACGGTTTCGGCTTGCGGGAAGCAACTCCCGACAACGCTATCGCCGCCGCCGACAAACCGACCTACGACTGGCTCATTGAGCACTGCCCGCATACGAAAATCGACGGCTCCGGCTTGGCGGTGGGACTTCCGCAAGGACAAATGGGCAACAGCGAGGTGGGACATCTGAATTTGGGCGCCGGTCGGGTGGTGTATCAGGAAATAACCCGTATCGACAAGGCGATTGAAGACGGCAGCTTCTTTGAAAACGACGTTCTCAACACCGCAATGGAGCGGGTGGCGTCGGAAGGAAAAGCCGTCCACCTGTTCGGTTTGGTCTCCGACGGCTGTGTGCACTCTTCACTTGAACATCTGTACGCTCTGGTTCGGTTGGCAAAGCAAAAGAATGTGACTAACCTCTATCTCCATGCTTTTATGGATGGGCGCGATACCCCTCCCACCTCCGGGAGAGATTACCTTGCCCAAGTGATGAAGAAATTCGAAGAGATAGGTGTCGGCGCAGTCTCGACGGTGTGCGGCAGATACTACGGCATGGACCGGGATAAACGGTGGGAACGCACCGAACGAGCTTATCGGGCTATCGTCTACGGAGAAGGAATAAAAACAACCGACCCCCTGAAAGCAATCGAAGACTCGTACGCCAACGACATTACCGACGAGTTCATCGAACCCATCGTGGTAGAGCTGGGCTCGCCTGAAATCGGTCGTTTGAGAAACCGTGATGTGGCGCTTTTTTTCAACTTCCGCGCCGACCGAGTCAGGCAGCTTTCGTACATGCTGCTCGGATACGACATCGAAGGACATAACCATCCCGACAATCCCAAGGTAGAGCTGATAACCATGACCAACTACGACGCCAAGATGTTCGAGGCGAAAGTGGTTTTCCATCCGCTGAAATTGAAAAATATTCTCGGAGAAATCCTTTCCAAGCACGGCTTGAAACAGCTCCGTACCGCCGAGACGGAAAAATACGCCCACGTGACTTTCTTTTTCAACGGCGGGACAGAAAAACCTTTCCCCGGCGAAGACCGAGATTTGATTCCTTCCCCCAAAGTCGCCACCTATGATTTGAAGCCGGAGATGTCGTCGGTCGAAGTGACTGACAACGCCGTGAAGAAAATCAACTCCGGGAAATACGATGTCATTGTTTTGAATTATGCCAACTGCGACATGGTCGGTCACACCGGTATTTTCGAAGCGGCAAAAAAAGCGGTGGAGGCAGTGGACAGGGGGTTAGGAAGACTAATTGAAGCGGTGAAAAAGCAAAACGGCGTCGCCATTATCACCGCCGACCACGGCAACGCCGAGATGATGATTGACCCCGCTACCGGAGGTCCCTGGACGGCGCACACCACCAACCTCGTGCCGTGCATCCTCTACGACCCGAGCGGCACGCTCGGAGAAAATATCAGCTTGCGGGAAGGGGGCGTACTTGCCGACATCGCCCCGACCATTCTCGACATCCTCAAGCTGGAACAGCCCAAGGAAATGACCGGTAAATCTCTTATTGTGCGAGGGTAAGCCTCTGAAGAGCTTTTTTGTCACCATCGGACGCTTTTTCCTCCCGCCGGAGGTAGCAATTCGCAAACGGCGGCTGGAGTTGACCATCTGGGCGTTCCTTCTTTCTCTGGCATACTATCCCCATTATTTCGGTTTCTTGGCGTGGTTCGCTCTTATCCGCCCCTTGATGATTCTTACGTCACTGGATGGGAAAGAAGCGTTCCGAGCGGCATATTTCTTTTCGTTCCTTTTCAATTTGTTTTCCCTCTACTGGATAGCGATGGTCACCCCTCCCGGCATGATTACCGCCGTTTTTATCGTTGCATTCTACTACACGGCCGTCCTGATGGCATTTCATCGGCTGTACCGCTTTCGAAAGTGGCTCGGTTTTCTTGCGTTACCTTTTCTCTGGGTCGGGATGGAGTACTTCCGCACTCTTTCCCAGTTCGCCTTTCCGTGGTCTGATCTCGGATATACTCAAGCCTATTATCTCCCCGTCCTGCAAATTGTCTCTGTCATTTCCGTGCACGGTTTGTCGTTTCTTATCATCACGGTCAATATTCTTTTGTGGCAACTGGTGCGAAAAGACCTGAGCCTGGAACGACGGATGAGTGCCGGTTTTGTAGCGGTCGCTATCGAGGTCGGCTTGCTGGCATACGGCTGGGTCGTCATGCCGCCGTATCCGACCGAAGGAACCGTCGAGGTCGCTCTTTTGCAAGGTTCCGTCCCTTTGGATGTCAAATGGGCGGAAAACAACGAAGAGCATAGCCTCCGACTATACGATTCTTTGACCCAGGCGGTGGCGGACAGCTCCATCGATCTCTACATTTGGCCCGAAACCTCCGCCCCTTGCTATCTCTCTCACGATCAACCCTGCCAGTACCGTGTGGGAATGATTGCCCGAGCCTCCAAGGGGTACCACTTGGTCGGGGCGCTGGGAGTGCGGTATTTTGGAAGCGAGCGGCGGTTTTACAACTCCTGTTATCAAATCAACCCGGCGGGATTTATCGAGCAACGCTACGACAAAGTCAAACTGGTGCCGTTTTCCGAACATGTCCCCTATCAAGATTACCTCCCCTTCCTTCAGAAAAAATTCCTGCGAAAATACCTGACCTTCATTGACAAATACAGCGTCCAATGGTGGTCGGATTTTTACCCCGGCGATTCGATAGTTCTTTTCGACCTCCCCGATGCCAGCTACGGGGTGTTGATTTGCTTTGAGGCGGCATTTCCCGAATATGTCCGCGAGATGGTTCGGAAAGGGGCGGATTTTATCGTCGGCATCACCAACGACACATGGTTCGGGCGCTCGGTCGGTATCTCCATGCACTCCCGCATTTTCATCACTCGCGCCGTGGAAAACCGCACCTGGGCGGCACGGGCGGCAAACAGCGGCTGGACCTATATTGTCGATCCTTACGGGAGAACACGGAAGAAGCTCGATATTTACGAAGTTGCGGCTCTGAAAGGGAAACTCGATAAACTCGAGGGTTACTCGACATTCACAAAACACGGCGACGTAGCGGGCATGTTCTCTTTCTTGATTACCGTCGGGATAATGAGTATATTGGCGTTACTATGGTGCATCAGAAAATTCGTCAAACCACATTCATCCGCCTCCTCGTCTTCACGTTCATAGCCGGAATTTCCACTTTTTCCACCGGTGTAGCTCAACAGTGGGAAACGATTACTTCCCTGAAAAACGTGCGCCGGATGACAATGCTCCATGACACCCTCTATGTCGCCACTTCCGGCGGATTACTGGCAATTGCCGATCCGCACGCCGCCGGGAGGGTTTATGACAACCTCAACGGGCTGGGCACGACCGATATTACCGACCTCGTCGAAGATGCTTTCGGACAAAAATGGGTCACCGGCTTCGGGCGATTGATACGATTCTCTCCGGCACAGTCAAAACAGTACCTCTTTGAAAAGGACAACGCTTTCTTATCCCTCACCTGTGTGGAAGACGACGGGGATTATCTTTGGATAGGCACCGACAGCGGGCTGGTGTGGTTTTCGAAATATATCGACGACGGACAAATCCAAGACAGCTACACCCGGTTCGGCGATTTAGCCGCCAACCCGATAGTTCGGGATATCTTGCTCTATGACGACACGATCTGGATTGCCACTTCCGCCGGACTTGCCGTCGCTGACCGAACCGATCCGATGTTGCTCAAGTCCCCGTCGGCATGGACGACCTTTAACCGTACTTCCTATCCCGAGCTCGGCACCAACGACATGCTCCGTATTGTCAAGTACGAGGGGACGTTCTACGTCGCAACGGCACAAGGCTTATTCCGCCTTGAGATATCCGATACGGACACGACTTTTACCCTCGGCGCCCGCGGTTATCTTGCTCCGTTCACCGACCTGAAAGTCGAAAATGATACACTCTTTTTCTTCTTTGCTTGGGGCAGAGGATACGTGAAAGACTCAGCGTATGTCTTTCTCGACAACGACAGCCTTCCCCATTCCATCACCACCGGCTGCAATACCGGCGCTTTCCGCTGGGTCGGAACCGCCGGTGCCGGCATCTACCATGATGCCGACTCGGTAGGAAACTACATTGAGTATCCATACACCGGACCTCCGGGGAATAACGTTTCAGACCTTGTCGTTGACCAAGCAGGTACGCTCACCGGCGGTTTTACCGAGAAGTTAGCCGCTCAGCTCAACGACGAAGTCTGGCTTTCCCTTGGCTTCGACGGGTGGACGACGGAGATTATCCTTGACTCGTCTCAACAGCCGTGGGTCGGTACGTGGGGGAATGGTGTCTGGCTGGTGAAAAACGACACGGTCATCAATTATGATGAAACTAATTCCACCCTACGTGGCATTCCGGTCAACGACAAGTTCGTCGTCGTAAGAGGCTTGGCAACCGATGGAAGATTTCTCTTTGCCGGGTGCTACCTGGCTCTTAACGGCTATCCGGTCGCCATCGGAGATATGTCTCGCCTCGATGACCCTGTTGGCTGGGACTCGCTCGGCTTCGATGACGGCTTGACGAATGAATATATCGTTTCGCTCGATTACATGAACGGCAATCTTGCCGTCGGCACGGAAGCGGCGGGGGTTTACACTTGCTATCTCGGTGATGACCCCTTTGACCATGCGACCCGCTCCTGCATCCATTACACTACGGCAAACGGCTTGAATTCCAACGTCATCCGCGTTGTCAAATACGCTCCCTCCGGCGACTTGTGGGTCGGTACCAACTTCGGCTTATGCCGTTGGGATCTCGACAGATTTACCGAGGTTATCCTACCTGAAGGGATAGGTCCCGACATCACCGCTTTGGAATTTGACGAGCGGGGAAACATCTGGATCGGTTCGACAAACGGTCTGGCTCACATCGACGGCGCCACCGGCACCGCCACTGTCTATCACGCCCGTACCGACGGGGTGGTCTCCGATGACATCCGAAACCTCTATCTCCATCCAACCACCGGCGATCTCTATATCGCCACGTCTGCCGGTATTTCCGTTCTCTACTCCGGAGCCACCTATCTTACACCGCTTGTGGAAAATGTTCTTGCCTATCCCAACCCCTATGTCATCCGCTCCGACAACGATGTCCTTCGTTTCAATTTCGCTCGCAGCGGCACGGTGAGCATCTTTTCCCTTGCCGGTGAATTGGTGGCGGAATTCCCGGTTACTTCACCGTGGGACGGTAACAACCAAAGAGGGATGGCTGTCGCTTCGGGGGTATATACGTTTGTCATCACCGACGCCGACGGCAACGTAGGGCGCGGGAAATTTTTGTTGGTGCGGGAAGAATGAAAATTACGAGGGAGCCTTCTTGTCCTGACATTATTGAAAAAGTTTCCCCCTTGATTGGGGATTCTTTTTTTGGCTCGGATGGTTTTGCTTCCTTATGGACACATCAGGGCGGCAGAGCGGTATATTGGCTCGTAGAAGAAAACGACAAAATTGTCGCCGTCCTGCCGGGGGTGGAATTCGGGTTCAAACCGGTAGTACGTTTCTATGCCATGCCCGACGGATGTTATGGACGGCTCTATTTCTCTCCTTCCTCTCCTCCTCATGAAAATGTCGTTACAGCATTGTTTGAGGCTCTAGTTCACACTTCCTACGTTAAGTTCTACTTTTTCGACTATTTTCACAGCGTCGAGCCGTCGGCAACCGGCATGGAAACCCAACCATGCCAAACGACCCTGGTCGACATCGCCTCCCCGGATTGGGAACCGCCGAACAAAAAGCTCCGTCAACAAATCCGCAAAGCCCAACGGGAAGGTATCTCACTCGAACCGTTCGATTACGATAAACACTTCGACGGTTTCCTTACTCTGGCACACATGACCTCCCGTCGCATTGGACGGAAGCAAAGGTACTCTGACGATTTTTACCGGGCGCTGGCGCAACTTGCCAAACAAGATAGACGTATCCGCTGGTACTGGTGCGAACATAACGGAAAACCGGTCTCGTCGAATATCTTTCTCATCGAGCACGACACCGTCCTCCATTGGCAGGCATATCTCGACACCGCTTTTTCCTTCCTTCAGCCGAGCAAGTATATCCCCTTCACCGTCGCCAAAGCTCTTGCTAAAGAAGGAATCACCACCCTCAATTTGGGCGCCACACCGGAAGAAGCACCGGGCGTAGCGTACTATAAAAGCAAATGGGGCGGAGTAAGCTACCAATATCCCTGTTACGTTCGGAAAGCGGGGCTGGGAAGATTATGGTAAGAGAGAAAAAACTAAAAATTCTCTTGCTTGCCGATAGCAGCTCATTTCACACGGAACGAATCACTGCCGAGCTGCGCCGCCAAGGGTGTCGGGTATTCCTTGCCTCCGTCGAACGGGGAAGAATCCATCATTACCATCTTCCCCAACTCCCCATTCAAAGCCTGTCATACCTGCAAAGCGCCTTGACCATTCGACGTCTCATCCGACGGTTGAATCCCGATGTGATTAATCCACACTTTGCTTCCGGCTACGGTTTCGCAGCGGCGCTCGGAACACGGGGAGTAAAGATACCGCTTGTGTTGAACCTCTGGGGTTCGGATATTCTCATCTCACCCCACAAGTCGTTTCTCCACAAACACAAGGTTGCCACGGCACTTCGCGCCGCCGATGCGATCATTGGAGACTCGTCGTATTTACTTACTCAGGCGGAAAAAATCATTTCCGGAACTTTCCCTTTGAAAGAAGTTATTCCATGGGGAATAGAGCGACGTTACCTTTCTCTTTACAAGGGAGAATCTCTATTCGCCCAGCCCCTTAAAATCATTGTCCCTCGCCCTCACGAGCCGGTATACAACAACTCTTTCATCCTCCGCGCCGTGGCACCGCTGTCACAAGAAGGAACAATTGACATAACCTTTCCGAATTTCGGAAGCCTCACCGATGGTTTCAAACGAGATGCGGCGAAAATATCGACATTACGTATCCACTTCTACGATAAAATGCCGCGAACCCGATTTCTTTCTTTCATGGCAACCCATGACGTCTACCTTTCCGCCTCCCGTTCGGACTCTTCCCCGGCGTCCCTCATCGAAGCGATGGCACTGGGGTTAATACCGGTAGCGGCGGATATTCCCGGCGTGCGAGAGTGGCTTACTCCGGACACCGGTTTTCTATATCAAGAAGACAACGAGGAAGAACTACGAGCCTTAATTAAAAGGCTTCTTGGCTCTTCCCGGCAGTACTCTGCCCTTCGGCAAAAAAACTACGCTCGCGTAACAAAAGAAGCTATCTTTGAGCACAACGTTGCGAAACAGATAGAGCTGATGGAAGAACTTGCTCACCGAGGGAAAGATGGCGAATAGAAAAGTTCTGCTTATATGCTACTACTTTCCTCCTTTGGGTGGCGCCGGGGTCGGCAGGCCGTTGGCGCTGTTTCGCCATCTTCCCCAGTTCGGCTATGCGTGTGATGTTCTAACGGTCAAGCCGGTCACCTATCGTGTTTACGAGCCGGAATTACTGGAAAATTTGGACACGGAGAAAATCTATCGCGCCGGTTCCCACGATCCGCAACGGTTGATGTACCTTTTGGGGGTGCGGACAATAAAAAGCACCACTATCGAACGAGGGAAAAAAGTTTCCGACAGATTTTTCCCCGATCCGAAGGTCGGCTGGGTGAAACCCGCGATACGGCTGGGGCGCACTTTGTGTTCCAACAACCGATATGATATTATTCTTTCCACTTCCCCTCCTATCTCGTCGCACTTGGTCGGAAGAGAGCTGGCACGAGAATGTCGATCGCCGTGGGTAGCGGACTATCGGGATTTTTGGACTCTCCACAAAGCGGAAGATACTTATGACGATCCGAAAAAAGTCGAACGAGCCCGCCGTCTCTTGGAAACCATCCGTACCGAAGCTGCGGCAGTGACAGCCGTCAATCCTTCGACCGCCGAATATGTCGGAGCCGCTCATGTTATCTACAACAGCTACGACAGCGAGCTTGCCCACCTCTGGCGTCCCCCCAGCGAGAAAGAAACATTTGTTATCGGTATCCTCGGCACCTTGAATGAACTGTACCCTATCGAGCCGCTCCTACGGGTCTTGGCGCGGCTGAGAGAGATTGCCGGGGAGCAATTTCGCAACGTATCGCTTCTCCAAGTCGGACAAACCGATGAAGACTGGCTCCGCCGACAGTTGGAGAAATACCGGCTTTCCGATAAATGCGACATTCGCCTCTTCCAGAACCGACAAGAAACTATCAGGCTGCTCTCGCGAACTTCTTTGCTGTACGTCGGCGTCTCTTCGACTCGCGAGCAAGGGGTGATTCTGGGGCGGACATTTACCCTCATCGCTTCGGGGCGTCCCATTTTGGCAGCCGTTCCATCCGGCAGCGAAATGGAAAAACTCATTTCCCGTCTTGGCAACGGTTTCTGCTTTACCTCCGAAACTATTTCTCAGGCGGTGGAATACCTGAAAGATCGTATCACTCAATTTGAAGAAAAGAAACTTTCCATTACTCCTTTGCCGGAATACGCTCACGAATTTTCTTCTGAAAATATGGCTAAGAATTTCGCCCGCCTTTTTGATTCGGTCATTCCGTAATCATCTCCTCACAGTTCCCTTTGGCAGGTCTCTTTCGAGACCTTCCCTACCTTTCTGCTAAGGATACCGTTATCGGCAAGATGTGCCAGCTTCCCCAACAGTTGTAGGGAACGTCTGGAACAGACGTGCCGCTTTTCCTGTGCGGTCGGGAACCCCTTCCCGACCGTTCTCTTCAAGGGAAGGATGAACAACCGTCAGGAAGGGATTCCTAACGGTGCTGAAAAAAAACACGGGCGCTTCTTGACTGTGACGGCATCAAAAAACAATTAACGATCTACTGAAAAAAAGTGGGTGCCCCGCCGCTTGCGGTGGGTTTATCCTTCGCACCGGCATACACGGACGTAATATTAACTAGCTGCAAAGGAAACAATGACTGCAATTGACGATTTTCTGAAAAAAAGCCATCCTATCGTCTCGATAAGATGGCTTATGGCAATATTTCAAATCTATAAAAGGCGTTTATTGAGCGATACTTACATTCCGAGCCTGGAAACCGTAATCCGTTTTTGTCAGTTCATACAGGACTTCCTGCCCTTCCCGCAGAGTTTTGTACCCATCCATGTTAATGGCGGTGTAATGCACATAGACATCCTGCTTTTCATCTTCGGAAGAAATAATGCCCCAACCTTTTAAGTCATTGAAATATTTAACCTTGCCCTTGGACATGTCGTATCCTCCAATGGATTTTTGACTGCCTTTACTAATTATACGCAGGCGGGCAAAGAAACCAACAAAAAAATTGCATCGGTCACAAATTAATTAAAAATTTGTCAAAAAGCGTCATAAATAAGCCCGAAAGTATCGGTACGGTGGTATTATCGTCAATTCCCAGGGGTAAGGCTTCCACCACCGCGGCGACTACGGCGCCGAATAGTTTCACTTCCCACGGTATTCCCGGCACGATCCACGCGACCAGCAACGTGCCGACCAAACATGCCGCCGAGCCCTCGACGGACTTCCTTCCGAACTTGTGCCGCCCGAACCGCCGCCCGACAAGAGCCGCAAACGTATCGCCGACAATAATGAACGCTAGTGCGGCGATGGCGACCATTTTGTCGAACAACGCCACCGTAAAACAAACCGACAGGAGAATATAGGTAGCGCCGGTGAAATCCCCTGCTATTTCATGGCTCCGAATAAGAGGAGAGATGATTTTTTTGAGAAAGCCTGTCCATATTTTCCATTGCCGGAGCCGGGCGATATCGATTCCTATCATCAAAAGGGTGATGGGAATCATAATACTGAGCATTTCTCCCCGCTCCAGCCGGAGGTAGTAATACCCGCCGGGGATGATGAGCGCCCCCATGTGTGTTCCTTTGCGGACCAGCTCGGAGGCGAAAGATATCTCTTTCCGCTCCTCCTGTTGCACGTCAGCCATCAGATTCGCGAATCAAGCGGTTTGAGATGCACCGGATAAAGCTTTCTCAAGAAGCGGACATGGTAGCGCTTATACAAGTCATCCCGGAACGCCTCGAACAATTCCCGTTCATGCTGTTTTTTCAGGATGGGCACGATTTTATAGCGTACCCGGTCGACGCTTTTGGTCTCCTCCCGTTTGAGGACTTTAATGACGTGATAGCCGTACTTTGTCTTGACCGGGTGAGAGACTCCTTGAATCGGGGTCGCCAGAGCTGCTTTATAGAGTTCTTCGGGAACGTCGTCCGGACCTATTTCTCCCAGATTCGCCAAGTCCGCCCGGACGCTCGGCTCGCCGGGGTAATACTGCTTCGCCAACTCGATGAAATCCACTCCCGCCAATGCCTGATCGCGGATAAACTCGCCCAAAACCGAATCCTGCACGATAATATGTTGAATCGTCAACGGCTTCTCGACCGTAAATTCATCTTTGTGTTCGTTGTAGTACTTTTTAATTAAGCTGTCGGGCGGCATCCACGACGGGTCCTTCGCCCGCTTTAAGACAATCTCTTTTGCATACTTATGCCGGAGATACGCTTCTTGCTTCCTCACATCGGGAAGAGTGTCAATACCGGTAGCGCGTGCCGCTTGAACGAAAATGTAATGCTCGGCGATCTGGCGCAACATTTCCTTTTTTATCTCTGGGGTGGTGTTCGACACCCGGTAGCGTCGGCGGTACGACTCTTCCAATCCCTGAAGATCGAAAGCATCGATGGTATCCTGCCCGTTCACGATCGCCACCCATTGAGATTTATCCACAAAGTATATATTGGTATCAAGGAGTTTCTCGTTGTACTCCAATTGAATCAAATTGACCAACGAATCTTCGAGCTCAAACCCCAAGGTGTTTGCTTTGAGCTGTACCAGCGACGTTTCCGCCACGTTATACAGCTCTTCATTCATGGGGGGGATTCCTTCATCGAGATGGTTTTCGATATACAAAATATGCCAGCCGCTCCGGTCATGGTACGGCTCCGAAATTTCTCCCGGCTTCATCGAAAATGCCACCGAATCGAAGGGGTCTAAATATACTCCCCGGCCGGTCCAGCCGATAAAACCGCCTTCTTTGGCAGAGTTGACGTCATGAGAATATTTCCGGGCGACTTCGGCAAACGGCTGTCCCAAATCCAGCAGTCGTTTGACCTGCCAAGCATATTTCTCGGTTTCCTTTTCCAATTCCTCCGGACTCAAGGAACGGTAATAGAGCGAGTCGGGTCCGTTTTTCAATCCAATGGGAGAAATCAAAATCTGATGAAGGAGCACTTGCTCGCTTACCCCGAACAAGTCGGGACGGGATTGGTAAAATTCCACTACTTCCTGAGAATCGACCGACACTTTTTTGTACACCGTTTCTTGCAGGTACCGCTTGACCAAGAAGGAATAGTACCGGCGACGGTACAGCTTGAAATATTCATAGTATTCGTCCAACTTGACGTTACGGGCGTCCAGCCCCGCCAGCGTATCACACACGAGGCTGTCCACAAATTCCTCGACCTGTTCTTTGGGAACAATCCCGCCGCGCGGGAGCAGCTCGCTATGGACGAATTTATCGTACAGCGCCGGCATCGTCAGAGAATAGAGAGTATCGGCTTGGACAATGACGTAATTATGCTGGTAGACGTTTCGTTCCGAAATAAAATCAGGTCCTCCTCCACACCCGAGAAGAACTCCCACCATCAAAACCGTAAGCAACCAGATATATTTCATGTAGCGCTCCTCACCATTTTTCGCCTGTTATTTCCAGCCATGACATCTTACGACGGCAAAACACATTATATTATACTCAAGTGCAGCCAAAATCAACCCCAAAAGCAGCGAATACCTCTCGGTCTTCCCGGCAGTGATAAATTGTGGTCAAACCGAAAAGAAAACCATATATTCGCAAGGTGCGACAAACGTATAAACGGAAAGGAAGAATCGTATGCGTATGATATTAAGATGGTGGCTAGCATGTGTTGCAGTAACGCTGATAGTGCTTCCGGGCAGTGCTTTCGGAACGTACCGTATATCCCCCGATTCTCTTTACAAGCACATCTCGGTCCTGGCGGACGACTCGCTGGAAGGGCGGGAAGTCGGTGAAATCGGCGAATGGAAAGCGGCACAGTATATCTCTTCCCTGTTTGCCGCCGCCCATCTTGTTCCCAAAGGGGAAAACGGTTCTTTCTTCCAACCGTTTGAGTTTGTCAAAAGAATCAACTTGACCGAGAAAAACAAACTCTCGGTCAACGGTATACCGCTGCGATTGCATGAAGAATATGTTCCCCTCAGCCATTCGGCGAGTATGCCGTTTTCGTTCGACACGGTGATATTCGTCAATTACGGCATCGTCGCCGAAGAAAACGGCACCCGTTACGATGACTATGCAGGCAAGGAGGTCGCCGGCAAGGCGGTACTGATGTATCGATACGCTCCCCTCGACCAAGATAGCACCATAGATCTCAACAAGTACAGCTCCTTGGCAAACAAAATCCGAACGGCGCTCGATCGCCGCGTTAGCGGCATCTTCCTTGTCACTCCCGAAGAGTATACCGACACCCTGAAGACCACCTTCGCTACCAAAATTCAGCCCAAAGACGTCCCGGTTATTTTTCTCAAACGTGCCGGGCTAAAACGGTTGGGTCTTGACCTTTCCGCTCCCACTATTTTTTCCGCAACGGGAGTCACCGACCTGGAACGAGTGCGTGATACCGGTTACAACGTTATTGCCTACCTTCCCGCCGAAAACGACACCACCCTCATCATCGGCGCCCACTACGACCACTTGGGATGGGGCGGTCCGACTTCACTTTACCAAGGAAGCCCTAAGATGATTCACAACGGCGCCGACGATAACGCCTCCGGCACGGCGGGGCTTCTCGAGTTGGCGCGATATTTCAGCAGCATTCGCGACAGCTTAAAACATTCCCTCCTGTTTATCGCCTTTTCGGGAGAAGAAGAAGGCGCTTTGGGCTCGAACTATTTTGTGCACCACATGACCGTCGACTCTTCGAAGGTCAAGCTGATGGTCAATATGGATATGATAGGACATTTACGAAACGAAGACCATGGCTTGGCGGTATTCGGAACAGGAACCTGCACCGCATTCAAGGAATACTTCGATACCTTACAGTGGGAAGGGGTTAAAGTAACGACCAAGGAGTCGGGCGGCGGCGGTTCCGACCAAATTTCCTTTTTCAACCAGAAAATCCCCGTCCTCCACTTCTTCACCGGTACCCATGAATATTACCACCGCCCGAGCGACGATGCGTCAACTATCAATCTTGACGGTGTCTGGAAAGTGACGACGTTGATTGCTGAAATCATCAAAGACTTCGACGCCTATGACAAGCCAATCCGGTTCCAATTGTCGAAAGAAGCACAACAATCACGTCCCCATGCTTCGTATTCGGTGACGCTGGGCATCATGCCCGATTTTCTCTCGGACGTGAAAGGAGTCCGGGTTGACGGCGTAACCCAAGGTCGACCGGCAGAACGAGCCGGGATACTCAAAGGGGATATTATCATCAAAATGGGAACCGTGAAGATTGACGACATCTATGACTATATGAACGGCCTTTCGAAATTCCATCCGGGTGACACGGCGGATATCATCGTTATCCGCGATAACGACACCCTCACAGTGCAAGCCGTTTTTTGATCCGAACAGAGATTGGGTGTATATTTGTACAAGCTCACGGCGGGCAGCTTCACCGACACGAAGAAGATGATTCTTCTCAAGTAAAAACGCTCAAACATAGTTCCACTCCACAACCCCGTCGAACACAGACGGGGTTGTGGAGTTATTGCTTAAGGACCGTTCCTGCTGAGAACTAATCGACTATTTCACTTGACAAAGCATACCAAGTTACTTACTTTTTTATGTACATTACATATAGAATAATCACAATAATGGGTGAAGATAAGTAACACGAGCCGTACAATCTCAACTTTTTACGGGGGAAGCTCATGAAATACTTGCGTTGTTTAGTGGTACTGATTGCCATGTATGGGGCAGCTTCTTCTCTCTTTGCTGCCACGGAAATTACTATCGATTACGTTGATGGTGGATTGGGAGGAGACACAATTTTGGCAAATCAATCCATAGTGTTTTCTTTCCGATTAAACTACACACCGGGAGATAATTCATACCTCACCGGTTTGAATAACGGGTTCCAACTCTGGACAAAATCAGGGACAAATTTTACACCGGTTACTCACGACACCCTAACGATAACTCCTATGTGGGCACAAACACTTGACAGTGGCATCTTCCAGCATGAATTCAGCGTCACAGGCACGGGCCGAGACACAGTCGGATTCGAGGGAACTATCTCCAACTGGTGGGGAATCCACGACGGCTTTGTTGGAAGAGTATGGTATCTCGAAACGACACCTTCCTTAGACGGTGATACCCTTTGTATCGACTCGTGCTGGTTCCCGCCGAGTAGTTCCTGGCTGTGGTCGTCATCAGGGAGCCTCGGGTCCTTCGCTCCCTCGTGGTATGGACCATATTGTTTTTATGTCTACGTTCCTTCCTCACCTCCCTTTGAAATCCAAATAGCAAAGAAATATGAAGCCAGACAAGGATACCACGAAAACGTGAACGTTTCCATGACTAAGGGTTCCGAAGAAATAGGTGGGTTTGACTTCACAGTCGTTTATAACCGCGCCGCTTTGAACTTCCAGCAAGCTATTCAAGGAGAAATCTACGATTCCTGCGACTGGGAATACTTTACCTATCAAAACCGGTTTTTCACTTCCGATTCCCTACCCAGCGGAGGAGCAGTGACAATCACCGGTTTGGCGGAATTGATTAACGGGGGTCATCCTACTTGTTTTACAACCGAGCTCCCCTTTTCTTTATTTTCCCTTGATTTTTTGATTACCACCGATCCGCAATATAATTGTCAATTCCTTCCTCTCCGATTTTACTGGAGTGATTGCACCGATAACGTTCTCTCTTCAAAACTTGGAGATATTCTCTTTGTTTCACAATTTGTCTGGGAAAATTGGAGTGATACCTTGTACCGTATTGATACGCTGGGAAGTGGCACCTTCCCTACCTACTTCGGTATTCAACCGGATTGCCTCACCGGTGGGGAAGAATCTTTAGTACAAACGATCAACTTTATCAACGGCGGCATTAGCGTTCTCTGTACCGAAGCAACCGACCGCGGCGATATAGACTTGGATGGTCTTCCTTACCAAATATCTGATGCTGTTTTGTTCACCAACTACTTTATCTATGGGATTGGCGTTTTCACTATTGACATTGACAGGCAGATCATTGCTACCGATGTTAATGCCAACAATCAAACTCTCGAAGTGGGCGACTTGATCTACCTGCTTCGTATAATAAAAGGTGATGCTTATCCCTATCCCAAGACCGCTCCGGTGCCGGTAGAGGCAACCTATACGTACTCGGATA
>CAZAZQ010000019.1:0-45853 GCA_964489705.1 uncultured Ignavibacteriales bacterium
TTTTGAAACCGCAATGCTCTATACAATGCTCTACGATACACTCTGGATTGACCTACTTGTTTGAGGGGATAGACAGTCTTGTTCTTCGTTGTATGTGGCAACATGAAACATGATATGAAAGCCTAAAAGTGATTATGTATCAAAAACATAATACAAAAAAGTGCCTTTGTTGTCAAGATAGAATGTCTGACCTAATAAGGGACTTCACTCTATTATAGTACCCTAACTTTGTGAATAAAGTAGCAAAGAAATACGAATCGCAACGAAAAAGCAGACCGTTCCTCCAATAAAAGCAATTTTATTTCAATAAGTTACAAAAAAGCACCAAAAAAACGCAAAAAAAGAGGTTGACAGAAAATTACCTATTAATATATTCCCACAAAAATTGAAAGCAGGTTGTGATGAGTATCCTAAATCCCAAACGGAAACAAAAACCGGAAAGGGATTTACGACAAGCCAGCCTGCTGGTATCGGTTCCGGCGATACTGTTCGCCGCCCCGTTGGTCGGTTTTCTCATCGGCTACTGGGCGGATAAAAAGTTGGGAACAGCCCCGTATTTGACCGGGGCGGGAGCGTTGTTAGGAGTTGCGGCGGCTGGAATAGAAATATACCAGCTGATTAAGAAAGCATCGGCAATAGATAAAGAAAAAGACAAAGATGACACAAAACCTGGGTCTTGACTTTATACAACGAACCATCCGTACCACCGGAATTGTTCTGTTGGTCATCCTTCTTCCCTGCCTGTACTATTTCGGAGTTTTTCCGGCGCTGGCGGTATTTTTCGGCGGCGTGTGGGGAATGATTAACCTGCTTTTTTTGTCTGCGTTGGTCCGCGCCGCTATTCGTCCCGATGCCGTTGATAAAATGCAGGTGGCGGGTCTGGCGCTGATAAAATTCCCTCTGCTGTATCTCTCCGGCTACTTCCTGCTGAAAGTCAAACAGTTTGAACCCCTTCACCTGCTAATCGGTTTTTCCATCCTTTTTGCCGTCATTGTCTTGAAAGTTATCTCCCGCGCGCTTTTGGGGCTTGACCACGTACCTCGGAAAGATGAACACACTGTGGAGGCACTTTGATGTTTTTATACTACGCTCACATCATCAGTGTTGCACTCATAAAATATCTCCCCTACATTCTGACCACCACCGGCGGTGAGCACGGCGAACATGCCGCCGGAGGACACGGCGGCGGACATGCGGACGGAACCCATCTACCGAACCTCATCACCCAATTCTTCTCCGGCTCGGAATTTCTCGAAGCGTGGGAAAACGTGATCTTTGCCTTCATTGTGGCGATTATTTTTATCATTTGCGCTCTTATCGTTTACCGACGGCGGGAAATGGTGCCCGGCAAGTTCCAGAACTTCATGGAAATGCTCGTCGAAGGGATGTACAACTTTTTCTATTCTATCTTAGGGAAAGAAGCAAAGAAATATACCCCGTTCCTGGGGACGTTGTTTTTCTACATTCTTGCCATGAACTGGATGGGGCTCGTCCCGTGGGGGCACGCATCCTCAACAAGTCTGACCATCACCGGTTCGTTGGCGATTATCGTTTTTCTGTACGCTCAATACACCGGCATCCGTTATCTGGGCATCTTGGGCTATTTACATCACATTGCGGGCAGTCCACGCGACGTAATCAGTTGGTGTATGGTACCATTGATGTTCCCTCTGCACATTATCGGGGAGCTTGCCAAACCGTTCAGCTTGGCTCTCCGTCTTTTTGGAAATATAACCGGCGAAGATACGCTGATTGCGGTCTTCGTCACCCTGGGTATCAGCCTCATGGCGATGTTCCTTCCGTCCTCTCCCATCGGTATTCCTTTTCAAGTTCCGTTCTACTTCCTCGGCTTGTTGCTTTCCACTATCCAGGCACTCGTCTTCGCCTTGCTTTCGACCATTTACATCTTACTGATGCTTCCCCATGAGGAACACTGAGGAAACAAATGAAGAAAGAAGATAGAACACATACCACGAAGTCCTAAGGAGGATACAATGGATTATCAGACAGCATTAGGTTTAGCGGCACCGTTAGCGGTCGCTTTGGCAGCCATCGGCTCTGGTTTGGGTATCGGTCGGGCGGTCGGTTCGGCAATGGAAGCGATGGGGCGTCAGCCCGAAGCGGCCGGCAAAATCCAAACCGCGATGATTATCGGTGCGGCGTTTATCGAAGCACTCACCATTTATGTCTTCATCGTGTTCATTATGGCCAGCGGTAAAATCGGTTAACAGTGGCGGCTGCTCTCATTCCGCTCCAACACAGGCGGCATGAGGCGCACGCCAACAAAGGCATGGTGGCGTAATGGAATTTGTTTGGCAACAAGCACTCACTCATGCGGTCGGTTTCCTCATCACGGTGTGGATTCTGAAGCGGTTTGCATGGGGTCCTCTGCTCTCCCTCTTAGAGGAACGTCGTAACAAAATCGCCGCAGAATTCAAGCACATTGAAGAGGAAAAAGAAAAAGTCAACCAGTTGACGGCGGAGTATGAAAACAAACTCAAAGAAATCGATGCGGAACGCCGTGCCAAGCTGGTCGAAGCGGTCAACGAAGGCAAGAAGATAGCCGAAGAAATCAAGCTTGCCGCTCGCGAAGAAGCGCGGGAAATCACCAAAAAGGCGAAAGCCGATCTTGCCCGCGAAGTCGACAAAGCGAAAGTCCAACTGAAGGACGAAATGATCGCGATCACGATGGCCGCAGTGGAGAAAATCATCAACGAGAAGTTAGACGACAAGAAACATCGAGAGCTCATCGGCAGCTTCATCGAGAACGTGGAGAAAGCGTAGCGGACAGATGTTACGACAAGAAGTAGCTTCAAAGTATGCTCACGCCCTCTTTCTGGCAACCAAAGAAAAAGGGCTGATTGACACCGCGTACAAGCAGTTCAACGACCTGGAAGCGTATCTGGAGAAAGATCCGACCTTATTGAACTTTCTCAACGCCCCACAGGTATTGGATGAGCACAAATACGCGCTGGTCAACAAAGTTTTCCTCAATCGGATGGAACGCCTCTTTGTGGAACTACTGATTGTCTTGATTAAGAAGCATCGCATCGCTTTCCTTCACGAAATCATCGATGAATTCACTCGCTTGGTGGAAACCGAAAAAGGTATCGGGCGCGCCACGGTGATTACCGCCGTTCCCTTGTCCGACCACGAAAAACAGGCCCTCACTTCCAATCTGGCAAAGAAAACCGGCTTGAAAATCCATCTCGAAGAAAAAATCGATCAACGCATTCTCGGCGGTTTGGTCGTCAAGCTGCATGACGAAGTTCTCGATGATTCGGTTCGTCGGCGTTTGGACACGCTGAAAGAGCAATTGGCGAAAATAAAGGTGGTGTGACGCTCTCGTTGGTGTAGGTGTTGAGTATTTAGATGCGGTGACGTTTCAAACCGCCGGAGGGCGGAAAGAGAGGAACGCTACCGAAAAGAAAAACGACGGAAAGACGTCTGAGACATGAAAAAAATAATTGTCATAAATCCAGGAGTTCGGTAATGGGTCTCAACCCGGAAGAAGTCTCTTCAGTTATAAAACAGGAGCTTGAGAAATACGAAACCAAGCTCGAAATGGAGTCGGTGGGGACGGTCCTCCAAGTGGGGGACGGTATCGCCCGCATTTGGGGGTTGGAAGATGCTCAGATGTCCGAACTGCTCCAGTTCCCCGGCGACATCATTGGGATAGTTCTCAACCTCGAAGAAGATAATGTCGGTGCCGCCATTTTCGGTCCCGACACGGAAATTAAAGAAGGCGATACCGTCCGTCGGACGGGCAAAGTTGCTCAGGTTCCCGTCGGCGAAGCTTTGCTGGGACGGGTGGTGAACCCGCTCGGACAGCCGCTCGACGGCAAAGGACCTATCGTCACCGACACCTACCGTGTCATCGAAAGCCGTGCTCCCGGTGTGGTCGAACGGCAACCGGTGAAAGAACCGCTGCAGACCGGTTTGAAAGCTATCGACTCCATGATTCCTATCGGACGCGGCCAGCGGGAGTTGGTCATCGGTGACCGGCAGACGGGAAAAACGGCGCTGGTGATTGACACCATCATCAACCAAAAAGACACCGATGTAAAATGTATTTACGTCGCCATCGGGCAGAAATCCTCGACGGTGGCGC
The DNA here is from genome assembly GCA_964489705.1 of uncultured Ignavibacteriales bacterium. Classification (GTDB taxonomy): domain Bacteria; phylum Zixibacteria; class MSB-5A5; order GN15; family FEB-12; genus CAZAZQ01. Next base: position 4,112 of record CAZAZQ010000019.1, read on the forward strand.
AAGTGGTGGAAACGCTCCGGAAGTACGGCGCAATGGAATACACCACCGTGGTCGCCGCCAGTGCCACCGACCCGGCGCCGATGCAATACATCGCCCCCTACGCCGGGTGCGCTATGGGCGAGTATTTCCGTGACAACGGGCAACACGCTCTGTGTGTATACGACGACTTATCCAAGCAAGCTCAAGCGTACCGCCAATTGTCCCTCTTGCTCCGGCGCCCGCCGGGACGTGAGGCGTACCCGGGCGATATTTTCTACTGCCACTCACGGTTGCTAGAGCGGGCGGCGAAGCTCTCCGACGAAAAAGGCGGCGGTTCCTTGACGGCGCTCCCGATTATCGAAACGCAAGCCGGTGACGTTTCCGCATACATTCCGACCAACGTTATATCCATCACCGACGGGCAAATCTTCCTCGAATCCGACTTGTTCTTCGCCGGGGTCCGCCCCGCCATCAACGTCGGTATTTCGGTTTCCCGGGTCGGCGGAAACGCTCAAACGAAGATGATGAAACAAGTCGCCGGTTCGTTGAAGCTCGATTTGGCGCAGTTCCGGGAATTGGAAGCCTTTACCCAGTTTGGCTCCGACCTTGACGAAGCCACTTTGAAACAGCTCAACCGCGGTCAAAAGATGGTCGAGCTGCTCAAGCAGGGGCAATATGTCCCCATGCCGGTGGCACGGCAGGTCATGATAATCTGGACCGGCACGAACGGTTACTTGGACGACATTCCGACCGAAGCGATTGCCAAATTTGAAAAAGAATTCCTCGACTTCTGTGAGAAGAAATACCCCGACATCGAACACACCCTTGCTTCGGAATTGAAGATATCCGACGAGATAAACAACAGGCTGAAAGCTGCCACCGAAGAATTCAAGACGCAGTTCAAGCCTGAGTAAGGAGTAACGGCGGTAAAGAGAGGAACATGTAATGAAATACAAAGCGATAACTTTCGGTACACTTGTTTTCCTCGTGCTGTTCATGGCTTTTCCCAGTCATGCCGGGTCATCTTTTGGCATCAAGGGCGGGCTTGCTTCGGCAAACTTAACCGGAAAGGATATCGATAGTGTGAAGGCGAAGCTCGGTTATACCGGTGGTATCGCTCTCACCCTCGGCGGCAATGCCATCTGCCTCCAACCGGAAGCGCTCTATGTTCAAAAAGGTGCCAAATACGATTTCATGGGAGAAGACATCGAATTCAAGCTTGATTATATAGAAATACCGATTCTCCTCAGATTGAATTTGTCTCAAGGTACTTCTACTCCCTATATCTACGGCGGTCCGGCTTTTGCATTCAATATCAGTGCGAAAGTCAGCGGCACCGACAGCAACGGAGAAACCGTTGAAGAAGATATAAAAGACTACGTCAAAGACAAAGACCTCGGGGTAGTCTTCGGTGGGGGTATTGATTTCGGACAGTTTACCCTCGAAGCCCGCTACACAATGGGGCTGCAAACGATTGACCAATCTCAAGACAATGAAGAAGAGGAGGAAGTCAAAAACGCCACGATTTCCGTTTTGGTAGGATTTTCGTTCCCAATGGGGAGTAAGTAAAAAAACGATTATGCAGAAAGCAACCCGAGTGTAAAGGAGCAAAGGAAAGACAACGCCTATGGCGACTCTTCGAGAAGTAAAAAAGAGAATTAAATCGGTCAAGTCGACCAAGCGTATCACCAACGCAATGGAAATGGTGGCGGCGGCGAAACTCCGCCGGGCGCAACAGCGCGTCGAACAGGCGCGGCCGTATGCGGAGAAAATGGAAGAGATGCTCCGACACCTTGCCGCCGGGTCGACGGAAGAAATTGTCCACCCCTTCTTCGAAGAACGACCCATCAAAAAGAAGACGCTGGTGGTCTTTACGGCTGACCGAGGGTTGTGCGGTTCTTACAATTCCAACATCATCCGCCAAGCTACCCACTGGATAGAAGACCACAAGGATATCGAGATTGAATTGGTGCTGATGGGGAAAAAGGCGCAAGATTTCTTCCAGCGTCGCCCCTACCCTATCGTCGGCTTCTACGGTCATTGGGGAGGCGTGTTGGACTACGACAAAGCGCGCGAGGCGGTATCGTTTCTCACCAAGCGTTTCACCGACGGAGAGACCGACCAAATAGATTTGCTCTACACTCGCTTTCTTTCGATGGTAAAATATCAGGTGACGCTCGATCGGTACCTGCCGGTAGAACCTCCCCAAGTCGCCGAAGAACATTCCGTGAGTAAAGACTATATTTTCGAGCCGTCTCCGGATAAAATCTACGCCTCTCTGATGCCGAGTTACGCTACGACGAAAATGGTCACTGCCTTAGTCGAGTCGTTCGCCAGCGAACACGGCAGCCGGATGATTGCGATGAATGCGGCGACGAAAAACGCCGGAGAAATGATTGATTCCTTGACCTTGCAATTCAACAAAGCCCGTCAAGCGCAGATTACCAAGGAGTTGCTGGAAGTGGTGGCGGGCGCGGAAGCGTTGAAAGGGTAAACGGGTGCGCACACAAAAACGAAAAAAAGTGTTTTGTCAATAAATTGGAGAATGTGATACATGGCTGAAAACATCGGCAGAGTCGCACAGGTCATCGGAGCCACGGTTGACTGCGAGTTCCGCTCCGACGCCTTGCCCAATATCAATAACGCGATTAAAATCCAAGACAAGGAACGCGGCATTGATCTCACCGTCGAAGTGGCGATGCACATCGGCGACAATATCGTCCGGTGCGTCGCGCTGGCAACGACCGACGGTTTGGTACGAGGAATGCCGGCAATCGACACCGGCACGACAATCACGGTGCCGGTCGGCGAACGCTGCTTGGGACGGGTTTTCGACCTTTTAGGCAATACTATTGACGGCAAAGAACCCCTCCCCGCCGACACTCCCCGTCTTCCTATCCATAGGGAAGCTCCGCCGTTTGACGAACAGTCCACTAAGCTGGAGATGTTCGAAACCGGCATCAAAGTTATTGACCTGCTGGAGCCATACCTCAAAGGCGGCAAGGTCGGGATGTTCGGCGGCGCCGGAGTCGGCAAGACGGTTATCATTCAAGAGCTGATTCACAATATCGCCACCGAGCACGGCGGCTACTCGGTCTTCTGCGGCGTTGGCGAGCGTACTCGTGAAGGAAACGACCTCTGGCTGGAAATGAACGAATCCGGCGTTATCAACCGGACGGCGATGGTCTTCGGGCAGATGAACGAACCCCCCGGCGCCCGTTTGCGGGTCGGGCTTTCCGGCTTGACCATGGCGGAGTACTTCCGGGATGAAGAAGGGCAAGACGTGCTGGTCTTCATCGACAACATTTTCCGATTCGTCCAAGCCGGTTCCGAAGTGTCGGCGTTGTTGGGACGGATGCCTTCCGCCGTCGGATACCAGCCGACACTGGGTACGGAGATGGGAGCGCTTCAAGAACGCATCACCTCGACGAAGACCGGTTCCATTACCTCGGTACAGGCGATTTACGTCCCGGCGGACGACTTGACCGACCCTGCTCCGGCGACGACCTTCTCCCACCTCGATGCGACGACGGTTTTGTCCCGTCAAATCGCCGAGTTGGGCTTGTACCCGGCGGTTGACCCGCTCGACTCGACTTCTCGGATTCTCGACCCGGGTATTGTCGGCGAAGAGCACTACCGGGTGGCGCGCGAATGCCAGAAGATTCTCCAGCGCTACAAAGACCTGCAGGACATCATCGCCATCCTGGGAATCGACGAGCTTTCCGAAGAGGACAAACTTATCGTCCAGCGAGCTCGTAAGATTCAGCGGTTCTTGTCACAGCCGTTCTTTGTGGCGGAGGCGTTTACGGGAACGTCCGGCGTGTACGTCAAGGTCGAGGACACCATCAAGGGATTCGATATGATTATCTCCGGCGAGTTGGATCATATTCCCGAGCAGATGTTCTACATGACCGGCGCCATCGACGAAGTATTAGACCGGTATGAAAAATCAAAGAAGTAAGAGGCTATGTTTCGATTATCAATAGTCACACCGGAAAAGGTATACTACGAAGGCGAAGTCAGGTCGCTGGTGGTGCCCGGCACGGAAGGGTATCTGGGGGTGCTTTCCCATCATGCCCCGTTGATTACGGCATTGAAACCGGGCAAAATCGAGTTCCGGGACGCCGACGACAACATCAATATCTTTGCCGTATCGGGCGGGTTTCTCGAAGTGTCGAACAACCAAGCCACTTTGCTGGCGGATGCGGTGGAAGCGGCTGACGAAATCGACATCGAGCGGGCGCAAGCGGCGTATGACCGGGAGAAAAACCGCCTGATTTCCGCCGGTAAAGGCGAAACCGACATCGACCTTCCCACCGTCCGAGCCGCCATGGAGCGCGCCGCCAACAGGATAAAGGTATACAAGGAAACGCATTAGGCTGTTTTCTTGACATAACGTGCACAGAAACATGAAAGTGGGGTTTTACACCCCACTTTTCTTTGCAGGAAGGCGTATTGTCCTCCTCCGTCAGCGGACAAGGAGAACGTAACCTAAGCGGAACTTGTTGTAATTCAACCGCTTTCCCGTCAAGCATAAAAAATCGTCTCTTTGACCGAAGGGTATGATTGCCGGAAATTCCGTCAAATGAAAACATGTTTTCTCCTTGACTTTTTTTTAACCATTATATACCATCAATGGCTATGATAGTGGACTTGCGGGATCTTGACAGTTTTCCCGCTCATGTATTCCTCACAAGTGGTGCAGGTGATATTGTCCCTGACTACGAGGGAATACATGCGGTTAAACAGGTTGACTGCAACCTCGATATCCAGAAGTCCGGCGATGAGTATTATTGCCGGGGCGATATCACGGCGACGGTCAACCTGGAGTGCGCCCGCTGTTTGGCGGCGTTTGACGCCGTAGTGAAAAGCAAAATTGATTTTATCATTTGCTCGGAGAGCGGGTATAAAACACGGGTGCGGGAAGCACTCGATGACGAAGACTATGTCTTCTTTCAAGGGGTAGAGCTGACAGCCGACATCAGCGAGATTGTCCGGCAGATGATTATTCTCGCGGTCGGGATGAAGCCGCTCTGCTCTGAAGATTGTAAAGGGTTATGCCCCCGATGCGGGGTCAATTTGAACGAAGAAACGTGTTCGTGTCAAAGAACTCGGATTGACCCGCGGTGGCATGGTTTGGAAAAACTTCGAAATGGTTAACGATTAAAGAATAAAGGAAACACAGATGCCACTTCCAAAAAGGCGACATTCTCACACCAGAGGACGCAAGCGTCGAACCCATTGGAAAATAACAGCCCCCAATGTCATTGAATGTCCTCACTGCCATCAGCCCAAGTTGCCGCACCATGTATGCACTCATTGCGGCTACTACAAGGGTCGCCAAATCATCACGCCGACGGAGGCTTGATTCAGTAACTCGATTACGGAGAAGCTGACAGCGTTTTTGGATAATGGCAGTTAGTAGTAACCAACAAACCATAGTTTTAGACGTGATGGGGGCTGACAGCGGGCAGGAATGTATTATCCAAGGAGGGCTCGATGCGGCGTGGAAGCTCGGTGAGAGCATCCATGTTATATTTGTCGGAAAGAAAGACGCCATCGAATCCTACCTTGAGAGCATCCAGAACCTGCCGAACAACATCTCGGTGCAACACGCCGAGCAAGAAGTGCCAATGACCATCTCCGCCATCGAAGGGGTACGGATGCGCGACAGCTCCATCGCTATCGGGCTCAAACTGGTCAAAGAGAAAAAAGCCGACGCCTTTGTTTCACCGGGCAATACCGGCGCCGTCATGGCAACCTCTTTGCTCACTTTGGGGCGAATCGAGGGTGTCAGCCGTCCCGCCATCACGAGCGTCTTCCCTACCTCGACCGGTAAACCGACGGTGGTACTCGATGTCGGCGCCAATTCCGACTGCAAGCCGCATCACCTTTCCCAATTCGGGGTAATGGGCTCGGTGTATGCTTCGGTGATGTTCAACCTGGACTCTCCTCGGGTGGGACTTATCTCCATCGGTGAGGAACGAAGCAAAGGAAATGAGTTGATTTTCAACGCCCGTCGCCTCATGGATGAATCCAGCATCAACTTTGTGGGGAATATCGAAGGACGGGACATTTTGTCGGGAACGATAGACGTGGCGGTGGTTGACGGCTTTACCGGCAACATTCTGTTGAAATTCGCCGAATCCATCAAGCCGATGCTGGTCAACTCCATGCGCCGTCAGATTCAAACGAACATTTTCTCCCGCATCGGCGCAATGCTTCTGCTGCCTTTTTTGAAACGGATGAAAAACCGCTTCGACTATGCGGAAGCCGGCGGCGCTCCCTTGCTGGGGATAAACGGTATTGTCATGATCTGTCATGGGTCCTCAAACTCGCGGGCAATTCGGAATGCGATTATTTCGGCACACGAGATGGCGATGAAGAAGATTCTTTCCCGCATCCATGACGAACTGGTAACAAATCACTTTGGACACAATAATGGCTCAAAAAATACAGGCGAGAATCATCGGAACGGGGTCGTATGTGCCCCCACACCGAATGACCAACGCTGATTTTGAAAAAATAGTAGATACCTCGGACGAATGGATTATCACCCGGACGGGCATCCGCGAGCGGCGGATTTCCGACGACCATACCTTCAGTTCCGACATGGCGGTCGAGGCATGCCGGAACGCCTTGGAAATGGCGAAGTGCGATAATTCGGAAGTGGAAATGATTATCATCGGGACGGTCACCCCGGATTACAAACTTCCTTCCACGGCATGCGTGGTGCAAGAGAAACTCGGCTTGCCCAATGCGGCGGCATTTGATGTGGTGGCGGCATGTTCGGGGTTCATCAACGGTTTAGCCGTCGCCAGCGCTTTCATCGAAGCCGGCCGGTACCGGCGCATTTTAGTGGTGGGAGTAGAGAAACTTTCCGCCTTTACCAACTATAATGATAGGAATACCTGCGTCTTGTTCGGTGATGCCGCCGGGGCGGTGCTGCTGGCGCCCGATACCGAGGGACGAGGAGTCGTTTCGACGTTCCTGAAATCGGACGGACGGCTGCGTCCTCTTTTATGGGCACGGGTCGGAGGGACGGTGAATCCGTACACTCCCGACTACACCTATGACGGCAGTGACAAAGTATACATGAACGGTTCGGAGGTCTTTAAGGTAGCGGTACGGGAAATGGCGAAAGCGTCGCTGGAGGTCATCAAAAGAGCCGGTTTGCAACCGTCGGAGGTATCTCTGGTGGTACCGCACCAAGCGAACATTCGGATTATGGAAGCGTTAGCCAAGCGTTTGCACGTCCCGATGGACAAGGTCTTTCAAAACATTGAAAAATACGGCAACACCTCAGCCGCGTCGGTGCCGTTGGCGCTCGATGAAGCCAATCGTCAAGGGAGAATCAAACCCGGCGATTATGTCTTGATGGTAGCCTTCGGCGGCGGTTTGACCTGGGGTGCGGCGTTAGTACGGTGGTAGAAATATGAGTAAGACTGCGTTATTTTTCCCGGGCCAAGGTTCCCAGTACGTGGGAATGGCAAAAGAGTTGTACGAAACCTATCCGGAAGTGCGGAGTCTCTATGAGTTGGCTTCGGAAGAGATGGGCGCCGACATTGCTGCTATTTCTTTCGACGGACCAGCTGAGGAGCTCAAGAAAACCCGCTTCACCCAACCGGCGATTCTTTTGCATTCGCTGGCACTCGTGAAAATTCTCGGCGAGCGACTTCCCTCTTTCGATTTCGCCGCCGGTCATTCGCTCGGTGAATACGGCGCTCTGGCGGTCACCGGTGCCTTGACGTTCGAAGACGCCGTCAAAGCGGTCGTCAAACGAGCGGCAGCGATGGAAGAAGCATGTCAAAGGTATCCTTCGACGATGGCGGCGATTTTGGGGCTGCCCGGAGAAAAAGTGGAAGAGATTTGCCGAGAGGCATCTTCTGACGGTGTGGTGGTACCAGCAAATTATAACTCCGGCAAACAAATCGTCATTTCCGGCGAACCTGCCGCCGTGGAAAAAGCGGTTGCGCTGGCGCAACAAGCCGGTGCCAAACGGGCAATTCTCTTGGAAGTCGGCGGCGCTTTCCACTCCCCCCTGATGGAACCGGCACGGGAAAAATTTGAGGCGTTCATCAAGACGCTGCCTATCCAAAGCCCAAAGGTACCGGTTATTGCCAATGTTACGGCGCAACCGGTCGACGCACCGGAAGAGATCTGTTCTCTCTTGGTGCAGCAAATCACCGCCCCGGTCAAATGGGCGCAGACGATGGCGTATTTGGCGGAACAAGACGTCACGACGGTCATAGAAATCGGTCCCGGCAAGGTCTTGACGGGATTGGCAAAAAGAGATATTCGCCCCGAGAAGATACAAAATATCGACACCCGTGCGGACATCGAGGCGTTTGAAGCCGTAAGCATTTAACCGTGATGAAGAGATGATGAATTTTTCGGAAAAGACAGTCATTGTAACCGGTTCCGCCCGAGGCATCGGCAGAGCCATTGCGGAACGATTCGCTCAAGCAGGCGCCCACGTCGTCATCAGCGATGTGGAACAGGAAACGGTCGACCGGACGGCAAGTGAAATCGGCGGCACGGCGGTCGGATTCAAAGCCAATGTCACCATTCCCGCCGACATCGAGTCGTTGTTCAAAAAGACCCTTGACCGTTTCGGACGGGTTGACGTGGTGGTCAACAACGCCGGTATCACCCGCGACACCTTGCTCATCCGCATGGATGAAAAAGACTGGGATATGGTGCTTGACATCAATCTCAAGGGAGCCTTTCTTGTCACCAAAACGGCAGCGAAAATTATGATGAAACAACGATACGGACGAATCATAAATATCAGTTCCGTGGTCGGGTTGAGTGGGAACGCCGGTCAAGCCAACTACGCCGCTTCCAAAGCCGGGTTGATAGGTTTGACCAAGTCCGCCGCCAAGGAGCTGGCGGCTCGCGGAGTGACGGTCAACGCCATCGCCCCCGGATTCATCGCCACCGAAATGACCGACGCGATTCCCGAAGCCGCCAAACAACAACTATTGGAACAGATTTTGTTGAAACGTCCCGGACAACCGCAGGACGTCGCTTCGGCGGTGCTCTTCCTCGCTTCGGATGAGGCCGCCTATATCACCGGACAAGTGCTCGCCGTTGACGGCGGCATGTCAACGTAGGAAACACACAAAGAGCAAAACATAAAAGGAGTTGTACAATGTCAGTTGAGGAGAGAGTCAAAGAGATTATTGTAGAACAGTTAGGGGTTGAAGCCAGCCAGGTGACGGATCGTGCCAAGTTTGTGGAAGACCTGGGAGCGGACTCCCTGGATACGGTCGAGCTGGTGATGGCTCTGGAAGAAGAATTCTCGATCGAAATCCCCGACGAAGACGCCGAAAAAATCGTCGCGGTCTCCGATGCGATCGAGTACATCAAACAACACGCCGACACCGACAAATAAACGGTCGGCGGCGGTACCCAACCACGAAAAGTAGATGGAGTCAGGATGAAAATACGGAGCGTTGTCACTGGCATCGGGGTGGTTTCCCCTCTCGGGTGCTCCCTGGATGAACTCTGGGAAAACCTGCTGGCGGGAAAATCCGGTGTCGGACCCATTACCAAGTTTGACGTCTCGGAATATCCCACGAGAATCGCCGCCGAAGTCAAAGATTTCGACGGCACTCAATTCGTCGAAAAAAAAGAACTTCGGAGGATGGACATTGCGGAACAATACGCTATCGCCGCCAGTGACAAGGCTCTGCAGGACGCCGGACTGGATCCCGACGCCATCGACCGGGACCGCTGCGGGGTTATCATCGGCTCCGGCATCGGCGGTATCTCGACGTTCGAGAAACAACACGGCTTGTTACTGAAATCCGGACCCGGACGGGTCTCCCCGTTCTTCATTCCCATGATGATTATCGACATGTGTGCCGGACTGGTGTCTATCCGCTACGGTTTTCGCGGTCCGAACTACGCTACCGTCTCGGCGTGCGCCTCCTCCGCGCACGCCATCACCGACGCCTTTCGCATCATCCAACGCGGCGAAGCCGATGTCATGTTGGCGGGCGGCTCAGAGGCAACCATCACCCCCACCTCCTTAGCCGGATTCTGCCAAGCGAAAGCCCTCTCCACTCGGAACGATGAACCGGAGAAAGCCTCGCGCCCGTTCGACAAAGACCGAGACGGGTTCGTGATGGGAGAAGGTGCCGCTATCCTCGTCATCGAATCGTACGAGCACGCCAAAGCGCGCAATGCCCATATCTACGGCGAGATTCTCGGTTCGGGCATGACGGCGGATGCGTACCACATCACGGCACCGCACCCGGAAGGATACGGCGCCCGTCACGCTATGACGATTTGTTTGAAAGATGCGGGGGTACCGCCGGAGAAAGTCGATTACATAAACACTCACGGTACCGCCACCGGTTTGGGCGACATTGCCGAAACCAAAGCCATCAAAGAAGTCTTCGGAAAACATGCCTACGAGATTCCGTGCAATTCCACCAAGTCGATGACCGGCCATCTCTTGGGGGCAGCGGGGGCGATGGAACTCGCCGTTTCCCTGAAGTCGATAGAACAGGGTGAGGTTCACCCCACTGCTAACCTTGAAACTCCCGACCCCGAATGCGACCTCGATTACGTGGCGCAGCAGAAGCGACAACATGACATTTCCTACGCTCTATCGAACTCATTCGGATTCGGAGGCCATAACGTATCCATACTGGTTGGGAAGGTGAACGATTCGCGGTAAATGACGACGTTTTGGGGCAAAATAAAAGAATTATTCTCTCCATCTCTTGACAAAGACGAGATGCAATCTCTTGAAAAGTTCCAAGAGCTCATCGGCTACCACTTTCGCGACGTCTCGGTGCTGAAGACGAGCCTGACTCATCGGTCATACTCTCACGCCAAAGGGAACGACCTCGAGTGCAACGAGCGGCTGGAATTTCTGGGCGACTCGGTGCTCGGGCTCATCATCGCCGACCAACTCTATCGCGATCATCCCGATATGCAGGAAGGACAACTAACTAAAACCAAATCAATGCTGGTCAACGAAACCACCCTCGCCGACATCGGCAAAGACATCAAGTTGAACGAATATATGTTCCTTGCCGCCGAAGAAGAACGCTCCGGCGGACGGGAACGTTCGTCCATCATCGCCGACACTTTCGAATCGGTCATCGGAGCCGTTTTCTATGACGGCGGACTGGACGCCGCTCGTGATGTCGTGCTCCGGTTGATATACACCTATAAAGATACTATCCTTTCCGATGCGTCTCGTCGCAACTTCAAAGGAGAACTCTTGGAGCTTATCCAAGCGCAAGGAAACGGTCTGCCGCGGTATGACGTCATCTCGGAAGAAGGACCCGACCACAAAAAAGTTTTTCATGTCGAGGTCTATGTCGGAGGAGTAAAGATGGGATCCGGTGCCGGGTTGAGCAAGAAAGAAGCCGAACAAAAAGCGGCTGCCATGGCACTGGAGCACTATCGGAACCGTCCCAACACTCCATAGCACCATCCCTTTCACTTTTTTTGCATCCGTCTTCCCGCCGTTCGTTCGAACATTTTTCTTTCCAACAAAAAAATTATCCAATGTTTTTTATTGACAACGATTCCCTTACATAAGTATTGTGCAGTACTATGAAAGACGAACGAGACAAAAAGGACTTTGAATCTCTAACCATTAACCTTGTTGAAGGAGTGTTGACCAATGCGTAGTGCCAAGAAGAAACCTGCTCGTAAGAAAGCAACGACACGGAAGGTCGCCGTCCGTCCGGGGGCGAAAGCATGGACTGCCGCAGAAACTGCCAAGCTGAAAAAAGCATATAAAACCAATTCCGCTTCGGAAATCGCCAAGATGCTGAAGCGCTCGATTTCTTCGGTGAAGGCAAAGATTCGTACGCTCGGCTTGAAGAAACCGAACTGGCGGAAAGCCGCTGCAAAGAAGACCGCGACGAAAAAAGCGACCACCCGCAAAAAAGCAGCTACCAAGAAAAAAGCCGCTCCCAAGAAGAGAGTCGTCAAGAAAGCCGCCACCAAGCGGGCACCAAAGAAAAAAGCGACGGCAAAAAAGAAAAGAAGATACTAACACTAGCAGGTGAGAAATATCTTTCTCTTTTTGGAAAGCCCGCCTCAGGCGGGCTTTTTGTACGGCGCTTTCTTCAAGGCCTTTTTCCCCCGACAACAAGAGGAACTTGACATTCCCCGTTCGACTGCTGATATTCTTCTCGTGAAAAGAAGAACAAAGTAGACGTTGAAAGATAAAGGTGAACTCATGGATATCGTGGTCTTAGTCAAACAGGTTCCGGAAATAGCGTTAATCAAGGTTGACGAACAAGCCAACGAAGTGGTGCTTCCCCAAGGTCCCGGCACCTTGAACCCGTTTGATGAATATGCGGTGGAAGAATCGTTGCGGTTGAAAGAAAAGTACGGCGGCAAAAGCATGGTCATTTCGGTCGGCACTGAGCGCACCGAATCGGCTCTTCGCGATTGCTTGGCATTGGGAGTAGATGAAGCATACCTGTTAACCGACGACACCTTCACCGGTTCGGATCCGCAAGCCTTGGGAAAAATTCTCGCCGCCGGTTTGAAGAAAATCGGTTCCTTCGATCTCATCATAGCAGGGAAACAAGCCATCGACTCCGACTCCGCCCAGGTTCCCGGTGCCGTGGCGGCAAACTTAGATCTTCCCCAAGCGATGTTCGTGAAAAAAGTCGAAAACGTTGAAGATGGAAAAATCGTCGTCCATCGAACGACTGAAGACGGTTACGATGTAGTAGAACTTGCTCTGCCTGCCGTTATTTCCGTTGTCAAAGAGATAAACGAACCGCGCCTGCCTTCGTTGAAAGGAAAGATGGCAGCAAAGAAAAAAACGATTACCAAGTGGACGGCGGCAGACCTGGGACTCGATGGAAGCGGTATCGGCGTTCAATCGGGAACCAAAACCGTCAAAGTCTCTCCTCCTCCTCCCCGCCCCAAAGGGGAAATCATCGAAGGCGAGACCCCGGATGAGATCGCCGACACGTTATTCAAGAAACTGCGGGAAAACCAGATTATTTGAAAATATGCCGGAACGACTGCCTCCTCCGGGAAACCGGAGGAGGTTTTTTTATGGAACGAAACCCTAAGAAAGGGAAAGAAATTCACATTTGACACCTGTATAAAAACTCCGATATATTATCGTATGATGGGGACTACAACATACCGGCACAAGTATCGGTTGTCTTTTCCCGCCCGGGTGGGAATCGCGATTGTTCTGACGCTTGTGCTCTTTTTCTCCCGTGGTGTTGCTTCGCAGATACAATACAGTCTTTGTGATATCGAGGTTCTTTATCTCTTCGACGATGCCGAAACCATCGACTTTCCGACTCTTTACTATCTGAACGAAGAATTCGGCTGCCGTATTCAACTGCTCACGGTCAAGCCGAGGGAAGTGTTCGGCTATACGGAAAAAACAATCAAAGACCATCGGATTTCCTTCCACCGGTATTACCTGCCGGACGAGAGCCGGAAGTGGCTTGATTCCCTCTTTGGGGAGTTGTTCCGCGATCGCCGTCCCGATATTGTCATGATAGGAAACGCTTCGTTTACTCCTCTCTATCAGGTGGTCACCGATTATCTTCTTGCTTTGCCTCCTTCCTCCAAACGGCTGTTCAACATTAAAAAAATTTACCGGAAGGTAGTCGATATCGACTCACTCTCTCCGGATGAGCCGATGGTGGCACTTAACGGCAACGAACTCTTTACAAAGTACGAAGAACGTATAAAAAACGAAGTTCCGCTTTTGTTTCCCTGGTATGACGTCGATCATTACTCGCCGCAGAAGCTTGTTCATTACCGGCTGGTGAAAAGTTTGTTGGAGAAACCGTCTACCGGTGCGGATTTTCTTGCCGGATTGAAGCTGCTGCGTCTTGATGCGATTGTTCGTAGCCACCTGAGTGAAGGTCCGAAAAAGCAAACCATTCTCAAGCAAATCGACAATTTCACGAGAGCATTTACGAGCGCCTTAAAGGAACGAGGGAAAAGACGAGCCGACCTGATTATCGAAGGATACCGAAGCATCCGCCCCCTGACGCAGTTGGCACCGTTTGGAAAAGGAGTGGATACTTTCCCTGACTTCCAACCTTACGTGGACGACTTTCTCACCCAAGTGGAACATGCCGCTTGGAGTGCCGTCGGACTGGCGTGGGATGGAAAAATTTTCCTTCGTGATTCCCCTCACGGACCGAAATTGAAATATCTTGTTTCCTTATCCGCCAATGGACCCAAGGAAATAGAAGTCCGTGCTGTTCGCTTCCATCCCTACTGGGATACTACCGCGGTCGTGCTTGACTCTCTGACGCATGTGATTCTCCCCCATCAATCGTTTGTCCGCGAGTACCTCATCGACGTCGACCGCTCGTACCTGGAAGCCCAGCGTCCGGAATCTCTTTCTTTTACTACGGAAATTATGTACGGCGCCATTCCTTTGACTTTTTCCAATACCTTGCCGGTTTGGGAAACACCTCACCTGCGCATTGCGTTTGAACCCGATTATCACATCATCCAACCGTTCGCCAAGCTCAACGTCGACCGGGTTATCTCTTCGATGACTCTTCGGGTGATTATCTCCAAACCGAAAAATTACACCGGAAAGGCGGAAATAAACTTGGAACCGCCACGCGGGCTCTTTGCCGGGGTGTACCGTAAGCAACTCACGCTCGACAAAGGCTCCACCCACGAAACCATCCGCATTCCCTTTTCCATTTCCAACCTGTTCGAACTGGGAACGCAATACCTGCCTATTACCCTGTCAGTTGACGGGAAAATCGTCGCCGCCGACACCGCCCGCATCCGCATCGCGGCATGTAAGATACCGGAAACGGTGAAAGTCGGTTTCCTTCCGGATACGACCGGAGCGTTGGAAGATTTGTTGCGAATGCTCGACGTTAGCTTCCACCCTCTGACCGATCGGGCGTTGATGACGGCGGATTTGAGCGCCTACAACGTCATCATAATTGGCTCGGGCGCTTTTCGACAATATCCTTCCTTCCCGATGATGAAAGACCGCTTCATGGAGTATATCCGCCAGGGCGGGTCACTGGTGCTGTTCGGGCAGCCGGAGGATTGGCGGGAAGGAGTTCTTCCGGTTTCGTTCATTCCCGTCAGTTCGCTGGTTCAAAAAGAGGAGATAAAAAACCTCATTCCGGAAGCCCGGATTCTAAGCCGACCGTACCAAATCTCCTCGGGCAATCTCCTTTCCTTCTGCACCACTCCCTACCATGCCACCCCTGCCGTAATCTCTCCGGCGGAGAAAGTGTATGTCACCCCTTCCGGGGAAGCGCTGCTGTCGGTCTCCCGGCTGGGAGAGGGACAGATTATTTACTGCGGCTTCCCTCTGCTGGAAATGATAGCCGACCTGCAAATCGACGCTATTCACCTTTTTGCAAACATTTTGAACTATTAAAATCCATTTTTCTCATTATATTACTTCGATATGTCGGCTCCGACGGACGGAACGACAGTACGGAGAGTAAGAGAAGGAACACAAGTAGGTTACTGAGGCATTAGTATTGACAGAAAGTCTATGAAACGCACCAAGCGCTTTTCCACCATCACCCCATTTCTCAAGCGATATCGGCACTATCTCATTCTCGGCGGCATCGCCATTGTCCTGACCAATGCGTTGGCGCTTGTCATTCCCTATCTGACCAAACTCGTTTTCGACTTGTTGGAACATCACGGCTCTTCGCAGCAAATCCTCCGCTTGGTTCTTCTGAGCATCGGGTTGGCTATTCTCTCGGGCGTCTTTCGCTTTTTTGTCCGGCGGACTATTATCTGGGCGTCGCGGCATATTGAATACCACTTGCGGAATAAGCTCTTTTCTCACCTGCTCACTCTCACACCTTCTTTCTACCACAATACCCGCACCGGCGACATCATGGCGCGCGCCACCAATGACTTGGAAGCGGTACGAATGATGATAGGTCCCGGCATCATGCACCTGGCAAACACTGTTGTCACGATTGTAATAGCCGTTTCTTTCATGGTCTACCTCTCTCCCAAACTGACTCTCTATGCCTTGGCGCCGATGATCGTCTTTCCCATCTTCGTCAACCGGCTGGGAAACCTGGTACATCAAAAGTTCTCCAAGATACAAGAGTTCTTTTCCCAACTCACCGCGGCGGTACAAGAAAATATCGCCGGGGTGCGGGTGGTGCGAGCGTATCGACAAGAAGAACCGGAAATCGAACATTTCGAATCCATGTCGAACAAGTACATTGACCTCAACTTGGATATGGCGCGATTGTACGGCGTGTTCTTCCCGCTGATAATGTTCCTCGTCTCAGGGATTAACTTGGGGGTGCTTTACTTCGGCGGACTCGATGTCATCGATCAAAAAATTCCTTTCGGAACGCTGGTGGCGTTCTTCGCCTACGTTTCGATGCTCTTCTGGCCTGCTTTTTCGCTGGGGTGGATTGTCTCTTTGTACCAGCGCGGGACAGCTTCGCTTGACCGCATCAACAACATCCTGTTCACCCAGCCGGAGGTACGCAACGAGAATGGTGTTGAACCGACGGAACGGATGAAAGGGGAAATAATTTTCCGGAATTTACATTTCACCTATGATCATCACGAAGTGCTCAAGGACATCACGCTGACCATCTCCGCCGGGCAAACTGTCGGCATCATCGGAAAGACCGGTTCCGGGAAAACCACCCTCGTCTCTTTACTGGCGCGGTTGTACCCGGTCGAGCGAGGTCGGATATTTATCGACGGGAAAGACATCAACGATTGGGAACTTGCCGCCTTGCGGCGGCAGATCGGCTTTGTCACGCAGGAACCGTTCTTGTTTTCCGATACCATCGCCAATAACATCAATTTCGGAAACGCCGACGTTTCGACCGAGCAAATCATCGCCGCTTCCGACATTGCCGCCCTGACGAAGGACATCGAGACCTTTCCGGATAAATTTCACACCATGGTGGGGGAACGCGGTATCACCCTTTCCGGCGGACAGAAGCAACGTCTGGCAATCGCTCGGGCGTTGCTCATCGACCCGGCGATTCTGGTACTCGACGACGCCACCTCTTCGGTCGACACGGAAACGGAAGACGAAATCAACGAACACATTCAGGCGGAACTCCGCAAACGGACGACGATTATTATCTCCCATCGCGCCTCGTCGGTGAAAAAGGCGGATATGATTATTTACTTGCACGAAGGGAAAATCGTCGAGCAGGGAACCCACGAAGAACTGCTCAAGCGCAACGGCTATTATGCCGCCCTGTACCGCTCGCAACTGTTGGAAAAGGAACTGGAGCAACTGGCATGAGCGACATCGGCTACCATGAAGAAGAAGCCTTGGGCAAAGCCTATGACGCCCGCTTGATGAAGCGGCTGCTGCGATATTTGCGTCCCTACCGCCATGTGGTCGTTCTGGCGGTAATCCTGCTTTTGCTCAGCTCTCTTTTTCAAATCTCTCTGACCTTTTTGATTCAAATCGGCATCGACGACTACATCAAAGTACAAAACAAAAGCGGCTTGGGGAACATTGCGCTTTTGTACTTGGGCGCAATCGTGCTGGCGCTGCTTGCCAGTTACGCTCAGTTGTTCCTGACTATGTGGCTGGGTCAGAAAGTCCAGCATGATATCCGCATGCAAATCTTTCGCCACCTGCAAAAGCTCCATCTCGGCTTTTTCGACAAAAACCCGGTGGGACGGTTGGTCACAAGAGTGACGAATGACGTGAACGTTCTCAACGAGCTGTTTTCATCCGGGGTAGTGACAATAATCGGCGACCTCTTCATGTTGGTGCTCATTATCGGCGCTCTGCTCTATTACAATTGGAAGCTGGCGCTCATCACCTTTACGGTGCTCCCGTTGTTGGTTATTGCAACTTTTGTCTTTCGGGCGAAAGTACGAAACGTCTACCGCGACGTTCGCACCAAGCTGGCTCGTCTCAACGCCTTCATGCAAGAGCACATCACCGGCATGACAGTGGTGCAGCTATTCACCCAAGAAAAAAGAATTTTTGACAAGTTCGACGCCATCAACCGCAGCCTGAGAGCGACTCATCTTCGCGGCATTTACTACTACGCCGTCTTCTTCCCGACGGTTGAAATTATCAGCGCCATCTCGGTGGGGTTGCTCCTTTACTATGGCGGACTGCAAATCGAAGCCGCCACCCTCACCTTCGGAGAGCTGGTTGCGTTCATTCATCTGGTGGAACGTTTTTATCGTCCTATCCGCGACCTTTCGGAAAAATACAATATCCTCCAAGCTTCGATGGCATCGTCGGAGCGTATTTTCAAACTCCTTGACACTCCTCCTGAAATTACCACCTCCCCCGCTCCACCGGTGAAAAAGACTTCCTTCAAAGGAAAAATCGACTTCGACCACGTTTGGTTTGCTTACTATGACGACGAGTGGGTGCTCAAAGATGTTACCTTCTCAATCGAGCCGGGAGAAAAAGTCGCTATTGTCGGCGCTACCGGGGCGGGGAAAACGTCGCTGATTTCCCTTCTCTACCGGTTCTATGATTACCAGCGCGGCAGTATAAAAATTGATGGGGTCGACCTCAAAAAAATTCCCGTCGACGAACTCCGCTCCCACTTCGCTTTGGTTCTCCAAGACGTCTTTCTCTTCACCGGCGACTATGCCGGGAATGTCCGTTTGAGAAACAAAGATATCAGTGACGAAGAGGTTCTCCAAGCCCTCCGACGGGTGCGCTTCGACTGCTTTCTGGCACGGCAACCGGAGGGCATTCATACCGAAGTCAAAGAACGCGGCGCCACCCTTTCAACCGGTCAGAAACAGTTACTCTCCTTTGCACGGGCGCTGGCGTTCGACCCGGATATTCTCATACTCGATGAAGCGACCAGCTCCGTCGACACCGAGACGGAACTGTTGATTCAAGAAGCCCTGGACGAGCTTATCAAAGAACGGACGTCAATCATTATCGCCCACCGTCTGTCCACCATCGAGAAAGCGGACAAAATCATCGTCCTCCACCACGGCAGGCTCCGCGAGATGGGCACGCACAAAGAACTTTTGAAACGCAAAGGGATTTACTATACTCTCTACCGGATGCAGTACAAGAAAACCGAAACCGAGAGCGCTTCCTCGATAGGAGTCCGGCGATAATGAAACCGACCAAAAAAGAGATACGCAGCTACCTTCGCTTTGCCGAACGACTCGCCCGCCATGCGGGAGAAATTCTCCACGACGGTTTCAACCGAAAGCATCACGTGACGTACAAAGGACGCATCAACCCCGTAACCGAGTACGACCTCAAATCGGAAAAATACATCACCGGGCAAATCAAAAAGACCTACCCCAACCACGCCATCCTTGCCGAAGAAGGAAACGACGTTGAAGAGCGCTCCGACTTCCGCTGGGTGATAGACCCGCTGGATGGGACCGTGAACTACGCCCACGGCTTCCCCGTCTACTGCGTTTCCATCGCCTTGGAGTACCGGGAAGAAACTATCGTCGGTGTCGTCTACGACCCGGAACGAAAAGAGCTCTTCTCGGCAGGGCGTGGAATGGGCGCTTTTCTCAACGGCAAGAAAATTTCCGTTTCCGCTGAGACCTCGCTGCAACGGGCTCTGCTGGCGACCGGATTTGCGTACAACATCGGAACGGCAAAACGCAACAATCTGGGGTTCTTCGCCCGCATGGCAAAAAAAGCTCAGGCTATCCGCCGTCCCGGGTCGGCGGCAATCGACCTTTGCTGGTTGGCGTGTGGAAGAATCGACGGCTTTTGGGAATTCTACCTCCACCCCTGGGACACGGCGGCAGCGAAGCTCATCGTGGAAGAAGCAGGCGGTATCGTTACCCGCATCGACGGGCGGAAGTATTCGATTTTCGATGAGGACATCCTCGCCGGCAATCGCCGGATCCACAAAGCGATGATGGCGGTCCTGCTCGGCAGGCGACGGAAAACGCCATAGAGAGAATACCTGTTATCTAACTGCTAAAAAGAAAGTCAACCAACATCGTGACATCAGTCACGCTTATTATCCCATTACGGTCGATATCCGCTGTTTCCTCGACCTGAGGAGGCGCTCCCTCTTTGAAAAGAAAGTCGATGAGGCACACCAAATCGGTGACGTTCACCTGACCGTCATTATCAACGTCACCCGAGATATGACCTCTCATAACTACCGAACCTCTAAGGATGAATTTTTCCTCCTCGTCAGTCAACCAACTTCCTATGACAGTATACGTTTGAACACTTACATCCCAAAGGGGCATATATCCCTCAATAAAAACATCCAACGGGATAACAAGCTTCATAACTTCGCCGGAAAAATCCGGATGTGAAGAGACAATGTGCCACGACAACGGTTTAATGGAGCCATTAACAAGAATACTCGTTGGGTCAATTTCATACACGGTATGGTTTAAAGTAAAATCCCCGAGGTATATGGTTGCAAACTGGGAGTCAATATAATGTACCGCTAACATCGTATCCGGATTTATGATTACCTTACCCGATTCATAAGGAGAAAATTCATAAACTTTATCCAGAGGGAAGCCATGTTCCTCCGTAATCCCTCCCAACAAATAAACCTTTCCATTCACTTCGACCGTAGACATAAATGCCCAGTTGAAAGGTAAGTTTTGACCAAAACACCAAGAATTAGAGACGGGATCGTATATTTGAACGACATCCACAAAGTCAGTGTTGGATATTCTCCCGCCAAAAAGATAAATTTTACCATCTATTACCGCAGCGGCATGATCTTGAACACCTATTAAGAGAGGACTCTTAAAACCGAAAGTATCAGCAACCGGATCATAAACTATGTTAAAATCTAGACCTGACTGAAAAGAAAATCCTCTTCCTCCCAACAGATATACTGCTTCAGCCACTTTCGCTATCGCATACCTTTCCAACCCACCGGGCAATCGGTTCATAGCAGACCATACTTCCTCCTCAGGATCATAAATATAGTTAGGATCATAAGGAGCAAAGCCATTATGTCCTCCTAACAGATGGAACTTCCCATTATCATTGAAGGCACGCCCTGTAGTCAACGGCTCTGGGAGGCATGGTAATGTATCGCACTGACGAGTTGTAATATCATAACAAAACACTGAATCCTTGAACCATCCTGCTTGTATCCCTCCCCCGGCGAAGTAAACCTTGTTACCAATTAAACAAGAATACATCGCCCACCCACCAAACGGAGTTGTATCAACGACCTCCCAATCGTTACTCAACGGATCATATCGCCATACTTCATAGTTTAGACTATCAATATCACATCCGCTAAGTCCTACAAAGCAGTATACATAGCCCTCATATGCATACGCTTCCATGTACCAGCGTGGGGCCGGCATATTTGCCACTTTGGTAAAATGTGAAAACATATTTTCACTGTTTCCAGATGCATTGGAACCACTCCCCAATAACACCATCACTCCCATTACACTTGCCAACAACTTTACTCGTTTCATCACGATATCCCTCATTGAATACTAACTTTTCATGTGAGCAAAACCTTACAAAAACTGTTTTACTTTCAACAAAGAGCTACAAAACTGAGTACACGATAAGTACTACTCCAACAGAACCCGACATATTGAAGAATAAAATAGAGAGGTATTTTGTCAAGGAATTTCATCTCTGCTTTCTGTGAGCACCACCCTCCTATAAACTCCTTGACACAACATGGATTATTTGGTATAATTATAACGTCTTAAAGGAAGTTTCGATACCGCCTCAAAGGTATATGCAGCGTCCAAAACACGTTCAAGGAGGGAACCAATGAAATATTTTTGCCGAGCCATCATTATCCTTATTGTCGGGTGGGTAGCGGGAGCTTTTCTTTCACCTCCCGTTCAAGCCCAAACATTTTTATGCGGGGATGTCAATAACGACGCCATAGGACCGAACATCGCCGATTTGACTTTCTTGGTCAGCTACCTTTTTTCCGATGGCAATCCTCCGCCCGTTCCGGAAGCCGCCGATGTGGACGGGCAAATCGGAATTACCGTTTCGGATGTCACCTACTTCGTCTCATTCCTCTTCCGCGGCGGAGATGACCTAATATGTGCCTTCGCGCATGAAGACAACAGCGGCGGCTGCACCTGGCCTCCCTGGAAAGCCGCTTCCACCGTGATGGAGTGGAACCATGACGATATCAGAGGGAATTGCATCGGCTATGAACCCAATGGGAATGACTCGGAGTACATGTTCGTCGAGTTGGTGGGTAACGATCTGCATATCTACCACCTCAACGCTTACTACCAATGTTGCTTGGAATATGCCGTCACATACACCGTCGACAGTTTCAACATTACCGCCGTCGAAACCGACACCGGCGAGCCGTGTGATTGTTACTGCTATTTCAACCTGGAGTCAATCCTTTACGATTTGCCGATAACCCAGCCGGCACAGTACTTCATTACCCTTATCGGTATCGATGGCGATACGGTCGGGGTTGACACCGTCACTCTCAGCACTAATGACTATGTCAACATCGAAGTGGTCGGGAACGATCTCCACATCAACCACGTAAACGCCTATTATCAATGCTGCTTGATGTATGTCATAGAATATGACATCAACGGCAATTCCATCACCGCTCAGGAAGCCGACACCGGCGAGCAGTGCGATTGCTACTGCTATTTCAACCTCCAATCAATTTTGTACAACCTCCCGAACAACTGGTACGAAGTGACGGTTATCGGCATAACCGGCGACACGCTGGCGGTCGATACCGTGGTGGTCGATTTCTCTTATCCTCTGCTTGGCTATGACCAAAGCGGTTGTTTGGAGAAGTCTGCCTCCTCAGACTCCGCCGAGGTTGAATACCATTACGCCAGGGGGACATTGACCATGAGGCACGGCAACGCTTTTTTCAACTGCGGCGCCATTTTAACCGTCCATTTCGAACAAGCCGGTGATACCCTGCGATTCTATGAGATAAACGTTTCCTCGGATTACGCCTACTGCATGTGTTACTTCGAGGTTCTCGCTACCGTTGCCAACATTGCCCCGGGGAATTACATAGCGGAAATTTACGGTGAGGAGCCGATGATTTTGGTTGACCGGCGAGAGCTTACCTTGGGAAAATGAGGAAAGAAACAAACCGGTAAGAAACGGTTGAAAAAACGCAAAAAGAAGAGAGCCGCTTGTTGCCAAGCGGCTCTTTCTTTTCATTATCAATCGTATGTCTAATTCAAATACGCCCGTAATGAACGGCTGCGCGACGCATGGCGCAAACGTCGGATTGCTTTCTCCTTGATTTGGCGTACCCGCTCGCGGGTCAACGAGAACCGTGCCCCGATCTCTTCGAGGGTCAACGCCTTTTCATGGTTCAAACCGAAATACAGGTTAATCACCTCAGCTTCCCGAGGAGTCAAAGTATCCAGAGCCTTTTCGATTTCCACTCGCAGAGAATCTTTCAGCAACGCCTCGTCGGGAGAAGGTTGAAACTCGTCTTCCAACACGTCGATGAGAGAATTGTCCTCCGAAGAGGCAAACGGGGCGTCGAGTGAAAGATGGGAATTGGAAATCTTCAGCGTATCCGAGACCTCTCCGGCGGAGACTTCCAGCTCTTTGGCAATTTCTTCCGGTGAAGGGAGCCGCCCCAATCCTTGCTCCAACTGTCCGGAAATCTTGCCAATTTTGTGAAGCGTTCCCACCCGATTGAGAGGCAACCGGACAATCCGACTCTGTTCCGCCAAGGCTTGCAAAATCGCCTGCCGAATCCACCACACGGCATAACTGATGAATTTGAATCCACGGGTCTCGTCAAACCTTTTCGCCGCTTTTATCAAGCCGATATTGCCTTCATTAATTAAATCGGCAAGGGAGAGACCCTGATTCTGATACTGTTTCGCCACCGAAACTACGAAGCGCAGGTTGGCTTTGGTCAGTTTTTCCAGAGCCTTTTTGTCACCCTGCTTAATTCTTCGCGCCAACCGCACTTCTTCTTCGGCGGTAATAAGAGAAGTTTCCCCGATTTCGCGGAGATAAAGGTCTAACGACCTGTCTTCGTCGCGATATTTGAGGGATTGTCTAGCCACTGTTTTTGACTATCTCCTTTTTACCTACACGTTGTTTTACGACCAACCGCTCTCTTTAGAACGGTGGTCAGCGTTAAAAAGTTTATTTTTTTATGGTCGAATTATTTTCCGCGCTATAATGCCGTCGGGTTCTTTCACAATCAGGGCTAACCGTCCCGGATTCCGAACCCATTTCTTGGCGACTTTCTCAATGTCCGCAATCGACTTTGTTGTCTTTTTATTTATTTGCAAAATAATTGTTCCCGGCACAATCGAAGCTCGGTCAGCCGGAGAACCGGGCACCACCCGCCGGACATACACTCCCTTGACCGGTGCGAGCGAAAGCGCCTGCGCCACCTCAGGGGTAAAGTTTATCATCTCCATGCCCAGCCAGCTCAGGGCTTGGAAATCATCTTCCCGTTCCTTGTTCTTTAGCGAAGCGTAATAGGCTTCCAAATCGCCAATGGTGGTGGTCAGCTCCACCTTCTTCCCGTTCCGAATAACCTCAACCGGCACCGAGACACCGTTGTCCACCGTCGAAACCAAGACCGAAAACTGGTCGATATTTTCCACCGACTGATTATTGAAGCTTATCACCACATCTCCCGGTTGAATTCCCGCTTTCGAAGCCGGAGAGTTTTCGACCACTTCGACGATTTTCACCCCTTTGACGGCATCCAGCCCCAACCGCTTGGCATCTTTTTCCGTTACGTTCGCCAGACGCACTCCCAACCACCCCCGGTGTGGCTTGCCGTACGCAATCAGGTCCGGCACCACCGCCCGCGCCAGATTAATCGGAATGGCAAAGCCGATACCGACCGAGCCGCCGGAGGGGGTGGTGATAGCAGCGTTGACGCCGATGCACTCGCCCTTGATGTTCAACAGCGGTCCCCCGGAATTCCCGGGGTTAATCGAAGCGTCGGTCTGGATGTAGTACTGATACTTCGGCGTCTCGCGACCGAATTTCAGATTGCTGCGCCCTTTGGCGGAAATCACGCCCACCGTGACGGTACGGTCAAGCCCCTGCTGCGGGAAAGGATTCCCGATCGCAATCGCCCAATCACCGACTTTAATCTCGTCGGAATTCCCAAAGGGAATCACGGTGATTTTTTCTTCGGGCTCTACTTTCAAAACCGCCAAATCCGTTTCCGGGTCGGAGCCGACCAGCTCCGCTTGGTACTCATACCCCGAAGCGGTGCGCACCGTCAGGGAAACCGCATTCTCCACCACGTGGTTGTTGGTCAAAATGTACCCGTCTTCCCGGAAGAAAAATCCCGAGCCGGACGAGGTCGCATAATTCGACCCGTGATACCACCACGGGAGCTGTCGTTCCACTGTTTGCGCCGAAATATTCACCACCGCATCCTGAACTTTTTCCACCACCGCGACAAACGGCGACTCCAATTCGCCGTCGCGCTCGACCACCGGGAATGGGTTCAGCGCCGCCAGACTCACGGTGCTTGCCTTCCCGTTTGAAGACGGAAAATCTATATAGGTCGCAAGCACCACGCCGACAATCGTACAAAAAATCGCCACTACGACCGTAATGGCTGCCGCTTTTTGCCCCTTATGCTTTGCGGCGCTCCGAGAAACGTCTTTTTCGTTCAACTAACCCAAATCCTCCAGACAACCTTGTAAAATACTCAATCCCATTTATTTTGTCAAGTAAAACTTTGACTCGAACTTCCTCTCCTCACTTGTTATAACGTCTCACCAACCGCATTTGATTCAAAAAATTCCTTTTTCTCGCCCTTTTTCTTCCCTTCCCAGCAAAAAAATTTTTTCCATCCACTTCCTTCACGAATAATACTTCTCAAACAGCGATTTTCTTCAATGCTTCCCGCTTTTTTCTCCCTTTCTCTGTCACGGCAAGTTATTGACATTGATATAAAAAACCTCTACCTTGGCAGGTACTATGGCATCGCCGTTTACTATGAAGAAAGAAATGCTTGAAATTTGCCGTCGTCTTTACGACAACCGGATGATTGCTGGCACGGAGGGCAACGTTTCCGTCCGCTTGGACGACGATCGCATTCTGGTTACCCCCACCGGTAAGGCGAAGGGATTTCTCGCCGCCGAAGATTTGGTCATCGTCGACAGCAACGGCAAGCACCTCCAAGGAAATCTCAAAGCCTCGTCCGAGTTGCTGATGCACCTCCATGTCTACAAAAATAGGCAGGAAATTACCGCCTGTGTCCATTCCCACCCCCCTTACGCCACGGCGTTTGCAGTTGCGGGCGTAGCGCTTGCTGAAGATATCCTGCCGGAAGTGGTGCTTTTCATCGGTAATATTCCTTTGACCGACTATGCTCCTCCCGGCACCGACGCCGTGCCGAAAGCCATTGAGCCGTACTTAGAAACGAGCAATGCCTTTTTGTTGAGAAACCACGGGCTTTTGACTATTGGGAGGACGTTGGAAGAAGCCTACAATCGCCACGAGACGGTGGAACATTACGCCCAAATCCTTTTCCTCGCCCGCCAGTTGGGGAATATCGAGGCTATCCCGTCGGAGGATTTCCAACGGCTGGAGAAAATCCGCCGGAAACTCGACGAAACATGGAATAAAACTTCCTAAAACAGGAACGTCATGGCAATCAAAAAGGTCATAATTGATAAAGCGAATCGATTATACCAATTGCCGCCGGAAATTTCCTCATTTCTTCCCTCGGAACCCAAACGCTCGTTGGTAAAAAAAAGAGAGCCGCTGGATTTGGCTACCTTTGCTTGGCACGGCAACGAGGAAGAAGAAGCCTCCCTCCGGCAGTCCGACCTGGAACCGATTTCTCCGGCAAGCCTCAATAACCTCAAGGAAGAACTCGCCGGGTGGTTTCATTCCTACCACAAGGTTCGTCTTGATCCTGAGAAGGAAATTTTCGTCGGTGGCGGAATCTCCCAGTTGATACATACCATCGCCTTAGCGTTTGTGGACAGCGGCGATATTTCTTTCATCCCGGAGCTGGGTATTCCCCTCTACCGGCGTGCCGTCATCTCATGCGGCGGTGAAACCGTCAGCTATACCATCTCCGAAAAGAACAACTGGCAGCCGGACTTCGAAAAAGTCCATACCAGTCTGGGACGGGTGGCAAGTATTCTCTTTCTGAACTCCCCCCACAACCCGAGCGGAGCGGAACTGAGCGAAAAGGAATTTGCCAATCTCATCTGGCTCGCCAGCCGGGAGAATATCATGTTGGTCAACGACGCTGCGTATGCTTCCTTTCCCTCTCGGAAGCACGTCTCCTTGATTGCGGTTGAAGGCGGGAAACGGGTAGGGGTGGAAGTGTATTCTTTCGCCTACCATTTCGGACTTCCTTCCCGACAATTCGGCTTTCTTGTCGGCAACAGGGAAATCATTGAAGGCGTCAAACAAGCCTCTCGAATCATCCCCGGCTTTATCCCGGAATATTTTGCCAAGATGGCGATTCCGGCGATCCGGCGTTTCCCTGCCAAGTCGCTGGTACGGTTCCGTGCCCAAATGGAAGAAAGCCGGGCGGAAGGATTCAAGCTGTTGAACCTCCTCCAACTGGAAAAAACCGGGCTCGACGGGGTACCGTATCTCTGGGCGAAAGTGGAGCAACGGCGGCAAGCGGCGGCAGTCGCCTCTTTGCTGTACCGCCTCAATCGTATTATGGTCTTGCCCGGCACCGCCTTCGGCGGCAACGGGGAAGGCTACCTACGCTTTTCCCTGACGGCAGCCCCGGAAGTCTACCGTGCCGCCGTGGAACGGGTCAAGAGAAAACGCAAGCCGAAAATACTTGGTGAGAAAAAGTGAAAGACGTCATCCGGCTGAGCTCAATGTCCTTTTACGGCTACCACGGCGTGACCGCCGCTGAGAAAGAAACCGGCGGACTATTCGAGGTGGATTGCGAGCTCGAAGTCGACCTTGCCGACGCCAGCGGCTCCGACCGGCTGAGCGACACCATTGACTACCAGCAGGTGTACAATCTCATCCGTGAGACCGTCGAGGGAAAAGCTTTCTCGCTGCTGGAAGGGCTGGCGGGAAAACTGGCGGCGAAAATCCTCGCCTCTTTTCCGGTTTATCAGGTGACATTACGGGTACGCAAAATGAATCCCCCGATTCAGGGGTATGTAAAATTTATCGAAGTGGAGTTAACTCGAGCCCAAACCGATCCGTTAAAGTTAATAGGAAAAGAGAATACTTCAACGTAAGGAGTAACTGACCATGCCGGAAACCGTTTTTATCTTGTTGGGCTCAAACGAAGGCGACCGGGAAAAAAATTTAGCCACGGCGCAAGCAAAACTCGAAACCATCCCGGGGCTTGAAATCGTCGCCGCTTCGAGCATTTATCTTTCCGACGCCGTCGACATGGATGAGTCGAGCCCGTCATTTATGAACCAGGTTATCATGGCGGACTACCAGTACCGCCCGAACGAGTTATTGAACGCGCTCGAAGTTATTGAGAAGAACATGGGACGCACCGGCAAAGGAAAAAATCTGCCCCGGCCGATCGACCTGGATATTCTGCTGTTCGGCAATCAGGTCATCGAAACCGAGCGTCTTTCCATCCCTCATCGGAAACTTCTGGAACGCCCGTTCGCTATGGTGCCCTTGCTGCAAATCGAGCCGAACCTTGTTCATCCGGTCACCAAGCGACCCATTGCGGAATTTTTAACCGACGAACAACGTCAAGAAGTGCTGTTGTATAAAGACTATGTCGCACGAAACGTTTGAGCCGAATTACATCGCCGTAGAAGGAGTTATCGGGGTCGGGAAGACCTCCTTTGCGGAAATGTTGGCTCACCGGCTCAACGCCGAACTTATCAACGAAGAAGTCCTGGAGAATCCTTTTTTGGTGGATTTCTATAAGAACCGGAAGAAATTCGCCTTCAGTTGCCAGCTCTATTTTTTGCTCTCCCGCTATCAGCAGCAGCAACAGCTCATGACGAGAGACTTGTTTGCCCAGCGGATAGTCGCCGATTATCTGTTTGCGAAAGATTCGATTTTCGCCTCGGTCAATCTCTCCGATAGGGAGCTGGCGTTATACAACAAATTGGCACCGATACTCTCAAAAGATATCCCCCTTCCCGATTTGGTCATCTACCTCCAGGCAAGCACCCCGGTATTGCTCAAACGCATCCGCAAACGGAACCTTCCCTTCGAGAAAACCATCGATGCCGAGTACATCGAGATGCTCAACAAAGCCTATGATTATTTCTTTTTCAACTATACCGACACCCCTCTCCTGGTGGTAAAAACCGACGACATCGATTTTGTCAATAACCCCGAACATTTCGACGACCTCATCGAGCAAATAAGCAAACCGCTCTCCGGGAAGAAATACTACACTCCCATTGGGAGCGGAGCGCAAAGATAAGAGGCTTTTCATGTCGAAAATTTCCGACCGAAAAAAAATCACCGTCCGAACTTTCCTCAAGAAAAAGAAACAAGGGGAAAAAATCACGGTTCTGACGGCGTACGATTACTTCATGGCGAAACTGCTGGACGAAGCAGGGATTGACGCTCTTTTGGTCGGAGACTCAGCAGCAAACGTCGTCCACGGCTTCTCGACGACGTTATCCATTTCGATGGACCTCATGGTCGCCCATACTGCCGCTGTCGCTCGCGGCAATTCCTCAGCGCTGGTTATCGCCGATATGCCCTTCCTTTCTTTCCAACCCTCGATTGAAACAGCCATTACCAACGCCGGGCGTTTCCTGCAGGAAGGAAACGCCGAAGCCATCAAAATCGAAGGCGGTATCGAGATGGCGCCGACAATTAAGCGCGTCATCGAGTGCGGCATCCCGGTAATGGGACACATCGGCTTGACGCCGCAATCCATCCATCGCTTCGGAGGACCGAAAATCCAAGGGAAAGAAAATCTCTCGCGGAATTACCTGCTGGAATCGGCGCTAGCATTGGAAGAAGCCGGATGCTTTTCGATGGTGCTGGAGCTGGTTGATTCGGACACCGCCCGAGAGATAACTTCCTCTTTGAAGACCACCGCCACCATTGGTATCGGAGCGGGACCTCATTGCGACGGGCAAGTGTTGGTCATCAATGATATCTTAGGACTGAGAGAAGAAAGCTTCACTCCCAAGTTCCTCCGTCAATACGCCGATCTTCCCCCCATCATTACCGAAGCGGTCAAAAAGTATATCAATGACGTGCGAACGGGAAACTATCCCAGCGAAGACGAGTCATACCATTCGTCATAATCACAAACGGTCACACTCCTCCCGTCAAGAGAGAACAATCGCACGGCAGAACGGAACTTTTTCCCTCATGTCTTAACGACGACCACCACAACATCATAGAACTGGAGTAGTTATAAAGCAGTATGCTACCACATCTATCTAAAGGGATACTTTAAGATAACAAAGCCGTTCGGAATTCGCCGCCCAAGCCGATGAAGCACAAAAAGTTCTCTATTATTGCCTACTCTTCACAACGGATTTACCGTGCCTTAGTTCCTTCATTATATCTACCGAAGCGGAACTGCCCAGCCGTACCGCTCCCGCTCCCAAAAGCGCTCGGCACTGTTCCAACGTCCGAATCCCGCCGGATGCTTTGACAGCAACTTTCCCTTCGGCGGCACAGAACAATGTCACGACCTGCTCGACGGTTGCACCGCCAAAGAAGCCGGTACAGGTCTTGACGAATTGAGCTCCGCCGTTGATGACGGCTTTGGTGGCGTCAATCTGCTGAGCTTCCGTCAATTTTCCGGCTTCGATAATGACCTTGAGCACCACGGAAGAAGGTAGCGCCCCGCGGACGGCGGCAATTTCTCTCTCCACCTCCACGTAACGTCCCGATACCAACCAGCCGATGTTGGCGACCATATCTATTTCGTCCGCCCCGTCTTCCACTCCCTTGACCGCTTCGGCAACCTTGATATCGGAGCGAGCCGCTCCCAGGGGGAAGCCGGAAACAGTAAGGACTTTCACTCCACTTCCCTGCAAAGCCTTCTTGGCAAGAGGAACCCAAATTGGATTCACCGCAACAGAATAAAACTCGTAGGCGCGAGCTTCCTCACAGAGAGTACGGATTGCCTTTTCATCCACTTCCGGTTTGAGAGCGGCGTGGTCGAAACGGCGATGGAGACCATCCAAAATATCTGTCATCTTTTTCCTCTCACTCTTACTCTAACGCAATCGTCCGTTCTTTTTTTCTTTAAGCAATCTCAGCCAAAAACGATTGTCCCGGGAACTCATGCCTGAGCTCAAAAATCTCCGCAATGGTTGAGGCGACATCGGCAAAGGTCTGCCGGGTTTCCAAATCGACATTCGAACGGGCATTCTTTCCATAGACCAACAAAGGCACATACTCCCGCGTATGGTCGGTATGCTTGGTATATGTCGGATCGCAACCATGGTCGGCCGTGATTATCAAAAGGTCGTGCGTGTGCAAAACTTCAAGCAAATCTTTAAGTTGTTCATCGAACGCCATGAGCGCTTTAGCAAAACCTTCCGCATTTCGGCGGTGTCCCCACAGCATATCGAAATCAACCAGGTTGGCGAAAATCAAGGCATGTTCGGTATCGTGCTTCACGTGTTCTATCAGGGCGTCCATTACTTCATCGTTATTGGCGGTTTTTATTTTGTCCTTGATGCCCCGTCCGGCAAACAAATCCCAAATCTTTCCGACGGCAAGGGTCATATATCCCTCCCGCTCCAACACGTCGAGAATCGTTTCTTCCGGCGGCTCCAACGAAAAATCTCTTCGTCCCTCCGTGCGGACAAAGTTTCCCGGCGTACCGGTAAAGGGGCGGGCAATCACCCGCGCCACGGCATTTTCACCGGTCAACATCTCTCGAGCGATTCGACAAAACTCGTATAACTGCTCGCGCGAATAGATATCCTCATGCGCCGCCATCTGCCAAACGGAATCGGCAGAGGTGTAGAGGATGATTTCCCCCGTTTTCATATGCCTTTCTCCCAGCTCCTTGATAATTTCCGTCCCGCTGGCAGGGATATTTCCAATGGTCTTCACACCAGCCCGCCGTTCAAATTCAGCGACCAAACTCGGAGGAAAACCGTTTGGAAAGAGCGGAAACGGCTTGGAAAGCACCAGCCCCCCGATCTCCCAGTGACCTGTCGTCGAATCTTTCCCCACCGACTTTTCCGCCATCTTTCCGAAGCTCCCGTGAGCTGCGGCAACAGGCGCGATCCCCGCAATCTCGACGATATTTCCCAATCCCAAGGCTCGACAGATCGGCATAGTAAGCCCTCCCACCGCCTGAGCGGTATGGGGAAGGGTGGCGGTACCGCTGTCGTCATACGACGCCGCATCGGGAAGTGCCCCTACACCACAGGCGTCAAGAATGACAAGTATGACTCTTTTGAAAGGCATATTCTTTATTTTCGGCAGCCAAAGGAAAAAACGCCGGCAGCCCCGTCTGCCCTCTACTCATGCTTCTTCCTCGCCGGACACCGGGAAAGTATACTTTTTCAGCCTGTAACTGACATCAAGCTCGATTTTTTCGCGATATGACTGCTTCTTCCCCTCAGCCGAACGGGTACGCTTTCGCTCGATACTCCATCGCTCCTGCTGAAAGACGACCACCCCCTTCCGGTAGGCAAAATAGACCTTCCCGGCGGTTTTGATGCGGTCATACCCGGAACGCACCGAAGATGTTGAAGAGGAAACATCAACCGGTATGACCACCTCTCCATCGTACTCAATCACCGCACAATCATACCCTCCTTCGCGCACCAAGGAGGTGAGGACGTAGGTCATCGATGCTTCCATAGTCTTCTTGGGAGAAAGGATAACCTTTGTATTTTGCATCCAACGGTCCCCGACCGTCACCGGTCCGGCGGGAAAGACCGGCATCCCCTGCTCGTAATAGTTCTTGAAATAGTGAACCAGCAGGCTGTCCCCTTTTTCAAACGCCACATCAAGGACTCTCCCGTTCGGCTGCACTCGCATTGTCAGCAGCCGTTTCTCGACCACGGTTTCAAATTTCGTCGAATCTTCCTGACGGGGCTTCTTGGTTTTCCAACTTGCAACTTCCCGGATTTCGGCAACGGCAGAATCCAACCGGCGGGTGACCGTCTGTCTGACCGTCATCTTCGACGTTCCGGAAAAATTTTTCACCAAAGAATCGGCGAGGTAGATACGGCTGGCTTTCTTCGTTATCTGTTCGTACGTCAACTCCAACCCCGGCTCAAGCTTGTACCGGAGTTCGATTTCTTTGACGCCGGAGTCGCAGCCCAAGAAAGGCAGACTCCATGCGAACAAGAGAGCGAACATGGCGGTTAATTTCTGCAAGGTCGTGACTCCTCTCTCGAGAAAATTCATCGGTTCACAGGTTACGGACTATCCGTTATCTCCGGGAAAAGTGCAAATCTTCCCAAGAAACTCGGCGGACCCATCAAAAGCATCCCCTCGGCAAGCTGAAGTTGTTCTTCTTTCGTTATTGCCGGACCGTGAAACCGCTCGCGCAGGAGGTCGTTCACCGAAGCGGTAGCAAAAACCGGCATCTCATCGGTCGTCTGGCGGCTTATCTGCCGTTGCTGACCGGAACCGATGAGAAGCGCCGAAAACAAAATGAACAACGATACTGCCAGAGACGCGACGGCTTGGAGAAAACCTCTCTTTCCTGTCCCCTGCGACGGATACGACGAAGGGGAAACCTTCTGTCGAGAGCAGGGAAGATAGTCCACACTCTTGGCGAGAATGAGGGTGGTCGCCTCTTTCCAATACTCATCTCCCGGATCGGGAAACGGTAAACGGCTGAGCACTCGCTGAAGACGCTGTGCTCTTTCCCACTCCTCTCGGCAGGGGGAACATTCTCGGAGATGCTTCTCCATGTTTTCTTTCTCCGTCGCCGATAACACGCCGTCGATATCGTCGATATAGTCATCCAGCAGCGTCTGAAAGTATTGACACGTCATTTTTACTCCTCTCTTTCTAAGCGCTGCTTCAAAAAGCCTCTCAGCTTTTTTCTCGCGATGTGGAGATTCGAGCGGACGGTCGCCTCGGGACTTTCCAAGGCGTGAGCAATCTCAGAGGTGCTGAATCCTTCAATGTCGTGAAGAATTACGGTGAGCCTCTGACGCGGCGGTAAACGCCTGAGCGCTCTCCAGATCTCCATCATCAGCTCCTTATTCTCGAACTGCTCCCCAGGGGTAATCACGTGTCGTGACAAGTACAACTGCTCACTTCCGGGCAAGTCGGACGACATATTGTCGACCCGAACATGACCCTTTCGTTTCCGAAGCAGATCAAGAGCATAATTCGTAGCAATTCTCAACAGGAAAGTCGAAAAATAGTTGATGTTTTCCAACTCGTTGCGCTTTCGGTAGATACGAACGAAGGTCTCTTGGACGACCTCGTCCGCATCAAGATGATTCCCGAGAAGCCGAAAGCCAATCGAGTATATTTTTTTTTGATACCTCTTGACCAGCTCCGCAAACGCTTCGCGATCACCACTCAAAAATCTTTTTACAAGGTCGGGGATCTTGTCGTTCATACCCCGATTATGCCTCTTCTCTTCATATCGACGAATCAACGGCTTGAGTGTTCAAAATTTTTCATCATAAAAATAAGTTGACGGCTCCTGCCCCTCACCTTATGGTTGCAGGCATTGATTGTCAATCTTTTTTTACGCAACGAGTTATGACGGAACAGCAAAAAACGGCAGAAAACATCATCCAACGCCACCGGTACAAGTTCTTTGCCGTCGGTGCTATTGGAACCTTTATGGCAACGTTGGACGGCTCCATTCTCAACGTCGCCCTTCCGACTATCGCCAAAGATTTGAACTGTTCGGTCAATCAAGTTGCGTGGGTGGTTCTCTCTTACACTTTGACGTTGGTGTCGCTTCTTTTGGTTTTCGGTTCGTGGACGCAGCGAAAAGGTTATGGTTTTGCCTATAAGTTCGGGTTTAGCTTCTTCTTCGTCGGTTCGCTGTTGTGTATTTTCAGTTGGTCGCTTTACTCGCTGGTTTTTGGGAGAATCATCCAAGCCATCGGGACATCGATGTTCCAAGCGGTAGGACCCGGCTTGGTCACGGAGGTCTTTCCAGAAAAAGAACGGGGACAAGGTATCGGTATGATGACAATGATGGTCTCGGCAGGGTTGATGACCGGACCGCCTTTGGGCGGTTTCCTGCTTGAGTTCTTCCCGTGGCAAGCCATTTTCGTTATCAACCTCCCCATCGGACTTTTAGGAATGATTGTTACTTTCCGCTATTTCCCTCTCCTGCCGAAACGAATCGTCCGAGGAAAACTCCGCCTGCTGGGAGCAATCCTTATTTCCGTTACCCTTTTCACCGGTACGCTGGCGCTTTCCCTCATCAGTGACTACGGCATCACCGACGCGCGCATTTGGGGAATGATAATAATCTCTCTGGTATCGTTGGTGCTTTTTGTCAAAGTAGAGTCAAACGAAGAGACTGCCCTTATCGGGCTCAAGCTTTTCAAAAATCGTCAGCTCGTTACCGCCTTGGGAGCGGCGGTCATTATGTTCATCTCTCTGGCGGGAGTCATGATTCTCATCCCCTTCTATCTTGAAATCGTCAAAAACTTTCAGCCGCGCACGGTCGGCTTTTTCCTTATCATTTTCCCTCTGCTGATGTTTATCGTGGCGCCTTTGTCGGGTCGTCTGTCGGACAAAATCGGTTCCCGAATTCTCACCTGCATTGGAATGATAGTTTTGGCGACAGGCTTATACTTGCTTTCCCGCATCGGCATGGAAACGTCGGACATTTTCATCATCGTTTCGATAATCGTCATCGCCGGGGGAGCAGCGATATTCAATACGCCGAACTCCTCGGCGATAATGGGCTCAGTTGCTAAAAACCAGCGAGCTATTACGTCCGGGATTCTTTCAACTTCCCGCAACATCGGCATGTCGACGGGGGTAGCTCTGGGAACGGCTTTGCTCGCCTATTTTCAGGCGCAGTACGCCGGCATAGGCGAGGAGCGGGAAATTTTCGTTTTGAGCTACCACCAAGTCATTTACACGTCCCTTGCGATTTCGCTTTTAGGCATTCCGCTGTGCCTTTTCCGAAAAAGCTAAAAAATCCTGTTTGGAGAGAATAAGTCATTGACAGTTTCCGATAAGGTGGTTATACTTTTGTAGATAGTGGGGCCATAGCTCAGTTGGGAGAGCGCTTGACTGGCAGTCAAGAGGTCAGGGGTTCGACCCCCCTTGGCTCCACCATAAAATTTTTGACGAACCGAACCGATTACCGCAACCAGTGAATCGGGTGGTTCGTTTTTTTTATAGGAAATAAGTCAGCGTACTTGCCGTTTGGCGAAAAGAAATCCAAGCAAATTTAAATTTTAGAGAGTAAGCATACGTGGTGCTACCGGGCCAAAAGTCTTTCGCAGGAATCGGGAACCAGTGCCAATCTTCATTACCTGTAAATTCGTTCTCTGACACTTCAAGAGCAAGCAATAGCTCATCAAGGTTCTGTGGGATTCTGCTGAGAGGAAATGGCTCAAAGTTAAGCAGAAAGTAGCCGGAGCAACCAAGAATAAAATAAGGAAGATTGTTTAACGCTCAAGTTCACTCGCCACTACAAAACGCCATCGGGATTGCAGTTTAGTGAAGCACTTGTCAGCCATTTTGTTCAAATAGTGCTTGCTGAAATAAGGGTAACTCGTCAGCTTCATTTTCAGTTGTGTTGGCAATTCTTTCCAATGACTTACTATGAAATTCCGGGTTTGCTTCAAAACCTATGTAGCGACGGCCTAATTTAATTGCCGCTACGGCAGTAGTTCCGCTCCCCATAAATGGGTCAAGGACTAACTGCCCCTTTTGAGTTGTTAGCTTTATCAGATACTCTATCAATGCAAGTGGCTTTTGAGCCTCATGTATCCTTCTCTCATTTTTTTCGAAACCAAATTCAAGCACATTGGTCGGGCTTGTCCCATTGAGCTTACATTCATCTATGTTCATTGCACCTACTTCATTCTCTAATATATTGTCGGTAATTGTTCCTCCTATAGTGTACGGTTTAATAAACCAAGCAATCGGCTCCCAGATAGGAGCTAAATTGCCCAACCTCCATCCCTCCCACTTTTTTGCTTCTTTTTTAAGCCCTCTACGCTCAAGAACAATGCTAACCCTTTGCGCTCTATGATGAGCAGATGGCTTCTTCCACGCTAAAATATCTTTCAATAAAAATCCGCTATCTTCAAACGCATTAATTACCCTATGAATCGTCCTTCTCGCTCCAAAAATAAATAGAAAAGAACCTTTTTTCATTTTAGGGTAAACTTTTGTTGCCCATTCCTGACACCATACCTGATACTCAAGTCCAATACTCCTATCAGACTGTGCCCAACCATTGATTGGCTTACCTCGGCGCTTAAATCCAGTTTTCCCTTCTTGCGCTGGTGATTTGCCCAGCAACGCTGAATTTGTATTACTGTGTAAGACATCCCAGTCATCAAGGTTTATTCCGTAAGGTATATCCGAAAGAAACAGATCAATACTGTTATCTGTTAGATCTGGCAAATACTCTAAACAGTCGCCTAGTGTGATTTTATTTATATATTTTTTGTTCATTTACAATCACCCTAAGCCTAATATACCGTTATCAGAAACAGATCGAATCGCTCTTATTTTGTTTTCTATTTTGCTATGCCTTATAATCTCTCTGATTGCTTCTTGTTTAGAAAGGCGCATAATCCTTTCCCTTTCAGCAGCAAGAAAAGTCAGGGCTTCCTGCTTCGAAATACATATAGACTCAACAGACGCTTTCTTTTCTTCCTGCCATATCTCCTTAATTTTCCGATCAAAGCCTAATATTTCACGATTAACAGTCTGCCAATATATACCAGCATCTTTGGACGGATTCATTGCATCTATTGCTTGAAATACCTTATAAACCAATTCCATAGCCTTTTCTTGACTAGACATCTCAGCATAACGAACATATACAGCTAGATGAGTATATGTGGAAATGCAAACAGACCTAGTGCTAGCTTGTTGATATATCTGGCTTGTTTTGGCAGGTAACTGATATACCGGACAGACAACCATTGCATATGGTTTTCCCTTCTTCCAGTTATCCATAGCTTGAACTTTAAAATCCTTTTGATTTTTCGCTGTTCGACTAAGTCTAAATGCTTTCGCATCCGCGACAAAGCTGTAATCTTCATTTGCACATTCTACATCAGCAACATCAGCACGTTCTTTAAGAACAATGCTATCAAACCCCATCGCAAGATATGCTTCGTGGATTACAACATCTGTATACTTTGAATAAAGTTTCTCTTCGCTTGTGTCATGCCCGTATTTCTCGGGAATAGCCCCACATAGCCTGAGATGACCAAGCAAAACATCTATCCCGTTCTCCTTAATTTCCTTGCTAATCTCATCCTCTACTTTTTTAGCGTCCACACCAAAATTACCACTTAGGAGACTAATCTCATTAACCCAGTAGTTTCTTTTGTCTATTTGTTCCTGTGTGATTATTTCCAATTTGACCTTGACCATGCCCAGTCTCCATTACTTTGGAGATACGTTTTTCCATCATGCCCTGTCCTAGGACTATTTACATATCGTTCATTTTCCTTCGAGTGTGTGTTAAGTCTGACTTCAACCAGTGGTCTAGTTCCTCACGATCAAGCCGCCATACTCGCCCAATACGATGCGCAGGTAAATCACCGTTGCGGGCCAAGCGGTAGATCGTGGATTTGCCAATCTTTAGGTGTTTCGCCGCTTGTTCAAGAGTCAACCAAGTCGCCATGTTATTTTTACCTTTTGCATGCCATTACAACCACCACAGGTTACAAAATACCATTTCTGAGCAGGAAATCAAGTTGGAAATGTGCTTCTTTCGGCAAAGCAATGTGGCGACAGGTCAATTTTCCAATAATACCTTGAAGTAAAAGGGGTTAAGATATTTGGAATTGCTAAAGACTCAAGCTATGACATCACCGCGTTTGATACGGCAATGGGAATCGACCCATGTCCTTTCTCTAAATGTAGAGAAAAACATTTCCTTAAGGTAACGTGGAAAAACAGCAATCAGAAATTCATAATCGAATTGAAGAGCCTGTCTTAAGATACCCAATGAATGCTTTTTTCATAGCCCACTTGCATCGCAAAATTATCTTCCCCCTAAACCGGTAAATTTTATTTATGAAGAGCCATTTTTCTGGTATATTATTAGAAGAAGTAACCAATCTATGGGAGGTAAAAAATGAAGACGTTTATTCTCATGACCAAGCTTTCACCGGAAGTAACATCACGAATGAAAGACCGCGCCTCCATCGGACGCGCCTGGCTCGATCAAGTCAAAGAAAAATGCCCGGAGGTAAAGTTCCTCGCTCACTACGCCCTGTTGGGCAAGTATGATTTCATGGATATTTACGAAGCTCCCGACGAAGAAGTCGCCGCCAAAGTTTCGATGATAAGCCTCGCCAACGGTGCCCTACAAGCCGAAAGCTGGCTGGCTATCCCCTACAAACGAATAGTGGAACTGGCTCAAGAGATATAGGGAATTATCTCATCCCCCATCGCCTTTAGCCCCTCTTCCGCTATCGCTATAAGGCACTGGGAGAGAAGAACCTTCGCTCTACCGTAAAGAATAAGCGAACGGTTGGGAGTGCGTCATAGGGGTCAAGTATCATTACATGCCTCAAAGAATGACAAGCCCTATGCAAAGGGATGATTTTACCTTTCTTTCACCTAGAGTAATCAGGGTTAAGTCGATATTTCGCTTGACATTGAGCCAAAAATTGTTATCCTTATTATGGACGATTAAAAATACCACCATAACTATACTTTTTTATGGCGCCAAGAAAATTAGGAAATCCGAAGAAAAATTTTTAAGGGAGAAAACGTTATGAAGTCAATGGTAATGTGTATCCTTATTCTGTCTCTGGTATTTTGTGCCGGAAGTGCCAACAGTGCCACTGAGATGGTTTTAGATAATGTGACCGGATTATTTTCCGGAGATACTGTTATGATGGGGCAAAACATAAGATTTACCTTCCGCATAAACTACACTCCCGGCGATGGCTCAGGTATACTTGGTTCCTCAAACGGCTTCCAGGTATGGACCACATCCGGTGCCAACTTCACCCCCATTCAATATGATACTATCAGCATTTCTACCGTGGGTGGATG
This sequence comes from uncultured Ignavibacteriales bacterium, assembly GCA_964489705.1. GTDB lineage: Bacteria > Zixibacteria > MSB-5A5 > GN15 > FEB-12 > CAZAZQ01. The sequence goes on from CAZAZQ010000019.1 coordinate 44,085, forward strand.
GGATCACGCTTACGATGGCGGGATCTTTATGAACCCGTTCAGCGTCGACGGCATCGGCAGGGACACCATAGGTATTGGAGGGTTTTCCATATTTGAACCCGGTTTCCGGGACGGTTTCAATGAAAACGTTTGGTATATTGAGACAACGCCTACCATGAACGATGACACCCTCTGTATCGACTCCTGTTGGTACCCTCCTGCAAACCCCTGGCTTTGGTCGACGGACGGTCCTCAGGGCGCTTTTGCCCCTGCGTGGGCGGGTCCTTTCTGTTTTCATGTTGTTTACTATAACTATCCCCCCCACTTTGACAATTGCATAGATAGCTTGACCTTTGACCACTGTCAAACGGCACAATATGATTTTGATGCCACTGACCTTGACGATCCGGTTCTTCAGTACTCGATTGTCACAGGACCCGGAAGTATCAACAGTTCTACCGGGGAATGGAGCTACACCCCAACTGTTGCGGATGCAGCTAATTCACCCGTAACCCTCACCGTAAAAGTAAGCGATATTTGTTGTGATGATGACTATTGTACCGTATCTTTAATATTTACCAATGTCGCCCCGAGTTTTACGCAGGGTTGTGGTGTACACCTTCCTTTCGTCTCCGGTGTTTTGGGCACTCACCAAGTTGTCGCCGAATCGGGTGATTGTGATCCCATCACATACTACGTGGTTGAAATCAACCCCTCGCCGGTGGGACCCTATTCCATTGATCCCAGTACCGGCGTTTTCTCTTTCACCCCGGACTCGCCCGGCGACGACGGCATGACATTCACTGTGACCGTCGGTGCTACCGATGGCGTAGACTCAACCGAATGCTCCTTTACTGTTGACGCAGTTCCGGTGGAGTTGTACGAAGTTCAAATTGAGAAAACCCACATGTCTCTCCAAGGGCAACATGAATTTGTCGATGTCACCCTCACCAAAGGTTCGGAAGAGATGGGCGGCTTTGATTTCCTCCTTGCCTATGACCGCTCCGCTCTCAATTTCCAGACGGCGGTGGGAGGTGATCTCTACGAAGCCTGCGGCTGGGAATACTTCACCTACCGCAACTGGTTCTTCCCGTCATACTATCCCCACTTCTTCTGGGGAGGTACGGTGCGGGTTATCGGCTTGGCGGAGCTCAATAACGGCGCCAACCACCCCAGTTGCTTTATAACCGACAAGCCGTTCACGTTCTTTACCCTTGATTTTCTGGTGACCGATAATCGGCAATTCGAGTGTCAATTCTCCCCCATCAAATTCTACTGGACGGACTGCGGCGACAACACCATCTCCTCTAAGTCGGGGGATTCGCTCTTCGTTTCCCATTATGTTTGGGAGAATTGGTTTGATCCGGGATATGAATACCGCATTGATACTTTGGGCGATGGTACCTTCCCGACATACTTCGGAGTTCAACCGAGTTGCTTGGAAGGCGGCGGCGAGGGAAAACCGGCACCCATTCAAATGATAGATTTTATCAACGGCGGTGTTGACATTGCCTGTGCCGATTCGCTCGATGCCCGTGGTGATGTCAACCTCAACGGTATTGCCAATGAGATCGCTGATGCGGTCGTGTTCACCAACTACTTCATCTACGGGTTGGGAGCATTTACTGTCAACGTCGAGGGGCAGATTGCCGCTACCGATGTCAACAACGACGGGCTGACCCTGACGGTCGGTGACTTGGTATATTTGGTTCGTGTTATTGTGGGCGATGCCATGCCCTATCCCAAGACCGCTCCGGTGCCGGTAGAGGCAACCTATACGTACTCGGATA
>CAZAZQ010000020.1:0-45532 GCA_964489705.1 uncultured Ignavibacteriales bacterium
CCGCGTCTGCCGACCCGCTCGAACTTGACCACGCCGGTCACTTTGGCAAACAAGGTGTTGTCCTTCCCGATGCCGACATTGTAGCCCGGTTTGATGGGGGTACCGCACTGGCGCACAATAATGGAACCAGCCATAACCGCCTGCCCGCTAAAAACTTTCGTTCCTCGCCGTTGTCCCGCCGAGTCACGTCCGTTTTTCGATGAACCGACACCTTTCTTATGAGCCATTATATTCTCCAGTCACATATTTTTTCATATTTCCCTTGCCGCTCTTTCATCTTTACACCAAGAAAGTCGGCAAATAAAGCCTATAATTATAACCCATTCACCGAAAATGGCAAGCAATTTTTTTAGGGATTTTCTTTTTTAGGACATAAATAGACACTACGAAAGTTCTCCCCCTATTTCGGAAGGATAAGCCAATCCTCAGCATTTGTAGGCAGGTCTCGAAGAGACCTGATGTGACAGAGCATGAAAAATCGTAGGGAAAATCCGGAACGGATTTGCCTTTCTTGAGTGTTTTTCTTTCGGCAGGTCTAAGACGACATCCACTGCCCGACTTCTGTGGTCAGTTATCCTGGGATTCCTCGACCAGCGCTTGGTACCGGCGGATCAGTTCTTGAGTCTTCTCGGGAGAGGTCGACTCGGCTAAGATATTGAACGCCGCCGTCAACCGATCTGGAATCACCAGCACCCAGCCGCCGTTCTCGAAAATACGCACTCCGTCAATCAACTGACGCCGCTTTTCTTCGGAGCCGGTAATAAGTTTGCGCATCACGGTGCCCTTTTTCGCCCAGGGGCAGGGAACGGAAATCGTCTGGCGGTGCAGATGTTCGAATTTCTTCCGGTGATTCGCCAGGTGGGTCTTGGTCTGTGCCATCATTTCCAATATCTTGACCGCCGCCAGCATGGCATCGGCACCCATCTGGAAACCGGGGAAAATGAAACCGCCTTTCGTGCCTCCGACAAAATCGACGTTCCCGGTTCGGTAAATCTCCATCATCGCCAAGTGGTCATTGGCAACCCGAACAACTTCCGCCCCGTATTCCCGCGCGATTTCTTCCACGCCCATCGACGCTCCCACCGGCACGGCGATTCTTTTGACCCGATGAGTTTGGCAATACAAGTCGGTAACAATCAACAGCAAGAGCTGGCTGTCAATCGGTTTGCCGCGCTCATCGACAACCGTCAATTTTTCGGCTGCCGGATTGAGCAAAAAGCCCACGTCGGCATTCAACGAGGTAACGATAGAAGAAAGCTGCACGATCGCTTGGGTGCTTTCCTCCGGAGAACTGGAAAACTTGCGGGGGTTCAAGGTAGCGTTCAACTCCACCGCAGAGATACCGAGCTCGGTGAACAACGTCGGAAAAACCTGGCTGGATGAACCGTTGGAATGGTCAATGATGACTTTGAAACCGGCTTTCTTAATCAACTCGACGTCGATATCGTTCAGAAAATCCTGTCGGTAGTTTTCCAGCACCTGCTCATGAACTTCCAGATGCCCGATCTGGTCTAACGACGCTCGCTCGAAGTCCTCCCCGAAATACATCCGCTCCACTTTTTTCAACTTCGAGGTCGGCATATCCAACCCTGAGCCATCGAAAAAGATAGCGTCAATCAAGCGGTAGTCTTCGGGACTGTGACGAACATAAATACCGGCGGCGTAGCGCCCCTTGTGCAACGCATAGCGGACTACCGGAATCGGCAACGTTTCCAAATCCGAAACATCCACCCCTGCCGCCAGCAAGCCGGAAATCAAACCTCGCTTCAACAACCGGGAGGTATCCGAGGCGTCTCGGCTGGTTACAACCGAACTTCCCTGCCCCAGAAAAGCTCCGAATGCCGCCCCCAACCGCACCGCCATTTCGGGAGTAATCTCCGTCAACGCCAAACCGGTAATTTTTGAGTTGGTAAACAGCTCCCGGTTCCATTTTTCGCCCCAGACAATCGAAGTGGAAACAATTGCCCCGGCGTCAACCGTCTTGCTGGGCCAAATCTTGCAGTTCGCCTTCACGGTGGCGGATTTCCCGATGGCACAATTATCGGAAACGATAACATCATCGAGCAATTGGACATTATCGCCTATATAGACGCGGTTACACACCACGCTGCTGCGCATGACCGTCTCGGCTCCGATGGTGCAGTCCGACCAAATGACCGACTTTTTGATATCACAATGAGCACCGATACGGGAACGGTTGCCGATAACGGAATTGTGGAGCTTGGCGCCTTTGCTGATATAAACGTCATTACCCAAAACCACCTTGCCGCTGAAAACGACCTCTTCTTCAATATGAACGTTCTTCCCTTTATAAATCAGCGCCTTATCAGTTTGCTCTGTCTCCATTTTCAAGTCGAGATGCAAGTTCCCGTCAAAGAAATCGAAATGCGCCCGCCGGTACTCGTCGACGTTGCCTACATCTTTCCAGTACCCTTCCATAATTTTGCCGTAGAGGCGCATGTTCTTGGACAACATCAGCGGATAGAGATTTTGAGAAAAATCAAAGTTGGTTTTGGGAGGAATCAAACGAATGACGTCCGGCTCGAGGATGTAAATGCCGGTATTGATGGTATCGGAAAAAGCTTCTCCCCACGACGGTTTTTCCAAGAAGCGCTTGATGCGCCCGTCTTTATCGGTGATAACAATCCCGTAGGCAAGAGGATTTTCCATCCGGGTCAACAGGATAGTGGCTTCCGCCTCCCGTTCGTTATGCCAACTGATAGCATCCGTCAAGTTGAAGTCCGTGATAAGGTCACCGGAAATAACCAGCACCGGCTCGTCGATAACCCGCAGCGCCGAGCGGACCGCCCCTGCCGTTCCGTAATCTTCGTCCGGCTGAACGTAATCGATATTCACTCCGAAGTTCTTGCCGTCCTTGAAATAATCCCTGATGATGTCCGCCTGAAAATACAACAAGGCGGTAATATCGGTAATGCCGTTCTTCACCAACAGACCGACCACATGCTCCATCATGGGAATGTTGGCGATGGGAACCATCGGCTTGGGAAGATTTATCGTCAACGGTCTGAGGCGGGTACCGAAACCGCCCGCCATGATAATACCTTTCATGCGCACGCTCCGTTTGCTTCTCTCACGTGGACTTCCCTTCGGCAGGCTCGCAAAAACCCGCCGGATATCCTAACGTATCCAACTGTCGGGCGACATCAAAAAAGTCGTCGTACGGATAATATGAAATATTATTCGCTCGGCAGTATTCTTCAAGGTCTTTTTTCGCAAAAACAATGTCCGCTTCTTTGACGGCACAGGCATCCGAGTAGCCGTCACCGACAAAAACCACCGTCACCTTCGATCCCACTTTTTCCCGATACTCCCGAATCCTTTCCCCCTTGCAACTTCCGCAGCGGGTACAGGTTCGATTGTGGTGAGGAAATTCTATTTTGAGGCAAGTGCCCTCGATTTTTCCGATATTGGCGATAACCGGCAAGTCGTCCAATTGATTGCGCTTGAGGATATACGAGATATAAAAATCGAGACCGTCGGAAACGATTATCAAATCAATTCCTTTCTCCCGGCAGAGAGCGACAAACTCTTTGAAGCCGCGGTTCAGTTCAAACCCGTCAAGGAATCGGTACATTTCCTCTTCCGAGACATCGACCATCGCCGCTTCCCGCAAAAGGCACTCCCGCGTCGTCATGCGCCCTGCTTTCCAGTCGGGAAGCAAGGCGTCGTTCTTGCCGCCGGAAAAATGGTGGAAGATATTGTAGCCGACATCGCGACGGGAAATCGTCCCGTCAAAGTCACAAAAGACCGCTATTTTTTCATTCATACGTCCGTCACATATTTTATAAGGTACGTCAATAAAAGCATGACAATAAGCAGGTAACTCAACAGCCAAAAACGATACAACCGGGCGCGACGAAACTGCTCGGCAAAAAGCACGATTTTGGCGGCAACCATCAGCAAAAGGAACGCCATCCCGCCGGCTGCAACCAAATCAGCCGTGGAAATGCCCAGCGCGTACAACACGGAAGCGACGGTAAAGACCGCCACTATGCCCAGCCACGACAGGCGTTGGACGAAGAGAACGATTTTTATTCGAAAGTACGTATCGTCGTTCATATCAGCCATGCGAGCGGTTCCTGTATCAACTTAAACGCCAAATATAACATCACGACGAAAAATAATATCCTAATTATTATCGGCTTGGCAAGCGTCCCGAAAAAGCCACCCAATTTGCCGCCGACAGCGATGCCGACGAGTACGGGACTGACAATCGAGAGATTTATCATATCGTATTGAAGGTATACAGCCGTTGCCGACGCCGAAGCAAAGCAAATCATCACCGCCGTCGTCCCCCGCGCCGTATTCAACGGCAAGCCGATAATAAGATACAAAATCGGCACCAAGAAAATTCCGCCGCCGATGCCCACCAAAGCGGCAATAACACCGACGAAAAAAACCAGCGCCAAGCAAAGCCGCATGTACTTGGCTCGATTGTCGGCGAAGACCATCTTGCGGGATGATTTCCTCCCCCGCAGTAAAGTCACCGACGTGTAGATGAGTAAAGCGGTCAAAAGCACTTTCAATTCGGCGGCGGAAACAACCACGCTCGCCCGGCTGCCGACAATGTTGCCTGCAACAAGGGAAACGCCCATGAGTACAACCAACTCGACATCGACCATTCCTCGCTTCATATACTCATACGACGAAGAGAAGGAATTGACCACGACTGCGGCTACGGAAACCGGAACGGCCGCCTTGATGTCGACCCCGGCAACCACCGTCAAGAACGGAACCAAAATCTCCCCTCCTCCCAAGCCCAAGTAGCCGCCCAATATGCCTGCCGTAAAGCCGCCGGTGAAATACCAAAGAAGGTCGGGCACTACTTTTTCTCCATCAGAAGGCGCCGGGCATAGCAGATGACCGGCTGTTCTTTCACGATGACTTCGTCATACATTCTAAACGTCCCGTAGGTTCGCTCGTAGGCAATTTGCTTAAGACGAGAGAGGATATAATCACGGTATTTATAAAACTGTCGCTCATCATCTTTTCGAGCGGCGTGCAGAATTTTTCGAGTAAGAGACTTCAAAGCGGAAGTTCGTGCTTCGTCAGCCGTCACTTCAGCCAGCACGTCCGCAATGTCGGTGGTAAACGAGCGATAGGCAAATCCTTCGTCTCGGGCAAAAGCGATAAATCGCCGCAGCCAGCGTTCATCAAAAGAATCATTTTCCACCGCCTCGACAATCTGCTTTTGATACTTATTCCCGAATTGTTGCAAGACCAACGAATTTTCCAACGTTCGAGGGAAGGGGGCTTTTTCCGGAAAGGCAAAGAAGTAATCCGGGACCAGTCCATGACCGACATCGTGGAGGGTGGAATCGAAATCGTTCAAGAAAACCGTATCGTCAAAATAGTAGCGCGCAAAGGTCAAGCGGATGCCGTCACCGTCAGGAAAGCGCAGGTACGTTTGCACCAATCCCTTGCCGAAAGTGGTATCCCCAACCAAATGGGCACGTCCCGCTTCTCTCAAAGCACCGGCGACAATCTCAGCCGACGATGCCGAACCGCGGTCGACCAAGACCAACAAAGGTTTCCCCTTGAGGATATCCGGTCCTTCAGCGTAGTATCTTCTTTCATCCCAGCGGGAACGGGCATCCGTTCCGACGATGAATGTTCCTTCTTCCAAGAAGAGATTCGCCACCCCGATAGCTTCCGAAAAAAGCCCGCCCGGATTTCCCCGCAGGTCCAAAATAAGCCCGGTGAGGTTCTCTTGAGCCGACAGGGAATCCATCGCCGCTTCGACCTCCGCCGAGGCGCCCGCTTCAAAATCCAGCAGGCGAATATAACCGATGCCGGGAGCGATGATACCGGCGTAGGGAATGTGAAACAAAGAAATTTGTCGACGGGTGATGGTCACCTCCACCGTATCCCCGACCGAAGCGCGCAAAATCCTGACCAGCACTTTCGTCCCCTCTTTGCCGCGCAAGAGTGAGGTGGTGCTGTCCAACGGAATGTCCTGAAACTCCACCGAATCGGCGGCAAGGATAATATCGCCGGGCAAAACCCCCACCTCGGCGGCCGGACCGCCTTCCCTCACCGACATGACCAACAATCCCAACTCATGTCGCACAACCACCACCCCGATACCGCCGTAATGCCCCGACAGCTCTTCGTCGAGTTGGTGGAGCCGGGCGGAATCGACGTAAAAGGAGTAGCGGTCAAGCATGGCGAACATCCCTTCCCGCGCCGAGGCTACCAACTCAGCGTGAGAGATACTATCACCGCACACCCGTTCAATTTGCGCTGCCGCTTTTGCCAGCAAAAAGGCATGACTGATGCCGGGATCAGACAACACGTAGCCTCCCATTCCTCCGGCAAGAAGGACTATGAGAACCAAAAAGAGAAGCGCTATGAAAAACTGCTTTCTATCGAAGGTGGGCATAGCGTTCATACTGTTTGAGCCGTCGTTCCAAAATCTTTTGCACGTCGTGAAAAACCGCCTCGACCGATTGGCTGCCGTCGATGACTTTTACCCGTTTTCGTTCTTTGCGGGCGATCTCCAAGAAGCCTTTTCTCACTCGCTTGAAAAACGCCTGCGACTGCGACTCCAAACGGTCGGGATTTTCCCCCAAGCGGGAAAAAGCGGTTTTGAGATCGACATCAAAAAGAAAGGTAATGTCAGGGATTACTTCCCCGACGGCGATTTTGTGGAGGGAACGGACGGTGCGAATGTCTAACTTTCTTCCGTACCCTTGATAGGCAGTGGTGCTGTCGTAAAAACGATCGCAGAGGACAATATGTCCCTTGGCGAGAGCAGGGCGCAGTTCCTTAGCGGTGATTTCCGCCCGCGCCGCTTCATAGAGAAACAATTCCGTAAGAGAAGCCATCGTGAGCTTTTTGTCCAAAAGAATCTTCCGAATTTTCTCCGCCACCACCGTCGAGCCCGGTTCGCGGAACAACTTCACGGCAGCGTACCCTTGAGCAATCAGGTAACGATATGTCAAAAGCGCTTGGGTGGATTTTCCCGAACCGTCAATTCCTTCGAACGTAATAAAAAGACTTCGTTGCGTTTTCTTCATTCACACTACTCTCTCTCGCACCAAACACCAGAAAAAAGCCGGTGACGATTTCATCACCGGCTAAGGTAGAAAATATTCAAAGGGTAAAAAACTATTTTTTCTTCTTTACCACCCGTTTCCGAGAACTCGTCTTGGTGGTTTTCGCCGTCGCTTGCTTGATAGCGGTCTTTTTCGTCCCGGGTTTCTTCGCCGCGACTTTGACCGCTTTCGTCTTCTTGGCTCCGGCGTGTTTCCAGCCGTACTTGGCGATGAACTCTTCCACCAGTCGACGCGCTTCATCGTCGGTGTACTGCACCGGCGGAGATTTCTTGAAGTACGCCGACGGCTCGATAATCGCTCCGGAGAGCCCGTTGTCCAACGCCAGCTTGCAACAGCGGATAGCGTCGATGACCACGCCCGCCGAGTTCGGGCTGTCCCAGACCTCGAGTTTCATCTCAATATTCAAGGGCACGTTACCGAAGGTCGTCCCTTCCATGCGGATGTACGCCCACTTCCGGTCGCTCAGCCAGCCGACGTAATCGGACGGTCCGATGTGGACGTTCTCAGGAGGCAACTCATAGTTGAGCTGGCTGGTCACCGCCGAGGTCTTGGAAATCTTCTTCGACTCCAAGCGCGAACGTTCCAGCATATTCAGGAAGTCGGTGTTGCCGCCGACGTTCAACTGGCTGGTTCGCTCCAACTTCACCCCGCGTTCCAGGAATAGCCGTGTGAGTACCCGGTGGGTAATGGTAGCGCCGACTTGCGACTTGATGTCGTCGCCGATGACCGGCAAGCCCTTTTCTTCGAAGCGCTTTTGCCAGTACGGTTCGCGCGCGATGAAAACCGGAATGCAGTTGACAAAACCGCACCCGGCTTCGAGCACCTGCTCGACATACCACTTGGTCGCTTCTTCCGAACCGACCGGCAGGTAGTTCACGACCACGTCGGTCTTGGTGTCCTTGAGCAACTTGACGATATCGACCGTGTCGCCGGGCGCTTTTTCGATTACCTGCGACAGGTAGTACCCCAAGCCGTCATGCGTCATACCGCGCTGGACGGTGACGCCGGTCTTGGGAACTTTCGCAAAGACGTAAGTATTGTTCGGTTTGGTGTAAATCGCTTCGGCAAGATCTTTCCCGACCTTGTTCTTGTCGATGTCGATGGCGGCGGAGAACTCGATATCACTGATGTGATAACCGCCGAGGTTGACGTGCATCAAGCCGGGAATTTGGTCATCATCTTTTGCTTTTTTGTAAAACTCCACACCCTGCACCAACGAAGAGGCACAGTTCCCTACTCCGATAATCGCTACTCTCACCTTTCCCATGTTTGTATCCTTTCAAACGTAAACGTTTCGTGTTATCGTACCCGAATTTTTACGCCCAAGTATAGCGGTCGGATTAATCGTTTGTCAAATTTTTTTGACAAATGGTAAGAAAATATATATCATTGTTGTATAATATGTGACCAAAGGGTCATATCACATAAACAATGGAGTCGGCATGGAAATTGATGAGAACCTCATTACCGAGCTGGCACGACGCGGCATCGTCACTCATACCTTCCGGCGCCTCTCGCCGGAAAAGAAAAAGCGTATTTACGCCACCGCGCTCAAGCTGTTCGGCGAATACGGCTACGACGGTTTGTCGGTCGACCAGTTCAGCCACGAAGCCGGTATCTCCAAAGGATCGTTTTTCCAGTACTTCCCATCCAAAAGTCACCTGTTGGAGTTTACCGTCATCCTGTTCGATAACTTCCTGGCGAACCTGCTCGAACATATCAAAGCCACCGAGCCGTCTCCTTTGGCCCGTGAACGCCTGCTTCATCTCTTTCGTTCGTTGGTGGACAATCCGCACATGAGCCGAGACGAAGAGAAATTTTACCACTTCATTACCGACGCGGTGCATCACTCGGCCGTTTCGTTGGAAGGGATAAACTTGGAGCAGTACCTCCACGCCTACATATCGGAAATCATCACGCGGGGCGAAGAAACGGGAGAAATTCGCGGTGACTTTGATATTGACCTGACGGCTCACCTCGTCTCGCTCATTATCGGAGCGTTGGTGAGCTGGCAATACTCGGGAAAATCCTCCTACCAGCACGATATGGGAGAGTATCTGATTTCCTTCCTTTTCGACGGTATTAAAGGACAATAAGCGTCAATTTTTCGCCAAAAAATTGCTCCTTCCATCGTTTTTTCTCAAATTCGGGAACCGAAACGCCCTTAAATGTGTTTTAGCTAACAGAAAAATTAATACACGTTTCCTCCCTCTGACTCCTTGTTCTATAACAGGGAAAAGGCGCCTTCACTTTGGAGGCGCCTTTTTTATTTATCGCAAAGGAGCTATTTCAACGAGTGAAAACTACTTCTTGACGATACCGACAAATTCCACTTCAAAATCAAGGGTCGCATTAGGCGGAATGACCCCGCCGGCGCCCCGGGCACCGTAGCCCAATTCCGGCGGAATGAGCAATTCCCGCTTGCCGCCGACTTTCATGCCAACGATACCTTCATCCCATCCTTTAATGACTTGACCGGCACCAAGCTGGAATTTGAAGGTTTGATTACGGTCATGCGAGCTGTCGAACTTCTTTCCCCGCTTGCCGTCTTCCCACAGCCAGCCGGTGTAGTGCATCTCGACAATCATGCCGCTTTTGGCTTCTTCCCCCGTCCCCTTCACAAGGTCCATATATTTCAAACCGGATTTTGTCGTTATCCAACCGGAATCATTACATCCCCACCCTATGGCAGCAAGAACCAACACCCCCATGAGCAACAGTACCTTTTTCATTCGTTTCAATTCTCCTTTTGTTTTTTGAGATTACAGATTACACCAGTATTGTTTCCGCTCGTTTAGCCCCGGTCGACACCACGGCAATACGGACGTCCAAATCCTTTGCAATGAAATTCAGGTATTCCTGTGCCTGAGTCGGCAAATCAGAAAAGGAGGTAATCCCCGTCGTGTCGGTTTGCCAACCGGGCAAAGTGACATACACCGGTTTGACGTGGTCAAGCATCGCCAAATCCAGGGGAACCTGGTCGCTGGTCGAACCGTCAAGTTCGTACGCCACACAGACCTTAATCTCCGGCAACTCGTCCAGCACATCAAGCTTGGTAATCGCAATAGAATCCACCCCGTTTATCCGCACGACATGGCGCAGGATGACCAAATCAAGCCAACCGCACCGCCGGGGCCTGCCGGTAGAGGCACCGTATTCATCCCCCCGAGCCCGCAGCCCTTCCCCCGTTTCATCAACCAACTCGGTCGGAAACGGTCCGGAACCGACTCGGGTCGTATAGGCTTTCACCACTCCGACAACTTCGTCAATCATTTTCAGGTTGATGCCCAGCCCGGTCAGAGCACCGCCAACGGTGGTGTTGGATGAAGTCGCATACGGGTAGGTACCCAAATCAACATCCAGCATCCCCCCCTGCGCCCCTTCGTACAATATCTTTTTTCCCGCTTTCCACGCTTCATACAGCGCCAAGGAAACATTGGTCACCAGAGGACGGAAAAGCTCACTCACCGCTATCAGTTCTCGATAAGTGCGGTCGATGTCGGCGCGCTCATCGTCGGAACCTTCCAAATACTTGGCTTTTATCACCCGTTGAAAATCCAGCCGTTTTTTCAACCTGTCGGGAGAGAACAAATCTACCACCCGGATGCCATGCCGCGCCACCTTGTCAACGTACGCTGGCCCGATACCTCGTTTGGTCGTACCGATATTTCCCGTCCCACGCCGTTTCTCTTCGACGGCGTCTATCAACTTGTGGTACGGAAGCACCAAATTGGTCGCCGGTGAAATTTTCAACCGTCCCTGATAATCAATCCCCTGTTCCGTCAGAAAATCCAGCTCTTCTTTGAAGGCAAACGGGTCTAAAACAACGCCGTTTCCGATGTAACAATCTTTCCCGGGGTGTATAATGCCGGAAGGAATCAAGTGGAGGATATATTTTTTGTCCCCGATGACGATGGTATGCCCGGCGTTGGCACCTCCTTGAAAACGGGCGATGACGTCCGCCTCCGCCGCCAACAAATCGACAATCTTCCCCTTGCCTTCATCACCCCACTGACAGCCTAAAACAATTTTATTCTTTCCCATGCGTTTCCTACCCTTTACTCTCACGTTTATATTCGTTCACCAAATCGTGAATCGAGCGCAGTAACTCTTTTTTCCCCGCCCCGGTCACAGAAGAGAAGGCGATTACTTCCACTCCCAGTTGGTCGCGAACGGCTTTGACCTTGCGATTGACTTTATCCCGATTCAGCTTGTCGGTCTTTGTCACCACTACCAGCACCGGTAAACTCCGCTCCTGCAACCACGAGATGAGCATTTCATCATCCTCGGTCAATTCCCGGCGACAATCCAACAGAAGCACCAAGCCGATTAAAAAACGGCTTTCCGTCAAATACCCTTCAAGGAGTCTGCGCCAGCTTTCCCGAATCGACTTTGAAACACTGGCGTACCCGTAACCGGGCAAGTCCACCAGGTAATAGCTGTTGTTAATCAAGAAAAAATTCACCGAGCGGGTCTTGCCGGGGGTGGAAGAAACTTTCGCCATGCGCTTTTGCCCGACGAGGGTATTGAGCAAAGATGATTTTCCCACGTTGGAGCGGCCGGCGAAAGCTATTTGCGGACGGGGATCTCGGGGAAGGTCGGCGGTGCTGAAAAAGGAACCAATAAACTCACAGGATACTATTCGCGAACCTAATGACTTACCCATATGAAAGACGTTACCGCTGGTATATCTTACTTCTATATTCATTGTCGCATACCGGCAGGCACCGACCGTTGAAGCCGTGTTTTCGCCCGAACAAACGGTGAGGTCACCATCGCCAGCTTGAGCACCTCTTTCATGGTGCGGACAAAATGAAGTCGCATTCCGTCCAACAGTTCCGGCTGCAATTCCATCACATCCTTCCGATTCTGCTCCGGCACGATGACCTGCGTAATTCCCAAGCGCTTTGCCGCTAGCAGCTTCTCGTTCAATCCGCCCACCGCCAAGACATCGCCTATCAAGGTGATTTCGCCGGTCATGGCGATATCCGTCCGCACCGGGATTTCCGTCAGCGCCGAGAGAATCGCCGTCAGGAGGGTAATTCCCGCCGAAGGACCGTCCTTCGGGACGGCGCCTTCCGGAATATGAACATGGAGATCAAGCTTTTCGAAGAAATTCTCCGCCAAGCCAAACTGAGCGGCATGGTTGCGAATGTAAGACAAGGCGGCTGTCGCCGATTCCTGCATTACATCCCCCAACGAGCCGGTCAAGGTCAACTTAGCTTTTCCTTTCATCGGGACAACTTCAACCGGCAAAGCTTCTCCGCCCATTTCCGTCCACGCCAACCCCACCGCATAGCCGACGGTCGGGTGCGTCTTGATGTTGGTGCCGATATACTTCGGAGCACCCAGCAGTTTTTGTACCTTCGCCTTGGTGAACTTGACCCGCCGTATTTTCTTTCCCTCGGCTAGCCGGACGGCGGTCTTCCGAAGAAGGCTGCCGATTTGCCGCTCCAACTCCCGGACCCCAGACTCCCGAGTATAGTGTTGAATGATTTCATACAAGGCAGCATCGTCGAACTCGACCTTTATCCGGGACAGTCCGACTTCCTTCACCAGCTTGGGAATGAGATAATCTTTGGCAATCGCCACTTTCTCAAAATCCAAGTAGCCGGGCAGGCGTATTATCTCCATCCGATCGCGCAACGCTGGAGGGATAGGTCCGATGGTATTGGCGGTCGTAATAAAAAGGATATGAGACAAATCGTACTCGACTTCGAGGTAATTGTCTGTAAAAGTGCTGTTTTGTTCCGGGTCCAACACCTCCAGCAGCGCCGCCGCCGGGTCACCGCGAAAATCCTTGCCGATTTTATCCACCTCGTCCAAAAGCAATACCGGATTGGACGAACCGGCGCGTTTGACCATTTGAATAATTCTCCCCGGCAAGGCACCGACATACGTCCGGCGGTGTCCGCGGATCTCCGCTTCGTCGTGCACTCCGCCCAGTGACATGCGGACAAACTTCCGCCCCATCGCCCGCGCGATGGAACGTCCCACCGAGGTTTTCCCGACGCCCGGCGGTCCGACCAAACACAAAATCGGTCCTTTCACTTTACCGGCGAGACGAATAACCGCCAAGTGCTCAAGGATGCGCCGCTTGGCTTTGTCCAAACCATAGTGGTCACTGTCGAGAATCTGCTTCACCTCGTTGAAATCAACCCGTCCTTGGGTAAACACGTTCCACGGAATCCCCAGCAACCATTCCAAGTACGAACGCACCACTCCCGACTCGGCGGAAAAGGGATGCATCTTGGCGAGTTTCTTGATTTCCTCTTCCGCTTTGGCTCGCACCGTTTCGGGATAATCGCCGCTTTCGAGTTTGGCGTACAAATCGTCCACTTCGGCGGTGGGTTCGTCATACTGCCCCAGCTCGTCTTTGATGGCTTTCAACTGCTGCTGGAGGTAATACTCACGCTGGCTGCGCGTCATCGATTCCCGAACATTCCCTTCGATGGTTTGCTCAATTTTGAGAATCTCTATCTCTTCCTTGAGGATTTCCGCCAAGAGCGTGAGTTGCCCCTTGAGAGTAAACTCTTCCAACAAGCGTTGTTTGAGCGATACCTTGGCGAGCAGATGCGCCGCCATTGTATCGACCTGCTGATGGTATTTTTCAAACGATGCCAGGGAAATGGCGACCTCGTCCGGAATCCGACGATTCAAGCGGACATATTCGGCATAACTTTCGCTCACCGAACGGAACAACGCCTCCGTTTCCCTCTCTACCGGTTTTTCATCCGGGTAGACTATATTAACTTCCGAGAGGAAGGCCTTGTTTTCTTTATATAGAGAAAGCACCTGCGCGCGTGCCAATCCTTCGACCAGCACTTTCAAGGTGCCGTTCGGCATTTTCGTCACTTGTAAGATACGGGCAACCACTCCGACCCGGTACAAGTCTTCCTCTTCCGGTTGCTCGACACCGGCTTCGATTTGCGTCAGCAAAAGTACCTGCCGTTCTTCCGCCATCGCCTTTTTCAAAGCGTTGACGGTCGCTTCGCGCCCGATCAGGAGAGGATAAATCATGTACGGAAAGACCACCACATCCCGTAAGGAAATGACCGGCAGCCGGGTGGTAATATCAATCACTTCGTCGTTGTAATTAAATTTCATATTTTTTGGCAACCAACTTCTGGCTTAAGCTTAAACATTTTGATTTCTACCTTAAGATAGGCATTTTCCGTTTGCGGGCAAACAGCTTTTTTCACCCTTTGCGGTAATTCCGGGAAAGGTTGTTTCCCTTTTTGAGAAAGTCACCCGATGCGTAATGTATTTCTTGCGGGTGGAAAGTGCTTCTATGGAACTAGTCGGGAAAGGATTCCCAACCGCGCGCACCCTAAGGGTATTTTACTTTCACGCGCCGTCAGGAATCCCTTCCTGACGATCGTTGCTCTTTTTTGAGAAGAGCTGCGATAAACCCACCGCAAGCGGCGGGGCACCCCAAAGTAAGGAGTGTTTGAGAAAGGCAGATCCGTTCCGGATCTTCCCTACTACTGCTTTATAATCTCACGTTGGTTCTGCTTCTTTTCGACAACTCAATGAGGACAGCTATTTGTGATCAGGTCTCGAAGAGACCTGATGGGACAGAAATATCAAAAGAGGCAGGTCTGTTCCAGACCATGCCCTACTTCTCTTTTGGAGCGAAGAAAGGTACGCCCGCGGCACATCTCAATTCCTCGGAGTGAAACTCAAGCGGTGACTTTGAGCTTTCCCTCTTCCAGCGGTTGGTATGACAAGGCTTTGGTAGGACAAAAATGGGCACAGACCGGATCGCCGCCGCACAAATCACATTTAACAATCATTTCGTTTTGTTCGTCAAACAAAGAACAGCCAAACGGACATGCCGCTACGCACGCCATGCACTTGACGCACTTGTCCTGATTCAGCTCAACGGCACCGGTTTCCGGGTTGCGGCGCAACGCATCCACCAAGCACGACTTGACGCACGCCGGATCGTCACATTGCAAACAAACCACCGGTACCCATAAATCTTTCTTTCCTCCGCTAAGCACGGTAATGCGCGATTTCCCCGGTTTTCCGTTAACCTGATGAGCGAAAGAGCAGGCTAGTTCGCACGTTCGGCAGCCGATACACAACTTGGGATTGACGACGAACGTATACTTCATGATACCTCCTCCCGGGTCCAATCGGCAATGCTGCCCATTTTCAACGCCAGCTCCTTCCGGTGGCAATCGTCGCACACTTCGAAGTATTCCATGGGAATGTTTCTCGTGGCACTCAACGTTTCCGCAAACTCTTTCGTGATGGTTGTCTTTCCGCATTTCTTGCAGGCGAGCAGTTCAAACTTCTTCCCCCAGATGGTTCGATACCCCCCCTCGTCGGTGAAAGTGATGAAGTTCGTCGGGCAATTCAAGGCGCACGACAAACAGCCCACACAATCGGGCGGGGGTTCATCCAAGGGCGGGGCGACTTTCTTGCCGTGCCCCCTGCCGACAGTCGAGATGGCGGCAAAGCCCATGTGGTCGCAAATACGGGTACACAAACCGCACAAGATACAATCGTCTCCCTCGGGGACTTCCTCGAAGCCTGTCTGCGTGATGCCATATTGCTCCGCCAGCTTCCTGACCACCGTCGAGTGGGGCGAGCGAGCCAACATCAAATCAAGCAACGTCCTGCGGAGCGCAATCACTTTGTCGGAATGGGTGTTGACAATCAATTTGTCCTGTACCGGATAAAGGCAGGAGGTGACATAATTCTTCCAGCCGTCCCACTCCTCCTTGGTAATCTCAACGGTACAGAGACGACAGGCGCCGAACGGCTCCACCGCGTCATGGTGGCACAAGGCGGGAATATCTATTCCTTCCCGGCGCAAGACCGCTAACAACATTTCTCCGTCGTCGGCATGAACAACTTTTCCGTTTATGATAAGCTGTGCCATTCCAGTCTCCTATATCACCTTAATGGCGTGGCGATTGCAAACCGCATAACACGCCCCGCATTTATCGCAGACTTCTTGATCGATAACGTGCACTTCGCCTTTCTTGCCGGTAATCGCATGAACCGCACACGCAGAGATACATGCCATGCACCCATCGCACATTTCCGGAATTACTTCGTACCGAATCAACGCCCGGCAGACTCCGGCGGGACAACGTTTCTCACGGATGTGAGCGAGATATTCATCACGGAAGTATTGGATGGTACTCAAGAAAGGATTCGGACCCGATTTCCCCAAGCCGCAGAGAGAACCGATAATTATCATCTCCGAAAGCTCTTCCATCTTTTCCAAGTCCGCTTCGGTCGCTTCTCCTTCGCTCACCTTGATAGCCAAGCGATGGAGTTGATACAACCCTTCCCGACAAGGGGTGCATTTGCCGCATGACTCTTCCACGAGGAAAGAAAGGAAATACTTTGCCAAATCCACCACACAGGTGCCTTCATCGACGACAATCATCCCACCCGAGCCCATCATCGAGCCCGCTTCGGTCAGAGTATCGAAATCGACCGGCAAATCGAGTTTCGATTCGGGCAGACAGCCGCCGGAGGGACCGCCGGTCTGCACCGCTTTGAACGGTTTATCATCCTGAATTCCGCCGCCGATGTCGTAGATGATTTCCCGTAAGGTCGTTCCCATAGGGACTTCAATCAAGCCGGTGTTGCGAACCTTACCCACCAACGAAAATGCCTTGGTACCGGTACTCTTGGGTGTCCCCAAGGAAGCGAACTTTTCTCCGCCTTGCTCGATAATCACCGGGATGTTGGCAAATGATTCGACGTTATTGAGCACCGTCGGTTTATCGAAGAGCCCCTTGAGGACGGAGCGGACATATTTCGCCCGCGGTTCTCCAACTTCACCGGCGACCGACTTCATCAACGCCGAAGACTCGCCGCATACAAAAGCCCCGCCGCCGCGGCTGATATGGATAGTAAAAGAAAAATCCGTTCCGAAAATATTCTCACCCAGCAGCCCCCGCTCGGTCGCCTGGTCAATCGCCAGTTGCAAGTTCTGCACGGCTAGAGGGTATTCTTCCCGGACGTAAATGTATCCCTCGTGAGCTCCGACAGCGTAGGCGCAGACAATCATCCCTTCCAATACCGAGTGCGGATCACCTTCCATAATAGCCCGGTCCATAAACGCCCCGGGGTCACCTTCGTCACCGTTGCAAATCACATAGTGGGGGTGCTCTTCGGCGTTGCGGCAGGTTGCCCATTTCCTGCCAGTCGGGAAACCGGCGCCTCCCCGCCCCCGCAAGCCGGATTTGGTTACTTCCTCAATGACCTGCTCCGGTGTCATTTTTGTGAGAGCTTTTGCTGCCGCCTGATACCCGCCGGTGGCAATGTAATCTTCTATTTTGTACTGGTCGATTTTCCCCAGATTTCGCAGGGCAATGCGGTGTTGGCGTTTGTAGAAATCAATATCGCCATAGCGTTCCACCGGATCACCGCTTTTGGGGTCGACATAGAGCAAGTCAGTGATGACTTCGTCCGTGCGGATGGTCTTTTCCAAAATCTCTTCGACATGTTTTGGCTTGACTTTGGTATACATCGTTCCCTGTGGTTCGATAACCACCAGCGGACCCCGCTCACACAAGCCGTGGCAACCGGTCTCTTTCATGGCTTCCACAGTAAAGCCCTTGATGCGCTTCTTTTTGAGCTGTTTTCGGAACTCTTCCACAATTTGAGCGGAACCGTTCGCCAAACAGCCCGGACCGCAACAGACATGAATCTTCTTGGGAAAACTTTCTTCTTTGGTGCGGTATTCTTTTTGGAGCTTGCGCAACTGCTGAGGAGTCTCTATCCGCATTTCATCCTCCCCTCAACAATTTCTTGGCATCGCTGACTTTGACCGACCCGTAGTACTTATCATTGACGATAACCACCGGCGCCATGGCACATGCTCCGACGCAATTGACGACTTCCAACGTATATTTCAAATCCGGGGTGGTCTCCCCGGCTTTAATCTTCAACCGTTCCTCCAACTGCTGCTGAATCATCTTAGCCCCGCGAATATGGCAGGTCGTTCCCATACAAATTCGAATCACCCGTTCGCCGCGCGGATACAAGCTGAAGGCATTGTAAAAAGTAGCTACCGAAAGAACTTTGCTCAGCGGCACCTCCAAGGCTTTGGCGGTTTCTTTGAGCGCCTCGGTCGGGAGGTAGTGATACTCCTTCTGAATATCCTGCAAAACGGCAATCAAAGACTGAGGCTTTTGGGGGTAACGTGCTATTATCTCAGGTAATTTACTGAAGTCTTGATTCATACCTTTTCCTTTTGACCGAGAAATTTACGGGCAAATTGATATCCTTCTTCAAGCACTTTCAAGTTAATGTCAAGGACACTTTCTTTCTTTGCCAGCTTTTCTTTCAAAGCCGTGAGTACGGCATCGTAGGAAACCACTTGCGAAGCTCCGATAAAAGCTCCCAATACCGCAATGTTGGCGGCTTTCACGTTCCCGTTGCGAATCGCCATATCATTCGCCGGAATGAGAATCTGGGTGATGTCTTCCCGTTCCGACGAGACATTAATCAGCGAACTGTTCACCAGCAATAAACCGCCCGGTTTTACCCGCGGCTCGAACTTATCGAAAGAGGGACGATTGAACACGCAAATACTGGTGGGATTGACGACAATCGGCGAGCCGATGCGCTTGTCTGAAATGACCACCGTACAGTATGCTGTTCCGCCGCGCATCTCCGGACCGTAGGAGGGAATCCACGCCACCTGCCTTCCTTCGGCAATCCCGGCGTACGCAAGAAGTTGCCCGGCAGTCATAATCCCCTGCCCGCCGAAACCGGCAAACATGACCTCATACTGTTCCATTACTTCCCTCCCTCGTGCTGTTCCGGTTCCTTGAAACATCCCAGCGGATAGTATGGGACCATCTTCGCTTCCAACCATTCGGTCGCTTCGCCGGGCATTTTTCCCCAGTTGGTCGGACAGGTCGAAAGAACTTCGACCAAAGTAAAGCATCTGTTTTCTTTTTGATATGCGAAAGCTTTCCGAATCGCTTTTTTCGCTTGAATGATATGCTGGGGAGTATGTACCGCCACCCGTTCGATATAGGCAGGCGTGACCAACGACGCCAACATTTCGGCGATGCGTACCGGATAGCCTACATTCTCCACATCCCGCCCATAGGGGGAGGTGGTGGTAATCTGTTTCGGGAGAGTGGTCGGCGCCATCTGTCCGCCGGTCATGCCGTAGACGGCGTTGTTGACGAAAATCACCGTAATCTTCTCGCCACGGTTGGCGGCGTGAACAATCTCGCCCATCCCGATAGACGCCAAGTCCCCGTCGCCTTGATAGGTAAAGACAATCATATCCGGTCGCATCCGCTTGAACCCGGTCGCAAAGGCCGGGGCTCTACCGTGGGCGGCTTCGAGGAAATCGCAATTCAGGTAGTTGTACGCTAACACGGAACACCCCACCGGTGCAATGCCCAAAGCTCTCTCCCGCAAGCCGAGTTCATCGAGCGCCTCAGCGACCAGCCGGTGTATGACTCCATGGGTACAACCGGGGCAATAATGGGTGACCGTCTCCTGCATGGCGACGGAACGTTTGAAAATCGTTGTCGCAGTACCACTCATATTTCGTGTCCTCACCTTTTCTTCTTTCGTGCCGAGGAGCGCGGTTTCTTGGTCACCAGTTCCTTGATGTACTTTTTCACCTCATCCGGCGAGGGGACGATTCCTCCCGTCCTTCCGAAGAACTTGACCGGCTTCGCCCCGAGAACGGCTCGCTCCACATCCTCCAGCATCTGGGCGGTGCTCATCTCCACCGTCAGGACGGTCTTGATATTTTTCTTTTTGGCTTCTTTGTTGATTTGCTCCGTCGGGAAGGGGAATAACGTTATCGGGCGAAACAAACCGACGCCTATTCCTTCCGCTTCCAGTTCATCGATGACCGTCTGGCATATCCGCGCCATCGTGCCGTAAGAAATAATCAAAATCTCGTTCTTACTGCTGACCTTGTACAACTCGAAGCGTATTTCCTCACGCTTCATCCGCTCGTATTTTTCTTCCAGAACCCAGCAGTTCTTCTCCAACGCCAAGGGGTCGAGGAAAAGCGACTTGATAACCCGCGGCTTTCTTCCCTTGGCACCGGTCGCCGCCCAGTCTTTCGGCGGCAGCGGCGGTTCGTGGTATTCGTCCGGGAATTCCACCGGCTCCATCATTTGCCCAATCATCCCGTCGCCGATCATCATCACCGGATTGCGGTATTTATCTGCCAGATGAAACGCCAGCATCATCAAATCGACCGCTTCTTGAATCGTCGACGGCGCCAAGACCAAGACACGGTAATCCCCGTGCCCACCGCCCTTGGTGGCTTGAAAGTAATCCGATTGTGCCGGAAGAATGCCGCCCAAACCGGGCCCGCCGCGCATGATGTTGACAATCACCACCGGCAACTGCGCTCCCGCCATGTAGGAAATCGCTTCTTGCATAAGGCTGATGCCGGGACTCGAGGAGGTCGTAAAGACGCGCTTGCCGGTGGAGGCGGCGCCGAAGAGCATGTTGCTCACGGCGACCTCACTCTCCCCTTGCAAAAACACTTTCCCAACCTCCGGCATTCGCCGTGACAAATATTCCGCAACTTCACTTTGAGGAGTAATAGGATAACAGAAGTACCCTTCCGCTCCCGCCCGTAAGGCGGCTTCGGCGATCGCTTCGTTTCCTTTCATCAATATTCTTGCCATGCTCTCTTCCTAACCTCACTCGATTCAATAATCGAACAAACTGAAAACCGTCCCGTGGACATGAACTTCAATCGCCACGTCCGGACAGACAATGGCACAAATGCGACACCCGATACAACGGGAAGGATCATGAACCTGGGCGTAAAAATAGCCCCGCACCGTTATTTCTTTGGACATCGAAATAATCTGCTGTGGGCACGCCCGCACGCAAAGTTCACATCCTTTACAATGGTTTTTGTCTATGGTGATTCCCGGCATTCGTTATCCTTCTTGTCTCTCCCATGGTTTCAACAACATCCGGTGCAGTTCCAAAACCGGTACGTCCACCGCACGCGGATCAATTTTTTCCAAAATGCCCCGTTCGGCGCTTAAAAATACGATCGGTTTACCGGTCTGTTTGCTGACGGCACGGGACAATTCCAACCCTTCGAGAACGGTCTCCGGAGTAGTTTCCGTCATCAGGTGGGTATTTGAAATGATGCCGGTAAGCTTTAATCGTGACGAGGCTTCAATATCATTCATCAGTTTCACGCAACTGGGGACATCGCCGGTAAACGGTCTGTTTTTGTTCAGCACCAACAGCAACTCATACTTCCCCGCCTCGAACGCATCCGCCAACGAACTCAAAATCCGCGCGCCGACATCATCCCCGCCCACGTCCAGCACCACTTTGCCGGCGTGTTGCTCAATCGCTCCTTTGACATCGGGAATAAGAATGGGAAGGTCGGCATATTTGTAACTGCCCCGGGGAATTAACGAGGTGACATTGATTGCTTTGAGTGCCTCCTCCGCTTCCCGGGAGCGGAAGTACGGATTGACAATATCAAGGTCGGCGATCGATACGTTGTCGGAGAAATTTTCCGCAAGATAACGGGCAAGATTGACGGCGACTTCGGACTTGCCGCTGCCGTAGCCCCCAACAATAATCAGGATATCGGTGGAAAATGTCGGTGTTGCAAACTGTTTCCTCGTGCTGACCATTAACACAGCCATTACCTTTCCGAACCATCCTCATCCATGCCAACCTCACTCAGACCCAACGCCACCTGAGAGTCAGCCGTTTATCCGTCGAAGTCGTCCGGCTGCCAATATTATGTATCCCGTCGCCGAAGTCAAGCCATTCAACGCAAAATTATAATCCCTTTTCCTCTGTTTGACATCCGTTGGGAGGAGGAGTATATTGATTTTTCAGGTGATGAAAGGAGATATACCAGTACCCGAAAAGAGATCGATGCCAGAAGAATGGAGACGGGATAACATGGATCAGTTGACCTTGTTTGCACAAGGGAAAAAACTATTTACCCTTCGGGAGGCAAGCCTCTGGGCAACTCAATATTTGAAAAGGCATGTAACTATCTCCAATATCTCATATCTTATCCAATACGGGAGAATAAAAAAGTACGGCAACAACGGCAATCCACTCATCGACAAGAACGAACTCAAGGAATATTATGACACTCTCAATAAAAAAGAGAAAGAATGGAAAGCCGCTTTGGGGAGCGATCTCAACTGGCATTTATCCTTTGTGGAATACAAGGAATCCGAGCGGACGAAACATGTCCACCGCCTGCACCCGTACAAGGGCAAATTTATCCCTCAATTGGCTGAATACTTCTTAGACGGTCACACCGACGAATTCAAAAAAGATATCTTCTTTTCGGAAGGGGATATTGTTTTGGACCCCTTTTGTGGAAGCGGGACGACGCTGGTTCAAGCGAACGAACTGGGGCTGCATGCGATAGGAATCGATATTTCCGCTTTCAACGTGTTGATAAGTGAGGTAAAAGTAGCCAGACACAATTTCACAAAACTTTCCCGCGTCATAAAGAAGCTAACCGCTGAACTGAAAGAATTCCAAGAAAACAAGGGCAACGTACTATTCGAGGAGCACTTGCTTCAAGAACTGGCAACTTACAACGCCAAATATTTCCCGGCGCCGGAGTATAAAAGAAAAGTTCGACAAGGGTTCATTAATGAAAAACAATACGCTAAGGAAAAAGAAAACGAATTTTTAGCAACCTATCGACGGTTGGTAAAACACCACAAAATCCAAGTCAAGCAGGAGCGGAACGAAACCTTCCTCGATCGCTGGTTCCTGGCGCCGGTGAGGGAGGAAATTGACTTTTTAGCGGGAAAAATCAAACAAATTGAAGACCCGGATATAAAGAAAACGCTAACTATCATACTAAGCAGAACTGTTCGGTCATGCCGCGCTACCACCCATGCCGATTTAGCAACATTGAAAGAACCGGTTACAACCACCTATTACTGCAAAAAGCATGGAAAAATCTGTAAGCCAATTTTTTCCATAATGGGTTGGTGGCATCGTTACTCCATCGACACGATCAACCGATTATTGGAATTCGAAAGATTGAGAACCGACGCCATGCAAGTCTGCCTTGTCGGCGACAGTAAAAAAATTGACCTCCTTAAAGAAGTGAGAAGCCAACATCCTCAATTGGCGGCTCTGATGAAAAAGAAAAAAATCGCCGGTATTTTCTCGTCACCTCCGTACGTGGGTCTAATCAACTATCATGAACAACATGCTTACGCCTATGAGATTTTTGAGTTTGAAAGAAAAGACGAACTGGAAATCGGTCCCCTTTTCAAAGGGCAAGGAAGAGAAGCTCGGGAGTCTTATGTGCACGGTATTGCCGACGTACTGAGAAACTGCAAGAGGTTTCTCAAAGAAGATTATAACATCTTTCTCGTCGCCAATGACAAATATAACCTCTACCCTGCGATTGCAGACTTGGCTGGTATGAAAATCGTCAATCAGTACAAAAGACCGGTATTGAATCGAGTCGAAAAAGATCGAACCGCCTATGCTGAAATAATCTTTCATTTGAAGGAAAAGACCTAGTGGCTTTAACACAGAACCAAATCGAAGAAGTCGAACAGGTAATAAAAGAAAGTCTTAGAAAGAAATTTCAAAATTACAATCCTGAAACAAAAAGCATGCCTTTCCACTATCGCCTGCTTGGAAGAGATCGCATGGCGTTGTTTTCTTTTATTCACTCTTTGAACACAACATTTGGAACTTCTATTTTCGAGCCGGTAGCCGAAACGGTAGCCCGTTCAAACTTTATAGAAGCAAAAAAACAATATGTCCTTGGGACCGCCATCAGCGAGGACGCCCAGCGGGAAATCCAGCATATCATAAATGAGTTGTCTACTGGTAATGACCCGAACAAAGCGGAGGAAATTAAGAGAATAAGAAAGGTCTCCGCGCACGGGGAGATGAATACCCTAAAAACAGTAAAAGTAGATTTGTTTCTGAAAGATTCAAAAGGCAATGTTCACTTCTTTGATATCAAAACCGCCAAACCAAATATTGGTGAGTTCAAAAACTTCAAACGCACTCTTTTAGAATGGGTGGCAATCTACCTCGCAGAGAAGCCAAAGGCAAACGTCTACTCGTATATCGCCATACCGTACAATCCTTATGAACCAAAGCCGTACGAGCGCTGGACCTTAAAAGGGATGCTCGACCTTGAGAATGAATTGAAAGTTGCGGAAGAATTTTGGGATTTTCTGGGTGGTGACGGAACGTATAATGAATTATTAAGCTGTTTTGAGAGAGTGGGGATTGAACTGCGGCCGGAAATTGATAATTATTTTAAGAAATTCAAGTAGAATGAAACTGCCAATCGTTTCCACAACGGAAGCGGAGGCGAATTCACATAAATTGAGAGAAAAGATGATTACAAAAAAACTCACATTGACAACAATTATCATGCTTGCATTGGCAATCGTGACTTCCCTCTTTGCAGTAGGCTGCTCCCAAAAGGAAGAAGAAACGTCCCAAGAGACTTCATCCCAAACCGACGACCCATACGCCGGGTGGAAAACATTCACTTACCAAAACATTAAAATCATCTACCCACCCGGTCACCCGCTGGAATATACCCTCAGTGACATGGCGAAAGGTTACATAACCGCCATCAACCGCAACTGCCGTTTCTTCGAAATTGACGTACCTTTCGATACCTTAGTAGTGTACTTCTATACCGGTTTGGGACAAGGCAGAGAAATGACCGGCAGGAAATACCCCTTCGCCGACAGTAATGCTATCCATTTCTGGCTGCCCAGCTTCTACGGTCCGACTCTCATGCAGTACATGCTGCCCAAGTGGCAAAACATCGAGCCGAAGTACAAGTTTCTCAAGCACGGTTTGATCGCTCTTTTCGACTACTCGGGGCAGAACTATCACAAATCCACGCAAGGGTTCATTGACGAAGGGAAGTTCATCCCCCTGCAAAAGCTGGCGGAAGACACTACCGTCGACAGCAATACGGAGCGCTACCAATCAGCCGAGGCGGCGTCGTTTGTCGATTTCCTTTCCTACTACTTCGGCATTATCGGATTGGAAATGCTCTACCGGGCGCAAGCACCGTTTGACCAAGCGGTCGAAGGTATTTTCCAAATGCCGGTCGACAGCTTGCAAAATTTGTGGCTGGATTTCGTCAAAGAGCGACTGAAAGCGCTGGATTCGACACAAACCAAGGAAAACAAAAAATCGGAAGCAAGAAACATTCGATAAACAGCGAGGTGTATAGATGGCTGAAGAAACATGGAAAACCGCAATCACCGACATCGGTCCCGGGAAAATTAACGTGCGGGGCTACCCTATCGCCGACATCATGGAGAATCTCTCGTATGCGGAGGCAGTCTATCTCATCCTCAAAGGAGAACTCCCCACCAAAGCGGAAGCGGCGCTAATGAACGCAATTTTGGTCTCGTCCATTGACCACGGAGCCTCTCCCCCATCGGTGTTGGGAACGAGAACCGTTGTCTCCGGGGGTAACCCGCTCAATGCCGCCATCGCCGGTGGAGTGCTGGTCATTGGCGACACCCACGGGGGCGCTATCGAGCAGTCGGCAAAGATAATGCAGGAATGGGCGAAAAAAGGCGACGACGTCAAGCAGCTGGCGTCGGAGCTGGTAGACTGGCTGAAAGCAAACAAAAAGCGGATGCCCGGATTTGGCCATCGGCTTCACAAGGTTGACCCTCGCACCGGGAAGCTGTTCGAAATCGCCGAGCGCCATGGCTACAAAGGAAAGCATATCGAACTTTGCAAAGCTATCGAAAGCGCTTTGGCGGAGAAACTGGGCAAGAGTCTCCCGATTAATGTTGACGGCGCTATCGCGGCGGTAATTTCAGACATGGGATTTGACTGGCGATTGGGAAAGGGGTTCTTCATTATTTCGCGCGTGCCAGGGCTGCTGGCGCACGCTTACGAAGAGATGACCCGCGAGCGACCTATGCGCCGACTCGGTCCCCCACCGTTCGAGTACGATGGACCTAAGGAAAGGAAGATGTAAATGTAACCTTGATGTACTGTCATCCTGGAGAGTCGTGCTTAAATTGAGAGACTTATAGATTGTGAGAGAGTCCCGCTTTTGCGGGAATGATGTAAAGAAAAAAATACGTAAAAAAGGTTATCATTCCTGGGTAAGCAGGTCTTTCGTGGCAAGATCTCTATGAGAGCTTAACCTCTTAGGACCATCCTCATTTCTATGAAGGAAGCAAACTAATTTTATATATAAGAATCGGAGAACATCTTTTGATAACCTACACTGACTCGCTTGAAGGGATAACGGTGGAGCGGTTGCGAGGGTTTTTTGTTGGGTGGACCCATCCGCCGACGCCGGAAGTGCATCTGCGTTTGCTGGAAAATAGCGCCCATGTCGTTTTGGCGTTGGACGACAAAACTCAGCAGGTGGTCGGGTTCATCAACGCCGTCAGCGACAACGTCCTGAGTGCCTATATCCCCCTTCTCGAAGTGTTACCGGAATATCAAGGACGCGGTATTGGCAGCGAGCTCGTCCGGCGGATGCTGGCAAAGTTGTCGTCACTCTACATGGTCGACCTCATATGCGATAAGGACTTGGAAGCCTTTTACGCCCGCTTCGGGATGACCGCCGGGTTTGGGATGATTATTCGCAACTTTGACAAACAGTCCGGAGTGTAGTCGATTTCAGGGAACATGTAAAACGGCAGGAGCTTTCCGCCCCTGCCGTTTTCGTTTTCTTCCGTTGCTATTTCAGCAAAACCATCTTTTTGGTCGCGGTGAAATCGCCGGCTTTGAGCTTGTAAAAGTACACGCCGCTCGCTACCTCTTTCCCGCTTTCATTTTTCCCATCCCAACTGACACGGTACTTCCCGGTCGGCATGTCTTGACTGACCAGAGTGGTCACTTTCTCACCCAGCAGGTTGTAAATGACCAGCTCCACCTTGCACCGCTGCGGAACGGTAAACTCGATGACGGTCGTCGGGTTGAAAGGATTGGGATAATTCTGCATAAGACTGAACGAAGCGGGCAGCTCAGGAGTCGGCACTTCCTCGACGCCCGTTGCCGTCACTCCCAACTGCCAGAAGCCGAAGGTCACCCGGTAGTTGGTAGATTGAGAAGTTCCACTCACTACCTGACCGCACGAAATACCGGCGCCGTAGTTGGTTGAGGATTGCTGAGCCGAGCCGCCCTGGTTGATAGTCAGCCACGCCAGCTCAAATTGGGTCGAACCGGTTGCTGTACGAACACCGGTGTCATCCTTCGCCCAACCTATCTGATATCCGACCAAAAAGATGAGTGATACTATCAACAGTCTCATGACGAGCCTTTTATTTCTTTTCATCGGATATCCCCTTAGTCATGCGGTTTCGCCTCATACAGATATACAAGGAGTTTTCCTGACATACTGTTTGTTCGAGCAAAGCATGGCATACCCGAGGAGGGGGTAACAATCGTAACATAATCAAGGTAATAATAGTCTTCGCCTGTTATCGTTATCTCATACCGGTTGAGAGAGCTGTTCCATGATACTGAAAGGTTTGAGGTGCCGGAATAGAGGGTTCCATTCGATGTAACAGTCCCGTAGGCAATCACCCCGCTTGACGGTGGTTTGTAAACCACAAAACCAAATGAAGCTTGAGTCGGAGAATGGGACGCCGCAGTAGTTTGAACGGTCAAGTCAGGAAATCTGAATCCACCGCTGTCAGACTGAATCATTCCCGCCGCCTCAATGTTACCACTGTTGTCGATAGTAACCTTCCGGACGGGTCCGGGGGTTGTTGAGAGTTCCAATAAATTACCGGTATTTGCGTACCCGACGATAGCGGGACCGGTACTCTGGTTCTGTCCTTTGACGCCGGGTCCTGCCCCGTCATTGCGCCCCATGACGGTGGCATTACCGTTGTCACTGACACCCAAGATGGCGTGCCAACTGGTGCTGGTGGCGTAAAGGCCTGGGCCACTGCCCGTGTTGATGGCGGAAACGCCAGCCGTATACCCGCCCCCGGAACTTACCCCCATGACGCCCGGAGTCGCCGTATCACCGACCACGTGAAGTCTTGCCTCGGGAGAACTTGTTCCGACACCGACGCTATCAGTGCTCGTTTCCAAACGAATGACTCCTCCGCCATCGATCCAGCCGCCACCGGTAGCGGTGTTCGCAGCGCGAAATGCATACGGCGCGGTCGTCAGGCGCTGACGAGGGGTCATTTCAGGGTCGGATTCGACCTTTATTCCAAGCCACAAAGAGCTCACATCGAACAAATCGTTCGGGAAACTCGTCGATTCGCCCAACATGACACTGAACAAGCCTCCCGATGTCGTAATGACCTGGTTTTCCGCCCAGAGAGCCGTTCCCCCCGTCGCCGCATCATAAATCGTAAACATCACCGAATACGAGCCGTCAGCAACGGGATTGCCGGTCGTATCGGTAAGTTTTCCCTGGACGTTAAGTAGGGCAGGGACGCTTTGGGCGGAAACGACACCGACAAGGAGAATTCCCATCAGCACTCCGATGACCACCCACGTGAGCAAACTCTTCATTGAAGACCTCCATAGTTAAATGTTGAAACACGTCAGCTTTCCCTTTGCTGTAGAGTGAAAAAAGTCGAAAAAAACTTCAACAAAAAAATAATCGCTCTTGTTATGTAAAGAAGAAACTCTTCTAAACGTTAGGAGAAGATAATGCAACTGACAATCATCTACGACAATGAAGCGTGGGACGGAGCATTGCAAGCGGATTGGGGTTTTTCCTGTCTGGTGGAAGCCTTTGGGAAAAAGATACTTTTCGATACCGGCGCCAAAGGGGATATTCTTCTTGGAAACATGAAAAAACTTGACCTCCTTCCGGAGGCAATTGAAGAGATTTTCATTTCTCATGACCATTGGGACCATACCGGCGGCCTTGCCGACTTCCTGAAGCTGCATCCGGTGAAAACGTACGTCCCTCTTTCCTTCCAACAGGAGATGGAGAATGTCGAGACAATCAGGTCAAAAAACGCCTACCAACTTCATGAAAATATCTTCTCCACCGGCGAATTGGAAGGCATCGAACAATCGTTGGTGCTGAAAACGGAAAAAGGGTTGGTAATTATTGTCGGCTGTTCTCATCCGGGCGTACAAAACATCCTTGCAGCAGCATCTCAATTCGGGACGCCCTACGCGCTCATCGGCGGACTGCACGGCTTCGAGGAATATGACGTGCTCAAAGAACTCACCATGGTCTGCCCCACCCATTGCACCAAACATAAAGCGGAAATAAAAGAACGCTTTCCCGAAAAGTACCTTGAAGGCGGCGCGGGAAAAGTAATAACGCTGGATCTGTAAGCACCGGGAGCTTTTCCGCTCTCCTTGCGGCGGCCTACCCCTTGAACAAGAGGATAAGGGAACAGCCGGTGACAGTTACCGGCAGAAGCATGTAAAAAGAGTAGGGCAAGAAGAACGAACCGACAACGGCAAGAACAACCGCCGGGACAACGAGGTACTTGACCGCGGAAAAGGTGATTTTTGCCAACCGAGAAACCAGCACCAGCACTAAGACGGCGACAGCGATATACGCGGCTATCAACCCATTCGGTCCGAAATGTTCCAGAATGGTTTCCTTCACGGAACCGAGAAATCCGGTATAGCCGTCCAACTGCTCGGCAAGTTTTCCGGCGGCTTGTTGAATGTGTTGTGAGACGACTTTATCAAGCATCTTCTACCTCATCTACCTCGTCCAGAGGCTCTATGGTCAACGACGACTCACCGACCTTGGTCAATCCGACCATCCGCTGCGTCAGAAAATTCTTCGAGGTAATCCACTGGTGGGACAATTCAAGTATTTCCGTCTGGTCCATTTCGGATTCCCAATCTAAGATTACCTGGTCAATGTTTTTATCATTGACGACAAGATCTTCCATCGTGAGTACAAATTTGACCTTCATAATTTTTACCACCTTGTCCTACCAGAAGTTCCTGTTCACCGTTGTTTACTTCCGGGTAAATGCAAGGCTGATGCCATAAGGAGAGAGATTTTGAGGGTGGTTTTTATTTTGTTGTCCGGTAAGGGTTTGCAGAGAGCTTACAGCAAGAATCCGGCTTTGCCTCAAAAGAGCTTTTCGAGCAAGGGCGCGAAAAATAGTGGGATACATCCCATATGGTATGGAGTAAGAATAAGTCCGGCGGCAAGTTATGCCGCCGGACAATTCGTATTACGGATTTGGTTCTTTGTCGCTTGAAACACCGTTGGGAATCCCTTCTCCCCTGCTCAGTTTGCCGACCCCTGAGATGATAGATGAGTCCCCTTGCGGGGAGGTGATAATATCGCCCTTGAAAGGGTCAGATGTGCTATCACAAACCGGCTATCAAAGGGAAACCGCCGGCGTCTCAAGGAACGCGTTGGTCCTACGCCTTCCGCAAAAAGGTGTCTGTTTCCGATTCCCCTCGTCAGGACGGGAAACAGACGGGCTCACTTCATAGGCATTCCCTCCTTCTTTGAAGTTCCTCTTCTTCTCTCGGTGCAAAGGCATAGCACGTGGGTTTCGGGTATTCGCAGTTATTACATCGTCATGAGGAGATCTACCCTCTTCCTAATCCGAAGCTCGTGGGGATAGCTTCAGTTATAGTATACGGGAAGACAAGCCGATTGTCAAGGGGAAAAGACAGGGAGAGACAACTGGGGTACTGTCAGGTAGTGCCGCTGTCGAGCGCACCTCTTGCGGCGGAAAAATCTACAAAGGATTCTTGTTTACGCTCTTCAATCGTATATATTTCCCCTCAGCATAATGAGAGCAAAAACTTTTTTCTTCTTCTGGAGGCGTTATGAACTACCGAATCGAAACTGACACGATGGGACAAATCGAGGTACCTGCCGACAAGTACTACGGCGCACAGACAGCGCGTTCGCTGAAAAATTTCCGCATCGGCACCGAGAAAATGCCCCGGGAACTTATCCGAGCGATGGGGATATTGAAGAAAGCCGCCGCCCTGGTCAATATGGAACTGGGACTGCTCCCGAAAGAAAAAGGAGAGCTGATTGTCAAAGCCGCCGATGAAGTCATCGAAGGCAAACTTGACGAGCATTTCCCCTTGGTCGTTTGGCAGACCGGTTCCGGCACCCAGACGAACATGAACACCAACGAAGTGATTTCCAACCGCGCCATCGAAATGGCGGGCGGCGAGCTGGGCTCCAAAAAGCCCATCCACCCCAATGACGACGTCAACAAAGCTCAATCATCGAACGACACCTTCCCCACCGCCATGCACATTGCGGCGGTTGAGGAAATCCACCGTCGGCTTATCCCGATGGTGACCCAACTGAGGGATACGCTAAAGAAAAAGTCCGAGGAATTCAAAGACATCATTAAAATCGGACGCACCCACCTCATGGACGCCGTCCCGCTGACCTTGGGACAGGAATTTTCCGGCTACGTCCAAGCCTTGACCCTCGACCTTGATCGAATCAACGATGCCCTCAAGCGGCTCTATCCGCTGGCACTGGGCGGAACCGCCGTCGGTACCGGCTTGAACACCCATCCGGAATTCGCCGAAAAAGCCGCCGCCAAGATTGCCGAACTGACCGGTAAACCGTTCGTCAGCGCCCCGAATAAGTTCGAAGCTCTTGCCGCCCACGACGCTATTGTGGAAATGTCAGGTGCTTTGAAGACCCTTGCTTGTTCCTTGATGAAAATCGCCAACGATGTCCGCTGGTTGGCTTCCGGGCCCCGTTGCGGTTTGGGTGAACTGATTATCCCCGCCAACGAGCCGGGCTCATCTATTATGCCGGGAAAGGTCAATCCCACCCAATCGGAGGCGATGACGATGGTCTGCGCTCAGGTCATCGGAAACGACGTCGCCATCAATATGGGTGGAGCTTCCGGGAATTTCGAGCTGAACGTCTTCAAGCCGATGATGATTTACAACCTCCTGCAGTCTATCCGCCTGCTTGCCGACACCTGCGAGATGTTCAACAACAACTGCGCTGTCGGTATCGAACCGAACAAGGTGAACATCAAAAAACATCTGGAAAATTCGCTCATGCTGGTCACGGCGTTGAACCCGCACATCGGGTATGACAACGCCGCCAAAATCGCCAAGAAAGCCCATGCCGAGAATACCACACTGAAAGAAGCGGCGGTTGCACTGGGTATTCTTACTGCCGAGCAATTCGATGAGTATGTCCGTCCGGAACAGATGGTGGGACCAAATCTTTCTTGAGCAATTTCGTTTTTGAAAACCGGATTAAAGGGCAAACGCCAAGTGTTTGCCCTTTTTTAACAATGGCGAGGTGCTTTAGCCGCAACGGCAATAACGGATCACCGCCATGCTCCTATAATACCCCTTCCAATCGTAATAACCATCTTTTTATGTCAAGTCCGGCGGAATAGCCCCCCAAGCCGTTTGTCGCCACCACCCGGTGGCAGGGGATCACTAACGGCAGCGGATTGCGGGCGTTGGCATTGCCGACTGCCCGCGCCGCCTTGGGATTGCCGACAGCCCGGGCGATTTCACCGTAGGTCATGGTCATTCCGTAAGGAATCGCCGCTACCGCTTGCAGGGCTTTGCGGGAAAACGGCGGGGCGTGAAGGTCAAACCGTATCTTAAATTTTCGCAGTTTCCCTTCAAGGTAGGATCGGATTTGCTTCTCCGCTGCTCGGTTGATTTTTCCGCCGGAGGCGATATCGCTGGAGAGAAACATCCGTTGGACGCGCCGCTCAAATTCCGCTTCGGATTCTCCGGGCAGAGCAACAACAGCCAGCCCTCTTTCCGTCGCGGCGGTGCGAATAATGCCGATTGGCGTGGGAAAGGAATGGAGGTACACCTTCTTCAAGACGATTCACACTCCTTTCTTCAACAAATCAGGAAGCTCGGCGAGGGAGCCAATCGTCGCATCCGGCTTGGCGGACTCGACTTTTTCAAAACCGCCGAAAGGAGAATCGACCGTAACTACTTTTATGGGCACTTTCTTGGCGGCTTTCACATCGTTGACCGTATCGCCGACGACCAAGGCACGGGACGGCTCGGCGCCAAGACGTTTCAGCGCCAAGCGGAAAATATCCGGCGCCGGCTTGAGATGTTCAACTTCGTCCGCTGTTGCCGTCACATCAAAGAGTGTCTTCCAGTTGAGCTTCTCAAGAATCCCATCGACGTTGGCACGAATCTTCGAGGTGGCGATTGCCATGCGATACCCCTGCTCCTTGAGCAGGTGCAAAGTTTCCTCGACATGCGGCAACGGTTCGGCAGACGCTACAATCGTCTCGGCAGCTTTTACTTGAAAGTGCTTGTACAATTCCTTCGGCGATGCGGTCGTGAAATGGGCATACATCTCGCTGAGAGGATATCCGATAAACGCCTTGATACGTTCGGCATCCTGCTCCGGCTCTCCCATCATTCGTAAAGAATAATTCACCGCCTCCACCACTCCCTGCGAGGAATCAATCAAGGTTCCGTCCAAGTCGAAAATCAAATGCGTTACGTTCGTCAAAAGAGCTTTCCTACCTTTCCAATCAAAGAAGCAAACGATACGTGATAGACCTGCTCTATCCGTCCCAGCTTTAATGTTGCCACCAAAATAGAATACCCTTCCACCCTCGTCAACTCGCAATCACCGGTGAGAATTATTCCTCCCGGCGCCTCTCCCAAATCGGGAACTCCATTGACAATGACAACCCCTCCGACAACCTGTACCTCTTCATTCGGCAACCCGATTACCACGCCGGTGTGGCGCCGATTGTCGGAATCGGTGAAGCGGACAAGATCATAACGCCGGGGCAGAGAATGGAGAATCGGCTTTTTGACAATCATCAGACGGACGAGATAAGAGAGCCGACTGGCTTTCAAGATATCCCCTCTCGAAAACAAAGGCGCAAGACTCGAGTCTTTTTGAACAAAAATTTCCGGGAAGTTCCGCACTCCGAAATTCACCGGCGCCGTCGGAGAAAATACTTGATAGACAATGCCGAGAAAAAGTGTTATAGCGAAAGCTTTGCGGTTGAGACAAAAGGAGCGGGGTTTGGTCCTCATCGTTCGCCTGAGATCGAGAAAAGTAAAGGCATAAAACAGCAGCGGTACCCCGGAGAGTGCCCAGCGAGCCGCCGAGGGAAGGTGTATAAATAGTGAAACCACATACAGAATCGATGCAAGCAAAATCACAAGAAAAATGAATACTCCGAATAGACATTCTCTTAAAAGGCAATGTCCCGAACCCGGTAGAAGCAGATTCAAGAGATAAAAAAGAGCGGGATGAGAGGAAAGATTTCGATTCATTGTTTCTTTCTGTTCAAAATTCGCACTATCTGGCTTTACCCTCTGGGGCAACCACCAAACCAACCCGATGTAAGCTAATAGGTTAAAGTCATTATCACAACGTCAATTCGCCCGGAAGACTCAAAAAGTTCGACCGTGCCGATCTGGTAATGAATTAACCGCCGAAACGACAATATCTTAGTATGGCATGAGCGTGATAATCGCATGTTACAGACGAACCGGCAACTAAATATCCCAAATAAACGTATAAATTGCAAAAGAATGCTGCGGAAGGTACAAATCCTGCTATACTTGACATTGGAAAAAAGGCCGTTACCTTTAAGCAGTCTCGTAAACATGTAATTGGAGGCATGAATGTTTCGTTATACCGTACAACTTTTCGGCATCACCGTTTTTGCTTTGGCATTAATTTGGTATGTCGGCTCCGGTGAAGCTTCCCAAAGCGCCGCCACGGACGAGCCGGTACTTTGGGCTGACACCGTCCATATAAATCTCGGAGAGACCTCACTCGAACAAGAACGGGTGCAGAAAAAAGATTCTTTCTTGAGAGACGTCAAAAAGCTCACTCAAACCGCTTTCAATATCAGAAATCAGTACATGGAAGAGGTCAACACCGAAGACATCATCAAAGCCGGTATTCGAGGGATGTTGAGCGATCTCGACCGTTTCTCGGTGTTGATGGAAAAATCCTCATACGATGCCCTCATGGAATCCACCCACGGTAAGTATGAAGGCTTGGGAATGCAAATCGACGCCCGCGACAACCGTATCCGCATCATCGCTCCCATCGAAGGCACCCCGGCATATCGAAAAGGATTGCAGGCGGGAGACATTGTCTGGGAAATCGACGGACACTCGACTGAAGGAATGACCGCTTCGGAAGCTTCCAAGCTGATGCGCGGTCCGGCGGGAACGAGTGTGCATTTGAAAATCAAACGCGCCGGTATTGCCGACCTTATCGACTTCGAAATCGAGCGCGCCGTTATTGAGCTGAAGTCGGTCAATTACTACGGTATCGTTCCCGGCACCAACATCGGCTACGTTCGTCTCTCCCGTTTCGCCGAGGAAACCAGCCATGAGCTTCGGGAAGCCATCAGCGAGTTGAACAAAAAGAATATTTCTTCCCTCATTTTCGATTTGCGCTCCAACGGCGGCGGCTTGCTCGACCAAGCCAAAGAGACGGCGGAGCTCTTCTTGGAAGAAGGCAGCGAAATCGTCTATACCCGCGGACGGTGGAAAAACAGCGAACGGCATTTTGTCTCCGAACGCCCTCCCCTCTTTCCGCCGGATAAACCGCTGGTCATCCTCGTGGACGAAGGAACCGCCTCCGC
The DNA here is from genome assembly GCA_964489705.1 of uncultured Ignavibacteriales bacterium. GTDB lineage: Bacteria > Zixibacteria > MSB-5A5 > GN15 > FEB-12 > CAZAZQ01. Next base: position 35,603 of record CAZAZQ010000020.1, read on the forward strand.
ATCGGAAATCGTTGCCGGCGCCATCCAGGATTGGGATAGAGGGCTGATTATCGGAAATACCACTTACGGCAAGGGCTTGGTTCAGCAGATCTTCCCTCTTTCCAGTGACGGCACTATGGCGCTGAAACTGACCACGGCAAAATATTACATCCCCTCGGGACGGTGCATCCAAAAGCCGGAAGTGCAAAAGAAAAAGAAGCCCCACGCAACCGAACCAGCGAACGAAGACAGCACTGCCTCCGATACCCTGACGGTCAAAGAGAAAGAAATCTACTACACCAACGGCGGCAGGATTGTCTACGGTGGGGGCGGTATCGTTCCCGATATTGAAATCGAGCGGGAAACCTGGCAGCCGATTGAAATCAACCTCTACCGGCAATCGATGTTCTTCGACTATGCGGTCAAGTACGTTGCCGAGCATCCGGAAGTAAAACCGGATTTCGAAGTCACCGATGAAATCGTGGAAGATTTTCGAAAGTTCATCAAAGAAAAAGGCTTCGACTATAAATCGACTTTGGAAGTGGCTCTCGACGAGTTGAAAGAAACCATTTCCACCGAGCACAAAGACAGCCTCTTCTCCCAAATGATTGACAGCTTGGAAACGTTGGTGGAAGAAGAGAAAGAACACGACTTCGATCGCTCCATCGACTACATCAAAAAAACCATCAAGCGGGAAGTGGTGGCTGCTATCGCCGGTCAGCGCGGCGTATACGAAGAAGTGGTGCTCAAGACCGATCCGGCGGTGAAAAAAGCGGTCGAAATTCTCGAAACGCCGGAAGAATATGTGCGCCTGATTACCAAAGGGCAGCACCAAAAAGCCGAAGTGAATTGATACTACCCTAATACCTCCATGTTACCCGGCGGGCTTCGATTGCCCGCCGGTTTTTTTATCCGGAATTTTCCCCGCCATTTTCTTGAAACGTCTTGACTGGACAAGAGATTGCTCTATATTCGGAAGCTTTGAAGAAACAAACCAACCCTGGTTGGATAGAGTAGGAGTCAATGATGATTACGAAACAACAAGCTCTCGACTACCACAGCCGAGGACGAAAAGGTAAGATCGAGGTCAATCCGACCAAGCCGTGCCGAACCCAGCTCGACTTGTCCCTCGCCTACACACCCGGTGTCGCCGAACCCTGCCTCGAGATTCACAAAAATCCTGCTGATGTCTACAAGTATACCGCCAAAGGGAACCTGGTAGCGGTGGTCACCAACGGGTCTGCCGTTTTGGGCTTGGGGAATATCGGCGCCCTTGCCGGTAAACCCGTGATGGAAGGAAAAGGGGTGCTGTTCAAACGGTTCGCCGATGTCGACGTCTTCGATATCGAGCTGAACACCGAAGATCCCGACGAGATTATCAAAACCTGCCAGCTTTTGGAGCCGACCTTCGGAGGCATCAACTTAGAAGATATAAAAGCCCCGGAATGTTTCTACATCGAAGAGACTTTGAAAGAAACAATGAACATTCCGGTTTTCCACGACGACCAACACGGGACGGCGATTATTTCCGCGGCGGCGTTACTCAACGCCCTGGAAATCGTGGAAAAAGATATCGACAAAATCAAAGTGGTCTTCTCGGGAGCGGGTGCCGCAGGCATCGCCTGCGCCAAGCTCTACTGTGCGCTGGGAGTGAAACATGAAAATCTTCTGATGGTCGATTCGAAAGGCGTTATGTACGAAGGACGCGGCGATACCTTCAACAAGTACAAGCAGGAATTCGTCCGACCGACCGACCGCCATACCCTTGCCGAGGCGATGGAAGGTGCCGACGTCTTTGTCGGTGTCTCGGTGAGAGACCTGGTAACGAAGGAAATGGTCAAATCGATGGCGAAAGATCCGATTATCTTCGCCATGGCAAACCCCGACCCGGAAATCACGTACCCCGACGCCATCGCCGCCCGCAAAGATGTCATCATGGCAACGGGACGAAGCGATTACCCCAACCAAGTAAACAACGTACTCGGATTCCCCTTCATTTTCCGCGGCGCTCTCGATGTGGCGGCGACGGCGATTAACGAAGAGATGAAGATTGCGGCAGCGAAAGCGCTGGCGGCGCTGGCAAAACAGAGCGTGCCCGATGCGGTGGCGGAAGCCTACGGGGTCGATTATTTCACTTTCGGGAGAGAATACCTCATCCCCAAACCGTTCGACCCGCGTATCCTCGAATGGGAAGCGGTTGCCGTCGCCCAAGCGGCAATGGAAACCGGCGTGGCGCAGCACCCCATAGATATCGAAGAGTACAAGCGGGAACTCGCCGAGCGCATCGGTTACGGCCATAAGGTAATGACGGTAGTAACGGAAAAAGCCAAGCGGAACCCCAAACGTATCGTCTTCCCGGAAGGCGACTCCAATCGGATTCAACGCGCTGCACGTATCATTCTCGATGAAGGTATCGGTACTCCCATCTTGCTGGGCGATCCAAAGCACATCAGAGAAGACGCCAAACGGTACAACGTCGACTTGTCCGACATTGAAATCATCAATCCCGCCAAATCCGAGAAACGCGCCTACTACGCCGAACGCTTCTATCAAAAGAGACAACGCAAGGGCGTGACCGCCGACAAAGCTCTCTGGATGATGCAAAATCGTATCTACTATGGCATCATGATGCTCGACACCGGTGATTGCGATGCGGTGCTCTCCGGCGTCTTGGCGGATTATCCGTCTACCATCCGCCCGGCTCTTCAAATTGTCAACTTAGACAAAGGTATCAGCCGGGTCTCCGGACTGACGCTCATGATTCAAAAAGACAAGGTCTACATGTTTGCCGATACCACCGTCAACATTAACCCGACGGCGGAAGAGCTGGCGGAAATCGCCATGTGTGCGGCGGACGTGTGCAAACGGTTCAACATTGAACCGAAGATTGCCATGCTCTCCTTCTCCAACTTCGGCTCCGCCCGCGCTCCCGAATCCGAAAAAGTGGCAAAGGCAACCGAAATCCTGAAGCAAAAAGCGCCGGATCTCATCGCCGAGGGTGAAATGCAAGCCGACACCGCTCTGATGCCGGAATACATGCAAAAGCGTTTCCCCTTCTCACGACTCAAAGACACCGCCAACGTCTTCATCTTCCCCGACTTGAACTCCGGCAATATCGCCTACAAACTGGTGCAACGAATGAGCGGACTGGTCGTTGTCGGTCCTATCTTGATGGGATTGTCCAAACCGGTTCATGTCCTGCATCCGACCCACGATGTCAACGAAATCGTCGACATGGCGGCAATTGCGGTGGTGGACGCTCAGAAGTAAACGGAAACTTCCGTTTGGAGATAAAGAAAACCGGGATACGGTGTTATCCCGGTTTTTTTATTTTTCTAAGTAAACGGTGCGGTATAACCGCCACACCGGAAGGCTTATGCCAACAACGTCAAGAAAACCCCAGCCGCTACGGCGGAACCAATAACCCCGGCAACATTGGGGCCCATCGCAGGCATGAGCGGGTTCACCCGTCCGTCAGTGCTGTCGGAGACAAAGTTCTGAACGACCCGAGCCGACATCGGCACCGCCGAGACACCTGCCGCCCCGATACAGGGGTTGATTTTCTTTTCTTGAGGTAAGAACCAGTTGATAATCTTGGCAAAGAGCACTCCTCCGGCGGTACTGAAAGAAAACGCCACCGCTCCGAGAACCAAAATCATCAACGTCCGGTAGGTCAAGAAGTGGGCGCTGTCCATCGTCGCCCCAACCGTTACGCCCAAGAAAATGGTCACGATATCGATGAGCGACCCGCCTGCCGTTTTCCGCAAGCGTTCCGTCACACCGCATTCGCGCAAAAGATTCCCAAACATCAGCATCCCTATCAAGGGTGCACTGGAAGGGACTCCCAACGACGCTACGATACCGGTCACAATTGGGAAAAGAATCGCCGCCGTCTTCGAAACCGGTTTTGCTTGGGGCATATCTATCTCGCGCTCTTTTTGGTTCGTCAGCAGACGCATTATGGGTGGCTGGATAATCGGCACCAGCGACATGTAACTATATGCCGCCACGGCAACCGGTCCCAGCAAGTGCGGCGCCAATTGACTGGTCAGGAAAATCGACGTCGGTCCGTCGGCACCGCCGATGATACCGATGGAAGCGGCTTCCTGCGGGGTGAATCCCAAGAGATAGGCCGCACCGAAAGCGGCGACAAATATCCCTAACTGGGCGGAAGCGCCCAACAGAAACGTCAAGGGGCGCCCCAAGAGAGGTCGGAAATCGGTGAGTACCCCCACTCCCAAGAAAATAATCGGCGGCAGGAGTTCGGTTTTGATGCCTTGCTGGTACATCAATCCGATGATGCCTTCCCCGTAAGAGCCCATCTCCGCAAGGGGAAGGTTCGCCAAAATCGTCCCGAAACCGATAGGGATTAAAAGCAACGGTTCGTACTTTTTGACGATGGCAAGGTAAATCAAGGTTCCCGCGACGAGGAACATGATCCCGTTACCGAGAGTGAGATTGGCGAAGCCGGACTGCCGCAGAAGTTCTCCAATGACGTTCATGCCTGTAAAACTCCCCACCTTAGGCGATAGTCAAAATAGGTCGGCTCGAATCAATCTCGTCGCCTATCTCCACATCGATTGAGGTCACCTTGCCGTCGCAGGGAGATTTAATATCATGTTTGGCTTTCATCGCTTCGACCGCGGCAACGACTTGTCCTTTCTTCACCGTATCGCCGACTTTCACGAGAATATCGACCACTTCCACCATGCCGGCGAAGGTGGAAAACACTTGCGTGCCGTTGGTTGTCGCCGGTGTCGTGGCGACCGCTTGTGCCGTCGTAGCAGTCTCCGAAGCGGTAACCGGTTCGACGGTGACGACAAAAGTCCGCGTCTGTCCGTTTTCCTGAACCGTACATCGTGAGGTTACCGGACCGCTCACCACGGGTGCAATTCTCGATCCGCCCGCCTGCGGCGTTGCGGCTTTCGGCTCTTCTTTCTTTTTCAATGGAATATCAATCTTGGCTTTGCCGGTCAGCAGACGAATCCCCTCGTTGAGCTCCATCTTCTTGCCCGGCACCATCGCCGCCAAGACGAGGAAGATGTTTTTGTCCGTCACGGGGAGGTTCCGCTCTTCCAACGCCTTTCTTGCCGGTTCGATGTTCTTGGGCGCCGCCTCCAAGGGATCACCGTCAAAAACGGGCAGGTTGAGTTGTTCGGAGGCTTTCTTTACGACCTCGGGATCCGGCGGCAGCGGGGTGCGTCCGAAGTACCCGAGCACCGCGCGTCCGTAACCGGCATCGATTTTTTCCCACCTGCCGTACATGACGTTATTGAACGCTTGCAGCCAATACTGCTGACTGCCCGGCGTCACGCTTGTCCAGGCTCCACCGGCTTCCACCACTACCGGGAACTCCGCCAGCACATCACTATACTTGTGAATAATACCGGCTTTGACCATCATGTGCACATTCGGACCGATTGCACCACCCGGCATCGGGAAACCGATCACACGGGCATCAGCCGTCGTGGTGGTCGGATTGAAATCGTAGTCTTTCATCAAGTCGTTCAGCATCTCTTCGATGACGGACATCTTCGAGGCGTCGATATCCAGCGAATAGCCGGTTCCTTTCAAAGCATGTGCCATCGAGCGAACATCCGGCTGCACCGTTCCGCTCGCCATAGGTCGAACAGACAGGTCAATACCGTCCACCCCGCCTTGAATCCCCGCCATGTAACACGCCACCGCCATGCTGGCGGTATCATGAGTATGGAGCCAGAGCGGCATCTCCGGCGGCATGAGCTTTTTCAGTCCGACGGCGGTATCGTAGATGGTCTTGGGATCGGTAGTACCACTAGCATCTTTCAGGCAGAGACTGTCGATTTGAATATCGCTTTTCAACAAGCGGCGACCGATGTCGATGTAAAATTCCGCCGTGTGCACCTTGTCCGACTTGAACGGCAAACCCATCAAGGCAATGCTCACCTGGTGGTGCATACCGGCTTCGACAATAGGTCGTCCCGTATTGATTAAGTTATTGACATCGTTCATGTAATCGAAGTTTCTGTCCCACGTCGTGCCGTACTCCTTCATCAACTTGGCTTGGAGTTGCAAGCCTTCGAGGGATTGGGTCGTCAACGTAACCCCGGAGACGGAACGGGTCAGAATCTGCAAATCGACATCCGGTCCGACGGCTTCGCGGATTTTCTTCATATCCTCAAACGGATCTTCTCCCAAATAAAAATAAGGAGCCTGATATCGCGCTCCGCCACCAAACTCAAAATGCCGGATACCCAACTCGGCGGCTGCTTTGAGCGCCGGAAGAAAGTCATTCAACCGCACCTTTCCGCCAAACGAACTTTGCAGCCCATCACGAAAGGGGGTGAACATCACCCGTATGGTCTTGGGTTTTTGTGTGAATATCATTTTATCTCCTTAACATTTGTGATTTTCGTTCCCGGATATATGGTGTGTATCACGGTGGAAATCGCCGCTAGCAGAGCGGCATCCTCTTTTTTGTCTCGTTGCGGGAAGACAAAGGTGATGAAACGCATAATCAGCGCCAGAAGCGACAACAATACGAACACCCCGATAAATGCAGAAACACAAATGGATAAAAGATCGAGTGATTCCATTCTCTACCCTATGACTCTACCCGTATGCTTTGTCTTCAGCATACCGGTCATTTACCTTTTTGGTAGTCACACCGCCATTAATAAACAGCTAATAAACACAAAAAAAAAGCTACTGTCAAGTCCCAGTTATACTTTTCATTACCAATCTGCCGCGGCGGAAAGGAGTCTCATTCCCCTCCAAATAAATTTCCAGGTTTTCTCCAATAGTAGTTACCACCCCCTCGGCAAGTACGTCAGTATAGTGCTCATCGGTATCCGCATAAATAAGGACATCTTTTCCAATAACACGTGAGCGCTCACGATAGATTTGAAGTAACTCGTTATACCGGTTATCAAGTAACCGCTGGTAATTACGACTCAAGGCGTGTACCAACGAGTGTGCCACCTTTCGTTGCGTACAAGCTATCCAATCGGTGGTGAACGATTTCAACGAGGCTACCCGGGGGACAAAGTCATTGCGCTTGACCACCGGTGTGGTCTCTACGTTTACTCCAACACCCATCACCACCCCGGTGACGACGTCTCCTTGACTCAAAGTATGTGTCAGCACCCCCGCTACCTTGGCATCGTAGAGCAAAACATCGTTTACCCACTTGATGGTCGCTTTTCCTTCCAATAGAGGAATTTTGTCAATTGCTTCTATCACCGAGATGGAAGGAAGAATAGTAAAACCAGGCCCGAAATTGTCAATTGCTTGTTGCGGCGCCGCATACACCGACAAGTGGATGTTGCCGTCACAGCTTACCCACCGCCGCCCTTTGGAACCGTGGAGAATACTCCCCCCACCCGTCAAGCAGAGGAGATTGGGGGGCAATTCCTTGGTCTGAGCCAACTCGATCAAGACATCGTATTGCGACACCTGCGATTGTTTGACGACGAACATGTACTGCCAGATATGCTCCTGTTCAATCACTCCTTCGTAGAGATAGCCCTTGTACCCCAACGCAGTTATGAGAGTAGCCACACGACTTTCGAGGAGATCAAAAGCGATTATTTTCCAAGAGACGCCCGGCGGGACAACCTTCTCGGCAAATTCGACGTCATCAGTGTATATTATCATGTATACCCCTTGGGTAAAAGTTTCTCACGTGCGGAATCGCTCATCGGAGAACGTCTGTGCCGCCCGATGAGATTTCCCGGTCAGCCATCCAAGCCGTATATCCGGTTGGGCATCAAACTCCGGCACGTAAGGCTTGATATCCAACAAAGGGGTGCCGTCAATAATGTCGACCTCGGCAATATGCAACATAGCCCCCTCCACTTTTACAAGTGAAACAACAGAGAGTCCAATTTGGTTCGGGCGTCTTGGAGCACGGGTGGCAAAAACACCCCGAAGGACGGTATCCAAAAACGGTTTCACCTTGAGCGAGAAGCCCTTAGAGAGATGAAAATGATACAATAAAATAATATGGGAGAACCCCTCTAAGTCGGTCAGCCCCTCTTTGAACTCGTCGAAAACTTCAACCGTACCGTGTACCCCCTTGGCAGCTTTCGGTTGTATGGGAACCTTATCCCCCTCACGGAACGGCGAGTGAATGACCCCAATCGGACGATAAACTATCTCCTGCACCATTTTGCCCTCCGGCTGCACATTGAGTAACAAGTGTAGAGCAATGTACAGCCGGATTTTCAATAAGGCAAGCGTGAGGGGATTTTTTTCTTTCCCAAATTAACCACACTTTAATGATGGTGTCCGTGATGATCGCAGCGCAAATCTTCGTGGTTGTCCAGCTCTCCTTTGAGATACCGCTCCAAAGCGGATTGAATATCTTTCTCCTGGGTAACCAACACTTCGATACCGGTTTCGCTCAAATCCTTGTAGATTCTCCTGCCCATCCCGCCGGAAATAACGACCTGACAGTCTTTTAACGCTTCCAAAATAGGACCGTGACGGTCGATGCCGTGGTCTTTTCCCGCCAAACCACGGGCATGACCGGTAAAGGTATTCGGGCGATACTCCACCTTCTCGAGCCTATCGTTCTCCAACCGGTAGATGGCAAACCCTTTGGCGTGCCCGAAATGAGACGCAATGGTTTTCTCATCATCAGAGACAACCGCAATGTTCACGACTCGGACTCCTTTTTCAAACGTTCTTCCAACTCGTTCATCCGTTGTTCCAGCTCTTCTTTTTCACGCTTGAGGCTTGCCAGTTCCGCTTGGAGATCTTCCTTCTCGCTCACCGGAGGAGGCGGTGCTCCCCAGTAGGCGAAATGACCGGCGGGATAAATTCTCCCTTGTTCGTCTTGGTAGTAGGCATGAGGACCGAAACCGCACCGACATGGTCCGATATAGCGGTATCCCTTTGGGACATTCATAATGGGCTGCGCCCACCATCCGGCACCTCTTCCCCCGCCTCTGCCGTAGCCTCTGCCGTAGCCTCTGCCATACCCGTAACCGTAGCCGTAACCGTACATTTACGCACCTCCTTCCATCTTTTTTTGTTTGGCTTTCTTTTGAGCCTCCACAATTTGTCTATGATGCACACTTCCTTCTCGAACCATCTTTCCGTTACACTGCGGACAGCGTTCCTCTTGGCACGGCACTCCGCGCTCATGAGGCTTGATGTAGCCGCACTTGGGACATATGCAATTTCCGCCTGCCCCATAGCCGCCGTGTCTCACTCCCGCCATCGTCTTCCTCCTTGCCCATGTCGTCCTCTTCCCCGCCCTTCAGGCTGGGAGCCGTGGACTCGATGTACTTCCTGGCTTCGGCAGCGGGGACATTCTTCCGAGCGTCCCGTTCCATACGGAACATCCCATATCTCCCCGCACTGCACGCATCTGAATCTTCTCATTTCCGCCACTTCTATAACGCCTCCTTCAATCCGTATGGCTTTTCCGTTCACCAGCGCATCGGCGATCTTCCGGTGCGCCGACTCCAAAATTCTCCCGAACGTTTGCCGAGAGATGTCCATATATTTGGCTGCTTCTTCTTGGTAAAGCCCTTGCCCATCAGCCAAACGGATAGCTTCATATTCATCTATGCTGAGAATCACTTCCGCCAATTCCCGCCGAGGGATTCCCATCGGCTTGAAATACCCATTGGCGGGCGTCCCGGAAACGATTCTGCGACATAACGGCCTTACCACGTTTTATCTCCTCAACTTCTTATACAATTCTATCGGCTATTATAAGCATATGCTCATAATAAGTCAAGGGATTTTTTCGAAAAATTCGCTCAAGAAGCCGGAATCTCTTCTCCGACAGGCTCTTAAGAGGGCACAGACATCCCCCCCCTTTATCCTCCGGCAGGTCTCTTTTGAGATTTCTCTACCATTGCTTTAGTAAAGAGATAAAATTTGTAGCCGTACAGACCCCACCGCAAGCGGTGGGGCACCCAGGGGGTATGAACCGGGCAGATAGGTAACAGAATAGAC
>CAZAZQ010000021.1:0-3941 GCA_964489705.1 uncultured Ignavibacteriales bacterium
CTTCTGCTCCTGCTGATTCTTTCCGGAGCGTATGTTATCTATCATAAACGGAAAGGGCTCATCAGTGTGTAAGATGACTGACAAATAAAAAAGTACAGCCTTAAAATTAAGGCTGCACTTGGGGTCAAGGGGATTGAGCGAAAGCTTAATCCCCTCTTTAATTACATCTTTTCCCTCTCCGGGACAAGCGACGACGTTCGGCTCCTTTTAATCTTTGAATAAATCGTCAAAGCGCTTTTTCCGTTCCTCCTTGGAATCGAAACGGGCGGTTATTCCACCGGGACGCTTGACCACATCCCGCATTTGAAACCAATCGCAGAAGTTGGCTTTTTCTTTGTTGGGAATGTTGGTTTCGATATTTTCCCGACACTGGAAACGGCTGTACGGGTCGAAAAAGCGACAGCCGCGGCAGCAGCGCAAATCCGCCAAACAGTGGGGGCAGCTGTCCGAGCGGGTGACGCCCCCTTCAATCCCCGTCGGTCGGCCACAATTCCAACAAAGCAATCCGGCATCTTTTGACATATTCTCTCCCAAATTCTTTCCGCAATATACGTGATTTTCTCCTCTTGGCAAGCCTTCCCTATCCGCCACAAAACAGGGAACTTTGGCTTCGGCTTCGCTATAAATTATACGTCAATTATTAATCACTTGCGGAAGAGCGAAATTTCATTATAATCGGGGTGAGAAATGAGAGCTCCCCTGATGGTGATGGGCGCCACGGGGAGGAGTAAAGAGAAGATATGTCTGGGGCAGTAGCTCAGTTGGGAGAGCGCCACGTTCGCAACGTGGAGGTCGTCGGTTCGATCCCGATCTGCTCCATTTTTTATTCTATATTCTGTGAAAAATTCGGAATAAAAAGCCTGTTATGTACTAAACACTTCCGTTCATTTCAAAAGAAGCATTTTTCGAGCCTGGGTAAATCCATTGACGCTTAGTTTACAAAAATACACTCCCGTCGAGACTTCGTTGCCGTTACCATCACTTCCATCCCAGGTTATTCTATAGCTCCCTTGAGTCAGCCAACCGTCAAGAAGAGTCACAATATGTTGTCCCAGAACATTAAAAATTTCTATTTTTGCTTTGGAGGTATATGGTATAACAAATTCGATCTGGGTTTGTAAGTTAAAAGGATTAGGATAATTCTGGCTAAGACTAAAACTTTCAGGCCGAGTGAGATCTCGACAATCATTTACAAAAGTTCCCACATCAGCTATTTTCGCTACAAAGGCATCAATGAATCCGTTGAAACCGTTGTCATACGCATTAGCGGTAGGAAAATCTGAAGAAAGTGTCCATCCAGAAATGAAAACATTGCCATTACCATCGACGACAATACCATCACCTTCCTCATATTCGCTCCCACCAAGATAGGTACTATAAATCAGCTCATCTCCAGAAGACGACAAGCTACTTACAAAAACATCGCCAGAGCCATTATAAGATTCATCATACGAATTAACTAAAGGAAAGTCAGGAGAAGAAGTAAAACCGGTGAGATAAACTTGCCCACTAGTACTAACATCTATATCCCAAACAATTTCAGCGTCCGTCCCACCAAGATAAGTGCTGTAAAGTATTACAGATCCTGAAGAGTCAATCTTCGTTACAAACGCATCTGCTGAATTATCATTGAGAATTGGATCGTAAGCGTTGACGATTGGAAAATCAACCGAGTTTGTTCCTCCAGCCACATATATGATACCATCCTCACCTACTGCTATACTCGCACATCCATCATCCCCACTTCCACCAAGATAGGTGCTGTAAATCAAAGAACCTAAAGAAGAAAACCTTGCCACAAAACCATCAGAAGAACCACCAAGGTCAGTGTCATAAGCACCCATAACAGGAAAATCAGCTGAAGTTGTCCACCCAGCAACATAGACATCACCTTTTCTGTTTACAGCCATCTTCAGACATCCTTCCTCTGCAAAGCCACCGAGATAAGTACTATAGACGAGACTGTTACCAAATGGTGACAACTTAGCAACGAATACGTCTTCAGTGCCGCCAAGGCTGTTATCGTAAGCATTCTCAACAGGGAAATCAGAAGATTCCGTACTACCTCCAATATACGTGTACCCACCCGTATCTACTGCAATACCCCACGCCCAATCATCGAAGGAACCACCAAGATAGGTACTGAAAACCAAACTGTTGCCTGCTGGAGACAACTTGGTTACAAAAGCTTCAAATGATGGATACCCATAAATGGGGTTAGTATCAATAGTACTGTCATACGCATTTACCATGGGAAAATCGGGAGAGTCAGTTTCTCCTGTCAAATACACTGCCCCGCTACCGTCGACAGCAATACCGTACCCTTCTTCCGTTCCTGTTCCCCCCAAGTACGTACTATATATCAGAGTCCCATCAGATGAAAATTTGGTCACAAAGACATCATCATAACCCATATACGTTCCCTGGTAAGCGTTACGTACAGGAAAGTTTGAAGAAGCTGCCTCACCTACGATATAGACATCACCGTTGCCATCAACTGCAATATCGTGAGCTTCGTCATCATCTGTCCCTCCAAGGAACGTGCTAAAACTCAAAACTGGGTCTATAACAATGGTTGAGCTTCGATCATAGTTCCCCTCTAGTTCAAACCCTATAGTATTTTTAGAAAGAAGGACATACTTCCCTTTAACAAGCGAACGAACCCCATCTTCAATTTGATACACAATTGGCTTAAGCCCCTTGATCATCCCTATTCCAGTTTCGAGTACTAACTCACCATCAGCATTAACAAAAACATTCTCTGTGCCCTCGTACCGAAGTTCAATCTGCGACGGGTCAACACCAGAAGAAACAATAAAGTCATACTCCATTTGTTCGCCATTGCCATAGTATCTCAAATCAATGCCAGGATAAATATTTTTATATGTAACGGCTCGATAATTAGGAACATCAGTGTACCACATGGCAGCGTCGTTGCCGAAGAAGTAGTTACACTTGTAGCTTACCGGTTCCTCGCCACAAACGGTCACTCGGGGATTTGAACCAACTAGCTTTGCCTTGACTGTAACAACCTGTACACTATCGAATTTCTTGTTCAAGCCATAACATTCTCTTTTCGACAATAAAGTGCTAACATAAGAAGCTTGTTTTTTTGTACTACACCTTCTTCTTAGAGAAGTTGAACATCGTCGAAATTGAAAGTAAACTTCTCCTTGAGAAAAGGAAATACTCACATGAGGAATAGTAGCTTTGTATAAGATCTCGGGAGGCCATTGCCCACAGTTTTCCGTAAAATAAAGAGTATTACTCCATGCATCTCCCCCAAATTTCGTCCCTCGACTTGCCTCTTTGCTATTTGGCTCACAGTTTCCACATATGAGATAAAAAGCCAGAAAAATACCAACGATAAAAACTCTTTTCAACATTGGTTCATACCCTGCATTTATGAAGTTTGTTTTTTCCCTACAAGTCTAATTATTAATAAACCATTTCAAAAAATCAAGAGAAAAAGTTGCCAGGGAAATGGTCAGTGGATCCTACTATTTGTAACTCCCATACTTTCCTTAAGTTATCCTATTGTAGTTTCAGCACTACACCGTTTTAAAATTCCAAATAGAAAACTCACCTTCTCTTTCCAGTCAATTGACTTTCGGTAAAGCACATTGTATAATTTTATAACGACAAGATAGGTATTGCCTGCGTGCTAGGTGGGGAGTTAGCGGTGCCCTGTAACCCGGAATCCGCTATACCGGGGCCGAATTCCCACCCGAGGGCTTTGCGGTCGATGAATTTCGACAGGTAAGCGGTGTTGAAGGCTGGGTCCTGTACAACAGAAGCCTACGAACCCCGTCAGGACCGGGAGGTAGCAGCGGTAAGTAGTCCCTTCTGTGTGTTGCAGGGGCGCCCGGCTGGAGCCGGCTGCCTGAAGGGTTCTTCGACAGCGGCTCGGAGGTGGGTGCACGATAGGCAAAAAAGCCCGC
>CAZAZQ010000021.1:4041-10971 GCA_964489705.1 uncultured Ignavibacteriales bacterium
AAGGGTTCTTCGACAGCGGCTCGGAGGTGGGTGCACGATAGGCAAAAAAGCCCGCTGGCAAAACCGGCGGGCTTTTCTGAAATGAAAAGCTAAGCCAAGCGTAGACAATTTTCTCATCGTTTCCGCGTGAAGAAATTTTTTCAAAATCCAATTAAAGTTTTTTCACTCACATCCGATAGACAATGTGGAACTCAAACGTAGGGACACAAAATGAAATATCTTACAGACAAATTTTCAAGTGAGTCTCTTGACATCTTAGAAGATATTGCCGCACGATTGTACGACTTAATCCAAGTCAAGGCGCAAGAAATCGCCGGTGACAACGGAGAAGAAGTGGTCTTGCCGAGTCACATTGAGGATGCTTTTCAAGTAGTAATTCAAACACTCTGGCAAGAGATTGAAAAGGACAAATCTTCCAAACAGCAACCGAGCCGACCAAGGCTCAACAACGAGCCCACGGCTCATGTGAGGAACAGATTTTCCAGTGAGAACGTTCCGGTTTAGGAAAAGCCAAGGATGGTTTTCTTATGGATAAAGATAACATCAAACGAATCTCGCCTCTTGAGGATTCAAAGATAACCTTACGGCGTCCCAAAGAAGAACCCATAGAAGACAAAGTAGACTGGGCTCCTAAAGCCAATGACAAATTAAGAGATGTCATGAAAGAAATCAGAGAAGCAATCAAAGGAGCAGCCGAAAGTATCGCCAAAAATGGCAATTCCTCGACTGTAACTGATGCTGACGTAGTAGACGCTCGTAAGAAACTTTACCCTTCCCAAAAACGGCAAACAATAACTATGCTTTTGTTCATTGCGTCGCAATTTGCTCTTGTATATTGTGGATACATATTGCAGAGTAATAATCTTTCCGAAATCATAATTTCTTCTTGCTTAGCAATTACGCTGTTAGCCTTTTATTGGCACTTAGCAATACAGAGGAGTTAAACCCCAAAAACACTCTCCTCTCCCCTTGCCTTTTTGGTTTCAACATCATACCATAGCGGCATGGAACACAATGCCTTTATCATACTCGGTTCGTCGTCGGGGATGCCGCAAGCGGAGCGCGCTTCGGCGGGGTATGCTCTCCGCATTGACGAAAAAATCAGCATTATCGACTGTGGCGGCGGCGTCTGCTCGTCTTTTCTCCGCAGCGGACTCGATCCGCTCGCTGTGGAGAACATTTTCATCAGCCACACTCACCCCGACCACTGTTGTGAGCTTCCCCTGATGATTCAGTTGGTCTATCTTGCCGGTAAGCAAGACAAGCTGGATGTGTACGTCCCCTCGGAATTTGTCAAGCCGCTGGAAACATATCTTACCGCCGTCTACCTCATCAAAGAGAAGCTCCCCTTCGAGCTCAATATTATCGGATACGATGAGAACTTCACTTTTTCAAACTCTTTCCACCTCCGCCCTATCAAAAACCGGCACCTGCAGGGATACACTGACCTCATCCGAACGCTGAATCTTCCCAATCGGATGCAGTGCTTTTCCTTCCAGATAACCGCCGACAAGACTTCCCTTTTCTACTCTGCCGACATTGCCGGATTCGACGAGGTGAAAGACATTATAGACAACCATGACTACGTCGTCATCGAGTCGACGCATATCAACTTGGACGATTTCTTTGCCGTCGCTCCCACGAAGAACGTCGGCTCATTTGTCATCAGCCATTTGGGAACCCCCGACGAAATCGAAGTCATCCGACAGTATGCCCGCAAAGCGGGAATGGACAACCTGAAAATCGCTGAAGATGGGATGGTTCTTCCCCTTTAGCGCTGCAAAAGGATAACGTCCCCCGAACTCCCTATTGAAGATGGGACGGGGAGGAGACATTCTCCCGTCCCATGCAACTTACAAGCGATATACGCAACAAAAGCCCAAGAACAGCGTTACTTCACCGTCGCCTTCATAAACTCCCGATTCAGCTTGGCGATAAACTTGACGCTGATTTCCTTCGGGCAGACCGCCTCACACTCGAAATAGTTGGAGCAGTTACCGAAACCTTCGATGTCCATTTGGGCAATCATTTTCGAGACCCGCTCCTGGGCTTCGACGCGCCCTTGCGGAAGATACGCCAGGTGGCTGACCTTCGCCGCCACAAACAGCATCGCCGAGGCGTTCTTACACGCCGCCACACACGCCCCGCACCCGATACAGGCAGCGGCATCCATGGCGGTGTCGGCATCCTTCTTGGGAATGGGAATCGAGTTCGCATCGGGAGCTCCACCGGTATTGACCGAAATGAATCCTCCCGCCTGCATAATCCGATCCAACGCCGAGCGGTCAACCATCAAGTCACGGATGACCGGAAACGCCTTGGCGCGGTACGGCTCGACGGTGATAGTGTCGCCGTCTTTGAAATGACGCATCCGAAGCTCGCACGTCGTCGTCGCATGTTGCGGACCGTGCGGGATACCGTTGATAACCAACGAACAGGCTCCACAGATGCCTTCCCGGCAATCGTGATCGAAATGAATCGGCTCAATCCCCTTACTCACCAAGTCTTCGTTGACCCAGTCCAGCATTTCCAAGAACGACATATCAGGAGACACATCGCGAGCTTCGTAGGTTTCCAACTTCCCTTTATCCTGGGCGTTCTTTTGACGCCATACGCGTAGTGTCAGATTCATTACTTGTAGCTCCTCGTCGCCAGTTTAACGCTTTCAAACTCCAGCGGCTCCTTGTGGAGCTCCGGCTTACTGCCAACCCCCTTGAATTCCCATGCCGCGACGTAAGCGAACTTCTTGTCGTTGCGCAACGCTTCGCCTTCCTCGGTTTGGTATTCCACCCGGAAGTGAGCACCGCAGGATTCTTCGCGGTTGAGGGCATCGTATGCCATGATTTCCGCAAACTCCAAGAAGTCCGCCACCCGACCGGCTCGCTCGAGGGTCTGGTTCATATTGGCATCTTCACCGACCACCTTGACATTCTGCCAGAATTCTTCACGCAACGCAGGAATCATCTCCAGGGCTTTCTTCAAGCCGGATTCGCTCCGCGACATGCCGACATATTCCCACATGATATTGCCAAGGTCCTTGTGGAAGGAGTCGACCGAGCGCTTCCCGTTGACGGCAAGCAGCTTCTTAACCTGGTTGGTGACCGACTCTTCCACTTCGTGAAATTCCTTCCGGTCGGCGGAAACATTTTGCGGTCCAACGCGGGCGAAGTAATCGCCGATGGTATACGGGAGGATAAAGTAGCCGTCCGCCAACCCCTGCATGAGCGCCGAGGCACCCAGACGGTTGGCACCGTGATCGGAGAAGTTCGCCTCACCGATGACAAACAAGCCGGGGATAGTGCTCATCAGGTTATAATCCACCCAGAGACCGCCCATGGCATAGTGCGGAGCCGGATAAATGCGCATCGGCACCTGGTAGGGGTCCTCGCCGGTAATCAAGTGGTACATGTCGAAGAGGTTGCCGTAGCGCTGTTCGATGACCTCCCGCCCCAACCGTTTGATGGCGTCGGAAAAGTCGAGGTAGACGCCGTAGCCGGTCGGTCCGATGCCTCGTCCTTCGTCGCACACTTCCTTGGCGCTCCGCGAAGAAATATCGCGCGGCGCCAAGTTGCCGAAGCTGGGGTACTTCCGTTCGAGATAGTAGTCCCGTTCTTCTTCGGGGATTTCGTTCGGCGGGCGCTTGTCGCCTTTTTTCTTCGGCACCCAAATCCGACCGTCGTTTCGTAACGACTCGGACATAAGCGTCAACTTACTCTGATAGTCGCCGGAACGGGGAATACAGGTCGGATGAATCTGGGTGAAACAGGGATTGGCGAAGAAGGCACCCTTTTTGTAGGCTCGATACGCCGCTGTGACATTGCATCCTAATCCCATCGTCGACAGATTGTAAACCCGCATATAGCCGCCGGTCGCCAGCACTACCGCATCGGCGGCATGGGAAGTGATTTTTCCGGTGACCAAATCCCGCACCACGATGCCCTTGGCGTGACCGTCAATCAAGACCAAATCCAGCATCTCGGTACGCGGGAACATCTGCACCTGTCCTCTGCCTATCTGGCGGCTCAAAGCGGAATAGGCACCCAACAACAACTGCTGTCCGGTCTGCCCGCGGGCGTAAAAGGTCCGCGAGACCTGCGCCCCGCCGAAGGAACGGTTCGCCAACAAACCGCCGTACTCCCGGGCAAACGGCACTCCCTGCGCCACACACTGGTCGATAATATTCACCGAGACCTGCGCCAAGCGGTAGGTGTTTGCCTCACGGGAGCGGAAGTCGCCGCCTTTTATCGTGTCGTAAAACAAGCGGTAGACCGAATCGCCGTCGTTTTGGTAATTCTTGGCGGCGTTGATACCTCCCTGGGCGCCGATAGAGTGGGCACGGCGAGGGCTGTCCTGGAAACAGAACGACTTCACGTAGTAGCCAAGCTCCGCCAGGCTTGCCGCCGCCGAGGCCCCGGCTAAACCGGTGCCGACGACAATCACGCTGAATTTGCGTTTATTGGCAGGGCTGACAAGTTTTAGCTCAAATTTGTGCTTGTCCCATTTTTCCGTAAGAGGTCCCGAAGGTATTTTCGCATCAAGTTTCATCGTTAGTGCCCTCCTGTTGGGAGGTTGATAATTCCGACCAGTACGGCTATGGGAATGGAGGCATAGCCGATAAAGATCACCACTGAAAGGCAGTACACAATCCTCTTCAACCACGGTTGCACTCGAGGATTGTTCAATCCCAACGTTTGCAACAAGCTAAACAAGGCATGACTCAAATGATAGGCGACGAAAAACATCGCCACGAGATAGACCCCCGAAATCAAATAATTTTGAAATCCCAGCACAACCATCGAGTAGACATCATGGCGACCGAGGGAATCGGTGAGATTTTCGTACTGCGGGTTGGTCACAATGAAGGTGAAGTGGAGCAGATGGTAGACAACGTAGGTCAAGACGCCCAGACCGGTCCAGAACATCGTCCGTGACGCCAAGGTGGCTTGGACGGTGCGGTTGACCACATACTTGATGGGACGGGAAGCCCGATTTTCCAAATAGAGGGTCACCCCGTACCAGATGTGCACCAACACCGAGAACAAAACCACCGCCCGGACAATCGTCGTCAGCACCGGCAGGTCTTTCAACGCCTGTGCGTAGGCGTTCAACTGGTCTTGCCCGATGAAAATCTGCAAGTTCCCGATCATGTGACCGACCACAAAGCCCACCAGAATAATTCCGGTAATCGCCATTAATATCTTTCTTCCGACAGATGTCTTGTAGAAGGTAGGTTGTGACGGGCTCGTCGATGTTACTTTGGCTTGAACAACTGTCATATCGTTATCCTTCCTTTTGAATGCCAAAAATATAGCGACAAACGCACGACGTCAAACGAAAAAGTAAAAAATTTCACAAGGTTACGCGAAACCGCGTTCTCTTTCGCGTGATAACCATCCATTTTTCGTGGGGAGGAGTTCACCACACGCTAACCAAACTCAATTTTTCATTAAAACAAAGACTTTATAAGCCAAAAAGGAGGTTAAGAATTTTGAGGAAAGCGCAAAGCTCCCCTTTCTCCCTCTATGAAACTTCTTCCCCGCCGTGAAAGAAACGCACCAAACGACGGTAGCCCCATTGCAAGGAATATGCAACCGCCACCGCCCATGACATCTGTGCCGGGTAAAAAATCCGGTTGCTTTGCCAGTGGGAAAAACCGGCTATTAGCGCAAAATAGAGGTAAAACGAAAGCAACACGACCAGCAAACGGTACTCTTTGCGTCGAAGCAAAAGGAAAAAACCGAGGAGTGTCAGGAGAAAAACCCGATAATTCAATCCTTTTTTGTAGCTCCAACTGATAAGGCGACGGATTGATGCTTTCCATTGCGGGAGAAGTATCCCCTGAAGTCCCCATTCGTTGTTTATCTCGTTGAACATATTGTTGAAATAAACGCTCAAGAGAGGAAGCGGATGAGAGCGAACGAGCCCGCTCAGTTTTTCCTTGGTCTGCGCTATGAAAAGGCGGTAGTAATCGGCGGAATCAACCGGATTGCTCTGGATTTCCTCCTCGAAGCGCCGGGCGGCTTCTTCATAGCTTATCCCCTCGATTTTCGCTTCCGCCAAGCGGACGATATGCGCCATCCCCCCCGGTGCTGAGAGAGCAAAAAAAGAAAAACCGTAGCGATGAGCATTCCACGCCGACCAGCCGAAATTGACCAAGAGCAGGACAACCGTCAAACCAACCACTCCCGCCATCCTTCCGACAAAGGCTTTCTTATCCGCGGGAAACAGATGCCGCCAATAAGCGAGAGCGACAAATATCAAGGGAACAAACAAAAATTGTCCCATCGAGCGCACCAGTAAGGCATAAGAAAAGATAAGCGCCGCCCAAAAGAGAAGCCACCGGCGGGAATACTTGACCGCTTTGACGAAAACAAGCGCTCCCCCCGTCAGCAACACGAAAAAGAGCGTCTCAGACAACAGGATGTTCGCCAGACTGATAGAAGTTATTGAGCAGGCATTCAGAAGACCCGCAATACCGGAAACGGTGGAGTCACCTGTCAGCTCCCAGGCAAATTTACTTACCAGCACCGCTCCCCAGGCACTGAGAAGAAGCTGCACTATAATATGGAAATGGGGAGAAAAACCTCCTATTTTTCCCACCAACGCCAGAAAAAGAGGGTAACCGGGACCAAAGAAAACCACTCCGCGTGAGGACAAGTCAAACTCTTGCACTATCGCCTTAGCCGCCGCAAAGTAATCTTGCACATCGGGAGTAAGCTCCGCCATTTGAGCCGGAGAAAGTTGTCGGGTCATCTCGCTGAAAAAAAGCAACCGAAGGGCAAGAGCGATCAGGAAAACCACCAGCCCCCATCGGAAATTTCCCTGTTTGTCGTAAAAAAAGCTCTTCATATCACGAAAGGGTATCTTGGGTTTTCGCCTCTCAATCAATATGCTTGCGGAGACATATCGACATCAAGTAAAAAGCACCTC
>CAZAZQ010000021.1:11071-43928 GCA_964489705.1 uncultured Ignavibacteriales bacterium
GCCTCTCAATCAATATGCTTGCGGAGACATATCGACATCAAGTAAAAAGCACCTCCTGACATTGGAAAGCAACAATCTCGTGGTAAGCTGTGAAGGAAAACTCAGACCATTACATCCAGCGGGGGCTTATCCCGGCGGTTCAGGCGACAAAAGCAGCCTGAGGAAGTGCTAGAAACTGCTTTGTCTCCCTGTCTCCGGGCGGATTAAAAAATGTTCCCAACTGCCGATAAGTGAAGAAGATAACTATATGGAACCGTGGCTATGAAAAACAGTATTCCCGAAGAAAACCGCTACCGAGATATTTATTTTATCCTCAAAGACCTGTTGAAGGTCATCAAGGTCGTCTCTATGTATCCCGAGAACAATCCCCTTCCCCAATCTATGAAACTTTCCTTTGCGGAAAAGCTGGTCAGCCTGGCACGAGAATATCAACAAATCGCCATCTCGGTCGAAAAAGACCGCCTTGTCTTTGAAAAAGAAGTGGTGTACGAAGACCGCTCCAAAGAAGAAAATCTCTCTGACATATTTTTCAGCGCCGGGATTACCGGTTTTACCTTCCTGGCAGGTATTACCGTCGAGGATGTGTACAAACTTCTCGACGCCGTCAAAGCACATATAAATTCTTCGCTGGAAACGCCCGACTTAGCCACCAAGCTGTGGGAAGCGGATATACAGGGTTTTACTTTTACCACCATCGAAGATATCACCCTTTCCGAATATGACGAGAACTTCAACGTCCAGGAGTATATCGAAGCGCATAAGTCCGGGGATCAGCGAGAATCCGTTTTCGGAACGGAAAACACCCAAGCGTATCAGTCGATTTTTAGCTTGGAAGAATCCTCGACATCCCTCGATGAGGATAATACGTCCGAAGGAACGGAAGAATCCTCCCTATATTCCAGCGATACCGACCGACTGGCGTTTTATGCCATCACCGATATCGATGGTCAACCGAGCTCCGATACGCCCACCTTCGCATCCCCTCAGATGGAAACACCGGCTCCAAACACCCAGACAACACCGCCTTCCGGGATGACCCCTTCCGGCGCCATCCCCCCCTCGGCTCCTTCGGCGGACACGACCTTGATTCTCAACGAAGAGCTGAAGCTCTCAAGCGAAGAAGAAGCGACCATCTCCACCCTGGTGCAAGAGGATTCCAACTTCGACGTATACGAATCAACGACGGAACTCCTCAAAGAAATGCTTCATCAAGAAGTGGAGATGGACGGATTTTATGAAACGGTAACCATCTGCGAAAAGGTCATCTCCGAATTTCTCACCGACGGGAAATTGACGGAAGCAAGTCATATTCTGCGCTATTTGACTTTCCTGGAAGGGGAAATCCGCAAAGACCGCCCCCTCTGGGCGGAGCGGCTCAAAGATGCCGTTATCACCGCCGGCAGCCGCGACCGGTTACGGGCTCTCGCCCAAGCCCTCAACGATCACCCTGACGTCGGCGCCATAGAGCTCAAACAATATCTTGAAAATTTCGGCTGGGAAACCCTCAACGGGCTAACCGACCTCTTGGGTGAACTTCAGCACCGGGTACACCGGGAAACGCTCTGCGACTACCTGACAATCAAAGCCAAAAACCACCCCGACATCATCGCCAACGGCATCTACGACAAACGCTGGTATGTCGTCCGCAACACCGCTTCCATTCTGGCGCGCATCGGTGACGACCAAGCGCTGGAGCACCTGAAAAAGGTCATCACCCACGACGAAAGACGCGTCCGCTTGGAAATCGTCAAATCCCTGAAAGAATGTCCCAACGAGAAGGCGCTGGAACTTATCCGGACGGCAGCACTCGATCCCGATCGGGAAGTTCGCCATGAAGCCATCAATACCTTGTTGAACAAGCGAGGTCGAGCGGCGTTTGAGACCATCGCCTCGGTTATCAACGATGATGACTTCCCGAATCTGGAGCCCAGCGAACAGAAATCCCTGTTGCGGGCGTTCTCGATTTTAGGCGGTGATGCTGCCGTCAGCTACTTGTCGCAACTTATTCTCCAGCCGAACCCGCTGCGGAACCCGTCGTTGGCATTTTACCGCCGGGCGGCTTTTGACGCCTTGACTCACAACCAGGGTGAAAAGGCGGGAAAGCTGCTCTCCAAACTTGCCACCAGTTGGCGCCCCGATATCCGCCGCCAAGCCGTTCAAGCCCTTCGCAAGAGACACGAACTTATTTACAGGAGTGAGTGATGAGTGTTGCCGCCGATTCTCATGCTTCTATCGCCGTAGCCGGAAAAAACGAGGAAAAGCTGCTCAACCTCTTCTTCATCCTCTATAAAAACGCTCGGATTGTCGATTGCAGCAATCCCGCTTTCCAGCGGCAATGCGGAACATTCTTCGAGCTGCTGCAAGTCATGTTTGAAGAGACCAACGAAACCACCATCAAAAATATTGCCGGTAGGTTCTTCGTCAACCACAAGCTGACCCACTTTGGCGAGCAGACAAAAGCAAGCGTGGTGGAAATAATCGCCGAGTGGGAAGCCATCGGGCTGGCGGGGGTAAAGATTCTTCCGGATATCACGTTGGAAGAAATACTCGAGTTTTACAAGTTCGTCTCCGGCATTAAGCCGACCGCCGACAATATCGAGCAGCTCGCCGAAGCCATCAAGAAACACCGGCAACCGAACATCCGGTTCCTTTCCGCCAAGGAGGTCGCCGAAGACACCTCGAGCCTCAGCGAAGACGACCGCAAACAACTCCGCGCCAACGCCCGCTCGATGTTTTTCCGCGCCATGTCCATCGTGGAAGAAAACATGGTCAATCTGTCGCAAGGAATGGATGTCGATATCTCCAAGACAAAGCGGGTGGTGCGCTCCCTGATAGACCACATTTCTAAAGACGAGCAATCGCTTTTGGAACTGGCGTCCATCAAAAACTTCGACGACTATACCTACGCTCACTCCACCAACGTCTGTGTGTATGCGCTAACGTTGGGCGTGCGGTTGGGCTTGGACAGGGCTCGCCTTTCGCAACTGGGGTTTGCAGCGCTCTTTCACGATGTCGGCAAAGTCCGCCTTCCTCTCGATCTCATCAAAAAGCCGACCTCGTATGACGAAAACGATTGGGTACAGATGCAGAAGCATCCGCAGTTGGGCGCCAAGACTATCCTTCGCAATATCAAGTTCGACACCTACACCGCCCGCGCCGCCCGTGCCATCTTTGAGCATCATATCAACGCCGACTTTACCGGCTACCCCCTCCTGCGATTGTCCAAACGACCGCTCAACCTCTTTTCAAAAATCATTTCCATCGTCGATACTTTCGATGCCTTGACCTCGGGGAGAATCTATATCCGCAAACCGACCCCGCCGGATATCACACTGCAAAAGATGTTCTACCAGATGAAGGTGAAGTTCGACCCCTTCCTGCTCAAAATCTTCAATGACATCATCGGTATTTATCCCGCCGGAACGCTGGTGCTTCTCAATACGGAAGAGCTGGCGTTGGTGTTGACGAACAACGAAACAAACAAAGCCCGCCCTTACATCAAAATTGTCGGGAATCGCGACGGCTTGTTGGAAGTTCCGGAATGGGTTGATCTAACCCTGCCGGAGCAAAGTCACCGCAAAATCATCCGCCGGGTCGATCCGGCTCGCTACGGGCTGGACATCAGAGACTTTATTTTGTCCGATTAAAAGCTCCTCATCCTTTTGCTGAACTCATAAGCCGACCTGCTCGGGAAGTCTTTTCGCTTACTAGGTATCCCACTCGAAAAGCATGTTGGTGCCTTTTTCACGCTTTTATTATTTTTTCACTTTTAAGTTAACTAACGAATTTTCAACAACTTGCGGCTTCCCGCAAGGCGATCGCACAAAAAAACAATTTTTTCTCTTGACAAGTGCACATTTGTGCAGTATTCTACCGATAAGCCGAAAAAAGAGATTCAATCAGGAAGGAAACAGCAATGCCGGAAGAAAAAATGACAATCATTGACTCACCTCCCACCCTCGGCGACCATCCCGCCTTTCCCTCATCGCCGGAAGCGACTTCAACCCGGCAGGAAAGCGCTTGGAGAGAAGAGACGGAAAGTATCTGCTATCTCAATGCCGATACCTGCCCGGAATGTGAAGGCGGGATGGTTCGTCTGGGGAGGTGTTTTTGCTGTCCTTCATGCGGGTACCAAAGCTGCGGAGGATAGGAAGATATTGGCAAAAAAAGATTGCTCACACATCGGTAAACAAGAAGGGGACATTGTGAGACTCGACGACTTAAAAAAATGGGCGCTCCCTGAGAGCGTTATCGAGCTGTGGCGGCAACGGCAAGGGGAGTTGCTGCTGCCTATTCAAAGAAAAGCGGTACGCCAAGGGCTGCTGGGGAAACCGGGAGAAAGAGGGGGAGATTCGTCCGTTCGGATGTTGATTTCGGCTCCCACGTCGGCGGGAAAATCGTTCTGTGGCGAGATGGCAATGGTGAAGGCGCTCACCCGCCGCCAAAAAACGGTGGTGCTGGTACCGCTGAAGTCGCTGGCGGAGCATCGGTACCGGCTGTTTCGGCAGACGTACGGAAGGTTAGGCGTCAAGAATCTCATCGTCACGGGTGATTACCCCGAAAATGACCGGAAATTTGCGCGCGGCGATTACCAGATAGCGGTCGTCATCTATGAAAAATTTGATCTTCACCTCACGGCGGATTTGGACTCACTCAAAAATATCGGGCTGATTGTCGTCGACGAGGTACAAACCGTTTCGGAGCCGGGGCGCGGAGCCATCGTAGAACGATTATTGACCAAGGTCCGAGCGTCCGTGTACCAGCCGTCGTTGGTCTGCCTTTCCGCTGTCATCGGCGACAGTTCTCATGCCGCCGGAAAGTTGGCGCAGTGGCTCGACGCCGCTTTGGTGGAAGAAGAACGACGACCGGTGGAACTGTTGCGCGGCATCGCCGCCGACGGAACGTTTTACTACCGTTCCTACAACAGCGGTATTGAAGGGAAAGAACCGTTTACTTCTTTTTCCTCCTCCGAAAAACTGTTCGATGCTCTCCTTCGTCATCTTGTCTCGGATTCCGGCACGAATTTGGTCTTTCTCAAGTCTCGGCGGGAAACCGTCGAAGCGGCTTTTCGGCTGGCGGCAATGGTGAACTGGCAGGAAGCGAAATCGGCGTTGGAAAAGCTGCGGGAAGAGGAACCTTCCTTCTTGGTACGCTCTCTGCGGCAGGCTCTTTCTCGGGGTGTCGCCTTCCACAATGCCGACCTCTCCCCCCGCCAGCGGCATATTGTTGAGGATGCCTTCATTGCAAAAGAAGTAAAGGTGATTTTCGCCACGACCACCCTGGCGTTGGGCGTCGATTTTCCCGCCGACACCGTCTATCTGGAAACCGTCAAGTATACGGCGGGAGAATACGGCGAGCAGCCGACTCTCATGCCGGTCAGCCGGGCGGAATTCGACAACATGACGGGGCGCGCCGGTCGTCTCAGGCCCGAGCGCACCACGCCGGGGCGTGCCGTCATCTTAGCCGAGACCGCCTTCGAGCGCGAAATCCTCTGGGAACATTACATCGCCCCGGAGCAGCCGGAACCTATCCGTTCGGCTTTTTCCAGTATGGCGCTCGAAGACTGGGCGCTGGACATGATAGCCGGCGGCTTGGCACCGCATGAGTCTACTCTCGAAGAGCTGTTCCGCCGAACGCTATACGCCCATCTCAACCCCGACCGCAACGCACCTTCGTTCGAGAAAGCCTTGGAAAGGCTGGCTCACTGTCGGTTCATAGAGCGAAAAACGCCGGACGGTGCTTTTTCCCTCACACCGCTGGGAAAAGCGGTCGCCACCACCGGACTGTCGACGGCTCAAGCTGCTTACATGCTCAAGCGGTTATCGGAAATTCGTTCTCACACCCTTCCGGCGTGGACAGCACTGGCGTTGAGTGCCCCGGGATGGACGCTTCCGCCGGGGATGCTCGGTCGGTTTGAACTTTCCGAACATATTCCTCTCAAACTTCTCCACCAACACTTTGACTACTTGTTGGAAGAAGCCGCTCTTATCCTCGGCGAACCTGACAGGCGGCAAGCCCTGTCATACACGACTGCCGCCAAGCTCAAAGCCTTTCTGTTGCTGGAACAATGGGGAAACCTCACCCCCATCCAACAGCTTGAGGAACGCTTTCATTTGCACCTCGGGCATATCATGTCGTTGGGTGAAACCGCCGCTCATCTGGTCTCCGGTTTGGCGCGGCTGCTGGAAGCTTCCGACTACCGGAACCCGTGGAGCGACGAGCTCAAAGTTCATGCTTTCACCCTGCGCTTCGGGATTCCTCCTTCCCTGCACGAGCTCCATCACCGTTTTGGGGAAATTCTCCATCGAGGGGATTTTCTTGCCTTGCAGCGTGCCGGTATTTTCACCGCCGCCGAGTTGGCAAAGCTTTCCGCCGCCGAACTCGGGAAGCTCATCACCGGCACCAACAAAGTGAAAACACTCATAACCACAATAAACTCATTCTCTGAGGAGGTACCTATGCAACTCAATACCAGCGTGGTCAATTCCCGCCTCTCCGCCGCGGCAATCTCGCTCCAGCCGGAATCCGTCGAAATCGACGGTTCTCTGGAACGGGAAAGGTATCTGGTCAAAATCAACGGCTTCCCGGTGTGGTTGACGGGGAAATCGTTCAAGTATTTCACCCGTCTGGCATGGTGGCGACGCCACCGGGAAAACGGCTGGATCTACAAGGAAGAGCTGGAAGTCGGTTTCAATCAGGCGCGGTACTTGTACCGGATGAAGAACGAGATTACCTCGGTGCTCAGCCAACCGTGGGTGGTTTTCGAGAACAACCGGCTGGGGTATTACCGCTTGAATATCGACCCCTCGAAAATCCGCCTCAACTATGCCAATTTGAAACACCACCCCGACTACGAAGTACGCAGTTTGGTTGGGGAGCAAAACGCCGAACCCGTTAATTGAAAAAAAGATAAAGAATCTGGGCGGCGGGAAAACTTAAAGATTCAGGCTTTTCCGCAACAGCCGATAGATAAGCTATACGGCTATGAATATTATTGTGCAGACAAAAAATAAACCGCTGCCTGTAACCTCGGAGAAAAAGGGCGAGTTTCCCCTGCTTTTCCTCCGCTCGGAGGTATTGTTTCCCGAATCGGTGCTGGTCGTCCCTCTTCTCCGGCAAGAAGAAATTAAGCTGGCTCGGTACTGTCTTTCTCAAGGAGTGCCGTGTGTTGCCAGCTATGCTCCGGCTCTTCCCGACGAAAGACAACATCCGACCGTCCACCAGGTAAGTACGCTGGCTCGAATCGTCGACCTCAAAGAAGAAGGGGAAGAAATTCTCCAAGTTACCCTTGAAGGGCAGCAACGGGTGGCTTTGGCGCAAGTCAATCGGAACAGTTCGTATCCCGTAGTCGTGGTTAAAAATTTCAAGAAAACCAACGGGAAAAACATCGATTTCACCACTACCATCACCACCGTCTTGAACTTAGCCTCGGAAATCATCCGCAAGCACTCAAGTTATTCGCCGGAGCTGCTGACCCTTTTATATGCTTCTCGTTCCAACCCGGCTGTTTTTGCTGACCGGGTTGCAGCCGCCATCAATTTCCCCCTTCAGGCAAAGCAAGAAATCCTCGAAGCTATCGATGTGGAGCACCGCTTCGAGTTACTTATCACCCACCTGGAACAGATTGCGAAGATGCCCCCGCATGCTCACCCCCGCTCCCAGCCAAAAACCGACCGGAAAGTCCCGTCTGACGATTATCACGGTCCCTTGGCGGAAGACATCAAGCAGATCCGCGAACGTTTGCACCATACCCCCGGACTTCCCTCGGAAGTGGTGGCACGGGCTCTTATCGAAGTCGATCGTTTGAGTCAACTTCCCACCGCCTCCGCCGAGTACGGAGCAACCAAAGTGTATCTCGACTGGCTGCTGTCATTGCCGTGGGGAAAGTGCACGGCTGAGGATTATGACATCTCCGAAGCGGAAAAAATACTCTCGGCAGAGTACTACGGACCCACCAGCCTGAAAGAACAAATCCTCCAACGCATCTCCGTACGCAAACTGCAAGGCGGCGCCGGAGACAGCCCGACTCTCTGCTTAATCGGGGCACCCGGAACCGGGAAAGCGTCACTGGCGAAAGCCATCGCCCACGCTTTGGGGAAAGAGTTCCTCAGAATCTCGGTCGGCGGAATTTCCGACGTTACCGAAATTAAAGGCATGTCTCGAACGTACTTCAGCGCCCTACCGGGAAAAATCATCCGCTCGCTGCGGGAAGTGGGGTCATGCGACCCGGTGATTCTCATTGAAGACATCGACTACTTCAACCTCGATAACAACGCCACCGTCAATATGGCGCTCTTGGAGGCAATCGACAGTCGCCGCAATTCACGCTTTTTGGATAATTACTTGGGAGTTCCATTTGATCTGAGCAAGGTTTTCTTCATATGCTCGGTGCGCTCGTTTGAAGAAATCCCGGAGCAGTTCATTCCGCGCTTTGAAATTATCGAGATTCCCGGCTACATCGAAAAAGAAAAAATCGTTATCTCCAAGCGCTACCTCATTCCCAAGATGCTGAAAAAGCACGGCTTGACCAAGTCGGAAGTCAAATTTTCGGACAAAGCGCTGACTAAAATCATCACCGGTTACACCCAGGAAGCGGGGTTGCTGGCGTTTTCCCAGACGATGGAGAAAATCTGCCGCAAGATTGCCTTGGAAAAGCTCAAAAAACCGAAAAAAGTATGGCTGATAAACGAGAAGAATCTGGAATCCTACTTGGGTCCCGCTCTTTATGACCCGGTGCGAGCCGAAACCCTTCCGGAAATCGGTACCGCCGCCGGGTTGGCATGGACCGGCGCGGGAGGGGAACTGATGTTCATTGAAGGCTTGAAAATGAAAGGCAACGGGGACATCATCACCACCGGCTCACTTGGCGAGGTGATGCGGGAATCCATTCAGGCGGCGCACTCGTACGTGCGCTCCAAAGCGGACATGTTGGGAATCGATTTCAGCGACTTCAACGAGTTCGATGTTCATATTCACTTCCCTTCGGGCGCCATTCCCAAAGACGGTCCCTCGGCGGGAATTGCGGTTTGCCTGGTTATCGCGTCGGTCATGTCGGAACGACCGATTCGCAACGACATCGCCATGACCGGAGAGGTCACTCTGCGCGGCCGGGTGTTGCCGGTCGCCGGCATTAAAGAAAAGATATCCGCCGCTTATCGTGCGGGGATCTATCATGTCGCCCTCCCCAAAGAAAACCAACGAAACGTCAAAGAACTACCCAAGGAAATCCTGAGGAAGGTCAAATTCACCTACATCGAACGGGTCGACGAATTGTTTGAAATCTGCCTGTTGGATTTCACACCCTCCTCGTATACGCTCGAAAAGATATTCGCCGAAGAAATCGCAAAGGTCAAACGGAAAAAAACGACCACCGGCAAGAAGCGTAAGACCATAAAAGCCAACGGAGTGAAATAAATCCTCGCTTCTCTGCGCCTTTTCCACCCGAGGCGTGAAAGAGCAGCGGCGGACGTCAGTTTTTCCTTGACATCTTATCACCCTTGCGCTTATATTACTGTCGTATACTGGCAAGGGTGCCAAGCACCTACAACAATAAAGTCAAACTGTTAACTTCGCGTACACAAAAGCAGGTTTGATGAAAATTTCGTGTGGTATAAGCGGTATCCCCCTTTCCGGAAAGAGGGTTATTCCGAGGGTGTTTTCTCCCCAACGAAGGTCTGTGAGTAGTCGGAATCCGGTCATTACCGTCTAGGTAAAGGGAGGAAGTAACTTACGAGGAGGTTCAGGTAAGTTATCGCATCGACAGCATAAAAAAGCCAAAAACACCGAAGAAGAATAAGACTTCATTTTGATACCCCATTTTTCACAAAGTCTCTCGGTAGGAAGACGGTAGGAAACAGAAAACAAAGAAGCTGAAAATATACACGTTAGCATGTTTGCACGGAGGCGCAACCAATGAAACACAAACTAACTTTTCTCTTGACGCTTCTGCTGGTAGCAGGAGTGTTGTCCATTACGGGACAGGCACAAGATCCCAACAACCCGGATACCCTCGAGTTGGTGTTGGTCACCGGTCCCGACGCCAACGCCGGTCAGATGAACGTCCAGATAGACATTTACGTGTACAGCGATGAGACCATCGTCGCGGCATCGTCGGGGTATACCTGGGACAATCCGAATCTCCAGATGGACAGTGCCTTTGTCTCGCCCCTGGTAGAATCGGGATTTGATTTGGTGTGGGGCGTGTATGAGGATAATGATATCGCTACTACCAACGCTAACCGGCACTTCCAATTAGGCGGCGCCAGCTTGTTTTCCAACATTCCCCCCGATGCCAGCGGGCGGCGGTTGTGGGCAAGTTACTACTTCACGCTTTCGGACTGGACCGTCTATGACTCTATTGTCATCGACACGCTGGCATACAGCGACGGGACGACCTACTTGTTCGTTGCCGACGGGCAGGAAACTTTCGAACCGGTCTTCACCGGCAAGCTCGTTATCTACGATCCGAATCGTCCCCAGGAAGTCAACTTGATTGTCGACCCCGATTCGCTGTACTTCCACGGCATTGAAGGCGGTTCCAGCCCGGCGGCGCAATCGTTTGTGATTAGTTCCGACGGCGATCCGCTCAATTTCAACATCGTGGAAAACATCGGATGGGCGGTTCCCAGTCCGATCCAAGGAACGACGGTACAAACTATCAACGTTCTTATCAACACCATCGGGCTGACGGCGGGGACGTATATCGACTCACTCAGAATCGATGCTGCCGGGGCAGCCAATTCTCCACAATATGTCAAGCTGGTGCTGCAACTCGATCCGCCCCCACCGGTCATCAACACCGAACCGGATGAATTTTACTTCAACGCCATCGCCGGCGGTTCGAATCCTCCTTCCAAAACGATGACCATAACCAACACTGGCGGCGGCACACTTAACTGGACGCTGTCGCACTCCCAAAGCTGGTTGGCTCTCTCACCGATGTCCGGCACCGACTCGGGAGATGTGACCGTTTCGGTGGATATTACCGGTTTACCGTTTGGCGACTACTTCGACACCATCTTGATCAGCGATCCTAACGCCACCAACAATCCGGATACCGCCTACGTCTACCTGACGGTAGCGTCGGATCTGCCGGTCATCAACGTCGATTCGGCATTTAATTACATCATCGTGCCCAGCGGTGTTTCTTCGGTGCCGCCGCGGCATATCTTGGTGAAAAACGATGGCGGCGGGACAATGAACTTCTGGCTGGAAGAAACTTCCACCCGGATTCTCTCAACCACTCCCAGCTCCGGCACGGCTCCGCAAGATGTGGAAGTGGAGTTCAAAGTCATTGGCGGCCAGGCGGGGAACGATTACTACGATACTCTCTGGGTTTACTCCAACGAAGCGATCAACTCCCCCTTCCCGGTGGTTTTCTTATTCCACTACGTCGACGACGCAGCAGAGCTGTACCTGACGAGAGACACCATTCAGCTCAACGTCTTTGAGTGCGATATGGGTGCCGGCGTGGGCATGCCGTCGGAAACCTTCTTCATCAACAACATCGGCGGCGACGATCCTTTGGAATTCTATCTTATTTATGAGACGGACTACTTCACTGTTAGTCAAGATTCCGGTGTGGCGCCGTTCGGCATTACAGTGACGGCACAAGATCTCCAGCTTCCCTTGGGCGCCTACTACGACACCATTCTGGTTGCCGCTCAAAAAGCGATAAACTCGCCGGAGACGCTCATCGTCCAGTTCAATATGATAGCCGGTTTGAACCAACCGGAAATCTATCTGCCGAAAAACAGCTATACCATCCCGAGCCAGGAAAATTCCGGTCCGGCTCCGCCGAACGCCTTTGAAATTCTCAACAAGTACGGCGGCTGTATGCCATGGATGATAGAGGAAGATGTGCCGTGGATGTTCCCTAACCCGGACAGCGGCGATGTGCACGGGGTTATTGATTTGTACGTGGACGCCGCCGGATACCTCTTCGGCGAATATACCGATTCTTTCTTCGTTGTCGCACCTTCTGCGACTAATACTCCCCAGAAGGTCGACCTGCTCCTGCGGGTCTGGCGCTTCCACGGTGACTGGGATTACAACGGAGAAATAAACGTCGCCGACTTGACACAAATGGTTGACTGGCTGTTCGATTACGGGCATCCACCGGAACCGGAATTGATTGTGGGAGATTTGAATTGCTCGCTGTCGGTTGACGTTGCCGATCTGACGTACTTCGTCAATTACCTCTTCAAGTTCGGACCGATACCGTGCGGCAACCCATACTAAAGCGCTAAAATATCTCTGCAACAGGCGCCGCTGCTTTTGGCAGCGGCGCTTTTTTACGGCTTCAAGCCAGGCAACTTCTTGCCCGAACATCAATTACGCTCTTGCAGCTAAGGTATGAAAGAGGCAAGTCATTCTTTTTCATTCTCCTAAAAAACAAAACAGCTTCGCCTGAGACGGAAGGACAACTTTCCGTCCGGAATTGTGAGAAGAGGTAAACTTTGACCGTCAGACTCCGTTATTATGAATAGAAGAACGGCTGACCGACGGGGCATAGAGAGGTTGCCTTGACAAAATTGAATTATATAGTACCTTACACAGGAGAAAAGATTTTTTACTTCGTCAACCTGCCTGTAGGTTCGAAAGAGAAAAATTAAAGGTCAGCAGCAGAGAAATAACAGCAACTATTTGGAGGTCATTTGTGAAAAAAACTCTCATCCTACCGACCCTACTCCTCATCGCCACCTCACTCCTTTCAATACTCATCGTCCCGCCGCCCGCCACGGCTGATGACGACATTGATTGGGAGACGGCACCGCCGTCGGTCATCCACCAGAAGCTGTGGGAAGCGAAAGCATCGGCATACATGAACAAACAGCTTGCCAGAAAACTGGCATCCGCCGGTATTGCCGAAAACACTCAAACGAACTACGACATCAAATATCATGATATCTATATCCGAGTAGACGACACCACTGAAATCATCTATGGGCGGGTGACCTTTCTCGCCGCCGCCGCCGAAGACGGCGTGACGGAAATACAAATCGACTTTTTCGACAATATGACCATCGATTCCATCGTCGCTCCTTCCGGACCTCTGAGTTACACTCGAGCCAATAACGTCGTCACCGTGACCCTCGACGGTACCTACAATACCGGTGAAGAATTTACGTTCGACTTTTACTACCACGGCCACCCGACGGAAGGCGGTTTTCAAGCTTTTTCTTTCGATACCCGTTTTGGGAAAAAAGTTATTTCCTCTCTCTCCGAACCGTACTATGCCCGTACCTGGTGGCCCTGCAAAGACCGCATGGATGACAAACCAGATTCGTTCGACATCGCCATCGAAGTCGATACCGCCTTCTTTGTCGGTTCCAACGGCAGCCTCGACTCGGTCGTGGAAAACGGCGGCAACACTCATACCTTCTACTATTCCGTCCGCTATCCCATGGTAACCTACCTGTTCTCGGTCGCCATCTCCGAGTACACCGTCTGGTACGACGAGTGGGTCTACAACGGCGGAGCGGACACGATGCCCATTATCAACGCCGTCTATCCCGACAGGTATACGTATTCTCTCGGGAAGTTCAATGTCACCCCGGGAGCGATTACCGTCTTTTCCGAAAGTTACGGACAATATCCTTTCGTCAACGAAAAGTACGGACACGCCAACTTTGAGTGGGGCGGCGCCATGGAGCATCAGACCATGAGCTCAATGAGCGGGACTGATTTCGGATTCTCAACTCCGGTCGTCGTCCACGAGCTTTCTCACCAGTGGTGGGGAGATATGATAACCTGCAAACAGTGGGGACATATCTGGCTCAACGAAGGATGGGCATCCTACTCGGAAGCACTCTATTACCTGGAAACGGAAGGGTGGGCAAGTTACCATAATTACATGAACGGTATGCGGTACCTCACCGGTGGGACAATTTACATCTATGACACGACTAACGTCTGGAATATCTTCTCCTCTATCGTGTATGACAAAGGAGCCTGGGTCGTGCATATGTTACGAGGGGTGTTGGGCGATTCGTTGTTCTTTGCCGGTGTGGATGCCTACTATCACTCCGAATATCAACATGCCGCCGCCACGACGGAAGAATTTCGTGATGTCTTTGAAAACGCCACCGGTGTAGAATTGGATTGGTTTTTCGATGAATGGATTTACGGAACATACTACCCGAATTATCAATTCACTTATTGGCAAGAGCCCTCCGATACCGGCGGATACGACGTTTTCTTGCGGGTGGCGCAGCTTCAAACGTCGAATCCGCAAGTATTCACCATGCCGGTTGATTTCTTCTTCGACGTTACCTCCGGAACCGATGACACCGTTACGTTATGGGTCGATCAACGCACCAAAATGTTCAAGCTGAACTTCCCCAGTTCCTTGAACAACATCCAACTCGACCCCTCCGACTGGATTCTCAAAGCGGCGTCTTCCGCTTCCTGGCGAATGTATATCGTTACTCTCAACGAAGAGCTCCGCGAAGCCAGTCAATATCTTACCTATGTTGACACCATTGAAGTCCGCGGCGGCACCGGCTCCAACACCTGGTCAATCACCGGCGGAGCGCTTCCTTCCGGCTTCAGCATAGACAATAACGGAATCATCAGCGGTACGACAGGCGATACCGGTACGTTTACCTTCACCGTACACGTCGATGACAACGGAAGTACCTACTCTGATGAAGCCGAGTTTACTATCCATGTCGCCCCGACCACGTACACGCCGGGCGACGTCGACAATTCCGGTTCTGTAAACGTCGGCGACTTAACATACCTTGTCAATTTTCTCTATAAAGGCGGTCCGGCACCAACAATATTGAACGCCGCCGACGTCGACGCTTCATGCGAGATAAACGCCGCCGACCTGACCTACATGGTCAACTACCTCTTCAAAGGCGGTCCGGCACCGCTGGAAGGATGCGTTCTCTAAAATTGAACGACATAAATACCATCAAAAAAAAGCCTCCCACATTAGGAGGCTTTTTTAACGCCCGAAACTAATCTGAAAACTATCTCTCTTCCAACTCGATGAGAACGCCGTGGGTGCTTGCCGGGTGAACAAAAGCAATTTTCTTTCCTTCGGCGCCGATACGAGGCGTTTCGTCAATCAAGCGAACGCCTTTCTTCTTGAGCTCGGCAAGTGTCGACTCGATATCATCAACATACAAGCAAATATGATGCAGCCCCTCCCCCCGTTTCTTCAAGAAAGACGCTACCGGACTATCGGACGCTGTCGGCGAAACCAGCTCGATAGAACCTCCCTCTGCGTGAAAGACGGCAACCTTGACTTTTTGATCGGCTACTTCTTTGGTCAACGTCTCAGACCTCCCGGTCAAGAGCCGATACTGACGGAGAGCTTTTTCCAAGTCCGCCACCGCAATCCCGATATGAGAAATCAAGGAACGCTCCACTGTGGTTTATTCCCCTTCTTCTTCCGCAGCTTCCGCCGCAGCTACGGAATCGGCGATGCGAATTTTTTCTTCATAGGCAAGTTCTAGGTCGATGACGGAGACAGTCGGCTTTATCCAGCGATTGTGATGCCAGTACAACACCAGCTTGTCCCGTAAGTATGACTTTTTCCCGGTCACCCCTTCAAAGTGAACGGTGACGTCGACAAGAGCGGAATCTTTATCATAGAACGTGACATTGCGGACTTCGACAAAGACAATCGTATCGGCGCGGGCGTATTTCACTTGCATCATGTCCAGATATTCATCGAAAGTATACTCGTCGGTAAAATACTCAAATTCATTCTCGTACAATCCCGATTTGTCTCCGTATCGCAAGCGGGTAATCACCTCGTTGAGCATCTGCTCGATGGCTTTTTCCTCGGAGATAGTAGTATCCGTCGCAGCCGCAGTCGTATCGGGTGCGGTATCTGAAGAGCCGTTTTTCTTCCCGCAAGAAGGCAAAAGTAACAAGCTCATTCCCAAAAGAACTGTTATCAAGAGATACTTACGTACGTTCATGGTACTCACCCCATACTTTCCGAAAGACATCCGAAATTTCTCCAATCGTTGCATACTGTTCCACCGCTTCCAAGACCGGTTCCACCACATTCTCGCCGGCACGTGCCGCTTCTTCCAAGGCGGCGAGTTTTTTCGCCACCAGTTCGTTATCACGCTTTGCCCGCCGAGCTGCCAGGGATTCAACCTGTTTCTTTTCCACTTCCGGGTCAAGCTTCAAAATATGCGGTACCTCCACATGGGTGGAGATATACTCATTTACTCCTACGACAATCTTCTCCTTTTGTTCGACCGCTTTCTGATAGCGGTAAGCGGAAGCGGCAATCTCATCGCGGAAATAGCCGCTCTCGATACATCGCACCGCCCCGCCCAACGCCTGCACCTGCTCCATGATCTCCCGGATTTTCTTTTCAATTTGTTCGGTGAGATATTCGACGTAGTAAGAGCCGCCCAGAGGATCTGCCGACACTGCCGAACCGGACTCGTGCGCCAAAATCTGCTGCGTTCGCAACGCAATCTCAGCGGACTTTTCCGTCGGAAGCGCCAGCGCTTCGTCGTAGGCGTTGGTATGAAGCGACTGGGTGCCTCCCAGCACCGCCGCCAACGCCTGCACCGTCGTGCGGATGATGTTATTCTCCGGCTGCTGTGCCGTCAGGGTGGAACCGCCGGTTTGGGTATGGAAACGCAGGAGAAGAGATTTTTTATTCTTGGCGCCAAAGCGTTCTTTGACGAGGCGCGCCCAGATCCGGCGCGCCGCCCGAAATTTGGCGACCTCTTCAAACAAATCGTTATGCGCCGCAAAGAAAAAGGACAAACGAGGAGCAAATACGTCAATATCAAGTCCCGCTTCCAGCGCCGCTTCTACGTAGGCGATAGCGTTGGATAGGGTGTAGGCGATTTCCTGCGCTGCGGTCGCTCCCGCTTCACGGATATGGTAACCGGAAATGGAGATGGTGTTGAACTTGGGAAGGTGTTTACTCGCGTAAGCGAAAATGTCGGTAATTATCTTCATCGAGGGCTGCGGCGGATAGATATAGGTGCCGCGGGCGATGAACTCTTTGAGGATATCGTTCTGGATGGTTCCCATCAACTGCTCGGCAGGGACACCTTGCTTTTTGCCCACGGCGATATACATGGCAAGGAGAATAACGGCGGTGGCGTTTATCGTCATTGAGGTGGAAACCTTGTCCAGCGGAATGCCATCGAATAAAATTTCCATATCGTGGAGGGTATCGATAGCGACGCCGGTTCTGCCGACTTCCCCTTTCGCCAAAGGATGGTCGGAATCATAGCCGATTTGCGTCGCCAAATCGAACGCCACCGACAAACCGGTCTGCCCTTTCTCCAGTAGGTACTTGAACCGTCGATTCGTTTCGACCGCCGTCCCGAAACCAGCGTATTGGCGCATCGTCCAGAGCCGCCCCCGGTACATAGTCGGGTACACGCCACGAGTGAAGGGATACTCACCCGGCAGAGAGTGCAGCTCCTCTTTGTGGGTAATATCACCCTCGGTAGCGACGATAGGAACGTCGATATCGGAAGTGGTTTTCACCGGACGCTCGGACATTTATTCGAACTCCATCAGCTTGTCGCCCTTCTCCACCGACATCCCCGCTGCAACAAACACCGACTTGACCACCGCATCGCCTTGTGCCTTGATAATGTTTTCCATCTTCATCGCTTCCAGCACCAACAGCGGCTGCCCCTTGCTGACTTTTTCTCCCGCCGCCACTTTCACGTCGACAACCAACCCCGGCATCGCCGCGGTCAAGCGCTTTGCCATCGCCGATTTCGACGACATTCCTGCCGTCTTGCGCAGTTGCGCCAAATTGTATTGTTCAATCTCGACCGGAATCTCCGTCCCGTTCATAAAAACGACCTTGTGATTGTCATAACCGTTGGAACGGACATCCACTTCATGGCTCTTCCCGTCGATGAGCAGCAACGAACGCGTCTCCCCCAAACGGAAACGAGAAACCTCCCGCTTCTTGCCGTTGATGACAACATAGTATTTTTCCGAGCGATACTCGAGGGAAATATCGTATTCCCGACCGTCAATCGTTACCAGATAGTGCTCCATTACCGACTCCCCGTAAATGAACGTAAGGTGGAACGGCGATGAATCAATACCCACGGCGAGGTTTTCTTTCCGTCCGATTGTAATTGACCGACCGATATTTTTCTCTCGTGGATAAAGGTATCAATCGCTACTGCAATGGCGGCATCTTCCCGGATGGAATCGTCGACAATCCGATAGTCGTTGTCAGGGTACTCTTCTTGCAAAAACTTAGTGGAAATATCACCGGCGATGAACTTTTCGTTCTGCAACACCACTCGGTGAAACCCGATGGTGGTTTTCACTCCCGAGACGCGGTACTCCGCCAACGCCCGGCGCGCCCGCTGCAACGCTTCGGTACGGTCTTGCCCCCAGACAATCAACTTGGCGATGATAGGATCATAGTACACCGGAATCTCCGAGAAAATCACCACCCCAGAATCTACCCGCACTCCCGGACCGGCGGGAAGACGGTAGTTTTTCAAAATTCCCGTCGAGGGCATAAACCCGGCTTGCGGGTCTTCGGCATAGATACGGCACTCGATAGCATGGCCGTTCCAGCGAATATCCTCTTGCGAAAAACGCAGTTTGCTCCCTTCGGCAATATGAATTTGCTCCTTCACCAAGTCCAAGCCGGTAACCATCTCCGTCACCGGGTGCTCGACCTGCAAACGGGTATTGACCTCGAGGAAGTAGAACGAAAGATCTTCATCAACCAGGAACTCGACCGTTCCCGCTCCGACGTAGCCGCTCTTCAGGGCAACGTTGACCGCCGCCTTTCCCATTGCCTGCCGCAACTCCGGAGTGACAACCGGCGAGGGTGATTCTTCGATGACCTTCTGGTGGCGGCGCTGAATGGAACACTCCCGCTCGCCGAGATGGACACAATTGCCGTGCTCATCGCAGAGAATCTGAATTTCAATATGCCGGGGGCGTGCCAAGTACCGCTCGAGATATACCCGGCCGTCACCGAACGCCGAAGCCGCTTCCCGGGCAGCCGTTTCCAACGCTTCGTCCAGCAGTTCCGGAGAAGCGACCACCCGCATCCCTTTTCCGCCGCCGCCTGCCGCAGCCTTGACCAAAATCGGATAGCCGACGCGCTCGGCTTTCTCATGGATTGTTTTCTTATCATCTCCAGGGGTCAACTCTTCCCCCGGTGTGACCGGCAGCCCCGCGGCAAGCGCCGTTTGACGGGCTTGGAGCTTGTCGCCCAAGAGGGTAATCGTTTCGGGCTTGGGACCGATAAAGATAAGCCCTTCTTCAATACAACGGCGGGCAAACTCGGCATTCTCCGCCAAGAAACCGTACCCGGGATGGACGGCATCCGCACCGCAGCGCTTGGCAACATCGATAATCTTGTCGATAACGAGGTAACTTTCCGTGGCAGGGGGCGGACCTATAAGATAGGCTTCATCCGCCATTCGGACATGGTAAGCAGTCTTATCGCATTCGGAAAACACCGCCACCGAGGTGATGCCCATATCCCGGCAGGCGCGCATAATCCGCACCGCAATTTCGCCGCGATTGCCAACAAGGATTTTCTTGATTTTACGGTTCATACACTCTCAATTCTCGAACGGGATACGAAAGCATTCACTTAATCATATATCCGTCCGATAACTTTCTCCTATATCTCTCAATAAACCTACAAGGGTATATTCCCATGTTTCTTCGGCGGGTTCGAATCCTTCTTCGTTTCCAACATCTCAAAGGCGCGAATCAAACGGGGGCGGGTCGTCTTCGGTTCGATGACATCGTCAACATACCCCCGCGCCGCCGCCGTAAAGGGATTGGCAAATTTGGCGCGATACTCTTCCGTCCGCTTCTTGAGTTCCGCTTCCGGATCTTCCGCCGCCGCAATGTCCCGTTTGAAGATAATTTCCGCCGCTCCTTGCGGACCCATCACCGCAATCTCCGCGGTAGGCCAAGCGTAGTTCATGTCGCCGCGGACGTGCTTGCTGTTCATCACGTCATAGGCGCCGCCGTATGCTTTGCGGGTAATCACCGTCACTTTCGGCACCGTCGCTTCACAGTAAGCATACAGGAGCTTGGCGCCTTCTTTGATGATACCGCCGTGCTCTTGGTCTGTGCCGGGCAAAAAGCCGGGGACATCTTCAAAGGTCAGCAAGGGAATGTTGAACGCATCGCAAAAGCGAATGAAGCGCGCTCCTTTCTTCGAGGAGTTGATGTCCAGCACTCCTGCCAGCACCGACGGTTGATTGGCGATGACTCCGATGGAACGACCGCCTAGGTGGGCGAACCCGACGACGATATTCTGAGCAAACTCTTCGTGCACCTCGAAAAACGAACCGCTGTCCACCACGCGATTGATGACCTCTTTGATATCGTACGGCTGGTTGGGATTGTCGGGGACGATACGATTGAGTTCTTCGTCCTCCCGGTCAAAGGGATCGGTGCACTCCACAAAGGGAGGGTCTTCGCAGTTGTTCTGCGGGATGTATTGGAGAAGGCGTTTTACTTTGGCGATAACGTCGGCTTCATTCTCACAGGCAAAATGTGCCACTCCTGATTTTGTTGCATGGGTCATGGCGCCGCCCAG
Organism: uncultured Ignavibacteriales bacterium; assembly: GCA_964489705.1. Taxonomy (GTDB): domain Bacteria; phylum Zixibacteria; class MSB-5A5; order GN15; family FEB-12; genus CAZAZQ01. The sequence continues at coordinate 31,623 of CAZAZQ010000021.1, forward strand.
TTCCTCGGAGGAGACGACCTCGTGGGTGACGGTTTTGACGACGTTGGGACCGGTGACGAACATGTAGGAGGTGCCTTTCGTCATGAGGACGAAATCGGTGATGGCGGGGCTATAGACTGCTCCGCCCGCGCAAGGACCCAAAATCGCCGATATTTGCGGGATGACTCCCGAGGCGAGGGTATTACGCAAGAAGATGTCGGCATAGCCTCCCAGCGAGACGACTCCTTCTTGAATCCGGGCGCCACCGGAATCATTCAAGCCGATGACCGGAGCTCCCACTTTCATCGCCATGTCCATGATCTTGCAGATTTTTTCGGCGTGGGCTTCCGACAGAGAACCGCCGAAGACGGTAAAGTCCTGCGAAAAAATGTAGACGGTTCTGCCGTTGATTTTCCCGCAGCCGGTCACGACACCGTCGCCGAGGTACTTCTGCTCCGCCAACCCGAAATCGGTCGAGCGGTGCGTCACGAACATGTCGAATTCCTCGAAGGAATTGGCATCTACCAGAAGTTCGATCCGTTCCCGTGCCGTCAGTTTACCCTTTTGGTGTTGAGCTTCAATGCGCTTTTCGCCGCCGCCGAGGCGGGCTTCGGCACGCATCTTCTCCAGTTGGTTCAGTTTTTCTTCAATGGACATATCACCCAGTCTTTTGTTTGTTGTGTCATCGTCTTTTTCTCCGACGCAACCGCCCCGGAACGATAAAAACCGCCGTCCGCATACAAGCGCGGACTCTCAGGCAACTTTCGTAACCGTAATCTTTTTTTCTTCCTGTTGCACTTTTCCTAACGGAATGTGGATGTCATGGTCATACGCCATGACGACGCCATCACCGATAATTTCCGGCAGGGTCTTGCGCTTCACCGCCATCGTCTGCATCGGAAAGAGGTCGGTCGCCGGTACGTACGGCACCTTCATATGATGCGACGTGCAATAAATGTCGGCGTAGTACCAGACCTTCTGTCCGCCGGATTCCATCTGCAAACCGTAATGCCCCTCCGTGTGTCCGCCGGTGTAAACCGCCTTGATGCCGGGGAACAGCTCCGTGTCGGCATCAATCAGTTCCACCTGTCCTGCCTCTTGGAGGGCGTAGTACCGCGCCGGGACATACACGGCGGAGGTACGCTCGTCGGGATGAGTCGCCGTCTCCCACTCTTCCTTGCTGATGATGTACTTCGCCTTGGGAAAACGAGGGACAAACTCACCGTCGACTTTCTTGACCGCTCCCCCGGCGTGGTCGGTGTGCAGGTGGGTAAGAAGTACATAGTCGATGTCGGCAGGAGTAAGCCCCAGCGACGCCAAGCCGGACTCCAGCGACGAGTCCCCACTGGCGGAGTAAATCTTTTTCTCCTTCTCCGAGAGAGTGTCGCCCAGCCCGGCGTCGAAAATCATGACCTTGCCGTGCGCCTTGAGAACGAAGATATTCGTCTTCATGGGAATCAGGTTGTTCTCGTCGGCGGGAATCATCCGCTGCCACAAGGTCTTTGGAATCACCCCGAACATCATCCCGCCGTCGAGGCGGAACTCCTGCTCGACAAAACTGACTATTTCAAAATCACCAAATTTCATCAACGACCTATGACGTTTCCGGCAATCACCAACCGCTGCACTTCCGAGGTGCCTTCGTAGATTTCCAGCACCCGCTGGTCGCGGTAGAGTTTTTCTATCGTCGAGAACTCACCGATGTAACCGTACCCGGCATGGATCTGCATGGCGCGGTCGATGCAGAAGCCCGCCGTTTCCGATGCGTACAGCTTGGCGTGCGCCGCTTCCAACGAGAAGCGCTCGCCTTTGTCCTGAAGCTGTGCCGCTTTGTACGTCAGGCACCGCGCTGCCTCCAAACGGGTCGACATATCGGCAATCATCCACTGAATCGCTTGCAGCTTGGCAATCGGTGCGCCGAAAGCAATACGCTTCTTGGCGTACTTGACCGCTTCATCCAAAGCCCGCTGGGCAATTCCGACGCCCTGAGCGGCAACGCCGATCCGCGCCGAGTCAAGGGTCATCATAGCATAGCGGAAACCTTTTCCGATTTCTCCGAGCAGGTTCTCTTTCGGCACCTTGACATTCTTCAAGATAATCCCGCCGGTGGTCGCCGCCCGCATTCCCATCTTGTGCTTGAGAGTACGCGCCTGCCAGCCTTCTTGCTTGGTGTCGTCGACAATCATTGCCGAGAGTTTCGGCTTATCCTTGATTTTGCAAAAGAGCACGCCTAAATCGGCGACGTCACCGTGCATGATAAAAATCTTCTCGCCGTTGACGACGTAATGGTCGCCTTCTTCCACCGCTTCCGTCTGCTGGTTGGCGGCATCGGAGCCGGCATTCGGCTCGGTGAGAACAAACGAAGGGATACGCTTTCCGCTGGCACAGTCGGGAACGTATTTTTTCTTCTGCTCTTCGCTGCCGAAATTCAAAATCGGGTGGGTCGCCAATTCCCCCACCGCACAGAGCAGCCCCACCGCGGGGTCATGGTAGCAGAGCTCTTCAATCAAGGTAATGTATTCCAAGTGCGACTTTCCCTTGCCGCCGTATTCTTCCGGCATGGCATAGCCGATAAAACCGGCTTCGCCGATTTTGCGATACAACTCCACCGGAAACTTCCGCGGCTCAGCCATCCTATCCAATTCTTCACTGATGGGGTAAATTTCTTTCTCGGCAAAAGCACGGACTTCGTCTCTTACCGCCTGCTGTTTCGGGTCAACATTATACGGCATGGTTCCTCCATGAGAGCTTATAGGTCTATGTTCATTGTCTTACTTCCATCGTTACCATCGGGGAAGAAAACTCCTCCCCCTTTTCGAGCGTCCGGCTGTCAAACGAAGAGGCATCTCTCTGTTTTCGTGCCGTCGCCTTCGTTCGTTGCTACAACTGCTGCTGTTGCGCCTTTTTCTTTTCCACCGCTTCTTTCAAAAAAGAAATCGCCGCTTCGGTCGGGGCGCCGGGAGTGAAAATCTTCGCCACGCCCATTTTCTCCAGCTTTTCCTTGTCGTCTTCGGGGATAATCCCGCCGCCGAAGACAATGATATCCTCGGCGTTTTTCTTTTTCAGTTCTTCAAGGATAGCCGGGAAAAGCGTCATGTGCGCCCCGGAGAGAATCGACACTCCGATAGCGTCGACGTCTTCCTGTACGGCGGCATCGACAATCATTTGCGGGGTTTGCCGCAAGCCGGTGTAGATGACTTCCATCCCGGCGTCGCGGAGAGCCGCCGCAATCACTTTAATGCCGCGGTCATGCCCGTCGAGACCGGGCTTAGCCAAGAGAATCCTGATTTTTTCAGCCATAGGTTATATCCGTTTTAGGTTGTTTCCCATTTATCACCATCACGAACGTGTCGATTATCTTACGACGGTTGCATGGCGCCGACCGGTTCGACGTACTCGCCCCACACCTCACGCAATACATCGCACATCTCACCCAACGTCGCGTACGTCTTGCAACACTCGAAAATCGCTTCAAAGGTGTTGCCGTCACCCTCGGCGACCTCTTTCAATCTCTTCAGTGACGCTTCCACCGCCGCATTGTCCCGCTCGGCGCGCACTTTCTTGACGAACGCCACCTGCTCCCGCTCGACTTCCGGATCGATGCGCAAAATCGGGATTTCCAGCTCTTCGTTCTCCATCTGGAATTCGTTGACGCCGACGATAATCCGCTCTTTCTTTTCGATCTCCTGCTGGAACCGGTACGCCGACTTGGCAATCTCGCGCTGGAAGAAACCTTCTTCGATGCAGTTGATGACGCCGCCGCGGCGCTCGATTTCTTCGAAGTATTTCTCCGTCTCCGCTTCCATCTGGTCGGTCAGAGCTTCCACGAAGTAGGACCCGGCAAGGGGATCGATGGTATTCGCCACGCCGCTTTCGTAGGCGATAATCTGCTGGGTGCGCAAAGCGATGGTGACGGCTTTCTCGCTCGGCAGTGCCAATGTCTCGTCCATCGAGTTGGTGTGAAGCGACTGGGTACCGCCCAACACGCCGGAAAGCGCCTGCAGCGCCACCCGGACAATGTTGTTCTCCGGCTGTTGTGCTGTGAGGGAGCATCCCGCCGTCTGGGTATGGAAACGCAACAGCCAGCTCCGGGGATTCTTGGCGCCGTATTTCTCTTTCATGCGCTTGGCGTAGATGCGGCGCGCCGCCCGATACTTGGCAATCTCTTCGAAAAAGTCCGAATGGGCGTTGAAGAAGAACGACAGGCGCGGGGCAAAATCGTCGACGTTCTGCCCTGCTTCAATCGCCGACTCGATGTACTGAAAGCCGTCGGCAAGCGTAAAGGCAAGCTCCTGCACCGCCGTGGCGCCTGCTTCTCGAATGTGATAACCGGAAATCGAAATGGTATTCCACTGGGGGACATGCTTGGTGCAAAATTCCATCAGGTCGGTAATCAGACGAATAGAGGGACGAGGCGGATAGATGAACTCTTTCTGAGCGATGTATTCTTTCAAAATATCATTCTGGAGCGTCCCGCGTACTTGGTCAAAGGGGACGCCCTGCTTTTCGGCGACCGCCAAATACATCGCCAGCAGCATCGACGCGGGCGAGTTAATCGTCATCGAGGTCGACACCTTGGAAAGGTCGATGCCGTCGAAGATAATCTCCATATCCGCCAACGAGTCCACCGCCACGCCGCATTTGCCCACCTCGCCCAAAGAACGCGGGTGGTCGGAATCGTAGCCCATGAGCGTCGGAAGGTCGAACGCCGTTGAAAGGCCGGTTCCGCCCTGCTTCAACAGGTACTTGAACCGCTCGTTGGTCTGGCGAGGGGTGCCCATCCCGGCGAACTGGCGCATCGTCCAGAGGCGCGTCCTATACATGGTGTGATGGACACCGCGGGTATACGGAAACTCCCCGGGTAAACCGATGTGTTCCCAATAGTAGTTTTCATCCTCGGCACCTTTGACGGAGTCGGGGGTATACAACTCGTCGATATCCACGCCGGAAATGGTAAAAAAGCGAGGGCGGGACTTCTTGGTGCGGGTTTTGGATGCGGTTTTATCCCACTCGGCTAAGCGAGTTTTTAAGCTATCAAGAAACTTCTTTGCGAACATACGTAACTTTCTCCAAATGCTTTTTGGTTTGCCCCCGAAAATAATGAAGAACTCACGTAAAATCAAGCCATTAGATACCGCCGTAGCCCAAATTAGCCGACGGTGAGGTATTGCCGCTTATAGCCTTGGCGGGAAATAATCGGCGCGGGAAAATCCGAGGAGAGCTCGCAAATTTCTCTTTCAAAGCCGCCGCGTTTTCCTTATTTTCATACTGACATCAAGGAAAACTCAAATTGAGGAGATACACATGAAAAAGCTTATCCCCCTTCTGATGGTAGTAATGGCGGCAACGTGGTGGCTTTCCTGCAGTAGTGAGCCGACTTCACCGCCTCCTCCCCCACCTCCCAGCGAGGTACGCGTCGTTGCCGATACGAATGTGACGGCTCCGACCTTGTCATCGGCTGATGAAGAAGTTTGGTCGGGAGTCACCTCCTACAACGTGCCGGTCAAGATGAGCAACAACCCGAAACGGACGCCGTCGTATGACGCCTCTATTCCCTCGGAAGTGACGGTACAAGCAATTAAGAAAAACGGGACTCTTTACCTTCGCCTCCAATGGGCTGATCCGACGTTCGACGTTTTCCCCGATCACTTTGAAGTGGACTCCATCGGCGGCGGGTTATTGCCGGTTGTTCATTACGGTCATCACCCCTGCGAGCCGACGTGTGAAGATCAGGTTTTCGTTATGTTTGACGGAATGCCGAATGACGGCTGGGATGTTTGGAACTGGCAAGCCTTTTCCACCGCTTGTTGCAACTTGGGGAAGGGCTATTCGTACACCAACTCCGTCCTGACACCCGACGCCGCCGGAACGGCAAGTGATACTTTTCTCATCGAAAATGTTCCCTTCGGTACCCAACCCACGTACGCCCACAAAGACACCAGCAACTTCACCGGGTATATTCTGTACTTGGAAGATGCCATCCATCACGACACCATCTTATACCAAAGAATCGACACCACCTACGTTGGTACGGACACTCTTATCGATACTCTCGACTTCCACTTCTGGCAGACCAGCGGATGGGAAATCGGTCAAAAAGTCCCCGGCTGGCTGGTCGATTCCAGCTTCGCTTCTCTGAGTGATGCCGAGCGCGGCAGCCGGTGGGATATTCATACCGTCTCGACGTACGATTCCTCAGCGATTCAATACCGAGTGGTGATGGCACGGGCGTTGAATACGGGATACAGTGACGACCTCGACATGTCGAGCTTGGACTCGGTGGAAGTGAAGATAGGATTCTACGACAACCAGCGGGAATTTCTGACCGGCAGCTCCAACCGCGGTTTCAGCGACAAATTCCGGATTATCTTACCCCAGTCGACAGAATAGAAAGTCTTGATATCGGGTTTCCTTTCGGATGCGAAGGGAAACCCGTTTTTTTATCGCGCTTATTCGTAAGCGACTACACCCCGACCGTCTCGGGTGAAACCGAGGGAACGAAATCGCGGTGAGTCGCCTCTTTGTCTATCCAGCGAATCATCTCCAAATCGAAGCGATCGGGCATATCGGGATGATACGGCAGTACCCGCACGGAATAGCCGAACAAACCGCTCTCGTCACACGGGATATAGCCCTCATACTCGTAGACTCCGTCGGAGCCGGTGTCATTGACACACTTCATGGTTTCAATAGTACTGTCGGTGATATTCCGGTCGCTGTCGAGCTGTCCGCTATAGATGTGCACGACCACGTCGTCGGGCGTAAGTTCTCCCAGACGGACGTGCGCCGTAACCCGCAGCGCCATCCCGACTTCGGCGTTCTCGTCGTGTAACCGAGCGCTAAGGATTTGCACCCCGTCCCAATTCGCCTTCACTCGCTGTTTCCATTCCACCAGTTTCTTTGCCAGCTCAAAGTTGTTTGCCGAGAGCTTCTTCCAGTTGGAATACGCCTTCATATAAAAACGCTCGGTATACTCCCGCACCATCCGGTTAGTATTGAAAACGGGAGCGAGCTTCATCATCGAGGCTTTTACCTTTGCAATCCATTGGCGGGGTAAACCGTCACCGGTTCTTTCGTAGAAAAGGGGAATGATTTCGTTTTCCAAGACATCATACAAGTTTTTGCTTTCCACTTCATCCTGATATGCCGGGTCGCTGTATTCTTCCCCGGCGCCGATTGCCCAGCCGGTGTCGGTTTCATACCCTTCGCACCACCAGCCGTCCAAGATACTCAGGTTCAACCCGCCGTTGGGGATGACCTTCATCCCGCTGGTGCCGCTTGCTTCCATCGGACGGCGCGGCGTGTTCAGCCAGACATCCACCCCTTGCACGAGGTAGCGCGCTACGTTGATATCGTAGTTTTCCAAGAAAACAATATGATTGCGCACCCCTTCCTGCCGCGCAAAGTGAATCAGCTCACGGATAAACTCTTTCCCGGCGTTATCGCGAGGGTGGGCTTTGCCGGCAAAGATGAACTGGATAGGTCTTTCCGGATCGTTCAGCAGTCTTTTCAACCGCTCGACATCATGTAACAACAAGGTTGCCCGTTTGTACGTCGCAAAGCGACGGGCAAAACCGATAGTCAAAGCGTCCGGGTTCAACACTTCATAGGCGGCGTTGATTTCTTTCGAACCGACGCCGCGCCTGCGGAGCTGGTGCACCAAGCACTTACGGGCAAAAGCGACCAAGCGTTCCCGCCGACGTTCATGCGCCCGCCAGAGCTCCACGTCGGGAATCCGCTCCACCCGCTGCCAGATGGATTGATCAGCCGGTTTCTTCAGCCAGTTCGGTCCCAAATACCGAAGGAGCAACTCCGACATTTCACTGGAAACCCACGAGCGGGTATGAATCCCGTTGGTGACATGCCCGATAGGCACTTCCTGAAGAGGAACGTCCTTCCATATCTCGTGCCACATCCGGCGTGAAACATCACCGTGAAGACGGCTGACTCCGTTGGCGTATGCCGTCGTCCGCAACGCCAACAACGCCATATTGAGCGGCTCGGAGGCATCGCGGGGGTTTTTGCGCCCCAACGCCATGAAAACATCCTTTTGGATGCCGTATTTTTCCAGGTAATTCCCGACGTATTTTTCCACCAGCGCCGGTTCGAAGGTGTCGATTCCCGCCGGGACGGGTGTATGGGTGGTAAAGATAGTGCCGCTCTTGACGATTTCCAGCGCTTGCTCGGTGGTCAAATTATCTTTGCTCTTGCGATGCCTGACCCGCTCCAACGCCATCAAAGCGGCGTGCCCCTCGTTCATGTGGCACACGTGGACATGAATCCCCATTGTGCGCAGCGCCAACATTCCGCCGACCCCAAGCACCATCTCCTGCCGGATGCGCGTTTCCTGATCGCCGCCGTAGAGTTGGTTGGTAATGCGCCGATCTTCGGGATTGTTCTGTATCACGTTGGTATCCAGCAGATACAGGGGAATCCGCCCTACCTGCGCCCGCCACACCTGCGCATAGACGGTGCGCCCGGGGAAAGGAATCTCCACCAGAACCGGAGCGCCGTTTTGATCGAGTTCCAGTTGGACGGGAAGGTTGTAGAAGTCGTTGTCCGGATAGGTCTCTTGCTGCCAGCCGTCGGCGTTGAGATACTGTTGGAAATATCCCTGCTGATACAGCAACCCCACCCCGACCAAAGGCAAGCCTAACTCACTGGCGGATTTCAGGTGGTCACCGGCAAGAATCCCCAGTCCGCCGGAATAAATCGGCAAACATTCCGTCAAGCCGAATTCCATGGAAAAATAAGCGATTTTCGGAGAATCGAAGGTGCCGAACTTGGATTCAAACCAAGTCGGACCGTTCAAATGCTCCTGCAAGGCATCGTACGCCCGCTGCATATGGTTCATAAATCCGTCGTCATTCACGGCTTGGCTTAGCGTATCCTGCCTGACCACCCCCAACATTTTCACTGGATTATGATGGGTGGAATTCCACAAATCCCTGTCCAGTCGGCGGAAAACATCTATTGTCTCGGGATGCCATGTCCAATGGAGATTATAAGCCAACTCGCTGAGCGTCCGCAGCTCTTCCGGCAAAAAAGCCTTCACCCGAAAAGTGTCGTATGATTTCGGCATATTCTTATCCCCCGGTTTTTAGAGGTGTCATTTTTTCGGCAATATACTGCTCCTTCCTATTCTTATCGGTCACTGAAAAGGGATTGTCCACTCATGGAGAAAATTCCTCAAGCCGCCGATAAAGATAAAAGAGTAAATGTATAGTGAGAGGTAGATTTTTTTATTTTGCCGTCTAAAAAGAAATGGGGGATAGTATGCCTTTGGTTCCATTACATGAGGTCTATGCCGACGCCAACAAAAAGTATTACGCCATAGGTCAATTCAACGTCAGCAATCTTGAGTTCACCCAAGCCGTTCTCGAAGCGGCGGAAGAGTTGCGCTCTCCCGTTATTCTCGGCGCTTCGACCAGTGCGCTCTCGTATGCCGGGGTCGCCAACCTGGCACAAATAGTCAAAACGATGGCGGCACCTCTTTCGATTCCGGTGGCGCTGCATCTCGACCACGGTCCTTCTTTCGATGATGTCCGCCCCTGCATCGAGGCGGGATTTACCTCGGTGATGATTGACGGCTCGCATTTCCCGCTTGAAGAAAATATCAAAATTACCCGCGAGGTCGTCGAGTATGCTCACCGCTTCAACGTGACGGTGGAAGCGGAACTGGGGAGATTGGGCGGCATCGAAGACAATGTCAAAGTCGACGCCCGCGATGCCTTCTTGACCGACCCGGATGAGGCGGAGCGGTTCGTGGCGGAAACCGGCTGCGATGCTTTGGCAATCGCTGTCGGCACCAGCCACGGCGCGTACAAGTTCAAGGAAGAAGCCAAACTCGACTTCGACCGCATCAAAACCATCAAAAAACGACTGGGGATTCCTTTGGTTCTCCACGGTGCCAGCGGCGTGCCGCAGGCACTCATCGAAAAACTGACCGCCTTTGGGGGAAAGATAAGCAACGCCAAGGGCGTGCCGGATGACGCCTATCGTCAGGCGATTGAAAGCGGTATCAACAAGATTAACATCGATACCGACCTTCGCCTGGCTTTTACCGCCGCCGTTCGACAAATCCTTACCGAAAAGCCTGAGCTGTTCGACCCGAGAAAAATTCTCGGTTTCGGGCGCCAAGCGATCAAAGAAATTGTAAAACAAAAGATAGAAGTATTCAATAGCGCCGACAAAGCACCGGCAATTCAAACGACGGAAAGGGAAGCCCATGCCGCTTACGTCTCGTGAATCAACCTCCTCCGAACCATCCCAGGGGGAAAAAGAAGCCCGGCTTCTTTCGCCGGATGACGCTTTCATTCGAGAGAACCGCCTGGAGTTGGATATCACATATATTGTCAACCCGGCCGAGGGGCAAGCGCCTTTTATTTCACCTAACGAACTTGAGCAGATAGCTCCAACCGTCATCGAAAAACACCGACAGCTGAAACGAGAAGAAGGTGATTGCCGGGATAAGGGTATTCCCATGCTCGGGTGGCAGAATCTTCCCGAAGAAATAGACAAAGCCCACCTCGACGAAATAGTGGCGATAACCGGGGAACTGGGAAAGAAAATCGACGCCTTTGTTTCCTTGGGCATCGGCGGTTCGTATCTCGGAATCGAAGCGACTTTCAAAGCGCTGACACATACTTTTTTCAATCAACTCCCCAGAGAACGACGGGGTGATATTCCGGAAATTTACTTTCTGGGGCAGAACACCGATCCCGATTTCTTCTGGGATACTCTCGATGTTCTGAAAGGCAAGCGCATAGGCATAAACGTCATCTCCAAATCGGGAACGACTACCGAAACAGCGTTGGCTTTCCGTATCCTCCGGCGCTGGCTGGAAGACCACAACAGCGGCAATATGACGGAACGGATTCTGGTAACCACCGACAAGACCAAAGGCGCTCTCAGGCAATTGGCACAGACAAAAGGCTACCGAACCTTCGAAATCCCCGACAACATCGGCGGACGGTTCTCCGTGCTCACCGATGTCGGACTGGTCGGGCTGGCAATGGCTGGGATAAATATCTACGAATTTGTCGCCGGTTTCCGGGCGATGAAACAACGCACCGACACCGACGAGTTCTGGAACAATCCGGCGATGATTCACGCTGCCGTTCGACATCTGGCTTACCGAAAAGGAAAAAAGATAGAAGTGGTTGCCACCAACTCCACGGCAATTTACCACCTCACCCGCTGGATGGAGCAGCTCTTTCCCGAAAGTGAAGGACACAACGGCTACGGCATGTGGGTTTCCCCTTCCTTGTATTCGGAAAAACTTCACGCCAACGGGCAAATGGTGCAGCAAGGAGAGCGAAACATTCTCGAAACGTTTCTGCGCCTCAAAGAAAGCAACCACGTGGTGGCGATTCCGAGCGACCCGGAAAATCTCGACGGATTGAACTATCTCTCCGAGTCGAGAAAAGCTCTCAATGACATCAATCAGCTCGTCATCGAGGGTCCTGCCTATGCCCATTTTTTGGGCGGGGTGCCGAATATGACGCTCACCATTCCTCGCCGAAACGCCCTCAATATCGGACAGTTTTACTACTTGATGGAACGCTCGGTGGCGCTCAGCGGCTATCTCGCCGGACATAACCCCTTCGTACAACCGGGAGTAGAGGCTTACAAAAAAGCCATGTTTGCTTTAGCGGGAAAACCGAGTACCGAAAAAGAGAGAAAAAAACTGACCAAAACTATGACGGTTTTGGAGAAAAAAATAATCTAAAAGAAATCATTATATTTGTGGACATTTATATAAAATAAGGTATATTGAGAAGTCAGAATTAGTTTCCGTCGCTGTTTTTGTCGAGGTTTTGTTTTTCTAAGTCAAATCTCCCGAACAGTTCGAAGTGGGAACGGATGCGCAATAGTGCGCTTTAATGGTTTTATCTCGGGGAAGGCCCATCCCAGCAGGATCGGATTTCACACGAAGATAAACAAGACCGGAGTGTAGAATGAATATCTACGTAGGTAACCTGTCGTACGACACGACAGAAGAGCAGTTACGCCAAACCTTTGAGAGTTTCGGCGAAGTTTCAAGTGTCAACATTATTACCGACAAATACACCGGCGAGTCACGAGGATTTGCTTTTGTCGAGATGTCAGACCAAGATGCCGCTATGGCGGCGATCAGCGGTTTGAACAGTCAAGAGCTGAACGGCCGCTCGTTGAATGTCAACGAAGCCCGTCCTCGCAACGACAAGAACAACCGTGGCGGCGGTGGTCGAGGGAACAACAATCGCCGTCGTTCCTGGTAACGGGAAGAGAGAAAATTTTCCCGACCTGTTGGTAAGGAAAATGTTTTCCGAAAGAGACCGGCTC
>CAZAZQ010000022.1:0-39522 GCA_964489705.1 uncultured Ignavibacteriales bacterium
AGGAGCTGCTCGCCGCCTGCGGCGAGATCGCCGAAGGCAAGCACGGCTTCAAGACTGTGGTGCTCGACACCGTCGACAACGCCTACTGGATGTGCAGCGAATACATCTGCGCCAAGTTCAAGATCGAACATGAGTCCGACCTTGGCTACGGCAAGGGCTGGGCCCTTATCAACAATGAATTCCACCGGGTCCTCACCAAGCTGGCCTTCTTCCCCTATGGACTCTTTCTCGTCTCCCATTCCGTGGAGAAAGAGATCGAGACCCGGGCGGGGAAACACGCCCGGATCGTTCCGACCCTGTCCGACAAGGCCCGCAAGATCGTGCTGGGGATGGTGGACCTGATCCTCTTCTGCGACCTGGAGGTCACCCTCGGTCTGGACGGGAAACCCTGGAGCACGCCCGCAAACAAGCCCCGGCTGAAGTCCGGTCCTTGTGGAAGGCGGTCACCAAGGAAGACTACAAGGCCCTGGCGGAGGGGTTTCCCGGCGTCGCCAAGGCGCAGATCCTCGACGTCAACGACTGCGGGAACATCCGTTACTACCAGGTCAACCTCGCGGTCGCCCCCGACGGGGGCGGTCCGCCCTCCGCGCTGCTCAAGCGCGACCTGGCGGAGTTCCTGGAATCCCGCAAGGTCATCACGGTCGAGATCAACCTCTTCGATCCGGTCTACCGGCCCGTCTCCGTCGACGCGGACGTGTTCGCCCACGCGGGCGAGGACCTGGACCTGGTGCGCAGCCGGGTCGAGGACGCGCTCGCCGAACACTTCGCCTTCGACCGCATGGACTTCGGCAAGGCGGTCCGGTTCTCCGACCTGGTGGCCCTGATCGACGGCGTCCGCGGCGTGAGCCACGTGCGCATGTACGCGCCGCAGGAAGACATCGAGGTGCGCGCCGGCGAGATCGCCGTGCTCGGCCAGGTGAACCTGGATGTGAGGAGGGTCGCCTGATGCCGGGGTCCTACTTCGAGAAGAAGCTCCTGGACCTGCTGCCGCCCCTCTACCGGGAGAGGGACGACAGCGGCGACCTGGAGACCTTCCTCAAGGTGCCGGCCGCGAGCCTCGACGAACTGAAGGAACTGGCGGACCGGTTCCCCGAGATATTCGACGTGGACCGCTGCGAGGAGCGGTTCCTGCCGCTGCTGGCGGAGCTGGTCGGTCATCGTTTCGACCCCCTGAAAGACGCCGCGCGACAGACCGTCTACGCGGTGCTGATCCGGGAGAGCCACGAGATCCAGACCTGAATTACATGATGAGGTATAGAAAGAGGCAGGGGCTCAAGCAGTTGTGTTAGCGGTTGGTAAATTGTCGAATCCGTACATTACCTAGTTGGAAGATCTAATTTCGCAAGCAATTCTAGAGCCCTTTCATCGTTTTTGTTTCCGCACTTAGCGCCTTTTTTTCGTCGGACAGCTCGTAATGCCTCTTCGTGCGTCATTCCTATTTCACGGAATGCATCATATGTTGCTGCTAACTCCAAAACTACAGGATCGGCTTCAGCCATTAACTTAATTGCATTCCCAAATTGCTCTTCTACTTCTTTTAAAGTAGCCTCTGACTTTGACCTGATGATATAGTAAGGTCTACCTTCCGCCGAAAAATGTGATTCTTCTTCTACAAGCCCCAAATGTTCAAGCAATCCGATTTCTGCCTGAAGACCGTCACTATATGGCCCATAAAAATGCAGCATATAGTCATAGTCAGTCGGGAGCCCTAGCCTCTGCAAAAGCTTAATCGTCTTTTGAAGACGAGTTCTACCAATGACCTGCCTCCCAGGATGTGCAGCGATGACGGCTGCCAGCAGCCTAAACCGTTCAGGGTTCATGCTTAGTTACCTCCTTTCCAGGACTTCGTCAGCTCAAGTATCTCTGTCCTCGCTTCTCCAGGGAAATAATAACGAAGCTGGGTTATCTTTTTTCGTAGTGCATTGACTTGATCTGACAAATGGTCAATTAGTTTTATTTGTCCGAGCGCATCTTCAACAAAAATCTGGGTTGCAGGATTGTCATCACTCGGATCATAAACTTTATAAGGAGTATCCGCAGGAGTATCTGAAGCAAGCCCATAGTCCACCACACCAATGTGTTTCTGGACTATCTCTTTGGCCTGCTCGCGGAATTCAGCAACCTTATCCGGGTTATCGCGGCTAATACCAGTGGCATCAACGCACTTATAGAGACGACGGTGAAGAAGACCGCTTGCTAGGCGCTTAATAATAGGATCCCTACAGACCTCGCAACATTTAAGAAACTCCGTAATGGTGTGGTCATCCAGTAACAAATAATCGTATAAAGACAACTCTCCAGAAAAAGCCTTAATCAATGCTGGGGATGCTCCCTCGACAACCTTGGATTTTTTGTCCAGTGTATCCTCTACGTCAAGCAACTCTTTGTAACGCTTAAAGAGAAGCCGAAGCATAACCTCGGCTGAACGTGTCGCTTTGTGGAAGTATACTGCTTGGTACATGTGGTACCGTGCAAAAACATATTGCTCTGTGGCATAGAATGCTTTTCTTCCCAAGTATATGCGATTATGGGTCTCATCAACATATAAATGGTCAACTAACCATCTAAGATCGAATTTACCATAATCTGCGCCAGTAGCATGACTATCACGAAGAAGATAGTCGCACCGGTCGGCATCGAGCTGGCTGCTTACAACGTGAACAAAAAACGGAGGGATGTCTCCGACGTTCTCGCCAGTCGGATCCTCTTGAAAAAACGCAGCAACACGAGTGGGTAGATCGCCATCGAACTTTTTCAATACTTTATTGATTTCTGTGGAATCGTCTTCGATGATTTCCTCGGTTCTTCGCTCATGCTTGTCTCTCGTGATTTTTTCGAACGCATGGGAGAAGGGTCCATGTCCAATGTCATGAAGAAGTGCGGATACTAAGACAACGGTCTTCTGATCGTCAGTGAGAGTAAACCCGGCATTTCCAATCTGATTCAAGAATAGTCTGGCTGTGTGCATCACTCCAATCGAATGAGCAAAGCGACTGTGATTTGCCCCTGGGAAGACCAGTTCGCTCAGACCCAATTGTTTAATTCTGCGAAGGCGCTGAAATTCACGACAGTTAACAAGACGAAATAACAATTGATCGGTTTCTGTATTTTCAAAAGTTATCACGTTATGAATGGGGTCGCGGATAACTTTAGGCCAAGAGCTGGTTGCTTGATTTCCTGTATCACTCATGCTTAGCCTGCTCGATTCCAACTTTGTTGGCCGAGGTTTTTTCCGGCAATTCAAGGTCTTCGACATCCGCCTTGATTAACCTTGCCACGTATTCTTGGATAGTGACGTCCTCGAAGGCACACTTCACCCGCAGCTTTTGGTGTACGTCATCAGGTAGCGCCACGTGTATCTTGCGCTCTCTCGGCTTGGCTTTTCTCATTGCACACGCTCCCACTCAGAAACCTGAGGTTAATATATACCGTCGGTTCTGGTATGTCAAAGCAAAAACCTTCGGGGCGGTCAGCTACTCTCCCACCGACAGCCTTACGTATTCTCCGGTAAGTATCCATGGGAACACTTGCTCTATCGGGCTGTTTAGGCACGCGCTGGCCCAGAGCCTGAAGGAGGAGTACGCATGTCACTTGGACTCATCGTCAAGACCGGCCGCATCCTCACCGCGAGGCTGCTGATGGGCGACCCTATCGAGGGGATCACCCATTGCGCCATCGGCGAGGGTGACGCCACCTTCACCGATCCCCTGAACCCGCCCGCGCCGGAGATCGACCAGACCGCGCTCAAGAACGAGCGGGCGCGCAAGAAGTTCTACAAGCGCACCTTCCTCAAGGAGGACCCGGAAGGGACGCTCGTCGTCAACGGCATCCACTACATCGAGACCTCGGAGGAGACCCAGACCATCGGCGTCTTCTTCCGCTTCGAGGAGAACGAGGCCAACGGCATCACCATCCGGGAATACGGTTTCTTCGGCGGTGACGTGGCTTACATCGACGGCCTTCAGTCGGATTACGCGGCGAACGGCGTCTATCACGAGGACACCAACCCGACCGGCGAGGTGCTCACGCCCGGGTACCTGTACGAACTGAAGAACATCCCCGACTTCAACAAGACCTCCGATACGCGGGTGGAGTTGGTCGGGGTCATCAAGATTTAATCAGGAGGAACGACCATGTCCATCTCGCGCGATACATTCGATCCGACAAAAAACTACAAGCGGGTCCGCTACCACCAGGACCGCGACCTGCTCGACTCGGAGCTCAACGAGCAGCAGGACATCATCAACCATGAACGCAAGAAGATCGCCGACATGCTCTTCAAAGAGGGCGCGGTGATCAGCGGGCTCGGCGTGTCTGTCGCCGACAACGTGCTCACCGTGGCCGAGGGGATAGTCTATCTCGACGGCCATATCGAGCAGGTGCCTGGCGCGGTGCTGACCTACGATCCGGCCAAGACCTCGGGCGCGGACTACGTCTACGTCGAGCTGCTCAAGTACAACTACGGCTACAACCAGGACGCCACGCTCATCAATCCGGCCACGGGCGAGCCCACCGCCGAGCGCGAGAAGTGGGTCCTGACGCTCAAGGACCACGACACCACGGGCGAGACGCTGCCCAACAACGTCACCGAGCGGAAGGTGGTCCCGGTCTACAAGTTCGACCGGGAGAGCGGCGACGTCACGCCGACGGTCCAGCAGAAGTCCAACATGTACCTGCGGGATCTCCTGGGGACGCTTCCCGGCAGCCGCATCACCGTGGCCTCGATCACCGAGGACCAGCTCTCCTTCGCCGCCGCCGAGGGGCTCAACTCCCTCCTGCAGAACCTGGCCGAGCGGACCTTCGACCAGGCCGGCAGCTACCTGGTCAAGGGGCTCGACAGCTTCATCGGCGACAACGACGGGGAGAACGTGGAGGTGATCACCAACGCCGGGCGGGCCTACGTCCAGGGCTACCGCCTGCAGAAGGACCTGCCCACCACCACGCTGGTCCCCAAGTCCGTCGCCACCAAGTCGGTGCGCGGCGAGCAGAAGACCTTCAACGTCGGGCAGCGGCGCTACGCGCTCAACAGCACGCCCCTCAAGGAGACCACCCAGGTCGAGGCCATCGTCGAGATCGTCTCCAACATCACCCGCGGTTCCGTCGGGGGCGGCGAGGACCTGCTCGTCCCCAACCCGGTAGTGGACATCCTCGAGGTGAGCCAGGGCTCCACCGTCTTCCAGGAAGGCGTGGACTGGCAGCAGTCCGGCAACTACGTGGACTGGCTCGGTTCGGGTAACGAACCAGCCATCGGCACCACCTACACCGTGCGCTGGACCTACACCAAGCAGATGATCAAGGGCACGGACTACGTAGACGGCGGCTGGTTCGGCGAGTCGGGCCATCCCGCGCCGGGCGAATACTTCTACCTGGTCACCGCCCTGGACGGCTCCGGCGAGACCGGGTACGACCCCGCGCAGGTCGTCTCCCGCGACACCCTGGCCGGGGAGATCAACAAGCTCTCCTGGCTGCCCGTCAACGGGGCCACCGGCTACCGCATCTACCGCGGCACGCAGAACACGGACCGCGCCGACTTCCAGCTGCTCAAGGAGGTTCCGGCCGGCGTCACGTCCTACGTGGACGACGGCGTGGACGAGATCACCGGCGGCAACCCGCCCGCGTCCTCCACCGCCGGCGTGTCCATGTCGCAGGTGAGCATCGCCCTGGACAACCTGAGCATCATCAACTTCGGCTGCCCGAGGCTCGGCGACGAGCCGGTGGACGGCTCCAACTGCAGCGTGGACTACGACTACTACCTGGGCCGCAAGGACGTCATCTACGCCACCACGAAGGAGATCAAGCGCCTGGAGGGCGCGCCGTCCGACTTCCCGAAGCTGCCCATCGTGCCCGAGGGGACCCTGGGGCTGTGCAGCGTCGATTGCCCGCCGAACTCGGTGGACATGACGGTCCAGAACTTCGGCCTGACCCGCGTCACCATGGACCAGATCCACGAGATCATCAAGGACGTGGAGGACCTGAAGTACAACGACGCGCAGTTCCAGATGAACAACGAGCTGCAGAACCGCGACGCCCAGACCAAGAAGGGCATCTACTCGGACGACTTCTCCAACGACGCCCAGTCGGACATCTACCACGACGAGTGGAGCGCCCGCATCGACCCTGTGCGCCAGTTCGTGGCCCCGGACCGCGCCTCCACGCCCAACGTGCTGGAGGTGGACCAGGCGGCCAGCAACGCGCTGTTCAAGGCGAGCCTGGCCCTCCTGCCGGGAACCGAGCGCGTGCTCATCGAGCAGACCGACTGGTCCGAGGAGAAGAACATCAACCCCTACGCGGTCTTCGACAAGCCCGAGGCCTCGGTGGAGGTCACGCCCAACATCGGCCGCCGCGGCCAGACCGGCATCGCGGTGACCGGCTCCAACTTCACGCCCAACGCCACGGACATCACCATCCGCTGCGACGGTCGGGTGGTCGCCTCCGGCGTGAGCGCGGACGCCGCCGGGCGGGTGACCGCCTCCTTCGTCATCCCCTCCAACGTCCGCAACGGCAACCGGATCGTCGAGGTGACCGACGGGACCTATTCCGCCCAGACCAACCTGCAGGTCAACGATCCGCTTGTCATCACCCGTATCCAGCGCATCGTGGTGAACCGGACCATCGTCCGCCGGCAGACCATCATCCAGCGCATCCCGCCGCGCATCATCCGCGTGCCGGTGGTCCGCACCGTCTGGCGCTGGCGCACCCGCGGCGACGAGCGCATCAACCGAAACAACCACCCGATCCGCGCGGGGGACGTCATCGGCACCCACAACGGCACCATCTACAACGCTGACCGCCTGTTCCGGAGGCTCCGGCTGCGGCGCTTCGCCGAGGTAGACAGCGAGATCCTCTTCCGCCTGGCGGACCGTGCCTTCCGGGACGAGACGCCGGACCTCGAGCGCTTCAAGCGCAACTTGGCCCTGTGCCGGGGACAGATCACCGCCGTGCTGGCCTCCCGTCGCCGGCCCGGGACGGTCCTGGTGCTCAAGGGGAACAAGCCGCTCAAGCTCCGCATCAACCGGCGTCATCGGGCGGTGCTCTACGCATCCGATCCGGCCTTCCTGGATGCCGTCCTCGCCGAGGAGCGCGGCTGGCGGGAGCTCTCTGTCCCCGCCATGAGCCTCATTGTGTTCAGGCATGAGGTTCTGATGGAGTTCTCGAGGGAGTCGTTCACCTTCATCGCCAAGGGAAAACGGGGGAAGGCGCCATGACAGAGAGCCGCATGAACCGAAGAGAATCACCCATGAACCCCAATGAACCCCCGAAGGAGAACACAACCGGGCTCCTGAGACTCTTCGTCTACGGGACCCTCAAGCGGGGCTACTGGAACCACGAGCGGTTCTGCCGGGGCGTCCTC
Organism: uncultured Ignavibacteriales bacterium; assembly: GCA_964489705.1. Classification (GTDB taxonomy): domain Bacteria; phylum Zixibacteria; class MSB-5A5; order GN15; family FEB-12; genus CAZAZQ01. The sequence continues at coordinate 7,352 of CAZAZQ010000022.1, forward strand.
TCCGTGGAGGAGACGGTCGTCCGGGGCCGCCTGTACGAGCTGCCCTCCGGCATCCCGGTCCTGGAGGTGCCGGAAGAGGATATCCTCGCCCGCGGCACTGCGGACCCCTCGGCCGACGTGGCCACACAGGCGCGCTTTGCCGAGGACCTGGCATCCATCCTCGAGCCGGTCCAGGAAAGCGCCACAGCGGGCGACTGTGGCCCCGTGTACGGGGAACTTCTCACCTTCGACGACCCCGAAACCCGCCTTCCCGCTATAGATCGCCTTGAGGGCTTCCTGCCCGATACCAACGGCTTGTACAATAGGGTCTTGCTTCCGGTAGGTATCCAGGGACAAGCCGTTTCAGGATGGGTGTATGTATCTCGACTCGGGACAACAGGATTGCGGTGGCTTCAGAGCAATATCTGGCTCAAGTAAGCGTCCGTGTTCTGCACCACTACGGACCAGCACCCTAACTTTCCTTTTGTCCTTGACAGGTCTAGGCCAGTTTCATATACTTTTACCGAGTTTCATTGGCAATGATAGGTGTTCCTTAAATAAAGAAGAGCAGAGGCAACAGATGGCCACTGAAGAGCGCTGGGTCGGTGTTGAAGATGTGGCCACCCATCTCGGGGTGGCTAAGGATTCGATTTATCGATGGATCGAAGAAAGAGGTCTTCCGGCTCATCGAGTGGGACGCCTTCTTCGATTCAAGCTTTCCGAGATAGACGAGTGGGTTCATAGTGGCAGCCAGAGTGAAGCTGACCCACGGGCGAGAAGCAAACGAAAATCGCCCAAAGCTGGCGGGAAACGGGTTACTCAAAAAGCCAGTTCCAAGAAGAACAAAAAGGCTAAGAATGGCTGACAACTACCTGACAGACTTTATAGGGCAGCGAATCATTTTGCCCGGGCATTTTGATGTTCCGGTTGTATTAGAGGATGCTAGGCCACTCGGGTCCGGCGGTTCCGCTGGTTATGAATGTCGCGTTCGACTTCCCGACGGAACTTTGGATGAGGCAGTAATCTCCGCAGAGGAGGCGACTTCTATCTTCGGGCAAGAGGGGAAAGCAGCCGAATCAGCAAGGCTGGTAGATGCGGAAAAACTGCGCCTGTTAATTGAATCTGCCCGCATACGGCTAGCGTATGCGCACGATCATCAGTTTGCCGTCAGTCTTTCAGGGATACGCACACTTCCGCACCAGATTGAGGCTGTCTATCGTAGGATGCTACCACAGCCTCGACTGCGTTTCCTGCTAGCAGACGATCCCGGGGCGGGCAAGACAATCATGGCGGGACTCTTGATTAAGGAGCTGAAGCTCCGTGAGGCCATTGAACGAATACTCATATTTTGTCCGGCCCCTCTCACCATCCAGTGGCAGGACGAAATGCTGCGCTGGTTTGGAGAGTCTTTTGATATTATCTTCTCGGCTGTGGATCAGCAACAACTTACCAATCCTTGGCAGAGGTCATCGCAAGTCATTTCATCCATAGACTATGCAAAACAAGAAGATGTGCGAGAGCGGGTATGGCAGCAACGATGGGACCTAGTGATTATTGATGAGGCTCACAAATGTTCAGCACGAACCACGTCTGGGGGCTATGGCCGAGAACCGAAGGTTGCAACGACGAAAAGATATGATCTTGTCTCCCGCCTCACCTCCCAGGCGGATCATGTTCTTTTACTGACAGCCACTCCTCACCATGGGGATGAAGATAAATTCGCCCATTTTCTCAGGTTGATCGATCCAGACCTTTTCCCTGAACCACATCGCCTGGGGAAACAAGCAGCCGAAATCCGTAAAGATGTCTTTCGGTTGGGCAGGGATTGTCCTTGGGCATTGCGTCGGTTGAAGGAAGATTTGCGGGACCTTGATGGTAGGCGACTTTTCCCGGACCGGCACGCTCACACCGTTACTTTTTGCCTTAATAGCGAGGAATACGCGCTATACAAAGCTGTTACTGCCTATATCAACGAATTCATCCCCCAACGAACGGGACAGCGTCGTTCATCTGCAGTGCTGACACGCACCGTTCTTCAGAGACGTCTTGCCAGTTCGACATGCGCAATACATGAGTCGTTGAAGCGTCGTTTGAGAAAACAGCAGGACCTTCTCGAAGAACTGGAGGCGCTATCCCCGACACAAAGGGCAAGACGCTTGGCAGCTATCCAGGGGCGCCTTGTAGACACAGAGCAAGAAGAGGACGATCTGGATGATGCGGCCCGTGATCAGCTTGTTGATGAATATACTGCCGCGCTGGAGCTGGAGCAACTGCGTGCCGAAATAGCCGCTCTAAAAGATCTTGTCGAGCAGGCTCGTCGTGTCCGTGAACAAGCCAATGATTCCAAACTGGCCGCCCTGAAAAAATGCCTTGGCGAAGCTCAGTTTCTGGAACTGAAAGACGGCAGAGGGAAGCTGCTACTTTTCACCGAGCACCGTGACACTCTCACTTATGTCCGAGAACATCTTGAGAAGTGGGGATACAGCACCTGCGAAATCCACGGTGGAATGAACCCCCATGAACGCAAGCGCGCCCAGGAGATATTCTGGACGCAGGCTCAAGTGTGCGTGGCTACTGAGGCTGCAGGCGAAGGAATCAATCTACAATTCTGCCACCTCATGATCAATTACGATATGCCTTGGAACCCGACCCGTTTAGAGCAGCGGTTGGGTCGTATCCATCGGATTGGGCAGGAAAGGGATGTTTATGTCTTCAACTTCGTAGCCACTGACTCTGAAGAAGGTCAACCTATCATCGAAGGCCGTATTCTACATCGTCTTCTTGAAAAACTGGACCAGATGAACGAAGCCCTCGAAGGACGCGTTTTCGATGTTATTGGTGAGGTTCTTTCACTTAATGACGTGAATCTCACCGAAATGCTTCGAGAGGCAGCCTATGACCCGCGGAGGCTGGATGAGTATATCGACCAGATCGACCGGATAGATCCCAAGAAGCTCAAAGAATACGAGGAGGCCACAGGCATAGCTTTGGCGCGGAGCCACGTCGACTTCACCTCATTCCAACAGAATAATCTGGAAGTCGAAGAAAAACGGCTCATGCCTCGGTATGTGGAAGCGCAATTCGTAGCGGCTGCTCGAGAAGTAGGGCTACGCGTCGAGCCAAGGGCGGACGGCCTTTGGCGTGTTGAGCACGTACTTGCCGACCTGAGATCTGAACGGTTGCAGGCAGTGAGAAGGCTTGGCAAACCTGAGAGTTCCTACCGTAAAATCACATTTCACAAACATCACCTGGAGCAAGACGCTCACATCGATGCTGTTCTTATGGGACCGGGGCATCCTCTATATGCTGCAGTGGACGAAAAGCTAAACGAACGGTTGGGGGGCTTTGTTGGTGGTATCGGTTTCTACGTAGATCCCCTTTCAGAAAGACCCTATCAGCTTCATTTTTTCGAGATATCGATTCGTGGGAAAGACACAAGAGGCAACGACGTTCCTCTTCATGGTGAACTTGTCGCTGTTCGTGAGAATGTAGGACAGGCAGCCAGCCTGTCGGACAGATTCGAGGTTGTGCCTGCCGACATACTCTTGAATCTCCCACCGCATCCGAGTCCTCCGGAGAGAGTAGACAAGATTGACACTCAGGCTGCGTCGGATTTCTTGAAGAGTTCATATCAGCTTGAGTGCCGAAGTCGCTGTCAGCGGGAGCGGGAGCGCTTCGCTCGCATCTGTCGTGAGTATTTAGAAAGATCCTTCGATGCGAGGATCAAGCGGGCCCAGGAAAGGGCTATGCTCCTTGCGGCCGAAGCAAGCACGAAGCCTGAATACAAGCTTGCAGCAGACGAGGCTCGTAAGCAGGTCGAGGAACTGCAGAGAGCACGCGAAGAACGCCTCGCGGGGTTGAAACGTTTGCAGGTCGCTCGCACTGGCCCTGTTCGGCATGTAGCGACTGCCATTGTGCTCACGCCTGATTCAGATATCCAGACACAGCTTGCGGATCTTACAGATGAACTTGACCCGAATGTGCGCAGAAGAAGTGAACTGGCCGCGGAAGACTACGTGATTAGCGTCCTTAAAGAAGAAGGGTTCCCAGAGAATAGAATTGAACGTGTTGGACACCTGAAGCTAGGGTTCGACATCCGGGCCCATAGGGTCGTGGATGAGGCCACAGGCCAGGTTCTGGTCAAGCGGATCGAGGTGAAGGGGCGCATGCGCGGCCAGTCGGTGCGGCTTACCATAAACGAGTGGTATAAAGCCCAGCAGCTTGCGGATACCTATTGGCTCTATGTAGTTTGGAACCCTCTCGGAAAAAAACCAGAACTTGTGAGAATCCAGAATCCTGCCGCCAAGCTCGACCATGCAAAACGTGAAATCGTGGCAGCGAGATTTTTTGAGATTCCGGCAGAGGCTGTGGCCGTTGCAGCCTGGGAAGGAGGATCAGGCATTGATTAGAAATTACGGAATCATTCGCGATTCAGCTCGTCGCGTCGCCGATGCAATCGCTCATTCTACGGATGCATTAGTTGAGGGGCGGATCGAGCAGGAGCCAGCGTTCACGGACAGAATGCTTGGGGCGATCGAACAAGCGATGCGCGAATTTCGGATTAAAGGCGTATCCTGGACAGCCAAGACGTTGACTGACCGGGGACGTGGTTCCCAGGAGAAGAAGTATGGGGCAGATTTCATAGGCGTCCTGAGCATTGCCCTTCCCAACTTCTCGGTAAAGAAAGGCTTTCTTGCCCAGGCGAAGATGACGAACAAGAGATTCGATGCCAATGAACTGAGAGTTCAGTGTGAGCGAATGCTACAGCTGTCGCCAGCGTCGTTCGTGTTCCTTTATGGCCTTAGGGGTGTCTCCGTGGTGCCGGCGATCTCTGTCATCGGGTCCAGACGGGAGCCGGATGCACTTTATTCAAAAACTGCTGCTCAATTCTTTGAGGAACACTTCGAATCGTTCATCGGCGACCGGGCTATCTCGGCGGCGACACCGGAGGCGTTAGAGGATCTTCTGCGTCGCTACGAATCACATAGCCTTCTTTATTTGCAAGCTGGGATCGAAACTCCCGAGGAGTTCATCGAATGACCAACGACCGTCGGTTGATAGAAGACTACCTGCCGATTCAGGCCATTAGCGCCGAGGCGTCACGGGAGAAGTCTGTCCGCAAGGGGCATATCTCCACGCTTCACCTCTGGTGGGCGCGGCGGCCGTTGGTGGCGTGTCGGGCCGCGGTCTACGGTGCGCTGGTGCCCGCGGAGCGGTTCCGGCCCAAGAACGGGCCTGAAGAAAAACGGGACAGCCTAATGCGGGCCAACGCGGCAAAGTTCGTAGAGCGGCTCTGTAAATATCCAGGCAATCCCTCCGTCATCAAGGAAGCACAGAGACATATCCTTGAGGCACATGCCGAGAGGTTGACTCGAGAAACAGGCAAGAAAGTAACGGTCGAAGACATAGAGGAAGGACGCGCTCCGCGTCCGAAGGTGCTGGACATGTTCGCCGGCGGCGGGGCCATCCCGCTGGAGGCCCTTCGCCTGGGATGCGAGGCCTATGCGCTTGATCTCAACCCCGTGGCCCACATCATCGAGCTTTGCACGCTCGTTTACCCGCAGAAGTACGGCAAACCGGACCCGAACACCCGCGGGATGACCGGCCCGAAGAACGACAAAGGCGAAACCACCTGGGGCGGGCTGGCCGAGGAGGTGCGCTATTGGGGCAACTGGGTGCTGGAGAAGGTCAAAGCCGAGATCGGGGACCTCTACCCGCTCATCCCCGACCCGGAGTACAAAGTTACCCGGAATGGAGGCACAGGCTTCCAGCCTGTGCAGAATGAGCTGTTTGTCACTCGAAGGAATCTCCCCCACTGGCAAATGGGGGGATCGACGTACTTCGTCACGTTCCGAACCAAAAGTTTGGAATTATCCCAAGCGGCTCGCAAAATTGTTCTGGATGCGTGTCGCTACTTCGACGGTGAACGCTATACCCTCTGGTCCGCAGTGGTCATGCCGGACCATGTCCACCTTTTGCTATGTCCGAAAGAACAGACGCCAAGACAATGGTGGTCGCTTTCCAGCGTCCTCCACTCGATCAAGTCGTTTACGGCAAAAGAAATCAATAAGTCGCTCGCGCGAAAAGGCAGCGTTTGGCAGGATGAAAGTTTTGACCGTATTGTCCGTGATGAAAAGGAGTTTCTGGAAAAGTGGAACTACATTCGGAATAATCCCGTAAAGAAGGGATTGTGCCAGGCCCCCGAAGAGTGGGATGGTCTCTATGAATGCACAGGCAAGATGCCTGTGCCACCAGATTCTTTCCTTGATGAAATCCCGCCCGGCTACCTCGTCCCCGTTGCCTACCTCTGGACCCGAACGGTGCGCTGCAAGAACCCCTCGTGCGGCGCGACCGTCCCCCTCGTCAAGCAGACCTGGCTCTGCAAGAAGAAGAGCGGAAAGAAGAGCCCCGGCCGGTATGTGGCCTTGAAAGTAATCGCGCCGAAGGGTGAGAAGAAAGTGCGCTTCGAGGTCGTCGAGGCGACATCCGAAGCGGACCTTGGCTTCGACCCTGCCGGATTCTCTAAGGGTGGAAACGCCACCTGCCCTTTTTGCGGGACGGTGGCCGACAACAATTATGTAAAGGACGAAGGGTGCGCTAAACATATGGGCCAGCAGATGATGGCTATCGCCTGTACTCGGCCTGGAAGCAAGGGGAAGGTATATATTTCGGCCGATGATATTCCGGCATTCTTCCCCGACGATGATATCATACGCACGCGGATCGAAGACCTGTGCAAGCGGACTGGACTGACCGTCCCGGACGAGCCAATTGAGGCTAATCCACGCTCAATGGACACACAGCATTTTGGCTTCGACGAGTGGGGTGAGCTGTTCACTCCCCGCCAGATGCTCTGTCTCCTTACCTTCGCTGCAGCTGTGCGGGGTGTGGCTGGACAGGCTGCCAACTCGTCGGACAAGGAACGGGCGAAGGCTGTGGGGACTTACTTGGCAACATGGGTAGACCGGATTGCTGACAAGCTGAGTACATTAGCTCGATGGGACAATACAAGAGAAAACAGCCAAGGCACATTCGGTCGCCAAGCCCTACCGATGGTTTGGGATTTTGTCGAGCCAAATCCTTTTGGTCAAGCCTCAGGCGGTGCCGATGGAGCGCTTGATTGGGTTTGCAGCGTCGCTGAAGCGCAGAGCATGGTAAGTGCTCCGGCCACAGTCACCCGCGGATCTGCCATATCTCTGCTGTGGCCTGACGCTTCTTTCGACGCTGTCATTACCGATCCACCTTATTACGACAACGTATCCTATTCAAACTTGTCTGACTTCTTCTTCGTATGGTTGAAGCGGACTATTGGTCACCTTTACCCCGAACACTTCTCCACTGAGGCAACCCCCAAGAAGAAGGAGATAATCGCGGCGTTTTACCGCCACGACGGGAACAAGGCTAAGTCGCGCCAGGCCTACGAACAGATGATGGGGCGAGCGTTTGCTGAAGCAAACCGCGTACTGAAGCCCGGTGCTCCCATGGCGGTAGTCTATGCTCATAAGACGACGCTGGGGTGGGCGACATTGGTGGATGCGCTCCGAGAAGCCGGCTTTACCGTAATGGAGGCCTGGCCACTCAACACGGAAATGAGATCGCGACTGATCGCTATGGAAACTGCCGCTCTCGCCTCGAGTATCTTCCTCGTCGTCCGCAAGCGTGAAGGAGCGGAAATCGGCTCCTACGAGGAGGAAGTGAGGCCGGTGCTGGAGCAGATCGTCCGCGAGCGCGTGGACACCCTCTGGAAGATGGGCATCACGGGCGTGGACCTGGTGATCGCCGCTGTGGGCGCAGGCCTTCGCGCGTTTACGCGTTTTACACGTGTAGAGTACGCCAATGGCGAGGAGGTGCCGGCAGAGAAGTTCCTGGCCGAGGTAGAGGGAGTTGTGCTGGAGACGCTCCTGGCGAAGATCTTCGGTGTGGCTGGAAGCGGCGTGGCGGCCGTGGACGGCCCGAGCCGGTTCTACGTCCTCTGGCGCTACACCTACAAGGCCGCGGAGATGGACGCTGGCGAGGCCATCGTCTTCACCTACGGCCAGAACGTGGAGCTGGATGGTCCCAACGGCCTCTCGACAGGCAGCCGCGCGCTGGTTGAGAAAAAGAAGGGGAAGTACCGCTTGCGCGACTTCACCGAGCGCGGAGACAACGAGAAACTGGGGTTCCCGGCGGACGATGGCACGCCCCCACCGCTCATCGATGCGTTGCACCGTATCCTGTGGCTCATCGAGAACGAACCCCGCAACCTGAATCGCTTCCTCGACGAGGCCCGGCCCGACCGTGAGCGCCTGCGCCTAGTGGCCCAGGCCCTGGCGGGGACGGCTCTGGCCGGCAGGAGGGATGAGGGAGCGGACCATCTCGTCACTACGACCGCGAGCGAACAGGCCGCGCTCAAGAAACTCGTCGCCAACTGGCGAGCGCTCATCGACCAGCGCCTGGCTGCCAGTGAAGGGACATTGTTTGATCTCGGAAGGAAGTAGAATGATAGATACTCTTGGAGGCGTGACGTGCTGACAAGACAGAAGACAATATTAGCCTTACTTATGCGGGCCAAAGAACCGCTGAGCCCAACGGTTTTCGTGAAGATGGTATTCTTGCTGCGTCACGAGACTGATTTGCGGGACGAACGTACCTTTTATGATTTCGTCCCTTACAAGTACGGTCCTTTTTCCTTTGCTCTGTATCGGGAACTTGCGAATCTGAGACGAGACGGCTATGTGACGCCTGATGAAGAACGCGTTGCAATCTGCGAGCGGACTGTCGGCCTCTCAAAAGAGAAGATTGATGAGCTGCCTGCCACATTTCATGAAGCGGTGGACAAAATCGTCAAGCGATACGGCGGGAAGAGCCAAACAGGACTCGTAAAGGACGTGTACGCTCGCTATCCCTGGTACGCGATCAAGAGCGAATTGACCGACTTGCGGCCGAAATCTTACGTCCGTGCGAAGAAAGCCTGCCCTGCCATTTACACGGTCGGGTATGAAGGAAAATCAGTTGATGCCTTCTTCAATCATCTTTTGAAGAACGGAATCCGTTTGATCGTCGATGTACGAGCGAATCCGGTTTCACGGCGGTATGGTTTTTCGAAAAGGCAGTTAGGTGAAATTGCCAGACGTCTTGGCCTGGACTATCGCCATATGCCGGCGCTGGGTATTCCATCCAGCTATAGAGCTAATCTTACTGACTTTGCTTCATATCAACGTCTTCTGGAGAGATATGAACGCGAAATGCTTCCGAAGATTCAAGAGAAAGTGGCAGAAGTTGGCAAGCTGATGAACAGCAAGCCCTCCGTTCTAATGTGTATGGAGAAGGATGTTAGGTGCTGTCACCGCAGCCGGCTTGCTAAGGCGGTTTCCCGGGAGACACGGATGGAGATCGTGCACATATGATTGGACAAGGCAGAAAACAGAAACTCAAGATCCTGATCACAGTGAAGACGTACCCGATCCCATCGAAGAAGTACGACGAGTTGGTCTGTACGGCTGGCGTTACAGAGACGGGTGACTTTGTTCGACTATACCCTATAAATTTCCGGGAGTTGCCGTTCACTCGACAGTACAAGAAGTACCAGTGGATTGAGGTCATGGCGGAGAAGCACCAGGGGCGTGATGTGCGCAAGGAGAGTTACAGACCCGATTGCGATTCCATCCAGACTTTGGGTGAACCCATTCCCAGCACGCGTGATAATTGGGCTGAGCGTGCCCGCTATGTATTGAAAAAGAGAGCACGTTCAATGGAGGCTCTTTATGACCAGCAAGCAGCAGACCGCACTTCTCTTGGTATATTCAGACCCAAGGAGGTGCAGAACCTGATCATTTCGCCGGATGATCCGGAATGGCCGCAGAAATTCCTGCAGGCTCTTCAACAGCAACGCTTGTTTGAGTACCGGCAAAGAACCCTTGTGCCTCCGCGCAAAGTACCATTCAAGTTCCACTACTGTTTCAAATGCGATGACCCTCGGTGCAAGGGGCACAAAATGATGATTGAAGATTGGGAAGTTGGTGCGCTGTTTTGGCGACTGGTGGATAAAGGTGCTTCACATAAAGAAGCGTCGGAAAAAGTTCGTGATAAGTTTTTGAATGATCTTTGCGGCCCAGACAAGGACACCCATTTCTACGTGGGTACCATCCTGGCGCATCCGAAAACCTGGGTGGTAATTGGGGTCTTTTATCCCAAAATCAAATCCCGAAAGACAAAGCCGGTTGCAAGGCCGACTCTCTTCGATGAGGAGGCAAACACATGAGTACACATACTCTTCGTCCTTGGACTGATCTAGTGAAGCTCCACCCTGATGTGGAGGCCGGTGCACTCACAGAGGCTGTGTTCGCGATAGACCTGGGCGCTATCGCGGCGAATGACTCCAATGTGCCGGTTATCAACCGAGATCCTGAGGCGTTTTTCAGGGCGACATACTTGACAACGGATCTTCGCAAACTGCTTGAAGAAGTATTGGCCTCTCTTGCCGGAAAACCCGGTTACAACCGTGTGCTCAAGCTGCGGACCCCGTTCGGTGGAGGGAAATCCCATACCTTGGCTGCCCTCCTTCACGCAGCGAGGTGCCGCGAGGCCCTTGACGTTATTCCTGAAGGCAAAGATTTTGCTCGCCCTGGAGAAGTTGCTGTCGCAGTTTTTGATGGCGAGAAGTTTGATGCTCGCAATGGTAAGACGCTAGATGACGGTCGAACTATCAGAACCATGTGGGGGTGGATTGCCTGGCAGATTGATCCTGATAAAGCTTTTCCTCTCGTTGCTGAACATGACCAAGACAGGGTCGCCCCCGGCGGCGATATTATTCGAGAGCTCATCACCAAGGGAGCTGGCGGGAGGCCCGTTCTTTTACTTCTGGATGAGGTTCTAAAATATATGGAACGGGCCGCCGCAGTGAGCGTGCTTGACTCGACGCTTCAACGGCAGGCGAAAGACTTCTTCCAGAACCTGACCGTGGAAGTAGCCGGTAGTGCCAATGCAGCATTGGTTTATTCTCTCACATGGAGCGCCCGGGAAGCTTTGGGAAACGTGGCTCTTCTTGCTGAAATTGACAAACTCGCAGCTCGGGTAGATCAACTTCGAGAGCCAGTCACGGGAGACGAGATCCTTCCAATTCTCCAACGGCGCCTTTTGGGTGAGCGTCCCGATCCATCACATGCGTCTGAAGTTGCAACGGCATTTCAGGATGTGGTTACCGGCATGAGGCGAGCGTATGCCGAAACACAATCTGCTCGCCAACAAGCTGAAGAAGAAGGGAGAACGCTTCGAGATAGATTGCGCGCTGCTTATCCCTTCCACCCAGCACTTATCGATGTCATGCGAGAGCGGTGGACTTCTATCGACGCTTTTCAACGGACGAGAGGAGCATTGCGTTTCCTTGCCTCATGCATGCACTCACTCAAGAAAAACGGAGGTGCTGGACCGCTGCTTGGGCCTGGAGATGTCCCGCTAAGAGATGTTGATGTCCGAGTAAAGATGCTCAAGGAGTTAGGCGTCCAAAATGACTATGATCCTGTCATTATGGCCGATATTGAGGGTCCGAACGCCAGGGCAAAACGCATTGATGCACGTCTTGCTCGTGAAACGCCAGCTCTTGCCAGCGTAAAGCCGGCAACACGCATAGCCACCGCGATTCTTCTCTATTCCTTTGGAGGACTGCGACTGGACTTGCCTGCCGCGACGGCGGCGCAGGCAGGAGGATCCTCGGAGGGTGAAACACTTCCTCCTGGAGTAACCGAAAGTGAACTGCTAGCATCGGTTGTAGGCCCGGATCTCGATAACATAACCGCTACTGCCGTTTTGTCTGAGCTTAGGAACACATGTTTGTACTTGCATTCCGACGGCGTACGGTACTGCTTCAAGAAGGATCCAAATGTCACCAAACTGATAGAGGATGCGGAACAGGAGGTATCTCGGGAAGAATCTCTAGCCAAGGGGAAGGGTCCCGTACGAGAGAAAATCAAGGAATTGCTCGAATCCCGCCTGGCTGGTCACCATGCTGTCCAAGTGTGGCCGGTGAAGAGCCATGATATTCCGGATGAAGAGCCTCGCTTTCTTGTCGCCTATTTGCCATTGGAATTTGCTGGTGAGAACAAAAGTGAGCAAGAACGTAAGGCAAAGGAGCTGTTTTCCAAGTACGGAGACCGACCTAGGCGCTATCGAAACGGCTTGGGGTTGGCTATCCCTGAGAAGAAGCAGATTGAAGCACTCCGACGCGCGGTGCGATATCTCTTGGCTATTGAGCGGGTTGAGGCTAGGAAGCACCAGCTTCGCCTTTCCAAAGATCAGCTTGACCAGCTGAAGGAGAGAAAGCGCACCGAGCAGGCGGCTGTCGAATCGACATTTCGTGAGCTTTATGCTTCGGTGTGGCTGCCCAGAGTGGAAGCCGGGCAGTTGGAAATCGAAAAGGTTGAGAGAGGCGGACGCCCTCTTCAGGCAACGGGGATTCACGAGCGGATTATGGAGCTTCTAACAAGTGTTGGCACTCCTCGTGTGCACGGAAGCGTAACACCACGGAAGATCATAGAGCGAGTAAAACTTGGCGAAGCCGCTTCCGAAGGTGAACCGCCGCGCTTGGGAATTAAGGCAGCGGAGGTGCTTGAGGCGTTCTTCCGTGATATCGCCCCTCCCAGATTAGAATCTTCGGCGGTACTCCGCAAGGGGATTGTCCGCGGGGTCGGGGAAGGGGTTTTTGCTTATACAAGTGGTACCTTCCCAAGTCTTGGTGCTGACGGCAAATTCCAGGTAAACCGTGACAAGATCGTGATCGGACGACCCCTTGCTGAAGACGAAGTGGATTTCGATTCTGGATTCCTGATGCTCCCATCAGCCTTACCAGCGATGCAAGAGCATACTCAAACTGAAACACCAACAACGGCGGCAGATTCAGGTGGGGCGACCACGGGAACAGAAGTTACCACACACGTGGGAGGAGAACCATCAGGAAAAGAGCGTGAACCTATTGGTCGCCAGCAGACCGTGCTGCTGAGCTTCAAGGTAACAAGAGACCAAATATTCAAGGCATTTCCAGCGATAGCCAACTTGGCGGACAAGTCAGATGAAGGGAAAGTGACAATTCGTGTCGAAGGCACTGCGGCGAACGGATACGATCCATTGTGGTTCCGCAACGCTGTCGAAGAGCCTTTGGACGAAGCTGACATTGAGCAACTACGAGAAGAGAAATGATCGTGAAGACGGTCGAGGCGTGAGGAGTGGTCTGGTGCCGGAAATCCGAATCAACGCCGTTTCCGCCCCCTTGGGGATCTGCCGCTCCTTGAAAAGGTATTGTGCATCAACGGGTTAGGTGATATCCTGGTGGTGGAGAGTGGTTATGAAGAGGGTTGCAGGTGGGGAGCATGAGTCAAGGGCTACAAACCTCCCGCGGCGTATAGTGCAGAAGAGGTCGGGGGAATGGGAGGTCAGCGTCAGTCGTTTCCCCCTGATATGAGTGAGAGCTACGTGGGATCGAAACGGTGATTTATAATTTAGTCAACAAAACATGGGATTTGGGAGTTGTATAACTTTGAGAACATAGAATGTAAGGGAGTAAATAATGCCTTTAGCTTTTTCTGAGAGTGAGATTCAAAGGTTGTTCGGCCATGAAGCGGCAGAAGATGAGGATATCAATCGTCTTAGGACTTATTACGTCAAGAGCTCCACATATGAACAGGTTGTGAATGAATTACCTCTTCGAATTCTTGTGGGCCATAAGGGCATCGGCAAGTCTGCTCTTTTTCAAGTAGCGATGGCAGAAGATGAAGAGGCTGGTAACTTATCGTTACTTATCCGTCCTGACGATGTAGCAGATCTTGGTACAGATACTTCAGATTTTCTGAAAACAATTAGGAATTGGAAAGAAGGATTGCTACAAATTATTGCGCGCAAGGTGCTGACTTCTTTTGGCATGGGGCAAGATGAACTGAGCAATCGCCTAAAAAATTTTGGAGGGAAATTGCTTGATTTCCTATATGAAACCTTCCGGTCACATACTCCAGCAAACTTGACTCCTGCGCGTCAGGCCGTATTAGAGCGTTTTCTTAACTCAAGCATTATTATAGTATACATTGACGATTTGGATAGAGGATGGCAAGGACGGAGAGAGGATGTCGTTCGCATATCAGCACTACTAAATGCAGTAAGAGATATTATAAATGATACTCAGGGGATACGGTTTCGGATAGGGCTTCGGTCTGATGTGTATTACCTCGTGCGAACCTCTGATGAATCAACAGATAAGGTTGAGGGATCTGTAATCTGGCAAGCGTGGACAAATCACGAGATATTTGTACTTCTCGTAAAACGTATTGAGACTTTTTTTAATCGGGATGTAAATGAAAGAGAACTAATTGAAAAAAAACAAAAAGATTTGAGTATATATTTGAACCATGTGATGGAACATCGCTTTAGGGGTGAAGGACATTGGAAACGTGCTCCTATGTACCGTGTCATAATGTCGTTAATAAGAAAAAGACCTAGAGATTTAGTTAAATTGTGTACGTTAGCGGCTCGCAAGGCAAGGGAACATAATCACGATCTAATTTATACAGAAGACCTGGAGGCTATATTTGAAGAATATTCTCAAGGAAGAATTCAAGATACTATCAATGAGTTTAGATCCGAACTGCCAGAAATTGAACGTCTTTTACTTAATATGAAGCCTTCAAAAAAGGAGCGTACTGCACAAGAGGGTTATGTATATAGCACTGAAAAACTACTGAAGAAAATTAGCAATATAATGGAAAGAGGTAATTTTTATTTTTCTGATAAGAAGCTGGCAACGCCAAAGGATCTAGCGAATTTTTTATACAAAATTAACTTTATTACAGCACGTAAAGATACGAAGACCGGTGTTGAGCGGAAATATTTTGAAGAAAATCGATACCTAACGAGTAAATTTGCTGATTTTGGTTATGATTGGGAGATTCACCCAGCATATAGATGGGCACTTCAACCTGATAATCATGATGAAATATGGAGTAAATTATAAGACAAATGAAAAAAATGAACTTTTAGTTAAAAAATCTTGTTTAGAGTTCCCTGAGAGAACGCAAGCAGGCGTAGCTGTAATCTGAGGGCTGTCCCGTTGTAGTCAAGTGTTTCTAAAATACTGAACTGCGCAAATTAACTTTTTTAACCCACTCTATTAAGACGGTACGAGGATGACCCCTCTTCTGTTAATATATTTTGGGGAGATATTGTTCATGGTACTGGCCGCCGGCTCGGGACGGCTACACGGTGACTCCGGTGGTGCCGCGCTTCGATCCGGGGGCGAGGTTTTTCACCGATGACTCAATTCCGTAATGCATCTCAAGCTGAAGAAAAAAGGGACGGACAAAGCTGTCCGTCCCTCGCACAATTGCCGAGTCGGTCGAATCTTCCTACACGGCGTCCTCCCCGGTTTCGCCCGTACTGATGCGGACGGCATGAGCGATATCCCAGAGGTAGATTTTCCCGTCACCATGCACGCCGGTATGGGCGTAGTGTTCGATAATGTCCATGACGGTGGTCGCCATGCTGTCGCGGCAGAAGATGTCTATGCGGGTCTTCCTGACAAAATCCGCCACCTCGTCCGGTACGAGATCCGGTGAGCCTTCCGCCCGGGTCCTTCCGAAACCGCGGACATCGGATACCGTCATTCCCGAGATGCCCTCCAATTTGCGGAGGGCGAGAGTGACGTCCGCCAGCTTGTGCGGTTTGATAAAGGCGACAATCGCTTTCATACTGTCTTACTCCTTGTGTTCAAGGTGAGCAGGTTTGACTTCGGGGTACTTGGCGAACCAGCGGTAGATTGACGGTATCACCAAGAGGGTGAGGATGGTCGAAGTAATCAATCCTCCCACCACCACGATGGCGAGGGGACGTTGCACTTCGCTGCCGACACCGGTTGAGAAAATCAACGGCGTCAACCCCAAGCCGGTCGTCAGCGCGGTCATCAAGACCGCCCGGAGGCGAAGGGAAGCGCCGTAGACCGAGGCTTCCTCGTAGGAATGGCCGTCGCGCACCAGTTGGTTGAGGTAGGTGACCAGAACCATCCCGTTTTCCAAGGCGATACCGAAAAGAGCGATGAACCCGACGGACGCCGGGACCGAGAGGTTCTCACCGGTTACCCACAAGCCCACGATACCGCCGACCAGCGCCAGCGGGATGTTCAACAGGATTAAGAGCGAGTTTTTTAACGAGTTGAAGCTCGAATAGAGCATGAGGAAAACCAGCAGAAGGGTTGCCGGTATGACGATGGCGAACCGTTTGTTGGCTTCCTGCTGGAGCCGGAACTGTCCGCCCCACGTGACGAAGTAGCCGGGTGGCAGCTCCACTTGCTCATCAATGACCTGTTGAGCTTCCTCGACGAACGAACCGATGTCGCGTTCGACCACGTTGCATTGGATGGTGATGAATCGTTGGTTGTCTTCACGCGTGATCTGGCGGGGTCCGATGATTTCCCGCATGGAAACCAACTGTTCCAACGGCACCCAGGCGCCGGAGGGAGCCTTGACGAAGATGTCTTTAATCTCCTCGGGAGTACTGCGGTGCTCTTCGTGATAACGGACTAAGATGTCGTAGCGGCGGATTCCTTCAAAGAGCTGTCCTGCCGTTGCCCCGCCGACCGCGGCTTGGATCGTCCGTTGGACGTCTTCGACGTTTATACCGTATCTGGCAATAGCCTGTCGGTCGACGGTGATAAGCAACTGCGGGGTGCCGCTGATTTGGTCGACTTGGACGTCCGCCGCTCCGCGCACCGTACCGATGAACTGGGCGATATGCTCGGCTCGTTCCTTGAGCACCGTCAAGTCGTCACCGAACAGCTTGATTGCCAGCTCGGCTCTGATTCCTTCGAGGAGTTCATCGACGGTCATCTCAATCGGCTGGGTGAAGTTCGTCAAGACGCCGGGGATTTCACCCAGTTGCTCGCGGAGGTAGTCTTGGAGCTCTTCTTGGTTCTTGGCATGGACCCATTCTTTCGGATCCTTGAGCATGATGTACATCTCGGCGCTGTTGACGGGATCGGTATGCGCTCCCACCTCCCCTCTTCCGATGCGGGTGACGACGCCGGTAACCTCGTCTATCTCCATCAAGCGACGTTCGACAATCTGGGCGATACGGGTAGATTCCGTCAAGGCGATGGAGGGAGCCATCGTCAATCTGAGGACAATCGTTCCTTCCTGCAGGGAAGGGGTAAACTCGGAACCGAGGCGGGGAAAGATCACCGCGCCTATCAACAGCAAGATTACAGCGATGGTGACCGCCACCGAGCGATGCCGGACAAAGAAGCGGATGACCGGACGGTAGAGAACCAGAAGCCACTTCAGCACCCCGTGGTCACCGGCGTTCCGCGGGAGGTCGGTCTTTTTCTTTCGCCGCATGAACAAAGAGGATAGAACCGGTGCGATGAAGATGGCGAAGATTAAAGAACCGAGCATGGCGAATGCGACGGTGTAAGCGAGCGGCCGAAAGGTTTTCCCCTCGACGCCCTGAAGGGTGAAGAGAGGGATGAAGACCACGATGATTATGGCAATGGCGAAAATAATCGGCCGTCCCACCTCACCGCAGGCGCGGGAGATAACATGCAGCTTCGCTTCGGAGGGGTCGGCTTCTCGCAGCTTGCGTTCGATGTTTTCTACGATGACGATGGTGCCGTCGACCAACATACCGATGGCGATTGCCAAGCCGCCAAGCGACATGAGGTTTGCCGAGAGGTCAATCCGTCGCATGAGAATGGCGGCGAAAAGGATGGAGAAGGGAATCGCAATCGCCACTACCACGCTGGGTCGAAGCCCACCCATAAACACCAGCAAGACGATGACAACCAGAAGGATGCCCAACAGCAGGGCGTTCGTTACCGTCGCCACTGCCGCCTCCACCAGGCTTTTTTGTTCGTAGTATGGAACCAACCGAATGCCGTCGGGCAGCATCTTGTTGATTTCTTCCATTTTCTGTTCGACTCGGCCGATAACGGTCGAGGAATTCGTGCCGTAGAGTTTTATCACCTGTCCGGCAACGATTTCTTCGATACCGTTGCGGGTTTGAAGTCCGCGACGAATCGCTCCCCCGACTTTCACCTCCGCAATCTGTCCGAGGTAAATGGGAGTACCATCTTCCGATTTGACGACAATGTTTTCAATGTCTTCCGCGGTGGTGACCAAGCCGACCGAACGGACAATGAACTCCTCGGCGTTTCGCTCCAGGAATTGGGCTCCCACGTTCAGGTTGTTGGCGACAATCGTTTCTATCAACTCTTGCAGAGAGATGTCGTACCGGAGGAGTCGTTCGGGGTGTAAAATGACTTGAAACTGCTTCTCGTAGCCGCCGATACCGAGCACTTCCGTCACACCGGGAACGGTCTGGAGATTGAACTTCACCACCCAGTCCTGGATGCTTCGGAGCTCCTCCAGACTGTAGGTGCCGGTCGTGTCTTCCAAGTAGTAAAAAAGCACCAACCCCATGCCGGTCGAGATGGGTCCCATTTTCGGTTCCCCGAATCCTTCCGGGATTTGTTCGCGGGCTTCTTGAAGCCGTTCTCCGACCAGGCGGCGGGTGAAGTAAATGTCCAGGTCGTCTTCAAAGTAAATATTGACCACCGACAATCCGAAGTTTGAGACCGAGCGGATCTTGGTCACTCCCGGCAGCCCGTTCATCGCTGTTTCCACCGGGTACGTCACGTATTTCTCGATCTCTTCCGGTGCGAGCCCTTCCGTCTCGGTGAAGACTTGCACCAGGTTCGGTGAGACGTCGGGGAAGGCGTCGATGGGTAGGCGAGTGTAGCTGTAGTAACCGGCGGCAATCACCAAAACGGTCAGCACCATGATGAGCAGGCGATTCCTCAGCGCAAAATCGTTTAATTTTTCAAACATGACCTCACCTTTCCGTTAGTGCTCATGGCCGTCGCCAAACGACCCTTTTTGCATTTCCGCTTTGATGGTGAACCCGCCTTTGGACGCATAGACCTGTCCCGGTTCCAAGCCGCGGATGATTTCAGCGTTGGTATGGTTGGTCCGGCCGAGCTGAACCGGTTGGGCTTTGAATCCATCCGGAGTCAGGAGAAAAACGACGTCGACGTCGTTCATATGGAAGAGAGCGGATTTGGGAACGACCACCGCGGCGCGGTAAGAATCGGTGGCGATCCGTCCTTCCACGAGCAGACCGGGGCGCCATTTGCCGGAACGGTTGTCAAGGACGACGCGGGCGATGGCGGTGCGGGTATGTTCGTCGACGATGGGGGAGATGTAGGAAATTGTTCCGTTCTCGTAGTGGATGCCGTGATCGGCGGTAATCGAAGCCAGTTGTCCCGTCCGAACCGAAGCGAGGTGCATCTGGTAAATACTCAAATTTACCCAGACGGTGTCGAGGTCGGCGATGATGAACGCCGGTTGGTCACCCCCGTGGACGTCACCGACGTTTATCTGCTTGTCAATGACGGTTCCTTCCATAAGCGAGAGGACGTTGTACGGGGTGAGCCCTTCGTTGCTCTCGACCACGGCGAGCACGTCGCCGCGTTGGACATGATCACCTATCCGTTTGAGCACTTGCTTGACCACGCCGGGGAAACGGGGGACGATATGGGCGATGCGGTCGCCGTTTACGGCAACTTCACCGGGAACGACGATTTCGTTTCGGATGGAGCCGGGTCCGGCGGTGTCCAATACGATTCCAAATTCCGCCATTTCCTCGTCGGTCAAGCGGACGAATCCTTCTTTATGTTCTTCATGGTCGGCATGTTCTTCTTCGTGTCTGTCCGACTCGGCCGTCTCTTGATGAGGAGAGGGGTGGGTTTGTTCGGTTGTTCCTTCGTGGTCATGGTCATGTTCGTCTCGTGCGGCGGCATTGAAAACCACCCCCAACAAGAAGAGAACGATTGATGCTATCAATACTCTTTTCATAATATCTCTCACTCCTTCCCCAGACGCAAGGTTACGCCGGTGAGGCTTTCCAAGGCAATGGTTTGTTCATAGATTTCCAGCAGCATGTCGTTGTGTTCGAAGCGAAGCTCGTTGAGTGCTCTTTCCGCTTCGAGAAGCTGGACGTAGGGTATCCGCCCGGCTTGGTATGCTTTTTGGAAGGTGTGATACGCTTCTTCCGCCGTCGGCAGGAGAAGGGTATCAAGGGTCGTGTGGCGCTGCACCAGTTGGTGCAGTTTGGTGATGCCGCTTTTGAGGGAAGCGTCCGCTTCCAGCCGGGCTCGCTCTTTCTCGTAGGACAGCGACTGAGCTTGAGCCGCCAAGCTCATCCGCGTTCCTTGGTTGCGGTTGAAAAGAGGCAACGGTAACGAAACGCCGAAAAGCAGCGAGTTAGAGTTCGTCGCTTCCAGCCGTCGGTACCCGCCGTTGAGGGTGATGGTGGGGCGGCTTTCGGCAACCGCCAAGGAATGTTCGGCGCGCAAGAGAGCCAGTTGTCGCTCCAGCAGGAGCAGGTCGCGGGTGGAGTCGATTCCGGCTTCCAACCGACCGAGCTTTCCGAGCACGTCCGAAAGGTTTGGCTCCGGCTTGGCGGAGACAGTGAAACCGTTCGGGTTGCCGCGCCATAAGGCGGCAAGAGCAACCCGAGCCGCCGCTACCTCTTGATGAGCCTCCTGGAGCATCATTTGGGCTCGTTGTTTTTCTAGTTGCGCCAGAAGCAACTCGGACTGCAGCGCCGCCCCCTTTTCGATGCGGAAGTTGATGTTTTCCACGATGCCCTGTGCCAAGGCAACCGAGGTCTCGGAGAGTGCCAGGCGTTGTTGGGCGTGGACGAGGACGTAAAAGCGGCGCTTCGTTTCCAGGTAGAGATCGAAAGCCGAGAGTTTCGTCTCCCATTCGAGGGCTTCTTTTTCCGCTCGGGCGACTTTGGTACGGGCTCGGCGCTGACCGAAAAGCTCGAGGTCCTGCGCCAGGGATACGGTGAACTCGGATTCCTTGAATCCCGGAGCGTCCCATCCGACTTCTTCCACCTCTATCCCGATTTCCGGGTTCGGCAGAAGGCCGGCTTGTTTGACCTTGCCCTCGGAAGCCTGGCGTTGAAGCATCAAGGCGCGGAGGGTCGGGTTCCGGTCGGCGACCAGATTGAGCACCTCGGCAAATGAGAGCACCGAATCAGCCGGTTTCGAGGCGTTGCCGGAAGTGTCGAACGGCGCTTCCCAGGGTTCTGCTGTTGCTGTCCGAGAGAAGGAACTCCCGGTAAAAAGACATAAGCTGAGAAACAATACGGACAATATTCCTTTCATCTACAATTCTCCCTATGAGTTGAGAAACTACTCCCTGCCGAACCTCACCGGAGGTCGGCGGAGATGAAACTGATGGAATTGAAGGTGAAAAGATCAGCAGAGCAGAATAGTTGTGGCAAGAGTCGTCTGCAGTGAAAGCGACTGAGGTGTGCTTTGGGCAGACGGAAAGAGAGGGATGGTGACGGAGCGATGTCCCGGAAGAAGCGGAACAGCCGGTGAGTCAAGATGAGGACTGACGGCGACCACGGGCTGTCTGAAGGAACGATGGAGGAAGGAGTTCTGTTCGAAGAAAAGATCGACGCAGTCGGTACAGTCGTCATGGTGGCTATGGCCGGAACATCCGACCATTTCACCGTCGAAGGCTTGATCGCTCTCGCTGCAACAGGGCTGACAGAGAGACTCGACCTTAATATGTCCGTTACCGCCGATACAGAGGATATTCCCGTAGCTGCTCAGGACAATTCCGCCGATGAACAGAAAGCTCAGTATTCCTATCACATGTTTTCGTAGCCGCGTCACCATAAAACTCAATATAATGTCGATAAATTCTGTCGTCAATCAATTATGCCTTAAACACCGAACTTTGGAATTCGTTCCGGGTTAGGTGGGAGAATTTGCGAAAAAAGGTTATTGAAGCCGATTTTTTCTGATTGGCAGGGAACCTGTTGCGCCCCTGCTTGTTAGGCGGCATCTTACCTTGTGCTGTCCAATTTATACCGTGGACTTGCCGTCACAATAAAAGCCGCGCCTATCGGTCCCAGTGCTCCTAGAAAATGCCAGTACTCCGATATTTTCAAGTGAAGTACATTTTGCGCCGAAAGAGCAAGCGGCAGTATCAGTATCCACGTTATCAAGAAAGCCAGAGTAAAGTATGGTACCAGCATGTGTTCTTTGATCCGGTTCGAGAGTGATGAAGTCATTGTAGTTTTGTGCTATCTTCGGTATATTAGTTATTTGGTTTTTGCTACATAAAACTCGTACTCACTTGCTGCTCTGGAGCGTCAATGGGATGGCGGTTAGGTGGAGCGATTTGTTCATATTCAGGTAACAACAAAAAACCATCAATATGGGAAAGAATATGTATACTAGGATTCCAAAATTATACCCCAAAACCGATTATTAATTTTTTGAAACAATTTCTATTTATTCTCTTCTGAAAGCACTGTAGTCAATGCTGAAGCGATTAATCCCGCTGGTACTGCTACAATACCAAGACCAATCATTAATATGAAAAACGTAAATATTTTACCACCAAAAGTAATTGGATAAACATCACCATATCCAACGGTTGTCAAAGTAGCTACTGCCCACCACAGGCAATGAAAAACGGAACTAAATTGTTCTGGTTGAGCGTCATGTTCAAAATAATAAATTCCTACGCTTGAAACATAAAGCAAAAATGAAGTTGCAATTAAAAATATTATTAGCTCTTCTTTAATATTCTGAAATGCCAAACGGAACCGTTTTATTGCCCTGCTGTAACGAAAAAGTTTGAAAATTCTAAATAAACGTAGGAGACGAAAAACTCTAATTGACCTTAAATCTATTCCTGTTGATAAATAAAATGGTAATATTGCAAACAAATCAATTAAACCATAAAAACTGAAAATGAATTTAATTCTAGAATCTGCAACAATTATTCTCAAAATATATTCGATCGAAAATACGGTAATACAAAAAACTTCAAGGTGCCAAAGAATATTACGAGAAATTAGACTTAAGTTAGGCAGAGTTTCTATTGAAAATGAAATCAGAGATAAAATTATCAACGATTGAATAAATAAATCAAAATATTTTCCGGCTTTCGTGTCATTTTCTTCTATAAATTTTTTTAGAGCAATCATAAATTGGCAATCCTCTTTTGCGGTCAAGACTAAAATACAAGGAAAAAGCAGCGCTTGTCAAGCGCAAGGCAAGGAGTGACCTCTTTGAACCGAATTGCCTACTCTGCTTACCTGCCTATGAAGGAAAGGTAGGAGGCATTTCCTGAAATTTGAATACAATCAGAGCTGATAAGAATCTGCAGTCTATGGGGTGGGACAAACCATGAAGTAAAGGAACCGGCAAATAGCGCCAAATAAATAGGTCCATAAAAAAACCGGTAGAACCATGGCTCTACCGGTTGAGGCTTTCTTTTGGATGTGTCGCTCTATTTTGCTTCTCGCGCGACAAAGACCGGCACGATCTCCAGCTTCTTGCTCAGGTGAGGCGGAACGGTGTCTTGGTCTTCTTTCAGTTGCGATTTCTCTGCCATCATCAGCAGACTGTTGTTGGGATACAAGGTTGTCGTATCCACCACCAGCTTTTCAATCGGTTTATCATCCAACGATGACACAAAAACCGTCACCAGCCGTCCTTTCCCGGGCGCCAGGACATTGTTGGTGGGTCCCAGGTTGGCGACCATGCCGAGCATGACCGATTGGATAGCGGTATCGGGGCGGAACCCCTTGTAGGCGAATTTCTCGACGCGCCCGCCGGTGTAAGCTGCCGAGTCGGCGACTACCTTGGTCAAGCCAGCCGTCATTTTCAACGGCACCGACAAACCGACAATCGCCTCGTCGTTGGTACAAGAGATGGTTATCGTCCAGTTGTGGTCGTTGATTTTCGCCACTTCGGCATAGAGGGTATCCATCGTGCCGAAGTAGTCGACTTGAGCCGACACCACCGCCGGAAGCAACAATACCGCTAAAAGAGCACAGAAAACTTTATACGTTGATTTCATCTTTCCTCCAGTTATTTATTTCGGATGACCTTCTTTTCCACGCTATTGTACAATTCGGCATCTCAAGGGTTCTCATTATCCGTGTTTTCTTCCACGTCGGTAATACTGGCGCGGAGTATTTCTATCAGCGAATCGGCAGTTTTGGGCTTGTTCAGCTTTGACCGGTAGATAGTTGCCGCTCTTAGCAGTGCCCGCCGCCCCGGCTCGGTTTGGGGAAAGCGGTTGAACAGTTCGGTCAAAATTTGTGCCGCCCGCTCCCAGTTGCCTCTTTGGCGGTACAAGTCCGCCTTGTAAGAGAGAGCTTTCGCCTCGGTGATAGTACCCGAGTTCAAAGCGGCAATTTCATCGAAATACTGTTCCGCCTCGGTGTACCAACGGTTGGCGACTTTGTCCCTGCCGAGGCGGGCGTACCGGTCGGCGATATGGAGATACGTCGACATCGCCTCCTCGCTGCCGCGGTAATTTTCTATCAGCAAGGTATATTCGGTCTCGGCGCGGCTCCAGTTGCCTTCCAGCTCAAAAGAGCGCGCCAAAGCGTATTGCGCCATCGGTGTTCGGGCGTAAAAGCGGGGGAAATCTCTCTTCAGGTCGACCAGGATCTTACGGGCTTGCGGATACTCTTTCTGCTCCATCTTTATCATGGCGGTTTTGAACCGCACCAACGGGAGCGCCACCGTGTCGGTGGGCGCTACCTCTTGCTCGATGTCGGCATAGATTTGGAGCGCCGTATCCAGTTTTTTGAGCTTGGCGCCGTAGATGTCGGCGATTCGCATCTTGATAATCAAGTGCGCCGGTATGGGCAGCTTCGACGAGCCGACTCCTTCCGGCGGAACCGTTTCGGTCGAATCCAGTACCGCTTTCAGTTGGACGATTTCTTTCTCCCATTGCTCGGTGTCGTCGTACAATCGCGCCAGGCTGGCGCGCGCCGCCGCCGATACCCGACTGCCGGGGAAGTCGTTTATCAGCCGCAGGTAGTATTGCTCGGCGTCTTGAAATTTTCGGGCGCGTTCGGTGGAATCGCCTACCATATTGACTACCTGGAAGATGTGCGACGGCAGGTTGAACAAGCTGAAGATGACCTGTCCCGAATCGTCAACCGGCGGGTAGAACTCTTCGAGCGCTTTGGTATACACCGCCAAGGCGCTGTCCCATGCCCCGGACGCTTGCAGGGCTTGTCCGTAATTGATTTCCGTCGTCAACAAGTTGAGCTTGTCAAGGTGAGTGTTCTCCAAAAGACGTTTGAGGATGACTTGGCAGGTGTCGTAACGTTTTTGGGAGTAGTAGAGCTGGGAAAGACGGGAGGAAGCCTGAAAAACCAGATGCTGCACTTCCCGGTACTCATAGGGGTGGCTGTGTTCGTCGATGGAGTCGAGCGCCGCATAGCAGAAGTCCGCCACCTGTCCGAACCGGTCGGCGATTTCTTTGAGCGTGTGACGGTCGACCAACTCCGGTTTTATTTGAGTCGTCTCGAGAAATTTTTCCGCATCATGGAGCGCTTTCTCGGCTTGATAGCGCAAGCGTACGGCTTTGTTCTCTCTGCCGCACGAACTCAGCACCAAGATGAGGCTGAGGGTGACGATAACGATAGACGAAAAGTTTTGCCGACGTTTCAGATTTTTCATTAACGTTATTATCGGATATTTACTTCATACTGTTCACTCATCGGTAGCTGAATATAGAAGGTGGCAAATGACTATTCAAGGTAATTCTTCCGGGTGCGGCAAAGTACTTTGTGAAAAGACAACACCGGCATAAAAAAAGCCCCGCCGGGCGGGGCTTTCCTTTTCGTCCTATGAAAGAAACTTTTTATTTGCGGCGTCGAACGAGACCGGCTCCCAACAGTCCGAAACCGAGCAACAACAGGGTGGTCGGTTCGGGAACGGCGGAATAGGTTTTGTTGATGACGTCGTTGCCGCAGCCGACTGCGACGTGGAAACTCAACTCGGTGAAGTCGCCCAGCAAAGAGCGGTCAATGGCGAATTCCCAAACGTAGGTGTCGCCGTTGCCGGGCATAAGGTAATCGGTCTCCAAATCTTCCCAGAAGGTTTTGGCGGTCGTGACATCGCCGAGCTTGGTGCCGGTGTTTATCTCATGCGCTCCGACTTCCGTCGCAATGGCAGTGCCGTAATAACTCCCCGGCACGTTCTGAACACCGTTCCAACTGGTGACGCTGTACAAACCGGTGGAGCCGCTTTCTACAATGTCAACCGCATATTGATACGGGTTTCCGTCGGTGCCGATGAAAAGATCGCCCAGGCGATAATCTTGGTTCCAACCGGTGGAATGAGCGGTGTAGCCGAAAGAGTTCGTGAGAGCAACATAAATGAAGTTTTCGTCCACGTCGACTTTCAAGCCTTCCAGATCGAACTTTTCTCCGCCTTCACCCAGCGTACCCGGTGACGGCTGGTGTCCGATTCCCCACGGGTAATCAATGGGGGACCAGTTGTTGTTCTCATCGAACGGTCCTGCTCCGAAATCATGGAGCATGTAGTTGAAGGCGAACGTCGGCGACGTTGCCAGTAAAACGAGCATTAAACTAAGAAGTAATTTTTTCATCATTGCTACACCACACTAATAAAATACATTTACCTGCCTATAAAATAAGCAAAATAGTTGCCAAAATAGAGGACACCAAGCTGGTTTTTATAGCTATTCCCTTGTTAACCAACAAGATAAAAGTTGCTGACTGCAATGCCTGGCGAAGGATTTTCCTCTAAGGTGTGCAAAAAAAAGCACAAAAAGGGTATTTTCGTGTCTGAATTTTCCTTTGTGGAAGTGGAAGATATGAGAGTCAGTTACTGTTTGTTTACTACTGTCGTCCAGCAAAAAAGGCAGGTGTAAACCACCTGCCTTTTGTTTTTGAGAATAGTTAGCCCTTTCGGAAGTTGTTATCCACCCAGATGATAGTTGATGCCGAACATCACCCGAAATTCGTCTTTCGGTTGGGCGACGGCATCGTCGGCGTCGTTGAAATCGTACTCATCTCGTGGGTTGACGTCTTGGCCGTCCGGGCTGTACGCCGTGTCATGCCCGTAGAGCATACTGGGGAAGAAATGGTCGGCACCGATATTCAGCACCAAATCGACATGGGGATTCATACTGAAGAGCTGCTCGAATCCGAAACCGATGCCCCACTGTTTGCTGGTAATGTCGAAGTCTTCATTCCCGCCCACGTATTTGAAATTGCCGGTAAAGCGGGCGTAGCGCGGTCCGGCGTAGAGAAACGCTCCGTGGGAGATCGGTTTGAATTGGAACATAAAGTCAAGCCGGAAATCCCAGACCCAGCCTTTTTTCTCCGGGATGCCGTTGGTTGCGTCATTGATGAAAATACGCCGTGCTTCCGCCGCTTTTCCCGGCTCCACCGAGGCGTAGCCGAACCCAAGCCGCATTTTGAAGGGGAAACCTTGTGCCAAGTTGGAAAAAGTGCTGTTGAACTGGAATCCAGGTCCTCCCGCATACCCCAGCACGATCCCGCTGGAGATGCCGGGTCCGCCGGATATCTGGGACATGCCCGGGCTGACCATGAGAAGGATGCCCCCCAAAACAAGCACGATATGTATGTTTTTCATTGTACCACCACCTAATCGAGGGTTATAAAAATAAGTCTACTTTTCTCTTCTTTTCGTCGACAGCGAAAAGTTCAATCTTTACGAAAAAAACGACAAATAAAAAATTGGTTGTAATATGTTGCTAATCAATGCGATAGTTGGCCGGTTCGGGGACGTGGAGAAGATTTGTCTCCGATTATTGTAATGATTACAAAGTTGCTTCCTGTGCAAAAAATGAACAGAAGCGGCAAAAATTCTCCTTTGGAACATGCAATTCGGTTGAGCCGGGATAAGGGTTCGGTGGACATATTGTGTCCACCAATGTTGCTATCGGTCTCCCTTTGCAAAAACGCTCCGGCGGGAACTTTTGTCGGCTCGGAATGCTATACGGAAAGAGGAACAAAAACAGTTGACCCTGTGGGAGTTTACAACGTAATTTTAATATGACCGTTTTGTGCCGTCCCGGTGATAACGGAAATGGCAGGAGTAAAAAAAAGGAAAGGTCGGTAAGGAGACAGTCAGGAAACGGCACGGAAGGGTCGAGGTAAGGAAAGGGAGAGATGAATAGCGTAAAAGTATTCATATTGATGGTAACTTTGCTTTTGGTTTTTGCCGCGGTAGGTTTTCTCATCGGCGGACGCGGAGGGATGATTCTGGCATTGGGGCTGGCGTGCGTGATGAATTTCCTCTCGTATTGGTATTCGGATAAAATCGTCTTGTCGATGTACCGTGCCCGGGAAATAACCGAGAGCGAACATCCCCGCCTCTATCGGGTCGTCAAGCGCGTCGCTCAGAAAGCGATGATACCGATGCCGAAAGTGTACATTGTCCCGACCAAAGCTCCCAATGCTTTCGCCACCGGCAGGAACGTGGAGCATGCCGCGGTTGCGGCGACGGAAGGGATTCTCGAAATCCTGACCGAGGACGAACTGGAAGGGGTCATCGGGCATGAAATCGCTCATATCATGAATAAAGATATGCTTATCGGAACCATCGCCGCTACCTTTGCGGGAGCAATCAGTATTCTTGCGTCGATTGCGCGCTGGGGGGCGATTTTCGGCGGCTATGGCCGAAACGACGAGCGGGGGGGAGGCTTGTTTGAGCTTTTGGCGGTGGCGATTATCGCTCCCATTGTGGCGTTGATAATCCAGATGGCGATTTCGCGCCAGCGGGAATACCGTGCCGATGCCAAGGGAGCGGAGTTGACCGGCAAGTATGCCGAGTTGGCGTCGGCGTTGGAAAAGCTGCACAAGTCGCCGGTACGTCTCCGCTTTGACCGCACCAAGTTGGCGACGGCGCACTTGATGATTGCCAACCATCTCTCCGGACGGGGAATGATGGCGCTGTTTTCCACCCATCCGCCGGTGGAGAAACGAATTGAAAAACTGCATGAATTGGCACAACATTCTATTTACGGTGGGTATGGACGATACTGATCACAAGCCCGGCAGGATATATGTCCCTCCCTCGTCTGCTAAAGGATCAGCATAGATGGATGCTGAGGTGGTGTGGGAGCTGCTGGCGATTTTGGCGTTGATTTTCGCCAACGGGTTTTTTGCGTTGAGCGAATTTTCCATTATCGCCAGCCGTCGGAGCAAACTCAAACAACATGCCGACGAGGGAAAGTTGGGCGCCGTCACGGCGGAGAAAATTCACAGCGATCCCGACAAGTTCCTTGCGACCATCCAAGTCGGTATTACCCTCTTCGGCACCATCGCGGGAGTCTTGGGAGGGGCGACCTTGGTGGAGGAAATCGAGACAGCTCTTCGTCGGGTTCCCCTATCGGTTATTTCCAATTTCGCCACCACCCTGGCGGTCGGTGTGGTGGCGGTCGCTATCACCCTCTCCTCGGTTATTCTGGGCGAGTTGGCGCCCAAGTACTTGGCGTTGTCGCAGCCGGAGAAGTATGCCCGCATCGTCGCCGGACCGATTTCCGTTTTTATCAAGCTTACCTCGTTCCTCTCGACCTTGTTGAGCAAAGCGGCACGCCTCGTGATTCGACTGTTCGGGGTGGTGCCCGATACCAGCAAAACGACCATCAGCGAAGAGGAAATCAACTTCATGATTTTCGAGGGGAAGCAAAAAGGGGTTTTCGGGGAGACCGAAGAAAAGCTCATCCGCTCGGTGTTTGATTTCGCCGATTCGACCGTGCGACGGGCAATGACGCCGCGTCCCGATGTGGTCGGCATCGAGATTAACACGCCGCCGGATAAAGTGGTCGATGTGGTCATCGAACATGGACACAGCCGCTATCCGGTGTATCGGAAAACCATCGACGACGTGGTGGGGATTTTGTACACCAAGGACTTGATTCATCACAAATTGAACCCGCAGTTGATAATCCTGCGGGATATTATCCGCCAACCGGTGTTTGTCCCCGATTCGATGTTGCTACCGAAGCTGCTTCGGGATTTCCAGCGCAAGAAGAACCAGTTTGCCGTTGTGCTCGATGAGTTCGGCGGCACGGCGGGGATTATCACTTTGGAAGATATCCTCGAAGAGCTGGTGGGGGAAATACAAGACGAAGACGACACCCGGGTTTCCCCGTTGGTCAAACACTCCGAGACGGTCGCTTTCGCCGACGGTACCGTTTGGCCCGGCGCCATCAACGAGCTGATGGGCAGCCACTTGCCCGAAGACCGAGCCGAGACGCTGGCGGGGTTGGTTATCGATTATTTGGGGAGGGTGCCGGAGAAGAACGAGTCATTCGAAATCGCCGATATGCGGATTGTTATTCTAGAGCAAGATCGCAACCGCCTTACCCGCTTGAAACTTGAAAAAATTCGGTAGTTCATTTATAATTATGGGAAAAGTATATGGATGGATTATGGACAAAAGACAAGGAGATTGAGTTTTTTGAGGAAGCATTAGAAAATTTCGCTGAGCCAGAGCAGCTTTTCTATATGTCAGATAACGGCAAGTTTTACGCTTATTGGCCCAAGTCTTACCAAGGGAAAAAGTCAACTCTTCAAAGCCGAAATGCTCTAATTGGGAGCTTTACAGAAAAATACTCTGTAGCTTTGTTGCAAAATTTTGCCAAAGAACGAGGTTTGTTTGCTGTTCAAGGTGTCATATGTCAAGAGATAGGTTTGACCCCTCAGTCGCCATCAGATGTTGCGATATGCAAAGTTAAAAAACGTGAACAGAGACCCGAAGATATTACCGCCATTTTTGAAGTAAAGATGTCAATTGTTTGGAACTGGGAATACAAGGAAGGTAAACTAATTTGCCTTGGCGATTATAGGAGTCATCAAGGAAACCCCGGTTTATTGCGTTCTGATTCAATGTTGAAAGCAATAGGTAAGAGTATAAACATAAGAGTCTCAGGTCCCAAAGCGTCAAAAATACCCATCATAGTTTTAGGTAACACCCCAATAACACAAAGTTATATTGGCAAAGTTGATCATCTAAAGAGAGCTGGAATTATTCAAGGTTTTTGGTCAATAAATCCAGAGCCCTTGGATGATAATGGTGAAAGTATTCGCTCGACTCCCAATAATGGCTTTGTTCGCTTTGATTCAGCTGATGAGCTTTATGAAGCGCTGGCAGAACTTGTGAGTGAAGATAAGGAGTTTTTTTCAGGTATGAGGACAAAAAGAGATTTAGGACAAATTATAGAAGTGGCTGCCAAAGAAAATACTTATGAGGAAAAGGCAGAGAAATTTTTAGCCTTAATAAAGGAATAGGCTGATGTCGTATAAACGTGCTGGAACGAAGACGAGTTCTTTTGGTACACCTGGAAGAATTAATCATGATTCTACAAAGTTCTATAATACCCGCCTCTACGAAGGTCTCGTCTCGAAGAAAAAAATAAGTTACGTTGAGAATCCTATCGACAAGAAAAACTTGAATAGAATTTTTTGCAAATCCAGTGAAGATATGTCTGAATTACCGGATAATAGTGTGCATTTGATGATTACTTCTCCTCCTTATAATGTCGCAAAAGAGTATGACGAAGACTTATCGCTTGGCGAGTATTTAGAATTTTTAGCGAGGGTGTGGAAGGAAGTGTATAGAGTTCTTGTACCAGGGGGAAGGGTATGTATAAATGTCGCTAATTTGGGACGGAAACCGTATATTCCATTACATACGTATATCGTCCAAGGAATGTTGGAAATCGGTTATCTTATGAGGGGTGAAATTATTTGGAATAAAGCATCGAGTGCTAGTCCGTCAACAGCGTGGGGTAGCTGGTTGTCTGCAGCAAATCCCGTTTTGAGAGATATTCATGAGTATATTTTGATTTTTTGTAAGGAATCTTTTTCCAGAAAACGACGTAATAGAGAAAATACTATCAAGAAAGAACAGTTTTTAGAGTGGACTAAAAGTGTTTGGACTTTCCCGGCTGTTTCTGCAAAAAAAATTGGTCATCCTGCTCCTTTTCCTGAAGAATTGCCTTATCGCTTAATTCAGTTGTATTCTTTCAAGGGAGATGTAATCTTGGATCCCTTTGTCGGCAGTGGAACAACCTCTCTTGTAGCGTTGAAAACAGGCCGGAATTATATTGGGTATGATAATAATCCTGAATACGTAAAGTTAGCAGAAGACAGAATCGGTGCCTATAGAAGTCAGGGAGAACTGTATGAAAATGTTTAACATAATATCCTCCCACTCTCAATGAGTCTTTGGTTCTTTTCTCTCCAGTTGCTGTAGCTAAAGATGTGTATCATTTTTACCCGTTGCTCTCGTCGCACTATTTCCGTATTCTCACAGGCAGTGTAAAGATGGCTAAAGAAGTGAGTAG
>CAZAZQ010000023.1:0-34651 GCA_964489705.1 uncultured Ignavibacteriales bacterium
CGGGAATGGAGCCGTGGTACTCGTCCGGATTGCCGGTCGGGGTGAGGGTGTCCTGGTACCAGACCGAGGCAATATGGTAGTACAACAACAACGAATCACTTACCAAAGTGGTATCCGACGTAATCGTACACACCACCTCGTAATCGTTCAACGTATCCTTCGTATCCGACAACGGCGTGTGGGTAATCGAAATCCCCGCGCCGTCCATTCCATCGAGGACCAGCGTGCCGGTATTGTCGGGATCAAGCCAGTCTTTCAGACGGCTGGACGCACTGCTGCCGTAATCCCACGACTTGGAAAATCTGCCATACCAGTCGGGGGTAATACTCGTGCAGGACGCATACCCGCCGTGGAGCTGTCCGATAATGCGATGCTCGGTATTGAAAAGAGGCGAACCGGACGAACCGGGCTCGGTGGTGCCGTCTTCCCAATTATCTACCCGCCAATGGGAATCCCCGGAGCCGGGGTCACCGAGGTAACTGGTGGAGTCCACAGGGTCGTAGTTGAAGGAAATTTTCTTGATATCCCCGCTGGGATGATGGATAGCGACGGTGGTATCCGACGGAGAGCCGTCAGCCGCCCATCCGGCAAAGTAGACGTTGTAAGAATCGGGCGGTTGCTCGCTTAACAGAAGGAGCCCGAAGTCGGAGTAGGAATTACTCGCCAGAAGGGTCGAGCCGGAAGTCGTCATCCAGGTCGGTCCGTCGATATTATCGCACGTGGGACTTTCATAATTGAACATGAAAACCCAGGTATCGACGTTGGCGTCAAGACAATGATTGGCGGTGAGGAAATACGGCGTCAGGTCTCTCCGAACGTTGTTGACCAGAGCCCCCGAACAGAAACGGAACCCGCCGGAAGTGGTAATCATCGCCACCGAGCGGATTTCGTTTTGCCACGGTTCGCCGATGGGACAGTTGACGTTGTTGTTACAGGCTCCGGACTCGCCGAAATCGAAAACATCTTTGGCAACGTCACGATCGAAGAGGTTTATGTAGGCGTGGACAATCCGTTGAATACTGATAATCCCCCGTTCTTTCACATCGGGGGGTTCGTAGTACTCAAGAATGCTGACATCACCTTTCACAAGTGAGGTGGCAAAACGCCCGGTTTCCTTGTTGTTTCGAGCGGTGAACGCGCCGATGATATAATCTTTTTCCTCGTTGTAAATGAAAAACTTGGCGCCTTCCGGAAGCCAGAATTTGTCATAGACCAGGTTTATGGAATAGGCGCCGGGGCATTCGATGCGCAACCGCCAGAGCCGCCCACCGTCGGGCAAGGTCTCCCAAAGCCCGGAGTTTTCCGTGCTGTAGTGAACATCAAAAGGATACCCGAAACGGAAAGGCACCCCTTTCGATTGCTCGATTGAATCCTCGGCTAACAATGCCGCAACATCGACCGGCGGCATTGTTATAGTTGGGATTTCCCCGCGCAAGGCTTTCGTGAAGCTGATTGGTGTCCCCCCCTCACTCACTTGCGCCACCAGAGAGCCGCTGAGCAACAAGGCTCCCACGACGCTCAAAGCAAGAACGTGAAAGAAACGCATAAAAACTCCCATAGTTTTGTTGTGTATGTAAATCGTCTTAAAAAGCTTCTCTGCCACACTTAGGTTGAAAGAAACCGCACTTTTTTTTCAATGAACAGTGACCGCCTCGTAAGGCTTTGAATATCCGTGAGATATCTAATGCAAGTATTAAGGTTGATTTACCACGGTAGCAGGGCGGTTGCTGTAGGGCTTACCTGTTTTTCCCCTTTTGAGCATTACCTTTCCAGCCGCGACGCCGTCCATGCTTCCGATCTTCGATTCCTCTCCAGAATTCTCTACATCGCCGGTCTCATGAAAACCTGTTTGTACCTTCTAAAAGCGTTTGAAGCGGTACTAAGCAGTAAAATAACATCAACACAAAAAAAGTCAAGAAAGAAAAACCCCGCAACCGGCTCACAGAGCATGGTTAAGAAGTGAGAACACTTTCGTGGAAGCGTTAACAGAGAAGCTTACTCAATTTTAAAATTATTTCTCTCTGCTTCTTTTTGCAACTTCTCTAAAAGTACTTTTTGGTTTTCACTAAGATTGTCGTACAAAAGCTTTTGTTCAGAGGTGAGTTTGAGAACAGGAATTGGTGTATAGCGTCTCTTTCCCACTTCCACATCCTGCAGATTGGTATACAGAATCATTTTTATCAGCCCATCTTTAATGTCATCTTTCGATGGCAAAGCAGCTTTCTTGGAATGTTTCGCCTCAATGAGACGTATGGTATCACCGAAAATTTCTATCTCATCGGCCGTAAAAAAATAGCATCCCCCTAAGTAGTTCGTGATTGTTATAGTACCTTTTGTCTGCTTTATATATTCTTTGGGTTGGATAGTTATACTTTCTCTGTCGGCTGCTTCTTTAGCTAGGGCTCGGGAAAGGGTTTTGAATTTTTCCTTTCCTTCTTTCAGTTTATCGACCCTTTTTTGAGCTGATTCCATCGAATGAAACTCAACATCTAACGCCCTGGCTATCCTGAGGTAGGCCTCAATAGCACGCTGGCCGGTTTCCCCAATTTTTTCAATTTGATCTAAGTTCCAGTGCAGGGGATCCGAATGGTAGGTAAGAAGCCTATTAAGTTCACCTTTGAGAAAATCAATGTTGAAACGTTGTTTAGTGATTTTGTGTTGATACTTTTCATTTTTTGAAGCCTCATCGTAATAGGCAATGATCACATAAATTCCCAATAAGCTCATAAGGGAAACAGTATCCCACTGCAGGAAGTCTCTATCACCGTCTTTTCCTTCATCTTTGAAAACAGGGATAATCGTAACCTTTTTGCCAGAGAAGGAAAGAGTGTTATAGACTCTCGCATAGGGGTAGGATCGAGTTCTCTTTGCCGAAACCCACCAACTGACGGCGACTTCGTTGCCATCCTCAATGAGGAGCTTGAAGAAGGCGTTCTTTCTCAAAGCCTTCTCAAGCTCAGAAAATGGGTAGCTCTTGAGTTCCTCGCAAAGAAAAGGGTGGTAAGAAATACCGGTAATCTTGGCCGTAACGTTCATGAAGCTTTCGCCGGTGCTTTTTTTCTCGATTTTATGTAGTTGAGACTTACGAACTTGTATTTTCCCTTTTTTCTCTCGATTATCTCAAGTGAATCTTCGGTGTGAAACAAACTTCCAGAACCGGCGAAACCCGTCTTCTCTTTTATGATTGGTTCGAGATCTCTGATTATTTCAAATCCGACACTATTTCTTCTCAAACTTCTGGCCACTTTCATCGTCGTTCCGCTTCCCAGAAAAGGGTCAAGGACAGTTTCTCCATAATAGGAAAAGAGCTTGATAATTCGGTAGGGAAGTTCTTCTGGGAAAGCCGCTATATCTTTTTCCAGGGGAGAGCCCGGAAGTACATTCGTCATCTCCCACAAGGTCATATACCATTTACTATCCTGAAATTCCCTCGTACTGATTTTCGACTTTTCTCTAACATGTTTGGGAATCGAACGGTAATTGAATTTGCCCTTTTGGAAAATAATAATGCTTTCAAGAAGATTGTCAGGATAAAAGTACATCGGATATGGGTTTTGGAGTAACACTCCGCTTCGCCTACTGATTCGCAAGTATCCTTCCGGTTTTTTCCAGACAATCCGGTCACGATACCGAAACCCGGCTTCCAAGAAGATCTTGGTCGCATCCGCCACAATGGGATACTTGTCCCCATTGACCAGCATGTCGTCAATGTTCAGTGCTACGATTCTTCCCTTTTGCAGAACACGGTAGGTCTCTTGGGCAACTTTTGTCAACACTCCTAAGTATTGGTCGTAACTTTTGAAAAGCCCTTGATAATCAAACGGGGCATTGAAATAAGGAGGGGAGGTAACCATCAGGTGAATACTTTCATCTTCAAGTTCTTCCATACTCATGCTGTTACCAAAAATGATTCGGTGGTGCGTTTTTTCCATTTGGATTTAGTACCCTTTAACTCAGTGTTATATGACAGGAAAAATATACACTCATTGAGATCCGTATTCCAAGCAAAAAATCTTACTCCTCACTTCTGGCAACCGTTTACCGTTAAAAAAGAAAATAGCGTTGGCTTATATCTTTTCTTGCGCAACATCACGAGTTATTCTACGTTTATCACAAAAAAGCTGCTGCTAACAAGTTTTTTGTTTTGCAGGAGAGCATAGACAGCAGTAGCCAATCGTACAAATCGGTGGAGCGATGCTTGAGTCGAAAGAGAACCTGAACCTCCTCGGAGCAATCGTCGCCAACTTGAATAATATCATCCTGACGGCGATTTTCTTGGCAAGAATCACCAAATACCCAAAAGCGGAATTCTGGCTCGGAGCACTGTTCATCTCGACTATAATCCCTCTGGGGTATCTCTTCGTCAAAGCTTTTGCGATGAACCGCCCGTTCTTATACTTCCTTCAGCTCGCCTTGATGATCGCTTTCATTCTGATGGAGTTACTGTTGGACTACATCTTGAAAATCGATTTCCGCCAGAATCGGAGTCTCGTCATTCCGTATTTGACGTTGTTCTACGCGTCCTTCGGCGGCATGATCGGGGTCGCCAGCCAAAACGGG
Organism: uncultured Ignavibacteriales bacterium; assembly: GCA_964489705.1. Classification (GTDB taxonomy): domain Bacteria; phylum Zixibacteria; class MSB-5A5; order GN15; family FEB-12; genus CAZAZQ01. The sequence continues at coordinate 4,561 of CAZAZQ010000023.1, forward strand.
AAGCTTTGGGCGCCCGTCACCGGTGTGACTTTCCTTGCCATGGTTGCCCTGAGCTTGTTCATGCACATTAAAACCGGCAGCTAAAATATCGGCGACTTCTCACTCAAGGCAGGCCGTCTCATCACAACGGGACGGGAATTTACCTTTCCTCTCTTGCGTAATGTCTTAATAATTATTTACTTATCAATGGTATTGCTTGATCGAAGGCGTTGGAAAACGGCAACTAACGAATGAGAAGGCTGGTATGAATGTCCTTGTCTACTTTCTAACGGCGGTCGGGTGCTATATTCTCGCATACCGGTTCTACGCTCGTTTTATCGCCCGCTCCATCGGTGAAAAAGCCGAACGTCCCACCCCAGCAGTCGAGATTAACGACGGCAAAGATTTCGTCCCCACCCGTCCCTCGGTACTGTTTGCTCACCATTACTCGACGATTGCCGGCGCCGGTCCCATTGTCGGACCCGCTCTGGGAATCTTGTACGGGGTCGGTCCGGCGTGGTTATGGGTAGTGCTTGGGGCTATCTTTTTCGGCGCTGTGCACGACTTCGTGGCGCTTTTTGCCTCCATTCGCGAGCGGGGCAGCTCGATGGCGGAGATTGCCCGCAAGGCGCTGGGCCCGACGGGCTTTCTGCTGTTCATCGTCTTTACCATCATTATGATTGTTCTGGTGACGTCCGCTTTTCTTTCTCTTACCGCCGTTTCGCTTACCTCCCTTTGGCCTCTCGAGAAGCTGGGGCTCTCGCCCGAACAAACCCTGCTGCGAACCAAGCTCATCGACGGGCAACCGTACGGTGTCGTCGGCGGCATCGCTTCCACGTCGGTGATTGTCATCACGGTTCTGGCGCCGCTGTTGGGATTCCTCGTCACGCGGAAACATATTAAAACCTGGTTAGCGTATCTCATTGCTTTCGCCGTGGGGGCGTTCTCCATTTACTTCGGCTTTCATCATCCGGTTTCCCTTTCGCCGTCGTTATGGATGGTTCTCATCGCCGTCTATACTTTCTTTGCCTGCGGCTTGCCGGTTTGGATTATCCTTCAGCCGCGGGATTTTGTGAACGTCCAGATTCTTTATTTCGGCTTGCTTGCTATGGCAACCGGGGTGACGATAGCAGGGTTTCACGGCTTGACCGTCAACGCCCCGCTGACCAACATTGCTGTCGGAACCGCCAAGATGGGTCCGGTGTGGCCCTTTCTGTTTATCACGATTGCCTGCGGCGCCATCTCCGGCTTTCATGCCCTGGTATCGGGCGGCACTTCATCGAAGCAGTTGGCGAAAGAAACGCAGGCGAAAGCCGTCGGCTACGGCGGGATGCTTCTGGAGAGTGTCTTGGCGGTGTTGGTGATTATCACGATCGGCTCGTCATTGAAGTTCAGTGAATACATGGCAATTACCTGGCCTGAGGCAGGCAACGGCAACCCTATCTTGGCGTTTGCTCTTTCGATGGGACGGCTGCTGAACAATTCGGTGGGCATTCCGGTGGCGGTGGCGACGGTTTTCGGTATTCTCACCGTGGAAGGCTTCTTGATCACGACCCTTGACTCCGCCGTCCGCCTGAATCGCTACCTCTTCGAAGAATTGTGGAAAGTGGTGTTCTCGACGCCGCCGAAAATCATGATGAAGTTCTGGTTCAACTCGGGACTGTCGGTAATTCTGATGCTGCTGATAGCCAAAACCAACGGCTACAAACTCATCTGGCCCCTCTTCGGCTCCACCAACCAGCTTCTGGCGGCTCTCACGCTTATCGCCGTCAGTGCGTGGCTCCATCGGGCGGGGAAGAGGAACTGGTTTACGTTGGTTCCTGCCGTGGTGATGATTGCAACGACGGTGGTGGCGCTGGGGTATTCGTTGTTCGTCAAGTACCTGCCGAACCATAACACCCTGCTTGCCGTCACGGACATTATTCTGCTGGCGCTGGCGTTAGGGGTGCTGGCGCTGTCGATTTCCAAGCTGTTCTCTTCGCGAAAGGCTACTGTCACCGCCGGCCACTGAGTTTTGGTAGGGCACGGTTTGGCACAGACCTGTCGCTTCCTTGCTCTACAAAGTTAAAACGTGTAGGGAAGATCCGGAACGGATCTGCCTTTTTTCGCTGTCAAGAATGAAGGTTAAGAGTACATTTCATATCCATCCTTGCGTATATTTTGAGTAATTGTACTCATCTATCAACTTTATCACTGACTTTTGTGACTTATCTGTATAATCTTTCACTTCTTGCGTCATACCTCTTATGATTTTACAGAATGCAATATACTTATCTGCAGGAGCGTTATCGTAATAACAACCATAGGCTCTTGCTATTTTGTCATCCCAAAGAGGAAAAAAATTAGGTGCCAAAAGGTGCAATGCCTTAGCAACCGCCACAGGACTCTTTCTTCCTTTCACATTGCCAGAATCTATTTGTAAAGCATTTAGAAAATCATCGAATAAAGCTTTTATTTCATTTTCATCATGACTTGATAGACTAAGTATTTCTCTTTTTCTGAAACTTTCTAACCTTTGAAGGTTCTCGGCGATACCCTTTTCAAGTCTATCAAAATCAAAAATCCCATACCTATAAAAAGCCTGATTCCATGTCAATAATAGCACCCCCAAAGCATCAGCCATATCAGAAGTCTTACCCCAAAAATGAGATACCAAAAATGTTGCCACTTTATACATGGCATCACGCTTTTCATGTTTTTCAAATTCCTCTACTCCTTTGCAAAACTCCGTTTTGTCAGGTATCCCCATAACAATCATCTCCTTTCAGCGATACAGCGCCTTTCTCAGTCAACGTCTTGAACTTCTACCTACCTATAGTAGACAAAAAAACCTCCAAAAGGTAACGGTAACCATAATTTTTTTATTTAAGGTTTCGTAAGCCGGTCTGGTACAGGCCTGCCGCTTTCCCTGCTCTACAAGTGGTACCCGCCGCATACCCGCAAAATCGTGCAGATTTTTCTTGATTCCGAGGGCGGTATGAGTATTTATTTAACGGACAAATGAAAGACGCCATATCTCACAATCTTATGGAGCTGCGAGGGCGTATCGCCGAAGCGTGCGAAGAGTACGAGCGCGACGCCGACGATATAACGATTGTTGCCGTAACCAAAAACCACTCCGCCGCCGTCATAAAAACCGCCGTGGCGGCAGGGATTCATGACATCGGAGAAAGCAGAGTCCAGGAAGCGGAGCCAAAAATCAAAGAAGTCGGCGGCATCGCCCGCTTCCACATGATAGGGCATCTCCAAACCAACAAAGTCAAAAAAGCCGTCCAGCTTTTCGATGTCATTCAGTCGGTCGACTCGTTCAAGCTGGCGTGGGAAATCGACCGCCAAGCGGGGCAAATCGGGCGCACTATCGAGTGCCTCATCGAAGTCAACACTTCCGGCGAGAGCCAAAAATTCGGCGTCGCTCCCGAAGAATGTCTGGATTTGGTGCGCAAAGTCCACGCCCTAGACAACATCAAGCTCATCGGCTTAATGACCATCGGACCGCTCACCGATGACGAAGAGGCTATCCGACGGTCTTTCCGCAAATGCCGGGAGCTCTTCCTCCAAGCCAAAGAAATCACCGACGACGAGTTCGACACCCTCTCGATGGGAATGTCGGACGACTTCCCCCTCGCCATTGCCGAAGGCGCTACGATGGTGCGCATCGGAACGGCACTTTTCGGTCCCCGCCCGGCGCCATGACCGGGTAGGCTTTCCTTTGACTTTCCCTCAAATTGTTTACGCTTCCCCGCCGATTCTCCGCCCGCTTTCCGGGTCGAAGAAGAGGACATCTTTCGGCTTGAAGGTGAAATTGACGGTCGTCCCCGCCGCCAAGGGGGTGGGACAGTTGGAGACGGTAAGCTCGATTCCCTTGAAAGAGAGAATGACGACGTAATGGCTGCCCAGGTAGCTCGACGAGATGACCTCGGCGACGTATTCCCCATCCGGGCGGATAACAATGTGCTCGGGACGGATGCCGACCAGCACGTCGGTGGCATCGATGCGCTCGTTCCACATCGCCAAGCCGAAAGGGATGAGCATTTTCCTCTCGATGGTCGCTTTTATGATATTCATCTTCGGGTTGCCGATAAACTGCGCCACAAAGAGGTTCACCGGCGAGCGGTACAGCTCCTGCGGGGTGCCGATTTGCTCGATTCTGCCGTCACGCAACAGCGCTACCCGATCTCCCATCGTCAACGCCTCAGCTTGATCGTGAGTGACGTGGACGGTAGTGGTGCGGAGCTGCTTTTGGATACGGACAATCTCGTGGCGCATTTTCGCCCGCAGGTCGGCGTCGAGGTTCGACAGCGGCTCATCGAAAAGAAACAACGCCGGTTTCCTGATAATCGCCCGTCCCAGGGCTACCCGCTGTCGTTGTCCGCCGGAAAGCTGCGCCGGTCTTTCCTTAAGCTTGTCCGACAACCCCAACATCTCCGCTATCCGTGCCACTTCCTGTCGAATCTGTCGGCGGGGCATCTTGGAAATAACTAAGGGGAAAGCAAGGTTGCGCTCGACGGTCATGTGGGGATAGAGCGAATAGTTCTGAAACACCAACGCTACGTTGCGCTCTTTGGGGCGGAGCTTATCGACGCGTTTGCTGCCGATAAAAATCTCTCCGCTGTCGAGCTCCTCCAGCCCTGCAATCAAGCGCAACAAGGTCGTCTTCCCGCAGCCTGACGGTCCCAGCAGGACGAGCAGTTCCCCTTCCTCAAGTTCAAGCGAGATGTCTTCGAGAACCGGGGTTGTCCCGAACGTTTTACAGACCTTGTTGAGAATCAGGCTCGGCATCTATCCCTCTTCCACTATCGTTCCGTCGTGAATTCTGAAGCGCTTGCTTTCCTGCCCGAGGGACTCTCGAGGCTCGACCGCCGTTGTGACAAACACCTGCCCGAACTTTCCGAAAGAGTTCATCAGCGCCGCGGCTCTCTTCTCGTCAAGTTCAGCAAAGACCTCATCCAAAAGCAAAATCGGGTGCTTCTTCTTTTGGTCTCGAAGGATCTGATACACTGCCAACTTGACAGCGATAGCGGCGGTGCGCCACTCGCCTTGTGAACCATGAGTCCGAGCCGGGTAGGAACCGATGCGAAAGAGAATCTCATCGCGATGCGGTCCCACCAACGACGTCTTAAGAATGCTTTCCTTCTCGGCGTACCGATTGAGAGCATTCGCAAAAGCCTCCTTCACCTTCTCAAGCTGCTGCCCCTCCTCAAGATGAACGGAAGGCTCGTATGTAATTGATAAACTCTGACCGGCGGCAATGTCGGAATATATCTGTGCCGCTCTTCGGTGGAGTTCTTGGAGAAAGGAACTGCGGGTTACCATAATTTCCGCCCCGTAGTCGACCAGTAAGCTGTTGAACGGTTCCGGGTCACTTTCGACTTTCAGGCAGGCATTCTTTTGCGAAAGAGCCTGATGATAATCAACAAGGAGCGACAAGTACGTCTGGGAAAATTGGGAGAGATACATATCGAGAAAGTTCCGTCGCACCGAAGGAGGACCGGAGAGGATATTCGCATCCTCGGGACCCAAGGAGACGGCACTGAAATTCTCGAAAAGCTCCGACGCCCGCACGCTCACCTGGTCGATTGTAATTTTTTTTCTCCCTCTCTTTTGGTACGCTACCGCTACCTCATGCTCCCCGTCGCCGGTTGCCATCTTTCCGACCAACCGATATACTTCCTCCCCCTGCTTAACCAACACCTGATCGTTGGCGCCGCGTTGAGAACGTCCCAAGCAGACGATAAAAATAGCCTCAAGCAAGTTCGTCTTGCCGGAAGCATTGTCGCCATACAGAATATTTACCTGCGGAGAGAATCCAACCTCCAGATTGGCAATGTTGCGAAAGTTACTGACCGAAAGAGAGGTTAAGTGCATCTGAGCCGTCTGCCGCTTACCCGCCTGTCAAGAGGAAAACTGAACTCCTTATTACTCCCTTCCATAGACAGGTCCCCACCAACACACGCTCACTCAGCCAACCGGAGAGGCATAACCAAGCAGAGGAAGTCTTCCTTCGGTATTTCCGGGCTGTATACCACCGCTGCCGAAACCGGGGTCGAAAGCTCAAAGATGACCTCTTCACCGTCGATCTTACTCAGCACGTCGGTAATATAGGTCGCATTATAGCCGAGCTCAATCTCATCACCAACGTAATCGCACTCCAAGACCTCTTTTCCTTCCCCGCCCATGTCAGCGTTAGCACTCGAGAGCGCCAGAGTGTTGTCCTTGATGCTGAACTTCACCTGATGAGTCAAGGCGTTCGACAGGATCGACACCCGCCGCACCGCCCCGGCAAGGTCCTGCTTCGAGATGGTCATCTTCTTGTCGTTATCCTTCGGGATAACCTGCTCGTAGTTGGGATACGGACCCTCTATCAGACGAGAGCTGAGGATAATATCCCCGAGGTTGAAAATAATGTTATTCTCCCCGAAAATAATGCCGACTTCCTTGCTCTCATCCGGGATAAACTTGGGAATCAAATCCAACACCTTCGGCGGGATGATAACGTCGTCATACAACCCCTTCAGCTTCGGATTAGCGACAGCGAACTTCGCCAAGCGGTGGCCGTCGGTCGCCACCATTTGCATTTTATCCCCCTTGGTGTGCCAGAGTACCCCGTTCAAAGCCGGGCGGGTCTCATCGTCAGAGCAGGCGAAGGTCGTCTTGCGAATCATTTTGATGAGGTCGGCGCCGTCAATGCGGATTTCCTTCTTGGTGTTCACCGCCGGTAGCTTGGGAAAGTCTTCCGCCGCGACCGTGCCGATCTTGTACGAGCCGTTGGGAATTTTTATCTCGATGCGTGACCCGCTCGTTTCAAACGATATTTCCGACTCGGGAAGTTCCTTGATTATCTCAAAGAGTATCCGCGCCGGAACGGAAGTAGAACCCTTCTTGAGCACATTACATTCCACCGAAGTCGAGATGGAAATATCAAGATCCGTGGCAGAAAGCTTAATTTTGTTTTCCAGTGCCTCTATCAAGATATTAGTCAGAATCGGGAGAGTCGACTTGGTCGGGACAACCTGGAGAATATATTGCATATAGCCGCTCAGTCTTGACTTTGGTAATGAAAATTTCATTGGTCCTCTTCCTCAAAAATTGTTTCCACAGTTTCTTCCTACTCTTCCTTTCTTATATCTCAGAAGAGCATTAATAATAAACCATCTTGAAATGTTAACAACCTTCCCAGCAGAAAAATATTAAAAAAATTCTTCTTGGCAGGCAACATCTTACTTGTCTTTTCCCCACCCGTTTTTCCGAAAACCGGCTTGGAACAAGTTGTGAATAACCTCTCCCTATCTTTGCCAAAATTGCCGATAACGTTTTTCCAAAACTTTTCCACTTCACTTACCCACACCTTTTTAATAAAGCAACATTGCCGAGAGGCGGTCGATTTTATCTCGAAACGCCGGGTCAAGCGACATCTTCTTAGCGATTAAGTCGCAGGCGTGAATGACCGTCGAGTGGTCGCGACCGCCGAATGCCGCTCCGATGACTTTCAGAGAGCTGTCCGTGAGAGAGCGTGAGAGATACATTGCCGCTTGGCGAGCCAAGGCGATCTCAGAGGTCTTCTTCTTGGCTTTCATCATTTCCGGGTCGATATGGAAGAACTCGGCTGTCTTTCTCTGGATAAGCTCGATGGTGACTTCCTTCTTCCGGGAGGAGATGTTGTCGGACAATACCTTTTGGGCAAGCTCTAGGTCAACCGTCACACTCTTGAGCGAGGCGTACGCCAGCACCCGGATGAGAGCGCCTTCCAGCTCGCGAATATTTGTCGTAATCTTGTCGGCGATGAAGCGGATAACATTGTCGGGAAGGGAAACTCCCTCCGACTCAATCTTCTTGTGGAGGATGGCAGTACGGTTCTCAAGGTCGGGCGCCTGCAAGTCAGTGACCAGCCCCCACGAGAAGCGGGAGAGCAGACGCTCCTCCAGTCCCCGGATCTCTTTCGGCGGTCGGTCGGAAGTGAGGATTATCTGCTTTCCCTGGTGGTGGAGAGTGTTGAAAGTGTGGAAAAATTGCTCCTGGGTCGATTCTTTGCCGGTAAAAAACTGGATGTCGTCGATGATGAGCACATCCACGTCACGATACACCCGGGTGAAGTCAGAGATTGAGCGGTCGGAAATGGCGGCGATGAAATCGGAGGTGAATTTTTCCGAGGTGGCATACATGACTTTCTTGGTCGGGAACGACTCCAAGATGCTGTTACCGATAGCTTGAACGATGTGCGTTTTCCCCAAGCCGGTACCGCCGTAGATGAAAAGCGGGTTGTACTTCGTCAGTCCCGGCGCCTCGGCGACTGCCATAGAGGCAGCGCAGGCGAACTGGTTGAAATCACCCACTACCAAAGAATCGAAGTCGTACTTCACATTCAAGTTGCACTGGGTAGGGGAATAAACCTGCGGCGCTTCGAGGGGTTTCTCGTCTGGTTGTGATGCGAGGCTGAGCAGTTCCAGTGAGTTCTGGTCACCGTAGCCGTTGTATTTCTGGGTGACAAAGGAGATGGTGAAGTTCCGTCCCAGAGCTTCCACGAACGATTCCTCTATGAGGTCGCTGAAGTGGCTGCGGATCCAGTCCGCTACGAACTGGTTGGGAACCGCTATCTTGAATTCGTTGTTCCCGTTCGGTTGTCCCTTGGTCGGTTTGAACCAGGTGTTGAACGACTGCTCTGAAAGTCGTCGGGAGATGTAGCTTAAGCAGTCTTTCCATTCCTTCGAGTTCGTTACTTTTTCTTCCACTATCATTTGATGTTGACCCCCGCGTTCATTTGTACCCTTGCGTTTGTTCACGTTTGGCGTCAATCCGTTGCACAATTTTTACTCCATCTATCTCAAAAAGCCAAAACAACTTCTTCACAAAATTATCCACAATCGTTGTGAATTTCGTCAATCGTTAACCCTTGCGGGGACAAGGAGTTTGCAGCCCCCTACGGACAACTATCCACATGTTACTAACAATAGGATTATCAATAACTTCCATACGCTTAAATAGAGCACGGAAGGGATTTCGTCAAGGCGGAGCAGCTATTAATTTCCACATTTTCTGAAGTGTTTATGGGTTGGGATGTTATCCATAGTTGACAACCCTACCCACAATCGGCGTTTTTTCACTCCAGCGGCGTCTTTGTAATAATTGAACGAAGAACTATGTTGTTATCAAAGGGTTATCACGAGTCCTTCGCTTCAAGCGCCTTGGCGATCTCTTCGAACAGTTTTACCTGTTCGGGAGTGCCGGCGGCAGCGACCGGCTTGCCGCTGTCGGATCCTTCCCGGATGGAGGTCATTAGAGGGATCTCTCCGAGGAGGGGGACGTTGAGCTTTTTGGCAAGCTCCTTGCCGCCATCTTTCCCGAAGATGTAGTCCTTCTTACCGTTGTTCTCGTAGTATGCCATGTTCTCGATGACCCCGATGACCTTGAGCTTGGTCTTTTCTGCCATCTTTGCAACCCGTCCTGCCACGTTGGTTGCCGCCGCTTGGGGGGTGGTGACGACCAGAAGCTCGGTGTTGGGGACGGCTTGCGCTATGGTGATGGTGACGTCGCCGGTTCCGGGAGGGAGATCGAGTAGCAGGAAGTCGAGATTATCCCAGAGAACGTCGGTAAGGAACTGGGTGATGGCTTTGTGAAGAAGAGGACCGCGCCAGATGACCGGCTCGTCGGCGCCGACGAAAAAGCCCATCGAGACGACTTGAATGTTGTCGCTGTTTCGCAGGGGGACGATTTTGTTGTCGATGGCGGTCGGTTGCCCTTCAATGCCCAGCATACGGGGAATGGAGAAGCCGTAGACGTCGGCGTCGAGCAGCCCGACTTTGTGGCCCCGTCGCGCCAGAGCGGTGGCGAGGTTGGCGGTGACAGTCGATTTGCCGACGCCTCCTTTGCCGGAAGCGACGGCGATGAACCGCCGGGCAACCTTTTCCATGTTTACCTGCGAGGGAGCGCTTTTCGAGCCGTGTCCCAATTTTTGCTTGAGGGCTTCCCGCTGTTCGGGGGTCATAGCGTCGAATTCGACTTTGACGGATTGCACCCCCTCCAAAGCACCGACGCCTTTGGTGACGTCCTGGACAATTTTATCTTTCATGGGGCATTCCGGGACGGTCAGGCTGATGCCGACGGTGACGTTCCCGTTGTCGATGTTGACGAATTTCACCATGTCCAGCTCGGTGAGTGATCTCCTCAGCTCCGGATCGTCTATCTTGCTGAGGATTTCCATGACAGCTTCTTTTGTAGGCATTGTGTCCTCTTTATCGTTATGTTGTTTTCTTCTCAATGGTGCGGAGCTTCTCGGCTCCGACTTTTTCAAACATCTACCAAAAAGGAGTATATACAAAAAATCACTCCAAATCAAACCTCACCGCGAGATTCTTATCTAAAACAGTACAATCTTTGCAAGGGTTTCAGAAATCGGAAAGCCTCGCGGAAAGAAACCCTCTCGGTTTCGCCGAAACCGATTGACAATCCCCTCCCCGCCGACTAAATTCAAGGCTTTTACAGGCGGTCGCAAGGAGAACGGTCGGTGTTGGAACCTTTTATTCATGATCAGTGCGGTGTCTTCGGTATCATCGGGCACTCGAAGGCGGCAGAGCTTACCTATCTCGGTCTGTACGCCCTCCAGCATCGGGGGCAGGAATCAGCCGGTATCGTTACCTCGGACAACGGCGTTATTCATCTTCATAAAGGAATGGGGCTGGTCTCCGAAGTTTTTTCAGACAAGAAAATCTTGGCGGGACTGACCGGCAATATTGCCATCGGGCATACCCGTTACAGCACCACCGGGGCTTCCTCATTAATTAATATCCAGCCGTTTTTGATAACTAACCGCTCCCGCTACTTGGCGATTGCCCACAACGGCAATTTGACCAACTCGGTCGAGCTTCGAACCGACCTTGACGCTCGAGGCTCGATTTTCCAAACCACTTCCGATACGGAAATCATTCTCCATTTGGCGGCGCGCTCCAAGAAGAAGACCCGCTTGGAACGGATCTGCGACGCTTTGAAAAAAGTGCGCGGCGCTTATTCGTTGCTGTTTCTCACCGAAAGCGCTATCGTCGCCGCCCGTGATCCGTACGGCTTTCGTCCCCTGGCGCTGGGGAAGTATCGCCAGGCGTGGGTGGTGGCGTCGGAGTCGTGCGCTTTTGATTTAATCGGGGCGAAGTATGTCCGCGACATCGAGCCGGGGGAGGTATTGGAGATTTCCAAGAAGGGCTTGAAGTCGCTGTTTCCGTTCAAGAAGACCAAACATGCCTGCTGCATTTTCGAGTATATCTACTTCTCGCGTCCCGACTCGATTGTCTTCGGCGAAAACGTCGACAAAATCCGTCGCCGTTTGGGGCGGCTTTTGGCGCGGGAACATCCGGTCGACGCCGACATTGTCATCGGTATTCCCGATTCGGCGAACACCGCGACGTTGGGGTATTCCGAGGAGTCGGGGATTCGTTTCGAAATCGGGCTTATCCGCAACCACTACGTCGGGCGGACCTTTATCGACCCGCAGCAGCATATCCGCGACCTGGATGTGAAGGTAAAATTCAATCCGGTAAAGGGAGTGCTAAAAGGTCGGCGCGTCATCGTGGTCGATGATTCCATCGTGCGCGGCACCACCTCGAAGAAGTTAGTGAAAATCATCAGGGAAGCAGGGGCAAAGGAAGTGCACTTCCGGGTGTCGGCGCCGCCGATTATCTCGCCCTGCTTTTTCGGCATCGATATGCCGACCAAGCGGGAGCTTATTGCCTCGCACATGACTGTCGAGCAAATAGAGAAGTACCTCGAAGTCGACTCCCTGCGGTATTTGTCGCTGAAGGGAATGCTCTCGATGTCGTCGCTGCCGGATACGACGTTTTGTTCGAGTTGTTTCTCCGGCAGGTACCCGATTAAGCCGCCGCGGATAAACGGCGATTACTGTTTGAGCGTCGATACCCCTCTGCCGGTACGCTCGTAGATTTCCCGAGTCATTTACTTACTGTTCTTGTGCATTGTTTTCTCTCTCGTCAGGCACCCTCAGGGTGTTTTATGATTTCTCATTGGGAAATAGAGCCGCCGGAGGGTGGCAGTGCCGAGGAGAAACTAAGCATCTCAGCTTTGAAGGAGTGGAGGCAAAGGAATAACAGGAACATTTTCCTTGAAAGAGGGATACAAATGGCGTATCATTTTTCGGAGGAAAATTAAGGGATGCGAACATGACGGACATAGTAATTGAGCAAGCCATTGCCACCATCAAGAACTTCATCGACACCAAACTTCGCCAATCCGGCTTGAAAGGATACGTGGTGGGGCTGTCGGGGGGAATCGACTCCGCCGTCTCCGCTTCCCTGGCGACCGCAGCCGTGGGCAAGGGAAAAATGCTGGCGCTTCTCATGCCCTACCGCACCTCCTCCGAGCATTCCACCACCGACGCCCTGGAGCTTATCGACCGGCTCGGCATCCCTTACCGCCGCATCGACATCTCTCCCATGATTGACGCTTACTTTCCGGAGATCAACGAGGAGAACCGTCTGCGCGCCGGCAACAAAATGGCGCGGGAGCGGATGTCCATTCTCTTTGATGTGGCGCAGGAAATGGACTATCTGGTGCTCGGCACGGGAAACCGGACGGAGATTTGTTTGGGCTACACCACCTGGTATGGCGACGCGGCATGTTCGGTCAATCCCATCGGTGAGCTGTACAAAACCGAAATCCGCGCTATTGCAAAAGTGCTGGACGTGCCGGAGGCGATTATCACCAAGCCGCCGACGGCGGATTTGTGGGCAGGGCAGACGGATGAAGGCGAAATCGGCGTCACTTACGAGCAAATCGACCGCCTGCTCAAACGGCTGGTGGACGACGGGGAGCACTCTCTTCAAGTCCTGATACGGGAAGGCTTTCGCCAGGGGGATATCGAGCGGGTGGTGACGTTGCTCAATCGCAACTCCTTCAAGCGGCGCCTGCCGGATATTGCCTCACTGCGGCGCGCTCCCATTCCCGACCATATTGAACTGAGCTCATAGAGTCGTATCGTTATGGCAGCGGAAGCCGGAAAACTGTTCCTTGTCCCGACCCCTATCGGGAATATGGACGACATGACGCCGCGAGCGATTGAAGTGCTGAAGGAGGTCGACCTCGTTGCCTGCGAAGATACCCGTCATTCCGGGATGCTGTTTGCCCGCTTGGGCATAAAGAAGAAGCTCATCAGCTACCACGATTTTAACGAATCCGCCCGCGCTGCCCAGTTAATCGAAAAAATCAAGCAAGGCACCTCCGTTGCCGTGGTCACCGATGCCGGTTCGCCGGGGATTTCCGACCCGGCGTACCGCATTGTCCGAGCGGCGGTGGAAAACGATATCGTTATCGTCCCGCTTCCGGGAGCGAATGCCGTTATTCCCGCCCTCACCGCTTCGGGACTGCCGACCGACCGTTTCTTTTTCGAAGGCTTCCTGTCCCACAAATCAGCGGCGCGAAGAAAACGGCTGGAGCGTTTGAAAAATATGGAACATACGCTCGTTTTTTTCGAATCTCCCCATAGAGTGGTAAGGACGTTGAACGACATGCGGGAAGTCCTCGGCGATCGGGACGCCTGCCTGGCGCGGGAGATAAGCAAGCGGTACGAGGAGTTCCTCCGGGGAAAGATAAGTGAGATACTCGCCGCTCTCTCGCAAAAAACGGTCAAGGGGGAAATCGTGCTGGTGGTCGGCGGAAAGGGGGAAGAATAAATGCCACCCTCCGAAACGCTCTCTGCCTCGCAACGCTTCTTCCGCCGGTGGTACCCCTTTGACTGGCTTATCGTCGGATATTCTCTCTTGATGGTAGTCGTCATCCTTCTGCTTGGCAGACCGCTCGGGAAATATCTCGATGAAGTGGCTTTTTATCTCGTTGCCGCTCTCTTTAGCGTTGCTATAGTCTCTTTGATTGACGAAGACACCAGTCGTCTTGCCGCCGGGGTGCGGTTGTTATATCCGGTGTTTTTGTTTACGTTCTTTTACCGTGCCACCGGTGGTTTGATGTTTTTGCTGTTCGACCGTTTCTTTGATGCGCAGTTGACCGCTTTCGAGTTGAGTATTTTCGGGGTGAACCCGACCCTTTACATCGACCGACACTGGCTCAACCCGATCGTTACCGAGATACTCTCTTTTTGTTACTTTTGTTATTATTTCATGATTCCCGTCTTTGTGATTATGTTGTTCGTCAAAAAGCATTACGAGACGGTCAAGAGCTTCCTGACCGCCACCTGTCTGACCTTTTTCCTTTCGTATCTGCTCTTTTTTCTCTATCCCATCGAAGGACCGCGCTGGCATTTTGCCGGACAATACCTGAACTCGGTGACCGGTCCGGTGTTTAGACCTTTAGTGGAGATGGTTATTGCCAAAGGGGCGGTTCGCGGCGGATGTATGCCTTCGTCGCATTTCGGAGTGGCGCTGGTGATTTTAATGTATACCTTTCGGTATTATCGCCGAGTGGGATGGTGGCTGGCTCCCCTGGTATTCGGTTTAGCCGCCGGTACGGTGTGGGGGCGGTTTCATTATGTGTCCGACGTAGTGGTGGGCGGCGTTTTGGGATTGCTTTCGGTGCTCTTGACGTGGCGTTTCTATCCGCGCTGGCGCCGTCGGGTTGCCGCCTCACCTTCGCAAAAGGAGTTGAAAACGGAATATGTATCCTGAACTTTTCCATATTGGTCCTTTGACCATTCGCAGCTACGGGGTGATGCTTGCCCTGGCGTTCTTTTTCGGAGTCTTCTACGTCCGCCGAATGACCCTGCGGGACAACAAACCGTTCGAACCCTTCTTATCCATCGCCTATATCATGATTTTCGGCGGGATTATAGGGGCGCGCCTGTTCTATGTCCTCTTTCACCTCGATGAGTTCTCTCAAAATTGGACAGCCTCGTTCAACCCTTTCGCCTCGGGGGAATTCGGTATTGCCGGGTTGAACATGTACGGCGGAGTTTTGGTGGCGATTGCAGGAACGCTGCTCTATTGCCGGTGGAAGAAACTCTCCGCCTTGGAAGTGTTCGACTATTTTTCTCCCGCTCTGGGGTTGGGATTGGGCATTGCCCGCATCGGGTGTTTCCTTAACGGCTGCTGCTTTGGAACGCCGACGCATCTGCCGTGGGGGATTTCTTTTCCACCCGGCTCCATTCCGTACTCGGTCTATTTCGATACGCCCATCCACCCGTCGCAACTCTATATTTCCCTCTACGGCTTCGGCTTGTTTTTCTTCTTGCACCACCTGATGAAACGGAAACGGTTTGTCGGACAGTTGATAGCTTTGCTGTTCATGATTGAGGCGGTCTTTCGCTTTCTTATCGAATACGTGCGGTACTACGAGCAAGAGATGCGCTTTTCCTTCTGGGGAATGCATCCGACCTACAACCAGCTTATTTCCCTTTTCCTCTTTTTGCTGGGACTGGGGATTTACGTGGTGCAACGACGGAAAATGAAGGCAATGACGATAGAATGAGTGAGGGCATATCGCGATGGCGCTTCGTTCTCATACTTCCGGCTCTCGTGGAGCTCAACGCAAAAAAGAAGTCCGACGGCTGATAGACGCCCATGACTGCGAGGGCATTCGTACCTGGGCACGCCAGAGCAGAAACCCGCTGCGTACTTTGACCGGCATGCTTTTCCAGACCGATCCGCTTGTCTGCCGGCGGAGCGTGGAAGCTTTGGGTATCGCCGCCGGGGTGGTGGCGGAACATAGTCTCGAGAAGGTGCGCAATCTTATTCGGAAGCTCCTCTGGATGATGAACGATGAGTCGGGAAACCTCTGTTGGTGCGCCCCGGAAGCGATTGCGGAAGTGTTGGTCAATGTCCCTTCGTTGATGGACGAGTATGCTCCCCTGCTCATCGGCTATCTTCAGGAGGAGCCGTTCGAGCGCGGTGCTCACTGGGCAATCGCACGGGTTGCCGCGGTGCGCCCGGATATTTTCGAAGATGACGTTGCCACCCTTGCCCGTTCCCTTGACGACGACGATGCCGTCATTCGGGGATACACCCTCCTCGCCCTGACGTCGCTTGGTGCCTCATCCGTTTTGCCGCAGGTGCAAACGCTGACTTCCGATGCTGCTCCGGTGCATGTGTACGACTATCAAACCGGTACGCTCACCGAGGTGAGCGTGGCGCAACTGGCGGAACGGTTCCTCGCTGCCATTTCCCAGCAGAAGTAGATTTTTCCTCGGTGCGCCGCAGGGGAGTGACCTGAAATACAACGGGGAAACTTGTTTTTTTATTCCTGAACTTGTAGACGAAAGTTACACGTGACGAGTCCCTTCTTTCTTCGTTGGCACCGTGGAAGGGGATGCTTTTCACCGGAGAAGGATATCATCAACCAGATGAGAGAGCGGGAAATAGGTTTTGATTCTCCGGTGAGGTTCGTATATTACCGGCGGAATAAGTGATGGAATGGTTGAAAAAACCGGCAATACCCTGAGATTTCAATGATTGACGAACATACGCTCCAAACGCTCGAATTCGAAAAAATCATCTCGCTGATTTCCGGCAAGTGCCTGACGCCGTACGGAAAGGAAGAAGTCGAGGTGATGCAGCCGCTGTTTGACCGGCAGGAAATCGAGCGACGCCAGACGGAGATCAGCCAGATGAAAGACATCATCAATTTCGGGTTGGCGTTTCCGCTGTATCGTTTGGAGGACTGCCGGGAACTGCTGGCGGAATCGCAGGTGGAAGGGATTTATCTCGACCCGAAAGAGATTCTCTCGATTCTCGAGTTGGTGGAAGTTTCAATCGACCTCTATCGGTACGACAAAGACGGACGAGAGAAATTCCCCGCGGTTGCCGAGTACTTAGCCCGTATTCGAGCTTTTCCCGAACTGAAAACCGAAATCCGCCGCATCCTTGACGAAGAGGGGCAAATCAAAGACAGCGCCTCCTCAGCATTGCGGAAAATCCGTCTGGAGTTAGCTGAGAGCAAGCAGAAAATCATGGCGCGCTTGGAACGCATCCTGGCGACCCACCGCAAGCAGGAAGGGTGGCAGGACGATGTGATTACCATGCGCAACGGGCGCTATGTCATTCCCATTCCGACCAACCGGTACCGCAGCGGCAGCGGTATCCTCCATGATCGGAGCCAATCGGGCGCGACGTTGTATGTCGAGCCGGAACAGACGGTGGAACTGAACAATCGCATCAACCTTCTCATGCAGGAGGAGCGGCTGGAGATAGAGCGTATTCTTCGTGCCCTGACGGGAGAGATAGCGAGCCGCGCCGACGCCATGCTGGAGAATACCAAAATCATCGGTAAGCTCGACGCTTTGTATGCGTGCGCCACGTTCTCGAACCTCATCCGCGGGAATCAGCCGGTCATCGCCGACACGCCTACCTTCTCTCTCGTGGAAGCGCGGCACCCTTTGCTCATTGTCCAGTTTTCCGATGTCGACAAAGTGGTGCCGACTACCCTTTCGCTTGACGACACCCGCCGGGCGATTCTCGTGACCGGTCCCAACACCGGCGGCAAGACTGTCACTCTCAAGACCATCGGCTTGTCGATTCTCATGGCGCAGTCGGGGCTGCACATTTCCGCCGATAAAAGTTCGACGGTGGGGATTTTCGAGAACTTATTCGCCGACATCGGTGACGAGCAGTCGATAGAGCTCTCGCTGTCAACTTTTTCATCGCACTTGAAAAATATCGTGCACGGCTTGCATCACGCCGACGAGCGGACCCTGTTGTTGTTCGATGAAATCGGGGCGGGCACCGACCCCAAGGAAGGCTCGGCGCTGGCGGAAGCGATTATCTTGTATGTCGTGCGCAAAGGCGCCAAGCTGGTAGCGACGACCCATTACTCCCAACTGAAGATGCTGGCGACGGAGTACCCGGAAATCGAAAACGCTTCCCTCGAGTTCGACCGCGAAACTCTCATGCCGACCTACCGGCTGCACGTCGGTATTCCGGGTTCGTCGTATGCGGTGGAAATCGCCAGCCGTTTGGGTTTGCCGGAGGAAGTGTGCCGCCGAGCGTCGGAGTTGGTGGGACAAGGAGAGAAATCGCTTGATGCCTTGATTGCCTCGTTGGAAGCGGAGTTGCGGCGACTTAAAGAAGACCGCACCGAACTGACGGAACGCTTGGAGAAAGCAAAGCAGTTGGAAGAGCTCTATCGGGTGCGGACAGAACACCTCAGCAGTCAGGTACAAGAAGAGAAAGAAAAAGCCCTCGCCGAGACCACCCAGTTCCTCGACCAGACCCGGCGGGAAATTGAGAAGTTAGTAGCGGATATCCGACGCACCCAAGCCTCGAAGAAATCCGTCAAGGAGTTCCACCGTCGCTTGCGAAGCCGACAGGAAAAAATCCATGCGCTCCAGAAGGATGTACGCGGCGGGCGCATCGACGACGGCGTCACCTTCCACAGGGGAGATACGGTGGAGATTCTCTCTTTGCAAAAGCAAGGGGAAATCGAAACGCTCCTCGGAGACGACCGGGCGAAAGTAAAGATCGGCTCCATCTTGACCACCGTAGAGCTGCGGAACCTAAGGAAAATTACCGCTCCGGAGAAAAAAGAGCCTCGCCCCGCCATCCGGAGCAGTTATTCTCTTGACGAAACGGAACGGCCGGAAATCCATCTGCGGGGTTTGACGGTAGAAGAGGCGTTGGAAAAGCTGGAGAAATTTCTCGACCGAGCCGTGCTGGCAGGCTTTCGGCAGGTTTATATCATTCACGGCAAAGGAACAGGCACTTTGCGCCGGGTCTTGACGCAGTATTTGAAAAACCACCCAGAGGTGGTGTCGTTGCGGTTGGGCGATTGGAACGAAGGCGGGGTCGGGGTGACGATTGCAAAGTTGAGAGAGTAAGATGATTTCCCCGGAGACGATTGAACAGGTTCGGCAGGCGACCGATATTGTTCAAATCATCGGCGAGTATGTCCGCTTGAAAAGGAAAGGGCGGCGCTACCTGGCACTCTGCCCTTTTCACACCGAAAAGACGCCTTCCTTTACCGTCACGCCGGATAAGCAGCTCTACTATTGCTTCGGCTGCGGCAAGGGGGGAACGGTCTTTACTTTCCTGATGGAGCACGAGAAGATGACCTTCGTTGAGGCGGTTCGTTTCCTTGCCCGGCGAGCGAATATCCCGTTGCGAGAAGAGAGAGAATCGAGCGAAAAGCGGGAGATGCTGGAGCGCATCAGCTACGGCAACCAGGTAGCAATGGAATATTTCCACCAGCTTTTGTACCAGCCAAAATACCGTGAAGTGCTCCACAATTACTTGATGAAAAAGCGTTGCATCACCGAAGAGACCATCCGGCAGTTTCACTTGGGCTTGGCAGGGGAAGAATGGGATGGGCTGATAGCCTATGCGCGGCAGAAGGGGTTGACGCCGGAGGACTTGGAGAAAGCCGGGTTAGCGCTGCGCTCGAAAAGCGCGGGGAATTATCTCGATCGCTTTCGCCAGCGCTTGATGATACCGATTTTCAACTTGAGCCAGAAGCCGATTGCTTTCGGCGGGCGAACCTTGAAAAAGGGCGAACCGGCGAAGTACATCAACTCCCCGGAGACCCCGCTATATGTCAAGGGAAACATCCTCTACGGGCTCAACTTCTCCAAGGATTTCATCCGCCGGGCGGAACCGGCGACGGTCTATATCGTGGAGGGTTACTTCGACGTTCTTTCGCTGTGGCAGGCAGGAGTCAAGAACGTGGTGGCGTCGTCGGGGACGGCGTTCACACTCCATCAAGCGCGGTTGCTGGCGCGTTTTGCCGATGCCGTCTATTTGTTTTTCGATGCCGACAGTGCGGGGAAAAAAGCGGCGTTCCGCTCCGTCGATGCGTTGTTTGAAGCGGGCTTGGAGGTGAAAGTAATCACTCCTCCCCCCGGAGAGGATCCGGATTCGTTCGCCAAAGTTCACGGGAAAGAAGGAATCGAGCGACTTACCGAGGAAGCGCAAGGATATATCCGGTTTCGCACCCAGGAGGTGGAGATGGCGTCAGCCGGAATCATCGAAAAGGAGCGGTTGGTCAAGGAGCTGGCAGCATTGGGAAATAAGATCACCGACCCGACCCGCCGCAGTCTCTTTTTCGCCGAAGCGGCGGACGCGGTCGGCGTCGATGTCCGGCTCTTCCAGCAACTGCCTACCACCGAGCAAAAGAGCTATGGAGAGGAACCTCCCCGTCCGAAAAAGCACAGCCCCGTCGAAGTCGGTTTTCTCTCCCTGCTGTGCAACAATCCCGGTTCGATAGATTCCATTTTTGAAAACATCGCCCCCGAGGATTTCGAATCGCCGGAACTGGCGCGGGTCTATACGGCAATGATAAACCAGTACCGCACCCACGGAGCCATCGACGTGAGCCGATTGATTGACAATGCCCAGGACGACGCTTTTGTTTCCCTGGTGACCGAGATAGCGGCGATGGAGTGGGAAGCCTCGCAAGTCGACGGCGAAACGAAAAAGCTCGTGAAACAGATTCTCCATGAAAAACAGCGGCGGATTCGCGAAAAGCTCAAAAAAGAGCTGGCGCAGGCGGAAGCGGAAGGTGACCAGCAGCGGGCGGAGGAATTACTGCGGGAGCTGAAGGAACACGGGTTGTAAATGCTGACGAAGCTGCACATCGAAAACATTGCCCTGGTCGACGAGGTCGAGCTGACCTTCGAGCCGGGCTTGTCGGTACTGACCGGAGAAACCGGCGCCGGGAAGTCGGTCGTCGTTACCGCCTTGGCGCTGGCGTTCGGAGGACGGGCGGATAAGGAGTATATCCGTGCCGGAGCGTCCCGGGCGGTGGTGACGGCGGAGCTGCTCGTCCCTCCCGAACGAGCCGAGGAGGTCGGTTCCCTTTTGGGAAGAGCGGCGGAGCGGCTGGTCGTTCGACGGGAGATTTTTCCCGACGGTTCCTCAAAAGCCAAGCTCAACGGCAAGAACGTTTCGCTCTCCCTGTTGCGGCAGGTGATTGCCGGGAGCGCCGAAATTCTGGGGCAATATGCCAACCAGATGCTGATGAGCGAAGAGAACCATCTGCTGTTTGTGGATAGATTCGGCTCGTTGGAGTCACAGCGGGAAGAGGTGGAGTCGTTGTTCCGGTGTTGGCAGGCGGCGGCGGCGCAGCTTCGAGCGATGCGCACCAAGCGGGATTACCTGCGGCAGGAGCGGGAATTGCTGCTTTTCCAAAAAGAGGAAATCGAAAAAGCCAACCTCCGTCTCGGCGAAGAGGAAGAGCTGATGCGGGAACGCAAAGTGCTTGATTCCGCACGGGCGTTGATGAGCTCTGCGGAGATGGTGCAGCAACTGCTCGATGCGGAAGAGACCTCGGTCTCGCAGTTACTCGGTTTGGTGCATCGGGAACTTGACCGAATGGCGGCGCTGGATGAATCCCTCGCTCCTCAGGTCGAAGAGCTCACCGATATTGAGCTGCGACTGGAAGAGTTGCGGCGGTTCGTGCAGCAATACGGCTCTTCCCTGCATGACGACCCGCAGCGGGTGGAAGAAATAAACGAGCGTCTCGACGAAATCTACCGCCTGAAAAAGAAGTACGGCGGCTCCGAAAAGGCGGTGCTGGCGACCTATGAGGAAATCGTCAAGAAATTGGCGGACAACCCGGATGTCGACCGCACCATTGAAGAGCTGACCAAAGAGCATGATGTGTATGCCCGCCGGTATGCCGAGAAAGCTGTTGCGCTCTCTCACGCTCGCCGAAAGGTCGCCGCCCGGTTGCGAAAAATAGTCATCGATGAACTTGCCGAGCTTGCCATTGAAAATTGTGACTTTGACATCGCTTTTCTCTCCGAAGATACCGACAACGACGGCGTCGAGGTGGAAGGACAGCTGGTCAAACCCGAACCGTACGGTTTGGAAACGGCAAAATTTCTTTTCTCCGCCAATCCCGGTGCCCCATTGAAATCGCTGGTCAAAACAGCGTCGGGCGGCGAAATCTCCCGGATACTGTTGGCGTTGAAATCAGCCGAGCAGTCGCGCCGTCTTCTGTCGCCGTCGCTGGTGGTGTTTGATGAGGTTGACGTCGGTATCGGCGGGCGGACAGCGGTTGAAGTCGGCAAAAAGCTCAAGAAGCTGGCGGAGAAATGCCAGGTGTTGGTGGTGACGCACTTGCATCAAATCGCCCGCTTGGCAGACCACCACTACATGGCGGAAAAGACGACTGACTCCCGCAACCGTACTCGTATCATCGTCCGCAGGCTCGGCCGTGACGATGTTCCCCGTGAGTTGGAGCGGATGGTCGCTCTCCCCGAAAGCACCGGCAGATAGTGGCACTGGTTTTTCTCAATCTCGGCAGGCAGGCATGGGGGTTGGGATGAATCTCAACAAGCAACCGGAATGGGATTACAGCAAACCGAGCGGCTTGTTACGTTCGTGCCGCGCGCCGTAGGAATGAGAGTTTCTCCCGCTGGCGCCTGCGGGTTGAGGAAGGAATGCGGGAAGAGTAGGAGCGAAAGGACCTGATTGTCTTTTCGGCAGCCTCTTCATCGCCGAGCCTCTCACTGCATTGGAGAAGAAAATAGTCGCACTCAACAAGATTGAAATAGTTCCCCGGCTCGGAGGCGTAATACTCACGCAAGCGGGCGAAAGCGTCCCGGGCGTGCCGATACTCTTTCTTCTCGAAATACGCCTGTGCCAATAACCAGAGGAACGATTTCCCGTGAGGGTATTTTTCAATCATCTCCCGACACCGTGCAATGACTGAGTCGTACTCTTTTCGGTCCATGAGAATCCATAAGAGGGCGTTGTGCGCCGAAGGACGCGAAAAGAGTGAAGAGTCGGCGGCAAGGCGGAGCTGGGCGATGCCTTTCTCTTTGTCGTTGTGAATCAGCCCCAGCCAGCGCAAGAGTCCGGCTTTGGCGGACTTCCAGTAATGGTACAGCCCCAGCCCGAAGTACAAATCATAAACGGTGCTGTCTTCGGCGAGTCCCTGCTCGTATATCTTTTTTGCCCGCCGCCCTCTTTTTATCGCTTTCATCAAGGAGCCGTAATGTGACTCCCAGAGAGAACGGTATGCTTCCACGTGTCCCAAGTAGACGTGCTGCCAGGCTCGCACGGTGGGAGACGAGGCGGTGTCGAGAATTCGTTGCGCTTTTGCGGCGGCGCTGTCGAGCAAGCGGTGGAATTCGCTCGGGCGGCAGTTTTCCTCGAGGGCAAACATCTTGGTCAACAGGGCAATGGCGGCAAACAAGTACCCGCACGGCTCGTCGGGGTACTGCCGTTGCAACGTGGTTGCCAGCGACTCGGCGGCAGAGAAGTCATCGTCAAAAAGAAGGTGCTGGATTTCGATAATCGTCCGGGCTTGCTCTTCGGAGGGATATGGTCGAGGCTCCTGCGAAGGTAAAACCGCTGGCAACAACAGGCAGCTCAGGATCGCCCCCAGCAGGAGCTTTCGCCCGCCCTTTGGTTGCCGGGATGTCGCTTGTGGGAAATGACATGCTTTCATATCTACGGCAACAAAACGGCACGAGACGGAAAATGGCAAGATTAAAAAAAGAAAGAGGGAGCCGTTGGTGCGGCTCCCTCTCCTGCCGGTATTAAGCGTCTAAAAGGAAAGAGATGAGAGGGCGTGGATTTCTTGCCCGGCTTGCTGGTCAATGAGCGGTTTGAGAACGTTTCCGTTTTTGAGGAGTATTCCTTCGAAGTCGGTGGCGACGAGAATCTTTCTCCCGAATCGATGGAGGTCGTTGACGATGAGATTGGAGAGCTTCTCCACCGGCATGACATCACCGTTGTAGAAGGAAACCACTCCTTCGTCGGTAGCGAGGTAAATAACCCAGCCGGAAGCGTCAAGAGCGATTACCTTGTCCGAGGGCAGTCCGTCGAGCATGTTGTAAGTCTCCCACCGCCCCCCGTCGAAGATGTGGAGACCGTTGACGGTACCGACGTAGAGGTGTTGGTGGTTGTATGCCAGCGTAAAGACCGTGTCGAAAATAGAGGTGTCGCGCAAGAGGAAGCGCCGCCGAAATTCATCGCCGTCCCACCGGTATAATCCCTGCCCCTCTGTCCCTACCCACAAGCCATCCCCCTCGGCAGCCATTGCCGTCACTGAAACGTCGTCCAACAACAGTTCGTCGCCGAAAATGCCGGTGGCGTACAACCCGTCGCTCGTGCCGACCATCAGCCGGTAGCCGTAGCCCAAGAGACAGGTAATGACCCCGGCAAATTCGTTATCGACCCGCTGCAACGCCGTGTCCTCCAGACGGTAGAGCGATGTTCCCCCCACATACACCTTCCCGTCATGGAGGGCAACGGCGCGCAACGGTTCCTCGGTGTGGAAGAGCGAATAGTCTTTTCGGGAAAAATCATACACGAGCAAACCTTCATCGGAAGCCGCATACAGCATCGAATCGGCAAGGACAAAATCCGAAACGCGGCTCGGCGTTCCCGTGAGCTTTCTCGAAACCTCGGTGTCGACCATCGCCGCAGTGTCATTCTGTGATGCCTGAGCGAAACTTTCGACGACGGTTGAAGCCAGGCTGTCGACCAGCTCGGCGACGATGTTGTTTTCTTTCACCTCGCTTTTCGTGGTGCATTGCGTGAGCGCCAGAGCGAAAAGCAGCAGAACAACTCCGGCAAGTGAAAAAGTTTTGTAGTGTGTCATCTCAAACTCCTTTCCCAAAGGTTAACGGTTTTGTCGTACGGTCTATCAAAAACGATGCCGAAAAGATATTATGTTGCTATTCAATGAGTTAGCTATGCGAAGGCATGAGGGGCGCTCTCAGAATGGGTACAAAAAGACACAGAACAGCACTTGAAGTACGAAAAGAAATGGGTTACCTTAACTTAGCTGGGTAAAAAAAGACACACCTCCAGCGGGAAAAAACTTGTCGTAGGTCGGGGCAAGGATTTGATTGTATAAGTTGTTAGAGCGTAATATGATTCACACTTTCACCCGAAATGTTGTTGCCTGCCTTTTGCTGGTGTGCGGGATGGCTGCCCCTGCGATGAGTTCACCGTTGAAGGCTCACATCCTCCAATATCGCTTGCATCGGTGGTACTTTGACGCCGGAAAAGAAGCCAACATCTTCAGCGGGTGCCCTTTTGTGCTCCTGTACCGTGGTGACACCCTTCTGACCGGACATATCGACCAGTCGGCACCCGGCATTTCGTACAGCTTCCCTGAGGAAAGCAATTATGACTTTGTTCTCAACTTCCTTTACCTCACTTCCCTGGAAGCGGTCATTGAAGCCGCTGATGTCGATTCGGTTTCCCCTATCGTGTTGGGCGCCGAGAACATCGAGCCGGTGGAAATGTTGTTTCGCACCCTCGATGAAATTCCCTCCGATCGGGCTCTCCTCCACAAAACCGCCGTCGGCAATGAAATCGTTATCAAGGCAAACCCCCCTGTTATCGATATGCCGACCAGTTTCCAATTGGGGAATCTGGACGGTTTCTTCTCTTATTCCTCTCATGCTTCCGAATTGCCGGAGGCTCAAGTCTCGAATGCTCCGGCGCCGTTTATCGTTGTGCTGGTTCCCAACCTCAAACGGGAAGTCAACCGCAACGGGATGCTGACTACCTCTCTTTACTATCGTTTCAATGAAAAACGGCTGGCAATTATTTTCGACGGCGACTTGGTTACGCCACAGCATTGCTTTCTTTCAACGTCGGCTCCGTGTCCTCGTCCCTACGCTTTCAACCCTCGACAAGGGCGAGGGCTCTTGGAGCAAAGCCCGGTTCGTCCCCGCCTTCTTCGCATCGGCGTGATGAGCTCTTCTTTACGGAAGACGGCGTGGTATCTTATCGACATCCTCGCCCGGGACCGAGTCGAAGCGGAACTGACCGGCACCTTTGGTGACGCCGACGTGTCTCTTGCTTTTGTCCCTTTCGACAGCACGTCCCCTCTCCGAACGCTGCAATACATCCGCCGCACCTTTTTGGATTTCACTCCCGAAAGTCCTTCCGCCCAAGAAGCGCTCCAGAAGTTTGACGTCCTCCTCGAAGAAGCACTCTTCATCTCCGAAGATACGCTCCGACTTGAGCTCTATCGCAAAGCGCAGAATATCCTTGTTCATGATTTGGGGTTCTTTCCCCTTTTCCGCCCGCACCTGTTTTTCCACGCCTCCGAGAAGTTGAAAAACATCGCCTTCGACGAGCGCGGTTTTTTCTCACCGGAGAGGCTTGTCAAGCTCCGTCTCCCGACTGCTGTCTCCGGAGGAGAGAAAAAATGACGTTCACCGGCAAAATACGGCTCTCCCTCATTCTCATCGCGGTGGTGCCGCCGCTTTTGATTACGTCGGTCATCTACTTTCACTCGGTCAAACAGCTTGACCTGTTCGAACGGCAACAAGCCTCCGCCACCCTGCGGAAGTTCCATGCTTTCCATGATTCCTTTCAAAAGGAACTGCGACAAAGCGTGAATGACATGGCGAGGTCGGCGGAGTTGAAAAAAAATCTGTTCCTGCTTAGTACCGGCGCATTGAAATCGCTGACGGTCAACCCGCATTCGTACCGCCTTGATTTCCTCGAAATCCTCGACTCGACCTTGACGGTGCTGGCAACCTACCACCGCCCCGGATTGGTGGGAGAACCGATCCAGCCCGACGCGGCAGATCTCCGGTTGGACTCTGCCGGGCAGGTCGAGACAATCGAGTACGATACCGCCGGAGCGCATCCGGCGATTGCCTTCCTTAAGCGGCTGGAACCCAACCGGCTGTTGTATACCGGCTGTTATCTGGACGGCGACTACCTTGCCCGTATGCGGACGGTGCTGGATGCCGAAGTGGAAGTGTTTATAAGCCCCGATACCCTCTCCGTGCTCGCCGGAATGGAAAAAGGGATGCTGTACGCCATGGGGAAAAATTATCGGGCTATCCTGGAAGGAGGAAAAAGCGCACCGTTTGCCGTGGTGGCGACTTTTACTTCCAGCTATGAAAAGCCGGTCATGCTTTCATTGCTCCGGCTGACCGGGCTTGTTGCGCTATTCTCGATGCTGGCGGCGCTGGGGCTGGGACTCTATATAACCAACCACGCCAAGCGGGAAATCGACAACCTTGTCCAAGCCACCGCTCGTGTTGCCGCGGGCGATTTCAGCTCCCCTGTCATGGCGTATGAAGAAGGCGAGTTTTCCCAGCTTGCCGACTCTTTTTCGGAAATGACGGTAAAGCTGAAAAAACTGCAACAGCAGTTGGCAACGACGGCGAAAATCGCCGCTTGGCAGGCGGTGGGCAGAAAGATAGCTCACGAAATCAAGAACCCGCTCACCCCTATCGCTATCAGTGTGGAAGACCTGCGCCGCTCGTATGTTGAGGGGTTGCCGGACTTCGACAAGACGTTCCAAGAGACGACAGCTACCATCAAGAGCGAAGTCAACCGTCTCTCCAAGCTCCTGGACAGCTTTGTCGGGTTTGCCCGTATGAGCCCTCCCGACATTCGAACCGTTAAAGGCAAAGCTCTCACCGCCCCGCTT
This sequence comes from uncultured Ignavibacteriales bacterium, assembly GCA_964489705.1. GTDB lineage: Bacteria > Zixibacteria > MSB-5A5 > GN15 > FEB-12 > CAZAZQ01. The sequence continues at coordinate 31,831 of CAZAZQ010000023.1, forward strand.
GAAACTCTCTACCGGGCAGAGCTCGACAGCGGCAGGCTCGTTCTGCGTAACCACATCGCGAAAGAAAACATCCGCCTCGATCCGGAAGCGTTCACGCAAGTACTTATCAACTTGATAAAAAACGGCTTGGAAGCGGCGCCGAAAGCGACCGTGACGCTCACCCTCCAACGAGGAGCGCAACATCTCCTCTTCACGGTGGAAGACACCGGTCCGGGTTTTTCCGAAGAAAAACTGCGCAACAGCTTTGAACCGTACGTCACAACCAAGGAAGGCGGCTCCGGTTTGGGGCTGGTGATATGTCACCGCATTGTGCATGACCACGGCGGCACGATGGAACTCTACAACCGACAACAAGGAGGCGGAGGAGTGCGTATCACTCTCCCGCAGTAGCGTATGGCGCGAGTATTGATTATCGACGATGAAGAGAAAATCCGCTCTTCCCTCAAAGCCGCTCTTGAACGGCGCGGTCACGACGTGACAACGGCGGAGAGCTACCGGCAGGGGGAGGAGTTTTCCTCCGCTGGCTTTGATGTCATTTTCCTTGACGTCCTGCTGCCGGACGGCAACGGCATCGAGTTGCTCAAAATTATTTTGAAACGCTCTCCCCGGCAAATCGTCGTGATGATTTCCGGGCACGCCGACATCGCTATGGCGGTCGACGCCATCCGGGCGGGAGCCTACGATTTTATTGAAAAGCCTATCTCCTTGGAGCGGGTTTTGATTACCATCGACAACGCCGTCAAGACAACCAGTTTGGTCAGAGAGAAAAACCGTCTCACTTCTTTGGTGTACGGCGAATTCGTCGGGGAATCGGAAGCCGTTCGGCGGCTCAAGGAAGATATTCAAAAGTCAGCCCCCAAAACCACCCGGTTTCTCATTCTCGGCGAGAACGGCACCGGCAAGGAACTGATTGCCCATTCCATTCACCGTTTGAGCCGGTTTTCCGAAGGACCGTTCGTGGCGGTCAACTGCGCCGCTCTTCCGTCCGAACTCGTGGAAGCGGAACTGTTCGGACATGCCGCGGGAGCGTTTACCGGCGCCAAGAAAGCCCGCAAGGGATATTTTCTGGAAGCGGATCACGGCTCCATTTTTCTCGACGAAATCAGTGAAATGCCCCTTGAAGCGCAGGCGAAAATTCTCCGCGTGGTGGAAACCAAAATCATCACCCCGGTCGGCACGGAAAAAGCCGTCCCCATCGAGTGCAACATCATCGCCGCATCCAACAAAGACCTGCTCAAGTTGGTGTCGGAAGGAAAATTCCGACAAGACCTGCTCTATCGGCTCAACGTCGTGCAGTTTGCCATTCCTCCGTTGCGGGAACGGCGGGAGGATATCCCTCTCTTGGCGGAATACTTCCTCTCCCGCTTTGCCGCCGAAACCAAAACCCCAGCCAAGCGGTTATCTCCCTCAGCTCTCGAGTACCTTCAACAGTATTCATACCCCGGCAACACCCGTGAACTGAAAAACCTCATGGAGCGAATCAATATCTACTGTGAAACGGAACTGGTGGACAGAAGCGACGTGGAAGCGCTGCTCCCGTATCATGCGCCTCAGACGAAGACCACCCTCAAAGAAGCGGTGGCGCAATTTGAACGCGAGTTTATCAAAGCGGCGCTGGCGCGTCATCACGGCAACGTTACTCAGGCGGCGCGGGAATTGGGCTTGGAGCGTTCGTACGTGTATAAGAAACTTAGAAAATTGGAAGAAAAGTAGAAATACCCATGAAACCTTCCTCGACTCCGAAGAACATCCTGATAACCGGCGTGCCGGGAGTAGGCAAAACGACCCTTATCAGAAAGCTGGCGGACTCCCTTTCGTCACTCTCGCCGGTTGGTTTTTATACCGAGGAAATCCGCCGTGGAGACGTTCGCGAAGGGTTCGCCTTGGTTTCACTCGACGGCAGCCGTCAACCGCTGGCGCATGTGCGGATAGCCGGAGTGCACAAGGTGGGGAAGTATGGGGTCGACGTGAAGGGCTTCGAAGCGTTCCTTGAGCGGCTTGATTTTTTCAACCCGGCGAATAAGCTGATCGTTATAGACGAAATCGGGAAAATGGAGTGCCTGTCGGTCAAATTCAAGGAGCTCCTGAGAGAGATTTTCGACAGTGAGAAAACGGTCTTGGCGACTATTGCCTTGAAAGGGACCGGGATAATCAAAAGCCTGAAACGGCGACCGGACGTGACTCTCTTCACCGTGACGCCGCGGAACAGGAACAACGCCCCCACTCACCTCATGCCTCTTCTTCAACCTTCCGACGTCCGGCGGTAGCGGGATTGCGGAAAGAAGCATTTCGTTCCAAACATCGAGCAACAACCTCAAACCGCTCGGCAAGAAAGCTCGCCTTGTCCTGCCGCGGGGAATAGGTATAAAATCTTCCGTCTTTTCTCTTTTCCAAAAGCCCCTTTTTCACCAGCCTCCCGAGTACCGTCATGACGGTAGTGTAGGCGCGCGAATCTTTTTCTCCCAAGTGAAAGAGGGCCGACTTGACGGTCACCTCTTTCTTCTCCCACGCCAGCTCCATCAACTTCGCCTCGGTAGGTCCTAAAAAGACCGCCGCCCCGTCGGCATACGGATCGAAATAAAACCGCCGCTCCATCTCAAAAGATTTTTCTGCGCTTCCTTTCGATAACCATCGCCGCACCCAAAGCAATCAAAGCGATAGGCAAAAAATAGTCCCATGCCGAGCCGGAAATGACGCCCAGCCGTTCAAGCAACATCAACACCCCCAACAACAAGAGCAATATACCAACAAACATGGCTTCCTCCTTCCGGACAGTTTGTTTTGGAATATAGAGAGAAGGGTTGAAAAAGAAAAGAGTTTT
>CAZAZQ010000024.1:0-11783 GCA_964489705.1 uncultured Ignavibacteriales bacterium
GCATTCCGCTTCCGGCTTTTGGTGATTTCCACTCTTCTTTACGTCAGCTTACTGACAAAGCGCGCCAAACGGGACTTGTTGCGGGCGGCGTTTCTCTTGTGGATCAAGTGAATCCCTGCCGCCCGATCGAGCAACGACGAAACCTCGCGATATTTCATCGCCGCTTTTTCTTTGTCCGTTTCTTGGCGCAACTCTTTAATCGCCGTCCGCAGACGTGACCGAAAAGCCCGATTTCTCAAGCGCTGCTCTTCGGACGTCCGCATCCGCTTTTTACACGATTTATGTGTTGGCAAACCATTACCCTTTCTATATACTCAATTTCAGTCGAATAATATATATCGGCTGAAGCGATATGTCAACTGATAAGGTAAAAAAAGGCAGCTTGGTGGGCTCGGCGGGAACCGTTTCCGCCGCAACCGCTTTCTCCCGCGTTTTCGGACTTATCCGCGAACAGGTGATGGCGTATTTCTTCGGCGCCGGGATGGCGACCGATGCTTTCATCACCGCTTTTCGGATTCCCAACGTCTTGCGGGATATGTTCGCCGAGGGTGCCCTTTCGTCGGCGTTCGTCCCCGTCTTCAAAGAAAAGTTGGTCAAGGAATCGGAAGAAGGAGCGTTTACCCTTGCCCATACCATTCTGACGTTGGTCTTTCTCGTGGTCGGCTTGATTGTGCTGTTGGGAATCATTGCCGCCCCGGTCTTTGTCTACCTTTTCGCCAACGGCTTCACCGCCATTCCCGCCAAGTTCGGCTTGACGGTTTCCTTGACCCGTCTCATGTTTGTCTACCTTTTGCTGGTTTCCGTTTCCGCTCTGTTTATGGGAATGCTCAATTCCTTCGGCAGGTTCGGCGTTCCGGCGCTCTCACCGGCGATGTTCAATATCGGCGTTATCCTGAGCGTCATCATCTTGTACGAACATTTCGAACAGCCGGTCTACACGCTCGCCCTGGGGGTTATCATCGGAGGGGTCGGACAGGTGGTGGTGCAACTGCCCGCTCTGTTGCGCCTCGGCTTTCGGTACAAGCCGAGGTTTACTTTCCTCGATGAAGGCGTCAAGAAAGTCGTCCGCCTGATTGCTCCCATGATTATCGGGCTCTCTGCCGGACGGATCAACATCCTCGTCAGCACCTTGCTGGCGTCTTTCCTTATGGAAGGTTCCATTTCTTACTTAAACTACTCCTACCGCCTCATGCACTTCCCGTTGGGGGTCTTTGCGGTGGCGTTGGGAACCGTCGCGCTACCGAAAGTCAGCGAACTGGTGGCGAAACAGGATATGGCTCAGCTCAGCCAAACTTACCTCGACACCATAAATCTCAACATGTTCGTCGTCATTCCCTCGGCGATGTTCCTGGCGTTGATGGGACACGAAATTGTCGATGTGATTTACCACTGGGGCGCCTTTTCGCAAGCGGACGCCGACCGCACCAGCTTGGCGCTGTTGCATTACTCTTACGGGCTGGTCGGCTTCGGGGCGGTGCGGGTGACGGTGCCGTTTTTCTATGCCTTCCACGACTCCCGTCTGCCGATGCGCATCTCGATTCTTTCCGTCATCGTCAACATGGCACTGTACTACCCGATGATAAAGATTCTCGATTTTGCCGGACTTGCCGCCGCCACCTCGTTCGGGGGAATCGTTAACTTTCTCATGCTGCTCTATTTCCTGCCGAGCAAGGGCATCTCTCCGCCGATGGGAAAACTGCTGCTAAATATCTTTCGCATCACCGTCGCTGCCTTTTTCGCTTTCTACATTGCGAAGTTGGTCCCGTACCATTTCGGAACAACCGGCTCGGTTTTTCAACAACGACTTCTTCACTTGTTTGTGCCCTTCCTTGTGGCGTCGTTGTTGTATCTTCTCTTCTGCGTCATTCTGCGGGTTCGTGAAATCAAACAACTGGTGAAATTTATTCAAAGCAAAAAACGACCGTCGTCATGATCCGCAAATATCCCAGTCTGTTCTTACTCGGGTTTGTCGTAATCGGCATTCTCGCGGCGGACTGGACACGTTTGCCCGGTTGGTTGTTTTTCCTGGGAAGCTTGGGCGGCGGGATTATCGGATTCTTCCTTTGGGCTCAGGCGAAAAAAACGGCGGCGTCGCTTTTGTTCGCCGGCTGCTTTTTCTTTTTGGCGGCTTTTCACTTCGCCGTAAAGGTCTACGACACCGGACCGATTCACCTGTCGCGCATAGTCGAAGACGGACAAAGGTATCATATTTTCGGCACCGTTTCCGATTGGCCCCGGTTGAAAAGCAACCGCACCGAGTTCAAAATCTCGCTCGATTCCTTGCGGGGCGAAGTGACCCAGCCGGTGCGGGGCGCAATCCTTTTGAAGGTCAACGACCTGACGACCGCTCTCCAACGCGGCGACCGGATAGAATTCGAAGGACGCATCTACACCGTGAAAAAGTCCAACCTGCCCGGCAAATTCGACTACCAACGGTACTTGTACCTGAAAGGGATTTTCGGAGTGGTGTACCTCCCAACGCTGCTCGATGTCCGGGTTGACAAGGGGAATCGCTACAGCCTGTTCACGCTGGTGGACAAAATCCGCAGCGCCATCCGGTCCAGCTTGTCCAAGAACCTCTCTCCCGAGGCGGCGGCTCTGGCGAGCGGTTTCCTTATCGGGGAAACCCGCAACATTCCCCCCGATCTTTACCGCCTCTTCCGCGATACCGGCACCCTCCACCTGTTGGCGGTCTCCGGTTCCAACGTCGCCTTGGTCATATTTACCGTACTGCTTTTGCTGAAGCCGTTCGCTCTCCCGTGGCGGAAAAAGTCGCTCGTCTTGATAGGGGTGATTATTCTTTTCACCCTGCTGGCATACGAAGAACCCTCGGTGCTTCGCGCCTCACTGATGGCAGGGTTGGTTATCCTGGCACGGAGTCTGCAACGTCGTTACGATTTGAATCACATCATTGCCACCGCCGCCCTGGTTATTTTATTAGTCGCCCCGACCCAGCTTTTCGACATCGGCTTTCAGCTCTCGTTCGTCACGGCGTGGGGACTGATATACTTCACTCCGCAGGTGACCAAACTTTTCCCTTCGGCTTCCCACCGGTGGTGGTATCGGTGGTTACTTTTTCCTTTTATCATCACACTCATAGCGCAACTTTGCTCCGCTCCCCTGATTGCCTTGTATTTCCACCGGGTGCCGCTCATTTCACCGATCGCCAACCTGGTTATCGTTCCGTTGGTGTCGTTGGCGGTGGTGGGAATCATTGCCGTCTTGGCGGCTCATCTTCTTTTGCCGTTGCTGGGAGCTTTCGTTGGCTCCTTTGTCAATGTTCTGCTGCTGTTCGTCATCCGGCTTCTCAATTTCTTCGGGGAGGCTCATTGGGCGGTGCTCAACGTTAAGACGCTGTCCCCGTGGCTGGCGGCAAGTTTTTACCTTTTCTATCTTCTGGTGACCAAATCGCTCTTTTCGAAAAAGTGGCGGCGTCGGACGGTGCTGACGGCTCTTGTCGGGATAAATGCTTACTTCCTTGCTTCTCTGCTTCACCCCACCCCTCCGCCGGAGCGGGTGATTGTTTCCGTCGTTCCGGTTGCGGGCGGGATGGTAAGCGTGGTGCAACAAGGGGAGAGCCCGACCGGCGATGTCTTCTTTGCCGGGCTGCACGCGAAAGAGTACGACCTCGATGAGGTGCTTGTGTCTCCTTTGCTGCACGGCTTGGGGATAACGTCGCTCAGTTCCCTCTTTGTCATTTCCGCCGACTATGGTGTCATCGATGACATCCTGCGGATAGCACGACAATTTCACGCCAAGGATATCTTCATCAACCCGGCACTGGAGAGAAGCTTCGACGACGTCCGGCGGTTGTATTTTTCTCCGTCGCACAACTTCCCTGCCATCCGCCTCTTCCCTTGGAAAAATCTCCCCATATCGGAGCAAGCCGGATATTACCCCTTTGCGCACGGGGTGCTGGCGGACTTCGGGACGACCGAGGCGCTTTTTCTGGGGGATGTTCCGCCGCCGCTTGGCACCGCCCTCGGCAAAAGCCGAAAACCGACGGTCGTCTGCGGGCTGTTCTCCCCTCAAAACAGAGCGGCTTTCAACCTTCCAAACTGTTCAAAAAATGCACACCTCTCCGACTGGTTGACGGTTTGCTTCTCTCCGGGAGCCCTCCAGCCGGATACGGCATACTGCCTCAAGGAAGAAGGCGCTCTGCGAATCGAAATCGACCCCAGCGGCATGGCACCGTTGAAGATAAGCCCGCTCTGAACGATTTTTCCATCAAGGAACCGGGCTTCTCACCCGATAAAGATACAGAAGCTCCTCATCGAAGCGAGGGGACAAGAGAGACCGCAATGCTGAAAGGTTTGGTATGAGTCTATCTGGCAACTTGAAAACCGTCTCTTTTCCGGATATCCTTCAGTTGCTTGCCACGGGTAAGAAAACCGGTGTGCTGGAACTCAAGACGGCTACCCGACAGAAGGAAGTTGCTTTCAAAAACGGAAATATCATCTACGCTTCTTCGATAAATTCTTCCGAGGACCTGCTGGGAAATATGCTCCTGCGGCGGGGGAGGATTTCAAAAGCCGATCTCGAACGAGCCATCACCCTGCACAAGCAGACAGGCCGCCAACTCGGGACGACTTTGATTGATATGAACCTCTTCGAGAAGCAGGAGATTACCGAATGTTTGAAGCTGCAAATCGAAGAGATCGTCTACAACCTGTTCTCCTGGCGGGAAGGGGATTTCATCTTCCACGAAGGTGCCGCCCCGAAGAACGCCCCGTTCTTGGTGGAGCTCAACACCATGAACGTCATCATGGAAGGCACCCGCCGTATCGACGAGTGGATGGAAATTCAGAAGGTTCTCCCACCCGACGACGTGCTTCTGGCGATCGCCAAGTCACCGAAAGTCAACCGGGAGGAAATCGTTCTCTCCCTCGACGAGTTTCGGGTGCTGGCGCTGATTAACGGCGAGCGGACGCTGCCGGATTTGATTAACCTTTCTCCCATGGGCGAGTTCGTCACCAGCCGGGCGGTCTACAAACTCATCGTGAACAAACTTATCGAAGTTGCCGGAAAGCGCCAAGACATCGAGCAAAAAGAAGACGAAGAAGAAGTGGTGCTGCATATGATTTTCAACCTGTACAATCACTGCTTCTACCGCATTCGGTCTCTGTTTGAAGCCAAGCTGGGGGAATATAACCCGCGCTTCGATTCTTTCATGGCGCAGTACCGGAAGGACCTGTTGACCTATTTCCCGGGGGTCGATCCGCGTTCGGACTTGATGCCGTCGTTTGAAAAGTTCCTCTCGGCGGTGCGTGCCATCCCGGCGCCTATCCGTCTCCAGCGCCTGTTGATGCAGCTCGAACACATGCTGACCGACCAACTCGAGTTCGTCTTCAATCTCTTGGGCTTCGGTGCCTTCCGGGAAGCGATTACCAACGTGAAAAAAGAAATCTCCGAGCCGCTGGCGGTTCGCCGAGAACTCGTCAAGCGGTACCACTTGGAGGATACGTTTTATAAAACGCTCAAACAAGCTGACAAAGTCGTTAAAATGGTGCGAGGGACATAAACATGGGCAAAAAATTCTTCATAAGCGGTCTGCTCTTTCTGGCAGCGGCAGGGAACGCCAACGCCGCCAACTTTGCGGTCATCACCAGTCCGCCGACCTTGCTGAACGTTATCATCTTCATCGTCGCCGTGGCTTGCCTGGCGGGAACGGCGAAAATTCTCAACCTCGTTCGTGGCGGACAGTTGAGCAAAAGCTGGCAGTTGTTCTTAGCCGGTTTCGGTGTTTTCGCCTTGTGTGAGCTGGTTGTTCTGGCAGATTATTTCGAAATTTTCACTCTCCCCTCGTTCGTGGTACCGGCGGGCTTTGCGGTGATGGGCATGCTGTTTTTGTTCGGAATCATTGAAATAAAACGAGTGCTGAGCTGATAAGTTAAGGTTGACATAACTTACTGTAATATTTATAATTATCCGTTAAGTAAAATTTATTTTTTACTTAATATATTGTAATTAAACAAATTATAGGCAAACAAATGGTTAATGTCTCCGAATTAAGCGATAGAATAGCTAAGTGTGAAAAGATTCTGGAAGCCAATCCCAACTCCCAGATTTTCGCCGCCTTGGCGGATGCCTATCGCAAAAAAGGAGACCTTGACAAAGCGTTTCGCATTTGTCAGAACGGGCTGCGGATTCACCCCTCGTACGGCTCGGCTCACGTCGTTATGGCAAAAATCAACCTCGACCGGGGGTTGTACGACTGGGCGGAGATTGAAGCCAACAAAGCGATGGAAATCGACGGTAAAACCCGCTCCATCGAGCTGTTGTTGGCTGAAATTTACATCTACAAGGGTGAATTCAACGCTGCCATCAAGCTGTTGAAAGAACTGAACGAAGCGGACCCCGATCACCCGCAAATCAAAAAGCTGCTGGAAATTGCCCGCAAGCTCCCCGAGGAGCAAGCCGCCCTCTCACCGGTATCGAAAATGACGGCATCGCAGCCGGAACCGGAAACAGCCTCTGAGGCGACCGGCAAGACTAAAACGAAAGAGCCGCCCCCGCCGCTGACGGCGAAAGAAGTCATCGAACAGAGCATGGTAATTCCGGGCATGGAGGGGGTGCTGTTCGTCAACTTTGAAGGGCTGGTGGTGGAGTCGGAATGGAAGCTGTCGATGGACCCGGCGCTGTGTGCCGCCACCCTGGGAGATATCGGCAACGCCGTGGAGCAAGAGCTGGTCGACAATTCGCTCGGGAATATCCGAACGGTCTTGATTGAGACGCTCGAGCCCATCTTTTACTTGGTGTGGGTTACTGACGGTATTTTCCTGTTTGCGGCTGACAGTTCGGCGAATCTGGGTTCGCTGCGCATGAGAATAGAAAACCTGCTGGTGCGATACCAGTAATGCAAAAGGATAGGTTATGGAAATGTCAGGACGAGTGGTGCGTCAAACCGCTTTGGTTTCCTTGTTGATATTGATTATTCCCATGATTCTGTTTCCCGACAGGTTGGGAACCGGCTTGGCGAAGTTTTCCTGGTTTCATCTGGCATACGAGCTGCTCTACTACGGCGTCGTCATGTACATTCTCCTGCGCCGGGTGACTTTCCCCAAGCTCGTGCAGGCGATGGGTCTTTGTCTCGGCTACCGGTTGTTGTTGGGAAGCGTGTTCGGGCTGCTGATAGCGGGAATGTATTCGATGGATCTGAGCATCTCGTTCACGTTGGGATTGGCGAGTTACATTCCGGCGACGTTACTGCACACCGCCATGGCACCGTTCGTGATGAAACCGGTTGCGATGGGATTCGTTTCGCCGCGACGACCGCGCCGTCGTTTTAGCGAACCAACCGGTGTCCCGGCGAGGTATCCTTTCGCGGAAGCAGCCAAGAATGTCGGTACGCCGACGGAAGCCGCTGCCGTCCCGGCGGAAGTGGGAGGATACCCGAGCGCCAACGCCCGCCCCACCCATCTCGATTCTCCGACGGAACCGACGGCAGGGGAAGCCAACGGCTTCGACCGGGCGGTGCGGTACATCGGCGAAGACGCCTCGGTTCTTCTGGCGGCGGTGGTCGACCGCGAAGGATTGTTGCTCGGTCGGTTTGCCCGGGGCAATGTCGAGATTGAAGATTGGGCGCCGTTCTCCTGGCTGCTGGTGGAAGCCAACCGGCAGGTCCTTCGGCGGCTGGGCTGGGAATGGCTGGAAAAAGTCGATCTGATGGTCAAAGATGCGAGGGTCATCGTGGCGTGCGAAGGGGCGTGGTGCCTGATGGTGGTCGCCCAACGGCAGGTCGACGATGTCCTCAATATCCGAATAAATCAAGGACTCGAAACCATACGAAAATATGTTGCACAGCGGTACGGCTCTGAGCTGGCCATGAACGCGGAGAAGATATATGTACCAAGCGCTTAGTGAACTCAACAAAACCACCGGCGTCACCGGTTCCATGGTAGTCGGCAACGACGGTATCGTCATCGCCGCTGACTTGGGCACCGGTATCGAAAGCGACGCTATCGGAGCATTGGCGGCGTCCATTACCGCCAATATTCAAAAATCGCTGGAGCGTCTGGAGACGCAGCCGTTACGTCAAGTGACGATTGAAGCGGAAGACGCCAAACTGTTCTTTACCCAAGCGGAACCGGGCTTGTTGGTCGTCACTACCGAGAAGGACGTCAACATCGGCTTGGTTCGTCTGGAGATAAAGAACACCGTCAAAAAACTGAAAGCCGGGTTGTAAAAAAAGGACATCGAAAGGGTAGGAACACAACTATGGTATCGATAAACTACTCTTCACGGGAAGTGTGTTGCAAAATCGTCTACTACGGGCCCGGTCTTTCCGGCAAAACGACCAACCTCCAGTACGTCCACTCCAAAGTGCCATCCAACACCCGCGGTAAACTTATTTCTCTCGCCACCGAAGCCGACCGTACCCTCTACTTCGACTTCCTTCCCATCAACATCGGAACCATCAACGGCTTCGCCGCCAAGTTCCAACTGTACACCGTCCCCGGGCAGGTGTATTACAACGCCACCCGGAAGCTCGTCCTGCGCGGGGTGGACGGGGTGGTCTTCGTGGCGGACAGTCAACCGGACAAGATGGAAGAAAATATCGAGTCGCTGCTCAATCTCGAGGAAAACCTCGCCGAGTACGGCTACAACATCAACGAGATACCCGTGGTGATTCAATACAACAAGCGGGATCTGCCCGGGGTGCTCCCGGTCGAACAGCTCAACGCCCAGCTCAACACCCGCGGCTGGCCCTATTTCGAGGCTTCCGCGACCATTGGGAACGGCGTTTTCGACACCCTGAAGCTCATCATTAAGATGGTGCTCGACAAAGCCAAATCCAGCAGCACCACCCGCCCACAACCGGCAGCCGCTTCCGCAACAGCGCAACCGGCAACCGCCGCCACGCCGACACCGCCGACACCCGAACCGGTAACTTCGCCGTCTCCGACGCCAGTCGCAGCGGCGGCAAGCCCGGCTCCTACGCCCACGCCGACACCGATAGCGGCTTCCGGTGCCGCCTCCGCTCAACCGCAGCCGACTCCACCGCCGGTCGAACAAACGGCTCCTCCTCCCCCGCCGCCGTCCCCGGAACCGGAACCGACGCCCGAACCGCGGCAGTATCGCCCCTTCCCGGGCAGCGATGACGATATGAGTGCCAAAAAGATTACGCCCGCTTCCTTCTCGCCGGTTCCTCGAGAAGAGACGCGGGAAGAAGAGATAGAACAAAAAGTGTTAACGGATGAAAGCGAGAAAGATGCGACGCCTTCACTCAGGCAGGCACCATCAATGGCGCCTCCTATCCGCCGGCGGAGCGAAAAGAAGAAGCGTGGATTCTTTAAGCGCTTGTTCGGTTTACGATAGATATCGAGGAGGCGATAATGGTTGACGATAGTCTGGTCATTTATGAAGAAGAAATCACCCAAATCGAAGCGCTGATTTCGAAAATGCTTCGCAGTGCCGAAGCGAAATGTGCTCTCTTGGTCGACAAGGACGGGCACTTAATCACTCGTCAAGGTTTTACGCATTCTCTCGATACCACCGCCTTGGCGGCGTTACTTGCCGGTTCCTTCGCCTCGACGAAAGAAATCGCCCGTCTGGTCGGAGAGCCGGAATTTTCCGTCCTCTTCCACCAAGGGAAAAAAGATCACATTCACATGAACCTGGTCGGAGAACGCTCGATTCTGGTCGTTATTTTCGACGACCGCACCACCATCGGGATGGTACGACTGTATGCGAAAGAAGCCGCTGCAGAGCTGACGAAGATTTTTGAAACCATAAAACAGAACTCACAGAATACCAAAGCCAACCCGGCCGTTTCCAACGAATTCGCCGATATGGCGCAAGATAAGCTGGACGATATCTTTCAAGATTAAGACCGGAAACGGACAACGTGATGGGGCTGGGGTGTGAAACGGTTCTTATTGTCTGGCATGGATAGCGAAGTATGTCTTCTGAACTGAGTGCGATATTAGTTAATGCGGGAAAGATAACCAAAGAGCAAGCAGAGCAGGCGCTTGCCTACGCCAAGGAAAAGAACGAGAAATTCGAAACGGCTTTGGTGAAAATCGGCGCCGTCGAATCGGAAGACGATATCGCCAAGCTCATCGGCAAGCACCTGAAAATCGGAGCCCTCCGGCTCAGTGACATCGAGCTGAACCCCGAAATCGTCCAGCTCATTCCGGCGGATATCGCCCGGAAGTTCAAAGTCATCGCCGTCTCCAAAATCAACAAGACCCTGCTGGTCGCTATCAGCGACCCGAACAATATTTACGTCCTCGACGCCATCAAGTTCATCACCGGCTGCGTCGTCCAGCCGGTCATCTCGCCGGAAAACGCTATCGAAAAAGCTATTGATATGTACTACTCCGACACCAGCGGGCTGTCGGAAATCGTCAAGGGCTTGGAGGAAGACTCCGACTTGGAGGTGGTGGAAGCCGAGGAGGGTCCGAGCGAGTCGGATTTGCTGTCGGCGATTCAAGACAAACCGCTCGTCAAGCTGGTCGACTCGATTATCAGTGAGGCTATCCGGATGGGCGCTTCCGATATTCACCTGGAGATGTACGAAAAGCGTATCCGTGTCCGCTACCGCATCGACGGCGATTTGCGCGAGATGGAACCGCTGCCGTTCAAGTACCGAGCCGCTATCGTTTCCCGGGTCAAAATTATGGCGGACCTCGACATTTCCGAGCGGCGGCTGCCGCAAGACGGGCGGATTAAAGTAAAAATCGGCGGGCGCACCGTCGACCTCCGCGTCTCGGTTTTGCCGACCATCTTCGGAGAGAAGGTCGTGATGCGAATCCTGGACCCGATGGCGCTGATGGTCGACATGACCAAGCTCGGTTTCCGAGAAGAAGACCTGAAAAAATTCGAGAAGGCAATCCACCTTCCCTACGGCATCATTCTCGTGACCGGTCCGACCGGTTCCGGTAAGACGACGACGTTGTACTCCGCCCTCAAGCAATTGAACAAAGTCGACGTCAACATCATGACAGCGGAGGATCCGGTCGAGTTTAACTTCGACGGCATCAATCAGGTTGCCGTCCGCTCCGACATCGGTATGACCTTTGCCGCGGCTCTGCGTTCCTTCTTGCGGCAAGACCCCGACATCATCATGGTCGGGGAGATCCGTGATACCGAAACGGCGGAAATCGCCATCCGCGCCGCCTTGACCGGACACTTGGTTTTCTCCACCCTGCACACGAACGACGCCCCCTCCTCCATCAACCGACTCATCGACATGGGCATCCCCTACTACCTGGTCGCTTCCGCCACCCGGCTCATCATGGCGCAACGGATGGTGCGCAAAATCTGTCAGTCGTGCAAAGAGGAAGTGAACCTCACCCCGCAGCAAGTGGAAAGCCTGAATGTCCCCAAGGAGCTGTTGCGAAATATCCGCGCTTTCCGCGGCACCGGCTGCCGGGAATGCAACAACACCGGCAAAGCGGGACGAACCGGTATCTACGAAGTCATGCCCATCACGCCGGAGATTGAACGCCTGATTCTCAATAAAGCCACCGATACCGAAATCCGTGAGGCGGCGCTGAAGGAAGGAATGTTCAGCTTGCGGATGAGCGCTATTGAAAAGATGAAGCAGGGCTTAATCGACATCGACGAAGTCTTTGCCGTCACGTCGGCATAACGCCGGAATTTTTCTCCTCTCCAACAGTCAGTTAGTAGGGATATCCGGTACGGACATGCTGATACCATTCTCGTCCTTGGCAGGTCTCTTCGAGACCTTCCCTTGTATTTTATTTTTTTCCACGGCCTGCCGCTGCGGATGAGGTTCCTCCTTGAATTCCGACCGCTAATATACCTGTTACCTATCT
>CAZAZQ010000024.1:11883-17447 GCA_964489705.1 uncultured Ignavibacteriales bacterium
CTGATTTTCAGTCAAGGTTTTGCCGAAAAAAACCGATATTACAACAAGATGTAGGTTGTAAGCAAAAACGGAGATACTTCAAAGGAATAGGACACTGCTCATGGTAACACTGAGAGAACTTCTGGAGCAAATGGTCAAGATGGGTGCCTCGGATTTGCACCTGACGGTGGGCGCCCCGCCGGTGGTGAGAATCGACGGCAAACTGCAACGACTGCAAGGGTACGACATCCTTACCAGCGAACAGACCAAAAAGCTCTCCTACTCCATGCTCAACGAAAAACAAAAACTGAAATTCGAGCAAAACTCGGAACTCGACTTTTCCTTTGGTATCGAACAAATGAGTCGTTTCCGCTGCAACATCTTCATGCAACGAGGAAACGTAGCGGTGGCGCTTCGCCAGATTCCGTATCGCATCCGCTCCTTCGAGGAGCTGGGACTCCCGAAGGTAGTGGCGGATTTCTCGAAGCTGCCCCGGGGTTTGGTGTTGGTAACCGGTCCGACCGGCTCGGGAAAATCGACTACCCTGGCGGCGATTATCGACAAAATCAACAAAGAACGTCCGGTTCACATCATCACGGTGGAAGACCCTATCGAGTATCTCCACCGTCACCAAATGGCGCTCGTCAATCAACGGGAAGTCTACTCGGACACCAACTCCTTTGCAGCGGCGCTCAAGTACGCCTTGCGGGAAGATCCCGATGTGGTGCTCGTCGGCGAGATGCGCGACTTGGAGACGATTGAAGCGGCGCTCTCGATTTCCGAGACGGGGCACTTGGCATTTGCCACTCTGCATACCAACTCCGCCGCGGAATCCATCAACCGTATCGTCGACTCCTTTCCGACCAACCAACAAGAGCAGATCCGGGTTTCCTTGTCCTTCTCGTTGCAGGCAATAATCTCGCAAACGTTGATTCCGAAAATCGGCGGCGGACGGGTGCTGGCGTTGGAAATCATGATATGCACCCCGGCTATCCGCGCCTTGATTCGGGACGACAAGATCCATCAAATGTACTCGATGATACAGTCGGGGCAGAAGTACGGAATGAAAACAATGAATCAATCGCTGGCGGAACTGTACTTGGCGGGAAAAATCACCCTCAACGACAGTATGAACTACAGCCCGAACCCGCAAGAGCTGGGCGAGATGCTCTCCCGCCATAAAACGCCGGCTTTTTCATAACAATGAAGATTGAGGAAGGATACCACTGATGCCAGTCTTTGAATACAAAGGCAAAACCCTTGCCGGAGCGGCCGTTCAGGGGCAACTGAAAGCCAAAAGCAAGCAGGATGTCGAGCGGGTCTTGCGGCAGAACCGCATCATCGTCAAGTCGGTCACCAAGAAGGCTCCCGAAATCCAAATCAAAATCGGCACCGGGGTCAAGCGAGTCGAGGTATCCCGCTTCACCCGTCAGTTCGCCACCATGATCGGCGCCGGTCTGCCGATGGTACAGTGCCTAGACATTCTGGCGACCCAGCAGGAAAATAAAGAGCTGGCGAAAATCATCGCCCAGGTCAAAGAAGCGGTGCAGGGCGGCGCCACTCTTTCCGAAGCCCTCGCCCGCCACCCCAAAATCTTCGATCCCCTCTACACCAATATGGTCGAAGCGGGGGAAATCGGCGGGGCGCTGGACGCCATTCTGGTGCGTCTGGCGAACTACCGGGAAAAAGCCGACAAGCTGGTGCGCAAGGTCAAAGGCGCCATGGTGTATCCTTCCGTTATTGTCGTGGTGGCGGCGGCGGTAACCATCGGGATGTTGACGTTTATCGTGCCGGTCTTCGCCAAGATGTTCGGAGGGTTGAATGCGGAGCTGCCGAAACCGACGCAGGTGGTTTTGCAGATTTCTTACTTTCTGAAAGCAAACTTCCTCTACCTTTTCTTCGGTTCTCTTGGGCTTTTCGGCCTTTTCCTCTGGTGGAAACGAACCCCGAGCGGAGCCCTGGCGGTCGACAAAATGCTTCTGGTCATGCCGGTATTGGGCAATCTGGTGCGGAAGTCTTCCATTGCACGGTTTACGAGAACTTTGGGCACGCTGCTTTCTTCCGGCGTCTCGATTCTCGATGCGTTGGAAATAACGGCAAAAACCGCCGGTAACTTGGTCGTCTCCAACGCCATCAACAAATCCGTTCTGGCGATTGCCGAAGGGGATACGATTACCGGTCCTTTGAAAGATACCGGCGTCTTCCCTCCGATGGTGACGCAGATGATTTCGGTCGGTGAGAAAACCGGCGGCTTAGACGAAATGCTCGGCAAGATCGCCGACTTCTACGATGAAGAAGTCGACGACGCCGTGACGGCGCTGACGTCGGTCATCGAGCCGATTATCATCGTGTTTATGGGTGTCGTCATTGGCGGTATCCTGGTGGCGATGTATCTGCCGATGTTCGACATTATCGGGAAGATATAACCGCATGCAAACGGTTTTATGAAATAAACGAAAAGAGATAACGGCGCTGAACCGGCGCCGTTTTTTATACGATGGAAAGCATTGAGCAGAAAAAACAATTCGGCTGGTTCGTCCCCCTACGCTTAGGATCTTTCATCATCCTGTTTGCCGTGGTGGTCTTCTGGATGAAGTATCCCGATTTCCTCCACCACTGGCTCATCATCTACTCGATATTTACTCTCGTTCTGACTCTCCTGCTTGCCCTCAACCGCCGCGCCAAGGTCAACAACGCCATTGCCGTCGTTACGGCGCTTCAATTCCTGCTCGAGATTGTCCTCGAGTCGGGCATCATCTACGCCACCGGTAACGTCAACTCTCCCTTTTCGGCACTGTTCATTCTTACTATCGTCTCCGCCGCTTTGGCGTACCGCCTGATTGGAACGCTCATCATCGCCTCGACCGTGTCGCTGGCATATACTGCGATAATCTGGCTTGGGTTGAGCACTACCGTCGGCTCCGAGAAGTCGCTCCAAGCATTGCGGACTATCTTTTCCGTCGAAGAGAACGTCTTCTACGCCATTTTCCTGCACGTCCTCATTTTCTATCTCATCGCCTTCATCTCCGGCTACTTAGCCGAACGACTGAAAGAACGCGACCGCCAACTGGCGGATACTTCACTGGCGCTGAAAAAAGCCCGCCTCGAAACGGACGACATTCTCCGGCATCTTAACTCGGGATTGCTCACCATCGACGCCAGAGGGCATATCATCTATTTTAACCAAGCGGCCGAACGCATCCTCGGCTACCAAGAAGAGCAAGTCAAGGGGATGTTGTGCGAGGAAGTGTTTGCCGAGCGAATGCCCGAACTGGCGGCATGCCTGATGGATGGTATCACTCAAGAAACCGCCCACCCT
Organism: uncultured Ignavibacteriales bacterium; assembly: GCA_964489705.1. GTDB lineage: Bacteria > Zixibacteria > MSB-5A5 > GN15 > FEB-12 > CAZAZQ01. The sequence goes on from CAZAZQ010000024.1 coordinate 15,182, forward strand.
CGGAAGGAAATCGAAATCATCAATCCTGACGGCAAAACCATTCCGCTGGGCGTCTCGACCTCCATCTTGACCGAAGAGAACAACACCCTTCGCGGGGTAATTGCCATCTTTTCCGACCTGACCGAAGCTAAGCAACTGGAAGCGAAAGTCCGCGCCGCCGACCGGCTGGCTGCCATCGGGGAGCTTTCGGCGTCGATCGCTCATGAGATCCGCAACCCTCTCGCTTCCATTTCCGGTTCTATTGAGGTGCTGAAAAACTCCATCGATGTCTCCGATGAGAACGCCCGCCTCATGGAACTGGTCGTCAAAGAATCGCACCGGCTCAGCCGCATCCTGACGGAGTTTCTCCAATACGCCCGCATCGACCGACCCGCCTACACCAAAGTCGAGCTCTGTCACATTATCACCGACGTGATTCAAATTCTGCATCATCATGAATCTTTCCACGAAGGCATCCGACTCAATTTCGAGTTCGATGAATCCATCGTCTACGTGGTCGGCGACGAAGACTTGATAAAACAGCTCCTGCTGAACTTGGCGGTGAACGCCTGCGAATCGTTTGCCAGGAAGCCCGGGCAGGTCACTTTCCGGGTAGTATTAAATCATCCCGCCAACACGGTCGAGCTGTACGTGGAAGACAACGGACCCGGCATTCCCGAGCGCGAGATGAAAAAGATTTACCAGCCATTCTACTCGACAAAAAAAGAAGGCACCGGCTTGGGGCTCTCGATTGTCCACCGAGTCTGCACGGCGCTCAAACTCAACATCAGCATTGACTCGCAAGTGGGGGTCGGGACGACGTTCTTGATTGAGTTCCCACAGTACCACGCCACCGCGTCGGAGACTTCCGCTACTGCGCCAGCAGTAATAGGATAGATCCGGTACAGATCTGCCACTTTCATAATCCCTGGCAAGTTTCCCTCAAGACTCTCTCTTGTATCTTATATTTTCCCACGGCCTGCCGCTGCGGATGGGGTTCCTCCTTGTGTTCCGTACCGTAATCTAACCTGTTACCTATCTCCCCGGTCTATTGTGTTACCTATCTGCCCGGTTCATACCCTGGGGTGCCCCACCGCTTGCGGCGGGATCCTAAGGGTGTTTTATTGAGAAATCGTAGAGAAAATCCGGAACGGATCTGCCTGTTTCCTCACATTGTCTTGGTAGGGCATGGTCTGGTACAGACCTGCCATTTTCCTAACTCTTCGGCAGGTCTCTTCCGAGGCTGTCCCTTTCAGTTCGTCGTCAGCGAATCATACAAGAAGATAATACGTTCACGAGTGGCGGCAAAGTCATCATTGTTCAACAGCGCTCCGTGCGCATACCCGCTCCCGACCGCTGTTACCGTCTCGACCTCTGTCACCCCTTTCCCCAAAAGGAACGAGCGCGTCTCCGACTGCTGCGCATACGTCAGCGAATCAATATTCTCGAGGAAGAAAAAGAACTTTTCACCGGCATACGGGTTACTCATCGTGTCGATTTCTTCTCGGAAGTAGTGCGACGAATCCATATGCCCGGCGTTGAACACTGAAAAGTCGATAATATCCCGAGCGCATTTGTCGCGATAGTTGACGATGGCGCAGGTTGCGGCGGACATGGAGAAACCGTGTAGCATGACCGAGTGAGCGTCGTAGTACTCCGCCAACTTGTCAATGAACGGATAGATATCGGCATCGATATTCAGATGCCAGCCGCAGGTTTGTCCGGGTCCGGTCAGGTAGTAAGGGTAGTCGTCACCGGGGCTGGGATTACCGCCTTGCCAGTCCACATCACCCATCCAATACTGCAGCGACAACACCGCTATGTTTTTCGTTTTCGCCAACTCGTACCAGGTGCAAAAATGCTTCGCCCCGATACCGCAGTGCCCGTGCAGGTGGACAAGCATCCGTTTTTGAGCCGACGGTAACGTGTTCCAATTTTCCGGCAGCCAGAGAAAAGCGAACGTCTTGACAACATCGTTGGCGATGTAGATGATGTTGGGGTAATCTTGGTCGGTGGTATCGTCGTAGCAGGAGCTGAGAATTAGTTGTACGTGAGACTGAAATATCAAAGTGTCGATAATGCCGCTGGGAGGAAGGCTGTTGTTCTGCGGCATTGTGGTGCTTATGATAATGGTGCTGGTATCGGTGTCGGTGTTGTTCTGCGGGTTCGTCGCCTCATCGCTGCATGTCAACACCAACGAAAGAGACAAAACCAACGCCAACAATCCATACCTTAACGGTGAGCTATTCGTCATCACAACCCCTTTGCTTCAATCCGAATCCTCAAA
>CAZAZQ010000024.1:17547-19952 GCA_964489705.1 uncultured Ignavibacteriales bacterium
TTAACGGTGAGCTATTCGTCATCACAACCCCTTTGCTTCAATCCGAATCCTCAAAACCTCCTGCTTTTATTATCGGCAAGAGAAGCCGGGGAATTCTGCTTTTTTAGCTTGCTCAGCGGTGGACGAGGACGTCCGCCATTTACACGCAATCTCTCAAAAGGAACCTAACTTACGAAGTGTTTGTCAATAGCTTCAAAAAAACACTTCTGTACGTCATTCAGCTCTTTAGTTATTTCCCCTTCTGTATGATATTCTTGAAGAGCTTCTATTACCTCGCCTAACTCATGAATGGGAATGTCTCCACACTTTCCAAAAGCATTGAACACAATTTCCAAATCCTCTGGTAATTTCACGTCGAGCTCACGATTGAATTTATAAAAAATCATAAACAACCCCGCAAAAGCACGTCCCTCAATACTCATGTTTTCCTCCTATTTACTACATTTTCAATATGCTCACGTACAAAATACGCTAAATTTTAGTATCACCCTTTTTCTCCGTCAGGAAAAGAGTCCTGACGGCGCATCAACCCACTTGCGTACAAACTACTACGCTACCGTCACGTCCTTGCACAAGTAGACATCTTGGATGGCGTTGAGTAGCTTGATGCCTTCTTTCATCGGCTTCTGGAAGGCTTTGCGACCGGAGATAAGCCCCATACCACCGGCACGCTTGTTGATAACCGCTGTTTTCACCGCCTGTGCCAGGTCACCCGCGCCGGAAGAAGCCCCGCCGGAGTTAATCAAACCGACCCGCCCCATGTAGCAGTTGGCGACCTGGTAGCGGGTTAAATCGATCGGGTTGTCGGTCGTAAGTTCCTCGTAAACCTTGGGATGGGTCTTACCGAACTTCAACGCCAAGTAGCCGCCGTTGTTTTCCGGTTGTTTCTGCTTGACGATATCGGCTTCAATCGTCACCCCGATATGATTCGCCTGCCCGGTCAGGTCGGCGGAAACGTGGTAATCCTTGTCGGCTTTGAAAGCGGGATTGCGCAGGTAGCACCACAGCACGGTGAACATCCCCAGCTCATGAGCGTGGGAGAACGCTTCGGTCACCTCCTGAAGCTGGCGCATTCCCTCGTCGGAGCCAAAGTAAATCGTCGCCCCGACGCCGACTGCTCCCATATTGAAGGCGTTTTCGATATTGGCGAACATGACTTGATCGTAGGTGTTGGGATAGGTCAGCAGTTGGTTATGATTGAGCTTGAGAATGAATGGAATCTTGTGGGCATACTTCCGGGCAATCGAACCCAACACGCCAAAAGTTGATGCCACCCCGTTGCAGCCGCCTTCAATCGCCAGCTCGACGATTTTTGCCGGGTCGAAATAGTCCGGGTTGGGAGCAAACGACGCCCCGCCGGAGTGCTCGATGCCCTGGTCGACCGGCAGAATCGAGACATAGCCGGTGCCCGCCAAACGCCCCGTATTATACAGCCAATTCAACGACCGCAGCACCGCCGGTGGCCTGTCGCTCTGGCTGACGACGTCGTCGATGAAATTCGGACCGGGCAAATACAGCCGTTCTTTCGGAATCCCCTTGCATTGATAAGTCAATAAATCTTTGTCTTCCCCAAGCAGTTCTTCGATTTTTTCAATCATTTTGACATCTCCTTTGGAAAATATTTCTCTTGCCGATATTTAATCGTTTTCACACGAGAAATCAACTATTTAACGTCCCTCTCGACACCGCCCATCCCGTCGAGCGGAAAAAAATGCCTTGCCCGGCTTGCCCCCGAAACGGTTTCTGTGTATCATTTCCACCCAAGCGGAACCGTCCGCCTCGACAGAGAAAGAAATACTATATCATTCAGGCGACCATACCTGAAGGACTGGAGGAATAGAAACTATGTATCGCGTACCAACCCCCAAAAACGAACCGGTTCTCAACTACGCTCCCGGTTCCCCGGAACGTGCCAAGCTGGAAGAAGCGCTGGCGGAATTGAAACGTACCTCTCTTGAAATCCCCATGGTCATCAACGGAGAAGAAATCAAAACCGACACCAAAGTGGAAATCCGCTCTCCGCACAATCACTCCCAGGTGCTGGGGTACTATTACCAAGGAGGTGAGAAAGAAGTCGCTATGGCGGTGGAGGCGGCGGTCGAGGCTCAGCGCGCCTGGGCACACATGCCGTGGGAACAGCGTGCCGCCATTTTCTTGAAAGCGGCTGATCTCATCGCCGGACCGTATCGGCACATCATGAACGCCGCTACCATGCTGGCGCATTCCAAGACCATCTTCCAGGCGGAAATCGATGCCGTCTGCGAGCTGGTTGACTTCTGGCGCTTCAACTGCCATTTCGCTCAGCAAATTTATGACATCCAGCCTACCAACGCACCGCTCATCTGGGACAGACTCGACCATCGCCCGTTGGAAGGGTTCATCTTTGCCGTGACGCCGTTCAACTT
>CAZAZQ010000024.1:20052-34109 GCA_964489705.1 uncultured Ignavibacteriales bacterium
GACTCGACCATCGCCCGTTGGAAGGGTTCATCTTTGCCGTGACGCCGTTCAACTTCGTCTCGATTAACGGCAACCTCCCCACTGCCCCCGCGATTATGGGGAACGTCACGGTCTGGAAACCGGCTTCCACAGCAGCGTATACCTCGCACTTCATTATGAAAATCCTCCGCGAAGCGGGGCTGCCCAAAGGCATCATCAACCTCGTCTTCGCCCGCGGCGCCGCCATCGGGGACACCGTCCTGCGCAACAAGCATCTGGCGGGCATCCACTTTACCGGCTCGACGGCTACCTTCCAGACGATGTGGAAAACGGTTGGCGAGAATATCGCCAACTACCGCAGTTACCCCCGCATCGTCGGCGAGACCGGCGGGAAGGACTTCATCGTCGCCCACAATTCGTGTGATGTCGACGCTCTGGTGACCGCCATTGTGCGCGGCTCGTTCGAATATCAAGGGCAAAAGTGCTCTGCCTCCTCGCGGTGCTACCTGCCGAAATCCCTCTGGGGTGAAATCAAGGAAAAGCTCGTCACTCAAACCAAGGAGCTGAAGATGGGCGACCCGGAAGATTTCACGAACTTCCTCAACGCCATCATCGATGAGTCGGCATACCGCTCTATCGTCGCCTATATCGACTACGCCAAACAGTCAGGCGACTGCGAGATTATCTGCGGCGGCGGTTATGATGAATCGAAGGGATGGTTTATCGAGCCGACTATTGTCGTGACAACCGACCCGCACTTCAAGTTGATGGAAGAGGAAATCTTCGGACCGGTGGTGACTATTTACGTATATGACGACGACGAATACGCCAACACCCTCCATTTGGTTGACAATACCTCTCCGTATGCCCTCACCGGCGCCATCTTTGCCACCGATAGAAATGCGATTGCGCTTGCGGAGCGTACTCTGCGCAACGCCGCCGGCAATTTCTACATCAACGACAAACCGACTGGCGCCGTGGTGGGACAGCAGCCGTTCGGCGGCGGACGAGCGTCAGGTACCAACGACAAAGCGGGCGGCATTCAGAACATGCTCCGCTGGACCTCGCCGCGTTCCATCAAAGAGAATTTCGTCCCGCCGAAAGACTATCGCTATCCTTTCATGGGACAATAAGAGAACCGACGTTTTCCAAACGACAGAAAAAAAACAGGTCACCCTCCAACAGGAGGGTGACCTGATTCATTTGTTTGGCAGGATTGAGTCAGTTTAGCGCTTGAACTCCACGCGATCGAAGTCTTCCCAGTCAACCTCGACTTCTTCACCGTCATCAAGGGTGATGAAAATGCCTTTGTTGTCTTCATCGACATCATTGGAACCGCGCAAGCGGAAAGTGCGACCGTCCCAGAGGGTCACGACGGACGAACGGTAGGAACGCTTGCGGATGCTTTTAATCTTGGAAAACTCAATCTCAAAATCCAATCCCCGCATACTGCCGTCGAGGATTTCCCACGTGTACTCCTCATCGTCATCCCAGCGAATTTCCCCCGTGTAGGAATCGTCATCCTCGGTATACACTGTGCCCCATAACGGCTTGCCGCCGTCAAACTGGTCATAGGTCACCTGGTACGGGGCGGGGGAAAATTCCAAGCGGTCAAACTCGTCCCATTCCACTTGCACCTGTCCAAAGCCGGGATCGGAGATGATGATGCCCCGGTTGCCGTCGTCGACATCGTTGGAGCCGCGCAGAACCATCTCCTTCCCGTTGGTGAGAGTCACCTTCGCCGCATTGGAACTGTAGCGCTCGATAACGGCAATGTCGCCGAACTTGATTTTCCGTTTACGTCCTTTTTCCTCTCCGTCGAGGATATCCGTCGGGAACAGCTCGTCCACATCCCAGCAGACAAAGCCGGTAAACTCTTTTCCCCTGCGGGTGGTTAACGTCCCGTACAAGCGCTCGCCGAACTCGGATTTCAGTCCGGCGGGGGGCGACATGAAGTCAATCGTCTCCAAATCGTCCCAGACCAGCTCGATTTCTCCCTCGTCGCGGTCCTCGATGATGATTTCCCGGATGTCGGTGCCGATATCCGTCGAGCCCTCGGTAAACTCGACCTCCTGCCCGGATTTCAACGTCAACAGCACCGCATCGTCATCGACCACGTCCATCGTCTCAATGTGTCCGAACCGAATGCCGGTTTGCGCCGACGACCACCAACTTCGGTCCGACGAGGAACGGGCGATTTCGATACCGAAAATCTTAAACGAGGTTCTCCGCTCGCGACGATACTCGGAGCGCCGGTGTTTGTTACGGGGAAGGTCTTTGGTGCCGTCCAACATATCCACCCAACTCCCCTCGTTTTTATCCCACCGGATGAAACCTTCAAAAATATCGCCGTCCACCGTCGTAATTCTTCCGTATATTCTGCCGCTGTCGTCTGCCGCCGCCGAGAGAACCAACCCGAAGAGCAGGACAAAAAACGCCACCGCTGTTTTCCACATATCTGTTTGTCCTCCGTTTACGATATGTCCTTGTCTCTGGTATCCTTACGAAAAGAAAGAAAAAAAGTTGTCTCGAAAGCAGGATTTTCTCGGGGAAAGGAGGATAAAGAAGACGTCGAAACCCGCCAGACAAAAAAGAGAATGCCCCTGCTGCAGGGGTAAAAAAAGGAACCTGCCTGTCGAGGGGGAAACAGGCAGGCTGGGTTCAATCCTCAAGAGATAGTATAGGAAGTGAAGATCTATCATTTCCCGCCGGTTTCAGGCGTCAAAGACACCTCCCACGGGCGGGAGCACAATTCAACGTCGGTTCCTATCTGTTTTTCTTTTTATGACGATTGGCGCGTCTGCGTTTTTTCCGCTTATGCGTCTTTATTTTCAAGCGTTTCCGTTTCTTTCCGCTTGGCATTCAACCTCCAATTTACCGTTGCTGCTTCTGCTTAGATAGCAAGTTTCGTAATCATGTTCTTAAACTCATTCGAAGGCTTGAACACCGGAACCTTCCGGTCGGGTACCGGCACCACTTCACCGGTGCGAGGGTTACGAGCTTTTCGCGCCTTCCGAAGCTTTACCTTAAATGTCCCGAACCCTCTGATCTCGATATTGTGTCCGCTCTCCAACGACTTCTTGATAACATCAAGTAACGAGTCAACCACCACTGACACGTCAGTCCTGGTAAGGCCGGTTTTTTCTGCAACCCGTTCCACTAAATCAGCCTTTGTCACGACAACCTCCCAACTGCTACAACCAACATTCTTCTATATATCTCCAACGCTCTCCATCCCAAGGAAATTCTTTTCCTCTATCAGGTAACCCCTTGGAGCAGGAAAAGATACACTCTTTTCCCCTAAATGAAAAGCAAAAAGAGCCGCTTGTCTATAGTTTTTTTGAAAAAAATCGCTTCTCACCGGTAGAGATAGAGCAACTGCGGTTCCGTAAGTTCTTGAATGACATTGTCATCAAAGCCGGGAAGCAACCCGCCGAGCAAGTCGAACAACCGGAACTTCTTTTTCTCGACAGGACGAACCACTTTCGGTTTTCCGCTGATTTCCGCCAAATCCGCCGCAATTTCTATAGCTTCCTGCAAACCGCCAAGGGTATCCACCAGCCCTAAGTTGTACGCCTGCAAGCCGGTAAAAATAGAACCATCGGCTAACGGATAGATCTCTTCCTTTTCCATTCCCCGTCCTTCGGAAATGGCTTCCACGAACTGCTCGTAGCTATCCATCACTACCGAACGGAGCATGAGCTCTTCTTTTTTCGTCATCGGACGGGTGTAGGTACCGACATCTTTCAGCTCTCCCGATTTGACGGTCTCAGTCGCGATGCCCAGTTTCTCCATCAATCCTTGAAAAGTGGGGAAAGAAAAGATGACTCCGATCGAACCGGTAATCGTGCCCGGGTTGGCGACGATTCGGTCGGCACCGCAGGCGATGTAGTACCCGCCGGACGCCGCCACCGACGCCATTGAGGCAATCACCGGTTTCTTCTCGCGCGCCCGCTTGACGGCGTCGAAAATCTCTTGAGAAATCGCCACCCCTCCGCCGGGGGAGTTGATATGCAAGATTATCGCTTTGATAGAGTTGTTTTCCGCCCATCGGTCGATTTGCTTGATAACCGGTCGTCCGGTCGTCTCGGTGATGACTCCAAACATCTCCACGACGCCGATATTACCGCCTAAGCCGGTGAACTCAAGCTCACCCCCTTGCGTCATCAAGCCGATGAAAAGCAAGCCAAAAAACCCCAGCGCGGCAATGAAGACAAAGGCGATAATGATTCCGATGACGACATCACGCTTCCGTGCCATGAATGTCTCCGTTCAGTTTAAGATAATTTTCAGTTTCGTTCCCACCTGCAAGCGGTCCGGATCGGATATTTTGTTGATGGAGAGAATTTTTGCGATGGTGGTACGATATTTTTTGGCGATCCGGCTCAAGGTTTCGCCCCGGCGCACTTTGTGGATGACGTAGTTCAAGTCGTTGTCGGCGCTGACGATAAGCACCTGCCCGGGATAAATCCGGCTGGAGCGGCCCAACCCGTTGAGGCTCCTGATCCGGTCGGTGGTGGTGCCGAACTTCCGGGCGATATCCCAGAGGGTGTCGCCTCGGCGCACCTTGTAGGTGCCGGACGAGCTTTTCTTCGAGCCGCTCGATTTCTTTTTCGGCTGGTCGGTTTGGGCGTAGGTGGTCTTTTTGTTTTTCAGCTTCGTTGCGGTGGAAGGGATTCTCAACTTCTGCCCGACGTAAATCCGCGAGCCGCGCTCGATGTAGTTAATTCGCCGCAAAGCGCTTACCGTTGTCCCGAACGCCCGCGCGATGTCCCACATGGTATCTCCCGCCCGCACCGTGTAGACGGAATTTTTCGCCGAATACTCTCTGTTCTTCTTCCGGCTGGAAGCCCGGTACTCCCGGTCGAGCGGCACCGGCACAATGAGCGTCTTACCGGCGTAAATTTTTGAGCGGCGGTTGAGATTGTTGGCGGCGAAAATCGCATACTGGGAAACGCCGTATTTTGCCGCAATGGAGCTGACCGTCTCGCCCCGTCTGATTTTGTGGCGCACCCAACTGGTCTCTTTCGGTGAAGGCATAGAGTCATACGCCAGCAGGAACTTCTCCTTGGTGCCGACGGGGATTTTCAGGGTATATTTTTTGGCGTTGGGCGGAGTATACCGCCTGAGCAATTCGGGGTTGAGCTCTTTAAGTTCCTTCAAAGAGCATCCGAGCGCCTTCGCCACCACTGAGAGGTCTAAACACCGGTCGATAACCACTTCATCCCAGACCACTTCCGGTTCGTACTCGATATTGTCGAAGCCGTACTTCTCCGGATTCTTGGCGATAATCGCCGCCGCCATGATGAGCGGCACGTAGTCCATCGTCTGGCGTTTCAACCGAAGTTTCCAGAAGTCGATAGTGCGTTGTTTCTTTATGGTATTTCTAATCCGTCCCGATCCGCCGTTATACGCCGCCATGGCAAGCTCCCACGACCCGAACTCTTCGTACAAATCTTTCAAGTGACGACAGGCGGCATGAGTCGATTTCACCGGGTCGCGGCGCTCGTCCATCCACCAATTTCGTTTGAGCCCGTACAATCTGCCGGTGGAGGAAATAAACTGCCACAGTCCGACCGCCCGTGCCCACGAATAGGCGTTTGGGTTGTATCCCGATTCCACCAACGACAGGTAGATTAAATCCTGCGGCAATCCGTACTGCTTCAAGATTCGTTTCATCATGGGGGTATATTTCTTGGAGCGGGCGAGGTACTTGGCAAAGGCGTCACGGGCGACCGTCTGGAAATAGATGAGCGATTTCTTCACCCGATCGTTCATGACAATCGGGATGTCGTAGGTGACCTGTTCCGTTTCTCCCTTGAAGAGTTGGAGAGTATCGGTCGTAAGATTGTTGGCAAGGTCACCGAAACGCTCGATGAGCACCGAGGCGGAAACGTCTTCGTCCAACCGCCCCAGCGACCGAAGGGCAACCCGATAGTCGGCGATGATATTGTCGAGGGTTGTTTCATATTTCTCCGCTTCCGGAGTGGAGAGGGAATCCGGCTCGATATCGAGCGACGCCAGAATCTTGAGCGCTTTTTCAAAGTAGTACTGGGCTTCCTCCCACGCCGCCTCCCGGTTGGCAATAACCCCCATGGAATGGTACTCTTCCGCCAGCTCAAACTGCCGCCAGACATCATCATCCACCGCTTTGGCGGAATCGTCGATATCGACGGAACTGGCACCGTAGAGCGACTCGTCTGCTACCGGGTACTCCTCGGGCGGAGCCAGGGGGTCTGATTGTTGGAAATAATTATCGGAATGGGACAGGTAGCCTTTGGAGGTCTGTTCTTCGCCGTACCCCGCCGAGCCGTAGGCACCGAAATCGCCTCCGCTCAGCGAATCTTCGGCTGTCGTGACAGAGTCAGCCTTCCCGGTGCGGTCACCGTAAAGCTGGGGATGGGACATCCCTGCCTTGCCGCCGCAACCGGCGACGGTGCAACAAAACAAAACTACGATGCCGAGAAAAAAATACGGCGCTGTCTTCCGTGATGCCAAAATACCCATACTTATCCTATTCGTCGCTATGTTTACGTTTACCTACCTTATCGGAAACTTCGGTATGACACTTAAATATGCTCTGCATACCTAACTTGTTGCCATAGCTGCAAATATATATGCCGAACGGAGCCTCTCCTGTCAAGCTCTTTTGGAGTTATACGTCATTATCTCCAAAGGATGTTGAAAAAATGAACAGGGCGGTGCGGGGAACACTATGTTGCAAAAAGCGTTGACAAGTATAAAAAGAGGTCTATTTTGGACGAAATAGCCGCGGTGGAAGAGCGGTACAAAAAGCACATGACCATTTACTCAAAGAGAGAAAAGGATACCCCAATGAATATTATCGAAGTTGCAAACGCTGCCGTTACCCAGAACCCGCATGGGGTGGACGCCAGAAAACTCTACGACACCGAACATGCCCAGGCGGTCGTCATTACCCTGAAGCCGGGCGAACAGTTGAAAAAACATATCACGCCGGTGGATGTTTTCTTCTACGTCTTGGAAGGACGGGGAATCGTCGAAGTCGGGGATGAAAAAAAAGAAGTCGGCGCCGACACGCTCATTGAAAGCCCGGCAAAAATCCCCCACTGCTGGTACAACGAAAGCGACTCCACCCTGCGGGTGCTGGTGGTGAAAGCACCACGCCCGACAACACAGACGAAGATCCTTTAGGGATGAGCCATCCGTAGTCAAGTCTCGAAGGAAACCTAACGAAGATGGAGAATGGAAAAGGCAGATCCGTTCCGGATCTTCCCTACTTTCCCGCTGACCTACCCTTGTTTGGGCTACGGTTGGTAGCAAACGTCAAGAGTGCGCGCCGCGCCGACCTCGTCAAGCCGCCGCACCGGGGTGTTATGCGGAGCGGAGGTGATAATCTCCGGGTTCTCTTCCGCTTCCCGGGCGATTTGCTTCATAATAGCGGCAAACTCGTCGAGCGTTTCCTTGCTCTCCGTCTCGGTCGGCTCAATCATCATAGCTTCGGGAACAATCAAAGGGAAATAGTTGGTGGGCGGATGTACCCCGAAGTCCAACAAGCGCTTGGAAATATCCAACGTCCGCACCCCGTGCTTTTTCTGGCGGGAACCGGAAATGACGAACTCGTGCATACAAGGGCTGTCGTAGGGTAATTCGTAATCTTCGCGCAACAGCTCTTTCAAGTAATTGGCGTTCAGCACGGCGTTTTCCGAGACTCGGCGGATTCCTTTTCCTCCCAGCGTTTTGATATACGCATAAGCACGGACGAAGTTGGCGAAGTTTCCGTAGTACGAATGCAGCCGTCCGATGGAATGAGGACGGTCATAGTCGAAGAAGAATTTTCCTTTGTCGTTTTTCGCCAGCACCGGTACGGGAAGGAATTTCTCCAGCCGCTCGACAACGCCGATGGCTCCCGCTCCGGGACCGCCGCCGCCGTGGGGAGTGGAGAACGTCTTGTGGAGATTGAAGTGCATTATGTCGAACCCGACCTCGCCGGGGCGGAAAATTCCCATATTAGCGTTCAAATTGGCGCCATCCAAGTACATCAGTCCGTCGGCGCTGTGGATAATCTCAGCGATTTCTTTGATATGGCTTTCGAACAATCCCAAGGTGTTCGGGTTGGTCAGCATCATGCCCACCACCGTGTCGTCCATCACCTCTCTGACCGCTTCGGGGGGAACGATGCCGTGCTCGTTGGAAGCAACCTGCACCGTCGTGAACCCTGCCGCCGCCACCGAGGCGGGGTTGGTGCCGTGGGCGGAGTCGGGGATGAGAATTTTGGTGCGCTTTTTTCCTTGGTGCTCGTGGTAGGCGCGCATGATGAGCAAGCCCGCAAACTCGCCGTGTGCCCCGGCGACCGGCTGCAATGAAACATGCGGAAAACCCGAAATCTCAGAGAGGAACTCGGACAATCGCCACATCAACCGCAAGATGCCTTGCACCGCTCCCGGCGGCGTCATCGGATGCGGCTTGCGGAACCCGGCATAGGAAGCTGCCACCTCGTTGAGTTTGGGGTTGTACTTCATAGTGCACGAGCCGAGCGGGTAGAACCCTTTGTCGATATGATGGTTCTTGACCGACAAGCCGATGAAGTGCCGCATCGCTTCCCCTTCGGTCACTTCCGGCAGGGAAATATCTCCCCGGCGCCGGAATTTCTCCGGAATAGCAGCGATAATTTCCTCTTCCGGCATCGACGTTTGAGGAAGGGTATATCCCTTTCTCCCCGGTACCGATTTCTCGTAAATCAACAGTTTCTCCGTCATAGTCCGTTCTTGTTCTCCCTTACTTACAACCGATCCCGCCATACCGTGCGAACAAGGCGGTATTGAAAGAAGAGGTTACCTCCGTTATGAGCTTGTGTGCCGCCGGAGAAAGATTCCCAACGGCGTATATGAACCGTTTCTCCGGTATAGTCTGTGTTCCTCTCCGTTATTATGTCGCTTTCATCAAGCCGAAGCGTCACTCGCTGCTCTTTCCCTTGTCCAGCGTGTCTCCTTTCAGCTTCGCTATCCAGTGCTGGGCATAGTCGAGCGCATCGGATTTCGGGTAATGCTCGACAAACGCCTCGAATGCCGCTATCGCCGCGGTGGTGTCGCTTTTCTTTCGATAAACCACCGCACGCCAGATCTCGGCGTCTTCCGCCAGCGGTTTCTCTTTGAAGTCTTCCATTATCTGTGTGAACATCTCGATGGCGCTGTCATACTGCTTGTCAAGATAGAACATACTCCCCAATGACATCCGGCATTCCCCTGATAGAGAATCAAGAGGATCACCAGCTTCGATGACTTTCTGATACCAGTGCACCGCTTCGTCGTTGCTCCCCCGGTAATGGTACTTTTCGGCGATTTCAAACATAAGCTCCCGTTCAGGATTTGCCTCCGCTTGCTTGAGCAAATCCGAAAGGGTGCCTATCCCTTCCCGATAGTTTTTCACTTCTTTCAAGAAATCAACCGGCGGCATGTACCCGATGATGCGATCCACTTCCTCTCCGGTGCTGTCCACCATCACCAATGTCGGGTACGCTACAATGTGAAAGCGCTGCGCCAACAGACTGTCTTCTTTGCCGTTTACTTTGGCAAGAATCATTTCGTTCGTAAAGTAATCAACCACCGCTTTGTCTTTCAACACGACCGTGTCAAGCTTCTTGCACCAGCTTCAGGTGGGGGAGTAAAAATAAATCAGGGCGAACATGCCGCTGTCGGCTGCTTGCGCCATGGCGGCGTCGGCATCGGTCAGGTATGGCGCTTTGACGCCGTCGTTCGATTTTTGCGCGATGAGTACAATTGCGATAATTATAACCAACGCCGCAATAACTCCGGTTTGTACTTTCTTCATACGTTCGTTTCCTCTCTATGCTGACTCTTCTCTTACTTTCTTCGTTGTCTTCCTTATCCGTGCTTCTCCGGTTGAATCAAGTCGTCCCCCAAGACGGCCTTCAAAATAAGAGCCGCTTCCTCTCGGTATTCGCGGGGAACCATGATGATATTTCCCACTCGTGAAGAGTTCACCAACCCAGTTTGGAAATCCATGCCTCTGCCGTAGGCGCCGAACGAGGAGGAGAGAATAACCGAGGGGATATTGTTCGAGTCCAGTGAGCCGCGGGCGATTTCCGATTTCATTTCGCTCGCCACTCCGCCCACGACAATCCAGCTCTGGTCGGGAGTGGTCACCGCCGCTTTCTCAGCGGGAAGAACATCGACCAGGGGGACATTGCAGTCCGGGCAGACCAACACGCCGGTTTCGTATTCGTAACGACACTTGGGACAGTACACTTACTTCTCCTTTCTCTGCCATTTCTCGCCGATGGTCATATCCAGCAGTTCGCACGCCTCCTCGACCAAGGCGGCGGGAACCGAGATTTCAAACGGCGCGGACGATGAGCCGTAGAACGGATGCAGGGGCAAACCGATGCTGCCGAAGAACCCTTCTTTGGCGATAATGACCGCCGGAATGTCGGAAGAGGTCAGGGTCTCTTTTGCCAGGTCCGCATACATCTTGCTTTCCACCGTTCCGATAACCACCCACTGAGGGGCCTCAGCATCCGTTTCGTTTTTCTCCGACACATCGTATCCGCAGTAAAAACATTCCGTCACGTCGTCCGGCAATTCTCTATGACATTGAGGACAGAACGCCATCACGCACGAGCTCCTTCAACCCTTTCGCCAGGCGGGTAATCTCTTCGTCGGTGCGCTTTTCCGTGCCTGCCACCAGTAAACAATCGTCCATGTCTTTGTACCACCGTCCGGCGTCGATTCCGGCAAGGATATTATGGGACGCCATTCGTTCGATAATCACCGCCGCGGGTATCGGGGTTTTGACGGCGAACTCGCGCACGAAGGGAGCGTCGAAATAGGGCTCGAATCCGTCGAGAGCGTAAATGGCTTCCGCTGCCTGGTGTGCTTTCTCCATTGACAGGAGAGCGACGTTCTTTATGCCGGTCTTGCCCATCAATGTCAGGTAGACCGACGCCGCCGTGGCGCACAGGGCTTGGTTGGTGCAGATGTTCGAGGTCGCTTTTTCGCGGCGGATATGTTGCTCCCGGGTTTGGAGCACGAGAACGAAGCCGGTCTTGCCGTCTACGTCTTTCGTCCGGGCGGCGATACGCCCCGGGATGCTTCGAATGAGGTTTTTCTTCGCAGCAAAGAATCCCAACAGCGGTCCGCCGAACGAAAGCGGCAGTCCCAACGGCTGTCCTTCTCCCGTCACGATGTTCGCCTCGTATTCTCCCGGCGGCGTAAGGAGAGCCTGTGCGATAGGGTCAACCGAGACCAGCAGCAACCCTCCGGCTTTGTGAATCAGCTCGGAAATTTCCGTAACTTCTTCCAGCAAACCAAAGAAGTTGGGTTGGCTTATCAACACTCCCGCCGTGTCCTTGTCGATAGCCTCCTCCAGTCGAGAAAACGAAGTTCTGCCTTTTTCCATCGGGATAGTGACCAGCGCCAGCTCCCGCCCGGAGAAATAGGTAGCGATGACTTCTCGGTAGAGGGGATTCACCGCTTCCGAGACCAGCACTTTTTTCCGGCGGGTCGCTTTTGCCGCCATCAGACAGGCTTCCGCAGCCGCGGTAGCGCCGTCGTACATGGAGGCGTTGGCGACATCCATCCCCGTCAGACGGCAGATATGCGTTTGGAACTCGTATATCACCTGCAGGGTGCCTTGCGAAACCTCAGCTTGGTAAGGGGTGTAAGCCGTCATGAACTCAGGCCGACTGATAACCGTTTCCACAGCGGCGGGCACGAAGTGGTCGTAGACGCCGCCTCCGGCGAAACAGACCATCTCATGGTTGTTCTCGCCTGCCAACCGCTCAATCTCGCGCAGTACCTCCATTTCGGAGAGTGCCGGGATATTCAAAGGGCGGTCAAGACGAAGCTCCGGCGGTATGGGGGAAAGGAGCTCTTCGATATCCTTGACGCCGATGCGTTGCAGCATCGCTCGGCGGTCATCGTCGGTGTTCGGTATATATGGCATAGCTGTCCGTCACGCTTAAAAATTATCTTTGTACGTTTAATCGCTATTGACTGATGCGACTCTTGTAGCCGGTGGAGTCCAGAAGCTGCTCAACTTCCGAGGGATCAGTCATTTCAATTTTTATCATCCAGCCTTCGCCGTACGGGTCGCGGTTGATTGCCATCGGGTCGTCGTCAAGGGCGGTATTGACTTCCACTACCTTCCCGGAAAGCGGAGAAAACAAATCCGACACCGCCTTGACCGCTTCAATGGTCCCAAACGGCTCGTTCTGGGTCACTTCGTCACCCTCGGCGGGAAGCTCGACGAAGACGATGTCGCCCAACTCGTCTTGGGCATAGTCGGTGATGCCGACGGTGGCGATATTCCCTTCGATTTTTACCCATTCATGTTCAACGGTGTATTTCAAATCAGCTGGTATGTTCACCTGAGTCCTCCACTGTTTCTAAATTACTCCTGTCAAACTCTTCCGTTTTCTCTGTTCTATCTGCAATAAGCTCTAACGCTTTGCCGTTCTCGTCGGGAGGGGCGGTGTCTGGCGGAGGGGCGGCGGGGTTCTCGGTCGGTTTGCGGAATCGGGTTTCCAGAAAAGCGATGTTGTAATTCCCGGCGACAAAGTCGGGGTGGTTGAAAATCTCTTGGTGAAAAGGAATCGTCGTGGGAATGCCTTCCACGATGAACTCGTCCAGGGAACGCTTCATGCGCATGACCGCCTCTTCGCGGGTTCTGGCTCGGACGATAAGCTTGGCTATCATTGAGTCGTAGTACGGCGGAATCTGGTAGCCGGTATACACGGCGCGGTCGACCCGCACGCCGGGACCGCCGGGAATGTGCAAGCCGGTAATCTTGCCGGGAGTGGGACGGAAATCTTTTTCCACATCTTCGGCGTTGATGCGGCACTCTATCGCCGCCCACTTGGGAGTCAACTCTTCTTGCTTATAAGTCAGCTTTTCTCCCAGGGCTATCCGCAGTTGATCTTTGACGAGGTCGACTTCGTACGCCTCTTCCGTGATGGGATGTTCGACCTGGATGCGGGTGTTCATCTCCATGAAGTAGTAGTTGTGGTCGTCGTCGACGAGGAACTCGATAGTACCCATGCCACGGTAGTTGACCATCCGGGCGCCTCGCACCGCCGCTTCACCCATCTTCTTGCGAAGTTCTTCCGTCATGAGGGGAGAAGGGGTTTCCTCGATGAGCTTCTGATGGCGGCGTTGGATGGAGCAGTCCCGCTCGCCGAAGTGAAAGAAATTGCCGTGGGTGTCGCCCGCCAGTTGAAATTCGATGTGGTGCGGATTGATGATGACCTTTTCGAGGTACAAATCGGGATTGCCGAAAGCGTTCCCCGCTTCGGTGGAAGCGATATGAAAACCGCGCTCCAGTTCGGCGAGGTTCCGGCAAATCCGCATTCCTTTTCCACCGCCTCCGGCAATTGCTTTCAGCATTACCGGATAGCCGATTTCTTCGGCAAGCTCGCTTGCCTGCTGGAAAGATGTCACCACTCCTTCCGAGCCGGGAATCACCGGCACGCCGGCTTTTTTCATCAATTCCTTGGCTTTAATTTTGTCGCCCATCTGCCGGATCTGTTCCGGGGTAGGACCGATGAAAACCAAGCCGCAGGATTCGCAGATCTCGGCAAAATCGGCGTTTTCCGCCAAAAAGCCGTAGCCGGGATGAATGGCACCGGCGTTGGTCACTTCCGCCGCCGAGATAATCCGTTTGAAGTCCAGATACGATTCATTGGGCGGAGGAGGACCGATGCAGACATCTTCGTCGGCAAAGCGGACATGCAACGCATCCCGGTCTGCTTCCGAAAATACGGCGACCGTTTTCAAGCCCAGCTCTCGGCAGGCACGGATAATCCGCAGGGCGATTTCGCCGCGGTTGGCAATCAAAACTTTTTCAAACAATAATGACCTCGCTTACTTCGAGTCCGAGTCATACCTCACCATCGTTTGGCTCTTTCCTTTCGGAAAAAGTCAGAGGGTAATATATATGAAAGCAATTACCCTGACAACAAGAAAGGCGGTTTTCCCGGCGGCGGGAAGGGGGAGAGTTTGGGAAGGTAATTTCCGTCTTTTCTTCAGGTATCAAAGGCAAACGGTACCTTGTCGTAGCACATCAACCGTTCACTTGCCAAC
>CAZAZQ010000025.1:0-32383 GCA_964489705.1 uncultured Ignavibacteriales bacterium
TGACGTCGCCGCGAGCGTCGATAGAGTCGGCGCAGGCAATGTCAACGCCACCGTTCAGGAAGTCGATGAACTGAACTGGAGCCGGCTTGCCGGCACCGCCGCCGACCAGGCATTCTTCTTGGACACCAAAGTAGGTCGGGAAGCCATAGGTCGCATCTTCAATGTGATACGGAGTAGCATCAAACGGATACTCGATCACATAACGGGACACGAACAAGCTGTCACCAGTCTTCGAGGAGATGGTGTTGTCGCCGCAGTCAGTCCAGTAGAACCGAATCGGAGCATACTGGCACTCGAACTGACGGTTGTCGGTGACCAAGAAGTCAAGGACAAACAGCGTGAACGGCTTATCGGTCATAAAGCAGGTCGGATGGTTGGCGCCGTTGTTCAGCTCAGCCATACCGATGACTCTGACCGTACCACCCCAGAAGAAGTGCGGGTAGTATGACGGGAAGAACCAGGTGCGATAGGTGAAGTATTCCCATCCGCAGTCGGTGTAGATGTCGCCTTCCATAACGGCTTGGAAGTTCAAAGCCGAACGATCATAGGCGATAAGGATGTCGAAACCACCCATTTCCTCAGAGCCCTTGTTAACAGTCACGTCAACATATTCATGTTGGCCCTGAATGGACATGTGGGTCTTCTCGATCTGAACTTCGTACGGCTCAGTAACCAGCACGTCGAAGAAGACATGGCAATCTTCGGTGCTGTCCAAACCATCGGTGGCACCAATAGTAAAGTCATAGACGTTACCACCGTCACCAGGGTTATCAGTGTTGAAGGTGAGCAGACCGGTGTTCGGATCGATGTTGTACGAACCAACCGGAGTCGGAGTCACACTAGCAACATAATACGTGACACCGTCACAATCGTCAACCGCAGTAACCTGCTGGCTAACCGGGTTACCCATACCAACCGGAGTGGTCGTACCACAACCATCGGTGAAGGCAGGACCCTGGTTGTCGAAGGTCAAAGCAACATCGCACACCGTCGTCTGGTTGGAACCAGAGGGATCGGTCGCACCAATTTGCAGAGTGATCGGCGAAGCACTGACGTCACCCAACGTCGGCGCATAGCTCCATTCACCGGTGTTCGGATCAATGGTACCCGGACCGGAAACGATTGAGTAAACGATACCATCGCCTTCCGGATCAGTCGCATCGAAATCATACTGAGCAACCGCACAGTGATCAAAGGTCATGGCAGCTTGACAGTTGTCGAAAACCGGAGGTT
Source organism: uncultured Ignavibacteriales bacterium (assembly GCA_964489705.1). Taxonomy (GTDB): domain Bacteria; phylum Zixibacteria; class MSB-5A5; order GN15; family FEB-12; genus CAZAZQ01. The sequence continues at coordinate 1,234 of CAZAZQ010000025.1, forward strand.
CATTCGGGACAAAATAGACATGGAAGCAGTACGGACCAGCCCATCCCGGACCAAAGGCACCGAGAGCGCCATCTGTCGACCACAACCACGGGTTGCTCGGAGGATACCAGGCAGAGTCAATACAGAGGGTATCACCATCTTGGCTGGGAACGGTGGTGATGTACCACACGTCACCGACGTAACCATCGGCAAAACCGGGTTTGAACAGAGCAAAACCACCGAAACCGACGGTATCGCGGCCGGCACCGTCAACGCTGAACTCATTCTGGAAGATACCACCATCGTAGGTATCAGCCCAAGAAGGGTTAATCGTCAAGGTGTCATGGCCGAGAGCCGTAAAGTTGGCACCGGACGTCGTCCAGACCTGGAACCCGTTTGATGAACCGGTAATGTGAGAACCGTCACCAGGGGTGTAGTCAAATGAGAACGTGAAAGTCACTGTGGCGCCCACTTGAACAGTATCACCACCGTAAAGACCGCTCGTCACCGTCATATTGACGTCAGTGGCTGCTTGGGCAAGCCCAAATGAAAAAACCATCAGCGCTGTGAAAGCAAGAAACAATGAAATGCGTTTCATTTCTTACTCCTAAAATACTTCGTTAACAATTACAGTTAAACCGTTAAACATATTCTTTCTCATCCCCCCTCGGTTGTTCTCTTGATTCTCCTCGGATGAGAGCCACCAAATCCTCGGACAATCCCCAACATGAGCCAAAGAATACGCTAACTGTTCTTTCATTTGAGCGCGTGTCATAAATACCTCTTTTAAGCGTCCTCCTTTCCATTTTAAGGGTTTACCGGTTTAGCGTGCTCCGCATGTCGCCATGCCGAGCACAGTTTCCTCTATGTACGTTCATTTTTTTCATTACGTAGAAGCAAAACTTTCTCTAAAGGCTTCGTTGCGCACCCCTCAACAACCGCACGGTTCAGGCCCACCCTTGAACAGGAAATTTACCATGTATGTCAAATCCGCAACGTTCACACCCGGTTGACAATCGACGTCTCCAGCTTCCATCGGCTGCGGTTCCGGCCCTCCTTTGAATAAGAAGTTCACCATGTAGGTCAAGTCCGCAACGTTCACCGCGCCGGAGCCGTCCACGTCCCCACAGACATAACCGGCTTCCACTTCCAGCGTACCGTCGATCAGGAAAACCACCGTCGTGTCGATGTACGGCACTTCCACCGTATCGATCTCCAACGAATCGCATCCTTCCGGCGGAGGAACCGGCACCTTTTCCCAATTGGTACAAACGTCGCCCGCCCATGCCGTGCAGACCCAACAAGTCGTATCGGGCACCGTATCGTATGCAATTCCGATGGAAGAACCATCCGGACGGGAGAAACTAAAGTGGAAGTCGCGTACAATATAGAGATTTACCAACCTGTCCGTTAAGGAGTCGGGGATGTTGTATACATCCGCCAGTAATTTCACCAGCAAGCCACCTTGCTGCGGCGCTATTCCACGATTGAGCGTGTCACTTTGCGAAAACGCCAACCCGGCAACATTCAAATCGTAACCGGTCCCGGAGAGGGAACGGGCATCAACCATCGCCCAGCCGGAACACAAGGTGCCGGTGGTATCGAAGTTCCCGACTGTCACCTCATGCGTTTCGACATGGATGAAATCATAATCCTGCCAATTGGACAGAACGGAATCGATGCATGTAGAACCATCCCACTCCAGACATTTCCAATAAGTCGTATCCACCACCGTTTGGGTGTCTGTTTGAAACTCCATAATATCGGGACGGTCCAACTGGATATAGAGATTGAATCCCGCTACCGTGTCCTGCCAATTGCTCATATATACTGAAATGACAGTATTTTGCTCTCCCGGACTGGCGGTCGTATCACCGACACGAACCTGCAAAACCGGTTGCGCTTGCGAAAGCTGGGGAAGCATGAGCACTACCACGCTCATTATCGCTGTCAGTATGAGTGCCCCCCTCAGAGGCTTAGTGTTGAAGGACATTCCTTCCTCCTTGATCTTGGGTCGTTCTTAGTTTCTGTTATCCCTTAGCCAAGACTCAATAAGAAGTTCCCTCATTCCTGTTTGTATTCTTCTTATGTTAGTTTCCCGTAGCTTCGACTGACGCAAACTCCACCATTCAATTCATTTCGTCCTTTTGTCAGCCTTTTCTCCAATTTCTACGGGACCGGCTTTTTCTCTTGAGCTTCCTCAGTTTTCGACTCAAGACAGTAGTACCGGACAGTTTGTACTCAGAAAGTTATAGCTTACTCGGCCACGAGCCACCCTTTGGGATATACCCGTAACCGGTTATTTACCTAAGCCTTGTTGTGATATTCTCACCTATCATCCGAGCACAAATATAAGGCTAAAGTCACATCTTGTCAACAGAAAAAATCAAATTTAACTGTATTTTATTTTACCAGGGTATCTTCCACATTACTTTGTCCGTAAAACCTACAAAATACAAAAATTTCATCCCACCTCCCTTCAACAGAAAAACTCACGATACATTACCAGATTTTCCACCTTCTCATAATAAATTCGGCGTATTTCCTCTCCCGTAAAGTCTTCAAGCCACATTATTATTCTCCGGCAACATAATAGACCAAATCACTCCTCAAAAAAGATATAGTAGCACTTATCTTCGTAGAACCGACTTTTCGGAAAAGACCGGTAAAATAAACCGACTTCCATCATAACTAATTAAAATTCAACAGATTAAGACAAAACCCGGCTTGTCCTATTTGTCATCCCTCGGAATTTCAAAGTACCTTTCTCAGTCTGTTTTCGCAGGAAAACCCTTGTGAATCATTGTGCCATCGCTTATCTTTGTGGCTAAAAATGGGCTAAAAAGCCCAGAGGAGTCAGATGGTGGGTATCGTGTTGAATAACCCACAATTAGGGAACCAGACCGCGTATTTTTATGTTTGGGAAAGTAAATACCTCTGCCTTCTCCGGAAAGCGTTGCCGGGAGGAAATCTCCTATGACTGACGGAAAGGCGGATAGTTTGCAAAAACGCAAGAGCTTCGAGAAAGAAGCCTTGCCCCATATGGAGGCACTCTACCGCACCGCCCTTCGGATGACCAAAAACGAAAATGATGCCGAAGATTTGGTGCAAGAAACGTTTGTTAAAGCATATCGATTCTGGGACAAATTTGAGCTTGGGTCAAACTGCCGGGCGTGGTTGTTCAAGATAATGACGAACATCTTCATTAATGAATACCGCTCGAAATCGCGGTCGCCGATGTCCGTCAATGTCGACGATTTGGATGACAACTTCTTGTACGGTCAACTTGCTGCCGACGAATCAACCAAAAGCCCCGAGCAGGAACTCTTTTCAAAGGTTTTCGACGACGATGTCAAAAAAGCGATAGAAAATTTGCCCGACGATTTTCGGTTGGTGGTGATTTTATCCTTCCTGGAAGGATTCTCGTATCAGGAAATCGCTGATATTATGGACCTCCAGTTGGGAACGGTAAAATCCCGCCTCCACCGAGGAAGGAAACTGCTGCAAAAAGGCTTATTAGAGTACGCAATCAAGAACGGCTACGTCAAAGGCGGCACAAAATGAACTGTCAAGAAGCCCTGAGTTTACTGTACGAGATAATTGACAAGGAAGCTTCCGAAATCGACGCGAAAGAAATCCAGAAACATCTGGATCAATGCAAGCATTGTTTTGAAATCTATCGGGTGGAAAGTGCTATTCAAAATTTTATCAATGAAAAGTTGAAAAACGGCAATCCGGAAATCCACCTTGAAGACCTCAAGAAAAAAGTATCATCCAAGCTGGACGAAATCGACCAGGAGGAAGCCCTCGCAACCCGACCGACTTTCCTGCAGCGTTTCGCTCCGCTGGTCGCCGCCGTCGCGACCCTCGTTCTGTTGCTCGGAGGCGCTCTCCTTACCAAAGACAAGTACCGGCACGACACGGAATTCCTTCCCCTGGAACAAGCGCACCTCGCCGCCCTTACCGCTCCCGCCACCCGCCATGACGACAGCACCCGCATCGCTCAAACCATCCGGAAAGTGCACGACGAGTTGGGGTACGACATCCTCCCGTACGTGAACGATTACTCACTGGCATGCTGTTGGGATGAAAAGATAATGGGGACCCAAATGGTTCACCTGGTGTACACCCACGACAAGGCGGTCATCTCTGTCTTCCTTGCCTCCGCCGAGCATTTTTCCATCCCCGAAGATGCTAAAAAGAACAAAGTCACAGCCGGGGCAGTGACTCTCTACGAGCACCACTGCCCCATGTGCCGCTTGCTCTTCCGGCAAGTCGGTCCGGCGATAATCGTTACGGCAAGCACCGACGACTCGATTGATTTGCTCCATTTCACACCGGGACGCGCCGTCGGGGAAACCTTAGGAGTGCTGACACCGAACCGGTGAAATTTCGGGAGAAGAACGGAAGTGTAACCCTGTCGTCATTGTTTGACATTCTTTCGATAAATCGTTATACCTTTCCCCAAAAACACCAAGACAAAAATTGAAGGGTTCCTATGATAGATTTCTCGTTTACCGAAAACCAGCTTGCCGTGCGCGACATGGCAAAAGAAGTGGCAGCCAAAGTGGTGGCACCCAACATCACCGAATTTGACCGAGCTCAAAAAGTCAACCCCGACGTCATCCCGGCAATGGCGAAGGCGAACTTGTTGGGATTTTGCATTCCCGAAAAATATGGCGGGTTGGGAATGGATTATATTTCGCTGGGGCTGGCGTGCGAAGAGCTGGAATACGCCGACACCTCCGCCCGCGTCATTCTCTCGGTGCACATCGGTCTCTTCTCTCTGCCGGTGCTCACCTGGGCGAACGAAGCTCAAAAAGAAAAATACCTCGTCCCCGCCGCCAAAGGAGAAAAACTGGCGACTTTCGGTTTGACCGAACCGGCTGCCGGTTCTGACGCTGTCGGTATTCAATCCACCGCCGTAAAAAAGGGAGACGTGTACGTGCTCAACGGTGAAAAGATGTGGATTTCGCTGGCGGATATGGCGGATTATTTCCTCGTCTTCGCCTGGACTGATCTCGAGAAAAAACGCAAACGAGACCACAGCGGCATCTCCGCATTTATTGTGGAGAAGAGCTTCCCCGGCGTGACGACCGGCACCATCCACGGCAAGTTGGGGGTTCGCGCCGGCAATACCGGTTTTATCTCGTTCCAGGATGTCGAAGTGCCCGCTGAAAACCTTGTCTACGAAGAAGGGCAAGGCTTCAAAATTGCGATGTTCTGCCTCGACCAAGGGAGATACACCGTCGCTGCCGGTTCCTGCGGGCTCATTCGGGCGTGTCGGGATGCCTGCGTTACCTATTCACAGGAGCGAACCACTTTTGAAAAACCGATTGCCGAGCATCAGTTGGTCAAGCAGATGATAGCCAACATGGAAGCGGCTTACGAATACTGCACCGGTTTATGGCTGAAAGCGGGGTGGCTGAAAAATCAAGGAAAGCGTTCGACGAAAGCAACCTCGCTGGCGAAATGGATAGCGTGCCGGGAGGCGGAAGCGGCGGCGGCAAACGCCGTGCAGGTTTTCGGAGCCTACGGCTTTTCCGACGAATACCCGGTCGAGCGCTTCTACCGCAACGCCAAAGGCGCCTCGATTTACGAGGGGACGCGCGAAATCCATACCCTGATGCAGGCGGACTACGCACTGGGAATACGCCGAGACAAACCGCTGGAGCGCGACCTGCCGCCGGTCGCTCAGGAGTAAACAAAAAAATAACGCCGCTACCTTAGGGCAGCGGCGTCTCTCGAAAGGGCACCTCACAGGAGGGAGTCAATGAGGATGTTACTCTCTGCGCCCCTCTACCCGGTCTTCGTGGAGTTCACGGGCATCCTCTGCCAGTTCCACCTGATGCATGCCAAGTTCTCTTCGAAGCAGCTCCAAGTAGTTACCCAAGAGCCGATATTTGTTGCTGAACGAATCACTGCGATTGAGCGCCGCGGCGATGCGTTGTTTCGCCTGGTACAGCTCACGAGCATTTTGTGCATCTCGGACGTCATCCCGCAAATCGCGCCGATCGTCCCGCCGTGAGCGTAACGTCTTGTGAGGGCGGTTGTACTCTTTGGTCGAACGAACTACTTCGGCTTGGGAGCGTTCGACCATACGCCGGGTGGACTCCAAATCTTGTTGGATGAGATTGAAGAGAGCCGTTTCATACCGGTTCACATCTTTTTGTTCGCCGTCGAGGTTGGCATCAACCCATTTTTCCACCGTTCCGGAAAGCTGGATATAGGTAGCGCTGGTCGCTCCGAGTTCCCGCCTATCTTGCCGCTTTTCCCGCCTGTCCTGCCACTTTTCGACGGCTTTGGTACCTGCCGTCACCCCACCTGCCAAGAGCCCGGAAATTAACAGGCAAACAAACGCTATTCTCTTTTTCATACCTTGTCCCTCTCTTACCATTTCGTTTCATTTTCGTACCTTTCAAAAGTCATGCCAAAAGCCAAGAGGGTGCCTATCAACAGGTTGGCGTATGTTGCAGAGAAGAAAAAACAGGGGTGCCGGGAAAAAGAGTGGGGAATTCCCTATAGGTCAGGGGTGCTTAAGAGTGTAGATGTATGGCGCTTCCAAGCCTATAAGGAAATTCCGGAACTGACCTACTTTTTCTCACATAGTAGTGACCGTCTTAAATTTTGGTAGGGCACGGTCTGGAACAGACCTGCCGCTTTCTAACTTTCGGCAGGTCTCTTTGAGACCTTCTCTACGCATCTTTAGGTGCCCTATCGCTCGTTATATTCATTCTGCGCGGTCGGGAATCCCTTCCCGACGACATCCTTAAAGGCGTAAGGCTGTGCTCTGTAAATGCTGTCCGCAACAGGCTGACGATATTTACCAAGGAGAATAGCGAAGTCATATTCTAATCAATAATCCCGGACACAACGAACCGAAAAACCGTAGTGCTTACTAGTGTTGTAACGGTAAACCCGTGAACTGCCGTAAATCAGGTACCGGAGCCACACGTAGTCACTACCCTCCTCTGTAGAGGACCAAAAGTAGGCGACGAAACCCATATAGTAGAAGCTACCATTGGTGTTGCGGCGGCCGCCAGGCAACGCGGAAAAACCGCTCTCGTTGGTCGCGCCTATGTTAGGACTGCTCCAATGCGTTGTGCCGGCTTCTTTTAGCTTCCCGCCTTCATCAGTGCCGCGCCAACCGGTCTCATCCGCCTGAGCCTGACTCATGCCAAGATACATCTCAAGTTGCTTCCATTCCTCGTCTGTCGGCACATGCCAGCCTTCGGGGGCTATGTTACGAGGGTCAGCAACCGCATACCAGTTGTACAACATGCCATACGTAGCAACGTTATTCACGCCGTTGTTGTACCCGCAGTATGCTCCGCTGGTAAGAACTGACCAGGTACTGTCGGTCACACTGAGTATCGGGTCACCATTGCGGTAATGGGTCACCTTAAGGTTCTCTGCCATCCACACCTGTGAGCCAATCGTCACCGTCTGATAAACATTCCCGTCTATATCGGTAACTGTACCTGATGACGATGTCGTTGTGAATGTCTGAGCACTGCCATAGCTCGTCCCGACACTATTAGTCGCATAGGCCCGGACATAATAATCTGTACCAGCAGTCAAACCACTGATGGAACTAGTGAAGCTCCCCACCCCTGAACCATCGGTCGTCTTGCTGTCAGCCACTGTAGGTGTGGGACTCGTACTCCAGCACACACCCCGAGCCGTTACTGCAGCCCCGCCATCAGAAGTAACATTACCGCCACACTGAGCCGTGGTTTGGGTGATGTTTGTAACAGATGATGTAGTCAGTACAGGTGGAGTCGGATTGTCAGGACCGGTGGGGTCATCGTTACCACTACAACCGACGATCAAGACCAGCATTACTGCCGCCAGGAAACTGACGATTACATGAGTTGTCCTTCTTAACATATAGTCCTCCAATATCTTAACATCTCCTCACACCTGATGAGCAGAATGTTGGGCGGGGCTAAGATACCGGGGGCTCAGAGAACATTCGCTTCTCAGGTCGATTTGTTGCTATAAATGTAACTACCGTAATATATGGAATCTGCCCCCCCCGCAAGTGATTTTTCTCGCATGGCTCCCAATAGGGTAATGTTCAGAGAAAGGTATAAAAAAGGTGTACCCATTTTTTCATGCTGCTTTGTCCAATAAGAGTAGGACTTGGTTAATCTTCTTGCCCGGGGGTGCCCCACCGCTTGCGGTGGGACCTATCTGCAAAAGCTCGCCTCTCAGGGGAATAAATTACCCGTCGGATGTTTCTTACGGGTTTTTAAGTGTGCCCACCTCAAGAATCTTCACTTCCCCTCGCTTCTCCAATTCGTTCCGCAACCAAAACTTATGCCACAAACCGACGGTGACCAACAATCTCTTATGTGACTTACGGTCAATTACGTTTTCTATAACAGAAAGGAAATGTCGATTCCAACTTGTCCATAATTCGATAAATTCCGGGAAGTGTTTCTCAATTACATGAAACCACGGCTCAAAATACAACTTATCAAGTAACTCTGATTGAACAGCGATAATACCATCTTTTGAGTTCAAGATACGCAGCCAGTTATCAACAACATACTCTTCGTAGGACTCCCACAGAGACCATAACAAGCTGCGTTTCTCATCACTCTTGATACTTTTTATCACGGCATCTTTTTTCTTTTCTAATATGACCCCTTCTTCTGTATTGGGTTGGATCGGTACTACTCCGATGCCGTTATCGTTAGCAGCCGGGAGGATAGCTTCTTGATACTCCGGTTTTGATGTGGTACTCATTTTTCCGTTAAGTTGCTCTGGAGATAACTCAGCGCAAATTAGATCCGGTTCTACTTTGGTAATAAGGTGATACAATTCCCTAATGTATGTCGGCGCCATCTTACCCGAAACATGAAACGTCCCCAACAAGACTATCTCTATCTGTGACCGATTGTGAGCCACTGCTTGCTTATTCCCTTGCACTCACGGAAGGTTCTTGCACTCTTTTATAGTAGCAGGGAGATTCTGGAACGGACCTACTTTCTCTCACACAGTAGTGACCGTCTTAAATTTTGGTAGGGCACGGTCTGGAACAGACCTGCCATTTTCTCAACCTTTCGGCAGGTCTCTCCGAGACCTTTCTACTTTTACTACTTGCCCTCTTCCAACAATCGTTCCATTTCGTCCACCAGCTCGGCGAAGAGCTTGATGGTGCGATCAATCGGCTCCGGCGTGGTCATATCCACTCCGGCATCTTTCAAAATATCCACCGGGTACTTGGAAGAACCGGTCGAGAGGAACCGCTTGTACGTTCCGAGGAAATCCTCTCCCTCTTCGAGAATCTTCTGCGATAGCGTCTGAGCGGCGGCATAACAGGTGGCATACTGGTAGACATAATACTGCCGGTAAAAGTGGCTGATTCTCAACCCGCCGAGGTCTTTGTCCTTTTCGATAACGAGGTCAGGTCCCCAGTATTTCTGGTAGATGTCGCGATACGTCTTGCGAAGGTAATCCGCCGAGAGAGCTTGTCCTTCTTCAACCCGCTTATGGATCGCAAGCTCGAACTCGGAAAACATCACCTGCGTGTAGAACGTCCCGATAATCTGCCGGATGTAGTAATCCAGCAGAGCTAACTTCTCTTTTTTGTTCTTGGCATGCTCCAGCCAATACTTCATCAGCACCGCCTCGTTGCAGGTCGACGCCACTTCAGCGACAAAGAGGGAATGGTTGTGATAAATGTACGGCTCATGGCGGTTGGTATAGTAGGAGTGCATGGCGTGTCCCATCTCGTGGGCGATGGTAAATACATCCTCCAACATACCGCTATAATTGAGCAAGACGTACGGATGGGTGCCGTACGTTCCCCATTGGTACGCGCCGGAACCTTTTCCTTCCGATTCAAAGACATCCACCCAACCGGAGTTCAAGCCGTGCTCGAACGTGTCCAGATACTCTTTGCCCAGAGGCTTGAGTCCCTCGAGGACAATGTTCTTGGCTTCCTCGTAGCTGAATTCTTCTTTCATTTTGGGCACCAAGGGAGCGCTCAAGTCATACGTGTAGAGAGTGTCGTACCCCAGAACGCGTTTGCACATCGCCGTCCATTTGTGCAGCGGTTCGAGGTTGGCGTTCACGGCGTCGATGAGGTTGTAAAACACCGAGACGGGAATGTTATTCCGATCCAGCGACATCTCCAAGCAGCTCGAATATCCCCGCGCTTTCATATAGAAGACATCTTTTTTCACCGACGCCGCCAAAGTTGCCGCCAGGGTGTTGACGTAATTCAAATAAGCTTTGTTGTAGGCGTCGCTGGCGGCTTTGCGCACTTTGCGATTGGGTGACTCCATAATCTTGTAGTAGCGCTGCTTGGTCAGTTTGATTTCGTTGCCGTTTTCGTCGATGATAGTGCCGTAGGAAATATCGGCGTCGTCAATCATGGTAAAAATCCGCGACGGAGCGGAGGCGATAGGACCGACCAACGCCAACAGTGCTTCTTCCTTCTCCGAAAGAATGTGCGCTTTCTGCCGCATCATATCTTCCAGGTAAAAACGGTACTGCTCCAATTCGGCGTTTTCTTTGAGGAACGATTGGAGCTTCTCGTTGTCGATAGCAAGAATTTCCGGACGAATGAACGACGAGGCTTCGCTTATCTCCGACCAGAGCGAAGAAATCCTGTCTCCCATTTCCTGGTACTTGCTGACGCGGTTGTCTTCATCCAGCTTGAGGTAGGCATACACATAAAGATTGTCGCCGATGAGCTCCATACTGTCGGAGAACTTCAAACATTTCAAAAGCATCTCCGGCGAGTCGGCAAGATGCCCGCGGAATTGCCGGTATCCGGCAATGCCGGCTTTTAACGAGTTGAACGTCTCCTCCCATGCTTCATCGCTGGGAAAGATGTCTTCCAGTTTCCATTTATACTTATCGGGTATATCCGAGCGTTGCGGGATTTCTTTGGTTTCTTCCGCTCCCGCCGAAACCGACAGGAGAAGACCGAGCAGGAACGCCACACACAGCGGCAGCAAAAAGGTGCGCTTTTTCATGTCAATGATTCCTTTATCTTTCATCACCGGTGACTCATATCTTTTTCACGCCTCGGAATATACGTAATTTCTCCTTGTCGGAGATAGGATTTTCTTTTTTATTTTCCCCAGCGATGCCGAGGTTATCGAAATCGGGGCAGGAAGAAGCTGTTCCACCCATAAAGAAAGAATCGAAATGTATACCTATATCACCAAAGCGAAACTCTCCGACACCGACGCGGCAGGGATTCTCTTTTTCGGCAACTATTTCAAGCTGGTTCACGAAGCGTATGAAGAGTTCATGGATGCAATCGGGTTCCCGCTACCCACGGTGTTAGCCGAGGGGGATTTTTTGATTCTGATAACCCACGCCCAGGCGCGCTACACCCAGCCGGTACGCTACGGAGAACAACTCACCATCCATCTTACCGTCGAAGAGCTGCGAACTACGTCGTTTTCTTTACGCTATCTCGTCAAGAACCGACAGGGCAAGACCGTCGCCGAGTTGAACACCGTGCATGTCACCGTCGATAAAATGACCATGAAAAAAACGCCTCTCCCGGACGATCTGCGCGGGGCTCTCACTGAAGCGACAGCATAGCCTGCAGGGAGCGCGACGGAAGAGCCTACTCAATCTCTTTGAAGTGACCGTTGCGGAGACGTTCTTTCAAGCGGGAGCGGGAAGGCTTGAGAGAACCGGCAAGCTCATGTTCATCGAGCAAGTAGAATTTCACCGGTATTTTGAAACGGGGCAACCGCCGCTCAAGGAATGCCACCAGTCTCCGTTTTGTCACGTTGGAAGAAGGCTCCGGCAGCACCAACGCTAACGGACGGAACCCGAACTCCGCATTCTCCACCGGCAAGACAAGAGCGTAGCGAATCCCTTCCACCTGCATCAACACCTGTTCGATTTCTTCGGGATACATGTTTTCACCGCCGGAAATAAACATATTGTCCTTCCGTCCGAGCACCGTCAGGTAACCGTCGTCGTCAAGCTCTCCCATGTCGCCGGTGTGAAACCAGCCTTCCTCATCCAGCGGCAAAATTACTTTCTCATTCTCAACGTATCCTCCAAAGAGCGTTTCCCCCTTGACGAGAATTTCTCCTTCGGCGGTTATCGCAAGCTGCCGATAGGGGAGCAGCTTCCCGGAAGTATACAATCGTTCAAGCGAATCACCGGGACGAGTGGCGGTCACTTGCGACGACATTTCCGTCGAGCCATAGGTGGTGTACAGGGGTAGTCCGGCGTCATACGCTTCCCGTATCAATGCTTTGGGAATGGCGCCCCCACCCACCAGCACGGCGGCAAGCGAAGCAATACACCGCCGGTCGGGGTTGTTTCGTATCAGACGGGAAAGTTGAGTACCGACCAGCGAAAGATGAGTCACGCTAAAACGCTCTACTGCCTCGCATATATCGATATCTTCGTCGGGGAAAACCGCTGCTGCTCCGCCAAGCACCGTACGAAACAAAATCCCCAGCCCCCCGACATGATAAAGCGGCAAAGAAACCAACCACCTATCGCCGACGGAGAGAGAAATGTTCTCATTCGAGCCGAGCGCACTGTAATAATGGTTGCCGAAAGTATGCAGCACCGCTTTGGGGATGGCACTGCTGCCGGAGGTGGCGATAATTGTCGCATCCTGTTCCAATGTCAATGTTGTCGGGTCATCTTTAGCATTAACTTCAACGGAAAGGTCGACCAGTTTTTCCAGAGAAACAACGGATACGGAAGGAAAAGTATCCCTCTCTCCACCTTCCGGGAGCACCAACAAACGGGCGTCGATTTTTTTTAGATATGCCGCTACCATGTCATGCGGGAAACGCCGGTTTATCGGACATGCCACCGCTCCGATACGAAGCAGCGCCATGAAGAGGATAGGAAAATTAATATCGTTCGGTAGAAGTATCCCCACCCGCTCACCGGAAGAAATACCGGCGTCTTTCAACCGGTGCGCTGTTACTCCGACATAACGATGATACTGCCGGTAACTGAGGGAACGGTGACTATCAATCAAAGCGAGAGCGGAAGGATGTTTCTTGGCGGCACGAGCTACCGGACAGGTTATCTCCGCCATCAGAATACCTCCTCAAGCAGTTCCTGTCGGAGTTCGTCAAACGAGAGCGGCACTGAAGGTAAGGAGATTTTTCCCTTGGTTACCTTGAGAGGTTTGCCCATGACATCTTCGGCAAGCCACCCAAGGGTGTCGAGCCCGGCGGGAACATCCTCCGGCAATGACGCCGCCACCTCTGCCAAGACTCGAATGCCTACCCCCGATTCGAACATGGAACTCACCACCGGCGTTATCCCCAAGGTGTGTGCTCTTCTCGCCCATTGCATCGCTCGTTCCAAACCCAAACCGGTCGGTTTTATCACTACCGCCTTCAATGAGGATTCCGGCCGCAACTTCTCCGGCGAAAGCTCCTGCAGACTTTCATCATACGCCACCGGTGGTGCCTCAGGGTGTGACATGAGAAGGAATAACGTGACAAAGTCTTCCACCGGCTCTTCGAGGTACTCGATATTCAAATCGCTTACCTCGTGAAAAAAAAGCTCCGCTTGACGAATATCCCATGACCGGTTGGCATCCAAACGCAGGGAAACACGGTCTTTCAACACTGCTCGCACGGCGCGGGCAAGTTCGGCATCTTCTTTCACGGAACGCCCGCCCACTTTGAGTTTGACCGCCCGATATCCCTGACGGGAAAACCAAGCCGCCTTTTCCAAAATCTCCTCCCTCGAAAGAGCATTTGGCAACAGTCCGTTGACCGACACGACCTCCCGGGAGGCGGAAGAAAGAATCTTTCGCAACGGAACTTCCCGACGACTTGCAAACAAGTGCAGCACTGCCGTTTCAATACCGAATCGAACCGAGGGAGCCAAACCGTACGAGCCCAGCCACTGCTCGAAGGCTCCCGACAGCTTTTCAAAGTCCGCAGGTACCTCTTGCCCCTGAAGAATCTCACGGAGAGCGCGAAGCTGTGAAAGAACGTCATCGGAACGTTCCGTGCTCCAGCCCGGCAGGGGGGAAATTTCGCCGATGCCATGATTGTCCGCCTCGTCGACAAGCACCACCAGAAAGCCCTGCCGACGTTTCAGGCGCGCTTTCTTGACAGCCAAAAGACGAACCAACGGCAGAGAAAACCGAAACAGCTTCAGACGGACAATTTTCATACCAGCCATCCGATGGAAAACAAAAGACCATAGAAAAGCAGCAGCTTCGCCGTCGCTGCCAAGACGCTGTTGAGCTCTGTGCCGTCTTCGTAATGAAATATCTTTTTTATCGAAGGAATCGCCGCCGGCAACACCAACAACGTCAGACAGACCCACGGATGTCGGCGGGTGACAAGAAAGAAAAACACCGGCATCACCGCCGCCGTGACCACGCAAAAAACATACTCAAACCGGGCGAACCCCGCTCCCCAGCGCACCGCCAGCGTCTTTTTTCCCGCCTGCCTGTCGGAGGGTATATCCCTCAAATTGTTCACCGTTAAAATCGCCACCGAAAAAAGTCCCGGCGACACGCCAGCAAGCAAAACCAGGGAGTGAATCTCCAACGCTTGAACGAAGTAGCTTCCGCCGACGGCGACGGGACCGAAAAAAATCAACACGAACAGATCCCCCCAGCCGTGGTATCCCAACGGGTATGGTCCCCCGGTATAGAGGACGCCCAAGAGAATCGAGAGCAGCCCGATCGCGACAATCGGCAACCCTCCCCGCCAGACGAGATAAATTCCCCCCAACAGTGCCAGAGCGAAAGTTACCACCATCGCCGTTTTCATAGCAGACGGAGAAATGAGTCCTGCCTGCGTCATTCGAGTGGGACCCAGGCGAGGGTAGCTGTCGGCTCCCTTCTTGAAATCAAAATAGTCGTTGGCGAAGTTTGTCCCGACTTGAATCAACACCGCTCCCAGCAATGCGGCAGCCGCGGCGCCCCAGTGTCCTTTTCCGTCGGCAACCGCTATCGCTGTCCCGATAACAACCGGCGCCACCGCCGCCCAGAGGGTTTTGGGACGCGCCGCCAGCCACCACACGCTCCACCGGGATTGACTCATTGAGGCAACACTCCCCTACGGTTGGCGGGGAAACTTGGAAAAATCGGGCGGGCGTTTTTCATTGAAGGCGTTGCGGCCCTCTTGCGCTTCCTCGCTCATGTAAAACAGCATGGTGGCGTTGCCCGCCAACTCTTGAAGTCCGGCTTGCCCGTCACAGTCGGCATTCAACGCCGCTTTCAGGCAGCGGATAGCGGTGGGCGAGTTCGCCAGAATTTCCCGGCACCATTGCACCGTCTCTTCCTCCAACCGCTCCAACGGCACCACCGTATTGACCAACCCCATCCGCAACGCTTCCTCCGCCGTATACTTCCGACAGAGGAACCAAATCTCGCGGGCTTTCTTTTGCCCCACGATGCGCGCCATGTATGCCGCTCCGTAGCCGCCGTCGAAGGAACCGACCCGCGGACCGGTCTGCCCGAAAATCGCATTATCCGCCGCAATGGTCAAATCGCACAAAAGATGCAGCACATGCCCGCCCCCGATAGCGTAGCCTGCCACCATGGCAATAATCGGCTTGGGACAGGTGCGCATTTGGCGTTGAAAGTCCAAGACGTTCAGACGGGGAACGCCCCGCTCGTCCTGGTAGCCGGAATCGCCGCGAACCTTCTGGTCTCCGCCGGAGCAGAACGCTTTCTCTCCTTCGCCGGTCAGGATAATGACTCCGATTTCCGGATCTTCGCGGGCGTCGGCAAGCGCTTGCGACATTTCGTTAACGGTAAGAGGGCGGAAGGCATTGCGCACTTCGGGACGATTGATAGTTATTTTGGCGATTCCTCCCGCTTTGTGGTACTTAATGTCGGTAAATGTCCCCGCTTCCTTCCACGCAATGTGTGCCATCATGCTCCTTTCTTTTCTGACCTCAAAAATTGACGCACCAACCGAATAAACGTGCTTTCCTGCTCCCAATGAACCGTATGCCCCGCCCCCGCAACACACCGCAGGCGGGCGGCAGGACAACACTTCACCATCTCAGCGGCAACCGCCTGAAATTTAGCATCCTTTTCGCCGATGAGCAACAAAAGGCTGGATCGGAATTCCGGCAATTTTTCCCATAGGGAAGGTTGCGCCCCGGTGCCCATCATCCGCAACGAGAGCGACAAACCATGCCGGTTTTTGTTCACAGCGAGCCGCTCGGCAATAAGGCGTTCCAACCGTGCCGGGTCGGCGGAAAGGGAGGCGAACACCGGCTGGCGATACCAGTTTTTGAGAAACGTTTCAAACGAGCCGTGCTCGATTGCCGACGCCAGAGCCTCGTCGTGCTTGCGCCGGGCTTGTCGCTCCGCTTCGGTTTTCAACCCCGGAGACGCCGACTCCAAAACGACCTTGTCGAATCTTTCCGGATAACTGCCTGCCAGGTACAACGCCAACCGTCCGCCCATCGAATACCCTACCACACCACACCGCTCGACCCCCTGCCCCTCTAACCACGCTCCCAAAGCAGCGGCGGTGTTCTCCATCGTAAACCATTGCTTGTCGTTTTCGACGACGGTTTTCCCATGCCCCGGCAAATCCGGCACTACACAGAAAAACTCATCGCTTAACGCTTCCGCCACCGTTGCCCAGTCCCGCGAAGAACCTAAAAAGCCGTGGAGAAACAGTACCGGCGGGTTGGTCGGGTTACCGTGCTGTTCGATATGGAAGGTGTACGGACTCTTTATCATTGCGGAAATGTTTCCAAGGCAGCGACAATTTTTTCCGCTATCAGCCGATGCAAAGCAACATTGTCGTTCCGGTCGGTGCTCACTTCAATGATTGTGGAATGCTTCTCTTCTTGCGCTTTTTGATATGCCTGTACGAAAGAGGCTCTATCTGAAGGGGAGGCGTAAGCGATGCCGAACATCTCAGCGGCATGAGAGAACGTCAAGCCATGCGGAGCGGCAAAATATGGTTCGAATTTATCTTTCCACTGGGAAATCGGCAGGAAAGAGAAGATGCCACCGCCGTTGTTGTTGATAACCACCATAATCAGCGGATGCGGCAGCGACGCCGCCAACGCCAGAGAATTCACGTCATGCAGAAACGCCAAGTCCCCCATCAGCAAAGTGACCGGCTTTTGCAACCCCCTCGCAAAACCGGCAGCGGTTGCAATAGTTCCGTCAATGCCGCTGGCGCCGCGGTTGCAACCGACCACCACCGGGGCTCCCGACGGGTCGGCAAACATATCCATATCCCGGATGGGCATACTGCTGGCAAGAAAAAGCCCGCTGTCGGAAAGGATATACCGCGAAATCAAGCGGGCTATTGCCGGTTCACTCAGAGCATCGCCGGTATCCAGCTCCTTTGCCAGCACTGTTTCCGCTTTCTTTGAAGCCGTTTTGAACTGCTCCAACCACGAGGACGGGGGATCAGCGGGCGGAAGGGAAGTTACTAACCGCTTACAGAAAGTGGGGATATCGACCTCGACACGGTTGGTAACCAGATGATCGGGGTCGTCTCGAAGCGAATGGGAGGCGATGTGAATATATTCTTTCGGTGGGTAGGCGGCACAAAGTTGCTGCAACCTTTTGGAGGTCGGTACCCTGCCGAAATGAAGAATGACGTCCGGTCGAAGTTCGTTGAAGAAACGTTCACTCTGCAGCATCACATCGTAGAAAGCGATGACATTGTCGGCTCTCTTTCCCAACCGCATGCCCGAAGCAATATCGGGAAAGACCGGTATCTTCAAATGCCGACATACTTCCCATACCGCCTGCCGCTCCTCCTCACGAGCGAGCCGCCCGACTATCACCAAGCCGCGCCGAGCTTTCGAAAGAGTTTCGGCAACAGTGGCAACAGCTTCATCCGAGGCAGACGGCACCCCCACGTGGAAATCGGTATACGGCTTCCGGCGCTCACGCCACCTCGCTATTGGCGTCAGATATGCGCTGAAATCTTTTTTTGTTCCGACCGGCGTCAGCGGCTCACGAAACATGGTGTTGAGATGGACAGGTCCTGCAGGAGAGGAGAGGGCTTGCCGGATTGCTTCGTCGATGGTAGATAACACAAACCGGGGTGCTATTGCTTCATCCGGGCAGGGCATATCAAAAAACCAGCGGACGGAATCACCGTACATCTTGACCTGGTCGATGGTCTGGTTGGCGCCGGTGTCGCGCAGTTCCGGCGGGCGGTCGGCAGTGAGAACGATAAGCGGCACCATATCCATCGAGGCTTCCACAACGGCAGGATAAAAATTTGCCGCCGCCGTGCCGGAGGTGCTGACCACCACCGCGGGAGTCATGGTCGCCCTCGCATACCCTACGGCATGGAAGGCGGAGCCCCGCTCGTCGTAATGGACGACACTTTCGGCGCGGGTGTTCTCCGCAATCGCCGTCACCAACGGGGCATTACGGGAACCCGGCGAGAGGAAAAACGAGCGGATACCGTGGCGAATAAGCTCTTCGACTATAAGATGCGCCCAGAGAGCGTTGAGGTTATGAAATTCGGTCGTCATCACCCGGTCACCGCCTCGAGAAAACTGTTCAACTTGCTCTCGACTTCCCGCCACTCGTCTGTGGGAACCGACCCTTCCACTATCCCGGCACCGGCAAAAAGAAATAATCGGTCACGGGAAACCAGCCCCGAGCGAATCCCAACGGCAAACTCGGCGCCGTTCGCCCCTATCCAGCCGACAGGGGCGGCATACCACCCCCGGTCGAACGGTTCCAACGCCGCTATCATATCCCTCGCTTTTTCCCGAGGGTAGCCGCAGACGGCAGGGGTCGGGTGTAAACGCGTAAGAACATCCGCATCCGAAAATTCCGAGGCAAGCTCACCGTCAAAATGGGTAACCAAATGCTGGACGGTGCGGAGCCGTATCAACGACCGCTTCCCTCTCCGCACCTGCCCGTCGCACAAAGAAGAAAGCGCTTCCTCGAGATATGCCACCACCAACCGGTGCTCTTCGGCTTCTTTGGAAGAGGCAAACAGCTCTTCCGCCAGCGCCACATCTTCTTCCGGTGATTTCCCCCGAGGCCGAGTTCCGGCAACGGCTTCGCTTTCGATAACTCTCCCGCGGCGGAGGTACAACCGCTCCGGGGTCGCTCCTAAAAAAGCGCTCCCGCCATCCCATTGAAAACAAAAGTAGTAACATGCCGCCGCCCGCTCTCTCAAACGCCGCACAAGAGAAATCGGAGAAAGCATGCCCGGCGAATGAAACTCCACCCGGCGCGCCAGCACTACTTTTTGCACCTTCCCTGCGGTGATACTTGTCAAGACCTGTCGCACCATCGCCGCCCACTCTTCTTCTGATTGACCTGCCTTGAACGTGAGGTCAATCTCCTCAGCAGACGGCTCGGACATATCTTCAAAAGAAATCTTCTCTAATTCATCGAGAATCGCCTCTCTGTTCTTTTCATCAGATTTTGGAACGAGATGACAAACAAAGACCGAACCTTCCGGTGTCCGCTGCCATTCGAACCGAGGCAGGACAAACCGATAGGCACCGAATTTTTCCCAGAGAGCATCGGACGTTTTCCCAAGCGAGGGCGAAAAGCGCATTCCCCCGTACCACCGAACCGCTTCATCGGCGGTAGGCAAAATCTCTTCAAGCTCCCGAAAGAGGGCAGCCGGTGAAATTTCGTCCTTGCTGCCAACAAGATGCGCCACTCCCAGTCCTGCCGTTTCAAAGCTGTTCTCACGATTCGACCAGTATATCTTGACCGGATTTTCCTGCCGCTCCAACCATCCCAAGAGGTCTCCGTCTTCTACCGGCACTTCGATTCTGACCACAGCTCGCTCGCCAGGGGAAGGCAAGGAGGCAAACACTTCGTTTATTTGCGCCTCGAGCGTCTGGAGAAATTTCGGCTTCACGTTCCTTCCCCCTCCCGAAATTCAAGCGAGTTGCCGCCGATCTTTTCGCCATGATAAATAGTGGCAATGCCAAAGGTTAAAGGAACGGCGCCGACGTTGTGAAATCCCGCTTTCTCCATCAGCGTACAGAAGGCTTCTCCGTACGGGAAAGTCTCGACCGTTTCATTCAAATAGCGATACGCCCGGTTGTCGCCGGAAATCACCGCCCCTAACGTGGGGAGTAGGTATCGGAAATAAAACAAGTAAAGACGGCGAAAAAACTTCGAGTGCGGAAGAGAAAACTCCAAAATCACCGCTTTCCCCCCTTCGGTCAGCACCCGTTGCATTTCCGCAAGTGCCGCAGGCACATCGTGCATATTCCGAATTCCAAAAGCAATCGTGACGGCGTCGAAGCTGTCATCGTGAAACGGTAAAACATGCCCATCACAACGCAGGAAGAAGACCCTTCCCCTTGTTTCTCTTCGTTCCGCCTTTTCCTGTGCCAGCCGGAGCATTTCCGGTGCCATATCCACCCCCACCGCCTCAGTCACCCGAGGGTCTTTTTTCAGCGAAGAAAAGATAACGTCTCCCGTGCCGGTAGCGATATCCAGAAGAGAAAGCTGCGCTCGATTGGGGAAATAGCGGACTATCTTTTTTCGCCACGCCACATCCCGTCGCAAAGAAAGCAGCCGATTCAAAAAATCGTAACGCGGCGCTATGCGGTCAAACATCCGCCATACCCCCGCCCGGGAGGGAGCTTTCTGTCCCGACTGTGAAAAGGTCTCTTCTATTTTTGACATATACGCTTTCAATTCTCCGGTGTCACGACCGCTTTGCTCGATGAAGAGAATATAACCTTTCAGATTCTCAGTTCAAGGAGAACCCCGGCAGCGGCACAAGAAAGGGGTTAAGACCGAAAAAGACACCGACCGATTCGCAACAACGTATTGGCTCTCCCCCATAATTTTACCCGTTTTTTCGCCCGCTCAGAATCGAGTCATTCCCGTATCTTTAGAGCCGACAACAGCTTAACAAAATTATCCGCCCGGCAAACGATATGCTTTCTACAGACAGGGAACGGAAACCCTTAGCTGTGAAGGGGGGAACAGAAGCTATGAGTATCACCGTTCGATTTGATTTCGGCAAATACGGGTTGTCCCAAACCCTGAGCTCAACGTATGACCAAATGTTTTCTCTTCTCGAGAAGCTCTCTTCGGGGAAAAAAATAAACTGGGCGGGAGATGCGCCTTCAACCTTGATAATTTCCGAACGGCTGCAGACGCAAATCGCCACTCTCAACCAAGAAATCGAGAACACCACCCAGTTGATTCATAAGTACGAAACGGCTTCTTCGTACGTGTCGGAAATGCGCTCCAAGCTCACCGAGTTGCGCACCTTGGCGGTCGGCGCCGCCAACGAAGGCATCAACGACGAAACGATGCAAGCGGCGTACGCCACCGAGGCGGACGCTATCGTCCAAAGCTACAACGACCTTTTGAAGACAGCCTCCTATAACGGTGCCCTGCTGTTTGACGGTTCCGAGGGGGCTTTGGGTGAGTTGACGGAACTTCAGGGAATCGACTTGAGCACTCCCGAAGCTGCTCAAAACTCGCTGCAACTGCTTGATCAAACCATCGAGGAGATAGACAACTTCCAAACCGAGCTGGGTGCCACTCAAAAAAATGAACTGGAAGCGCACGTGGCTTCACTGCAAATCACCACTCAAAACTTGGAAGCGGCGAACTCCATTCTGCTTGATACCGATTATGCCCAGAGCTATTCATCCCTTATGGGGGAGCTTATCAAATTCCAAGCCGCGGCCGCTCTGTTCGCCCATAGCAACATGACCGCCGACTCGGTGCTGCTGCTTTTGAACGGGTAGCCGTACCTTCCGCAAGCGATGAGACGGGAGGGCACACTCCTTTTTCCGTAGGGTACGGTGTGGCTTTTTCTACAGCCGTTTGAGGACTATCATCGTGAAATCGTCGAAGACGTGGTCGGAAGAGGCGAACTGCTTGACCTCGTCATAGACGGCTTGAAGAATTTCGTGGCTGCGCTTCTCCTTGTTTTCCCGCACTACCTCAATCAACCGCTCCACCCCGAATTGCTCTCCGGCATTGTTGAACATTTCGGTGACCCCGTCGGTGTAAAAGACCACCAACTCCTGAGGATTCAAAACCACCGCCCGCTCCTCGTAAGTGACATCGCGGGTAATACCGAACAAATACCCGCCTTCCGCCAAAAATTCGATGTCACCGGTATTGCGAAAGAGCACAGGCCGGTCATGGCCGCAATTGGAAAAGGTCAGGATATGGTTCTTGGAGTCGAGTACCCCGTAGACGGCGGTGACGAAATTCCCCGGCTTCAACGATTCGCACAGGAGGTTGTTTACTTTCCGGCAGATGGTGCGAATGGAATAGTTGTTCCGGATCTCCGCAATCAGGGAGGCTCGAAATGACGCCATTATCAACGCCGCCGGAATCCCCTTGCCGGAAACGTCGCCGATTGCGATGCCGGTATGATTCTCGACGATGTGAATAAAGTCGTAATAGTCGCCGCCCACCTGCTCGGAAGAGATATTGCGTCCGGCGATGTCGTAGCCGGGAATATCGGGATCTTTGACCGGCAGGAAGCTCCGTTGGATTTCCCGTGCGATGTTGAGCTGTTCCTCCAGCTTTTTGCTTGCCAAAAGCTTCTCGTGCAGCCGCGCCCGCTCGATGGAAATTGCCGCCTGGGAAGCGAATGCCGAGAGCAAGGAGACATGGTGGTTTTCGTAGGCGTTCAGTTTGTCGGACTCCAAATTCACCACCCCGATGACGCGGTCATCCAATATCATCGGCACCACGATTTCGCTTTTGGTTTCCTGTCGCGCCATCACGTACCGGTCATCCGCCGTCACGTCGGGGACAATCACCGGTTCGCCTGCCTTAACCACGTAGCCAATGAGACCTTGTCCGATTTTCAAATGCACCTGCGACTCATGCGCCGGATCGTAGCCGATCATGTAAATCGAGCCGATATCGCCGGTTTCCGGGTCAACCAGAAAGACGCCTCCGGCGTCGTAGTCCACTACCTGTCGCAAGGAATGGAGAATCTCCCGCAGCACTTCGTTCAAACTCAGAGAACTTGACAGCTTCTTCCCGATTTCATAGAGAATGGTGCGCTCCAGCGCCTCTCGCTTAACGGCGCGGTACAAGGCGGCGTTGTCGATAGCCACGGCAATTTGGTTCGCCAAACCGACCAGAACATCGAGATCGCCGGGGGTAAATTCTCCCTCGATTTTGTTTATCGCTTCAATGACGCCTATCATCTGTCCCTTGCCGGTAAGGGGAACGGTCAAGACCGACCGGATTTTCATACCGATTTCTTTTTCTATCTCTGGGTCAACCCGCGGATCATTCGTCGCATCGTTAATGATAACCGGCTCTTTGTACTTCGCCACCCAGCCGACTACCCCCTGCCCGATTTCGATGTTGAAAATGCGCATTTTGCAGTCGCCACAACTCATGAACCGGATTTTCATATCCGTCCGATTGTGGTCGACCCGAAACACCAGCGCCGCTTCCGCCTCCACCGCCGTCATGACAAGCTTCAACACCTCCTCGATCAACTCCTCGTACTCGAGGGTGGCGTTGAACCGCCGGGCGGCCTCCAGCAGGAGCTTTTCGGTCTTGGTATGATGAGAAGATTCCGCCATAATGACCCATAAAGTACGGAGAAAACGTCGATTGTCAAATAGATTAGAAGCCAAGCGGGAAAATAGTGAGAGGGGAAAATCCGGGGAAAGGGTTGACAACATCGCTCTATCTTCTTAACGTGAAATGAGCAAAATCACAGCCATTCAAGAGCTTTAAGGCAAAAAGGAACAAGCCATGAAAAGTTCTCTTCGATGCCCGCTTTTGGGAAGTTTTCTTGTAGGCGCGGTGCTCATTATCGCCCTAGGGTGCGACGGCAAGAATCCCGTCGGGACAGGCACGGGAAGCCCTTTTTCCCAGCCGATTCCTCCATATCACGCTTCCGAGGTGCCGCTGGTCACCACCCTGGTTTGGTCATGCTCCGACACGACGCTCGATTCCCTCTCTTTCGCCCTCTACTTCGGGACCACTCAACCGCCTCCCCTTTCGGTTTCCCTGTTGACCGACACTACGTGCCACGTCGGCCCGCTCCTTCCACAAACGACGTATTACTGGCAGGTTGTTGCCTTTACTCCGACGGGCGACACGCTCACCTCTCCCATCTGGAAATTTACCACCACGCCGAGCTTTGTCTTTCCGCTTGAAATCTCCCACCAATGGAGTTATGTGAGAAAGCACTACTCTTACAATTTCGACCCGCCGAGCATAGTGAACGAGCTTCCGCAGTATTTTCTCGACACCCTCTACGCCACCGGCTTCACGGAAATCGAGAGATTGGACACCCTCCTCGACACGGTTGAAACCTATGTCTTCCACACCATCTACCGAGAAAATTCTTTCCCCAGCGAGAGTTACACCTTTCGCAACAACACCGCCGACGGTTTCTACACCTACGCCTACACCTACCCAGTCTGGGTCGGACCGCCAAAAATCGAGCCCCCAAGCCATTACCTCCTCTTTGACGGCATGAAATTTCGAAACGTCCGTGAACTGAGCCGCTTCTTCCACGCTCCGCCGAATTTCCTGGCGGCAAACCCTCAGGATTCGATTACGTACGAATCACCGCCGGTAAGAGATCTGGCGTATCCGCTCGAAGTCGGAACTACGTGGTTCTACCGCAGGAAAAACGACGTTTCGTCGTGGGATATGAAAAAAGAAGTGGTGAGTATCGATACTCTTCAAGTCCCGGCGGGATCATTTGTGTGCTTCAAAATCCGCTGGTACTGGGATATCGACGATGACGGAGAATGGGATACCAATATCGAGGGATACGATTACTTCTGCTCCGTCGGGATAGTCAAGCGAGTCTTTCTCTTTTACGACATAACGCTCACCGGCGATTCTTCGACTCCACTCGGAACCTGTGACATAAAAGACGAGTATATTTTGACGTCCTATGGCTTCGGAAGAGACCGATAAAAAAGGAAAAAGAAAGTCGGAGCCGCATTGAGAGGGATAACCGCCTTGCTTGACTTGCGCTTTTTTTGCGGGTATATTCATTGACAGGCGAGAGTGGCGGAACTGGTAGACGCGCTGGATTTAGGATCCAGTTCCTTTACGGAGTGGGGGTTCGAATCCCCCCTTTCGCATTTTGAGAGAAAAAGAAACAAGCGGGTATAACCGAACGTTTCGGCTATAGTTCCTTTGCAGGCGGCAAACGGAAGCGGCAGAGAAAAAAGGGCTTATACCCACAGGCAATGAGTAAAAGGGAACGTTCCTTCGGGGAACAAAAAGGTGACGGTGAAAACCGGCACGAGCGGAAAGGGTAACTGTGAAAATCGAGTTGAAACAAGTCAATACGTTGCTCCGAGAACTATCGGTTGAAATACCGGCGGAAGATGTTCAGGCGAAATTGGAGAAGGCGTTCATGGACATTCGCAAGCGGGCGGTCATCAAAGGCTTCCGCAAAGGAAAAGCGCCCCTCCCTCTCATCAAAGCCCGTTACGGCGAAGAAGTCAAAGCCGACGTGGCGGAGGAGCTCATCTCCGACAGCTACCCCGAAGCCGTCAAAGAACACCGGCTCAATGTTGCCTCCCGCCCCACCGTGACCGACCTGGCTTTCAATGACGACGGCACTTTTCGCTATACCGCGACGGTGGAGGTGATGCCGGAAGTCGACGAGGTGAAATACGACGATTTGCACGTCACCGACATCCCCGTCAAGGTCACCGACAAAGATGTGGACGAGATGGCGAAAGTCACGCAAAACATGTTTGCCGAGCTCAAGCCGGTGGAGCGCCCCGTCACTCCCGACGACGTGGTAACGGTCGATTTGAAGAAAGTCTCCGACCCCCAGCTCATTATGGAAGAAGACCTGATTGAAAATGTGGAAATAGATCTGACGCGAACCTATACCGTCAAGGAATTCAAAGAGCAACTGCCGGGCATGAAAGTCGGCGAGCAAAAAGAAATCACGGTGCGCTACGACAAAAATTATCCCGACCCGGCGTTTGCGGGGGTCGAGATAACCTATCTTTGTACGGTAAAAGGGATTAAAGAGCGGATTCTGCCGGAGTTCGACGACGCCTTCGCCAAACGCACCGGTCGGGCTGAGACGGCGCTGGAATTGAAAATGAAGCTCCGCGAGGATTTGGAAAAAGAACAAAAGAAGGAAATCCGCTCCCTTCATGTGGGACAAATCATCAAACAAATATGCGATGCCAACCCTATCGATCTCCCCGAATCACTCGTGAACGAATACTTGGAGACTATCGTAAAAGAGGAAAAAAAGAAACATCCGAATCTGTCGGAAGAAGAGATACGAAGTCGGTCGCGCGAGGCGGCGGTCGATACGATTCGCTGGAATTTTCTCTACCACCGCATCGCCGAGCTGGAAAAAATTGAAGTTTCTCCGGCGGATACCGAAAATGTAGTCAAGGAGATTGCAAAGGAATATAAAGTCACGTACGAACAAGCCAAAAAGGACTTGGAGTCGACGGGACGAATCGCCAGTATCAAAGATGCGATGCTGGAGGAAAAAGTGCTTGATTTTTTGATTGGGAAAGCCAAGCTTGTCCCTCTAAAAAACATGGAAGCGAAAACGAAAGAAAACACGGATGCCCCGCACTAACTGAAAAGGATAGGGGGAGAGAAAGGAGACTATGAGCAGCGACATTTTCAACAACTATTTGGTTCCGATGGTGGTCGAGCAGACCGGTCGGGGAGAGCGGGCGTATGACATCTTCTCCCGGTTGCTCAAAGACCGAATTATTTTCATCGGATCGCCCATCGACGACAACGTCGCCAACCTCGTCATCGCCCAGATGCTCTTCTTGGAAGCGGAAGACCCGGAAAAAGACATTTATGTCTATATCAATTCCCCCGGGGGCTCGGTGACGGCGGGTATGGCTATTTACGATACGATGCAATTCATCAAGCCGGATGTCGCCACCACCTGTATGGGCATTGCCGCTTCGATGGGGGCGTTCCTGCTGGCGGCGGGAGCGAAAGGGAAGCGCGCCGCGCTGCCGAACAGCCGGGTGATGATTCACCAGCCGATGGCGGGCGCCCAGGGGCAGGTATCCGACCTCGTCATTATGACGGAAGAGTTCAGTAAGACCAAAAAACGGTTGAACGAACTTCTGGTCAAACACACGGGGCAACCCCTCGAAAAAATCGAGAAAGATACCGACCGGAATTTCTTCATGTCGCCCGAAGAGGCGAAAGAGTACGGTATCATCGATAAGGTGTACGAATTTTCCCGCGAAGAAAAAGAGGGAACCTAAGCACACCGACGAGGAGTAAACAATAAAGCAGGCGCGACCTCTCACCTTCGGGAGCGCCGCTTGAAAAAAAGACAAACGCCAAAGGAGTAACGTTCCATGACCCGACGACCACGGTCGCCTCAAATGTCGAACCGCTGTTCTTTCTGTGGGAAACCGGCAAACCAAGTGCAGCGGTTGTTTTCCGGTTTCGAATCGTTTATTTGCGACGAATGTGTCGAGCTGTGCCATGACCTGCTGCAGGAGGCTCCGGCGGCGGACCTTCCCGAAACCATCCGGGACGTTCCTTCTCCGGCGGAAATCAAAAACTTTCTCGACCAGTATGTCATCGGGCAGGAGACGGCGAAAAAAACGGTCGCCGTGGCGGTATACAACCACTACAAGCGGATAAACTCCCAAATTGCCCTCCGCCGGGCGCGCAAAATGACCAACGAGAGCGACGACGGCGTGGAACTGGAGAAGTCCAATATCCTCCTCATCGGACCGACCGGCACCGGGAAGACCCTTATTGCCCGCTCGCTGGCGAAATTCCTGAAGGTGCCGTTCACGATTGCCGACGCGACGGTCTTGACCGAAGCGGGATATGTCGGCGAGGATGTGGAAAATATCCTCGTGCGGCTCTACCATGCTTCCGATTTCAACCAACACAAAACCGAACGAGGGATTATCTACGTCGACGAAATAGACAAAATCGCCCGGAAAGATGGCAACCCGTCCATCACTCGCGACGTGTCGGGAGAAGGCGTGCAGCAAGGATTGCTCAAGATTCTTGAAGGCACCGTCGCCAACATTCCTCCCAAGGGCGGCAGGAAACACCCGGAGCAAGCCTTTGTCCAAATCGACACGAGCAACATCCTCTTCATTTGCGGGGGAGCCTTTGACGGACTGGAAAAAATCATCGCCCGCCGCATCGGGAAGAAAACGGTCGGCTTCGAAGCGGAGAAAAAATACATCGACGAAGAATCCCCGGAAATCCTCGACCAGGTCCTGCCCGCTGATTTAATCGAGTACGGGCTTATCCCGGAGATGGTCGGGCGGCTGCCGGTGACGGCGGCACTGCGTCCTCTGGACGAGGCGGCGCTCATCAGTATCCTCACCGAGCCAAAAAACGCCTTGACGAAACAGTATGCCAAGCTCATGGAACTGGAAGGGGTTACGTTGAACTTCGAGCCGGGAGCTCTCAAGGCGGCGGTGGAACTGGCGCAAAAGAGAAAAACCGGGGCGCGGGCGTTACGTTCGATTTTCGAAAAGGCAATGCTGGATATCATGTTTGAAATCCCCTCCATGCCTGAGGTAGCGGAGGTCACCATCACGGCTGACACCATCACCAAAGGCGCCAAGCCCAAAATCACCACCCACGCCAAGAAGAAAAAAGCAGGCTGAGCATCGAGTAAAGGTACGGGTAAGGAACCAAGCTTACCATTTATCTCACCTATTCCGAGTGAATCTGAAGGAAGCATCTCCCACCTTCATCCATCTGATGGAACGAGGGTTCAATTCCTGTTTCCTTTTCCCAAAAATCCTTGACAAAGAAGCTCTGATTTGGTAGAGTGGATTGGGCACTCGAAAGGAACGTTGTGAGGGAAAAACAGC
Organism: uncultured Ignavibacteriales bacterium; assembly: GCA_964489705.1. Lineage (GTDB taxonomy): Bacteria > Zixibacteria > MSB-5A5 > GN15 > FEB-12 > CAZAZQ01. The sequence goes on from CAZAZQ010000025.1 coordinate 29,959, forward strand.
AACTTTTGAGAAGGGAGGAATGCCTATGGTCAGACCGTAATCTTTCAAACAAAAGTAAATACTCTTGATGTTTTCTCGTCAGTTAGATGAGGAAAAGCAATGTTGTGACATGAGCACATTGTTAAATCAGAAATATTTCTCAAATCCCTCTCGAGCTGGGTTGAGAGAGAAAGGAGAGCAAGAATGTTAAGCTGGTGGAAGATAGTGGGGTTGATATTATTGCTGTTTAGTCTTTCCGGAAAAGCCGAAGAGGAAGAAATCGGGAACTGGGACAGAGGTTACTCAGGCCCTGTCGAGCCATTTGCACCGGGGTATGAAGTAATCTCCTTTGATAAAGGTTCAGGTGAACTAACTCTGAAGTTTACAATTACTTACTATCCTGATGCGTATTTGAAAGCTGACTGTGACGAGTTGATGATGGTGTTGTATCCGTTTGACGGACTCGTGAACAAAGGCGAGGATACACTTTATGTGCCGTATGGGAAGGAGAATCCGTATACGGTGCTGTTGAATCTAACTCTACCGCCGAATGACACAAGTTATTTGGTCTTTCGAGAGCAGTGCGGAAAAACCGCCTACCACTATGGAATAACTTTCATAACCATTGACACCTTGGTGGCGGATTGGGGAACTGGCGGTAGGGATAGAGCGCTAGGATCGGAATGGGGAGTTAGACACTGGCCTGATCCTCAATCTGATTATGAGCGGGCGAAGCGTGAGTGGGAGGAGCGACAGAAGGAGCTCAAGCATGTAGGAAGGGGAGTAACTGGGCGTTTACCTCGAGAGGGTTCGGAAGGCGATACGTTGGAAGGGCCTCCTTCCCGTGGTCTCACTCTCGATAGTCTTCGCAAACTTGAGGAGAATCCGTTGACGGAGGCGACAGCGCAGGTGGTGCAGGTAGGAGAGACGTTGTACATTCGTCATCGTGGAGAGAGCAAGTTTGAGGTGATGGAGACGTATGGGAGTCGTGAGGAGGCGATGCACGCGAGCAAGAACCGCCCGCCGGACTTATCGAAGCGGGTGCATATTGTCTTGGATCTTCGGAAGCAGGAGGACTATGATTTTGCGAAGGGGGTAGTTGACAGTTTGGTGCCGATGGAGCGAGCGGGGTATTACCACACGGTGGTGGGGTACTTTGAGATGGAGAAGCTTCGTCAGCGGCATATTCGGCAGAATCACTATCCGTATTATCCTGGGGAGCTTCCGCCTCCACCAGCCCCTCGTGACTCTTCACCTTCCCCCAGAACTAAACCACGACGGGTACTCGAGAACTAATCTCATAGAACAGAAGCTCTATCTTAATTTTTCCTCTTTTCCTTTCCCAAAAATCCTTGACAAAGAAGCTCTGATTTGGTAGAGTGGATTGGGCACTCGAAAGGAACGTTGTGAGGGAAAAACAGCAACTTTTGAGAAGGGAGGAATGCCTATGGTCATACCGTAATCTTTCAAGAAAGAAGTAAACGTTAACCATTCATCTCTCGTCGTATAAGCGAGAATAACGACATTGGATCGGAGGTCCCAATGAAGAGAATGAGAGTTATAATGTTAGTCCTATTCATGACCGGGATATGTTATGGGGGAGCCGGTCGAGCATGTGGTGAACCGCCATCAGAGATTCGCCTGACCCTGGAGCCGGTAGAGCTTCCGAAAGAGGCTGGGAAAGTTTTAATGCGGTATGGGTTCAGGCTTCCGGAAGAGCTTTGCCAGCGGTGCGATTGCTGTGATGCGGTGAAGGTGGAGGTGATAACGAGAGGTGGTTTGGAATACGCAGGTGAGCGGGAGTGGTATGCGCACCCCAGTGGTGACACTCTGCATGAGTACATACGAGAACTTGAGGTGGTGCCGCCACCGGGTGATACGTCATTTTTGCGATTGGTGTTAAAGATAGGAGACAACGGGTTTGGCGTACAGGGGTATTTTGTGACAACAGGGGACACGATGGAGTTTTGGAGAGGCTCTATCCATCCGAGGTATGTCCCCCCTAAGCCGGACACCACCAAATATGAGGTAAGAATTGACCTAAGAATTCCCGAACAACTCAAATTTATTATGCAACACAAGGAAGAAGTCGCACCAATTATACCTACGAAAGATTCAGGTTTTTACATTATTCGCGTAACACGAGAGCAATTTGAAGATCTAAAAAGGGACGGGTTTAGGTGCACTTACCTTCATGAGCCGCCACCGAGGAAACCAGGTCGACCTGGGGTAAAGCTTCGAGAGTTACCTAGAGATGATAGAAATGAATCAAATGGCTACGCTCCTAATAGACACTATAAAACAGAAGGCGGAGAGATCTGGTTGGATTGTGTTGATGGTATTGATGAGAATGGTCGTTTGTACCCTAATATGCTTATTCGGTTCATTCTCGGGTTTGCCAATCATTACAACGACGATGTTCACGGCATCGTCAACGGCTTCCGAA
>CAZAZQ010000026.1:0-31576 GCA_964489705.1 uncultured Ignavibacteriales bacterium
AGTTGAATGCCGGTAACTTCTCAGCCACGAAGAAGATGGTCCTGTTGAAGTAAGTTACTTCAGCATACCACATATATGCAAAACGCCTCGTAGCTTGGCTACGGGGCGTTTTGTTATGAGAGAGTTTCTCTTCCCCCTTTTTCTCTCTTCAAAGATGGGGTTCGCTCAAAAAATAAGGCAGGCTCCGTTGCCTGCCCTATTGAGTGCCGATATGCAATTCCCGGTTATCTATGCGGGGTGTTTATCTTCCATGGGATAAGTCAACAACCGCTGCTCCCCTTCCAGTTTGCGCTTTTCGGTGAGATTCTGGCTGACTTCGAGTGTGCCGAGGTAGTTGCCTTCTTCGTCTCGGAGGGCAAAATATTCGATGTGAATGAACTGTCCATGCAGATTTATCCAGAAAGGTGCTCGGTCTTGCTTGCCGGAGCGGAAATCTTCCAATATCCGCTCCACGATGTGGACACTTGAAGGCGGGTGGCAGAGTTGCACTTTCCTACCGAGAATGGCTCGATTCCGGGCGAAGATGCGCTCCCGCCCTTGCGTGAAGTAGCGGACGGTATCGTCCTTATCGACGAAGGTCAGATCGAACGGGATAGTGTTCAAGATGGCGTTCAGCTCCGTGGGAGTGAAGCTTCCCGAAGGGAGTTGAATCCGTTCCGCTTCTTCCTCCTTTTCTTCTACGGCTTCTCTCACTTCCTGGCTGGGAGTCCACCGGTCGGTCGGATCGTAGAGGCAGAAGCCGATTTCCGGGCTCTGCCGGTACACGTGGTACCATTCGCTCTCCGTGAGGTTCTTCAAGCTCATGGGGAAGAGAATTTCTTCCTCCTTGTAAATCATCTCCTCGATGCTGTCGACCGCTGGCTGGAACACATCACGAACCAACGAGCGAACTTCCTCGAGGTTCGAGGGAATCTCTTTTTGAAAAGTCTCCATCGCCCTTTTGAGCAAAGCCCTGGTCTCGTCATGCTTGCCCCACATCACGGTCGACGGACCTGTAATGCCGTGCTTCTCCAGAAAGGGGAAAAGCAGGTTTTCCTTGCGCTGGTAATGCTTTTCGATATCGCTGAGCGCATTGAAGTGCGACCGCATCCGGTTCCACACGTCCGGAATATCGGTGACGGCACCTTCCGTGTCGACGGTTTCGAACAGCTTCTTCAGGGAACTGATTTCCCATTGCAAGGCACGGTTTTCCTCTTTGAAGGTGTGCACCGGATGCCCCGGAGGAACTTCCGGAACGCCTTGTTGGCTGACATGCCCGCGCAACGCTTGAGAATGAAGATCGCAGAACTTCAAGATTTCTTCGGAAGGCATCCCTTCCGCAATCAACTCCTGCTCGACCTCGACCACATGCTCATACGGCACCTCGCCCATCAACTGCACCAACTGCGCTTGAACCTCGCGGGGAGCCTGCCCTCGATGGAGCTGAAGGAGCATATGCTTGAGGACGTCTTTCTTCTTTCGACTATTGTCTATTAACTCACTCATGAGAAGAAGTCCTTTGTAAATATTGGGTACTGGGTTTTTTGTTATCTTTTTTCTTTAACTCCAACAGTTCACGTTTCCCCGTGGGGTGACCGTAGCTTTTCAAGTACGGTTCGTGATAGAGATACTCCTTGATACTGATATTGTTATGCCAATGTCCCGTCACCATGCCGATTCCCATTACCGCCACGAATATCCCGGCAATCCCCCACCCGAGCGCTTTCGGCGGAACCGTTCGGCTGGTGCCGACTACTTTGACGGTCAAGGTATTCGGTACCGGGCACACCTCGACGCATTGCAAACAACTGGTGCACTCGTCCGACACGACGGTTTTAACCTTGTCGACCTTTATCCGCGAAGGACACGTCTTGGCGCATAGCCCGCAGTCGATGCACCCTTGCGCATCGCGCTTGATCCTGGTCAGACTGAGCAGGGAGAAAATGCCCAAAAGAGCACCGTAGGGACAGAGGTACCGACACCAGAAGTTGCGGATGAAAAACGACAGAACAAACAAAGCGGCAATGACAATCAACGAAAAACGGGTAATCTCGGCAAAGAAGTAGTACATCTTGACATCCGCCATCAAGTTGTACGGACTGTCAAGAAACGCTTTGAGAGAGGCTGCGTCCATGATGAAGAAAATGGAATAGACGAAAAAGCCCAGCAGGAGGTATTTCAAGCTCCGCAGCGGGTAGTCGAGAAACCGCGGCAGCGCCAACCTTCTTCCGAAGAGCTTCTCGGACAAATCCCCCAACAACTCCGACAGAAAGCCGAAAGGACAAATCCACGAACAAAACGATTTCCCCACCAGCCACGAAACGACAATAACCGCCAGCAGGATAAAGAGCCCCGCCGGATGCGCCATATGAATGGTGCCGGTCAAGAGGAAGTAGTAAAGGCTCATCAACGAGCTGATGGGGAGGAAGCTCTCCACGCCGGGAGGGCGGTACGAAGAGCCGGCGGCGCCGCCGGTTTCCAAGTACGTGACGAAGTAGTGAAATTCCACTCCTATCCAGATACAAATGAGCACAAACGCTATCTGTACCGCCAGCCGGTACTTCCCAATCGTCCCCAAGGGACGTCCCACCGCCGTCTGGCGAGGGGAAACGGATATTCGTTTGGTCTGTTTCATACCTTTCTCTACGGTTTCACGTTTTATCTCTCGGCGGGCACCTTCCGGCACTGCACGCCGCCTCTAATCCCTAACGTATGAACCTCGGTGACGGTTCGGGGAATAATTTCATTTCTCGCTTTGACAACAGCCTGGGAAATACCGCCGCAGCACGGCACCTCCATTTGGGCGACGGTAATGCGCCGGGGCGCCGCCTCGGCGAATATCATTTTCAGCTTTTCAAAGTAAAAGTCGAGGTTGTCAAGTTTCGGGCAGCCAACCACCACCGCTCTGCCTGCCAAGTACCGGCGGTGAAAATCCGGCATCACAAACGGTACGCAGTCGGCGCATATCAACAAGTCGGCACCTTTCAAGAAAGGAGCGCCCGGCGGCACCAGCATTAATTGAACAGGCCAGTGGCTCAACTGCGAAGGCACTTCGGAAACTTCAAGAGAGGGAGAGCCGGTAGCCGGAGAAGCGCCAAGCTGCTGAATGGCGGAGCCGGGACACGGGGAACCGCCCGGATGATGATGAGCCGCCGCCGGAGCGGGCGAGGCGGCTAACCGCGCCAGATGTTGCTGCACCGCCCGCTCGTCGAACGGCGGAGCTTCCCTTTTCACGATGGTAATCGCTCCGAGGGGGCAGGTTCCCAAGCAGGCGCCCATCCCGTCGCAATACATCTCGTTTACCACGCGGGCTTTTCCGTCAATAATTTGAATAGCTCCCTCGGCGCAGGCGGGAACACACTTCCCGCAGCCGTCGCACTTTTCTTCATCGATAAGGACTATTTCTCGTACCGGCATATCTTGGCTTACCTTCCGGTTAGGGTTTCGTTCCATTTTCTGGGGGGTAATATCGTAAGATGGAGTAAAATAGCCCTTGATTTAAGTCAACCCGCTAAATCTTTTCTCCTTCGGCAATCGCCTCCAGCCGTTCCACGTCACGGATAACGACTTGTTTCCCCTCGACTTCGAGGATTCCCGCCTCCTTGAATTTTCTGAGCGTCCGGGACAACGTCTCAATGATTGTTCCCAGCCTGCTGGCAAGTTCGGTTTTGCTGACCTTCAGTTCAAAGCGGGGGCTCAACGCTAAGTCCATCTCTTCCAATAAGAACGACGCTAGCCGAGCCGGCACTTCCTTGAGCGACAAATCCTCCAGCTTCTTTACCAGCTCCCGCAGCCACACCGAAAGGCTCCCGATGATTTTCAGCCCGACTTGGGGGTGCCGCTTGAGAAAGCTGATAAAAGTATCTTTCGGAACACAGGCGACATGAGAATCTTCCAACGCCTTGCAATTGGCGGGGTAATCGTCGCCGCGAAAAATCGCCGCCTCGGCAAACATATGACCGGGACGGATGTGGTGGAGCGTGTATTCTTTCCCGTCGGGGGACGCTTTGTAAATCCGAACTCTCCCCGACAAAAGAATGAAAAAACAAGTCGCCGGATCACCCTCGAAAAAAAGCATCTCTCCTTTGGCAAGGTGCTTGAAGGTCACAAGCCGATACAGGGCGACCGCTTCCTCTTCGTTCAGCTCGGCAAAGAGCACACTTCTGCGCAATTCCTTCGGAATCTCCATACGTCGAGAGATATACTCAATCCCGACCGTTTTTTCAAGGCGGATTTCCGGTTTTCGTGCTGTCGAGCCATCGGCAGCCATCGGTAGGGCAGTGTCTCGAAGAGACCTGCCACGTGTTAGGTAAGGTGGCAGTTCTTGTAGAGAAGGTCTCGAAGAGACCTGCCAAGAGAAAAGTAGGGTAGATCTCGGAGAGATCCGCCAGAGAGTTAAGAGAATGGCAGGTCTGTCCCAGACCATGCCCTACAACTCTTTTAAGGTGAGAAAAAACAACCGTCAGGAAAGCTCTTATCCAGTTGTTTCGGATAGCGGCGGGGAATATTCCTCCATCGCATTGGTACTCTCATCATAAATCCTCTGCTTGATTTTAAGCAGATCCTTATCCAATGGTATTTCTGCAAAGGGATGATGCCAAAGAACCGATTGAGTCTTTTCAATTGTAGCGTCCGTTAGTCCCTGTAAAACAAGTAAGCCAGATATACGACGCCTCACTACTTTCCCTTGGGAAGCAACCCATATACCTTTATCACCCCTTTTTGCACTAACCTCCCATGTCGATGAACCTCCAGACTTCTGGGAAAAATCATACTTCATCTCACCCGACAATGCTTCCATAACAATCTCATCATCACAGAATTCTTTTTCTCGAATAACGTTCAAGGCAATGATAAAGGGTACATCAAGCTTACCATATCTATTTACCTTTTTCAATACCTTTTCGCGGATTGTTTCATCCAAGGTAATGCGGTGAGCATAGTAGTCTCCCCACCCAATTCCTCCTGGAGGAGCATCCGGTTCTACACGGAAAACTATATGCCATTGCTTTTGTTTCCAATGATACTCCATATCAGCACTAGAACAGCGTGTAACTGTATTTGCCCAAGCTAGAACTTCACGTTTTAATTCTTTTAATTTCGGTTGAGACAAACTGTCCGTACTTCTAAATTTAACATCAAGGAAAAAAGGTAACTTGAGAGCTTTCAGAGCCTCTATAATAGCAGCCTCTAACTTCTGCAAGCGAGCATTTTCTTTTGATTCACAAACTGACAGTGCCTCGACAACAAATCGTGGCTGTTCACCCTTCAGGGCGAGGAAGTCGGGTTTGCTTGACGAATTGGGGAATTGGGGATGAACCTGGGGGCGGAAGCCTTGTTCAATCAAGAAATGATGGAGATACAACTCGGTTAAAGCACTGTAATGGTGTTCATCATCATTCGATCTGTAACGTCCTTTTAAGTCTTTTGCAGAGTCTGGATTGTACTGCTTATATTCGTCAAACCATTTCTCTATTGTTTGTCGAATTCGAGCAAGCTCCTCTCTGCCTGACCTGTTCACAACCGAAAAAACCGATCCTGTGAACTTCGGAGGGTTGCTATCAAACTCCGCCTTATCATCAAATAACGTTCCTTTCGGCATAAATATTTCCTTATTCTTCAAAAATCCTTTTTCCACCTCTTTTGCGGAGTGCTTCCGCAGGGAAGGGTCTCGAGAGAAACCTGCCTAAGGTGGAATGTTTGAGCTCGAAAAAGGCAGATCCGTCCCGGATCTTCCCTACTTTCCTTTCCAATAGCAACAGCACTCCCACCTATATTCAAATCACCAAGCCCACTCACAAAAGGGGGCTCCGAGCCGATAACCGACCCGGAGCCCGTTCCACCTTCGTCCTTGAAGGGAGTCAACCTGGATTCCCAATCAACTACAGCCGCTGGTCGCTCCACAGGTGTCGCACTTCAAACAGGTGCCGTTGCGAACCATCGTGAATTGCCCGCACTCGGGACACATGTCCCCCTCGTACCCCTTCAGGCGAGCTTCTCGGATTTCCTGAAGCCTCCGGTTTCCACTCCGCGGATGCGACGGGGCTGCTGCCGGAGCGACATACTCAAGCACCGCCGAGGACGTTTGAGATTGCGCAGTTGCAGTCGCACTCTCCACCGACTGACCATTCCCGTTTCCTCCTGAGATGTTCTTCGCTCGGCTGCCATTGCCGTTTCCGCCGGAAGTCAAGTTGATGTTCAGGTGCGTGGTGTGGATGTCGGTGGCGGTGCGGCTTCCCGGGGTCGCAAACTCCGACATCGACGCCGGAGCCGGTTCCTCGGATTCATACTCGACCGATTCCTCAGCCGGATCCCCCAACGTGTCACCGCGCAGGTCTTCTTCGGAAACATGCGCCAGATCTTTGCGTCCCAAATAGGTAATGGCAAGCTCTCGGAAGATATAATCAATGATAGAAGTGGCTCGTTTAATCGACCGGTTCCCCCGCACCACCCCGTTCGGCTCAAAGCGGCTGAACAGGAAGGCTTCGACAAATTCTTCCAAGGGAACCCCGTGCTGCAAGCCCAGCGAGATAGCAATGGCAAAGCTGTTCATCAACGACCGGAAAGCGGCGCCTTCCCGGTGCATATCCAGGAAGATCTCGCCCAAAGTGCCGTCGGAATACTCGCCGGTGCGCAAGTAAATCTTGTGTCCGCCGACCACCGCTTTCTGCGTATATCCGCCGCGCCGATGGGGCAGCTTGCGGCGCTTGGCGATGTAGCGGTAGACCAGCTTCTCTGCCATCTTGCCGGAGGCGGCTTCAATGGAAATCCCTTCGCTTTCCTCGTCGCCGTCAAAGAGCGCCGTGCTCAACGGCTGGCTGAGCTTGGAACCGTCACGGTAGATGGCAATCGACTTGTTCATTGTTTCCCACGCCAAGCGGTACGCCCGTTTGACATCATCCACGGTCGCTTCCGCCGGCATGTTGATGGTCTTTGAGATGGCGCCGGAAATGAACGGCTGCGCCGCTGCCATCATTCGGATGTGCGCCTCGAACGGAATGAAGCGTTTGCCTTTCTTGCCGCATCGATTGGCGCAGTCAAAGACCGGCAAATGCTTCTCGTCCAGATGCGGAGCGCCTTCCAAAGTCATCGTGCCGCAGCAATACTCGTTGGCGGCATCAATCTGTTCTTTGGTGAAGCCCAGCTCCTGCAAGAGGTTGAAATCCCACGCATTGATGGTCTTGTCGGACAAGCCCAGGTGGTCTTTGAGGAACTCTTCGCCCAGGGTGTACTTGTTGAAGGCAAAGGTGATGTCAAAAACGTTCCCCAGCACTTCTTCGACTTTTTTCAACTCTTCATCACCGAAGCCGCGGGCTTTCAACGACTCGTGGTTAATGTACGGCGCCTGCTTCAGGGTCTTGTGACCGGTGGCATAGGCGACGATTTCTTTAATCTCCTCTTCGCCGTACCCCAACCGCTTCAGCGCCGCCGGGACGGAGTTGTTGATAATCTTGAAATAACCGCCACCGGCTAACTTTTTGAACTTCACCAAAGCGAAATCCGGTTCGATGCCGGTGGTATCGCAGTCCATGACCAAACCGATAGTGCCGGTCGGAGCGATAACGGAAACCTGGGCATTTCGCCAGCCGTGAATTTCACCCAGCTCCAACGCCGTATCCCACACCGACCGAGCCGTGCGGACAATGTCCTCGGGCAGATAGTTCGGATTGAGTCCCACCGGCTTGACGGTCAGCCCCTCGTACTCCGACTTGTCGGCATTGTAGGCGGCACGGCGGTGGTTGCGAATCACCCGCAACATATGGTCACGGTTGCGATAGAAAGCGGGAAACGGTCCCAGCTCCCGCGCCATCTCCGCCGAGGTGACATACGCCTGACCGGTCAGCATCGAAGTCACCGCCCCGCACCAGGCGTAACCCTCAGGCGAATCGTACGGGATGCCCATCCGCATCAACAGCGAACCCAAGTTGGCATACCCCAACCCCAAGGTGCGGTAATCATAGCTCTTCTGGGCTATCGTCTTCGAAGGATACGACGCCATCAAGACGGAAATCTCGAGCACTATCGTCCAGAGCCGAATGGTATGCAAATACGCTTCCACGTCGTAGCTGCCGTCCTCGCGGAGGAACTTGACGACGTTGATGGACGCCAAGTTGCAAGCGGTATCGTCGAGGAACATATATTCCGAGCAGGGGTTGGAAGCGTTAATTCTGCCGTCTTCGGGACAGGTATGCCATTCATTGATGGTCGTATCGAACTGGACGCCCGGATCGGCGCAGGCCCACGCCGAGTAGCAAATTTTATCCCAGAGCTTGGCGGCGGGAATCGTGCGGGCAACCTTGCCGTCGGTCCGGCGAACCAACTCCCACTCGCCGCCTTCTTTGAGCTTTTCAAAGAAACTGTTGGGCACGCGGACGGAATTGTTGGAGTTCTGCCCGGAAACGGTGACGTAGGCTTCGCTTTCCCAGTTGGTATCCAACTCGATAAAATCGACATCAGTGATGCCTTGCGCCGCCAAGTCCAGCACTTTTTTGATATAGACCGCCGGTACCGCCATCCGCCGGGCGTTGCGCAATGCCTCTTTCAACGCGGCGTTTTTCTCCGGGTCGGTCTCGATTACCGCATCGCCGTTGCCGCCGGAAATTTTGGCGGCGTTGATAATTTGCTTCAAGTGGTGCGAAATAATTTTCGAGCCTGCCACCATGGCGGCGACTTTTTGCTCTTCGACCACTTTCCAGTCGATAAACTCTTCGATATCGGGATGGTCTAAGTTGAGCGAGACCATCTTTGCCGCGCGACGAGTCGTGCCGCCCGATTTTATCGCTCCCGCCGCCCGGTCGCCGATGCGAAGGAACGACATCAAGCCCGACGAGTTGCCGCCGCCGGAGAGGGGCTCGTTGGCGCCGCGGATATTCGAAAAATTCGTGCCGGTACCCGAGCCATACTTGAACAACCGCGCCTCCCGCTGCCACAAGTCCATAATTCCCCCCTCGTTGACCAAATCATCCTTCACCGACTGAATGAAACAGGCGTGCGGCTGCGGGTGCTCATAGGCATTTTCCGCCTGTGTCAAGGTATGGGTTTCCGGATCGACATAATAATGCCCCTGCGCCTTACCGGAGATGCCGTAAGCGTAGTAGAGACCGGTATTGAACCACTGAGGAGAGTTCGGGGCGGCTATCTGCGCCGCCAGCATGTAACACAATTCATCGTAAAACGCCTGCGCATCTTTGGGCGAATCGAAATAGCCGTGCTTTTCTCCCCAATCCCGCCAGCAGCCCGCCAAGCGATGGAAGACCTGCCGGGCGTCCGTTTCCGTACCGTAGAGCTGCTCGCCGTTTTCATCGAGAATGGGTTTGCCGTCTCCGTCCACCTGCGGAACGCCCGCTTTGCGGAAATACTTCTGCGCCAAAATATCGACCGCCACCTGCGACCATTGGCGGGGAACCTTCACGTTATCCAGTTTGAAGACCACCGAGCCGTCGGGGTTTTTAATCTCCGAGGTGCGTGAAACGAATTCGATATTCCGGTATGGGGATTCACCTTCCTTGGTGAAAAAACGTTCTATCTTCAAAATCTACCTCCTACTTATCGTTCCTGCCTACCTGCCGGTGCCGTCGCCCGAAAAAGGGAGACCTGACCTAGCCTATCGCCTTATGATTCTCCATAATCACAAAAAAACATCCAACAGCACCAGCATCCACCAAAGCTGACTTCAGGAGTGACTTTGATGTGAAGCAAACTATACAAAGCAAGCGGGCAGCTTCAAACTACAAAAATGCACGATTATTCAGAAAATCTTTAGTCTATTGATTCTCAAACCAATACAAGAGTTATTTTTTTGTCCGCTTTTCCCGAAGAGGCAAGATTTGCAACCGACAATAAAAAATCAACAGTTCTAACTTGTTATAGAATTGTAAATTACAAATAGTAAATTTTTTAACACCCTTTTTGAGGAATCGAGTAAAAAAATCGGTAAATTTATTTTATTACTTATCAACAAAATATCAAACGGTTAACACCATACCCACATTTTTTCGACATCGACTGTTGATAACTCCCAGCCGGTTGGGACAACTCAATGGGCGACAACGCAAAAAGACACTCCCTTGAGAAAATATCTCCCGTCGATACGGATGCACATTTTTCATGCAGTCACCGGTCGTCCCCGGAAAAACCAATTCCAACTCAAGCGAAGCAGTAGCTCACCTCGAACGGAGAGAAAAAACAGAAAAATGCTTTTTTTGCAGTTTTTTTCTTGACAAGAGAGCAAAATAGTATTACATTTCTCCTGCAATCGGAAAGTGTTACTCTTTCTGGGATTTTATCTAATATCGTCCACCCAGGCAGGACCCTCTACCTGCTTGGGTTTTTTTATGGCTTAATAAGCATCGCTCCCACCCATCTTTCCGTTCGAAATGAATCGTCGGTCCGTACGTTTAACGTGGACTTATTTAGCCGTCGTTTTTCAACGCTCCCTCCGGCCGCTCACCAAGCCTGCCGGGAGCAAACATCCCTAAAATCCCCTTGACTTTAGCGGCGCCATCAAGCTGATTAAAAAAGTTAGGCATATTTTCAGAAGAAAAAAGCGTTCCGGACGAAACTCCTCGCCGAGCGAATCTGAGGTGTGCGGGCGCTTTTTCATGAAGCGGCGGGGAGAAACATGTGCGAAGATGTTACGTATCAAACATATAACCTGTTCGGAGGAAGTGACAATATGAAACTCAGCGACCGGATGCAAGACGGCGTGGTCATCTTGGAGCCAAAAGGGAAAATCATGGGGGGACCCGACGCCAGTCTGCTCCACGACAAACTGCACGAGCTCATCGAAGCGGGCAACACCAAAGTGGTTATCGACCTCTCGCAAGTCGACTGGATGAACTCCACCGGCTTGGGGATTCTCATTTCCAGTTACACCACCCTCAGAAACAACCAAGGCGAGCTCAAGCTGGCGAACGTAACGGACAAGATCCGCTCCTTGTTGACGATTACGAAGCTGGTGACGGTATTCGATTCGTACGACTCCGTCGAGCAAGCCGTCAACGCCCTGAAGTAAGCAAACCCGCAATGCCGGAGTAATGAGAGTCAACCTCAGGCCGTCGGAAAAATGAGCGCAAAACAAAAACGGAACGAGACTTCCTGCTTCCCGCCGTGAAGCGGAAAAACCGCCCCCGTCCCGGCGACGCCTGGGTGTGGAGGAGAAGAAAGACATTATGGATAAACCCGTCATTTCGGGGAACACGATTAAAATCCCTTCCGAGGTGAAGTACCTCACCGCCGTCGACGACTTCATCGAAAACTTTCTCCGAGAAAATGGTGCCGAAGAGTCGGTCATTTCCGATATCGCCATCTCGGTGTCCGAACTGGTCAACAACGCCATCGTCCATGCTGGGAAAGTCGCCCCCCATGAACCCATTATCATCACCATCGACAAGACCGATCATGCCGTCAAAATCCAAGTACGCGACAAAGGTCCCGGCTTCGACCCGGACGCCATCGCCGATCCGCTTGCCGAAGAGAACCTCCTCAAGGAAGCCGGTCGGGGAATCTTCATCGTCCGGTCGCTGATGGACAGCGTCGATATCGAGACCACCGAGAAGGGAACGACCGTCACGATAACGAAAACGTTTTAGTGTGGGACAAATGCTCAGGTAGTCACGTATGGACATCCTGCTGGCAAAAATAATCCTCTGCTTTCTCACCGGAGGGTTTCTTATTTTCCTCGCTATCGTCGTCACCCGAGATAACTTCGCCAATCGTCTCAACCGGGTGACGGGAGCGATGCTGTTTTTTGCCGGTACGGGTCCTTTGGTCATTGCCATGGGCATCATTGTCTCCCTCTCCGGAACCGGCGAAAAATTCGAAGAAACCACGCTCTATCATTTGCAGTACGTCTGGGAATTTTTCTTCCCGCTCTTTTTGCTCTTCTCGTGGATTTTTCCCGTCGACCGCCTGAAAAACTTCAAGCATTACCGTGTCCGTTACTTGATTTTCCTTCCCCAGCTCACCCATCTGGCGCTGGATCTCTCTTTCGAGAAACTCAGCAACGCCGTCGACTTCTTGAAAGCACAGGCAAGTGAAGAAGGGTTCTCCGCCATTGTCCTGGCACCGCTGGCGAAGGTCTCTTCGTTGGCGCTCATTTTGGCGAGTTTGATACGCACCTACCAAACGACGGTGTTCGGGTTGGTGCACATTCTCTATCTTTTCGCCGCTCTCTACTTCTTGGAAAGCGGCCGTTCGCTGGTCACCAACCCGCGGCTGCTCACCCAGACCCGCACCGTGGTCTGGGGTACCCGACTCGGTGCCGGTTTGTTTACCCTTTCTTTCCTCGGCGCCACCCTTTTCCCACACCGGCTGCCGAAGGAAGGCATGGTAGCCCTCTTTTTGGCGTCGCTGTTGATATGGGCGATATTTTTGACCATCGCCACCATCCGCCACCAGTTCCTCAATGTCCGGCTAGTCTTCCGGTACTCTTTTATTTTCACACTCTCTTCCGCCGCCTTGGTCGCGGCTTTTGTGGTAGCCATTATCAAGTCGAAGGAAATTCTGACCCCCATGTTCGGTGAGCAAGCCAACGTCATCCGGTACGCCTTTATCGTCTTACTGCTGCTTTTGTTCCAGCCGGTCTATAGCGCTGTCGACAACGCCCTCCGCGCCATGTTCATCCGTACCCGCACCGACCACCGGAACGTGCTGGAACGATTTTCCCGTCAGGTCATCTCCTTGTTCGACCCGGAAAAGCTGCGCCGGATTATCGAAGAGACTCTCAAGACCACTCTCTTGGTGGAGCGGGTTTACTTTATCCTGTTCGACGATTCCATCAACGAGTATGCCATCCTTCCGGGCGAAGACAACCCTCGCCGGATCGTTCTTGATCGGGAAGATTTCATGCTCCGCGGCATCAACCAACTGGATACCCCCACCTACCTTCACACCCTTTCCGACTACAAGGAAAACTCGACCCTGGCGACCTTCCTTGAAGAGCGTCAAGTCCGGCTGCTCCTGCCGCTGAAGGACGCCGAGCACTTGCTGGGGTGTATCGCTCTTACAAACAAACTGGCGGGGTATCGGTACTCCTCCGACGATTTCAATCTGCTGGGGGTGTTATCCAACCAAATCGTCACGGCATTGACCAACGCCCGTCTCTACGTCGAATCGTTGGAGCGAATGCGGCTGCAAGAAGAAGTCTCGATGGCTCGGCAGATTCAGCTCGACCTGCTTCCCTCGGCGCCGCCCCAAAGTGAGAGGTTCGTCATCGCAGCCCACTCCACCCCTTCACGGACGGTAGGAGGGGACTTTTACGATTTCATCCCCATCGACGAACACCGCATTGCGGTCGTCATTGCCGACGCCTCGGGAAAGGGGATGCCGGCGGCGCTCATGATTGCGCAGATCCAGGCGATTATCCGAAGCGAAGTCAACAACGGCAACGAAATAAGCACCATTTTGCAAAACATCAACCGACAGATTCTCCACGCTTCCTCTTCCGAGAAGTACGCCACCCTCTTCTACGGGGAGTTGGATTTGCAAAGCGGTGTCTTCCGATACTCCAACGCCGGGCACAACTATCCCGTGCTTTTGCGCGCAACCGGCGAGATGGAGTTGTTGAAAGAAGGCGGTCCCATTATCGGCGCTCTGCCGGACATGGCATACCAATCGTGCGACATTCGACTCGAGCCGCACGACCTCCTTTTTCTGTACACCGACGGTCTGTCGGAAGCGATGGACGGCAACGGTAACGAATACGGCGAGGAACGCATCTACCAACTGCTGATGAGGCACAAAACGAAAGATCCCCACACCATCGTGGAACTCATTCTGCAGGATGTCCGCTCCTACGATCCGACCGATCCTCCCCGCGACGATACGACCATCATCGCCATCAAAATGAATGAGGAAAAAATATCACCATGAGTAACCATCACAAACATTTCGACGAAGCCAAGCTCTTTGAACGGAAGAATAACTTCGGCGGCTACCGCTTTTGTCCTCTCTGCGGCACTCCCATGGTCGCCAAAGAGATTGAAGGACGCAAGCGGATGCAGTGTCCCGACGAGTCCTGCGGCTTCATTTACTACCAGAATCCCATCCCCGCCGCCGGGGCTCTTATCGTTAAAGAGAACCGGGTGCTGCTGGTCAAGCGCGCCCACCCGCCGAAAATCGGCTGGTGGTGCATCCCGGCTGGGTTCATGGAATGGAACGAACATCCCGAGCAAACCGCGGTCCGGGAAATCGCCGAAGAAACCGGTTTACAAATCAAGCCGACGGCGTTGTTCGAAGTCTACTCCGGCAACGACGACCCCCGCACCAATGCGGTGCTGATTCTCTATCTCGCCGAAGTTATCGGCGGCACCATCCGTGCCGCTGACGATGCCCTTGAAGTCAAGTATTTCGGCTTTGACGAGCTGCCCAAGGAGATTGCTTTCGAAGCCCACCAGCAGGCGCTGGCGGACTACCGACGGCGGTTCTTGAAATGACGGTGCTATGACCTCGCAATTCGGGAAAAAACTCTTTCGGCTCTTTTTGCTTTTCTCCCTTCTTCCCGCTTTGCTGCTTGCCGTCGTCGGCTACTTCGTGGCGGTAGAAACCAGTTCCTTCTCTCCGGCGCAAACAACCGCCGACCTGAAAGCCCTGACGGACTATTACAATACCCTTCTTTTTCAACGGCTGGACGATTGCCTTTCCGAATCCTTTCCGCCGGACACCGCCTCTCTTTCCGAGCTGCCCGATTTCTTGTTTCTCTCTTCACCTGAAGGGACAACCATTCTCCGGCAACGTTTTCCCCTTTCAGAAGCGGTGCGGCAAAGCATCGCCGCGGCGGCGCAAAAGCGGCGGCAGGGTTTTGTCGAACTGGAACGGATGACTTACCAATACACGGCAAGAAAACTCGCGGCGGACAGTCTGCTTATCGGCGGCATTCGTCATGACAGTCGCTATGCCAGCTTGTTGGAATCGCTGGAGAAGGAATACCTTTCGGGAACATGGACAAAGGAGCTTCGCGCCAGTTACGTTCTCTTCGTGTTTGTCGTGTTTATCGTTCTGGCGGCGGTAACGGCAAGTCTGGCGTATTTCTTTTCCGCCCGCCTGTCCCGCTCGCTGAGTCGACCATTGTTGGAGCTGAGCGAAGCCTCCCGTGCTATTGCGGAAGGGGATTTCAAACAGCAGGTGCCTTTGTCGGGAAGTGGCGAAATCAGAAGTCTGATTGCCAGCTTCAACAGCATGGCAGCACAACTGGAGCGCATGACCAACCGGCTGGCGCAAAGCGAACGGGTGGCGGCATGGCGACAGGTGGCGCGGCGTTTTGCCCATGAACTCAAAAACCCTCTCCAACCGATTCTCATCTCCCTTTTCCGGCTGGAGCAGATGCTCAAGGAAACGCCAGTCGATTACGAACGGGTCACGGAAGCCCTTCACGCCGTCTCTCAAGAAATCACTCACCTCCGCGAGTTAGCCGACCGTTTCTCTCAGCTTGCCAAGCTGCCTCCACCGAAGTTCGTCACGCTCAACCTGAACGAAATGCTCACTTCTCTGACGCAACTTTATCGGGAACAACTCTCGCAGTATGATTTTTCCCTGCAGCTCCCTTCGGAACAGATCTATCTCGACGCCGACGAGACCTACTTCCGCGAAGCGCTTCACAACCTCTTGCAAAATGCGATGGAAGCCTCCGAGAAAAAGGGGAAAATTATTCTCACGCTGAGCCGCACTCCGCAAACGATAGAGATAACGGTGCGGGACTTTGGCGTCGGCATGAGCGAGGAAGAGCTCGCCGCCGCTCGGATGCCGTATGTGACCACGAAAGAAAAAGGAAACGGCATCGGGCTTGCCGTGGTGGAAAAAACCGTGACGGAAATGGGCGGGCAACTTATTATCACTTCACAAAAAAACCACGGCACTACCGTGACGTTATCTTTTCCCATAAAGGAAACTCCAGATGGCGCAGCAAAAGATTCTCATCGTTGACGATGAACCGAACATCCGCAAGACGTTTTCTTCGTTGCTCCGTGACGAAGGTTACCAACCGACCACGGCGGCGACAGCGGAAGAAGCCTTCGAGAAGTACCGGCAGGGAAACTTCGAGCTTATCCTGCTCGATTTGCGTCTGCCCGAGCAGTCCGGCATCGATTTTTTGAAGCAAATCAAGCAAGAGCTTTACCATCCGCCAGTGCTGGTCATCTCCGGACAGTCGGATATTCCCACCGCCCTGGAAGCGGTCAAGCTGGGAGCGGTCGACTATCTGGAGAAGCCGGTCACAGCCGAAACTCTCATTTCCCGGGTGCACGCTTCCCTGTTGCTTTCGGCGGCGCAGCGGCAGCGTTTTCTCATGGTGGAAGACATCGAGCAGCGCTGTCAGATTATCGGAAGCGCTCCGGCGACCAAAAAGTTGCTTGCCGCCATTGACCAGGTCGCTCCCACCGATGCGACTGTGCTCACCACCGGCGAAAACGGCACCGGCAAGGAGCTGGTCGCCACCCGGCTCTACTTGGCAAGCAAACGCCGTGACAAGCCGTTCATCAAAGTGAACTGCCCCGGCATTCCGACAACCTTGTTCGAGTCGGAACTGTTCGGCCATGTGAAGGGCGCTTTCACCGGTGCCGTGAAAGATTACCCCGGCAAGTTCGCTCTGGCGGACGGGGGAACGATTTTCCTTGATGAAATCGGCGACCTTCCCCTCAGCAGTCAAGCGAAACTCTTGCGGGTGCTCGAGACGGGGGAGGTGGAAACCCTGGGAGCGGTGCGGCGGCGACAGGTGGATGTGCGAATCATCTGCGCCACCAACCGAAACCTCCCGGAGCTGGTGCGTTCCGGCGCTTTCCGGGAAGATTTGTACTACCGCATTTCGGTCTTTATCCTGCCGGTGCCGCCCCTGCGGGAACGCCGCGAGGATATTCCGCTCCTTATCGGCGAATTTCTCAAACGCTACGATCCTTCTCGGCAGATGAGTCTCACACCGGATGCGGTAGCTTACTTGAACACGCTGGAGTATCCGGGGAACGTCCGGCAGTTGAAAAACATCATCGAACGGCTTACCATTCTGTTTCCCCATCGTACCGTCGGATTGGAAGAGCTCCTTCAACATGGAGTCATCGAAACCGCTTCGCCGCTTGCAGGTTCCGACTCGTCTCAAGCCGCTTCGCTTTCCGAAAAAGTCGCTCTCTTCGAAAAAGCTCTCATCAAAAAGACCCTCGAAGAAACGCGGGGAAATATCTCGGAAGCGGCGCGCCTGCTCAAAACCGACCGCGCCAACCTTTCCAAAAAGATTAAGGAACTCAACCTCAAAGAATCGTAACAGAAATTGTTCGCTGCTGTGTAAATCACCTACAGGCGGTTGAGCGACAAAGAGGCTTCCCAACTACGATCGCTGCCTTGCATCCATCTTTTGCCGAGCTGCTCGGAACTCGCGAAGCACTCCGCATGATCATTCGACACGGCGATACTCCGTATCTCATCGGGGTCAAACAGGTTAGCGAAGAAAAGGGAGCAGCGCTCCGTCACCGCAAAGCATTCCGAAGCGCCTTGGAAAAACAATTGCACAGCCTGAGCCGCGGATACATAAACTTGACTTGCCGGCATGGAATTTGTTCTATCCGTTAACAAAAACGGAGGACATTATGGCACGATATACGTTCGTCGGCATTATCGCCGGAATACTGCTGGGTAGTTTTGCATTAGCCACGGCAGTCGAACCTCAATACCAAGACTATCAACCCACCCGCCATCGGCAGGAATATTTTGAAATCGCTTTCGACAAATCACATCTGTATGTCACCGTCTTCGACCGGGGCGAAGCGCTCACGGTCAGCGCCTTGAGAAAGAACATCCGCCACGAGGAAACCGCCGTGGTCGTCGGCGGTTCTCTTCGCTTCAAACCGGACGGGCTGGAAGTCAACGGCGTGAAGTACCCGTACCGGGAAATTACCGACTCCCGCCTCTCCGAAGAAAACAAAAAAATCAGGATTCTGTTCTATACCCGTCACGACGCTTCCCAGCGGACCCGGAAGTTGAAACGAGGCAACCGCCTCTCCTTTGCAGACAACATCATCGTTGACGAGGACGAGTTTGTCCGAGGGGTGGTTTTCTCCGTCACGGGCGACATAGAAATCTACGGTGAGGTCAACAAAGACGTCATTTCCCTGTTCGGGGATGTTTACGTGGCACCCGGAGCTGTAGCTCGGGGCGATGTGGCGACGATAACCGGCAGGCTCGAAGTGGCAAAGGATGCGTCTCTCTATGGGGAGCTCTATTCGCTTAAAGAGCGCAAAGCAAAACGGCGGCGGCGCTTCCGCAGCGAACGCAAGAGCCTTTCCTTCGGCGTCGAAGTGAAATACAACCGCGTGGACGGTTTCACCCCGTACGGCGAAGCCTCCTTCGAAGACAGCGATTCCCTGTTGCCGAGCTTTCGCGCCAGGGGAGGGTACGCCTTCGCCTCCGACCGCTGGCGTTACGAATTCGGACTGGAGCAAACTCTCTGGCGCGATCGACCGCTGGTTATCGGCGGCTCGTTTTACCGCCGCTTGGCGTCCGAGGACGACTGGCTGCTTGACGACAACGAAAACATCGTCTTCGTCGCTCTGGTGACGGAAGACTTCAAAGATTACTACGAAGCGGAAGGCGGCAGATTCTATCTGACGTTCAAGCCCTTCTCCGATCTGACCCTGAACACGCAATACCGGTTGGAAAGTACCTCGTGGCGGGAAGCGCATCCCCGCCTGTGGTCGCTTTTCGGAGGGGACAAGCTGTTTCGAGACAATTTTAGCAGCGTCCCCTTACCGTACCGTCAAAAAGGCATCGCCGAGCTTGACTCCACCGAGATAGCCTACCTGTCGGCACGGCTGGAATACGACACGCACGATCGGCACAATCCCTTCGAAAAGTCGGCATGGCGCCTCAGCGGAGAGCTGGAACGGTCACACCCGGATCTCAACTCGGACTTCGATTACACCCGCTACACCCTCACCCTTCGTCGCTACCAACGGGTACACCGCGACGCTATGCTCCTACTGCGCATCAAGTACGGCGGAAGTGACGGGTATCTTCCCATGTACAAGAAGTTCTACCTCGGCGGCTTGGGGACGCTGCGGGGGTATAAGCATAAAGAATATATGGGAAACACCTTTTTCATGGCGAACGCCGAGTATCGCATCGATTTCCCCCGCTCCAATCTGGCGGCGTCCCTCTTCTGGGACGGGGGAGCGGTGAGCGACTGTTCTTCTTTCGAGAAGGACGACGAATTCAAGCATTCTCTGGGAGTAGGGGTCTTCTTGGGGGAGGACACCCGAATCAATTTCTCGAAGCGGCTTGATCGCTCCTTTGACGACAGCCCGAAAATTTACGCCCGCTTCGAACATAGGTGGTGATGATTCCAAACGGAAATGAGCCTTTATGTCCCGACGATTTCTGGTATTCATACTGGTAGGTTGGTGGGCGGTGCTCGGCGTTCCGGAGCCGGTCGCCGCCGCCGGGGACAATGAACTGGAATACGACATCTTCAAGCGGGACGGACATATAACCGTCTGGCTCAACCTTTCGCCCCTTCTGACCAGCTACCGATTAAAGAAGCTGAAAGAAGGGATAAACTTCTCGATAGAATACCGGCTGAACCTGGTCACGCCGAAACGGTTGTGGGGAACAACCCAAGTCGCCCAAAAATCCGGGACGATAAAAATCGGCTACCGGTTGGTCACCGAAAATTACTTTCTCACCACCCCCGTGGGAGACAGCAGCGTGACCCGACATTTCATCTCGCTGGCGCAGTTTCATCACTACCTGGGCGACTCGGTGCTGGTCGAGATCGCTTCCGTCGATTCTCTTGACGCCCATAAGCGGTATGCCCTGAAGCTGAACGTTTCGTGTATTTCGCTGGTAGGCATAAACTTAGCCGCACAAGACGGGCGCGAGAACGAGGACTCGCCACTGAAATATCTTTTCAGACAGTTTCTCCGCCTGACCAACTTCGGGCGGGAAGAGTATACCGCCGAATCCCGTCCCCTTTCCCTTTCCGAACTGACGACCGAAAATTAGCGGAAAGGGTTCATTTTACCCGCCCGAAAGGGGCTAAGACTCCGTTGCTTTTTTCCGATATAGATAAAAACAAGGACGGGTATGAGAGTCATAATGTTATGAAAAACAGCCAAGACGAACCGACGGTTAAGTTACAAAACAGTGATAATCTCCCCGGGGCGGAACAGTCGCCGGGAGAGACGACGGACAACCACGAAACGGAACAGCAACACATGGATATTTTTGCAGATCTTGAAGCCACCCTCGACGAAGTGGCGGAAGCCAACCCGCGGGTGGAGGCAAGCGAAGAAGATTCGAGTAAAACCGTCGCCGACTTGAAAGCTTTGTTGGAAGTCTCGATGGCGACCAACTCATCGCTGGTGTTGGACGACATCCTGCAAATCGTCATGCAGAAAGCCGTTGAGTTGATGCAGGCGGAACGCGGCTTGGTTATGCTGCTCGACGAAAACAACACCCTTCAAGTCCGCTCGGTATACAACCTGCACAAGAAAGACATCATGGAGGAGGACTTCAAAATCTCCCGCTCCATCACCACGCAAGTCGCCTCCACCGGCAAATCGGTCTATACCTCCGATGCGCTTTCCGACGAACGCTACGCCAGCAAGCAGTCGATTGTCGAGCTTCACCTGCGCTCCATCATGTGCGTGCCGTTGAAGGTGAAAGATAAAGTCATCGGCGTGATTTACCTCGACAATTCCAACCAGGCGAAAATGTTCCTCAAGTCCGACCTGTACCTGTTCGAGCTGTACGCGCAAATGGTCTCCAACGCTTTGCATAACGCCAATCAATACAACGAACAGCTCAGCTTGAAACGGTACAACGAATCGGTCGTGAACAAATCGCCGGTCGGAATCGTCGTCATCGATGCGAAAGGACGACTGGCGACCATCAACTCCGTCGCTCTGGAAATATTCGACCTCAACCGGGATGAGATTTACACCATCGGGGAAGAGGAACCCCCCAGTGTGTTTTTGGACTTGCTTCCGCCCAACGAACAGGGACGCTGGCGGTTGATGATTGAGACCGCTCTGGCAACCAAACAGGATTTCTCCGACCCTCGCTATTTCCACAACACCGGCTATGTCGAGAAAGCTTTGTCGGTGAAAATTTCGCCGATTCCGGATCTGCTCAACGGGAAAGACGGTTTGATTATGGCAATCGAGGATATCACCGAGAAAGTCCTCATGGAGAAATACGTTATCCTCTCTGAAAAGCTGGTCGCCAAAGGAGAAATGGCTGCCGCCGTCGCCCACGAGTTGAACAATTATCTTGCCATCGCTTCCAACAACGCCGAACTGCTGGCACTGAACATCGAGAACGGCAAGTACGAAAAAGCCGTTTTCAACAGCAAAGCCATCACGGAAAACATCCTCAAGATTAAACGTTTCGTCGACAACCTCATGGATTTCGCCAAGCCGGAATCGGAATTCATCAGCTACGATATGAAGCATCTCATCGAAGACCTCTTGTTCTCTTTCCGGGTGCAGCCGCGCTTCAAACGGATTCACTTCACCATCAATCTCGGTCAGGATATGCCCAACCTCGAAATCGACGTCGGGCTGATTCAGCAAGTGCTGATGAACCTGCTCAACAATGCCGCCGACGCCATCGAGGAACGCGCTCTGAAGGAAGAAGCGGACGGAAAAGAGTTCAAGCGGGAAATCACCATCGACGCCTCATACGATAAAGAAAACGAGCAGATTATCGTGGAAATCGGCGACAACGGCATCGGCATGTCGGAAGAAACGCTTTCGAAGATTTTTGCCATGCACTTCACGACGAAAAAAGGCGGGCACGGACTCGGACTGTCCAACTGCAAGAAGATTATCGAGCAACACCACGGCGAATTGACGGCTCGCTCGACCCTCGGCAAAGGCTCCACCTTCACCATCGTGCTGCCTCGGTTTCAACCGCAAAAGAAGCCAAAGAGCCCGAAGCCATGAGAAAACCGCCTGAGCTTCCCGGACTTCAACCGATAGCCCCGCTCGGGCAAGGGGGGACCGCGGAAGTTATTCGGGTTTATTCCGAAAAACACAGGCGGGAACTGGCGTTGAAATACCCGCTTTCGGACGACACTCCCTCGCTGCAAACTTTCACGCAACTCATTCGACGCGAATATCATCTCATCGGAGGGTTGAAATTCCCCGGCTTGGTCAGGCTGTACGACCTCGCCACCGACAAGACACCGTACCTGTTGATGGAGACCTGTCCCGGTCCGACTCTCGACCAGTGCGGACGGATTGAGCATATCGACGTCATCCTCGACATCCTCAGCGCCATAGCGGCGGATCTGGAATATCTCCGGGCAAACGGCATCATCCACGGCGATTTGAAGCCACACAACATCTTCCTTCCGAAGGAATGGGAAACGCCGACGGACGGACGGCTCTTCTTCGTCAAGCTGTCCGATTTTTCGCTGGGACGTTTCGACCATGAACCCGACAGCACGCGGGTAGGGCTGGGGACGGTCGGCTACATGGCGCCGGAGACGGTTATCGATTCCCGGGTAACATATCGTTCCGACTTGTTCGCTCTGGGGGTGGTCGCGTATCAGATGTTGACCGGCGTGCACCCCTTTATGGACGACGACAGCGATCCGGTCAAGACCAACGCCCGCATCCGCGAAGCCGAACCGGTGCCGCTTCCCGAAAGACGAAACGACATTCCCCACCAACTAAACGAAATAGTCGAACGGCTGCTGGCAAAAGACGAGAATAACCGCCCGATGTCGGGATGGGAAGTGTGCGCCGAGCTCCGAAAGGCGGGCGCTCGCTACCCGTATGAAAAGCTGCTGCGCCCCAATTTCTTTTTCGCAAGCGAGAACGGAACGTCCCGCATTGTTTCCCTCATCCGCAAGGAAGAAAGACATTTCTCCCGTTTGGAACAATTGCGCTACGGCAGGGAAGAACGTCTCCGCTTAGTCTTGACCGGCAATTTTGTGAGAAGAAATCTTTATTACGACGGAAATACGTTCTCTTTTGCCGACGGAGTGCACCTTCCGGCACGCCTGCGACGAGAGGAGCTAAAGCTCTTTTTCCGTTTGCCGTTGTCGGAGAGGAAACTGCTGCTCAAAGCCGCCATTATCGGCTCCCTTGAGAGCGCCAAGAATCTCGGCATCGTGCCGCAAGAACAATTTGCCGAGGTACCGCCTTCGCTAATCGAAGTGCTCCGGCAGTTTGTCACCCCGCGTCTCGTCCGGGCATATTCGGCACATTTCGGAGCCAAGGCGGAAGGGATGGAAATGTACGAGTTGGCGGCGCAACTGTACATTCAAGCCGGTTCGTTGATGCGTGCCGAACGCTGCGCCTACCAAGCGGCGATACATTTGCAAAAACAACACCACACCGCCGAGGCGGTCCGCCTTATCAAAAAAGTCTTGGAATATGCGGCGCTGACCAAGCGAATGGGGGAGATGCGTCAACTTTTGATGGTGTTGGGCGATATGTACAAGCTCCACGGCGACATCAACGACGCTCTGGCAACGTACGCACAAATCATCGCTCTTTCCCAAGGTCATCCGCCGGACAAACTGCTTGCCGAAACTTACAAAGACCTCGGCGACCTGCATTACATCAAACAAGACAGCGACGCCGGCTTGCAGGTGCTCCACAAAGCGTTGGAAATCTACACGCAGCTCGGCGACGAACTGGAAATCTCTCACACTTTGAACAACATTGGGAATATCTACTGGATTGATTCCAAACTCAAAGAGGCGCTCCACTATTACCGGCAGGCACTACGCATCCAGCACCGCCTGGGCGCACGCATCGACACCGCTTCCACTTTGAGCAATATCGGCTCGGTCTATGTTATCAAGGGACGATTTCAGCGAGCCATCAATCTCTTCAACCTCTCTTTGAACTTGAAAAAGCAAATCGGCGACCTGGGAGAAATCGCCCGCACTCTCAACAACCTCGGCTACGTCTTCCATTTGAAAGGGGAATTTGAAAAAGCGCTGTCGTCTTTGAAAGAATCTCTCGAACTGAACCGCCGTATCGGCAGCAAGAAAGAAATCCTCTTCAATCTGGAAAATTTGACGGCGGTCATGGTCACCGCCGGGCACCTGAAGGAATCCTTCTCATACCTCAAAGAAGGTATCGCTCTCTCGGAAACCCTCGACGACCAGCCGCACATCGGGGTATTCAACCTCAGCCTCGGAACGGTTTTGAAACGGATGGGAAAATTCTCCGAGGCTCAGCAGTGTTTCGACGTGGTGGAGAAAGTCAACCACCGGACCAACGACAAGATGATGAAAGCCCAACTGTTGATTCAGCGTGCCGGTCTTCGTCACCTGCTCGGAGACGACGACGAGGCACTGTCTCTCGGTCAGGAAGCTCTCACACTGGCAGAAGAAATCAACGATAAGTCCGGCATCCTGAATGCCTTGCTGCTTTTGACCAAGGTTGTCTACGAGCCGACGCACGTCGACCGGGCGTACGGCATAATTGAAGAGCTGCACCTGACGCGGGAACGGTTGCTGATAGACTTCAACACCATTGGGTTGCTTCTCCGGCAGGGAAGAGAAAAAGAAGCCAACGCCTACGCCGAGAGCGTCCTGCCGGAGCTGGTCAAAATCAGCGAAGATGTGGAAGCGGCGTATATGTACAACACCGCAGCCGAGCTGATGATTACCCGTCAAGCATACGCCGAGGCAAAGGACTACCTTGCCCGGGCTCAACGTTTCGGCAAAACCAACGGTCTGCTTCCAGAGATGGCGACCACTTTAACATTAGAGGGGCTCATCGCCCGCAAGATGGGGGAATATGAACAGAGCTTCCGAAATTACAAAAATGCCCTACGCTTTCACAAACAAATCGCCGACTCTCTTTCCGCCGACGAAGACAAACAAATCTATCAACGCCAGCACAGCGTGACATTTCTCGTCAAAGAAATAAAGCAACTCGGCGAAATACTCGGACAAAAGCAAAGGGCAGGGCGGTAACGAACGTACTACCCTGCCCCCTCACAAGTTCAGGATCGCCTTACGGACCAAGTTGGAATTGGCCGCCCTGGCTTAAACCGATCGGGGCAATCCTTGCTTCCAGGACCTCAACATGGAGTTGGTAATCCTTCATTGACTCACCTCCTCGGAAGCTAAGGGTTAATCCTTTCGAAAGACGAAAGGTTTTTTATTTCATCACATTTGTTGTCTACACTTAAGGTGAAATATAATAGAAAGTTACGAAACGTCAAGGGGAAAATGCACTTTCTTCACGACATTGGGAATCCGTTTACTCCCTTTTCGCATCGCAGTCGCATTCTATTTGTTTTTCATTACGAACGCTGCAGCATCAATGTTTCATCTCATGCGAGGGTAATTTTTTCTCGTGCGGGGAAAATTTTACCACAACGACCAGAACTCCACCCGGAGAATCGAGGTCACTTTCCGCTTTATTAAGTTGAACAGGGAAGACTTTCCAACTACTATCTTCGCATAGCCGGTCATGCCGTCGCGAAGCAACCCTTCTTCGTTGTCGTAAACGACCGAGACAAGAAATTGCGCCTGTCCGTCGATAATATGTGCCTTTTGCGGCACGTAGACGACTTCTCCGGTAAATAGCCGCTTCGGGTAGGAGCGGACTTTGAGCTTCACTCTCTGTCCGCATTCGACCAGATTGATGTTGAAGTCATTCACCGGCAACAGCGTCTCGACTCGTCGGTTATCGACCACGGAGAGCACTTTGTCTTCCGATTGATACGCCGCAACCGTTCCTTCGATGGGGGAGAGAATAGACTGGGCATCTTGCTGCGTCTTGAGAAAATCAACTTTCGCCTGCTGCTTTTTTATCTCCGCCAACAAGACTGCCTCTTCTTCCGGTTTCGGGGGAGCCTTGAGCAGCTCGAGCCGGGTTTGCTTGTTGGTCAACTCCGCTTTGGCGATCTCGACCGCCGCTTGCGCCGCTTCCAGCTCTTCCTGGGTTGCCATGTTTTTTTCCGCCAGCCCTCTGATGCGGTTCAACTCACGGAGGTACTGGTTATAGTTCGCCTGAGCGGCGGCAACTTCCGCTTCCAACTCGGCGATTTCTTCTTTCTTGGGAGGGGATTTCAGCAACGCCAGCTCACTCTGGAACTTGTCCAGAAGGGCGGTATTGGCGATAATCTCTTTTATCACCTGATTGGAGACCAACACCGCCAACGTATCACCCGGCTTGACGTGCTCCCCATCCTGTACCCGCGGCACCAAGTCGAGAGCCGCCATCTCATTCGAGGTCATCTGCAGGTAGCTCGACTTGTTCTCCGGCTGAGCGCCGCCGCGGCGATAGTTCCGCTCCAGCAAACCGAACTCGTTAAGCAGGAGAGTAAACTCTTCGATAGGCCGAACCACCACATCGCCCGAAACATGATGAGGGAAAGGGATGACGAAAAGAACCACGAGCACCACCGCCACCACGACCAACTGCGTGACCAGACGTTTCGGATGTTTGAGCAGGGTTTTCATATACCTGATATGTTGAACCGTACCTCGTATTACTTTGCCTATCGTTGTCCGCAAGGTAAACAATAAAACCGCCGACAACAACAGTAATCCTATCCCCCCGAACTTGGCAATCAAAAAGCGCGCCACGATAACCACCACGTAGAAAATTAAGAAGGCGGAGTATGCCACTGCCAGAAGAGCGTAGAGGAGAAAGATTCTTTTCTCCCGCTTCGTCGCCGGAAGCGGCTCGATGGGCCAACCCAAGATGACTCGCTTAAAGACATTGCTCAAGTAAGCGAACGACTTCTTTCGCAGGTTGGGAATGTCCAGCCAGTCGGAGAGCAGGTAGTAACCGTCGAGTTTTATCAGAGGATTGAAATTGAAAAGCACCGTCAACCAGCAGATAACGGTAATGATGCGTGCCACCTCGTTGACAAACGTCCCCGGCACCGTCACCCGCCACACGATAACCGCCACCGCCAGCAGGAAAAATTGAAAGAACGGTCCCGCCCAGGTGACTGCCAGGCGCTGGGATTTCTTCTCGAAGAGCCACGCATCGGACAGGTCGGAGTAAAAGCACGGTTGAAAGTACAACAAGAGAAAGCCGATTTCCTTCACCTCGCCGCCGTAATACCGACAGACGACGGCATGAGCGAATTCGTGAAGGGAGATGATGATAAAAAGCGACAGCACAATCGCCACCAGCGAACTGAGTGAAAACAGCTCCATCAAGTCGACGTAGAAGTACTTCGAGTTGGCAATCAACAAACCGAAGCCGAACAGGATCGTCGCCGTCTCCACCGCAAACCAAAACCGGGAATGAAAGGGACGGTAGGCAGCGGTCAAGAAATCGAGAAACTTCCCCGGCGAGAAGGCTTTCAGTTTGATGAACAACAGGCGGGAGAAGAGCGATTTCTTTTGAGTTGCAGCGGCGCTCATCCGGGACAGCTCCTGCTCGGAGCGGGAATCCTCAAGGAAAAAGAGTTTACGCAGCGTGCCGATGAACTGCGTCACCGCTTCCGGCGTGATGGAAAGCTGGAATTGTTCTTGAAACTTCCGGGCAAGCTCTTCGGGAGAGGTCTTGCCGTCGAGTTGTTGAATAAGCCAGTATTCCGGCTCGCGGAGGCGGAAGTAGCTGCCGGTGAGCGGATCCTTGATGTTGTACACCGTCGCCCCATCGATAACCGCCTGGCTGACCACCAAGTCGGAGCGAAGCTTCGCGAAAACTGCCATGTCACCAATGTACGTCTTCCCGCCGTAAAGAGCAAGCTGACAGCCCCCACAGGTACAGCTTCAGTAGGGCATGGTCTGGTACAGACCTGCCATTTCCCCCCCCTCCTTTCAGGTTTCTTTCGAGAACTGATCTACATACGGCTGCTTTGACCCTAAGATGGCACAAATAGGCTTGGTGAAGAGTGCTGTCATACCTTTTGTGCTTCCTCCGTGTCAATTCCATCGCGCCTACGAAGCATCTTTCGCACGTCTTTCTTTGACTCCAACTGCATCAAATCGAATGGCCGCAACTGAGCAATTTTCTTTGTGCTCAACCCGCAATGCAGAATCACTTGCCATTTGCAGTACCGGATAAAACTGTCTTCTCTCTCCTTACCGATTTTGAAGCCAACAAACAGACTCTCATAATTTGTATAGACGGCCATAAGGTAAGCCGCTGGAATAATTGCTATTGATAGCAGAATTGGCAAGAGGATACTTCGCAGTGTGTCGAGAGTCCCAAGCACGCGATAGTCCACTATAGCGCTGTAGAACGCATGTGCGACCAGTACGAGCCCTAGAATAGCCTGAACGCCCATTAGCAGTTTCGCCACTTTACGATTACCTTCAGTCGTCTCGACATATGCGTTCATCAATACTATGATTGTGGCAACTGGAACAATTAACAGCTCAACCCACAAAGCGAAGGTGTAGGTGTCCAAGATGAATTCCAAAATGACGATAAGTTTCAGATTGTCATACAGCAATCTTTTGACGGGAACGTTACCTGTAGGTGCCGATACGTATTTGTATATGGTCAGCAAACCAGCCGAAAGGAACCAAAACAGTGTATCCTTAAGCAGGGCAACGTCCCACAGACCAATCTTCCTAAGCAGATAGGCAATGCATCCGATGTAGACGGCCAGTAGGAACATCGGTAGGAGCATCTTGATGGAAGCGAAAACTCTCAGTATACCAGTCAGTGACTTGCGAACGTCCTTGCTTCTCAGCACAAACACTGAGAAAAGAAATAGCCACGCAATGCTAGCGATTTCTCGATTGTTGAAAATCTCCGTCACGTTCATGTCAGTACAATATACCAGAAAATAAGGCGAACATTCATCACATTCTCTAGGATAACTGATTTCAGCTATTATAAAAAACCAATATGGACGGGAGGTGGAGCAACAGTAGGGCACGGTCTGGGACAGACCTGCCATTCTCTTAACTTTCCGGAGATCTCTCCGAGATCTACCCTACCTTTCTCTTGGCAGGTCTCTTCGAGACCTTCCCTACTTTTCTTAATTCTACTTTCCTTGCCCTGCAGATGGTACACTAAAATCAATTGAAAAAATCGCCGAGGTACATTATAGTAAGACTATAATCACTCAAACAAAGGAGTTACCATGGCGTCGTTTATCATGGCAATGACCATCAACCCAAACGCCAAGAAAATGCATCAGGATATGTCGCACAAGATCAGCGAATCCCTCGATGTGTTTTCGAAAAACGAGGTGAAATCCGTCAAGCTCTTCGCCACCCTCGGGAGGTATGATTTACTTGCCGTGTTCGAAGCCGCCGACCAGACGACCGCCTTCAAAGTCGCTTCCGAAATCAATGCCGAAGGTATTCTCGAAACCGAGACCTGGCCTGTCATTCCGTACGAGGAGTTTTCGCGCTTAATCGGGTAAGGGCAGGCTAAGCAATGCCGCCCTTAGCATAGGCATCTTTTACCAAGCGGGCGTAGCATTCCGCCAGACGCGCCGAGCGGTAGTTCTCCGCGGCGAAGCGAGCCCCGTTTTCCGCCAACCTGGTGCGGAGCTCGTGGTCGTTCAGGAGAGTGACAATCGCTTCCGCCAGCGCGTGGTTGTCGTCAACCGGCACCAGCAAGCCGCGCTCGTTGTGAGCGATGATATCGGTAATGCCGCCGGAATCCGCCCCCACCACCGCCGCTCCACACAGCATTGCCTCCGAAAGCGCCAGCCCGAACCCTTCGCGGTACGAGTTCAACACCACCACGGCGGCGCGGTTGTACACCTCGCGCAGCTTCTCTTGCGGCACCGGCTTATGAAGCGTTACCTTCCCTTCAAGGTGCTGCTCGGTCACCCGCTGACGGACTTGTCCTTCCAACGGTCCGGAGCCGTAAATCTCCAACCGCGCTTCGGGGACTTTTTCAGCGACCATCGAGAATGATTCGAGCAATTGCAAAACCCGTTTTTGCTCCGTGAAGCGGGTCACGGCAACCACCAGGTGCGGTTGGCGTGGGATATTTCCATCGCGATAGAAAATCGTCTCGTCGTGCGGCAACGGCAGCACTTGCAGAATGTCCTCCAACTGCCGGTCGAGACGCAGGAGCTCCTCCTTGAGGAAATTGGAAACCACCGTCCAGGTGTGAAGGGTGCGACAGAAGCGTTTGAAATAATGATACGCCGCCTTGCCGTACTTGCTCATCAAGCGGACATCGGTACCGTGGGAAGAAAGCAGCATAGGCAACGGTTTGGTCTTGGCAAGTCGCTTCATTATAATCCCCGTCGGGATAAGCCAATGCCCGGCGACCACGTCGATGTGCTCGCGCTCGACCAGCTCGTGCGCCTTCTCCTGGAAACGACGGAGAAAACGACGAAACCGCAACGGTCCGTCCGGCAGTCGAAAAACAAGCTGCTGCATGTTGCCTTGATAGGCAAGATCTTCCCGGGCTGGATCGTCGGCATAGCGGAAACGGTAGATAGTAACGCCGTCGACGGTTTCGTGCTCGGCGGTATCGGGAGCGTGCGGCGCCAGCACGAAAGGCTCAATGCCATAATCGACCAGCCGCTTAAGCAGCAGGGAGATAAAGACTCCGGCGTAGTCGCCCTCGAAGCGGGGATAGTTGTGGGTCAAAGTGAGCAGGCGAATTTTTTTCTCCATGCGGTTAATAGTAAAGAAATCGCCGCAGGGATAAAAGATAAATTTATTGCCCCGCCGGATTCAATGTGTATTTTCACCAGTACCATGAAGAAGGAGAACCTGCCGGAGCTTGATTTCGCATTGGATGTAGAGTTCGGGGATATTCTGACCAACCCCATCCTCGACATCGCCGCCCGCTTCTGGGAAAAGGAGCGCTACGAGGCGTTCCGAGTGTGCTACCGCTCGATGCGTATAATCGACGACTTAGTCGACAATCGCAAGGCGGCGGGGCGGGCGTTGCCGGAAGGAGAGCGAAAGCAGTATGTTCGCCTTATCACCGACTGGCTCGAGACTACCCGTCGGAAGACGCCGACCGATGCTTTTCAAAAGGAGCTCATCAGCGTCATCGAGACCTTCCGACTCCCGCTGTGGCCCTGGGAAAAGCTGACGGAAGCGATGACGTATGATTTGGCGCATGACGGCTACGCAACCTTCCGAACTTTCCTGCGCTACTGCGAAGGTGCAGCGGTGGCGCCGGCGTCGGTTTTCATGCACCTCTGCGGCGTGCGCAAGGAAAACGGCGGTTATCGTAAGCCACCTTTCGACATTCGCAAAGCCGCTCGCCCGCTGGCGCTTTTCTCGTATCTGGTGCACATCATTCGCGATTTCGAGAAAGACCAAGCCAGCAATCTCAACTACTTCGCCGACGACCTGCTGGCGCGACATGGACTGAATAAATCCACGCTCAAAGATGTTGCGGGAAATGCCGCCGGGGAGGCGCTACGGAAGCTGATGGCGCAGTATCGCGGTTTTGCCGACCACTACCGGCGCCGCGCTCGGGCGGCGATTGACGCCGTCTTTCCGATGCTGGACGCGCGCTACCGCCTCAGTTTGGAAATCGTCTACCGGCTGTACCTGCAGATTTTCGAACGCATCGACATCGAGCGGGGCAATTTCACGGCGGAGGAGCTCCAACCCACCTCCGAAGAGATCCGCCACGAGATCCAACAAACCGTCCGCTTATTTCAAGAGCGGGAAGCGTAAATCATTCTTATCATTCTACCGTGGAGATTTCGAAGAGACCTGCCGAGAGAAAAGTAG
>CAZAZQ010000027.1:0-23074 GCA_964489705.1 uncultured Ignavibacteriales bacterium
CCCAGACCTACTCACTTTCGATTATTGCTCACTCTCTGAAAGAAAATCACAAACGACAGAAATCAACCCTTAGTCAGCTTATATTCTTTAATCTTGGCGCGGAGGGTGTTGCGGTGGATACCCAACTTTTGCGCGCAAAGACCGATGCTCCAACCGAGTTGCTCAAGACAGGCTTTGATATGTCTTTTCTCTACCTCGGCAAGGGGAACGATTTCACCGGAAACCGCCTCCGATGCGGCGACAGGCGTAATTCCGGTCAGGTCATGTTTGGTGATGTTCTCGGTTCTGGTCAGCACCACCGCCCGTTCGATAACGTTTTCCAATTCCCGTACGTTGCCGGGCCAATCGTATCGCATGAGAATATCCACCGCTTCGGTATCCAAGCCGGTCACCGGTTTGCCGATTTTCTTGGCATATTTTTCGATAAATTTCTGCGCTAAGATAAGCACATCCCCGGCACGCTCTTTCAACGGCGGAAGACTTATCATTATCACATTCAAACGGTAGTACAAATCCTCTCGGAACTTCCCTTCGGCAATAAGCTTTTGCAAATCACGGTTGGTCGCCGCAATGATGCGGATATCGAGAGGAATTTCTTTGACCGAGCCCAAACGTTCGATTTTTTTCTCCTCCAGAACCCGCAGGAGCTTGACCTGCATGGAAAGCGGCATCTCCCCTATTTCATCCAAGAATAACGTCCCGCCGTCCGCCAACTCGAAACGCCCTTGCTTGGTTTTGTTGGCGCCGGTAAAGGCGCCGCGCTCGTAGCCGAACAGTTCCGATTCCAAAAGCGTCTCGGGGAATGCCGCACAGTTGATGGCTACCAGCCGTTGTTCCGAACGCGGCGAAAGAGCATGAATTGCCCGGGCGACCAGCTCTTTCCCGGAACCGGAAGGACCGGTAATCAGCACCGTGGCATCTTTGGGAGCAACGACGGAGATGAGCTCTTTGACCCGTTGGATAGCAGGGGATTCGCCGATAATCTCGGTAGTGGGAAAAACTTCCGCCAACCGCTCGCTCATCACTTGATTGTCGACAATAAGCCGATTTTGTTCTGCCGCCTTCTCCAATTTGAACAGCAGCTCGTCCAAGTCTTCAATCGGCTTGGTCAAATAATCAAACGCCCCCGCTTTCATCGCCGCTACCGCCGTTTCGACCGACCCGAAAGCGGTCAGCATAATAACCTGGATGAAAGGATTGATTTCCTTAAGGCGGGTCAACAATTCCAGCCCGTCCATGCCGGGCATTTTCATGTCGATGACCGCCACCGGCGAGAAGTGGGTGTGATACTGTTCGAGCGCTTCCCGAGCGTCAGCGGCGGCAAACACCCGAAATCCTTTCTTGTCAAGGTAACCCGCCAACAAGCTCCGTTGGCTCTCTTCGTCGTCAACGATGAGCAGCTTCGTATTGTGCATGTCCTAAACTAATAAGAGAAAATAAGAGGAGTAAACAGAAAACTTCCCCCCATGAAAAATAACAAACGCTTCTCCCTCTCGTGTCGGTATCCGCTTAGACGCCGGAAAGCAGGTGAACAATGCCGGCGACAATCAAAACAACGAAGAATACCGGCAACAGTAAGAAAACAACGCTCCCGCAAATACCGAACAAGGCACCGAATATTCCGGCAATCACCCCCACCACGGCGCCGATTATCGCTCCAATGATACCGACGACCGCTCCGACCAGCCCCATGATCAGCCCGAATCCTCCCCAGCCCATCATGCTGAGGAGAACAAATATCAAGAACAACGCACCTATCACTCTCAACATTTCCAGCAGCTCCTCTTCACACCAGCGTTTTGCTCTCAGTTAAATATACTTACGAAAGGGATACCCGGCAAGTTGCAGAAATATTCGAAGGGAAAGAAACTTCAAAAAAACAAGGCTCGGAGTTACCATCGGTCAATTTTACGCCTGTATCAGTGAAAAGAATGCGACAAAAAAGCAAGCGGAGCCGACAAGAAGCCGTCTCCGCCTACTTTGGTTGTATGGTGGATAGTCTCAAATAAACTGCCTGCAGCGTTCTACCGCCTTATGCAGTTCCTCCGCTTCCTTCCATTTCTCGTCTATCAGCTTCTCTATCAAATCGAAGAGACTGCCCAGAGAACGGAAAATTTCTTCAGCATTGAGATTGATTCCCGCCGGCAACCGGATAAGACGATGATAGACCGCCAACAAAAACAGCAGCGGTTCTCGCTCTTTCTCGGAAAGGCTGTAGCCGATCAATTGATGAGCCTGTTCCCGTAACCACTGGCAACGGGACGTCCTATCCTGCCACCCTTGGTAGAATTCCGGCTTCAAGATAGGGGATTCTTTTTCGCTCAAGATGTCGAGAATCTCCAAGAAACTGAGCCGTTCCCGCTCTTCCCAGCGGGCATCACGCTCGACGTTCAACTCCGGCGATCCTTCGTGAAGGTAATCCTGTACCCAGGCGTCAAACGACTGACGCCCGGGACGTAACCGTAGGTAGGTAAGCAAGCCGACCGTATGCCATCCCCAGGAAATGACTCCCTTCAGCTTCAACGGATCGGAGATTTCTTTTTTGCCGTGCTCCAATTCATGCGCTGCTCGGCGCAAACTGTCGAGCGCATTTTGTTCCGGCGTGATACTGACAATGTTTGTCATACCAACATTCCTTATTACTGACCATATCGGTCTTGGTACATCTTCCTGAGCCGTTCGGCTTCTTCCTTACTCAAGCCTTTGAGCCAGAGATGTTCTTCCTGCGAAAGCAGCTTCTTTATCTTGCGTTCGTACTTTCGCTTCAACTGCGGTGACTTCTCTCCCGCCGCTTTGATGACTTCCGGGAGGAATTCGGTATAGAAATGCTTGGAGACTTCGTACAAACCGTGCCAATGGGTATAGTCAGGACCCATCATACTGGCACCGTGACGAGCCCGACGCCCTTCGTGGTGCCACAATTCCCAGTAGACCCACTGAACGTCATGCTCGAAAGGCGCATCCGGGTTCAACACCCCGTCTTGCTTCAGCTCTTTCATAATTTGCGTCGCCGGTTTTCCGAACTTCTCGTTATACAACACCACAAAGTCATCAAACTGCTTGTAGAAATTGTCCACGTAGGTGTCGTTATGACAGTTGAGGCAGGCTCCTTTCATGTTCTCCCGTCGCTCCTGCCAGGGGATAATGCGGGCGACTTTACGAGTCACTTTCTTGGACACCAACTCGAAGTTTTCCACCACTTTCTCGGTGGTGACCACTTCGTCGCCGACCTCCGGAAGTTGGCGGGTATCGGGATAATCTTCTTTGAACCCGTCCTCATAAACGACCTGGTTCAGCTTGGTGCTCACTTTGGGACGCAACGTCCAACTTATCCTATCTCCGACATCATGAGTATTGCCGACTTTCACGCCCTGGGGAGTCATATAACTGCTGATATGGCACGTCGCACATGTAGGCGCGGCGGAATAGTCCCTTCCCAGCACCCACTCGCCGTCCTTATCCAACGCCATTTTATCTCGATTGGCATAGAAGGCGATACCATGTTTCGATTCGTTGTATATTTCTATCTGAGGATGATCGGGGCCCAAATGGCACTTGCCGCAATTCTCCGGGGAACGGGCTATCTTCACCTCAAAAGAGTGACGAGAGTGACACGCGTGACAGGAACCTCGCGAGCCGTCGGGGTTGAGGCGTCCCATGCCGCTGTTCGGCCAGGTATCGGGGTCAATGACGGGACGGTTCTCCTTGCCCACCCGGGCAATTTCTCCGTTCTCGTCGGTGACGAACTTGATAATACTCCCGTGGCACTGCCAACAGCCGTTGACCGCATCGGCGATATTGCCGGGCATCCCAGCCGCCTTTTCAGCGAGCACATTATCAAGACTGGCAAGGATTTCACCGGCTTTGGCATGATGGCTGCCGGCAAATTCTTCGTGCTCCTTTGTGTGACATTGGGCACAGTCTTTGGGAGTCACCAGAGCGGAGACCAACGCTCCTTCGTGCTTCCACCCGTCGATATCACCTTCCTCCGCCTGGTGACAGTCATAACATCCGACTCCGTACTGGGCGTGCAGCGAACGTTCCCACTCCATTACCAGGGCAGGTGAATCTTTCCGGTGACAATCAACGCATCCCTTGTTCGCCTTCGTGACGACCGGTTCAAGTCCTTCCTCGACTCGCCGCCGCTTGGACTCGTTGTACGCCACAACCAACAAAGATGCCAAAAACAAAAGGGACAACACTCCTACCACGTATCTTTTCGCCGTCAAAGTCATCTTGGTATCTCCTTATCAATGAACCATACTTTCCCACACCGTGAAGGTGAGAAATCCCATAAAGGCAAGGACGCCGATGGCAACAATGGCGCCGTCGGAAATTTTCACTTTTTTCCGAAGCCAACTTTCTATAAAGGGCCAGAAGAACAAAACCGCGCCTCCAGCCAACGTTAACAAGACACTCAGTTTCAATGAGGTCAATTTCAAAAGCCTGAAATTGAAGTAGAAAAACCACTCCGGCTTGATATGCGCCGGGGTTTGGGTCGGGTCCGCCGGTGTCCCGAGACCGGCGGGAAATATCAGCGCTACGATGGTCAACAGGTACATCAAGAGAACCCCGATCAACAATTCCGTCGTGACGTGGTCGGGCCAAAACTTGAAATGCCGTTTCTCCGCCGGAACCTCTTCGTTTTCAAAGTGCAGCTCGGTTACCCCTTGCAGACGGATCATCAACACGTGCAAGCTGAGCAAAACAAAGATAACCGTCGGCAAGACGCCGACATGCAACACGTAAAAACGCGTCAAGGTATTGGCGCCGACGGTCGGTCCGCCCCGCAAGAAATCTCCCAACGTGGGACCGATAAGCGGCAGCGCTTCCGTCAGGTTACACGCGACCGTCGCCCCCCAAAAACTCAGTTGTTCGAATATCAGTGAATAACCGGTGAAACCGAACCCCAAGGTGGTGGCAAGCAGCAGCACGCCGATCATCCAATTCAATTGCCGGGGATGACGGTACGCACCGGTAAAGTACACCCGCAACATGTGAAGGATAACGGCGATAATCATAAAGTTCGCCGACCACTTATGGAGCGACCGAATGAACCACCCGAAGCGGATGTCATTGGTAATCATCGCCACGCTGTTATACGCTCCCTCCACCGACGGAGTATAGTAAAACGTCAGCGCAATACCGGTGACCACCTGAACAATGAACAAATACATGACGGTTCCCCCCAAGCAAAACCACCACTTCTTCAGGTGGTACGGTACCGGTTCGGCACCGGCATGACGCACCAGTTCCCAGTTGAACGGGAACAATTCTTTCAACTTACCCGCAAGACTTTGTGAAGTCATTTCCTACCCCCTCACCGTAGGCTCGGTGACTTCAATATACACCACCCCGCCCTGTTCATCCACCTTGACCGGTACCGGCGTCAGGGACTGACCCGCATCCCCCGGCGGACCGGCATACGCCTTTCCGTTGACGTCAAACAGACCGTTATGACACGGACAGTGGAATCGGTTTTTGTCTTTTTCCCAACGGATTTTACAGCCCAAGTGCGGACAGGTGGAACTAAAGGCGTGAAATCCGTCCGGTCCTCTCTTCACCAAAATCTCGTTCCCGACCAGATCATAAAATTTTTGTACCGTCCCCATCTCGTACTGATCGATCTGTCCGGCAAACAACAGCCGAGTTTTCGGTTTTCGTTTTGGTGGTATCAGAAAGGAAAGTCCCTGCCCCAACAAGAGTCCGTAGCTGGCAAGCAAACCGGCTCCGGCAAAAATTGAGGCTAATAATTCACGACGAGTCATGCAACCTCCGACTATAATACACTCACCACAGAATCTTCAATAATAAAGACCTAATTAGCCTTGTTTTACTCAACAGTCCTTGACTTAAGTCAAAGATAACAAGATATCATAGGTATTGTTGGTCATATATGTTGATTTTGTCTCGGAAAAGCAACAAAAAAATCAAAAAACTTAAAAAATAGCATGCAAGGAGAAAACGCTTGTCCTCCGCATACACCGCCCGCTTCACGAAGCATCCCAAAAGGAGTTAAATAAATACGTTACGCTACGTGAAACGAACCTCATCGGTGTACCCGTCGGGCAAAGGTTCCGGCGATTGGAGATGATGCAACACATACTGCCCGCAGTTGCTGCCGATATAATTCTCGGCAATCTCCCCGATGCTGACAATGACGTCGTAGCCGACTTCACGCAGCGCCGTCACGGTTTCATACTCCTTCTCCCCATCTTCGGGAAGAATATACGAGGTCAAACCGTTCTCGGCAGCCCGGTACGTCGGGTTGAGGGGAGTGATTTTTACCAGGAAAACGTTGGGGTCGAAATATCGGGAGAGCACCTCCGCTTCAAGGGGAACCTCTTTGGGGAGAGCAAAATTCAAAGTTATTTTCCGTCCCCCGTGCCGGAAGAACCGCTCGCCGTAGGCGGCGAGGGTGGCAAAGTCCCACACACGAGTCGGAATAAGCCGACGGCGGTGGAGGTCGTCTGTGGAATGAAGAGAGAACTGAAGCTGAAAATCCAAAGGATACAGGTTTTGCTTTATTTCAAGGAGCCTTTCGAAGAATCTCTCCGTTCCGACCGGCGCAACGGTCGAGAGGCAGGGCAGCAAACCGGGCGCTTGGTAGCGATGCGGAAGTTCTTGCAGCACTTCGAGGACAGCGGGATTAAAGGAAGGCTCTCCCATGCGGGCGAACTGGACTTTGAATTTGTCGACGGGAATGCTCTTGCTTGGGAATCTCTTCTCGACGAGAAAATCTATCTGGGCGAAGATCTCTTCCTTTGACAACTTCCCCCGGTAATTCCCCCCCGCATCGCACATAGGACAGCGCACCGGACAGCCGAACAAAGTCGAGACAATAACAACCCACTTCTTTTCCCGCGGCAGAGGCGGTTGTACCGACTCTAAGAACTCTACGATTTTTTCCCCACCCATCTCGGCAAGGTAAACCGTCGCAATATCATCTCTTCCCGTCACAGCGGTAATCTTCATAGTACCGTTTCCTTCAACCGTCGAGCAATCTTCATCGCTGCCATTACCCCGTCACCGACCGCAATAGCCGTTTGACGGAATGAACGATTTTTCACATCCCCTGCCAAATAAAGAAGCCCACGTTCTTCTAATTCCTGTCTTCTCTGCTGCAACCTTTCCGTAAGAAAGCCAAGCTGGGGCTTTCTACCGATGGCAAAGATAAGATAATCCGCCCGCCACTGCAAAGTACGCTGGGGGGATGCGCATTCAAGAAGCACGCCTCCCGAAGAATCAGGGGCAATCGCCGTCAGTCGCGAGAGCTCATGGTATTCGATATTTCTCGATTCCTCGACCCGTTCTCGCAAGAGCGAAAGACACTTCACTCTCTCGCTCCGGTTGAGGACAATCACCTCGTTTTGTTCCCCCAGGTTCAGAGCATAGTCGAAAGCAGCATCCCCGGCACCGACAATGATTATCTTCTTCCCCGTTACACCCAGGAGAGGGAAAACGTCGTAGTATACGTGAGACGCTGCTTCCTCCGGAATCGCGATATCCGTAAAATGGTGCGGTTCCGTTCCTGAAGCGATGAGCACGGTTTGGGAATGATAAACGTTGTGTATCGTTGTTGCAGAAAACATTCCTTGGTCAAAATCTAAAGAGAGCACTTCCTCGAACACTATCTTTGGCTTATGAACAGCAAGCTGTTGCTGAAAAAGCGACACCAGCTCTCGTCCGGAAATACCGGTGGGAAAACCGGGGTAATTCTCCACCAGATGGGCATTCCGCAACAGCCCCCCAATTTCATCTTTTTCCAATAGAAGTGGCGACAAGCCCTGCCGGTGAAGCTGAACAGCCGCGGCAATGCCTGCCGGTCCCCCGCCGATTATAATGACCTGCTCACCCGTCATACTTTTTCAGCGAACTCAGTAATTCTTCTATCAGAACAGGGGTTGCAAAGCCGTAGGATAGATTGAGAAGGGTAGCCTTGTGGAATTCTTCATCATACGTTGCCGATCCGTCAACGGGAAAGAAAACTTCAAAACCCCGCACGAAAGCGGAACGCGCCGTCGTCTCACAGCAGAGTTGGGTCATCACCCCGCATACCACGACTTGACTGACATCCCGCTTTTTCAAAAGCTTTTCCAACGGGGTATCGTAAAAAGCGTCATATTGAGTTTTCGTCACCACGGTGCCGGTTGGAGTATCCAATTCATGAGTGATCTCACTTAACGGATCATCCTCCTCTATGAGATCAGCCCACCACCGTGCCATGACCTTGGCATTTTGAGCCGTATTGATATGTCGGGTGAAAATTACCGGTAAAGAGTTCCGGGAATACGTTTCAATTAACTTTTTGATACCCGGAAGGATGGCATCGGCGGCGGGAATGTAAGCATGGGAAGATTCGTCAAGGAAATACCTCTGCATATCCACTATCAATAACGCCGACTGAGCGGGAACATACGGAATATCACGGGAAGGGAAACGGTCCCGAAGCGTGCGCAGCATTGCCGCCGCTCTCCGGCGAATGGTCGTTGGAGTAAAATATGGCTCTTTCATCCGTTGCCTCGTGGTATCTCTGTTGCGGGGCAATCTGACACATCCCCTTTCTCTTGTCAAGAAATTAGATGCCTCTTGCTCCTCAGGAGGGGACGTTGTAAAGCATCTCCGATGTCGGAAAAAGCTCGCTTGTGGCAACCGGTTACCGGAATGCCTGAGCCTGCTGTTGGTGGTAAAGAACGTCCTCCCCGGATGCTTTCCAGCGGAGGGGTTACCGGGTCGTACGTATCCTTCGATTCCGAGGATAAAACAAAATGGGAAGGAATGAAAAAATGGTGGGGGGAGGATTCGAACCTCCGAAGGCTTCGCCGACAGATTTACAGTCTGTTCCCTTTGGCCGCTCGGGAACCCCACCATACGGCATAATCGCCATGCCTTTTGCATCAAGGTAGCGCCTGCATAACGCGAGCGCTACCTTGAACAACGCTGATGGATGTACCGATAATATAACAGCTCATCAAAAAAATCAACGTAAATTATTCAATTTTTTGACAATCTTTTCCCCCTTTTTCTCTCCTCGGCAACCGTCACGCTGGG
This sequence comes from uncultured Ignavibacteriales bacterium, assembly GCA_964489705.1. GTDB lineage: Bacteria > Zixibacteria > MSB-5A5 > GN15 > FEB-12 > CAZAZQ01. The sequence goes on from CAZAZQ010000027.1 coordinate 9,052, forward strand.
GTGTATTCTTCTTCCCTTCTGCGTTCAACCAAGCGCATCACCCGAGGAAAACTCTTATGCAGTTCCTCCTTGAAAGCCCGGTAGGAATCCTTGTCCGCCTCCACGCTACGCCGCCGTAAGGCTTCCCAGACGACGATAAAAGCCAGAGCGGCAAAAAACGCCAGCATCCCGATGATCAGAAGAGTGACCCGTCGCTTGGGACCGGATTTCTCGATCGGCAAGGTGGGAGCATCGAGAATCCGCACGATTGGAACATCTTTCTGAGCGTCGAGCTTGGCGATTTGGTATTCCTGTTGCAGGAAGAGGTAGGTTTTGGACTGGAGTTCGACTTCCCGCTGCAAGCGCGAGAGCATCTTGATAATCTCCGGATCGGTGCTGGACGCCCAGTCTCGGTTGGCAAGCTGGAAGTGCTCGAGGCTGTCCTCTGCCGCTTCCAGATCCCGTTTTATTTTTTCAAGCTGCCGCGCCAAATACTTGGCTTTCTCTTTTGCTTGCGAGCGTCGCTTGTGAAGGTTGAACGATTCCAGTTCATCCAGGTACTGCGTGAGTATCTGCTGCGAGAACGCCGGGTATTCGGTTTCCACGCCGACCGTGATGACACCGGTCTTTTTATCCGTCGCGATGGAAGTCATCCGCGCCAGCGCCCGCCGGAGTTTGTCGGGATTGGTTTCTTTGAAGTACTCTTGGAGAGTCAACGTCATGGGCTGGGAATCGTGTACGAAGGAATACTTTTTCCCCAACACCGCATCACTCACCAACTGAGAGCGCAAAATGACCGGAAACAGCTCCGACGAGTTCTCATCGCTCATCATCATGCTGCTGATACCGGCAAGTTCTTTCAACTGCGACATTTTATCGACGGCGCCGGAAGGAAGAATCACGGCAACGGAGGTGTATTTATTTGGAATAAGCAACAAAATGACCGCCGTGATAACCATGACGGTTCCGACAAACGCAATAATCCAATTTTTTCGTTTCAAAAAAAGATGAAGGAAAGCAAAAATATCCAATTCGCTGCCGGCACCCCGGCGGTTTTTTCTTTTTTCCGGCTCGTCGTCCCAACCGGGATGGGTATTTCGCATAGTCACTCTTCTGGTCACAAAAACATCTCCTCAACACATACTCGTATCCGCCTTATGCTTTAACAAATTCCATGCCGGCTTCTCCCCATTTCGCATCATGCGAATATGTTATTGAAAATCAGCCGGTTACAAAAAGACAAGACTGTTGTCCCCAAACAGCGCGAGCAGAAAAATGGAATCTTTTTCTCTTTCGCAGGGAAAAACATTCTTCGTCAGCTCGGTATAGAAAACGAATAAAACAGGGTTCGCTCAGAAACTATTCGACGAGCGCTTTTTCCTCATTGAGCACAGCAGCCATCTCTTCGAGAAGGGCGGGATAATCAACCGGGCCTTTTCCTTCCGCCAGACGAAGGTAACTTTGCGCCACCGCATCCCAGCGATAATTCTGCGTTACACGTCGCCGCAACGCTTCGGACTGGTCGGGAAGCTTCATCGCTTCTTCGAAGGTTGGAGTAATGTCCTGCGGGTCGAACAGCACGCCCAAATCCCCCAAGACCTCCCGGCTGAACTCACAATCAATCGCCATAATTCGAGGACAACTCGCCATCGCTTCCAACAACGCCGGATTAGTGCCGCCGACGGAGTTACCGTGAACGTAACAGTAGCAGTTGTTCCTGAGCACCGTCAAGACTTCTTGATCATACACCGCCTCATGCACCGCCACGCCGTACGTCCCGTTATACGATATAAGGCGCTGCGCATAGGGAGTCGGTTCCTTGTAACCGACCAACACCATCTTGAAGCCCTTTTCCGCCAATCGCGCTTCTTGGAAAGATTTTGCTGCCGCGAGAGGCAAATTGTCCGGCTCAATGCGGGTGATTTGGAGAAAGTATTTTTTCGGCGTCAATTTGAAACGGCTTAAAATCTCACGCTCTCTTACAGAGGATACCTCACGAGGCTTGGGACAACCGTAGGGGATAAAAGTCGTCTCTTTGAAAAAATGCCGCTTATAGTATTTTTGGATAGCGCGCGAATCGGAAATCAAGCGTTTGCAAAGGCGACTTATCACGAACGAGCCGAAATAATAGTACGCTTTGAACGGCAACGACCACTTCTGGCGGCGCCATTCCAACCCGTCGGTATTGACGGACATCGGCACCCGCGCCAGCCAGGTCAGGAGTATGCCGGGGAGGTTGGCGTTGTTGAACCAGAAGACATGAGCGTATCGCTTTCGATGCCGCCAGATATGCCAGCCGGTTTGGATGGACGAGACAAAAGTGTCCAAGGTTCGTTTCTTACTCCCCGCTACGTAAACCAGCCGCCGTCCCTCGTGTTCGCTCAGTTGTTTTTCCCCCTGCGATAAACGGCAAAAAACCTCGGTCGGTATGCCGTGGGAAACAAAGCGCCGCGAGATTTCATCGACGGCGGTTTCAAAGCCGCCGTAATTTGCCGGTATCCCTCGCGTGCCGCAAAAAGCGACGATGCGGCTTTCCCCTTTTGTGTTCTCGTGTTGGCGCTGTTGTTGTCGTTCCATTCTTGAAATTTTTCTCCGCTTTGTGCGGATGGTATTCAGTTTCGCCCTTCTTTTGGCACTGTACTTATAGTTCGGAAACTTTCGGAAAATCCATAGTACAAAATCCAGCCAATCGAGAGAGAAACTATCTTGTACACCACCGCATCAAAAGTGAACAACACACTGGTGGCGACACTCAACCCCATGGTCAGGTAAAAGACATTCCAAACCGGCGACGGGACATGGATTTTGGCGTCAAAGTAGCGAATGAGCACCCCCAAAAGATAGAATCCGGCTATTACCCCAACCAAGCCGAAATTGGCGTAATACTCCGCAATCAATCCGGCGCGCAGCCCTCCTCCCTGGAAACGATACTGAAAAAGGTCTTTCAAGTATTGCCCGAACGGTAACCAGTGCTCCGCTTTGCTCATACCCAACAAGGAAAGGATCTTTCCCGGCAAAAGGATAAATATGGTGTTCAAGAACATCTGTCCGTTGAGATACCCGGCTTTGTCGGGAATGTATTGGAGGAGCTTGGCAAACTCGCGAAACTCCGGAGCAAAATCGTTCACGAAACGAAGGAGATAAATACCCCGCTCCGCCTGGGTTCCCATACGAAATAGACCGATAAGGAAAATCGCCAAACCGGAAAAAATCGTCCCGAAAGCAATCCAGCGAAAGCGGACAAGCTTCTTTCGCCACAAATCCAAAAGGATAATCACCACCGGGGTGAAAAGCATAGAACGTGAGGCACCCAAGAAAATGAAAAACAGCGAGAGAGCAATGACGAGTTTCAATATCAGGCTAAAACGGGAATGGGGCGAACCGGAAAGCAAGGCATAAGCAATCAGTGTCGAAACCATCAACTGGAAATACAAAATCTGCGGCAAGCCGCTTTCAATTTTGGTCCGAAACTCATCCGAACCTTCGGTGAAAATCGGAATCTGCCAGCCGTACTGTTTCATCATCAACACCAAACCGACACAACCGATAAAGAACACTGCCATAAGCGCCGCCACCTGATAGGCGGTCGGAGGAGAAACCTCTTTTCGTTCGTCAAGCTCCGCCTGGTGCGGACGGATACGCAAATATGAAAAGGTCACATAGGCTAAGACAAAGCTCAGCAACGCCAAGAGAGCGTAAAAACCGGCTTGCGTGAGATTTATCTGATAGTTGAAATCGTAGTGGGTAAACGTAAAGTAGTTCGCCAGCCGGTAAGAGATAATTCCCCCAACGAAAAAGTAGAGATAAGCGGCAAGAAAGAGAAAAAAGATAAATCGCTTGCGAATCATGCCGTCGTCTCCACTTCCTCTTGCATCGCCGTAAGCAATTGAAGAAAAGCGTTCACGCATTTTTCCCAATCGTACTGTCGGGCAATACGAGCCATCTTTTCTTGAAGTTCACGTCGTTTTGTCTCATCGAGGAGAGGAGAAATCCTACGCCGAATCTCATCTTCGGGATCATCTTCATCAATGACGACAGCGGTGCCTTCCGAGAGACTGTTGAGTATCTCGCAGGCAGGGTTGATAATGACCGGGCAGCCCAAAGCAAACGCTTCCACCAACGGCAAACCGAAACCTTCATACTTGGAATAAAAAATCACCGCTTCCGCCTGCCGGTAGAGGGACGCCAAAACGGCATCGTCGACAAACCCCGCATACTTCACGCGCGACGAAAGCCACTCATCCGCCGAAATATCGGACAAAAACGCCTCAGCTTCTTTCCGTATCGCTTCGTTGATGCCGCCGACAAAAACCAACGTCTTCCCCGGCTGAATTGCTTCGAGCTTGCGGAATAACGCCAACACCGCATACAGATTTTTTCCCGCCGGATCAATGCGCCCGACGACAAGATAGTATCCCCGCGGCGATAACTCATATCGCTGTATCACCGTTTCCGACGACACTCCGGACAAAGACGGCACCTCCACCCCATCGGGGATGACTACGATTTTTTCTTGCGGGACAGAGGGGAAATATTTCAGGATTTGCTTTTTGGTGAAATTCGAAATCGCCACCAACACGGAAGCATTTCTCATCGTGGACGGGAGCATAAGATGTTTGCGATACATAGTTCGAAGAACACCGTACTTCCCTTTCATCTCGTACTCGTTCAAATCATGGATAACGGCAACGACTTTCCCCCATGAAAACAAAACCACCGGGTTCGTCAAAAGCAGCGCCACACCGTCCCGGCGCCATCCTCCGAGCATAGGAAAAACGAACATGCTCCACAGCACCGCCAGCCACGGGTTGGCGTTGAGCATAAACGGCGTACGAACTTCGACGCAGTCGGAAGAAAAAGTGCACCCCTCGGCGGTATGACGGTTGGTATACCAGACGACTTCCCAATCCGAGAGATCTCTCTTTGCCAAGGTGGAGATAAACTTTTCAATGTATACTCCTACCCCTAACTTTGGCCCGAAGTAATACCCCAAGATAACGAGGCGCTTTTTCCTCCTTGCCTTAAGGGTTTCAACCTCTTTTGTCAGGGTGGGACTTTCCTTCACAGTTTCATCACCCTCCGACGGCAGCCGTTTGAGCGCTGATAACCTGTTCCATGGCGTGCGTGACTTTTTGAATATTTTCCGGCTCCATGCAGCGAGGATCGGAAACCGGGTCGCTGATGATGCCTTCAAAGGAATGGTGATAGAGGAAACGGGTAAACTCTTCGAGGTTCATCCCGGTGGAATCGTCGAGAAGCTGATGAATCGTCGACGTATTCTTGAGCATCTCAAGCGTAATATGCCGACAGGTTGCCAGCCGATTGAAGAAAGTCGGAGCAAACGTCCACGCCGGTTTTCCCATCAGCGCCGCTTCGTAGGCAACCGTTCCGGAAACGGACACCACCAACCGGCTGCGCCGAATGGCTTCATGAGAATCGGTGGCTTCATCCAAAAAGAGGACGTTTCGGATCTTCGAAAGTTTGCGATAAAATTGCAATCCCCGATCACCGAGAGCGTTGGTATGTTCCTTGACTAAAAGGATCCAGTCGTCGGGCAGCACCCGCCAAATGTTGATTATATTTTGGTACTGGTCTTCATAGTACCTGCCCAAAACATCGATGGAGGCTTCCGGCTGTTTATGCAAGGCAAGAAAGACGTAAGGGAGGTTTTGCACCTGCGACAGCGGCACCGTATCGACCATGCGGTACAGTTCCTTGTTCAGTTCTTCGGCGCTTCGGATTTTCAACCGAATCTCCCGCTCGCTGATGAGAGTCGGATCGTCGTCGTCAATGTTTTCCTCGGTCACGAATCGCTTCAACTTCATCAAGCGTTCTTTGAACGTCCGAGACTTACGAACGAGGGAATCGTTCAATTTCAGGTACGCCGGTTTTTCAACTTTTATAGGAGGATAGCTTTCGCCGCCTCGCTCTACCTCTTCATTATTTGCTAACATTTCGGTTTGATATTCATCGGTAAAAAAGGCAAAGCGGCCATTGGGGATGCGAATGGTATGCGGATTGAGAAACGTACACCTCAACTCCTCATGCCGGGAAATAATCCGGTGAATCAAAATCTCATGCGCCCAGTTGACCTCCCCCACGACAAAACGAATCTCGTTCTGAAGGAAAAAGTTATACAACGGCTTTTGGATATGCACTAAAAACGGGAGGGCTTTCTCCGGAGTGTACTTGAGGGAGCGGTCTCCGTAAATCAGCTCGTTGAGCTTGAACTCACCGATTTTCTCTGCCGGTTGCCGGATATGTTTCTTGCTGATATACAGTACCTTCTCTTGCGGGTAGTGCTCTTGCAAAAAGCGATACAGCTTGCTGTTGACCACCACCCAGAAAACTTCATATCCGTTCCGTTGCAGCTCTTGCGCCAGTTCGTGGAAAAAATAGGTCTTATTGAAATTGGCGATAAAACAAACGTTATTTCCTGACGAATTTGGCATCATTGTATACCACCACATCCTTGTGCTGTGTGTAATCCGCTACCTCAGCTTTTTTGACAAGCTGAGACAAAACGTAAAACCCCGGTTCCGTAATCGACTTAGGGACTATCCTTTCAGTTCCCACCATACCACTACAAATTGTATGTGCCACACGTCATCAAACAACTAAAATACTCACCTCCTAAGCAATAGTTTTACAATGAGAATGAGACTCAACCGCCGGAATATAATTTTTCGCGATTCTCTTATAAACGAACCAAACAGTAAGAATTAAATTGCATAGCATACTAAGAAACATCGCTAACGAAATATTCGTAAGAGGCTTGAATATGCTTCCCCCTATCACCACTCCAAATATTACCGAGGAAATACTGCTAAACAAAAGAACATAGCGGGTCCTGTTTGCCTTATTCATATACATTTCGAAAAAAGACAAGTAACACCATACAATCGTATAGAGAATAATCAGCACCGTGATAGCATCGAAAGCGATGGTTGCCTTGAGGTGCAAGGCGTTCATTCCCGTTAACAATACCACCACTCCCCCGACGCTGGCGAAAATAACGGCGCTGTACAGCTTCAATACCCGGCTGCTCACCCCACGAGCAGGATCGATAAAAATCCGTTTCGACAAATACCCCACCGCCGACATGTGCGCCAGTTGAATGATGAGCGCCATCCGTTGGGCAAATGAAATGTGGAACATTTCTCCCTCGGAAAGAAAATTCCTTGCGTATATTTTTCCAAAGTTATTCACCACCAAAAACAACAAGAGATTCAAAATGATAGGCCAGGCATACCGCAGCGATTGCTTGACGTACCCGACAAAATGGGAAAAAGCAATATCCCGATAATGAGCGAAAAAGGTCACCGCCGTAAGGAGCACCAACCCCATCTGGCTGACAAAGAAGTACCAGAGATCAATCGTGTGAAAATAGTATCGTGCCGCCAGAATGATTAAAAGAGTCGCTCCGTTTACCGTCAGCGACGGGATGAATACTTTCGAGGGAGCGTCAACGAGACGGTAATAGACCGCAAAAAACGAAACGAAATATACAAAAAGAGTGCGCACGGTGATGAACAACAAAATCACTCCGACCGAGGATTGAGTCAACCACGAGACAATCGTAATGCTCACCCCTAAAACGACATAGATGGCGAATTGAAAAAGGAAATACCCCTTGACGTGCTTTACCAGCTCATCCCTATCGCTCGCTTCCTTGAAGGCATATAAAAAGTAGTTGCGAACCCCCAACTCGATGATAATTGTCGCCACCGCCGCAATCGAGTAGATATATTCGATGTCGTTATAAATCTTCCGGCTGTTGAAAAGGTACAGCACCACCAGCGGAGCGGCGAAATTGAGCAGCTTGTCAAGGTAGTTCAACACCGCATAGTTAATCAGACCGCGTTGGGAGCGGAGTATGGACAAAATCGAACGGCTCATAGAGCTATCCCGGCGGTTGACGATTCGTTTCGTGCCTGCTCGGCTGCACGGAAAAAGAGTGCCTCGACTTTCTCCGCATAGGCATCACGGGAAGGTTTCTCCTCGATGGGGAGCTGGGGATACGTTCGCACCCCCAATTGCTTCAGTCCTTGGCGTATGACATACTTCGGCTTCAGGATATCCCATGTCTTGCTTTTGTATCTCACCGTGGCATAAATAAATTGCGGCGAAACATACGGCATGACCACTCCGTCTATTCCGGCTAACCGAGCGGAGGTAAGAACGATTTGATTATCCGAACCCTGAAGAAAACCGTACATTTTCAAGTACATCAAAAGCGCATCCCAACTGCCGAAGTTCCGGCAAAGCCTACCGATAACGCTTTCTAAGTAACGTACCTGCTGTATGTCTTTTTCCTTCCCTACTACCGTATAGTAACGGTACTGATCAAAAAAGGCTTGCAGGAACTCCTTACCGGTGCGGGGCGCTCGATAGTTTTCTCCGTAAGTTCGACGCACCATAAACCCGGCAGCCTGCGCCAGCAACCCTAAGGGCTTGTTAATCAGAACCCGCGCCGCAAAGTCTCCCTTGGTAGTCTCCGAGGGACCGAACGAAAGCACCGAATCGGCGCCTTGGCCGTTAAGAAGCAGAACCTCCGCTCCGTAGCGCTTTCTTACTTGTTCCAATCCGGCAAGATGCAGCAAAGCAAAGTGCCTATCCAAAAGCAGCCGAGAAAGGTTTTGCTCGAGCAGACGGAATCCTTCTTCGAGAGAAACCTCCACTTCAACCAAAGGAAAGCCGAAATACTTCGCCGCTTCTCGCGCCCGTTGGAGGTCGCGGGCATTCGCCGGATACGGCGGCTGAGCGCGCAGGAACAAGAGAGTGAAATCGATTTTCTTTTCTTTCAAAAGAAGAGCCAAAAGCGTCGAATCAATTCCTCCGGAATAAAACAGCACAAGAGGTTTCCCCTGAGCGGCAAGAAAATCAAGCGTCTCCTCCACATCCGTCAAACAATGGCGGACATGGCGGCGAATGTCGGGAGCATTTTCATAATCTTTGAAATAACAGCGGACGTCTCTTCCGTTACGGGTAATTTTCCACAGCGAAGCGGGCGGCAGCTTGTGAAGTTCACGGAAAAACGTCTCCCCCCCGCTGGTGTAGCGGTGCTCTTTCCAAAAGTGATATTCCGGCACATTAAAAGTAAGCTCACCGCCTTCCCGCAAAAGCTCAAGCAAACGGAAATACGTATCGGAAAAATACAACGTTTTTCCAATCTCACACCAGTAGAGTCGATACCCGCCGGCAATATCGTTGGCTATGACCACCTCCTCGCCGGTGATGCTGATAAAAAGGAAATATCCTTTTATCTCGTCCGCATACGAAGCGATATTGTTGGCATTTACCTTATGCAAATGAGGGTAGAGAGGAAAACCGAAGAAAAAAGAATCCCCCGTCACCAAAAAAGGGGAATCTTCCATCCTGAAGACAACCCGAACCGCACCTATGTCAACTTCCCTGTTGAACATTATCTCACCTCAGGCTGACACTGCTTACCGTATCAGTTCCCAGCTTACCGGCGTTCCTCTTTTAATATCGTGCGTCGCCTCTTTTCCCATAACAATGTCGTAATACTTCGGCGGCAAGCCCAGCCCCGGACGAATAGCACGAACATTTTCGGGAGTGAACCGCTCTCCCGCTTTCATATCCGCTACCACATAAAGGGAACGACGAAACTGCAGCGAGTTCTTTTCCTTTTCCGTCCGCTCATACGTGACCGTACCCAACGCCTGCCACGCCCGCTTACTTTCTTCCACCAAACGTTTCATCTCGTCCGGTTCGAGGGAAAACGCCGCATCGACACCGCCGTCGGCACGGGAAAGAGTAAAATGCTTTTCGATAACCGTCGCCCCCAGCGCCACGCTCGCCACCGCCACACCGATGCCGAGAGTATGATCGGAAAGCCCGACCTGCACGCCGAATAGTTCCCGCAGATGGGGAATGGTTCTAATGTTCGTCTGCTCCGGCGATGCCGGGTAGCTGCTGGTGCATTTCAAAAGGACAATATCTTGACAACCTGCCTCGCGGGCAGCTCTGACGGCTTCGTCAAGTTCCGCTACCGATGCCATTCCGGTCGACATAATTATCGGCTTGCCGGTTTGCGCTACTTTCCGAATGAGCGGAAGGTCAATATTCTCAAACGAAGCGATTTTGTACGCCGGAACGTTCAGCTCTTCCAAAAAATCAACCGCCGTGGCATCGAAGGGAGTGCTGAAAGCAATCAACCCCAGCTCCTGCGCCCGCTTCATAATCGGCTCGTGCCATTCCCACGGGGTGTGGGCGCGAGCGTACAACTCGTACAACGACGTCCCTTCCCACAGGCTGTCGGGATCGTCGATATGGAACTCTCTCTCATCGAGGTCGATGGTCATGGTGTCGGGGGTGTACGTTTGCAGTTTGAGAGCATGTGCTCCCGCCTTCGCCGCCGCTTCGACAATAGCGAGCGCCCGATCCAGCGACTGGTTATGGTTCCCCGACATCTCCGCTATAATAAACGGCGGATGCTCAGAACCGACGGTTCGCTGACCAATGGTTATACCGTGCATTATTCTTCCCCTTTTCCAACCTTTGGTAATGCTTGTCCTATCAATTCCCTTACGGGGGTATCCCATCCTTGAGTTAGCAAAGGCAGATATTTTTCCTTATCTTTTAGGCGATGGTAACTTCCTCCCGGCGGTTGAGGGAAAGACTGACACTGAAAAGAGCGGATGGCGCCCCACTTTTCACAAAACAAATCTTCAATGGCATGGGTGAGTTTATCGTACATCGTTCGCAAGGTATCATCCACTGTGTATTCAACCTTTTTCTGAGCAAGAATTTCTCCGGTATCCAAACCTTTGTCAATGTAATGAATTGTCACCCCTTTGGGAGTATCTTCCAAGAAGCTCCACAAGTTTGGGTCTGCCCCACGGTTAAACGGCAGAAAAGAAATATGAAGATTAATAATCCGTCGTGGGAATTTTTTGATTACGTCTTCTTTAATGAGATGCCGATAACCATAACTTACAATAAAATCAACCCCATCCAAGACTTCGGAATTCGCTGTCAATCTGTCTTCATATCGGTGAACCATATCCCCCACCGACGCCAGAAACGTTTCCACACGAGGACGAGCAGGGCCTAAAAGCAACACCTTCATTGTGCCACCTCTTCAACGTTACAGCGGAGTAACCGGCGAGTGACTCGACGAGCTCCTTCACCGTCAACTAACCGTTTCCCTTTTTCAGAGATCTCTTGCAATCTTTCGGGAGCCGTCTGTAACCACCGCAGGTGAGAACAAATATCCTCTTCGCTTACTTCCGAGGCCGTGCCCATATACCATGCTGCCCCATAACGCGCCACTTCCTCACCGATAGCAAGCTGGTTATTTGCTACCGCAATAATCATCGCCGGCAACCCAAGACAGCAGCGCTCCCACGTCGTGGTGCCTCCCGCCCCGATGGCAATATCCGCCGCCGCCATTAACTCCGCCATGTTGTCGACGTGCCGGTGCACCACAGTATTCGGCAATTCGGCAGTCAGCCGCTGCAACTCCTGTCCATGACGGTTGGCTTTCCCGACAATAACATCCACGGCAAGGTCGGAACGACGGAGGGCGAGAATCGCCCGCAATGCTCTTGCCGTTTCATTGCTGGGGTCAACTCCACCGAAGAAAATTAAGATCCGCTTGATGCTGCCGTCGCGCTGCCGAAGACGGCGGCGTTCTTCCAGAAATTCCGGGCGCAAAAGAGCATACGTCGGTCCTAACAATTTCCGGCAACTATCGGGAACCAAGCCATCGTAGCGCTTTTCCATATCGTGGTACACGTTCTGGTCTAATAAGACGTCGCAATCATGGGAACGATCTGCCAAGTCATCGATAACCATGATATTACCTACCAGCGGTCGCAAATGCTTTTCCCAGACAATATCAAGCGCATAGTGATCGACGATCAGCCAGTCGACTGTCTCGTTTTCGATAACCGAGCGGGTTTGATGAGCATCTTCCAGACGGGAAACTCCCAACCACGGCGCATACTCGGCTCGCTGCCCTTCGTCGACAAACGGTCTTTCCTCATGCGGCAAGGGGCGGACGTCATACCCTCTTCCCCGAACGAAATCAATGAGATTGCCGGGCAACTCCCGCGAAACAAATGTCACCTCTACCCCATGGGCGCTTAGCATATCAGCCAAAGTCAGGCACCGCATCACATGGCCTGTTCCGATTACAGTCGAGGCGTCAACTCTGATTACAGCTTTCATTGACCATACACCTTTTGCTCCACGTGAGCGTTCAACGCTGTCCACTCCGGATGACGGTCAATCAATGCCAAACAATCCTCCAAAGTAAAAAGCGGGTTGGTCGGATACAGAGCTTCCATCATGCGAGCAATCAACTGGAAATCCTCCGGCGTATCGACCGTCCAGCGGAGATGGCTCTTGTCTTCATGATACGCCACGTTCGCCAAGCGAAACCGCTGCGGCTGGCGATACACAAACGGCGTGACATGCTCCCGGTCCGGCGGCAGGGTCGCTTCTCGAGCTGCCGTTTCCAAAACGGAAAACGGGAATACCTCGCAATCCATGCCGCGGGGATAAGTTCGTTCCAAAGTGTTACTGACGTAATCATACTCGGAACGGTACGACAGGTAAAAATCTATCACCGTGTCAACAACCGCCGGATCGATAAGCGGGCAGTCGGAAGTGATGCGAACCACTACCTCCGCTTGATGTTCCGCGGCGGCTTCATAATAACGCGAGAGGACATCTTCTTCCGAACCGCGAAACACCGGCACCGTCATATCGTGACACAACGAAACAATCGGCTCATCAGCGGCGTTGGTCGTAGTAGCGATGACCAGCTCATCGGCACGAGAAACTCGCTGTAAGCGCTCTATCTGGTAGGTAAGCATCGGTTTGCCCAGTATCGGTTTCAGCACTTTCCCCGGGAGACGGGTCGAGGTCATCCGCGCTTGTACGATAATCACCGTCTTCATAGCAGTCACTTACCTAAAGCAACTTTCAATGATTCCACAACCCGTTTGCAATCTTCCTCCGTCAAGTCAGGATACATCGGCAAACTCAGGGCATGAGAATAGTACTGTTCCGCATGAGGAAAATCTCCGGGTTGCGTGCCGTACCGGGCACGATAGTACGGCTGGAGCGGAATCGGGATATAATGCATCTGCGTGCCGATCCCCATTTCCCGCAATCGGTTCATCACCGTGGCGCGGGAAAGCTGAAAAGCATCAAAATCAATAAGCACAACAAACAGATGATAGGCATGAGTCCGGTGCGGCTTTGTTTCCAACGGCTTCACCTGTTTGTCGTCAAAAGACTCAGCCAGCAGGCGGGTATAGTTCGAAGCAATCCGGCGGCGATTTAAAAGCGACCAGTCAAGCCGTTCGAGCTGACGGATTCCCAAGGCGGCTTGTATATCGGTGATTCTATAATTAAACCCTAACTCGTGCATCTCATAGTACCACGGATTGACGCTTCCATCGGGAGCAAATGCCATCCCCGGAAAGGCAAAGTCCTCTTTTCGCATTCCATGATTGCGAAAGCGCCGGAGACGTTCCTCCCACTTTTTCTCCGCCGTGACAACCGCTCCTCCTTCTCCCATCGCTACATGCTTGACCGGATGAAAAGAAAAAACCGTCATATCGGTATATGGCGTTCCCCCGATACGAAAGTTCTTGCCGTCATCTTCGAACTCCGCTCCCAAAGCGTGGCAGGCATCGTCGACAACCAACGCCCCGTGGGCATGCGCCAATTTCGAGATTTCAGCCACATCGACCGGCTGCCCCGCAAAGTGCACAGGAATGACGACTTTGATTTTCTTTTCTTTGTCCGCTCGGAGAATCTTTTCCAGCTCTTCCGGTGTCATCAAACCGGTGGTTTCCTCAACATCTGTAAAACGAACCTCCGCCCCGACAAAACGGGCGCAATTGGCGGAGGACAAAAAGGAAATCGACGAGGTCACCACAATATCGCCTTCACCGACTCCTGCCGCCAACATAGCAAGGTGCAGTGCCGCTGTCCCGCTGGAGCAGGCGACAGCATACGGAGCGCCGGTCGTTTGCGCCAAGGCTTCTTCGAATGCCGCAAT
>CAZAZQ010000027.1:23174-31275 GCA_964489705.1 uncultured Ignavibacteriales bacterium
TCTTCCACCGTTTGCGGTTCTTTCTGTACCATGGAAAGCCGCTTCTTCTCCGTTGTGGGCATCTCTTCTTCGACGGTAAAGCTGCTGTCCACATGCTCCTTGATGAGCTGCCGCAACTGTTGAACCGTCAACCACTGTGAGTTCGAGCCGCTGCTGTAGTGAAATCCTTCCGGGCAGCGCCGCCCCTGAAATGCTTCAAGGTAGCGCTCCGCATCCCAGAGCGGCATGGAGGGGAGAATCACAAAATGCTTTTTGAACTCCAAAGTATGCAGGGCGTCAGTTTCGGTTATCATCTCTTCATGCAGCTTCTCGCCCGGACGGATACCGATAATCTCCTTGCGACAACCGGGAGCGATAGCCTCGGCGACGTCGGTGATTCGATAGCTGGGAATCTTAGGGACGAAAATTTCCCCGCCCCACATATGCGCCAGTGCATAGAGCACCAGACCCACGCCCTCTTGCAAGGTGATGTTAAAGCGGGTCATGCGGGTATCGGTGATGGGAAGTACACCTTCGTGGCGCTTTTTCAAGAAAAAGGGAATCACGCTCCCGCGGCTGCCCATGACGTTCCCGTAGCGCACCACCGAAAAGATAATATCCCGCTTCCCCTTGAAATTGTTGGCGGAAGCAAACAATTTATCCGAGCACAGCTTGGTAGCACCATACAGGTTAATCGGTGCCGCCGCCTTGTCGGTACTGAGAGCGACCACCTTTTGCACTCCTTGCTCGATCGCCGCCTCGATGACATTCTGCGCCCCCATGATGTTTGTCTTAATCGCCTCGAAGGGGTTATACTCGCACGCCGGAACCTGCTTCAACGCCGCCGAGTGAACGACAATATCGATTCCCTCCATCGCCCGCATCAAGCGCTCTTTGTCGCGCACATCGCCGATGAAATAGCGCATCTGCGGGTACTTCGCCGGAGAGAAAACCTGACTCATTTCAAACTGTTTCAGTTCATCGCGAGAGAAAACCACCACCCGCCGGACGCGAGGATAGCGCGCCAGAACCGTTTCCACAAACTTTTTCCCGAACGAACCGGTGCCGCCGGTTACCAGAATTGATTTTCCAGATAACATAAACACTCCCTTAATTCAGTTCGTATGCTATATCGGCAGAAAGGCGATTTCAACTAAAAAACAAGGCGGTTTTTTTCTCAATAGCCCCTTTTTCATCGCACGCGACAAAAGACTATGCCAACCGGAGAGCAGCCATTCCCCGCCCCATCACTCTACCTTGAACGGTGAATTCGGGTCGTCCTCGTGGCGAATCTCATCGACCGGTTCCTTCTTACCGTACCCCGCATACAACCGGTTGGGAGCGTTGAAGACGATACCCTCACCCGAACCGATATTTTTGTAAGCGTGCACCACACCCGGCGGTACGAGAACAAACGCCGGTTGCTCCTCCCCCACATCAAGGGTACACGAGGCGCCATACGTCGGCGACGAAGCCCGATTGTCCCACAAATAGAGGCGAAACGTCGACGGACCCAAAAAGCAAAACAAATCGGCTTGCTCTTTGTGCTCGTGCGGTCCGCGCGTGATACCGGCTTTCGTCATCGAGACATAACTCATCACCGGGAAATATTCTTCCGCTAACTCGTCCTGACGAAACAGTTCCGTCAACCAGCCGCGATAGTCGTGATATTTTTTCAATTCACGGATAATGACACCCTCAATCTCACAGTTCATTGGGCACCCCATTTCCTTTTTGTTGAAGAAATTCTTTCAACGCCGCGTCCCACGGCCGCATCACATTCTGCCCGGCTTCTTTCAAGCGGGCATTTTCCAACGACGAATTGCGAGGACGAGGGGCGGGGCGCGGGAATTGCTCCGTCGTACACGGATTGACCAACACCGGCATATCAAGTATTTCAAAGATCTTCTTTGCCAACCCGAACCACGTCGTTTCCCCTTCCGACGTAGCATGAAAAACACCGTGCCCGCTATTCGCTACGATGCGTTCCGTTTGCCGGGCGATTTCCAACGTCCAGCAGGGATTCCCTGTCTGGTCATCCACCACTTTCAGCGGCTCGATAATCCGCCCGGCTTTTCCTTCCCGCAATTGTTTGAAGCCCAAGCCGAGCATAGTGCGGACGAAATTCTTCCCGTTTTTTCCATATACCCATGCGATACGCAGAACGGCAAACTCATCCAACCACGAGGCGACTGCTTTTTCCCCTTCCAGCTTGGTCTTGCCGTAGACCGTGCGGGGATTCGGCTCGTCAGTTTCGAGGTACGGAGTGGGCTTTTCACCGTCAAAAACGTAGTCGGTGGAGTAATATATCATCCGAGCCCCGATTTTCCGGCACGCCTTGGCAAGATGCTCCGTTCCGTCGACATTGACCGCCTGCGCCAGGTCTCTGTTGCTTTCGCAACCGTCGACATCGGTATACGCCGCCGTGTGGAGAACAATATCGGGACGCTCGCGCTTGAAAGCGGTGCGGACAGCGTCGGCATCGCAAATATCAAACTCGTCGACATCGACTCCGACCACCGGGTAGCCCCTGCCGGAAAAAAACGCCACCAGCTCGGAGCCCAACTGTCCGCGCGCCCCGGTCACCAGTATCTTATTCGTTGCCGTCAATTTCCCGCACTACGTCTTCGAGATATTCTTTATAGGTATTATCCGCCATCTTGTCCAACAGGCGCTTCACTTGCTGCCGGTTGATAAACCTCATGCGATAAGCAATCTCTTCAATGCAGGCGATTTTCTGTCCTTGTCGCTTCTCAATCGTCGCGATGAAGTTGCTGGCATCCAGCATACTGTCATGGGTACCGGTATCCAACCACGCAATCCCCCGTCCCAAACGCACCACCTGCAACTTTCCCCGCTCGAGATACGCCTTGTTCACATCGGTGATTTCCAGCTCTCCCCGCGCCGACGGTTTCAGACTCTTGGCGATGGAGACCACCTCGGAGTCGTACAGGTAAAGACCGGTGATGGCGTAATTCGATTTCGGGTGTGCCGGTTTTTCTTCCAAGGAAACCGCCTTCCCCGACTCGTCGAACTCCACGACCCCGTAACGCTGCGGATCGCTGACATAATAGCCGAACACCAGCGCTCCTTCCCGAAAGCTCCGCGCTTCCCGGAGAAAATCATAGACGCCGTAGAAGATGTTATCGCCCAAAATGAGCACCACACTGTCGTCACCGATAAAATCTTCGCCGATAAGGAAGGCTTGCGCGATACCTTCCGGCTTTTCCTGCACCCGGTAAGAAATACGCAAGCCCAAAGAACTCCCATCCCCCAAAAGAGCTTGGAAATTCGGGGTATCGACGGGAGTGGAAATGATGAGAATATCCGTCACCCCGAAAAGCATAAGGGTGGAGAGGGGGTAATAAATCATCGGTTTGTCGTACACCGGCAGAAGCTGCTTACAGGCAACTTGCGTTACCGGATACAACCGCGTCCCGGCGCCACCGGCTAAAATAATTCCTTTTTGTACCTGTCCCGGCATCGTCGTTTATCCTATCTGTTTGAGTACATTTGTTCGTAATACCGCAAGTACTTGCCGGTAATACAATTCTGCAGCCAGTCTTCATGTTCGAGATACCACGCAATCGTCATTCGAATCCCTTCTTCGAACGTCACCGACGGCTCCCACCCCAACTCCATGCGAATCCGGCTGGCATCGATGGCATAGCGCCGGTCATGACCGGGACGGTCGGTAACAAAGGTTATCAGTTCTTCGCGCGGTCCTCCTCCCAGCATCTCATCCATAATCCGGCAAATCAAACGGACAATAGTGATGTTCTCCACTTCGTTGTTGCCGCCGATGTTATACGTCCGCCCCGACTTGCCGTTATGAAAAACCACATCGAGAGCCCGGCAATGGTCTTCCACATATAGCCAATCACGAATATTTTTGCCGTCGCCGTACACCGGCAAGCTCAAACCTTCCTTGGCATTGCGTATCATCAAGGGTATGAGCTTCTCCGGAAATTGATAGGGACCGTAATTGTTCGAGCAGTTAGTCGTCACGGTGTCGAGACCGTAGGTCTTATGATACGCCCGAACGAAATGATCCGCCGCCGCCTTGGAAGCGGAATAGGGAGAGTTC
The DNA here is from genome assembly GCA_964489705.1 of uncultured Ignavibacteriales bacterium. Lineage (GTDB taxonomy): Bacteria > Zixibacteria > MSB-5A5 > GN15 > FEB-12 > CAZAZQ01. Next base: position 27,241 of record CAZAZQ010000027.1, read on the forward strand.
GGCTGATGGGGGGTCGACTCGGTAAAATAGCCCGTAGCGCCAAGAGAACCGTACACTTCGTCGGTCGAAACGTGATGGAAGCGAAACTCGCCGTTCTCTTCGAATGTGCGGCGGGCAAGTTCCAGTAACGTGAACGTGCCTATAACGTTCGTGGTCACAAAATCAGCCGGCTGGTCAATGGAACGATCGACGTGCGACTCCGCCGCCAGGTGAATGACGGCATTCACATCGTAGCGAGCAAAACACTCCGCCATCCTTTTCTTGTCGCAGATATTGATTTTCTCGAATACGTAATTGTCCGCCTCTTGAATCGGCTCCAAGTTCGACAGATTCCCCGCATAGGTGAGGCAATCGACGTTGATAAAAAGATAGTGGGGATATTTCGGCACCATGTACAACAGCAAGTTGGAGCCGATAAACCCGGCGCCCCCGGTAACGATAATTCGTTTTTCGTATTTCTTGGGCTCTTTCATTCGCTTTTTCCGTCTCAATCCTATCTGGGGGTAATAGGTACAACAACTTTTTCCCCCGCACAATAAAAATTATTTCGCTGATAACAACAGGTTAGGAAGGCAAAAAGGGACGGATAAAAGCCGCCCGGCGGTCAGAAAAAAATGGCGCCCCGCAGAATTGAACTGCGGACACACGGATTTTCAGTCCGTTGCTCTACCAACTGAGCTAGGGCGCCATAACGTCATGGTGACGTAGGTTTAGAATTTACATGGTTATCGACCGATGTCAACCGGAAATTCACTATCTTTTGAAAAGATATTGCTTGGTTTGCGGCGCCAACAAACACCCCAATGCCGCACCCGACAAAAGCAGCAAGATGATATTCTCATAGTGAGAAATACCGATTAACGATAAGAGAACCACTATACTGTTTATAATCAACAACCCGAGCCAGCCCCATTTTTTCAATTCGTTGAACGCCAACGCCACCGAAATCAAAAGCAATCCGATAAAGCCGAAAAACATCGGCTCTCCCAATTCGTCGTACTTGTGATCCAAGAAACTGAGGATAACTTTGACGCCTCCGTAAAGAAGAAATATGACGGCAAAAATAATGCCGTACCACTTGGCAAAGGCGAACGTGAGGGGGGGATTTTCTTTTTCCTTGGAGGACATAATCACTTCCTTCGATTTGAACACCTACATTTTTTCACCCAACAAACCGGCTCCGATAAACCCGGCGTCGTTTCCCAAGGCGGCTTTGACCACGCTCAATTTGTCCACCGCCGGAGGAAGCACGCGCTGCTTCATCTCTTGTGAGACATGCTCCAAAAAATTTGCTCCTCCTTCGGCAATTCCTCCCCCTATCACTACGATTTCCGGGTTCAAAAGATTCACCACTCCGGCTAAACCGATACCGAGGTATTTTGCTGTTTCTTTCAAGGCATCGAGCGCGATGTCGTCTCCCTTGCGAGCGGCAAAGAAGAGCTTCTTGATGGTCAGGTTTTCCAGCTCGCCCTCAAGTACTTCCTTAAATATCGGCGTTAACTTATTTTTAATCTTCGCTTTAACCCGGTCGATAATTGCTTGCGAGTGACAGTATGCCTCGATGGTTCCCGCCAGACCGGCATGGATCAACGAGGCATCGAAGTTTATCGTCATGTGTCCGATTTCGCCCGCTGAGAAGGTCGCTCCCCGCCACAGTTTCCCGTTTATGATTAGCGCCCCTCCGACGCCGGTCCCCAATGTAACGAACACTGCCGATTCGGCACCGGTTGCCGCCCCGAATCTCGCTTCCGCCAGGGCGACGGTGTTCACATCGTTGTCGACCCAAATGGGAGTGTTCAGCCGCTCGCGAAGAATTTTGCCGATTTCCATCCCCTGCCAACCGTCGATGTTCGGACAGGGACCTACGACCGTCCCGGTGCGGATATCCACCGCCCCGGGCGTACCTACCCCCAGCCACTTGACGGGGTAATCCTCTTCCGCCGCGATGTACAACAACCGTTCGCCGATGTTCCCGATGAGGTGCATCAGCGGGGTCGAACCTTTTTCCGCCAAAGTGGGACGCTGTTCTTTATAGAGAATTTTTCCGGAAGAATCAAAAAGACCGAACTTTATATTCGTGCCTCCGATATCGATACCGGCGTAAACTATCTCATGTGCCATTAGTGTACTAACACGCTTTCGTTAACCTTACCTTACTCACTCTTTGCTGGTACCCAGCGGACAAACTGCAGCAAAAAATATACGCACCGCCAGGTGATGTCAAGCAGAACATAATACCAGCCTTCCACCCAAGAGGAATTACTCATTTTGATTTTACTCTTATCCTCTTCCTTTTGCCACAATCCCATTGACAAATTCTTATTTCTCTATATCTTTTTACAATAAAGATAGGAACAAAGACCCGAATTACATTTGTTGTGTGTCATCTCTATTTCTCCGATAGAGAAAATACAAACACGTTTTTTAACATTTACGAGGACCCTTTCATGAAGTATCGTTCAATCGTCGCGGTCGGCATTATTTTTATCATGTGCCTTTTTCTCATGGGGGAAAACTCACACGCAGGGGAAGCAACCTATAAAGAGGGAGAACTCATCGTTCAGTTGGCGCCCGGTTCGAGTGCAAAATCATTTTGTGAAAATTTTTCGCAATTTGACATGACGGTAGTACGCCAACTCTCCCGCCGCATGAACATCTGGCTTTTCCGGTTCGACGCCTCCGGCATGAGAGCAACCGAACAGGAGATGGTATTGGCGCAAGTCCAGGCAAACAAAAGCGCTTGGATTGCCCAGTTTAATCACTATGTCAAACAACGTTCCACTTTCCCGAACGATCCGAGCTTCAGCACCCAGTGGAATATGCACAATACCGGGCAAGGCGGCGGCACACCCGACGCCGATATTGATGCACCGGAAGCCTGGGATATTGCTACCGGCGACACCACCGCTTTGGGCGATGAAATCGTCGTTGCCGTTATCGACGGCGGTTTTGACCTTAATCATGAAGATATCGTCTTTTTCAAAAATACCAATGAAATACCCAATAACAGTGTTGATGATGACGGAAACGGCTATATTGATGATTATGACGGTTGGAATGCGTATGACAGTAACGGTGTCATTCCTTCCAGCACTCACGGTACCCACGTGGCGGGCATCACCGCCGCTACGGGCAACAATAGCACCGGCGTAACCGGCGTCAACTGGGGAGCGAAAGTGTTACCCGTTGCTGGTTCATCCGGAACCGAGGCAGTCGTTGTCCAAGCCTACGGCTACGTCCTTGAAATGCGGGCGCTCTACAATGAAACCAACGGCGAAAAAGGTGCTTTCATCGTCTCGACGAACTCCTCGTTCGGCGTCGACTATGGTGACCCGGATGACTTTCCGATCTGGTGCGCTATGTACGATTCCATGGGAGCGGTTGGCATTTTGAGTGCGGCAGCAACGGCAAACCTGAATATCGACATTGACGTTCAAGGTGACGTTCCGACGGCGTGCCCGAGCGACTACTTGATTTCCGTAACCAACACGACCAACACCGACTCCAAAAATTCCGGAGCGGCATACGGAGCCACCACTATCGACTTAGGCGCGCCGGGCACGAACATTTACTCAACGGTACCGGGAAACAGCTACGATTACATGACAGGAACTTCTATGGCGACGCCACACGTAGCGGGAGCGGTCGCCTTGATGTACGCGGCGGCATGTCCCAGCCTTCTGCAAAAGTATAAAGTGCACCCGGACTCCGTTGCTTTGTTCATCAAACAATGTATCATGGACGGTACCGACCCCATTTCGGCGCTGAACGGCATTACCGTTTCTGGCGGTCGGCTGAACATTTACAACAGCATTTTGTTGGTCCAAAATTACCCCTGCGGCGTGGCAATCACCCACACGCCGTTGTCGGACACGAAGGATACGTTGAACGATTACGAGGTGGTGTGTACGATTACGTCGGATACGACCTTGGTGAGTGATTCGTTGTTGTTGTACTACCATATTGCCTCGGTCTGGTATCAGGACACCCTCACCCCGACCGGCAATCCGGACGAGTACCACGGCTCCATTCCCG
>CAZAZQ010000028.1:0-22061 GCA_964489705.1 uncultured Ignavibacteriales bacterium
ATACTCAAACATAGTCCCATACCAAAACCCCGTCGAACATAGGCGGGGTTTTGGCTTTATTGGGGAGAGGAAACCTTACTACTCCTTTTACGGGGTTTACATCCGGAGAACTGTCCATAAAGCGTCCATCATGTCTACCGATTCAATTTCCGTACTTAGGTAAACTCAAAATTTCGCTTGACAAAATGTCCATAGTTGTCTATACTTTTTATAGAAGGGCTGCTGATGGGGTTGAAAGGCATCAAGCCTACCCCGCCGCCGAAAGCGACAAAGAAAGCAGCAACCTTCCGAACATCTCAATCTAAAGTTTCACCCTTCGACGTCCGGTCGAAGGGTGCTTTTTGACTCCCTTCCCTTTTATTCACATCCGTCGATTACAATGACACGAAAACTTTCTCCCTTGAAAAAATTACTTGTTGATTTATCCTCTTCGGATTTTAGTTTATTCCCAACAACAAACCAGCGTCCTTGGTGAAGCACTCTCCCTCAAGGAAAAAAGAGAGAGTACCTCGCCGGAACGGTAAGTGTTGACACAACAGAGCCAAAGGAGTAAACGGTGGATTCCAATGCCATTCTCACCATTTCGTTTATCGTTTACACTCTCATCGTAATCATCATCGGACTTTACAGCACCAAAAAACAAAAACAAACCGAAGCGGACTTCGTACTGGCAAACCGGGAATTGGGACCATGGGTTTCGGCTCTTTCCGCTTCTGCCAGTGCTGAGTCGGGCTGGGTGATGTTGGGTTTGGTCGGAGAAGCATACGTATCCGGCTTGTCCGCCTTCTGGATCGTTCCCGGCATCGCATTGGGCTACCTGTTCAATTGGTTTGTTATCGCCGAACGGTTGCGCAAAAGCACATTGCAGACCGGTGCCGTCACCCTTCCCCAGTATATAAGCCACCGTTTTGGAAAAGACTCGACCGCTCTCCGCGTTATTCCGGTAGTCATTATCACGGCTGCCATGCTCGGTTATGTCGCGGCGCAAATGAACGCTGCCGGTAAAGCCTTCGACGCAGTCTTCCACCTGCCGTACTGGCTCGGAGTTCTCGTCGGTGCTGCCGTCATTATGACTTACACGATTTCCGGCGGTTTTCGAGCCGTCTGCTGGACAGACGTTGTACAGGCAAGCTTCATGATGGTAGCACTTATCGGCATGCCGATTATTGTTCTGTTCAAAATCGGCGGATTTTCCCATTTCTTGTCGCAGGCACCGCCGGAACTTTTAAGCTTCACCGCCGGTAAATCCGGCTTCGTGCTCATCGGTTTCATCGTGGGATTCTTAGGAATCGGCTTGGGGTATCCGGGGCAACCGCACATCCTTTCCCGATTCATGGCGGTCAAAAATTCCCAATCCGTCAAGCAAGGCGGCATGATCGCTTTCGGCTGGATGATAGTGGTTTATTTCGGAGCGATTTTTTTCGGCGTTTTCGCCCATGTCCTTTTCGGAACCCTTACCGACCCCGAACAAGCTCTTCCTTTAGCGGTCGGAAAACTTCTTCCTCCTGTCTTGGGCGGCTTCGTCATCGCCGCTATCGTCTCCGCCATTTGCTCCACGGCGGATTCGCAACTCATTGTTGTCTCGACGACGTTTTCCCGAGACGTACTCCCTTACTTCACGAAGAAAAAGAAACTCTCGTTTCGACAGATCCAATCCATCGACCGCATCGTCCTTATTATCCTGGGAATACTTTCGGTTGCCTTCGCTCTCTCGAAAAACCGGATTATTTTCCAATTTGTTCTGTATGCCTGGTCGGCTCTGGGAGCCTCTTTCGGACCCGTCATCATTTTAGGGTTGTTGTGGAAACGCACCACCAAGGCTGGAGTCATCGCTGGAATGCTCACCGGTAGCATCGTAACCGTGGTATGGAAAAACGTTCCGGCTCTCAAATCTGCCATGTACGAGTTGGTTCCCGCGTTCTTTTTGGCGACCGTTGCAGTCGTCATCGGGAGCATACTGAGCAACAGGGAGCGAAGCTAACTTCTTAAGATAAATACCTACAAACGGAACTATCGCAAGCACCCCCGAAACACGACATTATCTCCGACTTACTCCACGTATGACCCCACGGCAAAAAATGCTTTACAAATAGGTGTTTTTTGTCGATATTAAGATATATATCAACATTACCCAACCAAAGAGGTAAGATATGTCACATTTCACGCGTACTATCTGTCTCACCCTCTTCCTCACTTTGCTGGGAATGAGTCGAGGATGGACGTGGACCGATGTCAAGGTCAACGCCGATACCGACACTTCCACGCAAAATGAACCGAGCGTCACGATAAACCGCCACTACCCTGCAGATCCGTTAAACATCGTGGCGGCATACAACGACATGGGGAAAACCCTCGGTATCAGCTATAGCGCCGACAGCGGCAAAACGTGGGCGGACACCCAACTGCCGTACGTATGGCAAATCACCGGTGATCCCTCGGTCGCTTCGGATATTAACGGCAATGTCTATGCCTGTTTCCTCTCGTACGAAGGGAGTTGGTTCTACGGGAAGAGCGGTATCTTTGTGTGCAAATCAGTCGACGGCGGCAGAACTTGGCTGACGTCGGCGGCGGTCGATTCCCTGGTGTATACCGGCGGTTCGGCGGTGCCGTTTGCCGACAAGTGCATGATGACTGTCGATACCAACAGCGGCAGTCCATACCTCAACAACATCTACGTCGCTTGGCAACGAGACGACACCTTGGGCAAAAACTCGGATATTTATTTTGCCCGATCCACGGACGGCGGTCTGACTTTTTCGACACCAATAAAAATCAACGACAATCCCCCGCAAACCGCATACGCCGAAGGAGCATTCCCCTTTGTCGGGGCGGACGGCGACGTGTATGTCTGTTGGTACGATGCTTACTTTAGAGGTCACGAGCCGGGTTCTTTGTATGTTGACAAGTCAACCGACGGTGGTGTTACTTTTGGTACCGACGTAAAAGTAGCCGACATTAAGACCCCACCGCTGTACACGTTCGGGAACACCGGTTTCAAAGCAAAAAGCTTCCCGTCCGCCGCAGCCGATCCTTCCGATTCACAAAAGTTGTATATCACCTATATCTCCGATCCTGACGGCTACTTTGACAAACGAATAGACAACGGCAAACCGCCGGCAACACCTTTCGGTGGAGCCACGAGTGATCAACCCACCATCGAACGAAACGGAAACTACGTTTACGTCGCCTGGGAAGACTACCGAAACGGCGGTGCCACGGATATATACTTCAACCGCTCGTCCGACAACGGGCAAAGCTGGCAGTTAGGCGACATCGGACCGCTGGACAACGGTGATGCCCCGGGAGCAAACGCTTCCCAACGAGTTCAGCTCAGCAGCGCAGGCAACTACGTTTATGCCGTGTGGCAAGACCACCGGTGGGCGTCGCTGGATATCTTTTTTAACTACTCGTCTGATAACGGACAAACATGGCAAACGGACAAGTGCATCAGTGGTGGTATTCCCTCGAATTCTCAGTTTCCCAGTATCGCCGCTACCGGTACCTATGTGTACGTAGCGTGGCAAGACGACAGAGCAGGCACCGGCAACGATGACATTTACTTTGCCCGTTCGACCGATAACGGAAAAACATGGGGAGCTCCCATTCGTGTTGATCTGGGCGACAGCCCCGGGGCAAACTCCTCGGTGTCCCCCCGTTTGGCATGTCAAGGGAATTATGTCTACTGTCTCTGGATGGATACGAGAAACGGCGGCACTTACCTTCCCTATTTCAATTATTCCTCCGACAACGGGGTGACGTGGCAAGCCGTCTCGACGCAACTGAGTCAAGGCTCAGGATACTGGTGCCAGTTGCCGATTCGAGGAGGCTTGGCATGTACCGGCAATTACGTCTATGCCTGCTGGTCGGACACGCGGGACGGAAGCGGCATATCACAGGTCTTCTTCAACCGCTCTACTAACAACGGCGCCACATGGGGAACCGATGTGAGAATAAGCGACAGTACGGGAAATCTTGCCTTCAATCCATCAATGGATATCCAAGGAAACTACGTGTACATTGGGTGGGAAGATTACCGGGTTTCCGGGTTCAGCGAAATCTTTTTTGATTACTCGCCGGATAACGGTGCAACATGGCAATCGCCCGACATCGGTCCGCTCGATGCCGGTGGAATCGCATTCCCGGCGGCTGCTCCGGAAATCAAGTCCGACGGCAATTACGTATATGCCACCTGGCAGGATTCTCGCAGGATTATCAGCGGTGGCTTCGTCCCAGACATTTACTTTGCCCGCTCTACAAATAACGGCGCCTCCTGGCAAGGAGATATCCGCCTCAATTGGGGGACCCAGCCGTTTGGGTTGCTGCCGCATAGCTTCCCCCTCATGGTCGCCGGAAATGGATACGTCACCGTCGTCTGGCAAGACCCGCGGTACTTCGGGGCACCAAACATCTACGCCAACAACTCCACCGACTCCGGCGGCACCTGGTTGAGCGGCTTGGATGAAGCCAATGTCTTCTGCGTTCGTTCAACCGACGGCGGCGCTTCCTGGCATACCCCGGTGACCGTTAATGACGACGGAACGAATTACGCCCAGGTCCTTCCCTGGGTTGCCGTCAAAGAAAACGGCACGGTTGATATCTCGTACTACCATTTCCGCATGACATCTCTGGATTCGTATGTACCGGGCGCCGAAGTCCGCATGGCTGTCAGTACCAACGGCGGAGTCAGTTTCGGTCCGAGCTTTGCCGTTCAAGACACGGTCGTTGCGCCGCTGACCTCATGGGTCGGAGAATACAACGGCATGGCGGTGTTGGATTCTTTCGTGTACACCGTGTTCACCGACAATGAAACCAACGGCAATTCGGACATTTATATCGATCGGGCGGTCAATCCCGCTTCGTGCTGTAATCACGACGGCATCCGAGGCGACAGCGATTACAATATGTCCCTGAATGTCGCCGACTTGACCTTCCTGGTAAATTACCTCTTCAAAGGCGGTTCCGCCCCAATCTGTTCCGAAGAAGGAGATGTCAACGGCGATGGAGGAATTAACGTTGCCGACTTAACCTATCTCGTTAACTATCTCTTCAAAGGCGGTGCGGCGCCTCCCGCCTGTCCGTAACTGAAAAAAGAAACCTGTCGGAAAGCCGTCTCGGGAACTCCTTGAGACGGCTTTTCTTGATTGGGAAGATTATATGCTGAGTACAACGAAGAAAATCGACGGATAAAACGGGAGGCCAACCGGAAAAAGGAAAGCGTTCCCTCCCTGCAATTGCGGATTGTGTGTCTCTTTTGTTATTTTAGTTGAACACAGAGGAAGAAATACCTATATAAGACGCTATGGAAGAACAGTATATCGGCAGCTACAAGGTTCTGAAAAAAATCGGCGCCGGGGGCATGGCAAAAGTCTACTTAGCCGTCCACCAAGATGTTCCCAATTTGAAAGTTATTCTTAAGATTCTGAGCGACCCCCGCTTGGGAGAGCGCTTCAAGCAGGAAGCCGATAAGCTCGCTTTGCTGGACGGGCATCCCAACATCTGCCGTATCAAGCACTTTTTCAACCACGGCGAAGACATTGTCATCGCCATGGAGTATATCGACGGCATCACCCTCGAGGAAAAAATAGCCGCCGAAGGAAAACTCCCTCTTGCCGAAGCGCTGCAAATTATCAGTGACGTGCTCGACATTCTGGATTTCGCTCACCAAAAGGGGATATACCACCGCGACATCAAGCCCGGTAATATCATGATAGACAAAAAAGGGCAGGTAAAAATCATCGATTTCGGCATTGCCAAGGGAAAAACCGACCCCAACTTGACGTTGGCAGGCACGGCATGCGGCACCCCCACCTATATGGCGCCGGAACAGTTCAACCCCACCCAAGACACCAACTACGCCCTGGTCGATCTCTATGCCGCCGGCACGACGCTTTTCTACTTGCTGACCGGAGAAGTGCCGTTCAAGGGAGAAAATGAGTTTGCCATTCGCGACGCCAAGCTGTTCTCCGATCCGCCGAAACCGCGGAGCCTTAACCCTGAAATTCCCAAGAACGTCGAAGAGATTATCCTCAAGTCTTTGGCGAAAGAGCCTGCCAAGCGTTTTCAATCGGCGGCGGAAATGCGCCAGGCAATCGAAGCGATTAAGATCCCCGCCGCTAAAGGCGTTACCCCTCCTTCAGAAAATGTGACGCAACAGGTTTCCCTATCCCCACCGAAGAAATCGTACACGAAACTCATTATCGGGGTGGTGCTCGCGATTGCTGTCATCGCCGCTTTAGGCTATTACTTCTTCGGAACCCCACCTCCTCCCACAGTCGGAATGCTCGCTGTCAATGTAACGCCGCCCGCCGATATTTACATCGACGATATTCAGGTGGGGACAAAAGAAAGTGCCATTGTAACCAATCAAGAAGCAGGACGGCATGTTGTCCGGGTGTTTCATGAAAACGCCGAGCCGCAATATCTGTACGACACGGTCGACCTCGTTGCCGACTCCGTGGTTACCGTCAACTTTGACTTTTCCCCGTACCTTCCGGTACCCAAAGGAACGCTCCTGTTGACCATCGAGCCGTATGGAAAAGTCTATCTCGACGACAGCTTGGTAGAGAAACGAGCCTCCCAGTTCCGTATGGAATGCGACACCGGTACGCATGTCGTTCGCATTGAAAACCGAAAAGCGACTGTGAAGGTTATTCATGATACGATCTCCGTCAGCCGGGACGAAACGATAACCCGTGAATATACTTTCACAATTAAAACGGCTCCGCCTCCTTCCTCCACTCCGCCCAAAACAACGTTGGTCAATGTGGTTGTGGTCTCCAAGCCGCGCGGCGCGTATGTCTACATTGACGGGAAAAAGCAAAAACAACAGACCAACTACACGTTCAAATTGAAACCGGGCAGACATATCATTACCGCCCGCCTTACCTACGGCGGAGAAGAGCGACAACTTGTTGATACCATTGACGTTAAAAAAGACATTCCAAACAAAGTTGTTTTTGACTTTGAGAATTGATATTATAATGCGGTTTCACTACTTCCTTTGTGGGAAGCATCATACATGATAAGGAGGAAATAATGTTGAAAAGAAACACGATGAAAAATTACCTACTCACCTTTGCCGTAGCTGTTCTCGTGACGCTTGTGAGCGTATCCCTGCCGAGAGCGCAGGAAGACAAGAAAATCTCCGACGTTCTCGCCGAAGCTCTCAAGTACTACAACGAAGGGGACTTCGACAAAGGAATCGATATCGCCCAAGCCCTTTTCAACCGAAAAGATTTACTGCCGCAGGACAGCATCGCCATTTATGAAGTTTTGGGAATCCTCACGTATGCCAAGGGAGAAGATTACCGCAAGCAATCGTTTGCTTACTTGGATAAGATTTCCGAAGTGGGTCCCTGCGTCATTCATCTTCCCCACGAGATCTGGCCTGCCGAACTTCGTCATAAGTGGTATGAAATCCTCAAGGAAAAAGAAAGCCTCTCCTGTCCGGAAGAAGACAAATCCAACATTAAGACTATCGCCATCATGGAATTCGACAACTACTCCATCGGAGAATATCAGGAAAAGTTAGGCCCGATTGGCAAAGGGCTGGCGGATTTCTTTGAGCACGATTTCGGCAAAATCAGCACGATGAAAGTAGTGGAACGGGACAAAATCAACTACGTCATCAAGGAACACGAGCTTCAAAAATCGGGCATGGTCGACCGCTCGACGGCGGTGAGAGCCGGTAAGTTATTGGGCGCCAAGTACATGGTCTTCGGCAGCATCACCCAGCTTGACGACAAACACACCCGCATGATTGTTCGGGTGGTTGACGTGGAAACGTCGGAAATCATCGCCTCCGTCGATCGGGAAGACAAGCCGGAATACTCCCGCTTGGAAAAAGAACTGGTGGAAGAGTTAGCCAAAAAGCTCGATGTTACCCTCAGCGACGACATCAAAGCTTTGATACGCGAAGGCGGCACCGAGTCGCTCGATGCCACCGCCTTGTACGCCAAGGGACTGGAATACATGGACCGCTACGACTACAAAAAGGCGTACGAGTTCTTTAAGAAAGCCTATGAGCTCGACAACAACTTCGTTGAAGCAAAACGGAAAATGGAAATCTACCAACCGTTGGCGACATGAGAGAAAACCAACGTAAATCCAATTCTGACCGAGGAAAAGTAATGCCAAAAAAAACAGTCTCATACTTGCTGATTCTCGTTTGGGTACTGATGGCGGGCTGCTCCCAGAGCTTGTACCTTCAAGGGCGAAAGCACCTCTCCAGAGGGGAGTACGAACCTGCCATCGAGGCGTTTTACCAGGAAATAAGCGTTCATCCCACCAATGCCGCAGCGTGGCGGGAATTGGGGGTGGCATACTACAAACAAGGGAATTTGACCAAAGCGGAAGACGCTCTCAAACAAGCGAACAATATCCGTCCCGACGCCCGCACCCATCTCTTCTTGGGGCTGATTTACGAGAAAAACGCTGACTACACCAAAGCCATTCAGGCATACTCTACTGCTCTCAGCCTGCAACCGCGCGGCAAGACCGCTTCCCAAATCCGAGCTCACCTTGATCGGTTGGTACAGAAGAAAATTGAAAACGACATCGCTACCGCTTTGGCAAACGAATCCGCCATCGATACCGACACTATCCCCGATAACACTATCGCCGTAGCGAATTTCGATGCCTCCAACCTCCCTCCGGAGCTGGCGCCCATCGCCCGCGGGCTTGCCGAATTCACGGCGATTGACTTGTCCAAAGTGCACTCTTTGACGGTGGTGGAGCGAATGAAGTTAGACCTCATCCTGCGGGAGTTGAAACTGGGAACGTCCGGTTATATCGATCCTGCCTCTGCCCCACGCTTGGGACGACTGATGGGAACGAAGAAAATCGTCACCGGCTCCATCCTCAACATCGGTGAGGATGCCTTCAAACTCGACGCCGCCGTTGTCAATACGGTCGATAGTTCCACGCTGGGACCGAACAGCGTCGAAGGGAAGCTGAAAAACTTCTTCAAGGTTCAAAAGAATCTGGTCTTCAAAATCCTGGACGAACTTGGTATCACTCCCACCCCGGAGGAACGCAACGCCATCATGGAAGTGCCGACCGAATCCTACCTGGCGTTCATGGCGTACTGCCGAGGGCTGGACTACCAAAACCGCGGCAGCGAATGGCAACAAGCCGCCGAACAGGAATTCACCAAGGCGGTCGAGCTTGACCCCGGTTTCCGCCAAGCGGAACAACAACGTCAGGCGATTCGCAACCTGCAAAGCAGCGGGATAACGTACGAGAATTCTCTGTCCCAATTTGAACAGTTCGCAATAACTCAACCCGCAGAAGAAGAAGGGGTGTCCGGCACCCTCGGCGAACGGCTAACCCAAGTGACCTTGAATATCGGCACCATTCCGCAAACCATCGGCACCGGCGACAGTCCCGTTAAGCCTCTTGATTCGCCGGGAAACACCGGAACCGTTATTATACGAGGTGATCTCGATGAGTAAAAAACACCGTGTTTTCATACTCGCCGGGATGGGGCTCCTTCTGCTGCTGGTATCTTCGGTCTCAAGCCAAATCATTTACGGGCAGCAGGCGTTCGGCAAAATCGGAGGAATCTACAGCCATTGGAGCCTCGACGACGGCAAAAATACCACGGAAATAAACCAGTACGCTCTTCCCCTCACCGGTTATATGCCGCTGGGGGAAAATACCGAAGCGTACGTTTATCTTGCCAACTCTTCCAATACCCTTACCGAATCGCGTGAGGACTACACCCTCTCGGGATTGGGCGATGTGCGTTTTCAGTTGAACCGCTCCTTTGCGGAGGACAAGTACGTCGTCAGCGTCGGCGTCAATCTGCCGACCGGCAAGAAAAACTTGACCCTTGATGAGGAACTGCCGGTCCTGCAAATGCTGTCGCAGAACTACCTTACCTTTCCCCTCCGGCGCTTCGGAGAAGGGCTGGGATTCAACCTCCTTTTCGGAACGGCTTTCCTCCTCGGCGAGCTGCGCTGCGGAACGGGGATTGCCTACCAGTACACGGGAAGCTATGAACCATACGAAAACTCCGCCTCGTACAATCCCGGCGACTTTATCAGCATCAATGCCGGAGCGGATTGGAACAATGAAAAAACCTCCTTTGCCGGGGATATTATTTACACGACATACACCGACGACAAATCCGGCGACCGGAAAATCTACAAGCAAAGCGACCAAGTCAATATCCGCCTCAAGACGACGCACCGTACCCCCAGCCTGACGTTCCACAGCCAGCTTGAATACTTCCGACGAGGAGAATACACCTTCTACAACCCACAAGAGGAACGCCGGGTGTACGGCAACGAGCTTTTCTTCTACCTTGACGCCAGTCATCACTCCCCCGACGGCTGGGATCTCGCCCCGCTGATGGAACTCAAGCTGGTGGGCGCCAACGACGATGCCTCGATGGGCGGAGCGCACGTCCTTGGCTTGGGCGCGATGCTGGGACGTCTTTTCACGCCGCAGGTCTCCGGCGGCATCAGCGGAACGTATTACACCGGCAGTGCCGACGACGGAGACATCAGCATCAGCGGCTTGCAGGTAAACGTTCACATTACCGCCAGGGTACAGTAAAGGAAGGTAAGGATGAGAAAAAGATACAAGATACTGAAACCGGGATATGGGCTGGGCATCCTCCTGCTGATCGCTTTGCTGGGGGGATGTTCGCGTCATGCCGTCGACTCGGAAACCCCGGCAACCGTCGCGTTGAAAATGAGTTTTACCGAGTCGTCGTTAGTACAAAACATCTCGATTTTCCAGCTTATCGTTACGGCGGCTGACATGGATTCCCTCATCGTTCCTCTAAGGTTGCAAGGCGGCTTTCTCACCGGCGAGGTGGAAGTTCCCGCCGGAACCCGCCGGAAATTCGATCTGCGAGCGTACGAAAAATCGGGGCGTTTGATTTACCAAGGGGATGCCGTCACCGACGTCGGACCGGGACAGACTATTACCCTGACCGTTTCCCTTTCCCCGCAGGTGCCGCTGATTAAGTTCACCCCGCGCTATCTTCAGGTCGCTCCCTATACTCGCTTCGGCGTTGACGTTGAAATTTTCAACTTCGACAGTCTCATATCGATTTCTTTTTCAGTGTACTACCAAAACTATTTGGTAAACGCCGACAGCGTCAAGATGAGTGAAACACTAGCGGATTCAATATACTTTTTCGGCAACTATATCGACAGTGACGCCAGGCGGGTAGATGTGAGCATTTCTCAAGAAAGCTATTATTCGATCGAAGACGAAACCGGTCATGCCGAGCTGGCGACTCTGTACTTTTCCAGCACCTACCCTGAGGGAACAGACTACGCTGTCCTCACAGTACATTTGAACCACATTTGGTTAGGGAACGATGATACTACTTTCATCTATACCGTGGAGACGGATTACTGCACTGTAGAAGTTAACGCAAGCGAAAACGTCGACTCATTGATACTCTTTCCCGATGCCGGCTTAGAAGAAGCCATCCGGCGAACCATCAACAAGCCGGACGGCGCCATTCGGTACTACGACGTCATCGGCATCGACACCCTCATTGCCGACAGCATGGGTATTTCGGATTTGACGGGCCTCTCCTCCCTGATAAATCTGAAATACCTTTCGCTGATGGGCAACCAAATCAGCGATCTCTCTCCCCTGACGAACTTGACGACAACCGTGCAAACCCTGTTGCTGCGATACAACAACATCACCGACGTGACCCCGATAGCCCACCTGACCAACCTCCGTACCTTGAATTTGGGCTATAATCAAATTCAAGATATTTCGTCACTGTCCGCCCTCATCAATCTTCAGCACCTTTTCCTCGACCACAACATGATTGAAAGTATTTCGGCGCTGCAAAATTTTTTTCATCTCCAGCTTCTCCTTCTCGGATACAACCAAATTACGGACCTCACTCCTCTTAACGGCTTGTCCGGCATCCAGTATTTGAACCTATGGAACAACAACATTTCCGACCTCTCGCCGCTGGCGTCCTTGACTCAAGTCCAGTACCTGTACCTCAACCGCAATCAGATAAGCGACCTTTCCCCGCTCTCCAACCTGACCAAACTGGCATACCTGGAGCTTTCGTCAAACCAGATTACAGATTTCTCTCCCTTGACCCAAGCGACCTATCTCACCCATTTGAACTTGGCAAACAACACCATTAGTGATATTTCACCGATCTCGGATCTCGTCTACTTGCAGCAGCTTAACCTTTCGAACAACCAGATTGTCGACCTCACCCCGCTGGCAGACATCACCACACTCAACTGGCTAAACCTCAGCGGGAACACCCTGTCAAACGTCGATGCGCTGAGTAACTTAACTAAAATAGAATTCCTCTTCCTCGACGATACGTATATTGGAAGCCTATCTCCCCTTTCCAACCTCTTGAATCTCCGCTATCTGGTCGCCCGGAACAACTTCATTGGCGATCTCAGCCCCCTGGCGGAACTGTCTCAACTTCAGTACCTCGATGTATCCACCAACAGTCTCGACAGCATCCAACCCCTGACCCCACTCATCCAACTGGACATGGTCTACTTGAGCTACAACAACATTACCGATATCAGCCCTTTGGTCGACAATAGCGGAATTGGAAGCGGTGACCACGTCTGGCTTTATGACAACCCGTTGGATTCTCTTTCCTTAAACAGTTATATTCCGACTCTCCAAAAGCGAGGCGTTATTGTCCATTACTCCGGCGGCTACGCACCAAGCCATTTCCACACCCGTCACGACGACTTTCCCCTGCCGGGGCAAGACTACGTCACACCGGCGGATTTCCTTGCCCACACAAAAGGATTTTCCCGCTAATCCCCCTTCTTTTTTTTTAACCCTCTGAAAAAAGAATCAATCAGCCTGATGCGGGCGAATTTCGTCTTTCTTCGGCGGTGCTTCGAGCGGCTCCTGCAATTTGCCCAATTGGTCGGTCATCACGGAAGAGACCTCCTTCGCTTTCGACAGGTTCCCGGACAACGTCCTGAGCGACCCTTCCATCCGCTCGTGAAGGGAAACGATTTTCTCCAATGACTCCGCCAAGGCATTCACGCCCGCAGCAAGGCGGGAGGTATCCGATGCCAGCCCCAAGTCGAGATACAAGGACGCTACCGTCGCCAAGAAAGCGTACAAGTGCCCCGGCGAGCTGGGGATAACCCTTCGTGCCAAGGCATACTCCAAGAGGCGCACATCCGTTCGCGACACCAGCTCGTAGTACACCGCTTCGGAGGGAAGGTACATCAAGGCAAACTCGGTCGTCTTCTGGTCGGGGCGAATATATTTGGCATGAATGGCATCGATATGCTGTTTGAGGGAACGCTCCATCTTTTTGACGGAAGAAGAAGCATCGTCCCCGGCGGAAGCAAGCGAAGGAAACATATCCAGGGGAAACTTAGAGTCAATCGGCAGAAGCTTGTCCCCGATTTTGACCACAGCGTCGACGTGCTGCCCGTTTTCAAAGCGATACTGGAGGTGATAAAGGTGCGAGGGGAGAATTTGAGCCAAGAGATTTTCCAACAACAGCTCTCCCAGGTTCCCCCGCAACTTGGGCGGTTTGAGCAACTCGGAAAGGGATTGGATATTCTTGCCGATTTCGGCAATGTTTTTCGCTTGAACCTCCAACTGCCCGAGCTTTTTTTCAATTTCCCCGAACAGTTCCAAGCGGCGGTCGAGGGTGGTTGTGTTTTCCGCCAACCGGTCGTTGAGCAACTTCTGGGCGGTATCAAGAGAATTTCGGAGTGCCGTGAGTCCTTCCAAGTGCTGTGACAGCAGTTCCGTTTTCAGCGACTCCATGGCGCGGGCGAAAATTTCCTCTTGCGGAAGGCTCTCCTGTCGGCGACGCGTAGTGAGGAGAAGCCATACCGTCACCCCTAAGGCGAGAAGCACCAAAACCAGCGCAATGATGACCAAAACGTCAATCGGCACAAGGCAACACCGTCGTTACAAAGGAAGAAGTTTGCATTCGTTCGCCGCCGGAAGAACACCATTGAGCAAGTCCCGTTTGAATTGTACCGTTACCGTATTCTTCTCCGCATCGAAATAATCATCGGAGAGCGATATTCCCAAGATGAACTTGGCTATCAACTGATTGGAGGCGTAGTCATACAAACCGGCTTCGTTGACATCGAAGCGTACTCCAAAGCGGTACCCTTCAAACGACTGCTTACCGCCGTACTGCTCCTCAAACATGGCAGAGGAACCGTCGGCAAAGCGGTCATCACGCCCGAACAAGAGATTGCCGCTGAGTGCACCGGCGTCGGACGCCGTAAACTCAAACGCCACCCAATCATCATCGGCTATAACACGAAAGCTCCCGTTATCAACCAGAACCTGAAAACCGCCGGACGGCAGCCCGGCTTTGACCACGGCATACGCGGGTAGTTTCTTCTGAACAAAAGAGTCGAAATCATGTTGCAATGCCGACCACGAAGAGGCTTTGACCGCTTCCTGCAAAACCCTTTTTACGAGGGAATCCGGAAAGGCTTCCACCTCCGCTCCATTGCCGGAAAGGGAGCGGTAAAGCTTTTCATATTTGCCCGTCCCGATTTTATCCAGCAGGTACATGGTAAAGATACCGGCAAAGGGATAGGCAATGTCGGAACCGGCTTGGATGCGGAAGCCGTTCTCCGTCAGCAAGGAATCGAGCTCGACGATTTTCTGCCGGTATAAAAAGGCTCCCAAATCAAACAACGCCGTCGGCGCTTTCCCCCACCTGCCGCCATAGGCAACGGCAATCCCCTCGCGCAGGAGAGAATGGGTAGCCAGAGGAATATGACGCAACTTTATATTGTACAACAGATGAACAACTTCATGATTGTGAGGGAAAAACGAGGAAATAATATCGTTTGACGCCAAGTCGAGCCCCCCCTTGGTGCGTACACCGAGAATGTCGCCGACCGTCTGATCGGAATCACAGTAGAAGTACTCAATCTTTTTCTGCCGGAGAAGCTCTTTATCTTCTTTTTCCAAGGAGAGTTCCTCTGCCAACCGTTCGACGAAGGCATCCGCTTCCGCCAGAACGGCGGAGTTGAGATATTTTTTAACGGAGGGGTGAGCGTGGATGCGAAAATACTTGCTTTCCACTTGTTCCCAATCTCTGGCAAAATAATCCTGTGGCGGAAGCAACCAGTAATAGTCGCCGTCGGAATACAGGTAGTAGGAATGCTTCACCAGCTTCCCCTCGACGATAGCGGCATAGTCCAACCGAACGTAGTTGGTATCCTCAAGCACCGTCAACTGCTTGACCGGAGGCTCCAAGAACTTGCTCATCGTCGGCAGGTCTTGGACAATGGGCGAGATACAATCAACCTTCAAAGGGATATTGTCGTAAGTGATGCCAAAACGCGACGACCGTTCCACGGCTCCTTCTGTCCACATATTCGCCGCCGATTCCATGTTTCCCGTCTTGAGCAACTTGAAGTAATTCGCCAGCGTTTCGACCGCCTCTTCCGCTTGAACCGTCAGAGAACTCACCAGGAAGATACCGAACACCAGCAGAATACCTCGATATTTCCGCCACTTTATCATAGTCTCACTCCTCGTTTACATATCCTCATAATCAACTGCGTAACAAAGTAATATATCAGTTGTACACCCGTTGTCCAGACTTGAAGGAAAAAAAGCGCCCCCCTCCGGTCAGGGGGCGCTCTTTATATAAGGCTCATGTTGGGACATGATCTTAAAAGACAAATCCGACGGAAAAGCGCTGGGTGGACTGCAGCCGACCGAAATCCTGCCAGGCGTAGTCGATAACGACTGAGGTACTGTTGGAGATTTTCGTGCTGATGCCGCCGCCCAATGCCAAGCCTTCCTCCTCGTAGTTGAGCTTATAGCCGCCACGGAGGAAGAAATGCTCAGAGAATGACCATTCCGCCCCCAGCGATCCCTGCTGGACGTTGTCGCTGGGATGTTTCAACTCACCGGAAAGGGTCAAAATCGATTTCGGGCCCGTCTCGATATCATACGCCACGCCGACCCGGAAAGTCATCGGCAAATCGTACGGTGTCGTTTTCAGCTCGGCGGCGATAGGATTATTGGCTCCTTCTCCTTCTTGCGGATCATAGCGAACCGCCAAATCGGGACCGGAGAACTTCAGCTCAGGTCCCATGTTGGAGATACTCATCCCCAACCGGAGGGAGCGGAAGCCAGTATAGAGCAAGGTGCCGAAATCAAAGGCAAATCCCTGCGAATGTTCCCGGTGGATTTTCTCGCCGACATATTTGAACGTCGCACCGAAGGCAAACCGGTTGGTCAACTGCCGGGCGAAGCTCAAACCGACGGCATAAGAAGCGGCGGAGTAGTAGTTGCCGGTTCCGTCTTGTTCTTCAAATGTGGTGATTTCCTGCTCGTCCATAGAAAGGACGGTAGCGGAAAGGCCGAATACGCCGACCCCTTCAAAGTACCTCGCCAAGGCAACATAGTTGAGATCGATGTCGAGCACCCAATTGACGTTGGTAAACGCCACCGCTCCGTTCTCGATCTCCACTAACCCCGCCGGGTTCCAGTAGGTCGCATAGACATCGTTTGCCACCGCAACCGATGCTTCCCCCATAGCTTGGTAGCGCGAGCCGACACCAATTTTCAAGAACTGGGCGCCGCTTGAGCCAATCTTGGAGAAATCGGCGGAAACGGAGGCCGCGAGTATCAACACGCCCAATATGACAATAATCGTTTTCACCTTTTACCTCCTCTACTTAATTATGGCAAAGCGGCCGAGGTGCTCACCGTAAGGTGATTCCACGTGGTACAAGTAAATCCCGGACGCTACCAATCGACCATAGTCCGAAAGCAAATCCCAACTGGCGACCCCGGTACCGTCCTTATGGACAATGGTACGAATGAGGTCACCGGCTAAGGTGTATATCCGAATTGTGCACTCGTCGGGGATGTTCTGGAACTTCAAGAACCGCTCCCCTTCCCCGGTTTCCA
Source organism: uncultured Ignavibacteriales bacterium (assembly GCA_964489705.1). Taxonomy (GTDB): domain Bacteria; phylum Zixibacteria; class MSB-5A5; order GN15; family FEB-12; genus CAZAZQ01. Next base: position 16,897 of record CAZAZQ010000028.1, read on the forward strand.
CCAGCGACGAATAGTGGGCGAAATACGGATTCGGGACGACGCTTATCTTGTCCAGATTTTGGGAAGCGGCGGCGGTATTGATGCCGTCGGCTTTGAACGAAAAGTTATCATCCGGACCGTTCAGCGGCGCACCTTGAATCGTATAGACGTCCCCCACTTGCGGATTGTACACCGTCTCGTCAAACCCGAACATCCAACTGTAATGGTACGGGAACGCAAACGGAGTCACCGTGGCGGTGGAATCGTACGGATAGTTGACGATGGTCAACAAGTCGTACGGATCCCATACGCCGTCGCCGACAAAGTCATACACGGCAAGCGACACCCGCTGATTCGTGCTGACGTTCCACACTTCAAAAGGCACCCAGTAAGGAGTATCGGTACCGTAGAAACCGTCCAGCACCCACGAGGCGCGGGTCGAGTCGCCGGTGTACCGGAGCTCATACGTAGAGCGGAAATGCTCCCCGCCGAAGACATCGTTTTCGTCGAGCGTGAAATTCGGCAGGCAGGGACCGTAGAACGTCTCCATTACCAGCGTGGTGTCACTTCCACCGAAGGAGGTCTGACCGTAGCCGCGCGGCACTCGGTCGCCGTCACGGACAACCACCCGCAACCCGTCGACCACCTCGAACAGCTCCGGATCCACGTTGGTTTTGGTTTGATTCTGAAGGACGGTATCGCCGGTGGTTTCATTAATCAGGTGCCAGTAGGTTCTTTGAGGGGTGTCTTCGAAAACCACCCGGTATTCGGAACCGGTCAGAGCACTCTCGTCAAAGACGGCGGGAATAACCTCACCGTCGGACGGTTGCTCCGACCCGACGTAGTTATGCGTGACGGTACTGGCGGCATCGTAGAAACCTGCCGGGTCATTCCGGGGAGTCACGGCTATAACGTTGCTCACCTCTCCGGCAATGCCGAAGCCCGATTGCAGCGGATCAACGCCGGTGAGCGTATCGCCGACGTCAAACGCCACCAAGCAGTACCAATACTCAACGTCATTGTACAAACCGGTATCAATAAACGAATGTGGAATAGGATCGCCGGGGTTGTTGACGGTATACAATGCCAAGGTGGAATAATCAACATCGAGGCAGTTGTTACCGGTTTGCCAATTCGGCACTCCCCAGGTCTTGCCGTGATTGTCGCTGCGGTAGAGCTTATAGCCGGCAAAATCGTTCACGCCGGTCAGCGGGTCAAGGCTGACCTCCGAGGTGTCATCCCAGAACAGGTACACTTTCCCGTTCCCCGCCCGAGCACGCAAGCGCGGGGTCGGCGGTGGTTGCGGTCCGACAAAGTAGTTGTCGTACAACTGCTGCGCCAAAGCGGCGTTGTCGCGGAAATCTTCCTCGTCGGCACCAGCAATGAGAGCATAGACGACCCGCACGGTCTTCCCGGCGGTTAAGTCTATCCCCCGCACGCACTGCAAGTAGAACTGGTCGGTGGGCGGAAGAGAAGTGTCGAACTGCTCACTATTAATGAGAGCGTACCGTCCCGGATCGTTATCCGGCAAAAACGCCCAGTCATCCGTCCGGAACGCCGTCATACCGATATTGTCCGGCGTCTCCAAGAGCTTGGTGCCCATAATGCCGGTACGGACAGTCGGCCCCCAACCGGGATCGATACCGATGTTGTCGTAAATCCACGCCAAATTCTCAGTCGAATCAAACGCGACCAAGTCTTCCAGACGACCGTTCTCACCGGTACCGTCCGGACCGCCCACGTCGATATCGACGTACAAACCGAAGGCGACATTATGGTAATCCTCGGTCGAAGTGTTGGTGATTTCCAACACGACGAAGAGGAAATCTTCATTGTAACAGTAGTTCCACTGTAAGACGCGGTGCGACATTTCCAACCCCAACAAAGGCGAGCCGCTGGCAGCGTCGTTGAAACGGTAGAATGATTCCTGCAAAGAGGTCGGACCGGCTGGGAAGAATGAAGAATCAAGCGGATTGTATACCCGATTGTATACCCAGGCATTGGAATCCGCATCCCAGACTCTCCAGCCGTTGGCGGGATTGCCCAATCCCAGACCGACCGTGTCGGAAGGATCGTAATCGAAATAGCGGCTGGTATCGGTCGAAAGGAGAATCTTGTTGGGGTTGTCCGCCAAGGTCAGTTCCGGTATAACTTGAAAATCTTCATAGGTGTTTGCCACCAGAGTATCCCCTCCCGGCGTTACGGCACCGACCCAGTACCGTATTTCCGCCAGGTAATTGTGGCCCGAATTACGAGGCCATTCTCCCGACGGCAACCCATAGTAGGAGTAGCCGCCGATATAGCCCCAGTTGTCCACCGTGGTGGCTATATTTCCTTTATTGTGAATCACCTGATCCACCGTGGTCGGTACGGGCATCCCCAGAGGACCCCCGCTTCCCGGTGGCTGAACCTGTTCGGGCATCGGCCGAGCGCTTACCAGTCCCCCGGCAAGGCTCAGGCATATCCCCATCAACAGGATATATCCAATCATATGTCTATTCGTTTTCATACGTTCGGTCCTCCGGCTTAGAAATTCAGTTCAAACCCAGCCCGAATGGTTCGGGGAGGTGAATAATTTTGAGGATCATGGTCATACAGGCGGTCGAGCCGCTCCAGTTCGTTTTGATCCAGCGCCAATCCGGCACCGGTGCGACGACCATCATCATCCGGCTGACCAGTTCGCGAGTATACATCTATCACGTTATGCTTGTTGAACAGGTTGTCCACCTCGACAAACAGACGCAACGGATAGCTCGAATGGAACGGGAAGTCCTTATACACCCGCATATCGACCGTATAGTTGGCGGGCAATCGTCCTTCGTTTCGTTCCCCAATCCGGTTCCCGCTGGCATCGGTTGGGGTGTACGGAAGCCCCGAACCGTAATGACCGACCATGGTCACGCCCCACGCCGTGGGAACCTTCCATCCAAAGAGTCTCCCTTGCCAATTCGCCGGCACCTGGTAGCTCAAGACCGCGGTCACGGTATGTCGTTGATCGAAGTCAAGCGGATATTCCGTGACCGGTGCCAACGTATCCTCGGTCGAGGTCAAGAAGGTGTAATACGGCTCCAAAGCATACGAGCCGATACCGGTCGCAATCATGTAGCCGTAAGAAATCGAGCCGCTGAAATTGCCGGAAAGCGGCAGTTTCTCCAAAGCGACATCGAATCCCTTGACGGTTCCGTAGTCGGCGTTGGTGAAGCGGGTAATCGACAAGCCCGCCACCGTCCCCGAAGAGCGGGTGGTGACCAAGTCTTCGATATCCTTATAGTACGCCGTCACGTCGATGCGCAAATCTTCCCCAATGAGGTGGTCTAAGCCCAGCTCATACGCGGTGGTTTGCTCCGGTTCCAGATCCGGGTTCCCCAACAAGGGATAGCCGGTACGGGTATCTCCCTGATGGTTGGTATACAAGTACGTATAGCGCGGCACTTGGTAATAGATGCCGTAGTTGAAGTGCATGACCGACTTTTCGGAAATGGGGAACGAAACGCCCAAACGCGGCGAGAAACGCGCCTTTGAGTCGGCTTTCTTGTAAGTCGCCACGCTGTCACCGGGAGTGATGTTATAGCTCATGTCGGCGTTCCGGTAATCATAGCGCACCCCGAGGTTGACGACAAACTGGTCATACTCCATCTTGTCCTGGATAAACGCCGACGCCACCACCGGCTTGCTGGTATACTTCTCGCCGTACGGGAAATCATTGAAGAACTGCTTGAAATCCCAATCAATGTTGTAGTGACGATACTCGAAGCCGGTCTTGATTTGATTCCACTTATTGATCTGGTTTATCATCGTCGCCCGGAAGGCAAAGTACTTCGATTGCCGCCAACTGTAGGTCGGATAGAAATCGTCGCCGGTAGTAAAACCGACCACATGATACGGGTTGGTGGGATCGAAGTAACCGCCGTAGTTGTCGTCATCGATGGTACCGTTGTAGTTTCCGTTTTCATCCTCGGAGTAGCCGGGCCACTGATTCCAATAGAGATCCATCAAGTGCGGCGGAGCGCTCTTGGTATAGGTCGAAAACGAGTTAATCGAGGTAGTCAAAAGCATTTGTTCGTTGAAGGCATAGTTGCAGGACAATCCCGCCAGGTACGATTCTTTGCGGAACGCCGGCAACCCGTCGAGGTTGAAATCGTAGGAAATCCCGTTGGCGTCCCGGTGTTCATAGATGAACCCGTCCGCCTTGTAGTACGTAACGTTCGATTTCCACTTCATCTTGGGCAGCGGCTGAACCGCCAATTTCGCCGTGCCGGTGTACGAGACCACTCCGTTGCGCGGCAGGTAGGTGGCGTCATGGAGATACTCTCCGGCGGCAAAGAAAGTATACCGCTTCGGATCGAATCCCGGGATGGGACCGGACAAGTTGAAGGTCGCCGCCCGGTTCCCGACGCGTTTGAGGTTGCTCCACTCGCCGGTGTAGACGTCGTAGGCATGAGTGGCGCCTTCGTACATCTTGACACCGCCGTGATATTCGGAGCTCCCTTCTCTTGTGACGGCGTTGACTACGCCGGAGAGAGCTTCTCCGTATTCCGCCGTATACCCGCCGGAGGTCAGAGACAGCTCTTCCAAGGCGGAGGGGATGATATGGATCCCCGAGTTGGAGACAAAGGGATCCTGCACGGAGAAGCCGTCAAAGTAATACGTCACCTCACCCGAACGACCGCCGCGTACGTGCATGCTGTTGTCACGGTCAACCACGACTCCCGGATAGTTGGTGAGTACCGACTGTACCGTGATGATGTTCGGCAGGGTCTTCAAACGATCGGAGGTGAAGATAACTTTGGAGGCGGTGAGGTCTCTTTGCACCACCGGAGCGGTGGCTTGCACCACCTGCGGTTTCAAGTGGACCGCAGACGGTTCCAGCTCGAAATCGACCGGGGTGGTCAAATCAACCAATACCCGCACCTCTTTTTTGGTAATCGGCTTGAAGCCGACGTGGGAGACGGAAATATCCCATTTCCCACTGGGAAGACTGATGAGAAAGTAGTCACCGTCATCATCGGTCTTCGTCACGATATTTGTCCCTAACACTCTTATCGTCGCCCCCACCACGGGTTCTCCCGTCTTCGCATTGAAGACCGCCCCGGAAACTTTTCCGTCAACGGAAGCGAAAACGTGCACCGTGCCCGAAAACATCAGACCAAGAGTAAAAAGGACAAAAGTCAGTCTGAACCGTTTAC
>CAZAZQ010000029.1:0-19811 GCA_964489705.1 uncultured Ignavibacteriales bacterium
GTTCCTGACGGCTCACTTCAGTTTTCTCTTGTGGGGCTTCCTGCTGTTTTATATCCTATACCTTTTAACAGAGCGGATAACCCGACAAAACGGGAAAGAAAGAACCAGTTGGAAGACAATGACCTTGAACTGATACACCACGCCTTGGGCGGTGACCAAAAAGCATTCAAAGAATTGACCGAGCGGCATCGGCAGTCGGTGTACCATATTGTGTTCAAAATAGTCCGTAACGAGGAAACCGCTCGTGATTTGGTGCAGGAAACCTTTATGAAAGCCTTTACCTCGCTGGCAAGCTACCGCCCGGAATTTCGGTTTTCCACCTGGCTATATAAAATCGCCGCCAACTGCTCTATCGACTACCTCCGTAAAAAGAGAATTCAAGCCCTCTCCCTTGACCGACATTTGGACAACGACAACAACGTCAAACAACTCGATATCCCCGACTATTCCCATCATCCGGAGCGGGATCTGGAACGGAAAGAACAGCGGGTCAGTATCGAAGAGGCAATCGCCTCCCTGCCTGAGAAATATCGGGAAGTTATCATATACCGGCACAAGGATGATAAATCATATGAGGAAATAGCCGATTTACTCGATATACCGATAGGAACGGTCAAAGCGCGGATTTTCCGCGCCCGCGAGCTTTTGAAGAAAAAGCTGAAATCGGTTTGAGATGGCATAAGTTCGGGAGGAGAAAAAGTCAAATGCCGGTTCGCAGGTTGTTTATTATTGCGGCGGTCGCCGTATGGCTCTCTTCGGTTGGGGGAGTGGAAGCCGCCGAGTTTACTTTTGATTATCAGAAAATCGTCGAAATCTCCGACCCGATTACCCTTGAGCTGAACGTCTCGCGGGGGAGTGTCTCCGTGACCGGTGGGGAGGACGAAAAGCTCATTATTGAAGCGACCAAGCGGGTGCGCGCCACCACGCGGGATGAAGCGGAAGAAGTCGCCGACCATATCGAGATAAAAGTTGCCAAGGTCGGCGATAAAGTGTTCGTCAAAACCAACTACTTGAAGATACTCAGCCGGAACCCTTCCTTTTGGCAGAAGTTCTTGGGCGCCGGCGGGGATTCGTACGGTTCGGTGGAATATACGATTGCCCTTCCGCTGGGCTGTTCGGTGCGGATAAAAAGCGTTGAAGCCGACATCCTGCTTTCCAACATCGAGGGGGAAGTACAGGTGGAAAACACGGTCGGCACCACCCACGGTGAGTTTATTTTCGGACCGATAACGGTTCGTCAACCGCAAGGCGAGATTTCCTTGAAATGGATTGAAGGAGATATTCGGATTAAGTCGTCCTCCGGCAAGGTCTCCGTTCAGCAGACCCGCGGCGCCGTCGACGTCACGACTTTGACGGGAGAGGTGAAAATCCAGACGGAGCTGGACAGCCCGCAGGATTGTTTTATTGAAACAACCAGCGGTTCGATTACGTTTCTTATACCTGAAACGTCTTCGGGAGTGCTAAACATTGAAACCCTTTCCGGAGAGATTCAGACGGAAATGCCGGTCACTATCAAGTCGGTGTCACGACATCGGCTGGTGGGTGAGTTCGGCAGAGGAGGACCGACCATTACTCTTTCTTCCTCCTCAGGTGATGTAACCGTTGCCCTCTACTAACGGGGGCAGATACATTGGATGTAGCATGGGATATTCCCGGGTGAAAAAATTTCGTCCCCTCGGGGCGGCGATACTGCTTGCCGGAATATGGGCGGCGGCTTTTTCTTCTTTTGCACAACCCTCATCACCCGATTCCTCGCACCAGTCGACTGAGCCGGTTTTCCAGGAAATCACTCTTTCCGAAGAAGGAGTGTCCGCCATTGATACCGCAGGGGAAGAGTGGCGCTACGATTTCGAAAAGAAGGTATTCGTCCCAAACTCGGCGTATGCCGAAAAAAGTCCCACTGCCGAAGAAACTTTCCCTCTTTCGGGTGGAGACGAAATCCCCATCGAGGATCGCTGCACCGTCGAGAAGAAAGTCAAGCCGTTCGAGCGTTCGGTCTGGGTGGGGTACGAAGAGTACGTCGACGGGGATATTATCGCTTACGGGCGGGTGACGATTAAAGGCTGGGTCAAGGGTGATGTCAAGTCCATCCGCAAACGGGTGTTGGTCACGGAGTCCGGCAGGGTGGACGGCAATATCGAAGCGCCGAAAGTCATCGTCCGGGAAGGGGCGATTGTCAAAGGGGAAATCAAAAATGTCGGCTCGCCGTTGGATTTGGACGATTTTGCTCGCTCCTTTTCCGCCGATGGCGTCATTATCGTGCTCAGCTTCACGGCAACCTTGCTCTTTTTCAGTTTCTTGGTCATTTCTTTGATGCCCCGCCATACGGAAAACTTTCACGTCTGCATCTGTACCAAGAAGATCAAGGCGTTTACCCTTGGGTTTTTCCTGACGTTGTTCCTGCCGGCGTTGGTGGTACTGGTCATTGTGACGGTCATCGGGATTTTCGTCGTGCCGTTCATTCCTTTTATCTATGCGATAGCGGCGGGTTTCGGAATAGTTTCGTTCGGCGATACTTTGGGGCGGCAGTTCGCCAAGCGGTACCTTGGCGGGGAGAAAAGCCGTCTGGTGCAGTCAACGATGGGCATTTTGTTGTTGATGTCGCTCTGGTTGGTGGTGGCGGTCTTGCTGGGTGCCCATGACAGCGTGTCGCAGGGGTTCGGTATTTTCTTCTTGGTGGTGGCAATCTTAGTGACGTCGTATCCTGTCTTTTGTGGTATCGGAGCCGCTCTTTTGACCCGGTTCGGATTTCGGGACTGTCGCCTGACAGTCGCCGAAAAACGGATGACCGGCGCCACTCATGCTCCCACCCCGGCTCCCCCACCCTTGCCGGACAATCCTCCTTTAGGTGAACAGCCGCCGCAATAAGGGTGCAACTTTCCTTCCGCTTCTCACGTAAAGAAGCAATAATCAAAAGAGAAAAACCTTTCGTCGGAGGAATACGAGTATGAAAAGCTGGCTGTTGCTTATGATGGGAACATCTTTACTTCTTGCCGTTACCGTTGTGGCAAAAAAGAGGCTGGAACATGAGGTCAACGGTTTTGCCGCCAAAGGAGCAAAAGAGCTCCGTGTCGAACTGGAATTCGGCGCCGGGGAATTGACGATTTCGCCGGAGGATATGCCCGAAGTGGCGATAATGGAGGTGGAATACGACCCCCGCCGTCTGGAGTACGAGACCGACTATGAGGTCGACGGTGAAGTCGGTTACTTGTATATCGAGACCGTTTCGCGCAAAAGACACAAAGGCTTCAGCTCCGACGACAACAAGCTCGATTTGACCTTGTCGACGCGCTATCCGCTCTCCTTGAAAATGGATGTCGGCGCCAGCGATGCGGAGATAGAGTTGGGCGGACTTCCGCTTCAAGAACTCGATTTGGACGTTGGAGCGGCATCCGGAGAGATAAACTTCTCCGAGCCAAACCCACACCGCTTGGGAGAAATAACCGTCGACGCCGGGGCCTCCTCGTTGGATATTCGTTCCATCGGAAATGCCAACTTCGATAGGTTTACCTTTTCCGGCGGTGCCGGTTCCTTTGATCTGGATTTTCGCGGTGCCTACAAAGGAGAGTCGGTTATCGAGGTTGAGGTGGGAGTCAGTTCCGTCGATATTACCTTGCCCGAAGGCGTCCCTGCCCGGGTGGAGACAAGCGGCAGCAACTGGTTGTCATCGGTCGAGTTGCATCATAGTCCGCTGGACAAGATCGACGATGATGTGTACGAATCGGAAGATTTTGAAGATGCCGAGACCCGAATAATTTTGAAAGTGGAAGTCGGCTTGGGCTCGGTCGATATCGACTGGCAAAGATAAAGAAGCGTTCGGGTTGGGAGAGCCTATAGAGAAGAGCGGCTTCCCGTTTAGGAAGATTCTTCCTCGTCGGAGGAGAGATCGAGCATCTTGGTGCCCTCGCTGTATTCCACCGAGCGAGGGTTGGTAATACGCATCAGCCGCTGGGTTACTTCCTTGATTTTCAAGGCGGAGGTCTCGATGGTCTTGAGTTTGGCGACCAGATCTTCGTCCAGATCGTCCCGTTTGAGCAGCAAAAGTTGTACGTTGCCCAAAATCGCCGTTAGCGGATTGTTGACTTCGTGGTTGACCGCCACGGCGGTTTCGACGATGGCGCTGAGACGTTCTTTGTCAAGGGCTTCCTTGCTGGAGGTGGTGCTTCCGAGGCGTTGGGCGGTATAATGCAGCGACAGAAGTGCAGAGAGGGTTTCGAGAAAGTCGTCTTCCGAGATAAGAGTCTTCTCGCCGACTTGCAAACCGATTACGGCTCCGAAGATAGTCTTGCCGTACCACAAGGGAAAAGTAAAGGTATGATAGGGCGGCTCACCGCTGAAGGTCAAATATGCCGAAACAAGGTGTTTCTCTCGGCGAAGTTGAGTGAAAAGCTCTTCTTCGAGGTGATTGAGCTTTTGGCGGTGTTCCTCGGAGTGAGCGTGGCTGACGGTAGTGGTGACCCGGAAATTCTCATCCCAGAGAAAAAGCGAGACCGCCTCCAACCCGACCAGTTCGGCGGCTTGACTCAAAGCCGTTTGGGCGATGGCGGTAGTATCTTCCCCTTGAGCCGCCGCAACGGCGACCTGCTTGAGAATCTCAAACCTCTGTGAATCGCGGTTGTTTTTCATATATCCAATAATTCAGCCTAACACTCTTCCCTGAGCAAACGCAATGCCTTTTTTTGCCTTTCTCGCTTCCCGGCGGTAATTACGCAGTACCCCCTAAGATACGGCGCTACAAGGCACTTTACCAGTATTTTCTCTGTGCAAAAAATACGCAGGCACCTTTTGGTCGGCTGAGGGTGCACTTTTATGCACATAATCGCTCTACCGATAATCTCTCTTCACATTTTGTCCGCTGGAGCAGAGGGGATGTTTTTTTCAAGCGTCATTATTACCCGTCGAAGAGCCCGGCTCAGGCGGACGGAAAAGAGATAATTTAGTAGCTGTATTAAGGAGAGAAACCATATATATTTAAGAAACACCGGACAGGTTTTGTCGTAGATTGAAAAGAGTGAGCGGAAAAGTGAGGAGCACTATGGCGGCATCGTTTCGATGGACAAAGGGGACGGCGGGAATGATTCTTCCGCTGCTTTTTGTCTTTGTCTTCTCGGCTGGAGCAACTACCTTCCAAACCGACGATGATATTCATATTTCCAACCTCCATCAGATTGACGACGACCTCTACGCCTTTTGTCAGAATATCCGCGTCGACGGCGTCATAAACGGCGACTTAATCGTCGGTGCGTATAATATCATCACCAACGGACGGGTGGAAGGTTCGCAAGATGTCGCCGGTTACAAGCTCTATCATACCGGCACGGTGGGCAACTCCCTGCGCGCCTTTGTTAACACCGCTATCATCGAGGGTTCGGTGGACGGTTCGGTCCTGATGTTCGGATATGACTGTCAAATCAGTCAGGGGGCGGTCATCGGCAAGGATGTCACGGCGCGCGGGTTTTCCGTCCGCATCGATGGTACCGTCAAGAGAAATGTCGACGTTCTCGCCGAGCGGATCGTCATTTCCGGGAACATTGAGGGTGATGTGACCCTGGAAGGAAAGAGAATCAAAATTCTCCCTCCCGCGGTTATTCTGGGTGATGTCACGTATACTTCCGAAGAGGAGCTGAAGATAGATACGACCGCCGGAGTGGTGGTGAAAGGGAACGTCAAATGGTTGCTGCCGGAGAAAACCGAAGAGGAAGAAGCTGAAGGAGAAACCTTTTTCTCATTCCAACAAATCATTTTCAAGTTGTCGAAGCTTTTTGCCGCTTTCCTGTTTGGGATAATTTTGCTCTCACTGTTCCGTACCACGGTGACATCATCGCTGGAAGAGCTGCGTTCGCGCTTTGCCGTGTCGGCGGCAACCGGCTTTCTGTTCCTTTTGATTTTGCTGGCAGCGATTGTGATACTGGTTATTTCTTCCGTCTTTCTGATAGTGGGGCTGGCGTTGGTTTCCGGTAAGCTTGCCCTCTTGGGAGCGATTATCTTGATTCTGTCGATGTTGATGGTGCCGATTTCCACGTTTACCGTGGTTTCCGGCGGGATGATATTTTATTCTGGTAAAATACTCATCGCCTTTTTGCTCGGCTACCTTATCGTGAGAATCTTCTCACCGCAGGCGGCAACCATAAACAAAAAGCAGCTTTTCCTCGGGTTGGTGGTGTTGTCGGTATTGTGTTCGATACCGTACTTTGGAGTCATCCTTTATATTGTCGTCTGTCTTATCGGTGCCGGCGGCATCGTGTTGGGTCTGCGTAAGAAACCTCTCCCCAAAGCGGAGAAATAAAGAAAAGCGAGAAAAGTAGGGAAGATCTCGAAGAGACCTGCCAAACATGGAAAAGGTGATGGCAGGTCTGTACCAGACCATGCCCTACCAAAATTCAATAAGACACCCGTAGGGTGCGTCAGGAATCCTTTCTTGACGGAAGAAAAGAGTGGCAGATCTGTACCAGACCGTGACAATGCGAGGGTGGCGGATTTCCCCTGCTGGTCTTCTTTACATGTGAGATGAAAAACGGACAATGCCGTCCGGGTTGTTTTTCCATTTTTTCTTATAACCGGAACCAACCAACGTGTGTGGGACTATCTTTTTCTCCTTTTGGACTTGTGCCGTCGGAGATATAAATGTTATTTGGCAGAAAAGAATAACAAAGTTGGGAGCAGAGAATGAAAAAGAAGAAAAATGTTCGCAAAATTTCTAAGAAACGTCCTATCACGGCAGAGGATTTGTTCAACCTGAAAATCATCACCTCTTTGGCGTTGTCGCCGGATGAGAAAAGGATAGCCTTCACCCTCGAACGAATGGACAAAAAAGAGAACAAGTATTTTGCCAACCTCTTTGTTTTGGATATAGCCACGGGGCAATCGCATGCCTATACCCACGGCAACGTGCAGGACATGCAACCGGTGTGGTCGCCGGATGGGAGTCAGATCGCTTTCCTTTCGACCCGCAACAAGAAACTGGGAATCTATCTTATCCCCGCCGCCGGAGGAGCGGAAAAGCTGCTCAAAGAGTTTGAAGGTTCCATCAGCGATTTGCAATGGACCCCCGACGGAAAAAAACTGGTTTTCAATCTGCGTTACAGCGATTCCCATTACATCAAGGATGAGAAGAAGAAAAAGGAGCCGCCAGTCTACCGCCACGTAACAAGACTGTTTTATCGATTGGACGGGGAAGGATTTTTACCCAAAGACACCTATCAGATATACAGCATGGATATTGCTTCCGGTGACCTTCGGCAGCTTACCAAAGGGAAACGGGACAACACCTTTCCCCGTATTTCCCCGAACGGGCAATGGATTGTCTACGTTTCCAATCGCGCCAAAGACCCTGACCTTGATTCTTTGCGGGATGACCTTTTCGTTATCCCCGCCGAGGGAGGCAAAGAGAGATTAATTCCGACCCCTGCCGGACCGATTTATCATCCTGTTTTTTCTCCCGACAGCAAAAGCATCGCTTACTTGGGCCATGACAACCCGGACGATGCGTGGGGAGTTACCAACGTGCATATCTGGAAAGTCGGGTTGAATGGGAAACCCAAAGCGAAGGACCTTATGCCGACCTTTGACCGGATGACGTATGACCAGTCGATTACCGACACCAGCGACGCTCATTTTAGCGGTTCTGTGTTTTGGTCCGCCGACGGGAAGAAGTTATTTTTCCTTTCCTCCGATACCGGCAGAACCAACGTCTATTCCATCCCCGCCTCCGGTGGTCGTCCGACGGGAATATTCAAGAAGAAGTGCCATATCAAGGCACTGTCCGTCAATGGAAAGACAAAAGTGGCGGCGCTGGTGTATGCCGACCTCAACAACCCCGGTGATATTCTCACCGCACCTTTGACTCACGGCGCAGAGGCAAAAGCCGTCAAACATACCGATTTCAACGCTTTTCTTCGTACCGAGGTGCAACTGGGAAAAACCCGCGAGGTGCGGTTCAAATCTTTCGACGGTACCGAGGTGCAAGGCTGGCTGGTGTTTCCCCCGAATTTCAAACCGACGAGAAAGTATCCCTCGATTCTAGAGATACACGGCGGACCTCGCGTTCAATACGCTTTTACGTTTATGCACGAGATGCACTACCTTGCCGCCAAGGGGTACGTTGTCTTTTACACCAATCCTCGCGGTGGAGCCGGACGGGGAGAGACCTGGGCGGAGGCTATCGCCGGAGGGTGGGGCGACTTGGATTACAAGGATTGCCTTGCCGCCGCCGACTACCTCGAGAAGCAAAACTACATCCACCCCAAGAAGATGGGCGTCACCGGCGGCTCCTACGGCGGTTTTATGACGAATTGGATTATCGGACATACCAATCGGTTTGCCGCCGCCGTCACCCAACGGTCGATATCGAACATGATTTCTTTCGTCGGCTCCTCGGATTTCGGATTTGCCATTTCTCGGGAGTTTGACGGCTGGCCCTGGACAAACCCTGAGAACTATGAGAAATGCTCTCCCCTTACCTATTTCAAGAATGTCCGGACGCCGGTTTTGATTATTCACAGCGAAAAGGACCTTCGCTGTCCGATTGAGCAGGCGGAGCAGATGTTCGTCATGTTAAAGGTCTTGGGGAGAAAAGTGGAGCTGGTACGCTTTCCCGACGAACCTCACGGGCTTTCCCGCCACGGCAGACCCGACCGCCGAATTGCCCGCTTGGAATGGATTACCAAGTGGTTCGACCGGTATCTCAAATGATCGGTGCCGTCGGAGAGATGCTCTACTTGATATAGGTAACCAGCCGCTGGGCGATTTCGATGTTTTTGAACGGCTTGGTGATGTAGCTGTCGGCGCCGGCGGCAAGGACTTCTTCTTTGGTGTACTGCCCGGCATGGCCCGTAATGAGAAGAACGGGGAGAGTCGGATACTTTTCCTTGATTTTGACCAGAAGCTCCAAGCCGTTCATCCCCGGCATGGAAATATCGGAGATGACCAGCTTCACCTTATACTTGTCCAAAAGATCTAACGCTTCCTCGCCGGAACTTGCGGTGATGGCTTTGAGCCCTTCCCGTTCCACGGCGCGGGAGAGAAGATTCTGAATAAGTTTCTCGTCGTCGACAATTAAGACCGAATCGGTGCCCTGCTTGAGAACTTTTTTGACTTTTTCCAGCAACACTTCTTTTTTAATGGGCTTGGTGATATAGTCCTGGATACCCATTTCGGCGATAGTCGTCACGGTCTTGGCGTCATGAAGAGCGGTGCACATGATGACGGGAATCCGGCTGAGACGGGGAACCGACTTGAGATATTTCAAGAACTGCATCCCGTCCATTCCCGGCATCATGACATCCAGGATAATGAGATCAACCAGCCCTTTCTCCAGTTGCCCGATGGCATCTTTCCCGGAGAAAGCCGTCAGCACCTCATGCTCTTCATTTTCCAGAATGGAGGTGATGAGCTTCAATGAAACCTTATCGTCTTCAACAACCAGTATCTTGCTCATGACTTTTCTTCAACGCATTGTGAAAGTTCCGAAACCAGTACCGCCAACTGGTGGTGCAATTGCTTTTGAGCTATGTCGACATCTTCCAGGTCATCGTTCAGCCCCATTGTTTCCAGGGCGACCAGAGTTTCGTATACTTTCATCATCGACAAACAGGTCACTGAAGTTTTCAGTTTGGAGGTTGCTTTTGCCAATTTTTTGGCGTCGAGTTCTTCAATGGCTTTATTTATTTGTTCCAGTTGGTACGGATAGTCCTCCAAAAACAAGTTTACCAACTCAAGTAATCGTTCGGTATTTCCATCGGTCAACTCTAAGGCGTCGGCATAGTTGAAATGTTCGTTCATGAAACCCCCTTTGAAGGTAAGATGGAATTGTACTTCGAGAGATTACGGTACAATCATATCTTAACCCGGCTCTGTTGTATTCAGCATCTCTTTCGATACCATAAAATTTATACATTTTTTGTTTCATTATCGGCTTTCCTGAAGAGAACATTTACCTTTTACGGAAAAGAGAAAGCCGGATTGTCGATCTCTGTCATACTTTTCATCAGAAGGCTTGCCGAGGTGACGGTAAGTGCCGA
The DNA here is from genome assembly GCA_964489705.1 of uncultured Ignavibacteriales bacterium. Lineage (GTDB taxonomy): Bacteria > Zixibacteria > MSB-5A5 > GN15 > FEB-12 > CAZAZQ01. The sequence goes on from CAZAZQ010000029.1 coordinate 10,020, forward strand.
GCCGACCGGTTGTTATGACGGTGAGTTGTCGGGACGAGCGGAGATTTTTTCTTCATAGGGAAGCGGGGAGGAGGAAGATGATAGGGGTACTGCGGAACTCATCTTTTTCTCGGCTCTCAATCCTTCCCAAAGCAGTACCAACACCACCACATGAAAACCGAAGCTGAATACGTCGAGGAACAGCAAGAAGATAACCCCATCCAGGGCGTAGACGGTCATCCCGGCGACGTACGCCCAGAGGTATTTCTTTCGCGCCAGTAAACCGATGCCGACAAAGACACCGGCGATAGCGATACTGAGAAAGACGGCGATGATGGTCAGGAAAAAGTTCCCGGGGCTTCCCGTCTCGGAAAGAAAAGCGACAAACAAAGCGTCTTTCAGCTCGATAATCGCCAACCCGATGAGGAAGCTGAACTCCCCGCCGCTCAGGTGAATGAACGAGTTGACCAAAGACAGCCCGGCTATCCAAAAGAACCAGTTGGCGCCGGTCTTGAACTGTTTTTCGAGTTTTTCTTTGTCGTTGTCCGATTCCGGAGAGGTTTCGGCGGGAGCAAAACCGCTCTTGCCGGGTTCGTTCTCCGGTAATGTCTCGTTGTTTTGTTGTGTTGTCTCCGGTCGGATGGTGCGTGTCCTTTTGGTTGAGGGTTTTTCTCATATCATCGACAGAAGAAAGGCGGATTCTTAATTTTTTTGAAGAAGGGGATAGACATGTAAGTATGAAGGAGAAGTTCCCGTCTATTCCTCCAAGCAATGAGAAAAGTAGGGAAGGTCTCGAAGAGACCTGCCACGGCAATTGCGGTAGTGTTGGCGGCAAGTCTGTACCAGACCGTGCCCTACCAAAATTCAATAAGACACCCGTAGGGTGCCACCGCAAGCGGTGGGGCACAGCCTTAGCTGCTTTATAACCTCACGTTGGTTCCGATTCTTTTCGATAACTCAATAAGACACCCTTAGAGTAAAGTGAGGTAGCTAAGTAGAGAAGGTCTCAGAGAGACCAGTCACTGAGATAAGAAGACGGCAGGTCTGTCCCAGACCATGCCCTACCAAGGCAATATGAGAAAAAGGCAGCTCCGTTTCGGAACTGCCGTACGATTTTTTGATAATTTTATCGCATGCCGCAGAGTACCCTATACACTACCGGGATACAGGGAATCCTCTTCACTGAGCTAAAACTATAGGGCTGCTCAGCCGTAAGCGCCGCGGTTGGGGACGATGCAGATAAACTCGAAATCCTCGTCATACGGGTTGACGAACTGGTGTTCTACGTTGGGTGGAACAAAAGCAAAGTCGTTTGCCGAAAGCTCATGCCACGTGTCGTCTATAAGGAGCCTTCCACGTCCTTTGATAATGTAATTGACATGCTCCCAATCGTGGCGGTGGCGCGGGGTGTAACCGTCTTTCCCGATGCGAAAAACACGCAAAGTGTAATCCGACCAGCCCTCCGGCGCTCCGATAACGTTTGCTTTCAGCGTATTTTTGACGCCGTCCATAGTCACTTCGGCGAGGGAAATCTCTTCATATTTTTTAACCGGCATATATCTCCTCCTGAATGGTCAACCGTTTTTTGCCAAGATAACGATTTTCCCGCACAAAAAAAGACCCGTCTTCCTGAAGAAAAACGGGTCTATGCCAAAAATCTAAAAGTCCTATTCCAACTTTTCCTCTTACTTCGTCCTGCGAGTCTTGCGACGGGGCTTGCTGCGACGAGGAATGCTCATCGTGCGACTTTGAGCTTTCCAGGTGCGCGTCCGACGCGAACGAGTCTTCGTCGACCGGCTGGAGGTCGTCCAGCGCTTGCTGGTCGATTTACGGAAAGCGGTCGGGCTTCCGGTGTTACCTCTCCACACCGACGGGTTGGCTTTCCGGAGGTTCAGGTCGACAGCTTTGTAGCGAACGGAATACACTGTACGACCGAGCTGACGGGCAATCCATGCTGTCTCGTAGTTCCGATAGTATTTGCGCATGAACGCAATCTCTTCTTTGGTCCACGGACGTGCAAATCTCCGCGACGGTGAACGACGCGGCCAGTTAGCACGGCGTGTGCTGTAACTGGTTCTACGCATAGCCATACCTTACTCCTTGTTTGAGACGTTAATGATCGCGAACATTGACCATGGCCGAGTCGATGCCCGCCGTTAGTAAAATCTACTTGATATAATCGACCTTTTCTTAAGATACTTGATACCAAGCAGTTGAGTTTTTCAAAGATTTTCAGCGGCTTTTTCTCCACCAGACATGGATGAAATCGGTCGATGCTTTTCCTTCCCCACGACAAAAAAATCGAGTCACGTTTTTTTTCAAAGCGATTGATGGAGCTATGCTATAGGCTTTTTCCCATAGGAAACCGTCCAAGAGTCCGCCGGGTAAGGGATTATCGCTCTCTTTTGCCGCCTGGGGCGCCGCTTTTCCTCTTGCCTTATGGAATTTCCCCGATACCGGAAAGATCAGCAAAAAGATTTTTCGCCGCTGCCGGGCAGCATTTTATTAGTTGCGCACCCCAAAAAGAATTCGTAGATTTCCTTGAGCCTTAGCCGAAAAGAGCAGTATGAAGCGAGAGTATTTACTTGTAGCCTTATTTTTTCTGATTGCGGCGGTTATCTTTTACCTCTTCTACCGAATGATTATCCCCTTCTTTGCCCCCATTACCTGGGCGGCGGTGTTCGTTATCATCTTCTTCCCCCTCTACCAGTGGGTGCTTCGAAAGGTTCGTTCCAAAGGGCTCGCTTCGCTTATCATGTGCTTGTTCATCATTATCCTGATAATCGGGCCCATTGCCTATCTCTTCGCTGCTCTGGTCAAGGAAGCGGCGGATGCCGTCACGAGAGTGAACGACATGTACCGAAACGGGGAACTGGACAAAATTTTGACCATCGACTTCCCCTGGGTGAACATCGTAAAAGAAAAGTTGTCCCGTTACTACGATCTTTCCCAGGTCAACCTCGACCAGTTGATTAAAGATTCCATCGACAAGGTCTCCGGCGTCATTTTGAGTCAGACAAGCTGGCTGATTACCAACGCTACCAAAACTATCTTCTACTTCTTCCTGATGATTTTCACCATGTACTACTTTTTCAAAGACGGTGAACGGATAATCGACAAAATAAAGCGCTTGATGCCGATTTCTTCTCAGCAAGTCGAAGTTATCTTCGACCAACTTCGCGACGTTATCCAGGCAACCATGTACGGCGGGGTGGTGGTGGCGATGATTCAGGGGTTGATGGGGGGGATTATGTTTGCGGCGTTCGGTATCCCCTCCGCCATTTTCTGGGGAGCGATTATGGCATTCCTGTCGATTATTCCTTTCTTGGGAGCGTTTATCGTCTACGTCCCGGCGGGGATTATCCTCTTGCTGGGAGGCTCGTATGTCAAAGGGATACTGATTATAGTTCTCGGTGCAGCGATTATCAGTCAGAGCGACAACGTCCTTCGTCCGTACCTGATTTCCGGCAGAACCGCGATGCACCCCTTGATGTTGTTCTTCGCCATCATGGGGGGAATCGCCCTCTTCGGCATTTTGGGGTTAGTCGTCGGTCCCTTGATTGCGGCGATTTTCGTCACCCTTTTACGTATCTTCGAGTTTAAGCTCCATCCCGAGCCGGAGACGGACGCCGCCCCGGAAGACACTACCGAAGAAGCCTCGTAATCTCCGGCTTCAATTTTCACAAAATTCTCTACCTATGACATTTTCCTTTACAGGGGGGAAGTTAGGTGTTATTTCTCCGTACAAGCATGTTACAACACACAAAAGGAAAATGGCGATGAGAAAATCAATGTTCCTCTCAGTCGGGCTTATTACCGTGCTTTTGGCAGGTTTGTTCGCTCCCGCTCAGGCACGGCTGCACCCCATATTTTCGGACAAAGCGGTTATAGATACGGTACCGTTCTATGTCGGCGCACAATATGACCCGGCGGTACCGGCTCCGAATGATTATCTGGCGCAACCGTTAGGGAAATGGCCTGCCGGCTACGACGAAGCCGTCGCCTTCCTCAAGGCGTTGGCACAGCATTCCGATCGGGTTATCCTCGAAGAGCGGGGAACAACTCACGAAGGACGGACGCTTTACAATGTTTACCTATCGACGCCGGAGAATATCTCCAACTTGGAATCGTACCGCCCCGTCATGGATAAAGTTGCCGACCCGCGCGTCCTTACGTCGGAGACGGAGCTCGATTCTCTGATTAACGAGCTTCCCGCCTTTGCCTGGCTGGGGTATACCATCCACGGAGACGAGCTGATGGGTACCGATGCCGCGCTGCAATTAATCTATCACTTAGCAGCGGCGAACGATTCGGCAACAATGCACCTGCTGAAAAATCTGGTGATTATCATCGACCCGATGGAAAATCCCGACGGCAGGGAACGGTATCGTCACATGCTGCAAATATATCAAAGCTCGGTGCCGAATTACGACAACCAGTCGATGCAACACGAAGGAGTATGGCCCTGGGGACGCACCAACCATTACTGGTTCGACTTGAATCGGGATTGTATTTTGGTTTCCCAACCGGAGACGGAAGGGAAAGTCAGAACCATCCTCAAATGGCACCCCGTGCTGGTAGTGGACGCCCACGGCATGGGCTCCAACGCCACCTATTTGTTTTCTCCGCCGCGGGAACCGATTAACTACAATACGCCCGCCAACGTATTGAAATGGTACAAGATCTTCAGCAAAGACCAAGCCGCCGCTTTTGACGCCCGCGGCTGGACCTACTACACCGGAGAATGGAACGAGCAGTGGTACCCCGGCTATACCTCCGCCTGGCCTACTTTCTTAGGGGCAGTCGGTATCTTGTATGAACAAGCCCGGGTGGACGGAGTGCTCGTCAAACAACGGGACGGGTATATCCTTACCTTCCATGAAGCGGTTAATCACCAGTTCACTTCGTCGCTGGCAAACCTGACTACCGCCGCCAATCATCGGACGGAGCTCTTGCGGGATTATTATCACGCTCGGAGGAAAATCATTGACCGAGGTAAAAAAGAGCGGCTTCGGTTTCTGTTCGTGCCGGATAAAGATGAAATAAAGATGCGGAAGTTCATCCACTCGCTTTTGGCGCAAGGGATTGAGGTAGAACGCGCCACCAAGGAATTCACCGTCGGCAAAGCTGTGGATATCTACCATACCGAGCATTCTTCCAAAACGTTCCCTGCCGGTACCTATATCGTCAACACGGCTCAACCGAACGGCGCTCTGGCGCGGGCGGTACTTGATTTCGATCCCCATTTGAAAAAAGAGTTTCTGGAAGAGGAGCGGCGAGAGCTGGAGAAACATGGCGACTCCCGACTGTATGAAGTCACGGCATGGTCGGTACCGCTGGCGTACAATCTGGATGCTTATATGACTCGGTCCTCTTTCTCAGCGCCGACGGAACAGGTCGACAGCGTCGTCCTTTCGGACGGAGAGGTGCATAATCCCGAAGCACAGTTCGGCTTTCTCATCGATATGGTGGGTGAGAAGACCTACGTAGCGCTGGGGCGTCTTTTTGCGGAGGAGCTGATCGTCTATTGTGCGAAGAAGCCGTTTACGGTCGAAGATCGCTCCTATCAGGCAGGGACGCTGTTCTTACGCAAACGGGGAAATCCGGAAAATCTCCCGCAGATTTTGGAAAACATCGCCAAGGAAGTCGGCATCGATATTTACGGCATCAATACCGGCTATTCCACCGAGGGCTCTCTGCTTGGAGCACCGAGTTTTCGGCTGTTGGTTCAGCCGCGGATTGCCATCGTGGCGGGAGACGGCATGAACTATACGTCGGTCGGTTCTCTCTGGTACACGATCGACAAGGAATTGCGCCTGCCGCATTCTCTCTTGCCGATTACCGACTTCGGTGGCCGGGATCTTTCGAAATATAACGTGTTGGTTTTCCCTTCCGCTTGGGGACCGCTGAAAGCGATTATCGGAAAAGGAGGCAAGGAAAAGCTCGAGCGGTGGGTATCCGAAGGAGGGACGTTGATTCTGATCGGTCAATCCGCAACCTGGGCGGCGGATACTTCCCAAGCCCTTTCCCAGGCTCGCTTGAAACGGCAGGTGTTGGATAAACTTGAAATGTACCGGAAGAAATTGGAACGGGAAATCCGCGCCGAGTCGCCGAGTGTCGACACTATGGAGCTGTGGTACCCGGAAAAAGTTCCTCCCAAAGAAGCAAAAGAAAATGAACAGGGGAAAAAACCTGACGGCAAGATGAGCGACAAAGAGAAAGAAGAGCTGGATCGCTGGCAGCGGCGCTTCTTCCCCCGAGGGGCTATTCTTCGAGCTGAGGTCGACCAAGAGAATTGGCTGGCGTTCGGCATGAAAGCTTCTCTGCCGGTGATGTGCTATACTCGTTCTGCTCTGATGGCGGCTGAGCCGGTCAAGACGGTGGCTCGCTACTCCCCCGACGAGACCAAGCTGCGCTTGGCGGGGCTCCTTTGGCCTGAAGCCCGCCGACGCTGGGCTGGGACGGCGTGCATCACGAGGGAGCAGAAAGGGGCGGGACAGATTATTCTTTTTGCCACGCCGCCCAATTTCCGCGATTATTTTTGGGGAAGCCGCCAGATGTTCGTCAACGCCCTTCTCTACGGTCCCGGAATGACTCATGTTTCCGCTCCGTATGAGAAGTTAGGGCATTGAGAAAAACGAAGCTGCACCTATGAAGATAATTGACCTCCGTTCGGATACGGTGACCAAACCCTCACCGGAAATGCGTCAAGCGATGTTTACTGCCGAAGTGGGAGACGATGTTTTTGGGGATGACCCGACCGTCAAGGAACTGGAACGGTATGTAGCGGACTTGTTCGACAGAGAAGCATCGCTCTTCGTTCCTTCCGGGACGATGGGAAACCAGGTCTGTTTGAAAGCTCATTCGGAACCGGGTTGGGAACTGTTGTGCGAGCGGGATTGCCATATCGTCAACTACGAAGTCGCCGGACCGGCGGTGCATTCCGGCTTGTTGGTGAACCTTCTTGCGACCGAACGGGGAATGATAACGGCGGAGATGATTCGAGAACAGATCCGTCCGGTGAACCTCCATTGTCCCCTGACCAAGTTGGTGTCGTTGGAAAACAGCCATAATCGACACGGCGGCACCATCCTCCCGCAAGAGGAAATCCTGCGGGTGCGGGAAGTCTGTGACGAGTTCGGCTTGATTCTCCATCTTGACGGGGCGCGTATCTGGAATGTCCATGTCGCTACCGGGCTTTCGCTGGCGGAGTTGACGGCGCCGTTCGATTCCGTCTCGGTCTGCCTGTCGAAAGGATTGGGAGCTCCCATCGGATCAATGATCTTAGGCTCGGCAGAGTTCGTCGAAAAGTGTCGACGAGTGCGAAAGCTTTTTGGCGGCGGCATGAGACAGGTAGGGATTATTGCGGCGGCGGGACTGTATGCGGTCAAGCACAATATCGCCCGTCTTGCCGAAGACCACTCCAACGCCAGGCTGTTGGCGGAAGGGCTGAACCGGATGGAGCGTTTCACGGTCGATCTGAGCCGTGTCCAGACGAATATCGTCATTGCGGATATTGTCGGAGACGAAACGCCGGCGGCGCTCTTGGACAAGATGAAACGGGTCGGCGTCTTGGCGGTGCCGTTCGGCGCCAAACGGCTGCGGTTTGTAACGCATCTGGATGTCAGCCGCTCCGATTGCGAAGAGGCGTTGGGACGGATTGAGGAGATATGGTGAGGTAATTCGGATTAAGAGTATGGCATATATCGACTACATCTCTTACGAGGATGCTCCTCCCGAGTTGAAAAAACTCTACGAGCGCTACGGAGGCGAAAACAAGGTCCCGGCAAACATCGTCCGTATTGCCGGGTATAATCCGAAGCTCATGGAAGCGCACATGCGCTTTTACCGTGCCCTCATGTTCGGGGAATCCCCCCTCTCGAGGCGCCGACGGGAGATGATAGCAGTGGTGGTCTCGGCTCTTAACAAATGTCACTACTGAATTGAGCACCATTGGAACGCGTTGCGTTCCGTGGCGTCGGTCGACGAAAAGCTGAAAGAGCAACTGGTTACCGATTACAAAACGGCGGACATTTCCGACGAGGATAAATTGATTCTCGACTATGTCGAGTTGCTGAACCGCGATGCTACCCTCGTCACCCCGGAATATATCGACATGCTGAAACGTCGCGGTTTGACCGACCGTATGCTCCACGACATCGTCCAAGTCACCGCCTATTTCAACTACGTCAATCGCTTGGCGGACGGGTTGGGAGTAGAGCTGGAGGAGAACTGATTTTTTGACGATGGAAGGAGGGAACCGAATTTGCCCGGAGGCGCAAAGGGCTTGACTCGATGCCTCAGGTGTATAAATTATGCACGACTGCGGAGGAGTGGCTGAGTGGTCGAAAGCGGCGGTCTTGAAAACCGTTGTACCGTAAGGTACCGTGGGTTCGAATCCTACCTCCTCCGCCATTTTGGTATATTCCGGTTACATCCTTTACACTTTATTCCGGTCAGATAGTTTACACTATGGCATATCTACCAACCTATCAGGAGGTGAGTTATGCCATGGAAGGAAACAAGTGTTATGGATGAGAGGATGAAGTTTATTGGTCGTTTACTGTCCGGAGAGAAAATGGCTCCTCTCTGTCGAGAGTTTGGGATTTCAAGAGTGACAGGGTATAAGATATGGAGTCGTTATCAGGAGAGTGGTACCGCAGGGCTGCATAACCGCAGTCGTACTCCCCACGCTCACCCCAACAGGACCCCTTTTGAAGTAGTAGCTCTCATCATTCGCCTGAAACAAGAGAAACCTCGATGGGGAGCACCCAAGATCCGAGAGCTTATGAGCAGGCGATATACGGGCATCAAGCTTCCATCTATCAGCACCGTGCATTGTATTCTGGATCGTCACGGTCTGGTGCATAAGAAGAGGCGGCGCAGGAAGTTCACTTCCATTGCGGGCTATCTTTCTACTCCCCGACATCCCAATGATCTCTGGTGTACGGACTTCAAGGGTCAGTTCAGGATGAAAAAAGGGGGGTATTGTTTTCCGCTTACGATTACAGATTTCACCAGCCGTTTTCTCATTAGCTGTGAAGCGTTGCGCAGCACGTCGGAATATCCCTGTTACGCTGTATTCGCTCAGGCGTTTATGGAGTATGGGCTTCCTCATGCTATTCGCAGCGACAACGGTGTTCCCTTTGCCAGTGGTAATTCACTCTGGGGATTAACCAAGTTGTCTGTATGGTGGATTCGGCTGGGGATACAGATCGAACGTATCGCCCCCGGCAATCCCCAACAGAACGGTCGGCACGAACGAATGCACCGAACACTGAAGCTGGAAGCAACCACCCCGCCAGGTGCAAACTTGCTCCAACAGCAGGAAAAGTTCTTTGCTTTTGTCGATGAATACAACAACGAGCGCCCTCATCAGGCACTTGAGATGAAATGTCCGAGGGATGTATATGAAAGGTCACAGAAACAATACCGAGGACTACCCGATCTGACTTATCCCGGTTTCGACAAGACTCTTCTCATCACCAGTTGTGGAAGAATATGTATGAACAGGATGAAAGTGCATATCAGCAAAGCTTTTGCCAATCAGCCGGTCGGTCTTCGGGAGGTCGATGATCACATCTGGGCTGTCTATTTCATGGATTATCATTTAGGTTACTTTGATGAATTCAGCAGGAAATTCGCCCCAAAAGAAGATCCCTTTGGAATTAAGCTGGAAAAAGCAATATAAATCATGTATCATAAAAGTGTAAACCATGTGCTCAGTATAAAGGGTAAACTATGTTCCAGTAAGTACATTTGTTAGGTGGTGCTGAATCTTTGTTGATTCCCTTCGTATTCAAAAAGCAGTCC
>CAZAZQ010000030.1:0-1974 GCA_964489705.1 uncultured Ignavibacteriales bacterium
TGCACTCGGTGCGCTGGGACGGAAAAGATGCTCATGGTGATATTGTTTCCAGCGGCATCTATTTCTACCGGCTCAAGGCGGGAGGTACTTTCGAAGCAAAAAAGATGATGCTGCTAAAATAGATTAAAAAGTCAATTTTGAGATGGGGTAAGTTGCGGGTTGAATTGTGAGTGCTAATGCCTTAACATAGGTGAAATATATTCATTTGTTTGGAGGTGACAAATGAGAAGAAAGATTTTCCACCTTTTCTTTTTGTTTCTTTTCCTGAGTGCTTGGACTGGTGGGATGTATTGTGATGGTAATAATGGGAAAGTAGGAACTGGGCCGGATTCAGTTATAAGTGCTGATGCACAGGCCGCTTGGTCCCCAGACGGTACAACTATAGCTGTTTGTTGGTCAGGGATACCTGATAGCAGAAATGATGGGGTGTACCTCATTGATACTGAGACATGGACCACCAAACCCTTGTTTGTTGTGGAAGGCTCTTTTTCTCCCTTCAGTTCTCCGTCATGGTGTGCTGATGGTGAGTGGCTGGCTTTTGCAGCAAACGCGCAAATCTACAAGATAAGAACCAACGGTGACAGCTTAACACAACTTACCAATTCCGGTCGGCAATGGTTTTGTGATTGGTCTCGTTCTGATACGCTGATTGCATATAACGTTACTGTAGGAGATTCCGGCGGAATCTGGCTTATGGACATCGATGGTAATAGAAAAAGATTGGTGATTCAATATGGTAGTCACCCGGCTTTTTCTGTGGGTGATAGTATTTTGTTTCTTGCTCAAATACCTGGAAAACGTGATTCTGCATACTTTGGGTTATTCAACGTTAGTGACTCCACGATTAGGAGGGTCTATGCGTGGGGAATAGGCTCCCCTTTTCTCTTTTATTATCATCCGCATGTTTCACCGGACGGTCATTCTATCGTTCTCTCGATAGATGGCAATGTCTGGACAATGACAATAGAAGGTGACTCTTTGAAACAGTTGACCTTTGAAGGGGGAAGGTATCCTCATTGGTCACCCGATGGAAGTAAGATAGTCTATTGTAAACCTAATTCAGAAGGAGGAACTTTATGGATTATGAATAAGGACGGTACTGATAAAACCCGGATTGAGGGCTGGTAAGGCAGCTACCTAGTTGGCTTACAAGCGGATGTTGTTAATGTTGATCCACGAAGCGGTGGGAACACCACCGCCACCACTGCCTTGAGTATGTGAGATTGGCTTGTGGATGTCAAAAGATTCTTTATGAAGAGATTAAACAAACTAAGAAATATGGGAGATATGTATGAAAATGAGTTGGTCCAAGATCTTGTTCCTTCTTTGGTTTCTTGGAATGTTGCTTTTGCTTTTTGGCGGCTGTGGCGAGAAACCGGTTGAGCCGATAGAGAAATGGAACCCTAATTTGAAGTTTTTGACTCGCGGACACGATCTTTACCATTTTGATCGACAAAGCTCGGCAGAATTTCCTAACTGGTCACCCGACGGGTCAAAAATATATTATCTGAATGTCATTGGCCTCTGGCAAGGTGGCTCTACATACGAGGTAAAACAGATCCGACAAATTGACACTTCAGGTGCCAATGATGTGGTTTTGTTTGAGGGACCCTATGTTTATCTGGCACTTTCCCCTGATGGGACTACTCTGGCAACAGACCTCTGCGACCAGATTCCCAATGCATTTCCGGGAGGCCGCCCGGTCTTGATTGACATTGCTACTGGCGTTATTGATACACTCGACATTCCTGACAGTCTACGCGTGGGTCCAATGGAATTCACCCCTTCCGGTGATAGCCTCATATACTACGGGATGTATATTGACAGTATTAACGGTTCTGGGTTGACGTACTATTACTGGGGTGCCTTTTATGCCTATGATCTGTCGATTGGCAGCAGCCGTCTTCTGTTCACTGAGAACCCCTTTCTGGTTGCTGGCTTGGCAATAACGCCTGACGGCAAGAAGATTATTTC
>CAZAZQ010000030.1:2074-15938 GCA_964489705.1 uncultured Ignavibacteriales bacterium
AACGTTTATCAATTTGATCCTTCTGACTCTTGTCTTAATGTTGGTCCACGAAGCGTTGGGAACAGCATAATCCTAATCCATTTAACCCTTCAACAGAAATTGAGTTTTCTCTGCCGGAGGCATCTTACGTCACGTTAGAAATATACAACATTCTCGGAGAAAAGGTAGTGACATTAGTTGACGCTTATCGCGAAGCCGGTAGCTACACAGTACGCTGGGGCGGGATTGACGAGTTTGGAAAACCGGTGTCCAGTGGTATCTATTTCTATCGATTGCAGGTAGGAAATTACATTGAAACCAAGAAGATGACGCTGTTAAAATAGATTGAAGAACCAGTGATGAGAAGGAATGAGTATTTAAGTGCTCATTCCTTCTTTTTTTTTTTGGCGATCCGTTCATGTACGAGAAAATTGGAGGGTTCTGAGAAAGGAATGCCGCTTTGCAAGTATGCGCTGTAATTTGTTGAGAATAAACAGATTAAGGAGGCAAGAGGGATTTGTGGGACGCCGAGAGGAAGGTGAAAAGAACCTGAATTTCTGAAAATAATCGAAAAAATTCGTAAAAAATCACGCTTTACGAGAAGGAGCTCGTAATTTACGAGAATTTCCCCCCTTTTTTGTAGCCACCAGATACGAGCCGTCAAAAAAATTTACTTTTTTCACATTGTAAATCAGCACGTTACAGCAATGCGACTGAGCGGAGGACAGTATTGGTACGGTTTTTGCACTTTAATAATAACAGCACGAAGTGGAGATTTTGAATGCGATCAGGGAGTTGACGATGAAGGCGATGCCAAAGAGAAGAAAAACTACTCGTCACTTTTCGGGAGTAGGGTAAGGGCTTGTACTTCTCCATGGTTCTTGTCGTTCACTTATTGCCTCTTTGACCTTTCCGGGCTCGGAATATGTCAACTCCTCTCAACCGAGCCCGGGAGGGGGAAATTATTCTTGTCCACCTATGAAGAATCCAAATATAGCTCGAACTCAATCTCATCGCGCAAAGGGATATTATACTGCCCGACGTGAGGAATCGACGGTTTCAACTGTCGGGAAAGCGACAAAGCATTTTTATGAATCGCTGCCAGGGTGAAGCCCCGCCTCTGGTAAAAACGGATTGTCTCGAGGTTGTCGTTGGTGGTTATCAGCCAAAGCCGTCGGCATCCTCGGGCGTGAGCCGTTTCTCTTACCTTCTCGACGAGAGCAGTGCCGATACCGGAAAATTTTACAAAAGCATCCAGAGTGACAATCTCACACTGATCATCGACGATTTCAAAAGTGACCAGTCCAACTTTGTTTCCCCGTTCGTCGACGGCGAGAAAGCCGTCGATTTCTGCAGGGAAAATCTTCCGCCCGCGTGACACGACAAAGTCGGCACCCCATGAGCGGACAACTTCCAACACCCAATCTTTATCCTTCCCGGTGACCTTTCGGATTTCAAATGTCATATTGTCGCCTTTTTATTTCACGGCAACCGCAGAGCGACGGCTTATGGGTTGATGCCGTCGAGAATGAAACTTACTCCCAAGTAGAGCAGGAAAACGGCACAGCACAAAATGAGAATACGTAACCCCTTGCCCATGATGAGGTGCTTGCCTTTCCACAGGAGCACGGAAACGAGCGTATACCAAACGAAATCGGACATGATGTGCCCGAAGTAAAATACCACCGGACCGATGACGCCCAGCTTTACCGATTTGACGACGAACGCCAATCCCGTCGTCGCCCACCAGACAAACCAGTAAGGATTGGACAACGTCGCGGCGATGCCTTTTCCCGCCAAGCGATGAGACGAACGCCGTTGGCTGGTCGATGCTTCGTAGGAGATGCGATTTTTCAAGATGTCATAACCCATCATGACGCCCATGACAAGCAGTGCCGTCCCGCCGACGACACCGATGATGCGGGCAAGAGTCTCGTTTTCATTGAGAGCGACAAAGCCAAGCGCCAGAATGATAACCACCGCGATTTCGGCAATGGCATGCCCCACCGAGACAATGGGACCCGTCAGCCAGCCGTTTCGGGGAGTCTCGGCAATATCGACAACCAACAACGGTCCCGGCATCACCGCTCCGGAAAAGCCGACTCCAAACGAAAGAAAAAATAACGAAACAAGTTCCATGACCTCCATAACTTACGCAATATCCCGAGAGTTTCAAAGGAAAAGCAGTAGGGTATACCGAGAAGCCTGTTTTCAGCTCATGGGACAGGAGAGGAACGGTGCGGGTGCAAATCGTGGGACAGGTTATATGTACGACATTTGCTGTCACCCTCCGACCGAAGAACGCCGCTTTAGGATTTTCTGTGCCCATTGTTTTCCCTTAGAGAGGGAATACCTCCAGGGTACTGTCGTTGGCGGGTAGCGAGCAGAGACTGCCGCCATTCTCGGCAATCTCTTACCTGAGAGGGTAATATTTTCCTTGCTCATCGGTCGTTTCGTGCGTTAATTGTTGCTAATAAAGATGACTCAAACCTGAATGTACGAAACCGACGATGGAAAATATTTCAATTTCTCTTTCGGAGAACGAACAGGACAAGATATCCGAAATCAGGGTGGATGGCGTTATCGATACCACCACGGCAGGGGAGCTGGAGCAGGTTTTTGAGTCGTTGATGAAGCGGGAGCGCTACCGGGTGGTTCTGGACCTTGCCGGAGTGGACTATATTTCATCGGCAGGGTGGGGGATTTTTATCTCGCATATTAAAGAAGTCCGGGCGCATCAGGGGGACATCAAGCTGGTCAATATGGTTTCCAACGTGTACGAGATCTACGAGTTGTTGGAATTCGATAAAGTACTGAAAGCGTATCCTTCCCTCGAGGCGGCGCGGGAAGATTTTCGGCCGCTCTCTTCGTCTCCGCCTCCGGCAAAAAAAAAAGTAGCCGAGTAACCAAATTCACCGTCGTCGACACCATTGAACCGACTCAAGAAAAGCGGATCATGATCGGTTCTTCCGAAGAAGAAATTACCCAGCCGAGAGAAGCGGACTTGGAAACGACGATTCTTCGACTCGTGAAGGATGACCCTTTTGCCTCTATCGGGGAAATCAAACGGGAGGTGCGCAAAATTCCGGCTTTTTCCTCGGTTGGGTGGTGGCAGGTGTTCTCTATTCTCCGCAAACGGAAATTATTGACAAAACGCTCCCGATTCAAATTCGTCCGGCGTCGCTGGTAACGGTTTTTTGGTTGACACTTTTTCGACATCCTCTATATTTTTAATGGAGGAAGATTGTGAGTATCCAAACCGCACTCGTTATAATATTGGGTTTTCTGGTTGTCCTGTTGGCAATTCTTTTGATAACGCGAATTCGGAGGGAACGCCGCCGCACCGCCGCTATCCGCCGCATGAATTTGGAAGAGTTTTCGGATTTTCTCAAAACCAACAGCCTTGACGGGACCATCCAGGATGTTGCCGGGAAAGTTTCCGATCTGCTAATCAAATCGTTCGGATGTGAGCGGATTGTCTTTTTACGCAAAAAACGGCACAACTTGGAGCTGAATTACTTTCATGGGCTTCGAAGTTTCAACCGGTATGATTTTCGTCTTCCCATATCCCGGAAATTGGTTACCGTCCTTCAGGAGAATTTTCTCCCCCGGCATATCAAGGAAATTAAAGAAGTCCTCCCTTCGTCTTTCTATGCGCTCCTTGAGGCTCGTGAGCTGGATACCTTCTTTCCGATTTTCTGGCGGGACAACCTGTATGGGCTCTATTTTATCCGCTCCACTATTGAGACCCGCTCTCCCGCCTTTACGCTGTTGGTAGCAAGTCTCGCTCAGTCGCTTTCCGCCGCGTATCATATCAAGTGGCACGAAGTGCGCTACGGCACATTGCAAAAACAACTGGATGACGTGAAAAGCAATTATCGGAAAGAGCTGAAAACCAGCGAGCGACTGCACACCAACATTCTCAAGCTGGTGCGGCACCACGATTCCGAAACCATGATTCCCCGCTTAATCGGTTCCATTCGGAAGGACTTGAAAATGAACCGGATAGCGTTTTTGTACGAGGACAGAAAAAACTCATCCTCACCCGCGGTTTTCCAAGAGGGAATCGCCCATTCCTTGCCGCCGCCGGCGAAAAGCGAGTTGCACGGTTTTTTAAAGAACCTGAATGATTCCGACCCGATACCGTTGGACAACCTCCTCAAAAGACAAACGGATAACCGAATGAAAAATTTTGCCTCGCGTTTGAAGGAGGCAGGCTTGAAGTATGCGGCGCCGTTTCCGCTTTCCCCCAAGCGTGCCGGTGTCTTGGTGTGGGGAGGAGGGGAGGAACTCTCCCTGGTGAACAAACATCTCCAGTCGTTGCGCCCTCATGTCGCCGACCTTATCGACAACGTCGAGTCGTTCGAGCAGATGGAGGAGATGTCCTATACCGACAACCTTACCGGCTTGGCGAATCGTCGCTATCTCTCCCTGCGATTGGAAGAGGAGATTAATCGTGCCAAGCGTTACAAGCGGAAGCTGGCGTTGATATTTTTTGATTTGGACGGATTGAAAACGACCAACGACAATTTCGGGCACCTCGCCGGGGACGCTATCCTCAAGCAGATGGGGCGGATTTTGCGCAAGAGCGTCCGGGCAATCGACATCATCGCCCGCTATGGGGGAGATGAGTTTTGCATTATCATGCCGGAAGCCGATGAAACCACCTGTTTGAAGTTCATGGAGCGGCTGCGCACCGACGTCACCCAGTGGGAGTTTACCATTGATGGGTTAGGGGAAGATATCCATTGTACCGTCTCTCAAGGGGGAGCAGTATTTCCTGACCATGCCGATACTCCCAAGCAATTGATGCATGCGGCGGATATGGCGTTGTTGCAGGCGAAAGAAGCGGGCGGAAACAAGTCGATTTTGTATCGTCCCCAGTTTGTCGAGTAAATCTTTCTCTCTTCAATAAAGTATAAGGAACTAATAGAGCTTTTTTTCGAGCGGGTGGAGGAATACAGCGTATATATACTGAAAAGGTATGTGCCAAGGGTGTCGAAAGATGCTCCGAAGAGTAGTGCTAAGTCATTCAAATACATAAGGAACGTGTTTTAACTTTACAGTGCAAAGAAGTATCTCTATATTGGTTCTAAATGAACCAGTAAATATGCCGATTTTACTATAAACCTTTTCGTGAAAGAGACTTAGGTTATGAGGATAGGTTTTTCCCGTTTTGTCAAGGTAAGTTTATGGCTGCTTTTCCTGTTCCTTGGGAGAACGGGGGCAGCGGAGTACAAGATAGGACCCGGCGACGTGCTGGAAATCCGGTTCTGGCAGGACGCCAGCCTGAACTCGGTGGTACGTGTCAACCAAGACGGCAAAATTTCCCTCGACGTAGTAGGGGAAATCGAAGCGGCGGGGAAGACGACTTCGCAATTGCAGTATGACATCGTTCGGCAGATCTCCCGTCTGAACAAACGAATCTCTCAGGCGGTGGTGCGGATAGTAGAGTATAACTATCAATATGTTTTTGTCTCCGGTCAGGTCAATGAACCCGGCAAGAAGAGCTTCGAGGAGATCCCTGACCTTTGGACGATTATTAACGAAGCAGGGGGAGTGACTGAAATCGGCGATTTGAGCCGGGTGACCATTATCCGAGGCGGTGAGGAAGCCGGCAAGGTAGAAGTGGTCAATGTGGCGGAAGCTATCGCCAAAGGAGAGGTGGATAAACTGCCGAAAATCCGACGGGGTGATACGATCGAAATTCCACGGACGCCGTTGGGTCTCCCTTCGGGTGAGTTGGCACAGTCGATTGAGAAGAAAAATTTCTTTTACGTCGTGGGGGCGGTGAACAATCCGGGTCCCATCGCCTTTGAGGAGAATACCGACTTGCTGGATGCGCTGGCGCTGGCGGGCGGGTACACAGAGAACGCCGATTTGAAGAAGGTAAAAGTGATTACCAAGGACGGTTATTTCGGACAAGCGTTGGAGTTCAACCTGGAAAAGTACACGGAGCTCGGTGCCCCGGCTCGGTATGTCCTTCGTAAGGAGGATACGTTCATTATCCCGGCGAAGCGGGGCGGCTTATGGGGAATCAGCTTAGGCGCCGTAGCGACGTTTGTCGGCGTGGTAGCGTCGGCGATTTTGATTTATGACCGATTGACTCAAGAAGATACACAACCGACAACCACAATTCCGTAAAAGGGCGTATGAACAACAGCTCAAAAGAAAAAGCTATCGACATAAAAGAAATTGTCGCTATCCTGTTCCGCCGGAAATGGCTGCTGATTCTGCCGTTGATTCTGGTGACGGGGCTGGCGTACGGCAGTTCATACTTTATCAAGCCCAAGTACCGTTCTTCGACGATTATCTGGATAGACAAACCGGCGAATGTTTCCCGGGAGTTGATTAACATCATCGGGACGGAGCGCACCCGGCGAGAGTCGGGCGAGCAGCAACGACGGAAATTGCAGGCGTTGCAAAACGAAATTACCTCGCAGGATTACCTCTACCAGCTTATTCGGGACTTGAACCTGGACAACGATCCGGCTATTACCCGTAAGGCGGCGAAAATGCGGGAAGAAAACCCGGAGATAAGCCTCGAACAACTCAAGTATCAACTGTTGTTGGACCGCCTGCGCAAGCAGATAAGCGTGTCGTTTGTTGGTGCCGACCAGATTCAATTGACGGTCGAGTCGTACGATCCGGTCAAGGCGCGGGATATGGTTACCCGCTTGACCGAGATTATGGAGCAGAAAAAGACTAAGTACGAACTGGAAAAAATTCTCGATAACCAGTCATTCGCCGACTTGCAGCTCCAGCGGACGGAGTACTATTACCAAGAGGCAATCGACTCCTTGACGGCGGCGCAAGCACGCTTGACCAAGCTCCAACTGCCGGAGAACATCTCTTCGGAGAGCAACCGGCGGGATATTCTTTCGGACATTGACAAGACGAATCTGGAAATCTCCGATTATACCAACGAGTTGGAAAAGTTGAGAACCAAACTTGCCGATTTGAACCTCGACAACCTGCGTATCAAGTACTCCGACACTATTCTCGACCTCCGAACCGAAATCGACGGACAAATAGCGATGTTTGCTTCCATGATGGAAAAGTATGCGTGGAATGAGCAGAACGTCATCAACGTGAACATCCGCCTGAACAACAATATGAAGTTTCTCGAGCAAGAGCTGGCGAAAGAAGTCGACAAACAATTTGCTTCCTATCCGGAGAACCAACGGCAGTTGCTGAAACGGTATTTTATCATCAAAGAGCATATCGATATACTCAAGTCGCGGCGGAATCAGCTCCAGTTGTCGCTCAACAAAATCGACGAGCGCATAAATCAGCTTCCTCGTTTGCAAGCCGAGCTGGACGAATTGGAAAGGCGGGTTGAGGATGCTCGGAAGTACCGGGACGCCTTCAGATCCGAGGAGGCGACGGTGGCGATTCTTTCCGAACGGGCTCGAGAGCGGACAAAGTACCGGATTATCGAACCGGCGCGGATTCCGCTGGCGCCGTACTGGCCCGACCGGCGGAAAATTATTGCTATGGGAGTGTTGTTGGGGCTGATGTTGGGCGGGGCGGCGGTCTTCTTGTCCGAGATGTTTGACCATTCGTTCAAACGAGTGGAAGATGTCTCCGAAGTGTTACAATTGCCCGTGCTGGCAACAATTCCCAGAATAGAAAGACTTTCATTTCGTAAGTGAGCATCATGGAAACGTATCGTCTGAAAAGTAAGTTGGTTGAAAACGACAAGGAATTTGTCATACAAACGTTTAACGATCCCAATCTGGGGTCGATTCTCTCCACGATTTACGTTAACGGTCAGGTTGCCGACAAAGTTGCCTCACCTCATCCGCTGGAGATTAACCCGGAAGAAGTGCTCTCGTTGGTCAAGCTGACCCACCAAGAGCAGAAGAAAGAAATCGAAACGCTGTTGGATGCCTATCACAAGGTTCTTGCGAGCGGGGATGCTGAGATGATGTTCCATCTTGGCACGGCGTTTTTCTACAAGCGTCTGTATCCGGAGGCGCAGGAGCTGTTTCAGGCGGTCGTTACGATGGATCCGGAGCACCATCAGTCATACAATTACCTTGGCTTGGTCTTCCTTGCTTTGGGCAACATTCCCAAGGCAATTGAAAACTGCCGGACTGCGGTGGAAAAGAGACCCGGCTATGCGGACTATCGAAACAACTTGGGGGAGGCGTATCTGGCGGACAACTCGCCCGCCCACGCCGTGCGGGAGTTGGAAGAAGCCACCCGGATAAATTTGTATTATGCCGATGCGTATTTCAACTTGGGGTTGGCGTTCCTCATGCAGCTTCGAGACTCCCGTCAGGACCGGCACCGTGAAGTTCTGCCCGCCAAGGCGTCCGATTGCTTTACGAAAGCCTCGTTGATTTACCCGGACTATGAGAGCTCCCTTTTTGAACAAGGGATGCGGGCGTTGCAGAGCTCGGATTTCCAGGAGGCCTTGTCGGTGTTTTTCAAAGTGCGGGAATTGAAAAAAGAAAAGCATCGCCGGGAGTTCGCTACGTTCTACATGAAATTCGTCATGTATCCCGATTGGGTCTCGGAGGAAATCATTGCCGACCGTATTCGCTTTCTTCAGGCGGAAATCGAGAAAAATCCGACCTACCTCGACTTGCATACGGAACTTGCCCAGTGTTACTTGGAACAAGCCAAGTTTGCCTGGCAGAAAGGCATCAAGCAGTATAAAAAGACCTTGGAGATAAATCCGGCGCTGTCGAAGTCACAACACGCCGTGGAAGTTATCGAAAAAGAATACGAAAATATTTGTGCCGTTTTGAAAAAGGTAGAAAAGAACTAAGGCGTTATGGCTCGTAAGAAAGTATCGATTATCGAATATTTCAATCCGGAACTTCCCTTCGTGACGGAGTTTCGTCGTTTGTTACAGAAGGTTCGGAACGCTCCGGCGGGAAAAGAAATCAAAACGTTGCTTTTTACTTCGGCGATGCTCTCGGAGGGAAAGTCGACAATATGTTCTTTCTTGGCATTGACCGCTTCCCGGCATAAAGGAGTAAAGACCCTGTTGATTGATTGCGATCTTCGCCGTCCCACTATTCATAAGTTTTTCGCTCTGGAGCGGGCTCCGGGGTTGTGTGAAGTGCTGGCGGAAGGGTTCAGCCCGGAAGATGCCATCCGAAAGACACCCATCGAAACGCTGGATATCATGCCGGCGGGAAAACGCATTGCCCAACCGGCGGAAATTTTCGATGTCGAGGCAATCAACCAATTGTTCGATGAGATGAAGTTCTACTACGACTTAATCTTGGTCGATACCGCTCCCTTGCTGCCGGTGTCCGACCCGATGCTCTTGGCGCCGAAAGTGGACGGCATCATCATGGTCGTGAAAGCCGGTGCTACCCAGCGGGAAGTAGTGCTCCGCGCGCTGGACATTATCGATACCAGTCGGGATAAAATTCTGGGAGTCGTGTTGAATAATATGAACAACAGCCTGCCGTATTATTACGATTACAGCTATTACGGCTATGACTATGAACCGGCGCCGCCCAAGAAACGGAGCGAAAACGGCAAGCGTAATTCTTCCCGCCGGAGAACCGAAAAAAAGCCCAATGGAAAGAATTCCCACAACTCCCAGAGTAAAATCATTCACCCTTCCTGAGCATACCGCAGCCGGTACGATGAAAATGCCGACCAACCTCTTGACCGTCGATCTTGAAGAGTGGTTCGTCGTCGATATTCTCTCGGAACGCTTTACCACTGATATGTGGGACGAGCTGCCGGCGAAAGTTATCCAGAACAGCTACCGCCTATTGGAGCTGTTCGGTCGCTACCAAACGCCCACGACGTGGTTTGTCTTGGGTTGGATTGCCGACCGCTACCCTCAGCTCATTCGAGAAATCTACGACCAAGGGCATGAAATCGCCTGCCATAGTTTTTACCACCGACGGGTGGATACCCTCACGCCGGAAGAATTTCGCAAAGACACCGAACGGGCGGTGGAAGCGATAGTCAAAGCGACCGGCGTTCGCCCTCTGGGCTATCGAGCGCCCAGTTGGTCAATCAATCCGTCCATTCCGTGGGCGTTTGAAATTTTGGCTGACCTCGAGTTTGAGTACGACAGCTCGATTTTTCCCATCAAACATGACATCTACGGCGCCCCCGACGCCCCGCGGAAAATTTTCAAGATGCAGCTCGAGAGCGGTCGCACTCTGTATGAAGTCCCGGCATCGACGTTTCGATTGTTGGGAAAGAATCTACCTATCGCCGGAGGAGGATTTCTTCGCCATGCTCCGTATTGGTACTCGCGCCTTATGATTCGCAAACTCAATCAGCAAGGACAACCGGCGGTGGTGTATATTCACCCTTGGGAGACCGACCCGCAGCCGCCGGTGGTAGAGGGGCTTTCCTTTTTCCAGAAATACCGGAGCTATGGTGCGACGGCTTTGATGTATCACAAAATCGAACGCTTGCTGAACGATTTCTCCTTTACGGCGATGTACGATTATGTCGCCCAGCACAAGAAACGCCAGATCGGCTTTCGGTGAACCGTTTCCTGTCGCCTGTTTTTCTTTGTCATAATCCTCTGTTATTTAATCCATTACGTTGATTTTCTCAAGTGAACAATCAGCGTGTTTTCCGGCTGCGGTGTCGTAGCTGAGTCCAAACGACAGAGATTCTCGTTGAGTTTGGCGGTGAAACATGCTATAATTATTTCTTAAACAGACCCCAGAGGTCGGAAAAACAACTTGAACTTGGATGAGATTGTGATATAATGACGCTTTAATTTAACGGATCTGGTGCGTATGAAAGTTCTAGTGATTGGTTCCGGGGGACGAGAACATACCCTGGTGTGGAAGTTAAAAAAATCAAAAAAAGTGTCGCGGGTTTTTTGTGCGCCGGGAAATGCCGGTATCGCGCAGCACGCTCGATGTATCAACATCAAGGCGGATAATATCAAGGGGCTGGTGGAGTTTGCTCAGAAAAACAAGATCGCCTTGACTGTGGTGGGACCGGAAGTTCCTCTGGCGATGGGTATCGTGGACGAGTTCAACAAGAAAAAGCTCAAGATATTCGGACCGAACAAAAAAGCCGCTCAGCTCGAAAGCAGCAAAGTCTTCGCCAAGGAGTTGATGCGCAAATACCATATCCCGACGGCACCATTCAAAGTCTTTTCCGACCCTTCCGAAGCGGTCGGTTTTTGTAAAACGGTTGAGTTTCCGGTGGTCATCAAGGCTGACGGCTTGGCGGCAGGGAAGGGGGTTATTATTGCCCGCAATTTCCGGGAAGCCTCCCGCGCCATTGATACTATCATGGTCAAGCGGGCGTTCGGTAAAGCCGGTGAGCAGGTGATAGTGGAATCGTTTCTTTCCGGTCAGGAAGTCTCGATGATGGCGATTACCGACGGAAGGACGGTACGTCCGTTTCTGCCCAGCCAGGACCACAAGCAAGCCTACGACGGCGACCGGGGACCGAACACCGGTGGGATGGGGGCGTACTGTCCGACGACGTTTACCTCTCAGGAAGTGATCGACGAAATCGTAGAGCAGATTCTCATGCCGGCGATTGCGGGATTGAAGAAAGAAGGCATCAAGTACAAAGGCATTTTGTATGCCGGGTTGATGCTGACGGAAACGGGCCCCAAGGTTCTGGAGTTCAACTGCCGCTTCGGTGACCCCGAAACGCAGGTGGTTATCCCGCTTTTGCGGAATGACTTGTTCGACTTGATGATGGCGGTGGTCAACGGCAATCTGGCGTCAGTGGGGAAGCTCCAGTGGCGTCGGGAAACGGCGGCGTGTGTCGTGATGGCGTCGAAAGGGTATCCGGCGCGGTACAAGACCGGCGTGCGAATCAGCGGCTTGAAAGACTACTCGGATAACGGCTGCCAGATCTTCCATGCCGGTACCGCCATGAAAGGAAACCAGTGGGTGACGGCTGGAGGAAGGGTTTTAGCCGTGACCGGTATTGACAAAAACCTCAAAGCCGCTCTGGAACGGGCTTACCGAGTGGTGAAGAAAATCCGGTTCGAGGGAGCGATGTTCCGTCGGGACATCGGCTTTCGGGCGGAGAAGAAAGTGCTGGTGTAAGTGAGTATGCCGAAGGTTTTAATCGTCGTCGGTTCGAAGTCGGACATGGAGTATGCGGAAAAATGCCGCGACCAACTGTCCGGATTCAAAATCGACAGTGAGATAGTCGTCTCGTCGGCTCACCGTCATCCCGAGAAGACTGCGACACTTGCCCGGGAAGCGAAAGAAAAAGGGTACGAGGTCATTATTGCTATGGCGGGGTTGGCGGCGGCACTTCCGGGAGTGGTAGCGGCGCATTCCAACTTACCGGTTATCGGCGTTCCTCTTCCGGCAGCGTTAGGGGGGATGGATGCTTTGCTCGCGACGGTACAGATGCCGCCCGGCATTCCGGTAGCAACGGTGGCAATCGGCTCGCCGGGAGCTAAGAATGCCGCGGTTTTGGCGGCAAGAATTTTAGCCTTGAAATACGACGAGGTACGGGGAGAACTTGAGAAGTTCCGGAGCTCTTTGTAAGAAAGACTGAATCGGAAAACGTCAAGTTTTGTATGAATAGTAGAAACAAAGGAGAGATTATGTTTGTCTGGAAGAAGAAGGTATTAACAACTATCCTCATCATTTCCTTTTCCTTGTTGTGGGTGGCCGGTATAGTTTCGGCTGATACCGAAAAAGCGAAAGAAAACTTCAACCTCGGTCTCGAAGCGAAGAAAAACGGCAAAATTGATGACGCCATCATGGCGTACAAAGCCGCCATCAGAGAAGATGAAAACTATATCGATGCCTATATCAACCTCGGGGCGATTTATTTTGAAAAGAAGGATTACCAACAAGCCCTCGAGATGTTCAAGATTGTTACGGAAAAGGATCCGAAAAACGCCACCGCTTTTGCCAACCTCGGTCGGGTTCAGTATTTGTTGAAACATTTGGTAGAAGCCGAGGAAGCCTTCAAGACGGCAATTTCCCTCGACAGCAAGAATCCGGAGCTTTACAAAGAGCTAGGCAAGGTCTATTACAAGAAACGTGATTTTGCCAAAGTTGTTGAGTCCATCAAAAAGTGCCACGAACTCGGCGGCGGCGATTATAATACCTACTACATGTTGGGTAAAGGCTACCAGAACCAAGACAAGATAAAAGAAGCGATTGCCGCTTTCAAGAAATCGCTTTCCTTTAAGGACACCTACAAAGCTCACTCGGCGTTGGGTGGCATTTACTTAAGCCAGGAAAAATTCGTCAAGGCGGCGGCGGAGTTCAAAGCGGCATTGAAAGCAAACCCAAAAGGATACCGGGCGGCGTACAACTATGCTATTGCTATCCAGTCGCAGGATCCGGAAGCGTATGATAGGAATATCAAAGCGTGGCAGGATTATGTGAAGCTCGCCAAGAACATCCCGAAGGCGAAAGCCCAAGTGGCGGAAGCGAAAAAAGTCATCCAGCAGTTGAAGGAAGCCAAACGCCAAGCCGAACTTCAGTGAGAAAGTCCAACCAGAGAACTACATATAAGCCCTGAGAGATACTCTCAGGGCTTTTTGCTGGAGAGGATGAAAGCCATTTTATCTTAAGCTGTCTTGCTTAGATACTTGATAACTCTCTTTTGTGTTTTTTGACGAAATGGTGCTTTCTTGCAGAAAAAGGATGAGCGATGTATTTTGTTAAGGAAAAACTAAAATAGAGTACGTGTTGGAAATATGATTGTCATCTCACATACCTCTGACAGCGTGGTTATTGATGCCCCGGCAAAGGTCAACCTGTTTCTGGAAGTGCTTAACAAGCGCCCCGATGGGTATCATAACATCAATTCCGTGTTTCAAGCTGTTTCTTTGTTCGACCGGTTGCATTTTTCTCTTACTTCTCAGCCGGGTGTAGAAATCGAATTAAAAGGAAATGTTGAGCTCTCAGTCGGCGAGGATAATTTGATTGCTCGCGCTTAC
>CAZAZQ010000030.1:16038-19150 GCA_964489705.1 uncultured Ignavibacteriales bacterium
GACTCCTTTTAGCTTAGAGAGTTGCCGGACGGTTGATGATCTTGTTGGATCACTGCGTTTTTCAGGTAATGACTTTGAAGAAGTCCACCTTCAATCCTTCCCGGAACTTGGGAGGATTAAAGAAGGACTTGTGAAAGCAGGTGCGTTGTTGGTTCGGTTGACCGGGTCGGGACCGACAATGTTTGGAATATATGGAGAAACAGCGAGTGGTGAGGTTAACAAGAGATTCAACCGGGGGGATTGGCTTGTCCATACGGTCAAGCCGATAACCCTGGCAGGGTAAATGTGATTTTACCGAGGGAGGCTCTGTGGAAATCACTGAGGTCCGGATAACGTTACGGGATGAAGAACGATTGAAAGGATTTGCGAACGTTACGTTTGATAATGCGTTTGTCATTCGCGGCATGAAAATAATTCAAGGGAATAAAGGCTTTTTCGTAGCGATGCCCAGCCGACGACGTTCGAACGGTTCTTATCAAGACGTTGCCCATCCCGTAAACAAGAGCATGAGACAGTTGGTGGAAGAGAAGGTTCTTGAAGCGTACGAGTTGGAGCTCAAGGAGCGGACCAGCACTGTCTGACAAAGATTTCTGGGGCGTCGTCAAGCGGTAAGACACCAGCCTTTGGAGCTGGCATTCCCAGGTTCGAATCCTGGCGCCCCAGCATGAAAGAAGAGGAAGCGCGCCTCGGTGTGAGGTGGGTGGATTTTTTGTAGGTAAAAATGGTATGATAGTACGAGAAGAACTGCGGATAGTGACCGGAAATTCCAATCGCCCCTTGGCGGAAAAGATCGCCGCCTACTTAGGAGAGCAATTGACGGACTGCGTCGTCACCCGATTTTCGGACGGGGAGGTCTTTGTTCAGATCAACGACAATGTCAGAGGCGCCGATGTATTTATTATTCAGCCGACCAACGCTCCTGCGGAAAATCTCATGGAATTGTTGATGCTCATCGAAGCCTCCCGCCGGGCGTCGGCAATGCGGATTACGGCGGTCATTCCGTATTACGGCTATGCTCGGCAAGACCGGAAAGACCGTCCCCGGGTGGCGATAACCGCCAAGCTGATTGCAAACTTGATTACGACCGTCGGAGCCGACCGGGTGATTACGATGGATCTCCACGCCAGTCAGATTCAAGGTTTTTTTGATTTGCCCCATGACCACCTGTACTCCTCGACACTGTTTAATAAGTACTTTCGTGAGATGAAGTTGGAGAACCTCTGTGTTGTCTCGCCGGATGTCGGCTCCATCAAGTTGGCGCGTATTACCGCCAACGCCCTGAATGCCGAGTTGGCGATTGTCGATAAGCGCCGCCCACGCGCCAACGAGTCGGAGGTGATGAATCTGATTGGAAATGTCGAAGGCAAAAATGTCCTGATTCGAGACGATATGGTCGATACGGCGGGAACGTTGTGCTCGGCAGCGGACTTTATCAAGGAGCGGGGAGCGTTGGATATTTATGCTGCGTGTACGCACGGCGTTCTCTCCGGTCAGGCGATTGAGAAGATTGAAAAATCCCCGATTAAAAAGATGATTATTACCGATTCGATTGATCACAGCAATCGGAAGTTGTCGGGTAAATTTGAGATCCTTACCTGTTCGGGATTGATCGGTGAGGCGATTAAGCGGATTTTTGATGAAGAGTCGGTCTCTTCGCTTTTTGAAGATCAACCGTTGGTTATGTGAAATGAAAAAATAATGTTGGAGGTTATACATACACTATGAAAGAAGTAACTCTTACTGCAACTCCTCGGACTTCTACCGGCAAAGGAGCGGCGCGGCGAGTTCGCATGGCGGGAGGCATTCCTGCTGTGGTGTACGGACCGGAAATCGAACCGTTTGCCATTTCCGTAGATGAGCGAGCTTTCCACAAGGCGGCAAAATCGGTTGTCGGGGGAAGTGCCTTGATTGATCTCGAAGTGGACGGAAAGAAGAACAAGGTGATTATTCGGGATGTGCAGCGGGATCCGGTGACGAGCAGAATTGTCCACCTTGATTTCCATGCCGTCTCCATGAAGAAACCGATTCACATTTCTATTCCGATTCGCTTTGTTGGTACTCCCCGCGGCGTGAAGACGGATGGCGGGATTATGCAAACCACTATGCGTGAGGTGGAGATTTCCTGTTTGCCGTCGAAGATTCCCGAACACGTAGAAGTAGATGTGACGGATTTGGGAATTGGGGATTCCATTCACGTTGGTGATTTGTCGATTCCCGATGCCCAGATCCTTTCGGAAGCACAACGTACCATTGTGGTTATCAGTGCCCCGACGGTGATGAAGGCAACTGCAGCAGAAGAAGAGGCTGCGGCTGAAGAAGCTGCGGAGGCGGCGGAAGCCGAAGCGGCTGCTGAAGAAAAGAAGGCTGAAGAGGAGGAAGAAAAGAAAGAAGAAGAAAAATAGCCTTCCGGACAATAAGCTGATGTCAGAAAAGACTGCGGGAGACCCTGCAGTCTTTTTTCGTTGAGGGACTATTTGTCCTCCCCAATGCCAAAACCCCGCCTATGTTCGACGGGGTTTTGGTATGGGACTATGTTTGAGTATTCTTACTTGAGAAGAATCATCTTCTTCGTGTCAGTGAAACTGCCCGCGGTGAGCTTATACAAGTACACACCCGACGACCAACCGCTCGCATCAACTGCAATCGAAACCTCACCCGCCTCCGCATTGCCGGTGTAGGTTGCTACTTCCTGACCAGTCACATTGTAGATGGAAAGCGTATACTCACCGGCAACCGGCAAGCCAAAACTGATGGTCGTGGTTGGGTTGAACGGGTTCGGGTAATTCTGATGCAGCACATAGTCGGTCGGCAGGTGCGTGGCAATCACCGGGTTACCTTCCTTGGTTGCCATCTCCAAATTGACCAACTCACCATTCACCTGCAGGAAATCACCGCTGAAACTGTGTCCTTCAAGCGAGTAGACCAAGATGCGGGTGACATTTTCTTCCGAGTTGTAAGCATATTTCAATTCCATCTCATCTGTCAGCAAAGTGGGGGTGGCATTGCCTTCTACCACCACCAAAGCAGCGCCCATCTCGCCATCGACCGAGAGAATGTTATCCGAGTACGTATAGGTTGCCTCTACCGGCACCGGAGCGGTCTTGGGATAGGG
>CAZAZQ010000031.1:0-17605 GCA_964489705.1 uncultured Ignavibacteriales bacterium
TGACGTCGCCGCGAGCGTCGATAGAGTCGGCGCAGGCAATGTCAACGCCACCGTTGAAGAAGTCGATGATCCGATACGGATCGGGCTTGCAGTCGCCGATCTCGACGTCGCAAGTCGCATTGGCGCCGAAGACACCCGGGAAGTCGTAATCGAGCGAGTCGATGCGATACGGCGGCAGCGAATCGTCAAACGGATACTCCCACACATACCGAGATATCCAGAGGGTATCACCCGTCACAGATGAGATGGTGTTGTCGCCGCAGTCGGTCCAGTAGAACCGAATCGGGGCATACATGCACTCAAATTGACGGTTGTCGGTGACCAGGAAGTCCAACCTGGCGAGTTCACCCAGCGTGCCGGAGAAGCAACTCGGGTGATTGCCGCCGTTGTTGGTTTCCGCCATGGCAACCAGTCTCACCGTCCCACCCCAGAAGAAGTGCGGGTAGTATGACGGATGGAACCAGGTCCGATACGTGAAGTACTCCCAACCGCAGTCTTCGAGCAGAGCGCCCATTTCGGCGTATTGGAAGTTCAAAGCCGACCGATCGTATTCGATGACGAAGTTGTAACCGCCCATTTCGTTTGGCGGCTGGATCAGGCTGTCGAGATAAATCGAGATTTGCTCATGGTGTCCCTGGATGGACATATGGGTCTTCTCGATGTTCACCCGGAAGGTCGGGATGACTTGAATCTCGACACAGCAGGTATCGGCATTGGTCGGGCTGCACGCCGGATCGATGTTCGCACCGTCGGTAACGGCAAAGCACAGCTCAAAGGTGCCGATGTATGAGTTATCCTCTTCAGTTTGCCATTCCCACTCACCAGTAGCAGGATCAATGGTAACCGTTCCAGGTCCGTCGAAGCTGACCACGGAGTAGTAGAGCGGAGAAGGACCACCATCGGGGTCGGTAGCACAGACAGTGCCGGTTGCCGCCGTACCCCAGACGATCTTGCTGGTATATCCGCACAGAGTGTCGGTCGGGCAGGTGTCAACCGGGCAGCTGATTTCCGGAGGAATATTGTACACACAGATGTTGAAAGACGTCGAAGCTGTGGCACCACAGGAATCCTCTACTTGAACGTCAATGGTATGAGTACCAACATTAGCACCGCCGGGTGACCATTGCATATACGCAGTCGTATCGTCAGTCTTGTTGATAGTCATGGCCGGAGCAGGAGGAGGGGTCAGAAGGCTGAAATCCAAGACCTCGCAACCATTCGCCAGATCGGGGTCGTGCCCGTAAGCATAACCCGTATAAGTTTCACTCCAGTGAATGGTGGCATCTGCAATCGGATCGATTGTCGGAGCTTGGTTCTCAATGGTGACTGTCCCGGCATTGACTGCCGCTGCTATCATCGTCGTTGTGGCGCAGTCGACAAATTGCGTGGTTGCCGAAATAGTACAGGTGGCGCACGGATTCAACGTCAAGTCCGCACCTGTGATTTCGATCGTTCCGGCGCAGACGTCATTAGTGGTAAACTCCAACTGAGCTACCGTCGTCTGCCCCGCCGACAAACATGCATCGCCAGGATCAATCATCATACCGGCTATGCGTATCGTGTCAGGAGACGTATAGTCGACTCTACTGAGGTCAACTATGCGGTTAGTGAGAACCGTCAGTCCCGGATCCCAATTTACATTAACATTGGTGAAAAAGGCTCCCCCGCTTCCTTCGGTGACTTCAAGAATAATCTCGAAGGCACTGATGTCGGAGGGATTGTTCACGTCAATATTTAATGCATCGGTGTAGCACCGATAGGTTGTCATAGACTGAACGGTCACTTCCTGAGCAGACGATAACGAGAACGCACATACCAGTATAAAGGAGGTCAGCAGCAAAGAATATAGCGTTCTTTTTTGCATCATTAACATGCTCCTTTAATCATTAAAAATCAGTGACACTAGCGGTAACCATCTCAAGTTTACCCAAAGATAATTACCTTGAATTCCGATTCTTCGCCACAGGGCCGGGGATCGGTACCCGTCAAAACCATCTTACCCTCGTCTCTCCTCACAGGTACACGACCTGCAAAGAAAGCGGATAGAAAGTAAGATAATTTTGAGTGAATTACATTTGCGAGATGCATAAAACTCATCAGAGTGTACTTCACCCTTCAAAGTTTTACAATCTCTGTAAAAACCGACCTAAGAGCTGATTCTTGATAACGTCAACTAAGTCTTGACGTTATGTAAGGTGCGACAGAATCAAAACAGAAGCGCTTTTTAACACAACCATTTCCCTAGACGCCAACAGTATAATATTTTCCTGAATTTTGTCAATACTTTTTTTCAAAAAACCAACGAAAAAATATCTACTACCTTTCGTAGTAACAAAACCGCTCTCTCCGCCGATCCTTCAAACCACCACCCGACCTCCGGAAAAAACCGCTTCCGCAAAATCAAGAGCGTTCCGGTTCGATTTCTCTCTTTCCTCAACCAACGGACTCCCCGCAGTTCTTCAGTGAACTTTTTAGTCCACGTTGCCCGACAGAGATAGTGATTTTTTTCGCATTCTCGTATGGATACAACCGAGAGTGTTAGGGGGTAAAAGGCAATGTATGTTACCGCTATTCGTGAAAAAGTTCACAAGCGTTGTCGGGTAGAAGGTTTTCTTTTACCTTCCTCCCTCTGATCGTAGGTGTTTTTTACCTACTCAGGTGTGCTCGCAAAAAAAGCACCGACAGTGAAGTCGGTGCCTTATATAAAAACGAGAATGATAGTCCTGTTTTAGCCGTTCGGTGTCGGAGTCGGTGCCGGGGTCGGTTCGACGTCACCGGCAGAGCGCCCGATAATCCGGTCGACTTCCTCGCCGTCGATGATTTCTTTCTCCAGCAACGCTTTGGCAAGTTTATGCAGTTTGTCGATATTTTTTTCCAGAATTTCCCGAGCCGTATCTTCCGCTTTTTTGAGGAAGTTGGTCACCTCCAGGTCGATTTTGACGGCAGTGGCTTCGGAATAATCCTTTTGCTGCGCCATTTCTCTGCCGAGGAAGATATGCTCTTCGGTTCTGCCGAACGTAACGGGACCCAGTTTTTCCGACATGCCCCAGTTGCAGACCATCTTGCGGGCTAACTTGGTGGCGCGCTCGAGGTCGTTGCCTGCGCCGGTGTCAAGCTGTTTGAAGACAATGAGTTCCGCTACTCTTCCGCCCATGAGCACGGCAAGGGTGGTCTCGAGGTAGTCCTTGGAGTGAGTGTGCCGCTCGTCTTCCGGAAGCGATTGGGTCACACCCAGCGCCATTCCTCTCGGGATAATGGTCACCTTATGGATGGGGTCAGCCAGCGGGAGGAATTTGGCGACCAGCGTATGTCCGCTTTCGTGGTAGGCGATAATTTCTTTTTCTTCGTCGGTGATAACGAGGGATTTCCTGGCGGAGCCCATCAGAACCTTGTCTTTTGCCTCTTCGAAATCTTCCATCGTGACGGCGTTTTTGTTCCGTCGGGAAGCCAAAAGAGCCGCTTCGTTGACCATGTTCGCCAGATCCGCCCCGGACATCCCCGGAGTACCGCGGGCGAGAATTTTCAAATCAACGTCATCCCCAAGCTTGATTTTACGTACATGGACTTTCAAAATCCCTTCTCTCCCTTTGACATCCGGGGTTGGGACGACGATTTGCCGGTCGAACCGTCCCGGTCGGAGCAAAGCCGGATCGAGTACATCCGGGCGGTTGGTGGCGGCGATGAGGATAACGCCTTCGTTGGAATCGAAGCCGTCCATTTCGACCAGCAACTGGTTGAGAGTTTGTTCCCTTTCGTCGTGACCACCGCCCAAACCGGCGCCTCGGTGTCTTCCGACGGCGTCGATTTCATCGATGAAAATGATACAGGGGGCGTTTTTCTTGCCTTGCTCAAACAAATCTCTCACCCGGCTGGCGCCGACGCCGACAAACATTTCCACAAAATCCGAGCCGGACATTGAGAAAAACGGCACTCCCGCTTCCCCGGCAACGGCTCGAGCCAGCAGAGTTTTCCCGGTTCCGGGAGGACCGAGCAAAAGAGCGCCTTTGGGGATTTTTCCGCCCAGTTTTTGGAATTTCGCCGGATCCTGCAAGAACTCTATGATTTCCTTGAGTTCTTCCTTGGCTTCGTCGGCACCGGCGACGTCGTTGAACGTCACCTTCGGGCGTTCATCGGTGAGCAACTTAGCTTTGCTCTTCCCGAAGGAAAAAATCCCCTTGGGACCGGAAGCTCCTTGCATCTGCCGCAGGAAGAAAAGCCAGACAAATATCAACGCCAACCAGGGAAGAATAGTCAGCAGGTACGAAATATAATTCGACTCGATTTCAGCGACGATTCGGGCTCCGCTGTTCTCAAGGCGTTTTATCAGTTCGTAATTGGTGTCCGGGAAAGGGATTCTGGTTTTGAACTTGGAGTAAGTCCGTTTCGTTTTAGTAGAACTGAACTCCTTGGGAGTCTTCAGCTTACCTTCGACCTCCCGGTCTTTGAAGGTGACTTCTTCAATGTTTTTTTGATCTATTTCCTGAACAAATTCGGTGTACGAGATTTCCGCCTTGTCGGAATTGGCGCCGGTGTAGAGACTGTAAAACGTCAGGGCGATGAGGGCGAGGGTAATCCAAAAAAGGAACGATTTCCCCGGTCCGCGCCACCCGACAGGTTCTTTCGGCTTGTCGCCTTTTTTCTTGGGGGAGTGAGAAAAAAGTTTTTTATCGTCGTTCGGTTCCGTCACAATTTCTCCCAGTCAAATCTTCATTGTCTTTTTTTGATGCCGAAACCATTCGTTCCGACATCCGGTCTTTTCGTTATTATTTCTTTCCGATTACAATCGGGTACTTGTTCATACACTTTATACCGGAAAAAGCTCCTATAATTCATATCGGTACAAGGAGGACTTCCTATTCATCTATAACTCTTCCGATGTAGGGAAGGTTGCGATATTTTTGGGTGTTGTCCAAGCCGAAACCGATGACGAAGTCGTTACCGATGGAAAACCCCTTGTACTTGATGTTCAGTTTCACCCGGTGGCTGGCAGGTTTGTCGATGAGGGTAACTATCTCAATCGACGCCGGTTTCTGCTGTTGCAACTGCTCGATGATGGAAGTCGCCGTCTTGCCGGTATCGACGACTCCTTCGACGATAAGCACATGCCGCCCTTCCAGCGGGATGGAGAGCTCCCCGCCCAACAGCAAATTTTCCGACTGATGCGCCCCGTGACGGTAGGAAGCCGCCGTGACAAACTCCAGCTCCAACGGCAGGTTTATCGAACGCATAAGGTCCGCCAGAAAGACCACTCCCCCCTTGAGGACACAGACCAGCACGGGGATTTTCCCGGCGTAATCCTTGGTAATTTGATTCCCTAACTCAGCGATACGCTTGGCGATACGCTGTTGATCCAAAAGGACTTCAAAGGGAACTCTCCTGTTTTTTTCTTCGCTCACAGACCTCAATTTTCATCACCCTGCTTGTATGTGCATTTATTTTTACTCTCTCGTCTATTTCGTATCCTACCAGCCAGACAATCCCTTTGCCGTCGACAACCACCGGGATTTCATCCCGGTATACTTTCGGCACTTTTCGGTCGGTCAAATAATCGCCGACTTTTTTGGTTCCTTTCATTCCCAACGGGGTGAATCGGTCACCCGGCTTGATAGAGCGCACCACCAGCGGCGGGGTGAGCGTTTCCCAGTCAACCCATACCTGTCGAGCTTGCCGCGGCGTTTTGACCGAGCCTCTGGGAGGTCTTGCCGTCGCTGCTTTCAGATTCAACCGAAGTTCGCTCAGTCGGCACAGGCGCCCCGGGATGAGCTCGTGCGAAAAGGCTATCCGCCGCTTTTTGAACAATACTATTTTCTCTTTTGCTCTCACCGCCTGAATCGATTGCGGGAGTGAGAGCGCCGTACCTCCGGAGAGACAAAATTTATCCAGCCTATCGACCACTTCTTTGTCCGGCGCCGAGGCGCTGCCTGAAAGCTCTGTCAGACAACGCCTTAGCAATCTTCGCCGTAACCAAATATCATAACTGATAAACGCTTTCAAATCAAGCTCTAATTTTCCTCCCACCGTTGTTTTGACGATTTTTTTTTGCCTTTTGGCGACGTACGCTTCAAGGAAAGCTTCCTCTTCGGCTGCCGTTTCGGAAAGATTGAGCAGAGCGGCGTCGACGTTGGGATTGAGATGCTTTCTGATAAGCGGCAGGAGGCGGTTACGGATATAGTTGCGGGCAAAATCGGTTTTCAGATTCGACCGGTCGAGACAGTACGGGAGATGATGTTTCTCAAGGAAGTCATAAATCTCGTGCTTGGTGATTTCATAGAGCGGGCGGATGATTTTTCCCCGCCGGATGGGGATACCTTGTAGGCCGGTTCTGCCGGTGCCGCGCAAGATTCGGAAGAGCACCGTTTCCACCCGATCGTCAACATGGTGGGCAAGGGCGATTTTGTCGAAACCATATTCCTTCGCCAATTCCTCGAACACCGCATAGCGGATTTCCCGGGCGGTCTCTTCGATGCCTTTCTTGAGCTTCTTGGCATGAGCGGGGATATCTTCGGTTCTGATAATCAGCTCAACGCCCAGCGAATCGCACAACTTTCGGCAGAATTTTTCTTCTTTCTTGGCGGCGCGGGGACGGAGCCGATGGTTAAGGTAGACGGCGGAGAGAGAGAACCCCAGCTTTCTTGTAAGTTTGTGCAACACAAAGAGAAGCGCCACCGAGTCCGGTCCGCCGGAAAGCCCCGCCAGCACTTTCTCACCGGGAGAAACAAGATTATGCGCTTCGATTGTCCGGGCAACTTTGGTAATCATCGGTATGAGAAAGATAACATATTCTCAGCAAAGTAGCGTATGATTTTTTGTGCCATTGCGTTGATGGGCGAATTTTGTCGAGAGGTGCCTATGTCTCGACCACTCCTGGCATTAAGTCAGAATGTTCTTCGAAAATTTGGGAATTTTCCGAAAAGAGCCAGCGTTGCCGCCAATGCTGTCAAGGGGAGAATATTACCAAGCCGTCGCATGTCGGCAGGATAGAAGTTTTCTTGGACAAAGTCAACCGGTTGGTTTGTAGCACCGGTGGGGAAGCTTTCAAACAAGCCGCTACATGAATTTTTTGATGAGCTTCAAAATGCCCTGGTCCCAGCCGACCCGGTGGGTGACGCCGGTCTTGATGTTCTGAAGCTCTTCTTTATGCTCCAGATACCATTTGTGAGAGCGAATCAAGGCATCCTGGTTGGAATACTTGGCTTGCCAGCCGAGCTTTTCCTCGATTTTTTGGGTCGAAACGTAAGAGTCCTTGTCTGCTGTGCCGTAAATCCATTTATACAAAGGAGATAGCTTGAAAAACTCGAACACGGCCAGGGTAGCTTTGACCAGCTTTGCCGGAGTCGGGAGCACCCGGGCGCCGTTACCGGCAAATTCGCATAACGCTCCCACGTCCACTTTCACCTTGTCGAATTTTTGTGCTCCGACGTTAAAGGTATCATTGGCGGCTTCGCAGGGAGCCGTGATGGTCAGGACAATCGCTTCAACGAGGTCGGTCACCTCAAGCAGTTGATAGCGGTTTTCTCCGTTCCCGATGATGGGGATACGCTTGCCGGAATCGACCCAGTCGTACAGGATCTGGAAAACCCCCAGACGACCCGTTCCGATGAACGTCTTGGGCCTGATAATCGGGACGCAGATACCTTTTTCCCGAAATTCCCGGCAGATTTTTTCCCCTTCGATTTTGGTTTCCCCGTATGGTCCGACGCCGATGAGCGGGTCGTCTTCATAAAGCGGGTGCTTGTCGGGAACGCCATACACTGCCGTGGAGCCGATGAAAACAAACCGCTCCACCCCACACTTCAACGCCTGCTCCAAGGTGTTGCGAAGTCCGGAAATGTTGGTGGAGTAGATTTCTTTTTTGGGCCAAAGGGGAAGCGCCGCGGCGCAGTGAATGATGGTATCGATTTTGTTCTCGTGGATAAGTCGGTACATCCCCTCCCTGTCCCGGACATCGACAATCGCCAAGAGGGCGTCGTCGGGGTAATCCTCTTTGATAAATTGGGCTATGTCGTTTAGTGCCAAGAAACTAACGCCGCGTTCTTTCAGCCCTTGGGCAAGGTGGTAGCCGAGGTACCCGGCACCGCCGGTGACCAAAATTCTTCTATCTTTCAACTCTTCGCTCATCTTTCCGACTCATACGTTTTTGCGTGCACGTTTCCTTTTACACCCGTCATTCCCAGACGAAGCAGAGAACAATATACTATTTCCTTCCCAAGATGCAACCGGAATAGAGAAAAGAGACCAACCGGTTATTGGTTTTTCTCGGACGAAGGAAGTTCTGGCGCTTCCGATTCAGAGGGTTCGGAAGACTCGGGTTCGGGGGGTTTTTCCACGTACTTCCGCAAAGGAGTG
Organism: uncultured Ignavibacteriales bacterium; assembly: GCA_964489705.1. GTDB lineage: Bacteria > Zixibacteria > MSB-5A5 > GN15 > FEB-12 > CAZAZQ01. Next base: position 8,347 of record CAZAZQ010000031.1, read on the forward strand.
AAAAGGAAAAGTGCCAGCAAAACCGCCGGGAGGAAAATCGGGAGGTAACGGACTAACAAAGGGACATGGACGCTGGGCGTAGTAGGTGGCGGGGAGTTGGGGGTGCCGTGTTTTGTCCAGCCGCCTTGTCCGTCCGGTATCCAGCAGTTTTCCCCCGACAAGAAGCCGAAAGAAGGTCCGTAGATAAACTGGAGCACCAGACCGGAGAGGAAATAGAGAAGGATTATCCCAATTAAAAGAATGACGCTGTTTCTCATATGATTAAGATACACCGTATCCCTGAAGAGTCAATCGCTTCTTAGGAAAAAGACACTGGAAGCGAGAACGTATCTTTTTGATTTTCTTTGTCTTATGGTTTGCATCTCCGGCAAGGGGAAAGCCCTTCGTAGAGGGCTTCCTCGCGGGTGGAGAAGGTGCGGAAGTGTCCCGGCTTGCGCTTGCTCACCGATTGGCAGCCGGGGCGGTGGAATCGGAATGAACCTTCAAGAACAATGTAATACTCTTCCGGGCTATGCGGCAGTGCCCACAAGCCGACTTTTGCCGCCATCGCCCGGCGTTGCGCGTCTAAGAGGGTTTTGGTCTCCGGGCTGTTGAGAGGCGTGTCTCGGAAGAGGTACAGATAGCCTAACCCGTTTTCCAATATAATCTTATTGACAAAAACCGAATCGACGTAGACATACCCCAGCAACCGCCCGTACTTGTCTCTTCGACGGCCGGCATATTCGAGGCGTACCGGTTTCCCCAAGGTGAGTTTTGACAGTAATTGACAGGCTTCGCCGTGAAGGGGTTCCCCTTTTTCCGGCGTGTCGATGGAAAGCAGACGTACTCGGTCGCCTCCCGCCAGCTCGAAGGTGTCTCCGTCGAGCACCCGTTTGACGATAAAGCGGTCGGTAGGAAGCCGGTCGTGCCCAACCTCTTCTACTAAGCGGAAGACGACCAGAAAGAGGATGATGCCGAGAACGATCGACCAGCGAAAGGCGGTCTTTCTTTTAGACTTACGCCGCGACGCCATCGACTTTCACCTCCGACCATCCCAACCCGGTCGGGACAACTTCAATCAATTGCTCCACCTGGTCTCGGATTTCTTCGATATGGGTAATGAGAAAAATCTGCGGGAAACGTTGCTTGAGGTTGGCTAAGGCTTTGATAATCAATTCCTTCCGCTCGTTGTCCTGCGAGCCGAAGACCTCGTCCAAAATAATGAACGAGCGTTGCAATCCGGCAGATTCGGTAAGCGCCAGCGAGATAGCCAGCCGAAGACACAAATTGGCAAGGTCTTTCTCGCCGCCGGAAAATCTGTCGACGCCGTAATACTGCCCCGTATCCAAAATGCGCAGGTTGTATTTCTCGTCCAATTCGACCAAATTGTATTTGCCGTTGGTCATTTCCGATATGAGCTTGCTGGAAAATTCCGCCAGGGTGGGGCGGATCTGGGCGATGAGATGCGCCCGGAAATCGCTGAAAAGACGAGCTAACTTGTTGCCGTAATAATGATTCGTCCGAAAAGTCTCCAATTCTTCGGCGGCATGCTCAAAACGCTTCAGTTGTTCAAGCTTTCCTTCCAACTCTTTCTGGTTGAGCTCCAATTCCTTGGAGATTGAGAAGTACTCCGTTTTCGCATGTTCATGGTCTCGTTGGGCTTTTTCGAAGGCTTGTTGAAGGGTCAGAAACTCTTCTTCTTTGTAATCCAAACCCTCAAGTTCATGTTTTAAGGCGGCAATTTCGTTTTTGGCGGTTTCCAGCTTTTTTTCGAAGCTTTTGAGGTTGCGCTCGAGAGATTCTTTGCGGGAGAGTTCGCCTTGTAACTGTTTGTATCGCAACTGGTCTTGTTCAAGCTCCCGTACCGTTTTGGCTAAAGCGACAAATCCGCTTTCATCGAAAGAGACCGTTCCCAACTCGGTGATTTTTCTCGTAACTTGTTGATATTTCTGTCGTAAGCTCTCTTGCCGGGCAGTCAATCTGTCCCGTTCTCCGACGGCATTTTCTCTTTTTATGCTCAATTCCTGATGTTTTTGGGCTTGCCGCTCGAAGTCGGCAAGCTGTTGTTTGAGCTTTTTCCCCTCGTCTTCTTTTCTTTTCAGCTCATGCTTGAGCTTTTTGCCGGTTTCTTGAAGCTCGGACAGCACTTTGTTGAGATGCTCTCGTATCTCCGGCAGGCTGTCCCCAAACGGGCGCAAACAGCGATCACAGACGGAATCGGGCCCGAGCTCGGCGATGGACGCCAACTGCTCGCGAAGTTTGTTTATTTCTCGGTCGGTAGCGGCTTTTTGAGCTTTCAAACGGGTAAACTCGTTTCGCGCCTCATCCAGTTGGTGTTGATAATTGCTTACAATAGTTGTTATATCCTCCGGTATAGTCTGTAATTGTCTCTCATAATCCTGAATAATACTGTTGGCTTTTTTCAACTCTTCTTCAAGCTGCTTCAGTTCTTTGGAAAGTTCATGTTGGTGCGAGGTAAGTTCTTGCCGGAGTTCAAGTCGGCTTTTGGCAGCTTTGAGGCTCTCCAGCTCTTTTTTTCGTTCCGGCAAAGCCGCCAGTTTTTTTCCCAGAGCTTCTTTCTCCCGCTGGTAATCAGCCAGTTTTGCCAGTTCAGTGCGGAGCACCGCTTTTTGTTCGATAAGTTGTTTTTCCGTCTTGACTTCCGCTTCCAGCTTGGCGGTGAGTTGCAGCCATGTCGAGCGGGCGTGCTGTTTTTTTTGAAATTCAGCCGCTTGACGTTCAAGGGTGAGTCGGCTGCTTTCCATTGTTTGCTTTTTTACGGTAACTTGTTGGGAGACATCGGCAATTATTGTGTGCAGTTCTTCTATCCGCCGTTTGACCGACTCCGTTTCGGCTAACTGTCTTTCCAGAAATGAGATCTGGTTCTCATAGGCGCGGGTGTCTTCCTTGACTTTCTGGATAGCTTTGTCCAGCCGTTCGATGCCGAGCATTCCCGCCAGATGGTCGCGGCGCTTGGTCGGTTGGAGATCGGAAAGAGCGTTCAATTCTTGCTGGCGGGCAAGGAATGAAGTCAGAAATCCCCGCCAGTCCAGCCCCAGCAGCTCACCGACATAGTGCCGGGTCACGCTTACTCCGATTGATTCCGGTTTTCCGTCGCGGTAGAGCTCCACTTCACCCCGCTCGTTTTTTCCCACCAGACGTCGGACAACTTGGTAGTTTATCCCGTTAACTTCAAATGCCAGTTTGACTTCGCATGATTCGGTCGGGCGGGCGAAAACGGCTTTGATTTCTTCTTTGCCGGAGCGGGCGACTTGGTTTCCGTACAATGCCCATGAGATGGCTTCGATGAGAGAGGATTTCCCGGCGCCGTTGGGACCTATTATCCCGATGACTTTGTCCGGAAAGTCAAGTCGGACGTTTTTGAGCACTCTGAAGTTGTGAATTTCCAACGAAATAAGCCGCATACGAGAAAAAACCCACAATTTTAGCTTTTTGTCAAGACCAATTGCGGGAGAATCTGCCGGTGAAAGGGCAAAAACAACCCATAAAACAATCCTTACATAGTCCTGATTAAAGAAGAGAAATCCGGGAAAGTATTTGAGAATCAGCGAAAAAAAGCGTTTTTTCCTCTTGACAAATTTGGGAAAAAGGTTATTTTTTTAATCGAGCGTGTGAATGTTACACCACGAACCCGAGAGCCACAAGCGGTTCGGAGTGTAGCGAGTAAATACCTCAGTAAGAACTGTATAATGCTAACGATGGTGCTGACGTGACAAGGGGTAAAACCTTTGTCGAAAAAGGTTGGCTCTATTATTTACCTATGATCAACCAAGCAAGCACGTCGGTAGGGCGTTATATAGTTGCAAGTGTCTTAATTTCCTTTCCACCTAATTCGTGTTACTACACTGACCTTTAACCTTTGATTGGCGAGAGTCAGTCAAAAGGAGGTGACAAGAATCGACAAAAAACTGATTCTAAGAGCGCAGAAGATTAAGCTTTTTAACATACGAGGAGCTTTAAGACTCCGACTCCAAAAAGAAGAGGAATTTAATGAATTCGTTGACTAAAGTATGTGTCCATAGTTTCCCTAGACGTATTTTGCGGACGCGGGCAAGACACCTTATGACTTCCTTACTCAAGGAAAGTCCGGTGATTGCCGACTTTAGAAAGACGAATCAGCACTCTTTCCTTTTTTAAGGAGGAATTAAATGTTAAAAAGACTGATAAGCGCAGTATTCGTTCTGAGTCTCATTTTGGCTTTGAGCGGTACAGCAACTTCAGATGTGATTAGAGGTAAGTTGAACCCTGTCATCAAGATTGATGAGAACGCTCAGTTCTACACTCATATCGCTGATGCCAGGCCGGATCAACCTACCTTTAAGAAACCAGAAGACGCGCTAATGCAACTGCCCGGTAACCCTTCGGCTCCTACTCCTCCTCAGACGTATTTCTGCGATGTGCAGGACTACACGAGCGGCAATCCGTACTACTACTGGACCATCCCCGATGCCTATGGCGACGATCTGTTCAACATGCGGTTTACCACCGAAGCGGGGTATGACTGTACGTTGATGGTCGCGCACTACCTGATGTATGGGGATGCGATGGTCGGTACTCCGGATATGCGCTGCTACCTGTGGGATGACGACGGTTTCGGTTTCCCGAATGCGAAACTCGACTCGGTTGATATTCCGAATGCTGCTCTTCCCACTAGTGGTCTTGCGTATGTCTCCGCCGATTTCACTCCTACGGGCAATGCAAGCGGACAGTATTGGATTTTTTCTGACGGTGAAGAATACCACTATGGGTGGACGATATTGCAGAATGATCCCGGTGATGTCCTGGCAATAATTTCTGATGCTGCAGACGGTCCGTATGTGGGCGAAGAGCGTGCCAGTGAGAATTGGTCTGGAATATGGGGATCAATGCTGAATGACTGGGGCGTTGATGTTTCGTTCTTCATCCTCTCCGAGCGCTGCTGCGGCGAAATACCCTTTTCCGATTGCTACTATCAATACTATTACACGAATGTGGCATACTACTGGAGAGCTCCGCATCCGGTCTACGGCGTTGACCTCTATACTCAGCGCTACAGCGTAAGCGGTCCGGAAACCCTCCAGTTTGTGGATCTTGCCATTTATGACCCGGCTGACGGTACTTTCGGCAACGACGACGTCATTATCACCGTCTATGACGATAATGCTGGTCTTCCGGGCACCCAGTTGGCTCAGGTCACCATCCCTGCGGGTACTTATGCCGCCTTCCCGGCCTGGACGACGGCAGACTTCTCGTCCTTTAACTTAGTGATGACGAATGACTTCTACGTATCATTCTCATCCAACGGAACTCCCGGTGTCGATTACGAGTCCTGCCTGTCATCCGACGGCACCGACGGAGTGGGACGGTCGTTCTGCTACTACTCCGGTGGTTGGTGGGATATGTTGAGCCTGTGGGGTCTCGACGTCAACTTCTTGTTTGATGCCTACATGTGTATCGATCCGTACAAGGATTGCTACTGGAACTGGTGTTACACCGGTCTCGCTTACTTTTGGAGATTGCCTGATGCCTGGGGCGATGTCGCTCAAGCTCAGAAGTTCATGGCGGTCGGCGAAGAATGCCGCGTTCAAGAAGTGTCCTGGTATCTTTATGACAACGGCACCCCCACTGCTTATACCACCAATTCCAAAGTCTCGGTCTACTCCGATGCGGGTGGCTATCCGGGAACGGAATTGGCTTCTATTACCCTTACCCCGGCCGATTATGTTCTCTATCCGGCGCCGATGACGGTTGACTTCACCCCGATGAATGTCTACGTCCAAGGCGACTACTGGGTTGCTATCGAATCGTTTGGTACCGACTCGACCGACGGTATCCGGACCTTGTCCGATGCAGGCGGCGGCGGCTGTGACGATTCGTGGGCTGAGTACTGGGGTATCTGGGCGTACATGGCTGATGACTGGGGTCTGCCCACCCGTGATTGGGCGGCTGTGGCAGAAGCTTACACCTGCTGCATCCCCTACAGCGGCCGTGAATGTGACCCGACCGGCGAAGATTGGGCGACGTACCAGCACGACTACGGTCGTACCGGTGCTTCCATGAATCCGGTTGGCGATGCCTGGTGCGATATGACCTTGAATTGGGCGTACGAAGATCCGACCCAAGGAGTCGGCTTCTGCGGTCCGATTATTGCTTTCAATAAGGTAGTGCAGTCGTTTACCGACCACTACGTTGTTTTTGACCTGCAGACGGGAGCCCAATTGTATACTTTGAGCGGAACTCCTGAGATTGGGAACTATGTCCGCTCGACGCCGACGGTGGCGGTGGTGGGTACCGATACCCTCTTGTTCACCTCCGGCGGTGACTGGAACTCCGTCTCTGCGTGGAACTTCAATACCGGCGCCCTGGTGTGGAGTCGTGATGTGGGTACCTATCCGGGTGAGCTGTATGGCCTCACGCGGTGGGGACGCTTCACGGTCTTGAACATCGGCGGCACGGACTATGTCTTCTGGGGCACGGATGACGGTTACGTCGTCGGCGCTGATGCGGCGACCGGCGTCAAGATGGCTGGCTATCCGGTCTCGCTGTCCCTGTCGACCTTTGTTTCGGGCGCCACTGATGGAACCAATCTCTTCTATGCCACCTTCGGGTCGGGCGTGGAAGGTGATATCTACTCCATCGATGCTGCGACGGGCACGATTAACTGGCAGTTGTCTTCGGCTGGTGGCCTGCAGGGTGTCAATGTCTGGACCCATGCGAACGGCTACTTCGGCGACGAAGGCTTCACCGCCGGTGTGGCGTACAGCGACGGCAAACTGTATGCTAACTCGCGTGCCGAAGCTGATTATCCGACCGACGGTTTGGTTTACAGCATCAATGCGGCCGACGGTTCGGTTAACTTTGCGACGCTCGGAAACCGCGCGTACTATTCTACGCCGATCGTTGACATTACTCACATCTACATTCCGACCCTCACTCGGTGGGTTAGTCCCCCGGCTGGCGCAAACTTGATCGGCGTCAACAAGTCCAGCGGTGCTATTGAGCGGACCTTCACGGGTCAGTCCGGTGGCCGCTACTATGTTGACGGTGTTTTGAGCTGTGAACCTGAGCCGGAACCGGATTATCTCTATGTCTTCGACGAAATGGGCTTCTTGAGCTGCATTAATTCGGTTGACTTCTCCGAAGTTTACCGTCGTCGTATCGAGCGTCCGTATGGCTATGCGGCGAATATCGGTATGGCTGGTGCTCTCGCTCCCGACGAAGGCGGCAACACTCACGTGGTCTTTGCCACCTATTGGGGCGATATCTTTGACATGACCAAGGGTGCGGATCGTCCGCGTCTGGAAATCCAGACCTACAATCCGACTGCGGCTGTCGAATTCGGTTCGGCGACCAGCTACCCGGTCGTCTTCGAAGACGTCTTTGTCAACACCGGTTGTACCGACCTGAACTTCATCACGGTGACGGCGGATGAAAACGATCCGGGTCAGACTATTCCGGACTTCGCGTCTGCGAATACCGTGGATGAAGATTTCATGATGAAAGCCAACCAGATCGCCGACGAGTTGGCTCGCGAAGCCTACTTGTCCAAGTTCTTGCGTCCGAACGACAATATCCTTGATGAGAACAGCATTCTCACCATTCGCGAGAATGAACTCAACAAGGAGAGAATCAACCGGGCTGCGGCTGGCTTCCCGCCGTACTTGAATGCGGTCGATTGGCCGTACAACGGTGCGGTTCTTGCCGCCGGCGATACCGCCGATCTCGAGTTGGATGTCATTCAGGCGAATATCAATCGCGGACCGCAGTGTTTCTACATCACGTTTGAAACCAACGATCCCGACTTCTTCCTGAACAACCCGACTCAAGCTCCGGCGATTCGTGTCTGCTTGGTCGGTGGTTGCTTGATTGACACCACCACCTTGAACTTCGGTGTCGGCGCTGCCAACACGCAGTTGGTGACCAACACCGGTCGTCTCGGAACGGGCGATTGGGATCCGCACGGCTTCGAAATCGATGGCGATAATAGCTCCTACTACCAGGGTGCTTACGTCTATGCGACCAGCACCTACCGCATTGCGGTTCATACCCAAGACTGGGTGAGCGGTGGTGGTGAGGCTGAAGCTTTCGTTTCGATGCAGCCGGATCCGAACTGGTGCGACAACGACTGCAAACCGCATCTCATGAGCGGCATTACTCTCGGTGAGATGACCAATGACGGTGGAAACACGTACTTCAACGTCACTGGTGACATGGTTTGCAAGAGCTTCATCGATTCCGTCCAAAACTTCGATCTCGGTTATGGATGGGATTGGGAAAACTTCGGCGCACCGTTCGACAACGACTCTACCATGGGTCTGTACTGCAACGGCCGCGTCGTTGGTGCGGTTGATGTCCCTGAACTGGCGAACGTGACGCTCGAGATCCTCGAGTTCTCCGAGCGGAACGGGAACCCGGTTACCGGTTGGTACCTCGGCGAAATGTATGACTGTGACAATGGTAATGATACCGTTGCCATCGACCGCAGCATCTCCGCCGCGTGGAGCTACAACCAACCGGCTGCCGACCAGGCTTGGGGTCAAATCAAGATTCCGTTTGGGTGCTGTGCTCCCACCGGTGATTTTGATCTTGAGCCCATTATCAATACCTGGGGTCTCTATGGTGCCTCCGGTACGCCTGGCTTCGGGTTCTGGGGCTGGGGAATCTTCTGGGATTCCTGCTACACCTACATGACCGCTGGTACCGGTGAGTTCGGCTACGATATGAGCAATGGCGACGGCGAAGCGCTCGTCACGTTGGCGGCGCACGACTTCGATGCCAATGGAACCTACTCGGTGGGTATCGCCCACTTTGCGCTCCACGGCATGACCGATGCGTCCTCCAGCGCCGAGATTGCTCCGCTTGCCAGACTGGTTAACCAGTGGGCCGGTTTCGGTCGTGGTGATGTGAACAACGACGGTGCGATTAACCTCGTTGATATCATCTACCTCGCCGGAACGGTGAACGGCGGTCCCGGAGCGGTTCCGTTCAAGCACTTGAGTGATGTCAATGCTGATGGTCTCATCGACATGGCCGATGTGAACTATCTCATTGATTATTACTTCAACGGCGGACCGTGCCCGATGGGCGACTGGATCTTCTAATTCGATTAGAAGACTGGTTTATAGATAAAGAAGCGAGGATTTATTCCTCGCTTCTTTTTTTGTGCGGTGACGCAGGAACCTTTTGAGGAGAATTCGGAAACGCTGCGGCTTTTTCCAAGCCTTCTTTGGCAGGTCTCTTACGAGACCGTCCCTACCCATTCTGTCCTAAATACTTTGGC
>CAZAZQ010000032.1:0-14935 GCA_964489705.1 uncultured Ignavibacteriales bacterium
CGACACAGGCTCTTAGACCTGAGGGCAGGTACAGATTCATCCCGATCCGTTTTAAGGTACAAAAATTCTTCAGTGTAAGATACAAGGGTAGATCTCGGAGAGATCTGCCAGAGGGTTAAGAGAATGGCAGGTCTGTACCAGACCGTGCCCTACAACTAAGGTAAAACACCCTTAGGGTGTGCGCGGTCAGGAATCCTTTCCTGACCAACCCCTAAGGGGCTCTTTTCGACCGTCGGGGAAATAAGTCACCCGTCGGGTGTTTCCCGACCGAGCACAATTCAAACGTACTTGGGCTCTGTCGATAGTCGAGGTGCTACTCCGACCCGATTTTGCGGAACATCTCCAGCAGGCGGTCGAGGTCTTGGTCGCCGTAGTATTCTATTTCGATGCGTCCCTTCTTGATACCGTGGTAAATCCGTACCGAGGTGCCGAGCAATTGGCGAAGGTAAGTCTCGACTTCCGAAAGCATCGGTGAAATTTTCGTGGTGGAGCGAGGTTTTCTCCTCGCATGGCTGACCTCACGCTCTACCGCCCGCACCGACAGTGCCTCCCGGGCGGCACGTTGTGCCAGCGCCAGCATCTGCTCTTCCGAGCCGACCGCAAGGATAGCTCGCGCGTGTCCTTCGCTCAGCTTCCCCTCGCGAATCATCTGCTTGATGCTTTCCGGCAGTCCCAACAGGCGAAGAATGTTAGCGACAGCAGTCCGGCTTTTCCCCACTTTTTCCGCCAGCTCATTCTGAGTTAATCCACATTGCTCAATGAGTTTTTGGTAGGCTTCAGCAGTTTCCAGTGGATTGAGGTCTTCCCGCTGCAAGTTTTCCACAAGCGCCAGTTCGAGCATTTGCGTTTCGTCGATGTCGTCGCGCAGCACGACCGGCACTTCGCTCAGTCCCGCCATCTTGGCGGCACGGAGTCGTCGCTCGCCCGCTATTATAATGTAGCCCTCATCGGTGCGTTTGACCACGAGAGGCTGCATGACGCCGTTACGCTTGAGAGAATCAGCCAGTTGGCGGAGGCTTTCCTCGTCGAACTCGTGGCGGGGTTGCATCGGGTTGGGGTGAATTTTTTCGAGGGCAACCATGCGGAATTTATCTTTCCCGCCCGACGGCTTTGCATCGCTGGGAATAAGCGCTTCAAGCCCTTTGCCTAAGACAACTTTACTCATCGTGATACCACCTCTTGCGTTAATGACATATAGTTCTCCGCCCCGGCTGAAAGGATGTCATACAGGATAATCGGCTTGCCGAACGAAGGAGCTTCCGATAGGCGGACGTTGCGGGGGATGACGGTTTTGTACACTTTGTTTTGGAAATGCTTGCGGACTTCTTCGGAGACTTGGCGGGAGAGATTCAAGCGGCTGTCGTACATCGTCAGCAGAACGCCTTCCAACTCCAGCTTGGGATTAAGATGTTCCTGCACCAGCTTCACGGTGTTCATCAGTTGCCCGAGTCCTTCGAGGGCGTAGTATTCACACTGGATGGGAATGATAAGGGAATCGGCAGCAGTCAGGGCGTTGATAGTGAGAAGTCCCAGCGAAGGTGGGCAGTCGACGATGATGTAAGAGTACAAATCGGCAACCTCGGCAAGGGCGGACTTGAGACGTGTTTCACGTGAAAACATACTCACCAGTTCCACCTCCGCCCCAACGAGGGAAATTGACGAAGGCGCCAAGTCCAAGTAGTCGAGATCGGTCTTGGTGATAATTTCATGAAGCTGTTTGGCACCAATGAGGACGTCGTAGATGGAAGTCTCGACTTTGTTTTTCTCCACCCCCAAGCCGCTGGTTGAGTTGGCTTGCGGATCCATGTCGATGAGGCAGGTGCGATACTCAGCCGCCGCCAGGCAGGACGCCAGGTTGATAGCCGTGGTGGTCTTGCCGACGCCGCCTTTTTGATTTGCTATGGCGATGATTTTACCCAATCAACACTCCTTGTTAAGTCTCTTCCTTCAAACAAATTCTACAATGATAAATTAATCTGCGCAACAAAAATGTTTCAGCGCTATGAGGTTTTGCGAAAGAGAGTGAAGTAGGAAATTTGCCCGCCCGGAACGGTAGAGTACCGATACATTTTATGGCTAAGAGATGGGCCTACCATTTCAAAGTCCGGGATGGCGTAGTAGATAAAGATTCCTCCTTCTGTCAACGCTGAAAAAATCTTATCAAAAAGCTGAGGCGTGAGTTTTACCAGTCGGAGGGTAATCAGGTCAAAGGGAGCATCTATTGCCACCTCTTCAAATGTCTGCTTGGCAAGTTCGGCTCTGATATCGAGCTTCAGAAGGATACGCCGGAGGGCGGCGGCTTTTTTTTGCGTCCGCTCTACCAACAAGCGTCGGGGGCTAACTTCCAACGTCATCAAAATCGGAACCGCCGGGAATCCTCCGCCGGAACCGATGTCAAGATAGCTGCCTACCGTGCCAAGGTTGATTATTTCAAATGGCACCAGCGATTGCGCCGCCAGCTTTTTGAGTTCACCGACTCCCGCCTCGCCGGTTTCACGTGAAACAAGGTTGACCCGCTTGTTTTCTTCCAGCAGGAGCCGGAAATAGTGCTCAAGTTTGTTTTCCGGGTCGTACTTTTTCAGGAGCCCGTCGGGATGGAGACTCGGGAGAGTTTCGTAGTTCATGACGCCAATGACTTATGCCTCCGCACGTAAACCGACAAAACCGCAATGTCCCCCGGCGTTACCCCTTCGATTCTCCCCGCCTGCCCCAGAGAAGTCGGCTTGAAACGGATGAACTTCTCGTAAGCTTCTCGCTTCAAGCCTTTGATGTCGGTAAAGTCGAAATCTTCCGGGATAGTCTCGTGCTCCAGCTTTTGGAATTTCTCTATCTCACGTTGCTGTTTGTCAATGTATCCCTTGTACCTGATAATAATTGCCGCCCGCTCCAATGCTTCCCGATTGTCTGAGAGATCACCGTTGAATCGGGCAAGCATCGGTATTGCCTCCGTCAAGGACAAACCGGGCTGTTTGAGCAAGTGCTCCAGGCTTATCGTTCTCGTTTTCTTGAAATGGCTCGACAATTCCCCCAGCGCCTCGACCGGGATTCTGGTTTTCCGAAGTTTGGCAATAATTCGCTCGGTCTCTTCTTGAAGATACCGAAAGCTCTCGTACTCGTCGGCAGGGACGAGGCGATATTTTTTGGCGTATTCGATGAGCCGGTCGCGGGCATTATCTTCCCGCAATGCCAGCCGGTATTCCGCCCGTGAAGTAAAAAGCCGGTACGGCTCAGTCGTCGAGCGGGTGGTCAGATCGTCAATCATCACGCCGATATACGCCTCCGAACGGTCGAGAGTAAACGGCGGCTCGTTCTCAATGGAGAGCACAGCATTAATGCCTGCCATCAAGCCTTGCCCGGCAGCTTCTTCATACCCCGAAGTCCCGTTGATTTGCCCGGCGAAAAACAGCCCCTTGAGTCGCTTGGTCTCAAGAGTCGGTTTGACCTGGTATGCCGGGCAGTAATCATATTCGATGGCATAACCGGGACGGGTAATACGGACATTTTTCAATCCTTTGACGGTGCGGATGGCTTGGTATTGGATTTCCTCCGGCAGAGCGGTCGAGAAGCCGTTGGGATAGATTTCGTTGGTACCGTTTCCCTCCGGTTCAAGGAAAATTTGGTGGTGCTCTTTATCGGCAAAGCGGTAGAACTTGTCTTCAATCGAAGGACAATAGCGCGGTCCGGTCGACTGGATCTGCCCGGAGAAAATCGGCGACAGACGGAAATTGGCAGAGATTATTTCCTTCGTTTTTTCGGTGGTATAGGTCAGGTGGCACGGCACCTGTCGGAAAATCCGCCGGGGCGAGCGGGAAGAAAAAAACGGAATCGGCTCTTCCCCGTGCTGAATAGTGCATTTCTCCCAATCAATCGTATCACCGTCCAGACGGGGCGGCGTTCCGGTCTTTAGGCGCCCAACTTCAAAACCGAGCTTTCGCAACGATTCGGTGAGTTGATAAGCTGCCGGTTCCCCGATTCTGCCTGCTTTGATTTTCTTCTCCCCGATGTGGATCAGCCCGCCGAGAAACGTCCCGCTGGCGATAATGACCGCCGGGGCATGGATAGCTTCCCCTTTCTCAGTGCGGATACCGCAGACCTTACCGTTTTCCGCCAGGATTTCCCCGGCAATCCCCTCAATAACTGTGACTTTGTCCTGCCGGGCAATGTAATCGACGATAAACTGCGTATATTTGAGCCGGTCAGCCTGGGCACGGGTCGACCAGACCGCAGGACCGCGGGAAAGGTTGAGCCGCCGGAACTGGATGCCGGTCGCGTCGATGGCAACGCCCATAACTCCGCCAAGAGCGTCTATCTCCTTGACTAAGTGAGACTTACCGATGCCGCCGACCGCCGGATTGCACGACATCAAAGCGAGCTTGGACGCATCCATCGTGACGATAGCAGCGCTTTTTCCCATCCGCGCCGCTGCCAGAGCGGCTTCCACACCGGCATGACCGCCGCCGACTACAATTGTATCGAAATCGTACTGCCTCATGATTCGGTCAGTAAGTAACGACAGATAAAGAAAATGTCAAGGCTGAAGTGCAGAGTCCTTGTCAAACGAAACGAAAAGACTGGAGAAGCAACAGCAGGTTGCACTCTTAATAATCCAAAAGAGCGAACCGCCGGAACACAATCAACGAAAGATTTACACCGTCACGGGCGTTTATTTTTTTCCCGTCAGTTATGCCGGTTGTTACGTTTTCTCTACGAAATGCCCCGTGTGCACGACGTTTTCCTCAGGTACGTTACCGGTTTCAGAAGCGGTAATGTTCTCCATCGTTGTGTAAGCAATATTCTGGAGCGCTTCTCGAGTAAAGAAAGCCTGATGACCCGTAATGAGCACATTGGGAAAGGTCAACAGTCGCGCAAAAACATCGTCTTGGATTACCTGATTGGAAAGATCCTCAAAAAACAAGTCGGCTTCTTCCTCGTAGACGTCAAGTCCCAAGTAGCCGATTTTGCCCGACTTCAGAGCCTCGATAATAATCCTGGTGTCGATGAGGGCGCCGCGGCTGGTATTTATCAACATAACGTTCGGCATCATTTGGCGGATGGCTTCTTCGTTTATCAGATGATGGGTATCATGGGTCAACGGACAATGGAGAGTGATAATGTGAGACTGAGAAAAAAGGTCGGCAAGCGCAACATACTCCACTCCCAAAGCCTCACACTCCGGATTGGGGTACGGATCGTACGCCAGCAAACGACATCCGAATCCCTTGAGAATTTTGGCGACGACGGCGCCGATTTTCCCCGTCCCGACAATGCCGACCGTTCGGCCGTTCATATCGAAGCCAAGCAAGCCGTCCAAGGCAAAGTTTCCTTCTCGAACCCGCAAGTAAGCGCGGTGCATCTTGCGGTTGAGAGACAGAATCATCCCCACCGTATGCTCGGCAACAGCGTACGGCGAGTACGCAGGGACTCTCACGACCGTGATGCCAGCCTCCTCGACCGCCTTGAGGTCTACGTTGTTGAAGCCGCTGCAACGCAAAGCGATGACCTTAACCCCATGGGCGGCTAAGTCTTTTATTACGGGAGCGTCGAGAAGGTCATTGACGAATACGCACACACCCTCGAACCCATGCGCGAGAACGGTGGTTCGCATATTCAGCGACTCCTCGAAATAGGTCATGTCATGCCCAAAGGATCTGTTGGCATCTTCCAAAAACTCCCTGTCATAAGACTTGGTACTGAATACGGCGACCTTCATCCGTTACACCTCGCTCTTTTTTGTTAGTACTATACCTGCTACAATAGTAATCGGAAAAAGTTTAGTTTACCGAAGGGTAAAGAGCACAAATTTTAGGATGAGCAGGTCCCCACCTCGCCCTCATCCTGCACCAGAGAAACGAAAGCCTATCTAATCAAAGGTACTTACACACCACGCCCGTGGCAAGACAAATGAAGATCTCAAGTAAACTCCTTCAGGTGCAAACAGTCTTGTTCTCAAACTCTTCTTGACAATAACCTATGCAATCAGCTAGGATCTAGGTAAGCGACTTTTTACTTGAAAAAATGGATTGGAATAAAATGAAGCTGAAGTTACTAGAAGAGATAATGGTTCGTACATTTCATCCGATCGGTCAGGGGGCTTTTTATTCAGAAAAGCACAAGAATTTTAACGTGGTGTATGACTGTGGGGAGTGGAAGAATTCAAAAGAAGCCGACGAAGTCGTCAAAAAGGCTTTTGACGAAAGCGAAGACATTGATGTCCTTTTCATTTCTCACTTTGATTATGACCATATATGTAAGATAAAGACCTTGCGAGAGAAAACGAGGAAAATTAAGAGGGTAGTTTTACCCTTGCTCCATGAGAATGAGAAACTTCTACTCAATTTTTTCCACAAGGTACTAGGAAAAACAGATGTATTGAAGCTGATAGAGAATCCAGAGAGTTTTTTTGAAAAAGAAACCGTTATCATTAGTATTAGTCCAAAGCCACCACCAGACTCCGAAGTTGTTGAGAGGAAGGTTCAAGATATCGATGAAATAAGTCAATCAACAGTAATTGACAGTGGAACGATTTTGAAAAAAAGTTTTATGAAAAGCTATGATTGGGTATACATACCATACAACTTTGAATACAGAGATAGGAACGCTCAGTTAGAAGCATTGCTTGAGGAAGATTGTGAAGATAGTATTAAGGCAGGCAAGATACCATACGAACCTAAAGAGATCAAGAAAATAAAAGACATATATCGTAAAGTGCGTGGCACCATTAATCAAAATTCCATGGTGGTTTATAGCGGACCTCCTGAAAATTCCAAGTTTATGTCATTATTTCCAAGCTATAGTCTAACATGGATTGATTCCTTCTCTAATGAAAAAGTCGGGTGTGTTTATACCGGCGACTGTGACTTGCAAAATATAGGCTTAAGTTTAAGAGACGTTTATGAAGGATATTGGGATAATGTCGGAACTATTCAGATACCTCATCATGGAGACGAAAAATCATTTGATTATGGCTTAGTCATAGGGGGATACTTTTGTCCCATTTCATTCGGTAGAAAGAACCCTTACAATCACCCATCTAGTAAAGTGGTCAAGCACATACGTCGATTTGGTAATTGCCCAATCTTCGTTACTGAAGGACACAGATTTGTGGAGTCAATAACCTTAACGTAAAGATATGCAACAACCAATCTTATCTCTATCATCAAGCTCTCTCTTACCACCTCCCCAGAGGGACTATGTGGACGCTGGAAAGAGTTACCTCTTAGTTTAGCAAACTGAGAGCTTTCCCGACGGCGTGGAAGTTTAATTCTCAAGGCTTTTTTGCGGCTTCTGTCGACCGGGGTAGGCAGGATTACTGTCGGGTGCTCATTTTGTGTAGGCGCTGTAACGCTTGGGTGTACTTGTTATTTTGCTTCGACCACTCAACCAGCCGCTCGCACGGGAAACTCTCGCACTCTGAGCAAAACCGCAGCCTCTTGTCGTCGACGCAGCACTTCAAAATCCAACACTCCGGCGACCAGTGCGCGGAACGTTCGCCGCGGCATCCGCGGCAGTACATTTTCCGCTCGAGCGCATCGGCAACGCCTTCGTGTTCTTTCAGCCAGCCTTGTTGCCTGTACCATGCGACCATCCGTTCGGCAGCTTCCGCATCAAAAGGGAGCTTCCAGATATCACACGTCTCACAATCAACGCCGCAGGCACCAATCAAATCATAGTTCGGTTCGGTCATGGAGTTAAATTATACTTTTTTCTTTTTTGGGCAACGCTAAAGCTCAAGCACCGCTCTGCACTACAATTCCCCCCATCCAAATAACCTATGGCTTGGCATTGACAAAGCGTAGCGGCAAACGACAAAGCATAAGAGGTTGCCAATAAAGAAAGCAGAATTGGTCTACCGAGCTTGACGTCTATATCCACGATTTTGTGCATTTCGAAATAAAGATTTTCGTGAGTTTCAATGTAGCTTTTCACATCTTATGCCCATAAGGTACGAGATACTTGGCATCAGGTGCACCGCCGCACTAAAATCTGTAAGCTAACAGTATCTTAACGTCAGAAATGTTGTGCCAGAAAGTAACGCTACTATGATACCGCCCTATTTCCCAATGCAAAAGGTTGAGAAGATTTGCTCTAAGATGTCCTCGGTATATACTTTTCCTGTGATTTCGTCAATGGCACTCGCCGCCTGCCGGAGCTCGAATGCCGGTATTTCCGGCGATTCCCCCGCCTTTATCATCCTTTTTGCCCGATGAAGGCTCTTCAGCGCCGCTTGCAGTTTCTGCCGGTGGCGAGCAGAAGTGACCACCAGCCCGGAGGTCAGATCCGGCATTCGAGCATCGATACGCTCGATCAAGCTCTTTTTTAAGCTCTTTATCCCCTTTTTCGTTTTGCATGAAATAGGGACGATATGGTGTGCCCTGAGCCGAGGCAACATCGCTCGGACGTTGCACAGCAAATCTATCTTATTGCCGACCAACAAAATATCGTGCTCCACCGAAGATGTTCCCTGGGGTGTTCTTTCTCGTGACGGGATAGCCGGAAGGTCTTCGGCAAGTTTTTCCTCCCAATTTTTTTCGGAAAGATCAATTATCCACAAGCGCAGGTCAGCTCTTTTAAGTAGTTGTTTGGCTTGAGCTTGACCGGCTTTTTCGATGGCACCGCCTTTTTTTCGTAAGCCCGCCGTATCAATAAGGTTAACCGCCACCCCGCCCAGTTCAATCCATTCCGACAGGTAATCTCTGGTCGTTCCGGCGGTTGGGGTGACCAAGGCACGCTCCTGCCGCAGGAGGAGATTGAAAAGGGACGATTTCCCGGCGTTCGGCCGTCCGGCGATGGCAACCGTGAAACCTTCCTTGATTATCCTGCCGCCTTGATAGCTTTCGACAAGTTCCGTTATATTTTCGATGAGCTTGTCGAGCTGGCGCAACAACTTTGGCGATTGAACGGTTTCGATATCTTCTTCCGGGAAGTCGATTGACGCTTCTATTTCCGAAAGGATTTTTACTATATTGCTACGCAATAAGTTAATATGCTCCGAATATGCTCCCAGTAGATGCTCCCGGGCAGTGCGGTAAGCGACGGAAGTGTTGGCGCCGATGATTTCCGCTACCGCTTCCGCTTTTGCCAAGTCGATCCGCCCGGAAAGAAACGCCAACTTGGTAAACTCCCCCGGCTCCGCCGCTCTCGCCCCGGAAGCGATAAGCTCCTCCATAATACGGTTGATAACCTGCCTGCCGCCGTGACAGAAAATCTCGACCTGCTCCAAGCCGGTGTACGATTTCCCCTTGGGCATGTAAACAGCCGTCACCTCGTCGATAACGGCGCCGGTGCGGTCGACAAAATGACCGTAGCGCATCAGAAAAGGGGTCGCTTTTGATTCTTTTGAAGCCGGGATGAAATGCTTTTGAAGGTAGGTGAGGCTCTTTTTCCCCGCCAGCCGGAGCGCCGCTATTCCCCCCTCGCCGGGCGGAGTGATGACGGCGACAATAGTGCCATCAAAAAAATCGGCTTCTGAAGAAGGCGGGGACATTGTGTTTCACGGTTTCGTCACGACTTTACGATTTTACAACCAACCCCTCTTGCGGAGATCCCGTGCTTTTCCGCCGCCGGAAAATGAGATAGTCGAACAGCGAGAAAATAGAGAAACATGTCCAGTAGAGCACCAAACCGGCGGGGAATTTATACAACAGCCAACCCATGAACAAGGGGAAGAAATACATAAGCATCTTGTTTTGTTGCGAGGTGCTCGCCATCGTGAAGCGCTGGGAGATAAACTGGCTGATAATCATGACGGCAACCAAAATAATGTACGGATCGGTGAAGCTGGTAGCGCCGCGCGACAAATCGGTGATGAACCCGACAAACGGAGCGTTGCGCAAAAGGATAGTGGAGCGGAAGACCGAAAACAAAGCGAAGAACAACGGCATCTGGGGCAGCATCGGCAGACAGCCGGACATCGGATTGACGCCGTGGGCTTTGTAAAGCTTCATCATCTCCGCATTGAGCGCCTGCGGATTGTTTTTGTGTTTCTTCTTGAGCTCCTCCATTTTGGGCTGGAGCTCTTTCATCGCGTTCATCGACTTGTACGATTTCAGCGAGAGAGGAAGAGTGACGACCTTCACGAAGAAAGCGAAGAGGATGATGACCAAGCCGTAGTTGGGAATAACCTCATACATCCGCGGCAAAAGCCAAATGATAGCGACGGCAAACGGTTTGATAAGCCAACCGACAATCGGGGTGGTGCCGATACCGAGCATGTCTTCAAGCCCGACGTTGTATTTTGACAAGAGAGTATAATCAAGCGGTCCGACGAACACGCGGAAGGTATCGGCAACGGTATTGATATTGGCAAAGGGCATATTGATGCCGACCGTTATCCGTCTTTGTTCGATGGTGCCGTCCGGCGTCGAAATTTTTTCCTTTTCCCCCTGGGCAAAAACGCCGTCCGCCATCCTGTTTCGGGGAATGAGAACCGCCGCAAAATACTTCGAGCGCACCCCTGCCCAGGTCGTATAGCCGGTCAGCGATTGATTCAGCTTGTTGTCCTGAAAGTCATCCAACTTTTCCCGGGAACCGGACATCATCGCCACCGCTTCCATGGCGTTGTAGTCCATTTCCGCTTGCGGTTCGGTCACCCCCAAGGGGGTGTTCCAGACGAGATTATACTGCCGTTCAAAGCCGAGCTTTATCGGCTCCCGAACTTCCAATTCCAAATCGAAATGGTAGCTGTCAGGATAGAAGGTATACTTCTTGATGATTTCCCCCCCTGAAGGGGCGGTGTAATGATACGTGATGACTTGTGAGCCGTTCTGCACATGGTACGTGCCGGGAGCGAGATCAGCCGAAAAATCGACCGCGGTTGTCGAGAAAGTACCGTTAGCAAAGGTAGCATCAGGTGTGGCATGCTCCGCAAGGGGGAGCATCTCGATTTGTTTACCGTCACGGTACGTATATTTTTTCAGCTTCAACGACAGCAAGCCGCCGCCGTGACTGGTCAACAGAGCGGTGAACGTGTTGGTTTGAATGACAACCGTATCCGGCGTTTTCTCGGTGCTGTCAGCCTCTATCGCCGCTACTTTCGGTTCTTCCCTTTGCTCGGGAGGAGGGGGAGGCGTAATGGAAGTGTCAGGGGAAGGAACTTGTTGCGCCGTTTCTTGCTGGGTCTGTTGTTGTGGTTTGGGAGGAGTGTAGAGTCCCAGATACTCCAGTATCTGGAAGTAAAACAATATCAGGATCACCAAAATGACTATTATGGGAAGAGTTTTTTTATCTATCATACATATCGCTCAGCTTATCTCACTTCATTATAGGTTACCATTACTTTGCCAGTGTTACGGCACAGGGTCGTAGCCTCCGTTGTGCCACGGGTGGCATCGGAGCACGCGCTTTATCGCCATTATGCTCCCCTTGAGGGCGCCGTATTTTTTCAAGGATTCTTCCGCGTAATGAGAGCAGGTCGGGTAGTAGCGGCAACTGTTTCCGATAAGAGGGGAGAGGGTGTAACGATACACGTAAATGAGCAGAATGAAAGGATACGCCAAAAGGGAAACCTTAGGCTGTTTTTTCGTTGATGAAGGTAAAAAGGCGCTTGAGCTCGGCGTCGATATTTTCAAAAGTTGTTTGTTTGCATTCCGCATCTGGGTAAATGCCAATTTTTACCGGCTTCGCCAAGAGGTGCCGATTGAGTCGGACCGCCTCTCGAAAGAGCCGTTTGAGCCGATTTCGCTGAACCGCTTTGCCATGCTTTTTGGAAAGGAAGACCCCGAACTTAAACGAATCACCGACCGCCCATACTAAGGTAAAACAGTTTCCTGATATTCTTTCTCCCTCTTTGAAAAGCTTCCGGATCTCCGTCTGGCTTTTCAAGCTGAGAGAACGGGGAAATCTATTTCTTCCGGGCAACTCGCACCGTCAGCCGTTTTCTTCCTTTGGCTCGACGTCTGGCGAGAACACGGCGACCCGCTTTTGTGCTCATCCGACGCCGAAAGCCATGGTCGTTCAGCTTTTTCCTATTCGAAGGTTGAAACGTTCTCTTCATTTTCTTCTCATTTCTCCAATCAAGTCAGCCAATATACACAATTCCCCAAAACAGTCAAGAAATACATCGGGCAAACGGGGAAATTTTTCATCCGGTAATTTTATACTCCCGGAAAGAGAAAACCGCCCGGTATTTTTGGACGCTGTCTCCAAAGAACCTTTCAGCACCAGGAAAGGAAAAACCGAGGAGTCCGTTCCGCCCGTTTCGGAAACTTTTCCGCTTTTCTCTCACGAAAGAATTGACAAAAATGGGAGCTTTTTGTATGATTCTTAACTTTACGAGCTATATGCGTTTTGCCGATACCGGAGCGGCGCAAAAGACATTGAGAGTTTGGAGGATTACTGGTGAAGGAATTTACAACGGACAAAATTCGTAACATCTGTTTAGCGGGACAACGCGGTTGCGGAAAAACAAGCCTTGCCGACGCAGTCGCTTTCAATACGGGCCAGAACAACCGCATCGGACGGGTAGATGACGGGTCATCACTGCTTGACTACACCGAAGCCGAAATTGCACGGAAAACGTCGATTTCATCGAAGCTCCTGGCGTGCGAATGGCAAAAGACGAAAATCAATCTTTTGGATTGCCCGGGACACTCCGATTTTCCCGGTGAACTTCTGAGCTGCCTGAAGGTCTCCGATGCGGCGGGTATCGTCATCAATGCCGGAGCCGGGGTTGAAATCGGGACGCAGCTCCAGTGGAAAGCGATGGCGGATTTCAACGTCGCCCGCTTTTTCTTTGTCAACAAGATGGAGCTTGAAAACGTCAAGTGGAAAACCGCTCTGGACTCGATTAAAAGCGTCTTCGGCAGGGAAGTGGTGGCGGTGCAAATGCCCATCGGCGAAGCGGAAAACTTCAAAGGAATCGTCGACTTACTCCAGATGAAAGCCTTCACCTACGATGAGAAAGGGAACAGCTCGGAAGTCGAGATTCCCGCCGATCTCAAGGATGCCGTGCAAACCGAACGGGAACAGCTGATTGAAATCGCCGCCGAAGCGGAAGACTCCTTGACGGAAAAATTCCTGGAGGAAGGAACCCTTTCCGATGCGGAAGTGATTAAAGGGTTGAGCATCGGTATCGCCAAAGGGAAAATTTATCCCGTCTTGTTCGGCTCCGCCGCCAAGAATATGGGCGTCAAGACCATGCTGGACTTTTTCGTGAAGTACCTGCCCGCTCCCAACCAGATGCCCCCAATTACCGCCATCAAGAAAGATAAAGAGGAAACGCTCGAGGTTCCGTGCGATCCCCAAGGGAAAAACATTGCCTACGTTTTCAAGATTGCCTCCGAAGGGCACCTCGGAGATATGTCGTTCATCAAGGTCTTCTCCGGAACCGTCAAACAGGGAATGGAGCTGCGTAACGTTCAGACCGGTACGACCGAGCGGGTGGCGCAGGTGTATACCTTCCACGGAAAAAACCGCAGCGAAGTGACGTCGATTCCCGCCGGTGATATCGGCGTGTTGGTGAAACTGAAAAATACGCACGTCGGCAACACCCTGGCGGATTCGGACGTGACTTTCTTTATTCCGCCGGTGAAATTCCCCAATCCGGTGATGGATGTCGCCATCAAGTCCAAGTCCAAAGGAGACGAGGAAAAAGTAGCGGCGGGTTTGCAAAAGCTGAACGAAGAAGACCCCACTTTCAAAGTCGTTTCCGACCCGGCGCTCAAGCAAATGGTGCTGTACGCTCAGGGTTCCACCCACATCGAAGTGCTCACCGAGAAGCTCAAGCAGCGATTCGGAGTGGAGGTGGAGCTGGTCAAGCCGAAAATTCCGTACCGGGAAACGGTGCGCGGCAAAACGGAAACCCAGTACCGGCACAAAAAGCAGACCGGCGGGCGCGGTCAGTTCGGGGAAGTTTACCTGCGCATCGAGCCGAACGCCCGCGGAGCAGGCTTTGAGTTTATCGACGCCATCAAGGGCGGCGTTATTCCCAGCAAGTACATTCCGGCGGTCGAGAAGGGCATCGTGGAAGCGATGCAACACGGCGGCTTAGCCGGGGCACCGGTGGTCGACGTAAAGGTGACGCTCTATTTCGGTTCCTTCCACGAAGTCGACTCCTCCGATATGGCGTTCAAGATCGCCGGAGCGATGGCGTTCAAGCAGGGCTTCATGGAAGCTAAGCCGGTGCTTTTGGAGCCCATTTACAACGTCGAAGTGCTTGTGCCGGATGAGTTCACCGGGGACGTGATGGGCGACCTTTCGTCCCGGCGTGGGAAAATCGCCGGTATGGATCCGGAAGGGAAGAGCCAGCGGATCCGGGCGGCGGTGCCGCAAGCCGAGCTTTACCAGTATTCCGTCGACCTGCGCTCGATGACGCAAGGGCAGGGCGTGTACTCGCTGGAGTTCTCGCATTACGAGGAAGTCCCGCACGAAATCGCTCAGAAAATCATCGAGCAAGCCAAGGCGGAGATGGAAGCGGAATAAGCGCAGACTATATCATAGACTCTATGCCATATATGCAAAGAGGCTGAAACGGAATCGTTTCAGCCTCTTTCTTTACGGTTTGGTAATTTATCGCTGCCTCAACCGCAGTTCGGAGCAGGTCCGCCTTTGAAAAGGTAGTTGACCAGGTAGGTCAAATCGGCGACGTTCACATCTCCGCTGCCGTCCACATCAGCCGCTTCTATGATGGGCGGAGGCGGTCCGCTCTTGAAGAGGTAGTTCACCAGGTAGGTCAAATCCGCCACGTTGGGAGCCTCATTCGAGCCGTCGATATCACCGCAGATAAAGTCGCAGGAGTCGCCGATGCCGTCGAAGTCGCTGTCTTCCTGAAGAGGGTTATATGTATCTATGCAGTTGTCGCAGCTATCACCCACCCCGTCGGCATCGATATCTTCCTGGAGAGTGTTGGCGACCAGAATACAGTTGTCACAACTGTCACCGACCCCGTCGGCGTCGGCATCTTCCTGCGCCGGGTTGTAAACGGTAATGCAAATATCAC
>CAZAZQ010000032.1:15035-17458 GCA_964489705.1 uncultured Ignavibacteriales bacterium
CCGTCGGCGTCGGCATCTTCCTGCGCCGGGTTGTAAACGGTAATGCAAATATCACAGCTATCACCGACTCCGTCGCTGTCGCTGTCTTCTTGATTGGGATTGGGAGTGTTCGGGCAATTGTCGGAAGAAGTGGGCACTCCGTCGCCGTCCGGGTCGGTGTTGGGAAGAGGGAAGACGATGTAATCGACCCACGCACAATCGCTGCCGCTGGAGACGGAACCGTCTTTACTGTATGTCCAGCGATAGGTGTGGGTACCGGCGGTCACGGCGTAGGTTGCTTGCGTCCAGTCAACCGTTCCCGACCACTCATCCTTTTGGACGCCGTCGATATAGAACCGCAGGAAGTCATAGCCGCTTTCGGATGATACCCTGTAGTAAAATGATATGTCGCCCGCCAGATAATTTTCAAGCGTCAGCGACATAGTCGATGACTGCGAGTGCGTGATGGCTCCCGACTTGGCGCTGTGGGTACCATCGTACACGGTGGACGCATCTATCACCCAGGGAAGATTCCCACTCATCTGCCACGCAAAGGCACTGAAGTCTCCACTCTCGAAATCCTCCACCGGCTGTCCGATGATGACGGTAAAGCTCACGGTGTCAATGTACCCGCCGTCAGCCGTCACGATGAGTGAGAAGGGAACTTCATGCCCGACCGGGCAGGTTGGAGATGTAAAAAACTCAAATGGGGTATTGTTGGTTGCAGTTCCGCCCAGCGCCGTGATGGTCGGATAGGTCGAAGTCGCTTGGGTTATGGTGACGAAGGTATCAGCCGTCGTGAGCATAGCGCTGACGGTCGTGGCAGCGCTGGCGCCGTTGTTAACGAGCGTCACATTCATGGAGACCGTGTCACCCACTTGCACTCCGGTGAGGTTGTGACTGACAAATTCCACCACCGGCTCGTTCGGCAACGGAGCCAACTGCACGTTGACGACGACAACAGAACCGTCCGAAACGGCGATGTTCTTTTTTATCTTCGTATAATAACCGGGAGCGGTAAACTGCAAATCGTAAATGCCCGCCGCAATCATGCGGTGGTAATCGCCGACATCGGGGTCGGTATAGACTTCCGAGCTGTCGGCGTCATGGTTGAGCACCGAAACCGTCGCCGCCACCGGCAAGCCGGTGATCGAGTCGGTGACAACGCCGCGGATACCATAGAGAGCGTTTTCCAAATAGTCGAGAAAGGAGACGCGGTTGTAGTTCCAGAAATTAGGCAGTTCGCTGGCGGAGGGAAGCTTGGTTGCCGAAAGCTCAATAGTGACTTCCCGACAACCGTGGTAGTAGTTCATAAAGTCCTGTCGTCCGCCCGAGATCGGGTACCAGTCCCACCCGTTGGTAATGCCGTTATCCAGATCGGTCATGTATCCGGAGGGGCTGTACACGTGAGCGGTGTCGGCATACTTACGGCTGATGGCTTGGAACCACCCGTCATCGGGATGGCGCCGTGACCAAGTATCCCACGGGTAGTTGACCACTTCGGCACCGCCGTGAAAATTGGCGGAGATGATAAACGAGTTCGAATCGGCAATATTCATCATGGCAATGGTCTCGGGCTGCCAACCGTTGCCGTCGGGGTGCGGTCCATCATCGGGGTCGGGGAAATTTCGATTGAGGTCGACGCCGTTGGCATTGTAGCGCTGGGCGCCGCTGACGGAGCTGTTGCCGGAGATATAGGTGCCGTCCGGATTGGCTAACGGGTTTATCCAGATTTCCATGCTGTCGAGCATCCGGGTAATGCGCGGGTCGGAACCATAGGTGGACAGCAAGGAATCTATCAAGCGCAGCATGAGGACGTATCCCACCGTTTCGTCACCGTGCATGGTGGAGGTGTACATTACTTCCGGCTCGTCTTCTTCGGTGTCGACATTTGCCGATATTTTGGCAAAGAGAACCTTCCGCCCTTGCACCGTTGTCCCCGCATCGTATATCCGACAGAGATTGGGGTAATCCGTCTGGAACTGATACATCATCGAGACGTATTCGTCATACGTCGGGTAAACATCCCAGGCGAAGACATCACGGGCACTGGTTGCCATTTGCGGTTCGGTAATGGTGCCCGGGTGCGGCAGGATCGTGTACGCGTAGCCGAGTTGTTCGAAATCGGCGAGCTGTTTGTCGTTGGCGTAGGCAAAGACGGTATCGCCGCGGACATTGTCAATCGAGACAAGACGGGTAAGTTTGGCAAGCTCGTCATGAGAGGAGAGAACAAAGCGAAAATAATATTCCGCTCCGTGCACCGGCAGGGCGGCAAGGAGCCAGACGGCAGCGATTACAAAAAGAAGTAAAGATGTTCTTTTAGTCATGGTGCTAATGCTTTTCTTTTGTCGGTTTCGTTTTTCATCGACGAGGTGTCCTTAAAATTTACCCCTCCCCGTGGTTTAGTGCCTCGGGGAGGGGGGATTTGTTCGTGTTACGGGCAG
>CAZAZQ010000033.1:0-14288 GCA_964489705.1 uncultured Ignavibacteriales bacterium
CCCGAAAACATCAGACCAAGAGTAAAAAGGACAAAAGTCAGTCTGAACCGTTTACGCAAGACAAATCCTCCTACATCTGCGATGTTTGTTTTTTGTATTTTTCTCAAAACGGATACTTGTCATTCCCTGTCACAACATTTTATCCTTACATTTTCACCTTAGTCCATTATCGGAAAACTGAGAAATTTCTGAACACTGAAATACAAGTGAAAAAGGACTGATAAATACCGGTTTTATTAAGTTTCACGTCGCTTTTCCGATAGAGAAGAAAAATATGCACAGGACAACATTTGACGGACTTTCGGGAGTCTGAGGTCTGTCATGGAGTGACAAGAGATACGTTTCTATTGATGATACATTGGTCGAAACACATATTCGCAGTGTTTGCAATACTCCTGGGGGGCCTCATCACCGGCTTATCGGAGGCCGCAGCTAAAACACCCATCGCCGTCCTGATGAGCGACAGCCTGACCGCAACAATGAGAACCTTCCACGGCGCCCGCAAAGAAGTCAAGCGAGAAAATCCGTCGGTTGTATTTCATAATTTTACCATAAATCAAGCCACCGGAAACGGTGATGAAATTATCGATTCTCTTCGGAAAATTCGTCCTCGGGCGGTTTTGACGATCGGAAGTTCCGCCACCCGTTTCGCCCAGAAAAATTTTCCCAACATCCCGATCGTCTTTGCCGCCGTTCTTTACCCCAAGCTCTCCGGGTTTGTCGAGTCAGTCTCCCATCCAGGCGGAAACATCACCGGCGCCTCCTTGGATATTCCCAACGACGTTCAATTCAAGTATTTCAAAAAAATTGTACCTGATCTCAAGAAAATCGGCGTTCTCTACTCCGACAGCACCTCAAGCCTCATCCCCCCGGCGCAGAAAACCGCCCAAAAGTTGGGACTGACGCTTATTCCGGTGAAGGTGAACGGACACAAACAACTCCCGGCGGCGCTCGACTCGCTTGCCAAATTGGTTGACGGCATTTGGTCGTTGGCGGATCCGGTGCTGTTTAATCCCATCTCAACCCGCTATATCCTTTTGAATACGCTGCGGAAAGGGATTCCGTTTATGGGCTTTTCCCGTAACGTGGTGGAATCGGGAGCTTTGTTTGCCCTGGATTTCGACTATAAAGCGGTGGGACGTCAAGCCGGTGCCATCATCAACCGGATTTTGAGAGGAGAACATCCTTCATCTATTGCCGTAACCTCCGCCGATATTATCTGGTTCCATTATAACGAAAACACCGCCAAACACATCGCTGTAACGATTCCGACGGAGCTGGCGGCAATTGCCAAGGAGGTATACCGATGAACCTCCTGGAAAAACTGCTTACCCGAATTAAGCACAGCAGCCTCCGCACCAAATTTGTGGTTCCGGTTTCGGCGATGCTCATCTTGAGTATCCTGATCATCAGCGGGTATCTGACGAAACGGCAAGCGGAAAGTTTTCGGCGGGAGCTGGAAACCAGCGGCGAGACGATGATACGGATAACCGCCATGAACGCCGAAAGCGGCGTCCTCTTTGAATCGAAATACGACCTTGACGAACTGCTGGCGATTATTTCTCAGTTTGAAGCGGTGGCGTTTGCTTCTATTGCCAACAAGGAAGGAAAGGTACTCTCCTCCATTGGAGAATGGGATGAAAACCAAGTCGAATTTCGTCACAAGGAACAATCGAAGAAAGAAAGCGACCAAAAATGCCGCCACTATTATATTAAGCGACACGACGGGCAGGAATACATCGAGCTGGAATACCCGGTCGTCTCCCGCAAAGAGAAACTCAATCGGGAAAATCTCGGCATCACGGCTGGGATAAACAAGTCGCTGGCACCGCAGTATGTCACCGAAGAAATCGGTACCATCCGGCTCATTTTGTCCCTGGAGAAGGTCAATCGTTCCATTGCCGAGGCTCAAATTACCACCCTTCTGCTCATGGTGGTGGTGCTGGTCTTGGCAATCCTTATCCTGACCTTCTTTGCTCGTTTGGTTACCAAGCCGGTGAAAATGTTGGTCGAGGTCACCGACCAGGTCAGCCACGGCGATTTGGAACAGCAGGTCGCCATCAATCAGCTCGACGAAATCGGACATCTGGCGAATACGTTCAACAAGATGATTGAATCTCTCAAGCAATCGAGAGATGAGATCGAAGGGTACAACCGCACCCTGGAAGAGCGGATTTCCGAGCGGACCAAAGAACTCGAGCAAGCCCAAGCACAACTGCTTCAATCGGAAAAAATGGGCGCCATCGGTCAACTTGCTGCAGGCGTTGCTCATGAATTGAACAACCCTCTCGGCGGCATTCTGGGCTATGCGCAATTTGCTTTGGAAAAGATGAAAAAGGCGCAACAACGGCAGGAATGCTCCCACGAATTGGATACTTATATACGCTACCTTTCGGATATTGAGACTCAAGCCCGCCGGTGTAAGAAAATTGTCCAGAATCTCCTGCGGTTCTCTCGAGCCGACAGCGACACGGAGTTTGAAGATATTGACATCAACAAAGTTATTGAAGACACCATTACCTTCGTTGAGCATCAGTTGCACATGAACCAGATCGAACTGAAAATCGAGCTCTCTCCCGACATCCCGCGGATATTCGGAAACGCCGGACAGTTGCAGCAAGTATTTACCAACCTGATTATTAACGCCATGCACGCTTCTCCGCCGGAGTCGGAAATCCGGATTGTTACCCGCCATAGCCCGGCGGTCGGCGAGTTCGGCGGTACGGTGGAAATTCATATCATCGACCAAGGAACCGGCATTGAACCGGAGAATCTCAAGAAGATATTCGAGCCTTTCTTTACCACCAAGGAGATAGGAAAAGGAACCGGCTTAGGGCTCTCGGTCAGTTACGGCATAATCAAAAGCCACGGCGGGGAAATCCGCGTCGATTCCACCCCCGGTGAAGGAACGACGTTTACCATCATCTTGCCGGTTCAGAAACATTTGGAAAAGACCGATACTCAGAATAGCAACGAAACAACCGAAAAAGCGGGCAAGACGAGTGCATAACAATGAATGATGAGAAAAAGAAATCCATTCTTGTCGTTGATGATGAAGAAATCATCCGCCATTTTCTCTCCGAAGTGCTGTCGGAGGACTACCAGGTCAGTCTTGCCAGCGACGGCGACGAAGCCATCAATCAATTGAAACAGCGAAAGTTTGACCTTATCATTACCGACTTGCGTATGCCCCGCGTGTCCGGTGAAGAAGTCGTCCGTTTCGCCCGAGAACAGGATCCCGAATCGAAAGTGATTGTCATCTCCGGGTTTTCGAGTCTGTACGCCGTGAGTCAGACGATAAATGACGGAGCGTGCGCTTTTCTCTCGAAACCCTTCAGCATAAAAGAACTGATGAGAACGGTAACCGAAGCTGTAAGTGGATGAGGGTATCTCAATGAAGAAAATACTTGTAATTGATGATTCCGAGGTTATCCGCGGGTTGTTATATGAGTATTTAACGGATCTAGGATATGAAGTCGATCTTGCGGAAGACGGCGAGCAAGGTATACACAAGGCATTGGAAAACGAGTACCTGGCAGTCTTTTGCGACATCCATATGCCGAAAAAGAACGGCTATCAAGTATATCATGAAGTGTCCTCGAAAAAACCGGAACTGTTTTTTATCATAACCGATTCGCTGCCGGGGCAATTATCCGAAATGGCTCAAAAGGAAGGGGCACACCGCTGCTTGACCAAACCGTTTGATTTGGAGCAAGTCAAAGAAGCATTGCAGGCGGTGGTGACGACGCATTCGACGGCATAGGCGATATGAACGACAGTCAGATCCGCATACTGGTGGTAGACGATGAAAATATCGTCCTTTCTCTGATTCGAGACGCTCTCGAAGAAGAGGAATACGATATTCGTACCGCTTCTACCGGAGCGGAAGCATTGGAAATCATCGACTCCACCCCCATCAATCTCATTGTAACTGATATACGAATGCCCGGCATTACCGGTATCGAATTGGTCAAAAAAGCCCGCAAGGTACAGCCGGATATGGGGGTTATCTTCATGACCGGCTATGCAAACCTCAACTCCGCCAAAGACGCCATCAAACAAGGCGCCTTCGACTATATCCTCAAGCCGTTCGAACTTGATGAAATCCGCCGCGCCATAAAAAATGCCGTTCACAAAATCAAAAAAGAAGCGGCGGAAAAAAGCCCCGACCAACAACTGGAGCATCTATCAGACCTTAACCAACAACTCATCATGGTAGGCGATCGTTCCACTCTTTGCACGGTCTCACTGCGATTTGCCATGATGCACTGCCAGTCGGAACTCGGGGCGATTCTTTACTGGGACAAAGCTCATACCACCCTCACCAAAATAACCATCGACGAAAAAGAACCGACGGAGGAAACTCTGCCAGAGAGCAGCTTCTTTGAGAGCCTCGCTTATGTTGATACCCGTCGCTTCCACAGTCCGGTTATCGTGACCAATCTGGAAGAACATCCGCTTTACCATGAACGAATGGACATTCAAGAAGGGAAACGAATCCTCTTCCCCCGCTGGATGTCCGACGGCGGCAATGTCCAGATGATAGTCGTCCCGGTTGTTCGAGCCGAGACGCTGCTGGGACTAATCATGATCGGCTTTGCGACTGAGGCGACATTGGTCAAGAAAGCCGACCTCAAGCTCTTGAGCATCAGTGCCAGTCAACTGGCTCTGTCGTTGGAAAATCTCGAGTTGCTGGAAGAAACCCAACATGCGTACGCCCGGCTGAAAGAACTCCAAGACGAAACCATCCAGTTGGAAAAAATGGCGACGCGGGGAGAAATGTCGGCGGAAATCGGTCACGAGCTCAATAATTTCCTCGGGGTGGTGACCGGCAATCTTTCGTTGCTTGATTTTCAACTTAAAAAAGGCAACTACGACGAGCTCGAAAAATACGTCCACGCCATGACCGACAACATCGAGAAAATCAAGAAATTTACCAGCAACTTGATGGATCTTACTCCCATCTCCTCGAAAAAAGATATCATTTCCTTCGCCAAGCTCCTGCGGGAAGTGGTGGACTACTTAAAACCGCAACGGCGTTTTCAAAATGTTACTATCGAGGTAGAGAAAATCGACGAGGAATTTCCGTTCGAAGGGGACAGCATTCATATTCAGCAACTGCTGTACAATCTTTTCAACAATGCGGCGGACGCTTCCCTCGAACAAAAGGAACGAAAAATTACTGTCCGCTGTGAACGAAATGACGATAAGACCTTCACTTTCCATATTCAAGACACCGGCTCCGGCATAGAACCGGAACTGCAGAACAAACTTTTCAACGAACGTTTTACCACTAAGAAAAACGGCCACGGCTTCGGCTTGGTGGTTTGTAAACGAATAGTTGACAGCCATGGGGGAAGTATTCATATCGAGTCGTCTCTCGGGAAAGGGACGATGATCAGTATTACTTTCCCATTGGCACAAACCCAACCAGCCGCTCTCACTACGGCATAAGCGCGTTCAAAGAAAGCTGCCGTCATTTGTCAGAATGACGGCAGCGTGAACGTTCTCTCCCCAGCTTTTCTTCAGGGACATGATGGCGGTGCGGGACCGCCGCGGAAGAGATAGGTGGAAAGGTACGTCAAATCGGCGACATTGACTCCGCCGGAACCGTCCGCATCAGCCTCTTCTTCACAGGGCGGGGCGGCTCCTCCTTGGAAGAGGTAATCGACCAAAAACGTCAGGTCGGCAACATTAATCTCATCGAAAATATCCCCGTCAGCGTTCCCTCGAATTCCCAGACAGCACGTCAACCGTACCACACTGGAAACGATATGCGGCTGGTAGGTGAGAACACTGCCGGAGAACTCCGGTTGATAGGTGGAATACCCGGCAAGAGAAATTAAAGCAGTATCCTCCAAGGCTCCCCAGGGAACTCGGAAATAGAGCTTGACGAGAGGACCTTCTCCCGCGGGGAGAGAAGTGGAAGAAGTTTCCAGACGAAGGGTAAACTCCCCGGAGTTGACATTGTAGTGAGAATACGTCTGCGTTTCAAAGTATTCGGTGCGGCATCCGGCAGTCGAGAAGCTATCGTATGTTAAAGCCAACGTCCCACTGAAATAAACCGGCACTACTATCCGATTCAAAGGAACCGTATTTCTTCCGTACACCGAAACCTCAATCGGAGTACCTCGAGGGGTAACGATATCCGGCGCCCGAAGGGTATCGGCTAAAGCGATAATGTACTTTACCCGCATTAAAGAAAGGGTATCTCCGCCGGTGTCGATAGTAAGCGAAACGTTAAACATGCCGGGGTCGGTATAGAGGTGAGAAATAGTGTCGACGGTTACCGTATCCCCGCTGCCGTCGCCAAAATTCCACATCCAGCTTACCACCGGATGCTCTGAGGTTCCGGTGAAAGTCACCTCCATGGGAACCCACCCCACGGTGGTATCCGCTTCGAACATGACCCCCCGCTCGGGGATAATGTAACGTATGAGAAACTCCGCAAAAACGTCGCACCCGCTCCAGGGACAGTAAAGATTATCGATGGTATACCAGGCGGTATGACTATCGTCCCAGCCGTAATTCATGTGATACTGAATCAATCCGCCCGTATCCCGCCATCCGTCACATACGATAGAATGCCCGTAAATGCGATACTGGATAGGACGGGAGGCAATCATTTCGTCCCGGATAATCTCCGACCATGAGGAAGAGTTGTGAGCGGAACGATCTTCTTTGTCAATTTCGTTGCTGTAACGGAAATAGGAGGGGAAAACGTTCAAAGCATCGGACGTATATGCTCCTGAGCCGCAGACGCCGTATTGCATGTTGTACGCCACCCCGACCTCATAACAAAGCTCGGCAACGGCATCGATCTGCTGCTGGGTACAGCTGCCGCAACGGTCAGGCATGTTCGCCCAGTCATACTCATCGAAATACTCTGCCGACAAGGTTTGTCCGGGAGAACTTCCGCCGCATGAGTAGTCGCCGGGCCAAGTATATGAATGGCTACCGGTACCGACAACAGGCCATTGATGATATGCCAAAATCTGAGCCGACGCTGTCGCCACACACCCCACCAGTGTCCTGCCTCCATCGCCATCCGGACAGAGAACATTATAGGGATAATGTTGGTGCCACGACGTCGTCAACAAAGGACCATATTCTTCCAACGGCTCTGCCGCCATCTTTTCCAATGAGCTTTGAAACGCCTTAGGGGCAACTGCGAAAATGTCCCATTGACGACGATGCTCCGCTCCTAATGCCGGATAACTTTTGTTCGGCTCCGTCGCTTCCAAGCTGCCGTACGCCTCCAAGAAGACTTGAAAACGACTTTTTAATACTTGCCGTATTAACAATGCCATCCCGTCGGCTTTACTCACGTCAAGGCCGCTCTCCTGCGAACTGACCTTAATAGGCGGAAGCTCTTTCAACGCCGGAACGACCACATACCCTTTCGGAGAAATCGTGTAGCAATACGCCAGGAGCGTATCGTTGACAATGATTTCCTGCTTGTCGACAATCTGGGGGGTTGTGCTCCCTGCCCAAGATCCTTTCACCGACGCAATATAGCTTAACCAATTTTGACAGGCGTTTCTCATTTCCGTCGGGGTTGCTTTCTCCGCCCGCACCATCGGCGTTCCGACAATGTCCAACAGGATGACGACAACCACCACCCACTTTGCCGGCAGATACAAAGCAAACGACATTTTCCTAAAAGGTCCTCCCATGTTACGTCTCATGAACGTTTTCCAGCGCATCTTTTTTCCTCTCAATGTATTCTCATCATATCCGATAACGGACAACCGCTCTCCTGGGAAAAAAGAGCGGTTGTCGATGACATCCTGTTTTAGAAGCATGACGGCGGCGCACTTCCACCCTTGAAGAGATAATTCACCAAGTACGTCAAGTCGGCGACGTTGATACCTCCGGAACCGTCGACGTCCGCTTCCGCTTCACAGTACGGGGCGGCGCCGCCCTTGAACAAGTAGTCGACCAGAAAAGTCAAATCGGCAACGTTAACATCATCAAAGATATCCCCGTCGGCGTTTCCTCGAATTCCGGAACAACAGCTTACATGAATGACTCCGGCTTTCGGATAAGGCGCATACGTCGCCACGCTCCCGGAAAATTCGGGCAAATAGGAGGAATAGCCGTCAACTTCAATCAAAGCCGAATCGGTCGGCGGCGCCCACGGCACACTGAAGTACAGCTTCAACACCGCTCCTTCACCTGCCGGAAGCTCGGAGGAGGTCGTCTCCAGCTTGATGGTTATCTGTCCGTAATTGGGGTTGAAGTGCAAATATGACTGGGTTTCGAAATAGCTGGTCCGACAACCCGCCGTCGAAAAACTATCATAGGTAATATTCAACGAACCGGAAAACTCAACCGGGATGACCACCCTATCCATCGGCAGAACATTTTTAGCATAAATCGTCATTTCCACGGTTGTGTTCACCCCCGCCAGAATATCCTCGGCACGCAAGGTATCAGCTAAAGCAATCACATAATCATTTCGTGCCATTGCGAGCGTGTCTCCACCGGTATCAATGACAAGGGAAACGTCAAACATACCGGGAGTCTCATAGACGTGAGTGACGGTCTCAACGGTCACCGTATCCCCTGTACCGTCACCGAAATCCCACATCCAACTATCCACCGAGTATTGCGATGTCCCGGTGAAATTCACTTCAAACGGCACCCACCCAAAAGTGGTGTCCGCTTCGAACATAATGCCGCGATCAGGCTCGATGTAGAGAACCATTACCTCGTTGCTCTGGTAGCAGGGGTCGGGATCCATCGGGCAGTAGTAATTGTCCAAGGTATACCACGTGTTATGCCCGTCATCCCACCCGTAATTCATGTGGTACTGCTTGACAATCGGGTCGCCGATTTCCCGCCAGCCGTCACAGACCACCGAGTGCCCGGTCATGAAATACCAGATGGGACGATTCGCATTGATTTCGTTTTTTATCATGTTAAACCAATCCGTGGAATTATACCCCGTGCGGATGACTTCGACCATTTGGTCGAGATAACGGAAATGCGTTTCAAAAGCACTCATACAATACGGAATATCCGACTGGTAAATCCCCGACCCGCAAAAGCCGTAATCCATTTCAAAGGCAACTCCGACTTCATAGTTGAGCTCCGCCAGAGCAGCTTCTTCGGCGGGCGTACAATTAGGCGGGCAATCGTCGGGAATATTCGCCCAGTCATACTCATCCGAAAAATCCGCCGACAGCGTCTGTCCAGGCGTACTTCCACCGCAAGAGTTATCACCGTTCCAGTAATAGGAATGGCTGCCGTTTCCCGCGGGTGGCCATTGATGGTACGCCATAATCTGGGCCGCAGCTGTTGCCACACATCCGGTCACGCACCGTCCCCCATCGCCCAGAGGGCAGTCATCATTATAGGGAGAGCCCTGATGCCATGAAGTCGTCAGCAACGGACCGACCTCGTCCAAGGGGATGCGGGTACTCTTATTGAACGAAGCGGAGAACGTCTTCGGCGCCACGGCAAAAAACGACCACTGCGGTTTGTACTCCTGCCCCAATGGCTCATACCCGGACATCGGCTGGGTAGCGTCCATACTTCCGTACACCTTGACAAAAGTGCGTACCCGATCCTGCAACACTTCCCGAATCATCTTTGCAAATCCCTGGGGCTTATAAACGTCAAGATTGCTTTCATCGGAACAGGCTTTTACCGGGGGAAGTTCTTTCAACACCGGCACGATAACATACCCCTGGGGCAAAATTGAGAAGCACATCCCCACCAACGTGTCATTTTCGATAATGGGAGTTGCTTTATCGATACGCGGGTCGGTCGACCCCGCCCATGAACCCTTTGCCGCCACCATATACGTCAACCAATTCTGACACACCTCTTCCATTTCCGCCGGGGTTGCTTTTTCCGCATGTACCGCTTGAGCGGAAAAGAGAATCATCGAAAAAATCAAGAAAAGGACACCCACCTTCAGTCCTGCGCGCTCCCACCATTTCCCTGCCTTCAAAGAAGACAAAACCCTGTTGTACCTTTGGGAAATCATACGTCACCTTCTGTGTTTTTATTGTTAACTTATGCTCTATTATAATCTTCGGGCAAAACCCCAAGAACATGAACAGCCACCTCAGACAATTTCGTTTGCATGAAAACCGTTTGTCTCATGTTACCGATTGCATGTGGTATAAACGGAAGTAATCTTGCTTAACCGCTTATTGTCCATAAAGTTAAGCTTATTACGGCACTATTACCACCTTCCCCCTTACCAACGTACTTTTTGCGGGAAGGCTTATTTTACAAGTCAGGCGAGAAAGACTGACCGTACTATCCAAAATATACGAAATTCGGATTTTTATGCAACAATTTTTCCGGACATTGGCAAAGACAGCAAAAAAAGAGGCTTTGCGTGAGGCAAACTCATGCCCCAGCAAAGCCTCTGGCACATCCAAATCTTATCGATTCAACTCGGTGACGTCATTTGGAAATTCCGAACAAATCGAGCATAAAGGCATATTCGAAGGCAACGTCTTTCAAGTAGTCATAGCGTCCCGACGCTCCGCCATGTCCGGCGGACATTTTCGTCTTCAACAGCAGAAGGTTATCGTCGGTTTTCAGAGCCCGCAATTTGGCAACCCATTTCGCCGGTTCCCAGTAGCTCACCCGGGCATCGTTCAATCCTGCGGTCACCAAAATATTCGGGTAGTCCTTCGCCTCCACGTTGTCATAGGGGGAGTAGGATTTGATGTAAAAATAATACTCTTCTTCATGCGGATTTCCCCACTCCTCGTATTCGATGACCGTCAACGGCAACGAAGGATCAAGCATGGTATTCAAGACGTCGACAAACGGCACATCGGCGACCACTCCCTTGAAAAGATCGGGACGCATATTGGTCACCGCTCCCATCAGCAAGCCGCCGGCACTTCCCCCGGAAATGACGAGATACTCGGGAGAGGTATATTTCTCGGCAATGAGATGCTCGGCACAAGCAATGAAATCAATGAAAGTGTTTTTCTTGTGAAGCAGTTTCCCTTGCTCGTACCACCAGCGTCCCATCTCGCTTCCTCCGCGGACATGTGCGATGGCATAGATAAAGCCCCTATCCAGCAAGCTCAACCGGCTGGAAGAAAAATACGGATCCATGCTGGCGCCGTATGCCCCGTAACCATACAGGAGTAAGGGATTCTTGCCGTTTTTCACCATCCCTTTTTTGTACACCAGTGAAATCGGCACCTCTACTCCATCCGGAGAAGTAGCGAAAATTCTTTCGGACTGGTACTGACTGGGATCATAGCCGCCAAGCACTTCGTACCGCTTTTTCAACTCCCGCTGTTTGGTCTTCATATTGTAATCGTAAACCGAGCGCGGCGTCACCAGCGACATGTAGGTAAACCGAAGCAGGTCGGTATCGTACTCGCGATTGCCGCCCGCCCAGAAAGAATAGACCGGTTCGGGGAACTGTACATAATGAGTCTCCCCGGTCGTATAATCGTAGATGCGCATCTTTTTCAAGCCTCTTTCGCGCTCATATACGACAAGGTAATTTTTGAAGACATCGTACCCTTCCAGCAAGACCGAATCCCGATGAGGAATAATTTCTTTCCAATTCTTCTTTGCCGGTCGAGTCACGGGGGCTTCCATGAGCTTGAAATTCTTCGCCTTGTCGTTGGTCATAATGATAAACTTATCCCCGTGATGACTGACGTAGTATTCCATTTCGTGTTGGCGGGGATGGATACGTTTGAACTTCCGGTTGGGAGTATCGGCATTCAGGTACCATACTTCCGTCGTGGTGTTACTTTCCAGAGTTATCAACAGGTATGCTTTACTGCGGGTTTTATCGATATTGAGAAAGAAGGCTTCGTCTTTTTCATGGAACATCAGAGCGTCATTTTCGTAATCGGAGCCCAGAGTATGGCGAAAGAGTTTATCGGGACGGCGGGTGGAATCGAGGGTGGAGTAGAAAATCGTCTTGTTGTCGTTTGCCCATTCCAGCGAGCCGGACATATTCGGAATCGTGTCCTTCAGGGTTTTGCCGGTGCGGAGATCTTTCACATAGAGAGTATACACCTCAGCGCCGGTTGTATCGACGGTATAGGCAAGCAGGTTATCATCGGGGCTCACTAAAAGGGCGCCGACAGAAAAGAACTCATGTCCTTCTGCTAAAGCGTTTACGTCAAGCAGTACTTCTTCCGGGGCCTCCAAGCTTCCTTTTTTGCGGCAATAGATACGATACTGCTTGCCCTGCTCGGTGCGTGAATAATAGTAGTAATCCCCTTCCCGCTCCGGCACAGTCAAATCCGTCTCCTTAATACGCCCCACCATTTCATCGTACAGTTTCTTCTGAAATTTTTCGGTGTGTTTCATCATCGCCTTGGTGTAGGCGTTCTCCGCTTCGAGGTATTTGATGACCTCAGGATTCGATTTCTCGCGGAGCCAATAATAATTGTCGACTCGGACATCACCGAACAAGGTGTCGACCTTCGGCTCGATTTTTGCAATCGGCGGTTGCGGCGGCTGCTTCTTAGCGCATCCTACCGCCAGCACCAGCACTGCCCCGCTGAAGAAAATCGCCACATACGACAGCATCGCTTTGATATGAATAAGCATCTGCCCGTCTCCTTGTATCAAGTCGCATAAATCCGTTATCATCATAACGAGGAGATTAAATACATCTTCGGCGACAAGTCAACGTTCCGACCGAAAAAAGAATGCTTCCACGGCGTTTCAGAGCAACTTTTCGACTGCTTCGTGCAATGCGGCACGATAGTGTAACCCGGCTACATCCGTCTGTCTCATAATCGCCGAGAAAGTTTGAAAGTCCTTAAGTGACGCCAAGCGCACTTCTCGTATCTCCTCATGATCGGTAAATTGAAAATCTCCGGAGAGATAACGGGCTTGAAACACATACGAGTTCCATTCGATGGTGCCGTGTTCCCCTTCAAACGTAACGTCGGTCTCCAAAAGAAACCGTTCCAAAACGATGGAGCAGCCCGTCTCCTCGTACGCCTCCCGCAGCATTCCGTCTTCCAACGGCTCTCCCGGTCTCACTCCACCCGACGGCGCCCGGTACAACTTCGGCGGATAAAAATGCTTGGCGATAACGATAAACCGTTCGTCTTTTACGATATAGAGAGTGAAATCATGCTTTCTTCCGTGCTTCTGCGACGAGCGAATCCGGGCATACTCCTTCTCGCTTACCGGAAAAGAAAAAGCGGCGTGACTGGGAGTTCCGTACCGTTGTTTCAAAACATCGAGTCTATCGGGAGTGACGTACATTTTTACGCCAGCGGAACTATGGACGTTTGAAGCGGGAGCGTCGTCACTTCGACTCCCTGCGGTGTAATCAAGACATCGATTTCCGTCCGAAAACCGACGTGGTCAAAATAAACGCCCGGCTCGATGGAGAAAAGATGCCCCGGCTGAAGCTGTCGCCGGTCTTGGGTTTCCAAGTTGTCGATATTAGGACCTACTCCGTGCACTTCCTGCATAATCGAGTGCCCGGTGCGATGGGTAAACCGCTCGCCGTACCCTGCTTTCACGACCACCTCACGACAAGCGTCGTCGATCTCGAACCCGTACACCGGTTCCCCGCGCCCAACACGAGCACGAACGAAAGAAACCGCCGTATCGCGAGCTTCGGTAATAATCGAAAAGAACCGGTGATACTCCTCGGGAATTTCTTCTTCTCTTCCGGCGTAGGCAACCCAGGTAATATCGGCATAGACGCCGTCGGGATGGTTCTTTTTTGCCCACATGTCAATGAGCACAAGACCGCCCGGTTGAATCACGGCGGTGTTGTCCTCCGACGGTTCGAAATGCGGATTCCCGGCATGAGCGTCCACCGCACAGATAGGAGGATGAGCGGTGGTCATATCGTGAGCCTCAAACTGTTCGAGGATGAACCGGACGACCTCAAACTCGGTGAGGGGTCGTTTCTCTTTCAAAGATTGCGCGATAAAAGCAAAGGCGGCATCCTTAATCACCATAATGTCACGCGCCGCCAAGCGATGCTGCGCCATTTGCGCGTCGGTTAAACGAGCCTGAAAATGAGCCACCAAGTCGGCGGAGGAAACCACCTCTACTCCAAAGCTCCGCACCAACTCCACCGTCCCGGCGTCGACCAACCCGATATACGGCAACCGCCCCGACGGGGAATACTCCATCGCCACCCGCATCCCTGACGAAAGCCACGACGATAAAGTCGCTTCAAGCAGGCGGTAACTGCTATACGTGACAATCTCTCCCTCTACCCCGGCAAAGGTATCTTTCTCAATGGCGGAGACCAGCGCCCGCGGCGTTCCTTCTTGCGGAATAAAATAAAACGATCGTCGGGT
>CAZAZQ010000034.1:0-12527 GCA_964489705.1 uncultured Ignavibacteriales bacterium
AGTAGGCAGGTCTCGAAGAGACTTGACAAACTAGTATTTATTTCTCTAACGGACGGTAAAGCCCCTAAGGGGCCGGTCGGGAAAGGATTCCCGACCGCGCACAAATATCGAAGAGGCTGCCCCACTCCAAAATTTCCTTAGCCACTGACTGACAAGAAAATCATGTGGTTTTTGTTGAATTTTTTTTCTCAACTTTTCTAATTGACAAAAATTTACTGAGGGAAACAACACGGCAGGAGAGAATGCACGTCTACGAGTTGTTAGGGGTGGGTATGGTTATCCTCCTCGGGCTTTTGGGAGGTAAAGTCGCCCACCATCTGAAAATCCCGAGTGTCACGGGCTACATGCTGACCGGTTTGGTCTTCGGACCTTCCGTACTCGGTCTTATCTCTTCAGAAACTCTCTCCGACATTCACATGATAAACGAAGTTGCCCTGGGGCTGATCCTCTTCGCCATCGGCGGAGAAATGGAGTTTCGGCACCTCAAAGCGATGGGAAAAAAAATCATCCTGGTCGCTTTTGCCGAAAGCTTCGGCGCGTTTACCCTCGTGTTCCTCGTCACGCTTGGCATTACGAACGACTTCGGTTTAGCCATTCTGCTGGGTTCGGTCAGTATGGCAACCGCTCCCGGTGTGACGCTCTTGGTCATTCGGGAATATCACTCACGGGGACCATTGACCGACGCCCTCCTGGCGGTGGTGGCGTTGAATAATATCATCTGCCTGATTTTCTTCAGAATCTTTTTTGCCTTTTACTCCGTGGTGCAAAACGAGCCGTGGACGGTCACCATGCTGGTAATGCTCAAAGAGCTGGTCGGCTCGGTTATCATCGGCTCGATCGTGGCGGGCATCATCACCTTCTGGGAACAAAAAATCGACGACCTCTCGGAACTTCTCCTGGTCATCATCGGGGGATTGTTGCTGGCAATCGGGGTCGCCAAGACCATCGGCATTTCGCACCTCATGATTTGCCTGATCATCGGCGCTATCACAAACAACCTTTCCATGATGCACCGCTTGGTCTATGCCGAATTGCGACAGACAGAGCTGCCGTTTTACATCGCTTTTTTTGTGCTCTCCGGCGCCAGCCTGCACTTAGAAGCCCTCTCCAACCTCGGCTTGCTGGGGATTGCTTATCTCATCGCTCGTCCTACCGGGAAATTTCTCGGCTCATTTTTTGCCGGGAGAAAACTGTGCACCACCCCGGTCGTCACCAACAATATCGGTATGGCGCTTATCCCCCAAGCAGGCGTGGCGATAGGGATGGTCATCACGGTAACGGAAACTCACCCGGAGATGGGGCAAATTATGGCGACCGTGGTGCTTTCTTCCGTCATCGTATACGAGGGAATAGGTCCTTTCCTGACTCGCCTGGCGTTGGCACGCGCCAAGGAGATTCACCTGCAAGAGTAAAGCTGGTTAATATTAAGGCAGCCCGCCACCGTCGAGCTGCCCAATTACCTTTTCAATCTCTCTTACTTCTCCCCTTATCACGGGCAGGGAGGCGGAGGAGGACCGCCTTTGAATAAGAAGTCGACCAAATACGTTATGTCGACGATGTTGTTTCCTCCGTCACCGTTCACATCTCCCTCTTCGAAACACGCCGCCGGGGGACCGCCTTTGAAACGATAGTTCACCAAATACGACAAATCAGCGATATTCACATCCCCGTTCCCATCGGCATCGCCGCGATTCAAACAGACCGTATTCCTCACGAAAAAGACCGCCGGACAACAAGCGGTGTCAAGCCCGTTTGTCACACAGACTTCAAACAGGTAATGCCCCCGATCGGCCGGATCGGTGTCAAACGTCATCACTCCGAGGCCATCCACTCCATATACGCCGCTGGGCGGCGGAACGACATTCTTTATAAACATCGTCGAGTCGTAATTGGAAGACATTTGATGAACGGCATTGTCGCCGGCGTAGACCTCCACCGTATCGTTACAACCGCCCAACATGGCGGGCATTTTGTAGACGTGGAAACAGTAAGGACCAGACCAACCGGGTTGAAAGGCACCCAACGCCCCATCGGTACTCCATATCCACGGAGGACTGGGCGGATACCACGAAGAGTCAATACATACCGTATCCCCTTCAGCGGAGGGCGTGGTTTCGAGATACCAGACATCACTGACAAATCCGTCCGGTATCCCTAGCCCGTAAAGGGTAAATCCGCTAAAACCAGCCGTATCCTCGTTCATCCCATCAACGCCGAATCCCTCAAGCCACACTCCTCCGTCATAAACCTCCGCCCAGGAAGGGGAGATAGACAAGGTATCGAAAGTAATGGGAGAAAAGTTGTCGGTGTAGAGTCCGTTTTTCTGAGTCCAAACTCGAAAACCGTTGGTTGAGTTGGTTACATGTGAGCCGTCTCCGGGCGTATACACCCACTCGATAGTAAAGACGACCCTCTCTCCGGCAATGACCGTATCGCCTCCGTAAAGCCCGGAGGTCACATTCATATTAAATTGGGTAGCACCAAAAACCGGCATTGATAAAAACACACCCGTCAGGAGATATGCCACCCCGCAGGCAAACGTGATAACTTTCATGATTTCTCTTCCTTGTTTTTATATTTTACGAAGATTTTCTAATTATTCCTGTGCTTGATCACTATTCTCAAAAAAATATATCCCTTGACTCACTCATAATATACCAAAAAGGGAAATTCGGTCAAGGGAAAAAGGGGTTGGTAATACAATAGCAGACATTGGGTTACACTAAAGCGGAAGCGGCTTCCTCTTGACATCTACAGGTTTGGAAGCTATACTGTAACAGTTAATACAAATACGAAATTCAAACAAGGATGACACTCCTCCGTCGTGCCTTTTTCTAAGAGGTGATACCATGAAAAGTTTTTTGATAAGTTGTGCGGTGGCCCTACTGCTCGTCGGTGCCGTCACCGGTGGCGACTGCGATAAAAATACCCTTTCCACCCTCCCGGCAGAACATACGCTTCGCTTGCCGATATTGAAAAACATCGAGTCAACCTGTACCCTTTACAAGCACAACCCTGATGACACTATCCTCGGCTACACTTCCGGCTATACGACCGGTGACTGAACGGTGACCTATTTCGATGCGACAGAATGCGACAGTCCGGCGTACCCTTTCGAAATCACCTCTCTTTCTTTCACGCTGTTTGACCCGCCAAGTTACATCGATCCGCGTCCTTTCACCTGGCCTATCCGCCTTGACGTGGTGGTCTTTGGGCTTGCT
Source organism: uncultured Ignavibacteriales bacterium (assembly GCA_964489705.1). Classification (GTDB taxonomy): domain Bacteria; phylum Zixibacteria; class MSB-5A5; order GN15; family FEB-12; genus CAZAZQ01. The sequence continues at coordinate 3,222 of CAZAZQ010000034.1, forward strand.
TTTCCCCCCGATAGTTGTTACGGACCCGGAGCCGAGCTCTGCCGGGTATCGGTCGTGTGCGATTCGGTCGACTTTGCGTATCCCGCCGTCGGCACCGTCACTTTCCCCACTCCTTGCTGCGTGGAGGGACCTTTCTTTATCGGTGTGGAGTACACCGACACGACAACCGGGTTGTTTCCCTCGGTGATGTTCGATGTCAATTCGACGCCGGATACCTGCCACATTTTCCAGTACGTCTGCGACTCCATCTGGTACGGCTGGTACGCCTACTGGGTCAACCCGCCGGGATATCCGTTTTACTGGGTTAACGGGGAGACGATGTCTCTCAATTGTTGTGCTGACAACGACAGTGATGATATTTGTGATGTCATTGACAATTGCCCAACTGTTGCCAATAACGACCAACTTGACACCGATAGCGACGGGGTGGGCGACGTATGCGACAACTGCCCGCAGTTTAACAACCCGCTTCAAGAGGACGGCGACAGTGATGGCGTCGGGGATGGTTGTGACAATTGTCCGTCTGTTGCCAACGCAGGACAAGAAGATGCCGACAGCGACGGAATCGGCGACGCGTGCGATAATTGCCCGGCGGTTGCCAATGCGGGACAAGAGGACTCCGACGCTGACGGTGTCGGCGATAGCTGTGACGTATGTACCGACACGGACAACGACGGCTACGGCAACCCCGGCTTTCCCGCCAATACCTGCCCGGATGACAATTGCCCTTATGCCTACAACCCTGGACAAGAAGACAGCGATGGGAACGGTATCGGCGATGCCTGCGACGTCGGGTGCTGCCAAGTACCGGAGCGAGGCAACGTGGACGGTGACGCCGGAGAACAGGTGAATGTCGCCGACCTGACTTACCTTGTGGAGTATCTCTTTGGCGGTGGTTTCCCGCCTCCATGCCCGGAGGAAGGAGACTTCAACGGCAGCGGTTCGACCGACGTTGCGGATTTAACCGACATCGTCAACTACCTTTTCAAGGGCGGCGTGCCCCCGGCGGCATGCCCGTAAGGGAGAAACAGAGAAATACTATAAAATACTCCCCCCGGTTGAGCGAGAGGGAAACGCTCTTAAAAAGCGACCGAGAGCCGAACGCCGAAGTCGTTCCGAGTACCGGTGTAACTTTGTAGCCGGAGATGTTCCCCTTCCAGTCGAGGGAAGCCTGAGAGGTGAGCGTCAACATAGGCGTCGAACATGGATACGAATGTCACTATCACGGCAAACCAGGTGAATTTATTGCGCTCGTCTTTTCGGTCGGAGTACAGATCATAATAGTCATTACGCTGGGAGATGATAGTCGAGCTTTCATATTTCTCTCGGAAATCGGACGCTTGCCGCCCGTAATGAATCGCCGCTCCGACACACCACGCATCCAAACCGAAGAAAATCACCGCCTTGATGTACTCGTGATTGCCCCATTGCCCCCATCCGGGGATCAAAGCGGATTTGAACAACGCCACCGTAGGGTTCTGGATAAGGCGCCGTTCCAAGTTTGTCGTATCGGTAACGGGAAGATATCCGGCAAGAAGTCCCGTTTGACGAAACAGCACCGTATCAATAACGACGGTGCTGTCGACTGTAGAGGAATCAGCCGACGGAGGGACAGATCGCTCGTTCGGAAGGTCTTCCGCCCACCCGCAAGCCGCAACGCCAAGCACGAAGCAAAGCAGCAGCACTTGCCGCCAGCCCGCCTCAGCAGTACACTTTAAGTTGTTTCTCACCCACATGAATCTCTATCTCCGAGTCGGGAGGATCGAGAAATTCTCCGTCGAGATATATCTCCTGCCCCTTCACCGGCTTGAGAATAATAGTGTTACCGCGAAAGAGCCGAATCATGCTTCCATAGTAGTACTTTTTTTTCTGCACCAAGCGAACGAAAGAAGTCAGCTCTTTTTCATTCTCATCAACATTGAAAATGATTTCCGCATGTTTGTCATCGTAAAGAGAAGCGGCGCTTAGTTGCAAACCGGCGGAATAAGGCAGTAAGTTGACGTTGAGGATGGTAGGAGTAACCTCAAATCGAAAGGCATCGATGGTGATGAGCATTTTTTTCGGTTTGACCGATGCTACCGCTTTCGACGCCAGTTGTGACCATTGAAACGAAAAGCGCGGCATTTTTCGTTCGTTCAGTTGATGCGCAATTTGCGGAATCAAGCCGAGTCCCAACGAACCGACCACCAGCCGCCCGGAAGCATCAGCCGTATCGATGGCTCGATAATTCCTTGCCAAGATTTTCTCCACAGCTCTCCGATAATCCGTCGATTCGCACAAGGAGCGGGCGATGTTGTTGAATTTCCCCATCGGCAGAATTCCGAGCGGAAGGTTGGCTTTGATAGCCACCCCGGCGAGAGCGTTGACCGTCCCGTCTCCGCCAGCTACGACAAGGGAGGTGACTTTCCCCCGCCGCTGCATGTATGCCGGAGCGGGGCTTGCCCCTCGTCGGAGCCCACATGCCAACTGCGCTCGAGCGACCAACTCGTTTACCGATTCCGATTCAAAGATGGTGTAATACTGCCCCTTCTCTCGAATCGCTTGCACCAACGCATCAATCGGTTGAGAGGAATAGGCGGTAGCAGTCTTGTTTACGAGGATATAGTAATGCCCGTGTTGTTCCTTTTGCCGTCTCTTTCGCATCATGGGGTAAGTATACACAAAAACAACCACGGAGGAAACTTTTTCATTGCGGATTATTCGCCGCCGTTCCTAAATCCCACGCCTCAAGCGGTCGATTTATAATTAAAACTATTGCCGGAAGAAAGAATTCGTTATGTTAAAAACCGCTGTGGAAAGAAAACCGGAAAAAACCATCCCGAGGGCAACCGCCCACCCTTATCTATGGTATGCTCTTCCCTTTGCCGTATTGGTGATTGTCTATCTTCCGGCTCTCTATGATTTAGTCATCGATTGGTACACCGACCCGAATTATTCGCACGGCTTTCTCGTTCCGGTCATTTCCGGTGTCCTCTTATGGAAAAAACGACATCTCTTGCAAGAAGCGAACCGGAGAAAAAACAACGCCGGTTTGGTTGTCATTCTGGCGGGGATGGGGCTGTTTATTGTCGCCAACGGTATGGCGGAATACTTCACTCTGCGTTTTTCTTTCGTTCTGACGTTGTTCGGGCTTGTTTACTACCTGTTTGGGAAAGAAGTCATCAAACTCAGTTGGTTTGAGTTTTTCTTTCTCATTTTCATGATTCCCATTCCTTATGTCATCTACTACGCTCTGACCTTTCCCATGCAAACCCTGGCGACTAAAATCACCGTCGGTACCTTGAACGCTATCGGCATGGGCGTCATCCGGCAGGGAAATATCATTCACATTTCGGGCCATTCGTTGGAGGTGGCGGAAGCCTGCTCCGGTATCCGTTCACTGGTCTCTCTGCTGGCGCTGGGTGCCATCTTCGCCTATACCAGCCAGAAACGGTTTGCCGCCCAGTTGATTTTGTTTCTCTCCACTATTCCCATTGCCGTTATCAGCAATGTCTTCCGCGTGTTCCTTACCTCCTTGCTTGTGTACACCGTCAGTGACAAAGTCACCGAAGAACCCTGGCACTCCCTCATGGGATTGAGTGTTTTCATTGTTGCGTTCGTCATGCTCTTTATGACCGGTGCCGTCCTCAAGAGGATATTCAAATGAAGTCAGCCGTCATTTTTTCGACTATCCTAATCGTTCTCGGCGGTGTCTTCGGGAATTACCTCCGCTTCAGCAACCGGATGCCGGACGCTCCTCCCTCGTTTGACAAGATTCCCTATCGGAAGAGTCCGTATTACGGCGAAGAAAAAAGGTTTTCCGAAGAGAGTTACGACGTTCTCAACGCCGACACCACCACCCTGCGCCTGTATCGTACCCCGGAAGGAGGCATCTACTGGCTCTTTGTTGCCTACTTTTCTTCTCAACAATACGGCAGCCAAATCCACTCCCCCAAACACTGCCTGCCCGGCGGCGGCTGGAAAATCGAAAAGCAAGAGCCTTTCACCCTTCGCCTCTCGGACAAACAGGCCAAAGAAATCAACCGGGTTATAATCTCTGATGACGGAAAGAAAGAGTTGATGTTCTACTGGTTCGAAACCCGCAGCGGAGCGATTCGGGACGAGTTCGGTTTGAAGTGGGATTTGATGAAAAACTCCTTGCTTCTCCGTCCCACCGATGCCGCTTTCATCCGCCTGACCGTTTCTTTCGAGCATTTGAGCATCGAGCAAGCTACGGCGCAAGCGGTGGCGTTTTTCCGGACGTTCTACCCCGACATCGAAAAGGCGCTGCCTTTTGGCAATTAAGGCTTGAAGAAAAAACGGAATCTATATATTATTCCGCATGTTCCTATCCCTGATAAAATTAGCCCGTCCCGTCCAATGGTTGAAGAACGGGATTATCCTGCTGGCGCTCATTTTCGCCGGGGAATTGACCAACCCGAAAAAGGATGAGCTGGCTCTTTTTGCCATCGCCATCTTCTGCCTGCTTTCCTCAGCCGTGTACGTGTTCAACGACCTCATCGACAGAGAAGTCGACCGCAATCACCCCTTGAAAAAGAACCGCCCTATCGCCTCCGGCGAGGTTTCCGTCGGGACGGCGGGGGTAATGATATTTTTGCTCACGGCGATCGGTTTGACGGGGGCATGGCTTATCAACCTTGCTTTTTTCCTTACGGCGGTGACCTTTTTGGTGCTGAATCTCTTGTACACTCTCTGGTTGAAAAATATCGTCATCGTCGACGTCATGGCTGTGGCGCTCAGCTTCGTCATCCGCGCCTACGCCGGCGCCTTCGCCATCGAAGTCCCCGCTTCCAAGTGGATGCTGATTAATACCCTCCTGCTGGCGCTCTTCCTCGGCTTCGGGAAACGACGCCACGAGCTGGTCGCTCTGGAAGGGGGAGCGGTAGCGCATCGGAAAATTTTGGGGCAATACTCTCCTTACCTGCTCGATCAACTGATTGCCGTGGTGACCCCGTCGGTACTGGTCATGTACATGCTCTACAGCTTTTCCCCGGAAGTTTCTCAAAAATTGGGGACGCAAAATCTTTTTGCGACGATTCCGTTTGTGGTTTACGGACTGTTCCGCTATCTGTATCTTATTCATAAGGAAGAGAAGGGCGGCTCGCCGACAAGCGTGCTTATCGGCGACCTCCCCATTATGATAACCGTCTTTTTATGGCTGGTAACCTCAAGCGTGGTGTTGTATGTGTTATGAGAAAAGGTAAGCTTTTACTGGTAAGCCTAAGTATAGCGTGTCTCGGCCTCGGAGTTATAAGCTCCTGCGGGAAAAAGGAAAAAGAACCGACCTCCCAACAAAAACAAACGGTGGCGGAACCGCCGCTGGAAAAAGTTCCCTTTTACGCCGACCAGCTCCTGCCGGGAAAGGTCGATTCGCTCCACTTGAAACCCATCGATAGTGCGCACAAAAACCTCTATGCCGACCTCAAAGCTCAGGCTGACTCACTTGCGCCGGAATACGCCCACTACAACATGGTAGGGCAAGTCCGGGAAAGTTATGAGGTGAACGGTGTGAAAGTTACCGCGGAAATTCTCCAATTCGCCACTCCGGAAGACGCTTATGGATACTATTCACAGCTTCGACCTGACGGTGTCGCTCTCGGGGGTTTGGGGCTGGAATCGTTTGCTGACGGAAAAGTTCGTTACTTCACGCAAGGAGATATCGTCGTCGCTCTTACCGTTGAGAAAGCCGACTCCGCCGCTCTCGATGCCCAAGCCGTCTTAGGCAAAGAAATCAACACCCGCATTTCCAGCCCGCCGACCATGCCTCCTTTCTTCATGCTCTTCCCCATCGCCGATAAGATCGGTCTCACTACCAAGTACTACGCGCACGATTACCTCGGCATCAAAGGGTTGGACAAGGTGTACACCACCTCATACTTGATTGACGGCGATACGCTGGTACTGTTTCTCACCATGGACAAAAGCGGCTTGAAATTTTTGAAGCTGCAGGAGTATGCCCAAAATGTGGGAAAAGCCGAGGCAGCCCCGGCAACCATTCCATTCGAGGAGTTCTCGGTCGCTTTTGAAGATCCGCAACGCGGGAAAGTCGTCGCCGGTTTGGTGCGAAGCAAACTGGTCGGAGCCATCGGCTACGAGCGGCTCAAAAACGGGAGCTTTGTTTCCATGTGGGTCAAGGGGTTACGGTAAGTCAGGCGCTTCCTTCCAAACTTTTCAAAAGTCCCTTCATTTATAAGGGGACATAATCACTCCACTCAATCGATAAAAAGGTGGATTTTCCGCTTGACACGGCGAAAGCGGAGCACTATATTTTATTAACAAAAAAGCAGGCATCTATTGGTTGGTTTGTTAGTGGTGGGGAATATTTTTACAACGCGTCCTTACACAGTTCCACCCGAGAAAAATTCTTAAACCGTCACATCCTTTGTGAGTGTCATAGGTACGGCTGAGCGGCTGTACCGAAGAAATGGGTGATACAACCGACGTGTCGTGGTACCCCCGCAATCCCAGGTCCCCGAGGGTCCTCCGAAGAAACGTCAAAATAAGAGGCAACGATGTCGCGGAATACTGCGACAAAATCGGCAGGGGTAAAAGCCTCCGGAACTCGGGCATTGGAAAACTTCGTATATGCCGGTAGTTCAGCGCTGTTTCTCTCAATCGTCCATCTTTACCCGGATTACTGGTTTTTCTCCTTCTTTGCGTTGGTTCCGTTCTTGGGCGCCCTCCTACGAGCGGGGAGAAATTCCCCTTCGGCGTTAGGCACAATTCTCGCCGTTTGCTATATGCTGGTCGTCAATTATGTGGAAGTATTCTCCTCTCCACTCCTTTTCTTTGCCAAGCTTGCCGTCCTTGCCGGTGTCTTTTCCCTTTACGGACATATTCTCATCAACGTCAAACACCGCATCGGACTCAATGTCATTTTAATCGCCATACTCTGGCTTCCTCTCGAATACTTCCTCACTCACTATCTCGGATGGGAAGATCTTTTTGCGCTTTCCGCTCAGGAAAGCAGCCTGTTACTTCGCATCGGCTCCCTCTTCGGCATCCTGATGATAACTTTCATGATAGTAATCATTAACACTATCCTATTGCTCATCGTCCGAAGGGTTTGGCAGGCTTTAACGACTCATAGATATTTTTCGTTGAAAAACGTTATTCGTTTTCTCTCTTTTTTCAAAGAGACACTTCTTCCAAGAGGTCGACACTATTTCCCCGATGTTCGTGACCCGCCGGAGGTAGGTACCACGTGAGTGAGCGTCTCCGAATATGTTCGGGAAGAGTACTCGGACGTTCAACAAATAATGAATCAATTTAGAAGGGACTATTTCAATGAAAAACGTAAAGCTTATTTCTATAGGACTCCTTCTCTCCGTTTTCCTGATAAGCGGAAATCTCTGGTCGGAGCAAGAAATTCCCCCCGATAAAGGACTGAATTATCATCCGATCGAGTTCAGTACATTTTACGTAGATGACCTCACGGCGAGAGATAGGAACGCCAATCCTGCCGGAGGGGTCCAAGACGCCGACCCGGGGCAAGTAATTTTCACCTCTTCAGGCGACATCCCCGGTCCGCCCAAGCCGAAAGACAGTGATTTCGATTACGATCCGGCAAACGAAACCGGCACGGCTGGGCTTCAGTTAGATGCGCTGGCAAACTCCGGCGATGCGTATTTCTGGATGGTAAAGCATAACACTGCCAAGCTGTTGGTCTCCTTCAAAGGAGACGAAGGAGAAACATGGGCCGTATGGTATGAGACACCAGCCGGCGTTCATGGCAAGATGTGGAGCCACAACGACTTGAGCAACCTTCCTCCCACGAAGGCGGCAGATCCGAACTTCGAAGATCTGGATGCTCTCGAAACGTACGGGCCTGGTGACAACGATGACGCCGACAATGCTTCCTACGAAGGCGACCCCGGCGATTATTCCATATATCGGATAACGAACCCCACTGTTGGCTGGTTTCCGAAAAGCGATATTATAAGCGCGATAACAAATCTCGGTTGGACGGGGGTAGAAGGAAACGTCGATGTCGACGCCCTTATGGTGTCGGGTGCAGAAATCATCTTCAGCATCCGAGCCGAAGGCAACTGGGACGGCGGCGAACTTGTTGTTATGACCTTGGGAAACCCCGCTGGAGCAACATTCTTGAATCACGGCGGGCACTTGTGGAACACCGCCTTTGATATCCAAACCGCTTTTGGTGTTTCAACCGAAGAAGTCGATGCTATCGAAGCCTGGGGAGGTCCGGTTCCTCCGCCAAGCGGTGGAATAGGAAAAGTTCCCTCCCTCACAACCTGGGGCTTGTTCGTTCTCCTGCTGTTGCTCATCATATCCGGCGCCTATGTCATCTATCAACGAAAGAAAGGGATAATGCACGCATAAATCGCTTTCCTAAAGAAGGGTCTCCATTCATAGCGGTATCAGCTATCAAGGGGTTGGTGATAAGCGCCAACCCCTTTGGTAAACGATCGATATTCCCAAAGCTCCCCCCTTTCTTATGACCTCGCTTCGAAAACAAACAAAAAGGTCAACTTTTCACTTGACAACGTCATCCCAATGTGATAAGCTTTTTACAGCAGAGATTTACTGTTTGATGGTCAATGAGGTGGGGATGTCAGACATCAGGGTATTTCGCAGCCATCCCATGCCATCAAAGTTAGTAGTAATGGTACTAACCGCCCGAGCGTAGTGGAATGAGTGTCGGTTGAAAAATCGACATGAAGAAGTTACTACTGACGTTTGTTGGTAACCGGTTTTTCTTAAGCAGGTCCCCAAGGTTAATTCAACAGCACGTCAAATAACTGAATGAGGTGAGGTCTATATGTCGCAGAGGGCTGCGACGAAAGGCGACGGTGCGTTAGCTCGCATACACGTGTTGGAAAACCTTATCGGCGCCGGAAGTTCGGCATTGCTGTTGTCGATCGTCCATCTTTATCCGGCGTATTGGTATTTGTCGCTTTTTGCGCTGGTACCTTTTCTCAGCGTCGTGATGCGTGCTGGAAAGAAAGCGGCACTGTTGTTGGGCGCAGTTCTTGCTTCATGTTACGTACTGGCTGCTTATCTGCCGGAGCTCTGGATCTCTCCCGGGCAATTTCTGCTTGAGTTCACAGCTCTTAACATAATTTTCTCACTTTACGGCTTTACAATCAATCGCCTGAAGCGGCATATCGGCTTTAACGTCATTTTCGTTGCCGTTTTGTGGCTGCCGCTTGAATATGTGCTGAGTCATTATGTCGGATTAGAGCGGCTTTTCCTGCCCACAATGAGCGAAAACGGCTTCCTTCTCCGAATCGGCTCCTTGTTCGGCTTGTTGATAGTATCCTTCGGGATTATCATTATCAACTC
>CAZAZQ010000035.1:0-11760 GCA_964489705.1 uncultured Ignavibacteriales bacterium
GAGTCGAGGTTGACGGGCTGTACTACTGCCCGCATTATGAAAACGGCACCAACCCGCTCTATGCCATTCCCTGCCGCTGTCGCAAGCCTGCCCCCGGTATGGCGGAGGAAGCAGCAGAGCAAATAGGCATCGACCTGCGGCGCTCGTACGTTATCGGCGACAAGCTCGACGATGTCAACTTGGCGCGGGTGCTCGGCGCCCCGCCGATTTTGGTGCGCACCGGGCACGGCAAAGAGCAGGAACGTTTGCTTGAGATATACGGTATGAAAGATGCTGTCATGGTCGCTGATGACTTACGCTCGGCAATTGCGTATATTACGGCGAGGGATGAAAAGTATGATTAAACCGGCGGCATATTGGAAAGAATTGGGCGATGGGAAAGTGCTGTGCACTCTCTGTCCCGCCGGTTGCCTTTTGACGACCGGCAAAGCCGGCATTTGCCGTTCACGCTTCAATCAAGATGGAAAGCTGGTGACGGACAACTACGGCGAGCTGGTTTCGTTGGCGATGGATCCCATCGAAAAAAAGCCGCTCTACCATTTCCACCCGGGCACGGAGATTCTCTCGACCGGTCCGAACAGTTGCAATTTCGCCTGCGTCAACTGTCAGAACTGGACGATTTCGCAAAAGAAAACCAAGACAATGTACTTCCCTCCCGAACGGCTGGTGGAAACCGCTCTGCAATACCGCTCTCTCGGCGTTGCCTTTACCTATACCGAGCCGATGGTCTGGTTCGAGTACATCATGGATACGGCGCCGCTCCTGAGAGAGAAAGGCTTGAAAACGGTGCTGGTCTCCAACGGATATATCAACCCGGAGCCGCTGGAAGAACTGTTGCAGGTCATCGACGCTATCAATATTGACTTGAAGAGCATCCGTCCCGACTTTTACAAGAAAATTTGCAAGGCAAAGCTCGAGCCGGTCTTGGCGACGATTCAACGGGTGGCGCACTCGCCGGTGCATCTGGAGATAACCAACTTGCTCATTCCCACGCTGAACGATTCGGACAAGGATATCGAGAAACTGACGGATTTCATCGCGTCTTTGTCTCCTCTGATTCCGTTGCATATTTCCGCCTACCGCCCCGATTACAAGCTCGATATCCCCGCCACTCCTGTCGAGACCATGCTCCGGGCATACCGGATTGCCTCTAAGAAACTGAAATACGTCTTTTTGGGCAATGTGCTTCTCGAAGGGTATGCCGACAGTCGCTGTCCCCAGTGCGGAAGTACGCTTGTCAAGCGCACCGGTTATTATACTTCGGTTCAAGGGGTGCGGGAGGGAAGGTGTCTTTCCTGCGGCTTTGAGACGGGAATTGTGCAATAGCGTTGGGGTTTTGAGCCTTTGCTCCGATAAGAAAGAAGATAGAGAAAAAAACGTATTGGACATGCCGCCGGGTTGAAACGTTATTACCTACCACTCACCGCAGGCGGTTTTTATCCCTGCCGGGTAGGTGGGGTGCGAAAAAGACATGACGAGAAATAGGCGACAATTTGTTTTTTCCTCCGTCCGTGGAAACTCCCCCGGAAATGCCCGCAGCCGTTGCCTGAAAACGGCCTTGCTGGCTCTGTTTGCTTTCGTGCTGGTTTTTCCCTCCGTTCAGGCGCAGTTCTACTTCGGAAAAAACAAAGTCCAGTACACCCGCTTCGATTGGCAGGTCATGACGACCGAGCACTTCCGGATTTATTTTTACGCCAAAGAATCTTCGATTGCCCGAATTGCCGCCAAACTGGCGGAAGACTCCTACCACACCCTGGCGGCACGCTTCAACCATGAAGTGCCGGAGAAAATTCCGCTGATTATTTACTCCTCCCCGAACTACTTCTCTCAAACTAACGTTATCCCCGGTTTGTTGCCGGAGTCGGTGGGCGGCTTCACCGAGTTTGTCAAGGGGCGGGTGGTGGTGCCGTTTCACGGTTCGTACCACGATTTCAAACATGTCATTCAGCACGAGTTGGTGCACGTTTTTACTTTTTCCAAGTTGGAGAGCGTTCTCAGCAAGCGGTTGCGGATACGGTTTTTTTCGCCGCCGTTGTGGTTTACGGAAGGGTTGGCGGAGTTTTGGTCGAAAGACTGGGACACCCGGGCGGATATGGTCATCAAGGATATGGTGCTCAACCAGCAGTTGTATACCATTCCCAACCTGTACAAAATCCGCGGCAGTTATCCCATGTACAAGCTGGGTGAGTCAATCTGTCACTTCATCGACTCCACGTACGGAGCGGATAAAATTGTCCGGCTGTTGGAGAACTGGTACAAGGGAAGAAATTTTAACGAGGTGGTGAAGATAACCCTCGGTGATGACCTTGCCGAGCTTTCCCGGAAATGGGAATATGCTCTGCGAAAGAAATACTACCCCGAACTGGCGGAACTCGAACTGCCGACCATGGCGTCCGACCGGCTGACCTCGGGCGGCTATGCCGAGAAAGGGGTGACCATCTTTTGGGACGACGGCAACGGCAGGCGGGAATGGGTTATCTACAAGGCAAATCGGATGGGGTATTCCGGCATATACATGACGCCGCTCGAGCAGCCTTCCGGAGAGGTGAAAACCCTTCTCAAGGGAGAGCGGTCGTCGAATTTCGAGTCGTTGTACCTGCTGCGGTCAGGAATTGACGCCACCGATTCGGGGCTGGTGGTGTTTGCCTCCAAGTCGAAAGAATACGACATCATTTACCTCTATGATTTGAAAAAAGGCAAGGTGGTTCAAGGTTTCGAATTTCAAAACTTAGCGGCGGCGCGGTCTCCCCGCTTTTCGCCGGACGGCAGGCAGGTCGTTTTTTCCGGGGTGAGAACCGATGGCTTTACCGATTTGTACCTGCTCGACCTTGCCACCGGCAAGTACCATTCTCTCACCGACGATATGTACTACGATATCGAACCGTGTTTTTCCCCCGACGGGAAACGCCTCATCTTCGCTTCGGACCGAGGAGCCGACGGTCCCCGCGGGGCGCTGAATCTTTTCGAACTCGACTTGGCAAGCGGCGCCGTCACCCAAAAGACCTTCGGCAACTTCCGCGACCAGTCGCCGGATTGGACGCCGCGGGGGATATTCTTTTCTTCCGATCGAGAAGGCAGCTTCAACCTCTATTGTCTGGATACCGCCGGAACTCTCACGCGGCAGTCGACCTACGTGACCGGCGCTTTCGATCCGCGTCTCTCCCGCAGCGGGACGAAGTTGATTTACACCGGCTACCAGAATCTTTCTTTTCAAATTTACGCCATGGAGCTTCCCGAGCACCCCGCCGCCGTCGCATCGGGGGAGGCTACTGTCGCCGCTGCTTGGCAGCCTCAGACGATTGAGCACAAGTACAGTCGCTCTTCAGTGAAGTACAATACCAAGTATTCGCTCGATATTGCCCAGTCTTCCATCGGCTACGATCCGGTCTACGGCTCTTTGGGCGGGTTGCAGTTGGCGTTGTCGGATATGTTGGGGAATCATGCCTTTTACTTTTTGTTGACCAACACCGCCGATACCAAGGACGATTTTCTCGAATCGTTCAATTTCGGCTTGACCTATATCAATCGGGAGCATCGGTTGAATTGGGGAGTGGGTGCTTATCATCTCTATGACGAGTATTACAATGATTACGACGGCTTTTTCCGGGAACGGCAGGCGGGGGGGCTTTCGTGGCTCAGCTATCCTTTTTCGAAATTTCATCGGGTCGACCTGACGTCCTTAGCCCGCTACTCGAATCGCATTCTCAGCTACGGCTTGCCGAACCGCAAAGCCTTCTTAGTGACGAATTATTTGAGCTGGGTCTATGACAACACCTTATGGGACTTTACCGGACCGCTCGAAGGGAGACGCTACAATTTCACGGTCGGCTTTACCATTCGTGCCGACGGGCTGCGCCATTTCAACCGGGTGTTGATGGCAGACGTGCGGCATTACTTTCGCTTGGGGCAATACTCGGCATTCGCCAATCGGCTTTTCGCCTATTCCTCCTCCGGGGAGGAACCGCAGCGGATATATTTCGGCGGCAGTTGGTCGTTCCGGGGCTACGACCGCCGGGCGTTTTACACCCGTCACGTCCTTTTTGCTTCCAACGAACTCCGCTTTCCCCTCATCGATCATTTGCTCATCGGCTTCCCCTTCGGACGGCTCGGCTTCAGCGGGATTCGCGGGGCGCTCTTTTTCGATGTCGGCTCGATGTGGGAAGATACCTTCGACCAGTTCATCGGCTCTTTCGGCGCCGGGTTTCGGGTATCGCTGGGCTACTTTATCGTGTTGCGGTTTGATTTCACCCGCACCACCGATTTTCGGACCATCAGTCCCCACACCGACTTTGACTTTTTCTTCGGGTGGAATTTCTAATGAAAAAGCGAGGTTCTTTCATTCTTGCCGCGGTTTTTCTCTGCCTGATAGGCGGGGTGGGGCTGCTTTCCTGCTCTCACAAGTACCGCTTGACCGAGGAATATGCCGCCCGCCCTTCTCCTTGGCGCTATCATCACGGAGAGCTTGACGGTCGGGGAAAAATTGCCGACGGAGCGTTCTCGGGGAAACTGGATGTGATATGGGAGCGGAAATTTGGGGATAAGCCGGTGGGACCCTTGACGTTATACTACGGCTCGGTAGTCTATCCCGGTTCGAAGAAGAAAGTCCGCTTTATCGATTGTCGTACCGGCAAAAAGCAAGGCATACTGAAAACGTACGGTGCTCCTGTTACGGGGGTGGTGATGTCCGACAGTCTGGCGTTTTTTGCCACTGCCCCTCGGAAAAGCTGGCTTCGCTGCGTCGATCTCCGCAGCGGGAAACTCCGCTGGAAATGCCGGGTAAAGGACGTCACCTCGGGGTCGATAATAGGAGAAAATATGCTTATTCTCGGCTTCACGGACGGGACTCTGACGGCGTACCGCCTCGATGATGGAAGTTGCATCTGGGAGTACCGTGCCGGGAGAGGCTTTGTCGCGCCGCCGGTTTTTGCCGACGGAAAAATTTTTCAGCCCGGCGATGACGGCGTCTTGTACGTCGTGGCGGCAGACAAAGGAACGGAAGTCCGGCGTATTTCCGTGGGAGAGACGATGGCGGGTGCGGTGGCGGTCGGGCGGCTGCTGTACGCCACCGACCTTCGCGGCAGCGTGTACGGAATCGAACCGAACAAAGGAACTATAGTGTGGCAGACCTCGTTGCATAGCCCCATCTGGTCGACCCCCGCAGTGGTAGGAAACCGGATATTTATCACCACCAGCGGCGGCGAGGTGGCGGCGTTGGACGCCGAGAACGGGCACATTGTATGGCGCCATCAAACCGGTGAGGTCGTCAAAGCTTCCCCCGTGGTGGCGGGGGAATATGTTCTTGCCGGAACGATGAGAGGAACCGTCCTTTCGTTTGAGGCGTCGACGGGAAAGGTAACGGAACAACGGCAACTTGGTGGAGCGGTGTCATGGTCGCCCGTCACGGACGGGAAGTACGTCTATGTCGCCACGGATAAGGGAACGGTCGTCTGCTTGGGGAAAAAACATGAGTGAGAACAAATCTTTCGATGAGACAATAATCAAAGCCAATCTGAACGAGTTGGCGCACACCTTTGTCCGCGAATTGGGCTTGGCGTGCCGCAAGGTCGCCATCTACGGGCGGCAGCACCCGATGGCGCAACGGGCGATTGAAAAGCCGTTTTTCGCCCTTGATAAAATTTTCCGTTTTCGCAATCACGCCAATCTGAATAGGTACCAGGGGGAGCTGTATGCGCTCAATATTGCGCTCAAGCCGAGTGTCTTCACCGATGAAATCGACTCGTATATGAAAGTCTTCGAAGCGGAGGCAATTCTCTTCAACCGGAAAGTGACCATCCACGAACTGGGTGCCTTCATTGGTCACTTTGTCAAGAAAGTGGCGCTCTCCGATTACGAAAACCTGCTTCATACCTATTTGGAAAAAAACAACATCACCTCCATCGAAGTGAATACCGCCAGGGCGTTCAAGTTCTTCGAGTCGCAGCGGAAGTATCGCGGCAACGTGCTGGGGGACTACAGCGTCAAGCATTTGGTCGAGGAGCAACTCGGCAATACCATCGAGCTGTTGATCGACATCAACACCTCGGGGCAGGAAGCGTTGGATGCCCGCGGTATCGACTTTACGTTGGAAGTCGTCAACTCCGTCATTCCGGAAAAGTTTGCCGCTTTCTCCAAGGGAGCGGTCATCAAGACGTTGACAAACCTCATCGACCTGCTGCATCAACAACAAAGCCGCTCTCAGCAGGAAACGCTCATGAGGACCTACAAGTCGCTGTACTCGTTGGTCGACTACCATCCCCAGCGTGATGCCATTGTCGCCGACTTGGAAGAATATCTCAGTGCCCACAAGCTCCCGCCCGACATTACCAAGGAGCTCAGCTCGCCGGTGGGAGCGATTCGGGTTGCCTCAATCGAACAAATCGACGACATTCTCGGCGATTTCTTCTCTTCGGAGAGGAAATACACTCTCGACGATTTCTGTCAGGCGTTTCAGCGGCTGCTCAAAACGGGTCAGCGGGAAAAAGCCGCCGACATTATGGATGCCATGTTGGGAAAACTTGCGTCTCCCGAACGGGAAGCGCGCCAGAATGCGCTGCAACTGCTGGTCTGTTCCATCGGTTTGATGAACCATGTCACCGACCGGTACGTGGTGGAGTCGATGATTCGCTTGATTACCGCCGACTTGAGCCGTCACGTGGAAACATACGAGTACTCGGAAGTGATTTGGAAGTTGGCGGAGTGGTGCCTGGCGGCTCGTCACTTCGAACTGTTGGCGGAGCTCATGGCGGCTTTGGCGCAACAGCGGCATTTCGAGGGCGAGGTGACGGTCTATGATTCCATGGCGGTCAAGAAAGTCTATGAATATATCAACCGTCGCGAGATAATCGACGATCTCATCAACAACATGATCAAGGCGGACTACGAAACCTCCCGCCATATTCGTCGGGTCTTGGTCGCCCTCGGCTCGGAAGAGGTGGCGGCGGCGCTTGCGGAGATTATCTCCCATCCCATCCGCCAGGTCCGCCAGCAAGCCTTGAAGGTTCTTGCCGAATTGGGCAAAGCTTCGTTGAATGTCTTCTCCCGCATTTTGTTCGATGACACCATGTTCGAGCGGGAAGGCAACCGCTTGGAGCTTCCCGACAGTAAGTGGTACATCATCCGCAATTCCATCTTTGTCCTCGGCTCGCTGGGAGACCCGGCGGGTATTGTTCCGTTGCGCTTGCGCTTCGATGACAGCGACGTCCGGGTGCGCCGGGAAATCATCAGCGCCTTGGAGAAAATCGGTGGCGAGGATGCGTGCGATATGTTGGTTTTGATGGCGGATGACTCTGTCAAGGAAATTCGCGAGCGCGCCGTGCAAGCCGTCGGAGCCATCGGCACGCCCGACATTGTGCCGCAACTTATCGACCTCATCCGACGAAACCCCGCCGTCGCCTTGCGCAGTATTCAGGCGTTGGGGAGAATCGGCGGCGACGAAGCGCGGACGTTTTTAAGTGACCTTCTGAAAAACGACGCCGAGCTGGCTGCGCTGGCATCCGGGAAGACGTCGAAAGAAGAATTGCGGGTGGCGATTATTCAGGCGCTGGGACGGATAGGCGACAAGAAAGCGATTGAGACTATCAAAGGGTACAAAGAGAATCTGTCCGCATCTCAGAAGCTGTTTTTCAAGAAATCTCCGGTCAACAAAGTGATAAGCGAGATACTTTCCCGCCACTAAGAGCATCAGTAATTATTGATTATTACCCCCGACTTTCGTCTGCCATTTCGGCATCCATGCGCCATATAGGCAATAGCGCAGTGCCATTCTGACTTTCTGTCCTGCAATTATGGCATACGTAAATGCGCCAAAATTGAAGGCTAAAATCTATCTCGTTGCAAATCAACGCAGTATAATTTTTGGCACGCTTTTTGTTTATGCGTAGGGTGGAAGTTGAAAAAAACGAAGCAAAAAATAAAAGCTTAGGAGGTGGTAACTATGACGTACCTGGTTCCAACGACTAACAGAATCGCTCGGGAAATTGACAACATGTTCTCGAACTTCTTCAATTTCCCGCTGTTTCAAACGGACAGTTCCTGCGACTTTATGCCGCGGGTGAACATTCGGGATACCAAGGACAATGTCATCCTCACGTTCGAACTCCCCGGTATGGAGAAAAAGGATATCAAGGTTACCGTCAAGGATGGCGTCTTGACCGTGTCCGGCGAGCGGAAATTCCAGACCGAGGAGAAAGAGGATGGCTATGTCCGCACGGAGATCAGCTCCGGGTCGTTTGCTCGGTCCTTCACCCTTCCTGATACCGTAGACAGCGAAAAAATTACCGCTGATTACAAGAACGGGATGCTTGAAATCAAGCTGGCGAAGAAGGAAGAGGTGAAGCCGAAAGAAATTGAAGTCAAAGTCAGTTAAGCAGTGCCTTGAAACCGGCAATGCGCCGGTGAGAATGGGAGAAGGAAAAGCCGGTCGCACTGACCGGCTTTTTTTAACGAAAAGAGAAAAGCAAAAAAATAAAAGTAAAGGAGCGTGAAAATATGGGCAAAATTATCGGGATAGACTTGGGGACGACCAACAGCGTCGTTGCCGTCATCGAAGGGAAGGAGCCGGTCGTCATTACGAACTCGGAAGGCGGACGGACGACCCCCTCGGTGGTGGCGGTGGACAAAAACGGTGAGCGGCTGGTCGGGACGGTGGCAAAACGCCAAGCCGTAACGAATCCGCTGAATACGATTTTCTCCGTCAAGCGCCTGATGGGGCGTACCTTTGACGAGGTAAAAGAGGAAATCAAAAATTTCCCGTACAAAGTCACCGCCAGCAGCACCGGCGAGCCGTTGATTCATATGGGCGGCAAGGAGTATCATCCTCAGCAGATTTCGGCGATGATACTGACCAAGATGAAAAAGACCGCCGAGGAGTACCTCGGTCATGCCGTCAAGGAAGCGGTCATAACGGTGCCGGCGTACTTCAACGACCGTCAGCGGCAGGCAACCAAGGATGCCGGGAAAATCGCCGGGTTGGAAGTGAAGCGGATTATCAACGAGCCGACGGCGGCGGCGTTGGCGTACGGATTGGACAAAAAGAAAGTCGGTAAGGTTGCCGTCTACGACCTGGGCGGCGGAACGTTCGACATCTCCATTCTGGAGCTGAACGAAGGCGTCTTCGAGGTGCTTGCCACCAACGGCGATACGCATCTCGGCGGGGACGACTTCGACAAGCGGATTATCGACTGGTTGGTCGAAGAGTTCAAGAAGTCCGATGGCATTGATTTGTCTAAGGATGCGATGGCGTTGCAGCGCTTGAAAGAAGCGGCGGAAAAAGCCAAAATCGAGTTGAGCTCGACGATGCAGACGACCATCAATCTGCCGTTCATTACCGCCGACAGCGCCGGTCCGAAGCATTTGAACGTTACCTTGACCCGTGCCAAGTTCGAGCAGTTGGTCGATGACCTCCTGCAGCGGACGATGAAGCCGGTCGAGATGGCGATGAAGGATGCCGGGCTCAAGGTCAACCAGATTGACGAAGTGATTCTGGTCGGCGGGATGACTCGGATGCCGAAGGTGCAAGAGCTCGTCAAGGAGTTCTTCGGGCGCGAGCCCAACCGTTCGGTGAACCCGGATGAAGTGGTGGCGATTGGCGCTGCTATCCAAGGCGGAGTCTTGGCGGGTGAAGTGGATGAAGTGCTCTTGCTGGATGTGACGCCGCTCTCGTTGGGGATTGAAACCCTGGGCGGCGTGATGACCAAGCTCATTGAGCGCAACACCACCATTCCGACCAAGAAGACGCAGACCTTCTCGACGGCGACGGACAACCAGACGCAGGTGGATATCCACGTTCTCCAAGGGGAACGCGAGATGGCGATTGACAATAAGACCATCGGTCGCTTTATTCTGGATGGGATTCCTCCGGCGCCGCGGGGAGTGCCGCAGATTGAAGTCACCTTCGACATCGACGCCAACGGTATCCTCAACGTTTCCGCGAAGGATCTGGCGACCGGGAAGTCGCAGAACATTCGTATCGAGGCTTCGTCCGGCTTGACGCCGCAGGAAATCGAGAAGATGATTGAAGATGCGAAAGCCCACGAAGCCGAAGACCGCGAGAAGAAACGCAAAGTGGAAGCCCGCAACCAAGCCGATGCGGCGGTCTTCCAGAGCGAGAAACAGCTGAAAGAATTCAGCGATAAATTGAGTGCGGAGTGGAAGTCCAAGCTCGAGACGGCGACGAACCGGGTGAAGGAGGCTCTTAAAGGCGAGAACGTCGACGAGATGATCTCCGCCACCGAAGCGCTCAACCGGTTGTGGCAGGAAGCCTCGGCGGAGATGTACCGTCAGGCGAGCAGCGCCGGAGCCTCGACGACTGAGGCAGAAAGCGCTTCTTCCGCAAGCGGCGAAAGCAAGAGCGACAGCTCCGACGCCGTCGATGCGGAGTTTGAAGAAGTGAAGTAAGACGGTGCCGACGGGCGGGAATTTCGGTTCCCGCCCGGGCGTTGCCGCTTTTGGCGGGTAGAAGAAGGGGAGGTCAGTCCGTCGAAACGGAGAATGCCATGAGGCATGATAGACAGGGGGGCTCCGATTACGGATAGGCGGCGCTCGAGCGCCGCGGAAAAAATTTGGAAAGAAATGAGGTGATACTTTCGACATGGGAAAGAATTTCTACGACATCTTGGGCGTGAGTGAGAATGCTTCGCAAGAGGAAATCAAGCGGGCGTTTCGGAATCTGGCGAAAAAGTATCACCCGGATCGCAACAAGGGCGACAAGTCCGCCGAGACGAAGTTCAAGGAGATTTCGGAAGCCTACGAGACCCTCTCCGATCCGAAGAAGCGCCAAGAATACGATATGATGCGCAAGTACGGCGCGTATGCCGGAGCCGGAGCGGGCGCTGGCGGCGGGGCGGCGGGATTCGATTTTTCGGATTTCTTCCGAGCCGGCAGCGGCGGGCGCGGCGGCTTTCAGACCTTTCGCTTCAGCTCGTCCGGCATCGACGGCTTGGACGAGATTTTTTCGACCTTTTTCGGGAGCACCAACCCCTTCGGGTCAGGTGACTCCTTTACGCGACGTCGCACCCGGCGGGCGCAGCCGCAGAAGGGAGCCGATTTGCAGACCTCTATGACCATTTCGTTTATGGAGGCGGTCAACGGCACGAAGCGGATGATTCGTATTCCCCAGACTGGGAAGACGTTGAACGTAACCGTCCCGAAAGGGATTGAAGACGGCGGCAAAATCCGTCTGGCGGGACAAGGACTGCCGAGTCCCACCGGCGGACCGAACGGCGACCTGATAATCACGGTGAGAGTTATGCCTGACCAACGGTTCGAACGCAAAGGAAACGACATATATACGAGCGTCACCATCTCCTTCAAGGAGGCGATCCTAGGGACGCGAAAAGAGGTGCAGACCCTTTCGAAGAAGGTGATGCTTCGCATCCCGCCGGGCACGCAGCCGGGCACCAAGCTCCGTTTGCGCGGACAAGGTTTGGCGGTCGGCGGGTCACAGGGTGACTTGTATGTCGAGGTGAAAGTCGAGATTCCGACCACCCTGACCGAGAAGCAGCGGAGGTTGCTCGAGGAATGGGATGAGTAATGAGATAGATTGTAGGGAAGGTCTCGAAGAGACCTGACAGAAGAAGAGCGAGAAACAGTTAAGAGAGAGTATGAGAAAGGCAGATCCGTTCCGGATCTTCCCTACGGGTTTTGGAGCAATCCCACCGCAAGCGGATGGGGCACCCAAAAGGTTGGTTACTTGAGGCGTGGAAGTGATGACTGATTGAGATAGATTGTAGGGAAGGTCTCGAAGAGACCTGCCACGGAGTT
>CAZAZQ010000036.1:0-9746 GCA_964489705.1 uncultured Ignavibacteriales bacterium
GAATCCATCCGCCCAAGGCGGGCGGGGCACCCAAGGTGCACCATCGGGACCGAAAAAAGTTGTTGTCGCGGGATGCTTGTTTCTTGCTTTTGAGTCCAAAATGATTTAGGGTAGGCTCGCAAGCAACCGGCAAGGAGAAAAATAATGCCCCCAACGCCGAGGGAGCTACGATGAACTCAATTTTCGAACAACCCCTTCGCCCTGTCCAACGGCTCACCAAACCCTTTCTGCACTTTATCCACTTGGAAGCCACCAGCGGCATAGTCCTGCTGGGATGCACCATAGTGGCATTGTTTTTCGCCAACTCCTCTTTCGCTTCCTCTTATCACGAGTTTTGGAACCAGATGTTGAGCTTCGCACTGGGGAAGTGGAAGATATCCTACCCCTTGTGGTATTGGGTGAACGACGGCTTGATGGTGATTTTTTTCTTCGTCATCGGTCTGGAGCTCAAGCGGGAGCTTACCTCGGGCGAGCTGAGCCAAACACGGAAAATCATCTTGCCCGCCGCCGCTGCGGTGGGAGGCGCCATCACCCCGGCGATTATCTTCCTCGCCCTCCAAAAAGGCGAACCGGCTCAAGCCGGATGGGCTATCCCGATGGCGACCGATATCGCTTTTGTCGTCGGTGTCCTGAGTCTTTTGGGCAAACGGATCCCTCACAGTCTCAAAATCTTTCTTCTCTCGGTAGCGATTGTAGACGATTTGTTGGCGGTTTCCGTCATCGCCGTATTCTTCACCGAGACCATTCACCTGTCATGGCTGTTTCTGGCGGTGTCGGGGTTCGGTGTGTTACTGCTTCTCAATAAGTTGGGAGTTCGGATGGTGGCGGTGTATGTGTTGGTGGGCGCCGTATTATGGTTTTTCACCCTCAAATCGGGTATCCACCCGACGATTGCGGGAGTCCTCATGGGTTTGATGACCCCGGCGACCAGTTTGTTGGATTTGAAATCGGCTCACAAAGCCCTTGTATCGGTCGGTTCGGCTTTCTCTCCCGACGATAACCCTCCTCCTGCGAAGAAACCAAGCCCGGCACTGTCCAAGATGGCTCAATTTACCGCAAGAGAATCCGTGTCTCCGCTGGTACGTCTGGAGTCCGCTCTCCATCCGTGGGTTGCTTTTGTCGTCATGCCGCTTTTCGCTCTGGCGAATGCTGCCGTCGAGCTCAACCTTTCCAATTTGGGAACATCGGTCTCTGTCGCCATCATTCTGGGATTGGTGGTGGGAAAGCCCGTGGGGATTCTTCTCACTTCCCGTTTCGTCATCGGCATGGGGTGGGCACAGTTGCCGAACCGGGTCAACTGGTTCACCATGGTGGGAGCGGGACTGTTAGCCGGGATAGGTTTTACGATGTCTCTCTTTATCGCTTCCCTCGCTCTGGAAGGAACTCTCCTTGAGACCGCAAAAGCCGGGGTCCTTTCCGCTTCGGCGATAAGCATGGTCCTCGGATTTGCCGCTTTGTGGCTGTCATCCAAGTCTCCGGCGCCTACCCGGGAGTCCACCCAGGAGGGCTGAGGATATTCCTCCTCCATAGCATCCCTCCCCTCACAAGGTCCCCTACCCATCACAACAGAGCAAAAAGGCTTTCTCTTTCAGCAAGTCACCCCAACAATGCCTTGACAAATAAGGGGAATGTGGTATACTTTGGTATAATCATCAATCCGGCAGGAGAGGAACTTTCGTGTCATGAATAAATTTCTATTTTCGTGGGGTGGACTGGGTGGGCTCCTTTTTGCTTTGTTTTCCATTGCCCAAGCGGCGACGGTGGAAATTTCCGTGGAACACCTTGCCAAGATGGGGCATCCGACCAGCATCGACATCACCGTCGACAGTCTGACGTATGAAATCAGCGGGTTCGATATCCTCGTGGCAATCGACCAACGCTCGTACCCTTTTACCGGCGCCGAGCCGGGGCAAACGTATAACGATTGCGGGTGGGAATACTTCATGTATCGCCTGTATCCCGACACCTCTTCGTTGTTTCCTCTCGGCGAGGATTACACGCACCTGGTGAATCTCACCGGCTTCGCCAGCATTACCGACGGATATACCCCCCTGTGTTACGGCTCCGGTGAGAGCTTCGACCTGGCGCGGATAAGCTTCATAGTAGGGCTGCCGCACCAGGGACATCAAATAGACTGCATGTGGTTTCCGATTCGGTTCTTCTGGCGTACCTGCGGCGACAATGTGCTTTATTCCAAGAACAACGACACCGTCTATACGGCGGATGCTTTGTTTGAATACAACGGCTATCCCCAGCCTTACCCGGTGACGTATCCGTACCCCGGTTTCGGTATTCCCGATCCTCCCTGTTCCGACCCACCGGGACAGAGCGCCGTCAGCGAGTTGTCGTTCTATAACGGGGGACTCGACATCGCCTGTCCGGAGATTCTTCTGAAAGGGGACGTCAACCTCAACGGCATCCATTACGAAGCGGCGGATATGGTGCTTTTGACGTCGTATTTTATTTGGGGAATAATTATTTTCGTCCGCCCTTCCGAGCAGTTGGAGCAATGCGACATCAACTCCGACGGACTTATCTCGGTGGCGGATTGCATCTATATGTATCGGATTGTTCTCGGCGATACCCCGCCAATGGGGGTGCCCTTCAAGAGTTCTCCTGCAACGTTGACGGCAACCTTCAGGAGAGGAAGCGGCAGCTACTCCTTCGGCGTAGAAACGGAGAGAGCCGTCGGAGCTCTTTATCTTCGTTTGGTAGGCAAAGGGGGAGTGCTTCCTGACGACGTGAAGTTTTCCGGGGTTGCATTCCGGATGGGAGCCATCGGCGACACCACCACGATGCTTCTCATCAATGAGGACGGAACGCCGGTCATTCCGGCTGGGCACCACCGACTTTTTGAAATTCCCGGCGACAGGATACGGCTGGTAGAAATCCAGGCGGCTGACGAGGACGGTATCCCGTTTGACATCACCCTGAAACAGAGCGCCCGTCCGACGGATTTTTCTCTCCGCCAAAACTACCCCAACCCCTTCAACCCTTCCACCGTCATCAGTTTTACCCTGGCGGAGCGCCGGGAGTGGAGCTTGGAGATTTATAACGTGATGGGGCGGGCGGTGCGCAGCTTTGCCGGTGAAGATGAAGGGGAAGTGTCGGTAGTCTGGGATGGCTGTAATACCTTCGGACAGCCGGTTGCCTCGGGAGTCTATTTCTACCGCCTTGAAGCGGCAGGATCAGCCGAGACAAAGAAGATGCTGTTGGTGCGGTAGGGAGCAGAGTTCCCCCGCTGTTTGAGGGGATGGAATGGTCTGAAAAGAGAGAATTTTCTATTTGCTTTGTTTCTTCTCCGCTTCATATCATAAACGGCACGAAGACACGATGCCCAAGGAGGGAAGACTATGTCAAGGAAATGCTTTTTTACCGTTATCGCCTGTATCTGCTTATCCCTGCCGTCTTTTGCTCAAACGGGGGGAACAGTACCCAAACCGGCTCTGACGGTGGAAGGGGTGGTATGCTCCGGTATCGAGCAACGGATGCCGGTTGATTCCGCCGAGCAATTCAGTCCGGACGTCGGAAAGGTTTTCTTCTGGTGTAAAGTAACGGGAGCAACCGATACGACGGCTATCACCCATGTCTGGCTCTACGACGGCAAAGAGATGGCGACCGTCGAACTGCCGGTACGCAGCCCCGCCTGGCGGACGTGGAGTTCCAAGAATATCCTGCCAAGCTGGGTCGGCAAATGGGAAGTACAAGTCAGAGATGCCGAGGGAAATGTTCTCTTAGGCAAATCGTTCGCTATCGGCTCGGAAGAAAAAAAGACTTCCGAAAAGCCCGCCGTTTCTGCCGACACGACCGGCACCAAAAAATCGTAAGGTACAATCGGCAACAAAAAAACGCCCCTCTCACAGAAGAGGGGCGTCCTCAGAATCGACCTGATAACGGTCAAGATCTTTCCATTAGGTCGTCACATCATCGGTAGTACAAGTCAAGATCCCAGCTTCGGTAATCTGCCAGGTGTCAATTGTAGCATCATCGTCAATGTTGGCTCGAGCAGTCGCCGTGAAGGTATTGGCAGCCGCTGTGATGCTATAGTCATATATAGCATTTGACTGAATCTCAACCCCGATTTGCGGGAAGGTCCCACCAGCACCGGCGTTAATCGTCACCCCGTCATCACCGTAGGTGTTGTTCGCCTGACGATAGGTACGCTGCATGGTGTAGATCTGCTTCAAGAGCTGCTTGGCTTCCGACTGCTTCGACTTGGTGGTCGCCTGCATGAACCGCGGAATGGCGAGAGCCGCCAAGATACCGATGATAACGACCACAATCATCAACTCGATGAGGGTGAAACCTCTTTGACGGTTGTTAAACTTTGTGAACATAGTGTCCTCCTACGAACATCTTAAAGGTTGGTGTGTTGGTTATCTTTTTTCTTTTGCTATATCCATCGGCAAAGTCCATACCTAAATGACTGTAATTTTTGAACAGTCTTTAGTGCCCGCAATTCCATGAGATACCGTAGGTTAACCCTGCGAGGCGGGTCGGTATGGGATGACGGCGACACCTTTTGCCGGATGGCTCAAAATTTCACCACGGCAATCTGCCAGACCCCTTGCATTTTGCAGTGCTTTTTGCCTTGATAAAGAGAGACTCCAAAGGATAAACCCGCCCCAGACAAACCTAAAAAACCCGGCAACCGGGAAGGCTGCCGGGCTGAATTTGCCAAGAGATGATTACTCTTTTCTTATCCTGTGACATCGTTGATAGTGTTTCTTAATACTCCCGTTTCATCGATTACCCAGGTGTCGATGGTAGCGTCATCGTCAAGATTTGCCGTGGCGGTGGCGGTAAAGTTGTTGGCGCCGCCGACGACCGTGTAGACATACTTGGCTTCGGGCATAATTTCAATCCATATCGTATTGAGGGCGTTGGGGTTGGCAGCCGAAGCCGGTCCCGCGGGAATATAGTAGCTGTTGGTCAGCGACTGCTGGCGGTAAGTGCGCTCATTGACGTAAATCTGTTTCAGGATGAGCTTCGCCTCGGACTGCTTGCTTTTAAGGGTGCTCTGCATAAAGCGCGGCAGCGCCAACGACGCCAAGATGCCGATAATCACCACGACAATCATAATCTCAATCAACGTAAAGCCCCGAGAATTGCGTTCCCTGTATCTCATCAATCACCTCTCATGGTAAATTTTCGCTTTTGTACGTACCTCAAAAACTTATGGCAACCCCCGTTCCCGTTCCCTGTTCAAAATTTGCTATTTTGCTTTTGCTTTCGATTTGGACTTTTCTCCTCCGTTCAAGATAAACTCTTTCAATCCGTACCGCTGGATTTTCCGGTACAAGGTCGAAGTGTCGATCCCCAGAATTTTCGCCGCCTGGGACTTTTTCCCGCCGGTCTGGCTCATGATGTAGTGAATATACGCTTTTTCGATGGATTCCAAGGTCGGCGTCGAGGCTTCCACTTCGTTGACCAACAACCCGGCTTCGGGGTGGTGGAGCTTTTCCGGGAAATCCGCCACTTCCAGCTTGCCGCTCCGATTCAGCAGGACTGCTCGCTCGATGGTGTTCTCCAGCTCCCGAACGTTGCCGGGCCAATGGTACGACATCAGCAACCGCATCGCCTCGTCGGAGACGTGCTTGACCGGCACGTTGAGCTTATTGCAGAACTTGGTAACAAAATGGTTCACCAAAA
Organism: uncultured Ignavibacteriales bacterium; assembly: GCA_964489705.1. GTDB lineage: Bacteria > Zixibacteria > MSB-5A5 > GN15 > FEB-12 > CAZAZQ01. The sequence goes on from CAZAZQ010000036.1 coordinate 5,653, forward strand.
GCTCGATGTCTTCTTTGCGCTCCCGGAGCGGCGGAATATGGATGGGGATGACGTTCAAACGGTAGAAGAGGTCGGCTCGGAATTTCCCCATCTTCACGTCCTCTTCGAGATCGGAGTTGGTGGCGGCAATCAGACGGACATCGACATCAAGCGGCTTGGTGTCACCCACGGGAGTAATTTTCTTATCTTCCAGCACACGAAGAAGCTTGACTTGAATCGCCAAAGAGGTGTTGCCGATTTCATCGAGAAAAAACGTCCCCCCGTCGGCGACCTTGAACAGTCCTTCCTTGTCTTTTACGGCGCCGGTGAAAGAGCCTTTCTTGTGACCGAACAGCTCGGATTCCAACAAATTCTCCGGGATAGCGGCACAGTTGATGGTCACGAAAGGACCCGAACGGCGCGGGGAATGATTGTGAATGGCTTTGGCTATCAAATCCTTGCCGGTTCCCGATTCCCCTCGAATGAGCACGGTCGAATCGGTGGCGGCAACCCGCTGCGCCAGCTTCTTCAACATAATGACCGACTCGGAAGTCCCGATGAAACTATCGAAAGAGCTGCCTTCCTGCAGTTGCTTTTTGAGCTCAATGTTTTCGTGGATAAGCTGCTTGCGGTTGATACTCTTCTCTATCGCCAGCTTGATTTCGTCGACTTTGAACGGCTTGGTAATGTAATCCACCGCTCCTTGTTTCATCGCCTCGATGGCGGTATCGACGGAGGCATAGGCGGTCATGACAATCAGATCTTGGTCGCTCTTGAACGTTTTGATTTCCCGCAGGACATCGATACCCGACATCTCCGGCATGTTCAAATCCGCCAGCACCAAATCGTAATCGCTCTCCCGCAACAGCGCCAACCCTTCTTTCCCGGAGTTCGCCGTATCGACTTGATAGCCCTCTCGCGCCAGCATAATTTCCATGAAATTACACATGGATTCTTCATCGTCGATGACCAGTATCCGCGCCGGCATGGTTGCTCCCGTCTCTCGTCGCTTGACAGTTTTTAGCCTTATCATACTGTTTTTCGGCAGAAGGAGCTTTCCCTCCATAGGGGGGAACAACTCTGCTCACAGATTAAACAAGCCGAAAGACCGCTTCAACAGCGGTCTTTCGGCTGGTGTTTCGCCGTATATTGGGAAGGCAGAGGCTCAGTCTTTTATACTTCCACCTCGTCTTTTTCCGGTTCCGGCTGGGCGCCGACCGCAGAAAAGCGCAGCTCCTTGTCGGCATAATCCACCCGGAGGGTCTGCTTCGGTTTCAGCTCACCGGCTAAAAGCATCTTGGCGACCTGCTGGCTGAGCTCCTTGTTTATCAGCCGCTTGATGGGGCGGGCTCCGAAAGTCGGGTCATACCCCGCTTCGGCGATATGCTCCACCGCAGCGTCCGTGACTTCCAAGGCAATATCCTTTTCCGTCAACAAGGCTTCGAGCCGTTTCAATTGCAGCCGGACGATCTGCTTGATTTCCTCTTTGCTCAACGAGGCAAAGACAATCGTCTCGTCCACCCGGTTGAGAAATTCCGGGCGCAACGACTGGCGCAACGTCGCCAAGACGTTCTTCTTCATATTCTCATAGACCACCTCACGGTTGAACTCGCCGATATTGGCGGACTCCTGCTGGATGTACTCCGCAGCGATGTTGGAGGTCATAATCAAAATCGTGTTCTTGAACGAGACGGTTCGACCCTTGTTGTCGGTCAAACGTCCGTCGTCAAGCACCTGCAACAGAATGTTGAACACTTCCGGATGCGCTTTCTCGATTTCATCCAACAACACCACCGCATAAGGACGACGCCGCACCGCTTCGGTCAACTGTCCTCCTTCATCGTAGCCGACATATCCCGGCGGCGCCCCGATTAACCGTGACACCGAATGTTTCTCCATGTACTCGGACATATCGATGCGGATGATGGCGTCTTCGGTTCCGTAAAGAAACTCCGCCAGCGCCCGCGCCAGTTCCGTTTTCCCGACCCCGGTCGGACCGAGGAAGATAAACGAGCCGATAGGCCGATTGGGGTCGGACAGACCCGCCCGCGACTGACGAACGGCATTGGCGACCGCCTCGACCGCTTCGTTCTGCCCCACGACGCGCTTGTGCAATTCGCTTTCCAAGCGGAGCAGCTTCTCCGATTCCGACTCGGTCAGCCGGGTGATGGGGATGCCGGTCCACTTGGAGACGATCTCTGCTACATCGTCGGCGTCGACCTCCTCCTTGAGCAATTGCCGTTTCTCCTGGATAACGGTCAACGAATGCGTCAGAAGCTCCAGCTTCTTTTCCGCCTCGGCGATTTCACCGTACTTTATTTTCGCCGCCGTCTCGTAGTCGGCTTTCCGTTCGGCTTCCTGCGCCCGCCGCTTGAGGTCTTCGATTTCCACCTTGATAGTGCGGATAGCCTCGACGGTTTCTTTTTCTTTCTTCCATTGGGTGCGCAACTCTTCGCGCTCGGCGTACAATTTCGACAGTTCTTCTTCAATCGGTTTCAAGCGCTCTTTCGCATCTTTCTCGCGCTTGACGCCTTCTTTTTCAATCTCCAACTGTCGGATTCTCTTCTCGATGCTGTCCAGCTCTTCCGGCAGGGAGTCAATCGAGATGCGCAACTCCGCCGCCGCCTCATCGATGAGGTCGATGGCTTTATCCGGCAGGAACCGGTCGGCGATATACCGGTCGGACAGCTTCGCCGCCGCCACAATCGCCGCATCCGAAATCTTGATGCCGTGAAACGCCTCATAGCGCTCCCGCAACCCTCGCAGGATGGAGATGGTGTCTTCCACGCTGGGCGGCTCTATCATCACCGGCGCAAAGCGCCGCTCCAGGGCGGCGTCTTTCTCGATATGTAGGCGGTACTCGTCAAGAGTGGTGGCGCCGATGAAGCGAATCTCCCCGCGCGCCAACGCCGGTTTGAGCATATTGGAGGCATCCAGCGCCCCGCCGACGGCACCGGCGCCGACGATGGTGTGCATCTCATCGATGAACAGCACTATCCGTCCTTCGGCTTCCTCGACTTCCTTCAAAATCGCCTTGAGTCGCTCTTCGAACTCGCCGCGGAACTTGGAACCGGCAATAAGAGCGCCCAAGTCAAGCGCCACCAGTTGGCGGTCCTTGAGCGTCTCCGGCACCTCGCCGATGGCGATTTTCTGCGCCAAGCCTTCCACCACCGCCGTTTTCCCCGTGCCGGGTTCGCCGATGAGCACCGGGTTGTTCTTGGTGCGGCGGGAGAGAATCTTGATAACGCGTCGGATCTCGTCATCCCGCCCGATGACGGGGTCGAGCTTTCCTTCCCGCGCCATTTTGGTCAAATCGCGCGAGTACTTCTCCAACACCGCATACTTCGATTCCGGGTTGTCGTCGGTTACCCGGTGCGAGCCGCGGATAGAGGTCAACGCTTTGAGCACTTCGTCGCGCTTGATGCCGTGCTGTTTGAGAATTTCTTGCGCCTTGCTTTTAACCTCCAACAGTCCCAGCAAAATGTGCTCGACCGAGACGTATTCATCCTTGAAATGTTTCAGCTCGCTCTCGGCTTTGTAGAGCGCCTGGGTGAACTCGTTGGAGGGGTAGACCTGCCCGCCGGTTTGATGCGGCAGGAGGGACAACGTCTGCTTCACCTCCTCGAGTATCTCCTCCGGATCGGCACCGAGCTTTTTGATTATTTGCGGCACCAACCCTTCTTCTTGTTGCAACAGTGCCGCCAGCAAATGTTCCGGCGTGATTTGCGGATGCGACTCCGCCTGCGCCATTTGCTGGGCGTACGACACCGCGTCGATAGAACGCTGGGTAAACTTATTCAAGTTCATGTATCATCACTTCCTTTCGTTTTATTCTTTTATGTTCCTCCCTCCATCGGGAGCCCCTTCTTTCTTTGTCATGTTTTCCCTCACGGGAAGCTCCTTCCCACCGGGTTTATCCGATACCGAAAGCTTTTTAATCAATCCCTCATTGCCTGCGGTGGGGTCGTCCTAAAACCCGTAGGGAAAATCCGGTACGGATCTGCCTTTTTCCCACGTCCCTTTTGTCGGGCATGGTCTGGTACAGACCTGCCGCTTTCTCAACTCCGTGGCAGGTCTCTTCGAGACCTTCCCTACAATCTATCTCAATCAGTCAT
>CAZAZQ010000037.1:0-8525 GCA_964489705.1 uncultured Ignavibacteriales bacterium
TGATTTTCTTTCAGAGAGTGAGCAATAATCGAAAGTGAGTAGGTCTGGGGCAGACTAGGCGTTAGCGATTTTTACCTTTGGCTAAATTATTTTCAGAAACGGGCTCTTGTGGGTAAGACTAAATGTGTTAAATAGCAATTAAATTAGAGAGGGAGCAGTGCAACACTCCCTCTCTACTGTTACTTGCTCAATTTACTATTCAACTCTATCCAGTTCTTCTTGTATTATTGATGCCAGTTCAGCAAATCCTTTCATGCTTCCGTACTTTGCTGCTTCTCCTTCGTCAGCATCCCAAAACTCAGGACTTGAAAGTGATTCGCTGTACTGCAATAGATTCTTAAATTCAAATTCAATCCATGCTCTTCTGGCCATATGTAGTCTTGGCAATATTGTCTTGCAGATGGTATGTAGTGAAAATAATCCTGGAGTTTTTTGAATTACGTATTTGGATGGTTTTTCAAATGCTTCGGGAACTAATGACTTAATAGCATTCCAAAATTCTATCATAATTTCAGAAAATGCCCTTGCTTGTTCTTTTGGGTCACCTTTCAAAAACAAGTGTTCACCTAAGTAAGCATAGATCGGCTTTAAGGAAGTCATAAATGAGGTGGCTAATACTATCTTCTTATTTTTTAACGAGGGGTCCTCAGCAATTTCTTTTTTTGTAAACGCTCTTTCGTTTGGCATAATTATCTTATCCAACCAGGGGGACTTTTCGTTGTTGTTGAGTTCTTCTACGGTTCTGGAAATTACTACACGGGCAAGCTCACGTTTATTGATATTCTTAGTTCCTTCCTTTTCTGTTATTTGAGTCAAAATCATATTAACAAGATCTAATCTAACTTTTTTCTGAGTACCATTCACAATAGCGAATTGCTTCATCTCAGTGATCTTGTCAATTCCATACATAATGATGATTGGTGTTTCGAATCCTATTAACTCTTCAGCGTTTTTTTCATAAATCGCAAAACTATAACCTCTCTCTCTGTGCTGCCCATCGACAATTTGGAGCTTCATGTCTGAATTTAGTTCGATAGTTGAAGTTTTAGGATCATATTTTAGATCATAATCTCTGGCAGAGAGTAATATCGCCGTTGGACAGAAAGGATATTCCGATTTTAATAAGTAGTTAGCAAACTTCTTATACCTAGATTCAGCACTTCGTTGGTACCCTTGCCTTGGATCATCGATCTCGAGCTTAGGATCGTACCGGTCAACAACCGTGTATTTTCTTAGATCCTCAACTCTCATTTTCGAAATAAATAGCCCCTTATTGTCTTGTGAGACTTTGATAACTGGAATTCTTAAGGTTGACATTTGAGCCTCCTTGAATAAAAGTTATTCTTTTTGGGGCATTACTTGATATTATAGTTATCTTTTTGCAATGCCCCGTGGTTTTAATTTTCAGGCTCAATATAGCAATAGTTATTTGTTTGATCAAGAAAAAAAATTAAAAAAATTCGTGATCTGGATAATTATTTTCTAGCGCCCATCTTGCTTCAACTAGCACTTCCTTTAAGTGTTTTATGTTTCTTGTTGGGATTGTAATGCCTTTTTTCGTATAAAAGACCTTTCCTCGGGAGCTGATACGTTCTCGAATGTCAAGCTTTAAGTTGCCTGTGAACATAGATGTTTTCAAAACAATGTCTCTATCACTATCCCTTGGAACTACTCCAATAATGTAGTTGTCATCATAACTGCCATCTAAGTTATTGTCAGATAGCACATTAATAATCTTTTTAAGTCCTTTGAGATGTATACGGACTCCTTGCTTAGTGGGGCCTGTATAGCGAAAGGAATTGATAAATTTTCTTATGTCAACGTAGTATTCAGATTTCCACTTGGTAATACTTACAATTATTTTTTCCGCATCACTTATTGCAACTTCTCCAATTATATCGTTGCTCTCAGAGAAAGTCATAGCATACCAAATATATGGTGTATTGCAAAAAATCAAAGGGAAAATGTAACTTTAAACATTGTTTATATGATACGTTGAGTCACCTTGAAGTTAAGCTTTTCGCGTTGACCAAATTAAAAATTGTTGTAAATTATAGTCATACAGCAGTAATAGCCGTCACCCAAGAAAGGACATATTCAACATACCGCAATGGAGTAATCCGGCTATATCCCCGGGAGGTGACTTTATGAATTTTCGTCAAATAGGTGTGGGAACAGTCTTGCTCATTTTCTGTGGGCTTATGGTTGTAACGCCGGGGTCGGCGGCAGAAAAGGATAAAAGTTCCGAGAGGGCAGCTATCCGGCGTACGCACAAAGCGTTGATGGAAAGCAAAAGAATGGCGGTAGAAAGAATGCGGGCGTATCAAAAGTACAGCGCTGCCTTCGCGCCGGAAGGACAGGCGGATTACGATGTCCTCTGGTACGATATCAAGATGAAGGCGGTGGATATCGACGAGTCGATCTCTGACAGCTTATACGGAGCAGTGACCTTTCATGCGGCGGCGGTGGTTGACGGTCTGACACAGGTACCGGTCGATTTGATTGATGAAAACCCTATCGATTCGATCGTCTCCCCGGCAGGGACACTCACGTATACCCGTGCTGACGATGTCGTTACCGTTTTTTTGGACCGGACGTATTCTCTCGGAGAATCCTTTGAGTTTACGGTGTATTATCGTCATGAAATAAACTTCGGGTATCTACCTAATCTGCCCAGTGCGTTTAACACGTTTTCAGAACCCTTGCGTGCTCCGCGGTGGTGGGCGTGCAAGCAGAGACTGGACGACAAAGCCGACTCGTTCAAAATCGCCGTCACCGTCGATACGAGCTATTACGTCGGTTCCAACGGCACCCTCGATTCCATCGTGGAGCATGGGAACGAGTGGCATACTTTTTATTACACGGAACATTACCCCATGGCGATGTACCTCTTTTCCATATCGGTTTCCGATTATGTGCTCTGGTACGATTCATGGGTATATAACGGGGGTGCGGATACGTTGTCTATCGTTAATGCCGTTTTCCCCGACGACTACGACCAGTCTCTCGAGATATACGGCGTCGTTCCGCAAGCGCTGACTATTTATTCCGATTTGTTCGGTCTGTATCCTTTCTCCGATGAGAAGTACGGTCACACGATGTCGGTCGGTGGCGAAGGGATAGAGCACCAAACCATGACGACTCTGGGTAACGACAGTTCGGTATTTAACGTGACGGCAACAATACACGAGCTGGCTCACCAGTGGTGGGGAGATATGATTACCTGCCGGTCGTGGCAACATGTCTGGTTGAATGAAGGCTTTGCCACGTATTGCGAAGCTCTCTATTACGAGGGTACGGAGGGAGAAGCCGCCTACCATAACCACATGGACCATTTGAAATATTTCAGCACCGACGAAGCCGTGTTCGCCTATGATACCACCATAAGCTTTTTCACCTACACGACATATTACAAGGGGGCATGGGTTCTGCATATGCTTCGAGGAATGGTTGGTGACTCGTTGTTTTTTGCCGGGATGAAAGCGTATTACGGTTCGGAATTTCAGTACCGCGATGCGGTTACCGAAGATTTTCGCGATATTATGGAAGGAGCGACCGGCTGGGAACTTGACTGGTTTTTCGATGAGTGGGTCTATGGCTACGGATACCCCGTCTACAAATGGTCGTATTGGAGCGAACCGTCGGATTCGGGCGGGGTGATCGTTTACTTTGCTCTGAGACAAACTCAGACCACTTCTCCCCAGGTATTCACAATGCCCATTTCCGTTACCTTTCGGCAGATAGGTTCCGACACGACCTTAACCCTGTTTAACGATGAGCGTTCCCAAATGTATCGTCTCCACCTCGCCCTTGAGGAAATAGCGGTAGTGGTATTTGACCCGGATGATTGGATTTTGGATGTCAACAGCCAAGAGCCGTGGGGAATTCGTATCGTCACCACTCAAGAGGAAATCAGTCCCGCCGCTCAATATCAATCATACGTCGATACCATTGAATCCAAAGGCGGCTACGGATTGCGGACATTCTCGCTTGTCGGAGGGGCGCTGCCGAGCGGCTTTACTTTGGATGCCGACGGGATCATCAGCGGAATGACCAGCGATACCGGTCAATTTACGTTTACGGTCCACGTGGAAGAACAAGGATTGGAAGATGAGGTCGAGTTTACCATGACGGTCACGCCGACGCCGGTTGTTGCCGGTGATGTGGATTATAACGGCAGCGTCAGCGTTGCCGATGTGACCTACCTGGTGGCATACCTTTTCCAGGGCGGTACGCCGCCGCCGATTTCGGATTTGGCGGACGTCGACGCTTCGTGTTCTTTGAACGTCGCCGATCTGACCTATTTGGTCGATTACCTGTTCAAGGGAGGTTCCGCTCCGTTGTTGGGGTGCGTTATCTAACAAAAGCAGAAGGAGAAACGGGTTTTCTCCCTTGAACATGATTACAAAGGGAGAAAGCCCGATTCTGTTCTTTTCTCCCAAGTTTTCCTTCTAATCAAGGCTAAATCCTGTGCGCGAACATCTGGTTCTGCACAAAAAATGTGCGGGGTAGGATGAGGGACGAGCGCCTGTTTTTCTGTAACCTATTGTTATTCAGCACACTATCCCTTTCGGCACGTATTTTGATATATATATGGTGCAAAGGAAACAGAAAAATAAGAATCGGATGAGGTTTGATATGAAATTGCATCACTTGTTTTTGATAGCAGCGCTGAGTTCCCTTGTTTTGGTGGGGTGTGATAACGATGAGTGCGTTTTTGATCCGGTGCCGGCGGCTCCGCAGGGAGTGTTCTCGATTACCGGTGACGGTGAAGTTTACATTTACTGGAACGGACCGTACGAGTCGGATATAAAGGAGTATGTTATCTGGCGCTCCGACCAACCGACTACCTACTACACCGAAATCGGCAGACGGACGGCGGTAGCCAATCCGAATCTTGACCTTATCATATATGAGTACATCGACGAGGGACTTCAAAACGGGCATACGTATTACTATGCCGTTTCGGCGGTTGACCGAGCCAACCAGATGTCCGAGCTGTCGGCGGAAGAGGTGTTCGATACGCCCCGCCCGGAAGGGGAGGTCGTTCTGTACGACAGCACGCTCCAGGCGAATTTGTCCGGCTATCATTTTGCCAGCTATGCGCGGCTGAACCCTTCATCGGCGGATGTGTTTGTCGATCGGGTAGACGGTATCTTTTTCTTGAATGCCGCCAACGACTCTACCGATTTGCAGGATGTCGGCTACACGGAACAATTTGAAGATGTCGGGTATGCGCCGGTGGACGGCTGGTCGGAACTGGGCTGGGTCGAGCTGGTGGTCGGTCATACCTACGTGATTTGGACGGACGACTTGCGCTTTGCTAAAATGCGGGTGGAGACGATCGACTCTGCCAACGGGTATGTCCTTTTCCGGTGGGCATATCAGACCGCTCCGAACAATCCGGAGCTGGTCCCTCTACCCGACGGGGCTAACAAGCCGGAGCATGGCGAGGAGTATTTACGACCGAAAAGTGATTCTCGGTTATAACATATAGGAGAGAAAGTGAGGATATGAAAATGAAACGGCTTATGAAAACATTCTTTTTGGCGATAGTGGGGCTTGCCGTCGCTGCCGCCGGGGGACAGGCGGACAATGTCACCCGGGTGTATGATAACGGCGGCTATGAAGAACGGGCAAGAATTGACCGGTATCTCGATGTGGAGATATGGACGAACCATGCCGACGACGAATTTTACGAAGGGGATAATATTGTTATCTCGTTCCGTACCAACCGGGACGCCTTCGTTGCCATCTATTCCATCGATACCCGCGGGCGGGTCAACATGCTTTTCCCCAGTGACCCGCAGCAAGACAACTTTGTCTACGGCGGCGTGACCTACCGGCTGCCGGGCGGGGACGATGATTTTGACCTGGTTATCACCGGTCCCGAGGGGGTTGAAAACATTCAGGCAATCGCATCCCGCGAGCGGTTTCCCATTCCCGATTGGTATCCGACCTCCGGGCTGATATGCGACGAGGAAGACCGACACGATTTCATGGATTATCTTAACAACCGTTATTTCGTCCGCTACGACGGGCAGCGCTTTGCATACGATCGTCTCGCCATTTACGTTGACGAATGGGAGCCGTACTACTTCCGACCGGTCTACTATCCCGTCTATCCGACCTGGACGGTATGCGGGAACATCTACATCGATTACCCCTTGGGAGCGACGGTCTACATCGACGGCATTTACTGGGGTTGCACCCCTATTTACATCCCGCGTATTTTCGTGGGTTGGCATACGTTCACCATTTATGATGCGTACGGCTACTGTTGGGAGTCCGATATCCATGTGACCCGCTACAACACCGTCGTGCTTGGCTACGACATTGTCCGACCGTCTCCGCGAGTGGTGTCGAAGTACAAAGAGGTGCGATACGTCGGTTACCGCGATCCGGTGAAAAACGGTTACCCGGATTACCAGAAGAAGTACAAAAAGATTCTGGCGGTCTCCGCGCCGGTGTCTTCCAAGGCGTCGATGAAAGAACGTATCGTCGGCAGCAAGAAAAAAGGTGATGTTCCGCTGACGTTGGCGGCGTCGAAGAAGTATCTCCGCGGTGAAGGGAAACTGGTGAAAACCGAACGCGGTTACGAAACCGCCGGGACTTCGTATGGCTCGTCAAAGAAGCATAAAGCGAGCCGCAAGTCAGATTTTTATTACTCGAAAGAGAGTGCGAAAAGCAAGAAATCGAAGAGTTCCTCCGGGATAAAGTCGAAGCGTTCTTCTTCGTGGACCGGTTATGAGTCTTCGCATTCCAAGAGCAGCTTGAAGGGGACGAAATCTTCTTCCAAGACTTCTTCTTCATACTACCGGAAGAAATCCGGTTCCAGCCACGCGGCGGAACCTCGTTCCACCGTTCGTTCGAAGACGTCTCCGCGTAAAGAAACCAAAAGCATCAAGACGACCAAGACCAAAAAGCACAGCGGTTCGAAGTCGTATGTGCCTTCCAAAGCGGCAAAGAAATCCGGTGGTGCTACCAAAAGCGGCGGATCGTACAAGTCAAAAGGCGGCGGGAAACCGTCTCCTCCGGCAAAAAGCAGCAGCGGGAGAAGCAGCAAACCTTCTCGTTCGCATGGAAAGGGAAAGCGATAAACGGTCGATAGGGATATTGACGAGAGAACCAAAAAGCCTTTCTTGACGAAAGGAGGAAAGAGACCATGAAACGTTTTCTCATATACATATTTTGCGGACTATTTCTCTGGTCGGTTGCCGGGACGGTCTCGGCGGTGGAGAAGAAAGAGAAAAAGTCGGTGAAAAAACAAGTGGTTCAAAAGAAAATACCCACGCAACCGAAAAAGCTCAAGAAATCTACGACCACGAAAAAAAGAACGACTCTTCGGAAGAAGAGGTACGATAATTTCATCGACAGAAACAAGAACGGCATCGACGACCGGGTGGAGAGCCTGAAGCAAAAGCAAGCCGCCAAAGCCAAGAAGAAAACAGAGAAGAAGAAAAAGTAAATTGTGGGGCAGGTCTTGAACAGAGACCTGCCAAAAGTGAAGGGTTATAGGGCAGATCCGTTCCGGATCTTCCCTACTGGAGAGCCAATTATTCGGAGAGTAGAAAAGAACGGGGAGATCTAGTCTTTACATCTCCTCTTCTTTTTTAAACGAACGTCATTCTCCTCCATTTTCTGACTTGTTGTTCTGATGATTTCGCTCTTTTTTCTTTTCTGTTTCTTTTCCTTGTTCTTTAGTTTCAATTTCTCTTAAAGAATCAAGTAGTTCGCGAGCTGACCTTTTCTTATGTTTAATATGGTCTAAGCTACCTTTTTCTCTGATGAATTCTTCCCATAGTTCAAGTTCATCCTTTGACTCGGGGAGAAATGATTCAGCCCACAAACCAACATGCCAATAAGGAATGGGTTGTAATATGTAGCTACTATCTTCTTTGACCACCAGCACCCACAACCTTCCAGTTTCCGTATCTAACAAATACTGGTCACGCCGAAATTCCGAAATCTGCCCAAACACATACCGCCCGTTGTCGCTACTAAGAGTTCCTCCTTGCCCTTCGGCAAGCCCAACCACGAGAAAAACCGCCATTACGAACGCCGAAAATCTCCACCGGTGTTCCATTTTATCACTCCTCCTCTTCGGAATTGATTTGCAACTGTTTTTTTTGAACATATTTTGTCGCATCAGCTCCAGCTGGAAAAAAGCCAGTAGTGGTCTCACTTCCTGTCGTGTGGCTGAGGGACAATTTCAGTGCTGGAGACAAAATCAGTTTGTTCCTGAATCCCGCTAACAACCAACTCGTCATTGAAAAATGTCACCTCCTAGCGGTTCCCGGTGAGACCAGGACTAAAAAAGCAAGTTTAACATCATCCCTCCTTTGAAGCAAGGGAAAAGCGCCGGAAAGACTTGGGGTACCCCATGGTTTGCCGTGGGAAGAGAGCTTCAACTCATTCTGAAATCAGATAATAGGACGGTCAGACTTTCTTTAGGATTAGTATTTTGAGAGGATAAAAAGGCTTGTGTTGAGGTTTTTATTTTCGTAAATACGAAAATGAAAGAA
>CAZAZQ010000038.1:0-6355 GCA_964489705.1 uncultured Ignavibacteriales bacterium
TGTTCGACGAGCGCAAAACCACAAAAGAGCCGAATATCCCACCCGCCATTTTTGAAAAACTGGAATCTGCCTACGGTCAGAAAATCTCGCCGGAAGATATTCTCTATTACATTTACGGCGTGTTTTACAGCAACATATACCGCGAAACCTACGCAGAATTTTTGAAAATTGATTTTCCGCGCGTACCGTTTACTGCCAATTACGAACTATTCCAAAGAATGGCTAGGTATGGCAATGAGCTGGCTGACCTGCACCTGCTGAAAAGTCCGGCGCTTGATCCGCCGGTTGCCAGATACCAGGGCAGCGGTACAAACGACCGGATCGAAAAAATAACGTACAAAGAAGACGAACAGCGGATTTATATCAACAAGGAGAAGTATTTTGAAGGGGTTGCGCCGGACGTTTGGAATTACCACATCGGCGGGTATCAGGTTTTGCGGAAATATCTAAAAGACCGCAAAGACAGAAATATGGACGATGCGCCGCGCTATTGCCGGATCGTAACCGCCTTGAGTAAAACGATAGAAATACAGGAACAAATAGACGAAATATATCCTGAAGTAGAAAAACAACTGGTGCAATTCAAAAAGGAACAGCAATAATCGAAAAAGAACATAACAAGGTATCAACCTAATAAAAAACGCTGGTAGCTTTTTCCCAAATTGACGATTTGTGCAAGCGTTTTTTGCAGGTTTATACTATGACGTCCTCGAGAAAAAGCTGTTGACGTATCGGTCTTTCCGAGTTGCTTTCAGAATTCCCATATGTTCATGCCATGAACGGCCTTAGTATCCCCCGGAAAAAACTGTTGCCAAATTAGGCATCATGGCTTATATTTATCCTGTTTAAGCCGGATATCCTTTTTGGATTTCCGGGGTAGCGAGAACAAGGCAAGCAGACACATAGACACATATATCAAGTTTCAACAGAAAGGAGTGTCTCCGTGAGACTAATAGTGGTCTCATTTTTCTTATGGGCAATACTGGGAGGGGCGCAAACAGAGGCGAAAACTCCGCTTGAAGGAGCCGGTCTCTCGTCGGATACCAAGACCTTCGTCGACTTCGATGGTGACGGGTTGGACGACAACGTGGGAGACCTTGACCATGACGGTCTTCCGGATTTCGTCAGCGACACGGATGAGCCGGAACCGCCGGACGTCGCCTCTGACTTTTTCAAAGCTATTGAAACGACAAGCAGTTCCGACGATTTGTTTCTGACGCCGTCGGAGAAATTCGGAGCCTTGAAATTTTCCACTCGGGCACTGACTCAAAATCGAGGCTGCTTCAGCGCCGGCAGCGAGTTCGGTCCCCCCGGCGGGCTCGGGCAAAGCACCTCAAGCGGCGGATGTGCGGGGGGGATATGTTGGTAGTAAAAACCTTTTCGCTTCGGTCTATGACGCAGATTTTGCCTTACCTCGTAGGCATTTTGTTTCTCGGCGTTATAGTTATTTCTTCTCCCGCCAAGGCGGATTTTTCCTATGAACTCAGTTACAACAGCGGGTATATCGGTAACCTCTTTTTGGACTCGCTCAATATCAAAGACGGCTACTCGACTACGTCCGTAGCGGCTCGGTATTATCCCATCTCCCAAGTCGAGGTCGAACTGACCGGCTCGTATACCTATTACAGTAATATCCTGGACTTGAGCAATTTTCTTTATTCCGGCAAACTGACTTTTATTCCGACCGCAAACACTTCCCCTTTCCAGGTGTACCTCTCCGGTTCCTATGACCGGGTCATTTATCGGGAGAGCCGCAATTCCATCGACAACAACAACACCCGACTCGTTGCCTCCCTTGGGTACAGCGTGACTTCGGCGCTTTACCTCCGAGCCGGGACAAAGATTACCGAGAGTCGTTACCCCAACTTTCTCGCCGTCGACGCCAATCATGAAAAATACGAGTTCTTCGGAGGAGTGAACATCACTTTGCCGGGGAAGAACAGTTTGGACTTTGAAGTCGGAACCGGGCGTTTGAACTTCGTGTGCTTCGACTCATCGGTTCAGGCGATCCCTCCCTTCGGTTCCCCCGCCGATTCGATGTCCGAGGGGGAGCTCCGCTCGTATTATATCTCGCCGCGTTTTTCCCGTCCCTTAGGAGCCAAGACCGGTTTGAGTATTACTTATACGTACCGTCATTTCAAAAATCCGGAAGAAGTTATCATTTTCGGTTTTTCCACCGAGTATCTCTCGCCGTGGGCGGTGATTTTCGAGGGACCGTCGATTATGGTTAATGTGAAGACCTACGTTATACCCCATATGGTTATCTCCACCGGTTTCGGTTACTGGGAAAAGACATATATGAAATCTCTTTACCGTCACCCGCTCTTCGGGTACGGCTTGCCGAAAGACGCCGAGCGGCGCCATGATTACTTTTCCAGGGTGTTTTTCAGCGTCAAGCGGCCTATTCTCGTCGGGGGAAAGCATGTGCTCGAACCGACCGTCAGCATAGATTACTCAAAAAACAACTCGACCTTGGAGCGAGACCGTCAATTTGATTACTCGAACACGACGGTTTCCGTTTCGTTGGTATTTCGCAAGTAACGGGGAGGAGAAAGTCAGGCAGACGGTATGAAGATTGAAGTCATTGTACGATATTACATAATAACTACATGAAAGAGGAGCTTCCGATGAAGAAACATCAAACTTTGTTGACCTCTCTGGGATGGGGCGGTGCCCTTATCCTCCTGCTGGCGGCGTTGGCGTTCGGCGTTGCGGTTACTCCCCGTTCGGGCTCTTCCGACGGTGAGCGTACTCCGGCTACTTTCTCCTCCGCCAAGGCGCATCCCGACGACTATGCGGGCAGAATCCGCATTTATGCGGTCGAACCTCATGCCCGCTGGAACGATTATCAGGGGCACCCGTATCATTTCGGCTTTTTGAACTTTGCCATCGATTCCAACATCGTTCTCCCTGACGGCAGCCGCTACCAGCAAACGATTATCTGGGATGCCGTCAACGATGGTGGTTGGATATGGGTCAAAGATACCAACGTGATGTTTATCGCGGCTATTTTCAATGCCGAAACTCATCCGGCAAACTCCGATACCGCCGGCGGCAGCGCTTATCCGTTCGATGCCCACTATGTCGACGCCACCGCGGCTGCGAGACCCGGTGAAGCGGACAGCAACAAAACCACCGCCACTTCCACTCATACCGTTTTTGTGCATGAAGGCACGGCAACCTGGTGTCCCAGTTGTCCCACGACGAACTATTATCTCTCGCAGGTGTACTATTCCGGAAACTACAACTTCTACTATGTAGCGATGGTTCTCGACAAAAATAACGTTGCCGATACGTTCATGAACAATCAGTTTAATCAACACTGGCTGCCGACCTGCTATGGTGATGGCGGTGATGAAGTGCTCGTGGGCGGATGGAGTCCGGCGGGCCCCTACGAAAACTTGGTAAGTAATTGTGAATCGCGGGCGGTTTATGATATCGGCGTTATGGTCGGGGCGGAGTACCTCGGTGACAGCGTCTATCAAATAGAGCTGGCGATGGCGCACGGCACCCCGGTTAATACCGTCCCCGGCGCTCCGAGCGTGAGCGGGGAAGACAGCGCTCTGACCGGTGTCGCGTACGAGTATGTCGCCTCCGCAAGCGATGCCGATGGAGACAAACTGTACTACCGGTGGATCTTCTCCGATGACACCACCGACTGGCTGGGACCGTTTGCCGCCGGTGTTCCGTGTACCACGACATATACATGGGCCTCGGAAGGTCTCTACGACGTCAAAGTTATTGCAAGGGATCCTTTCAAGTTCGAATCTCCTTGGTCGTCGGCTCTCTCAGTCGAAGTCAGTTGCTGCTTGAATCGCGGTGATGCCGACCACAGCGGAGCGGTCAATGTCGCTGATCTGACGTACATGGTCAACTACCTCTTCAAGGGAGGCCCTCCCCTAATTTGCAACGCGGAAGGTGATGTCGACGGAAGTGATATCGTTAATGTTGCCGACTTGACGTACCTGGTGAACTTCCTCTTCAAGGGAGGTCCGCCGCCGGTTCCGTGCCCGTGGTAATCATTTCGGACGTATGATACTGACGATACGGGAAAGCCGAGGTACCCACCTCGGCTTTTTTTTACGTTTTTACCCTTCTGAAAAGATTTGCCTTTTGTGTGTAAAAACGCTTCGTGTGGAGAGAAGCGACTTTCACCTTGACAAAATATACAATTTTGCCTATCATTAACCTGTAACGAAAAGGGAAATCGCAGTGTGGCAGGAGCAAGGTGAGTTACCTGCCGGGGGGAGGGACGGGATGCAAGCCATTTACCTGCCTTCAGAAGACATGACGAGGTGCACCAATGAAACAACTACGAATGATTATTTTGTTGGTTGGCATGGTAGCAACAGTTTGGTTGTCTATGCCGGCTTACGCTTTCGAACTGTTGTTCGATAGCAGAGTTGATTATTTAGTCGATGAGAACGGTTATTCCGTTTCTTCCATATCTGTCTTTCGCAACAACGATGACGGGATATTCCGGTTGGTGGATAGTTATGGAGTTGGGAATTATCCTCTCTTTGTCACCACCGCCGATTTCAATGGAGACGGCTTCTTTGATGTCGCGGTGTCAAATGACAGTTCCGACAACATTTCCATTCTCTTTAATAATGGTGACGGAACCTTTGACGAGGCGATTGATTACGAAGCTGGGGCAAACACCGCCGCGATTATTGCCGCTGACCTTGATGGAGACAATGATAAGGACCTTGCTGTGGCAAATTGGAGTTCGAACGATGTCTCCGTTTTGCTCAATCAGGGAGATGGGACGTTTGCTCCTGCAGTCAATTATGGAGCGGGAATGAACCCACACGACATATTCGCAGCAGATTTTGACGGTGATGGTGACTATGACTTGGCTGTTGCAAATGGGGATTCTACTGAAGTTTCAATTCTCCTTAACAATGGCGACGGAACGTTTGCCCCGTCGGTAGAGTATGATGTGACAGGGAAAGCATGGTCGGTGTTTGCGGCGGATTTTGATGGAGACACCGACGCTGACCTTGCCGTGGGGGAAGTCATCGCAGATGGCGTTTCCATTTTGCTCAATAATGGGGACGGTACTTTTGCTTATGCGGCCGGTTACGATGTGAGAGGAGATGCGTGGTCTGTTTTTGCGGCAGACTTTGATGCCGATGGTGATAATGATCTCGCAGTGGCGAAAGATAGTTGGTCTTATGGTAATGTATCGGTTTTGCTCAACAACGGTGATGGTACTTTTGCCCCTGCCGTCCACTACAAAACCGGGTTTGCAGGAAGATCCATCTTTGCCTGCGACATTGATGGTGATACCGATATCGACCTCGCGGTGACGAACAAGGTGTCCGCCAACATTTCCGTTTTGCTCAATAACGGAGATGGAACATTTGTCTCAGCCGGAAACTATAGTTCCGACGGTGTCCCGAGAGCCGTTTGCTTAGCTGATTTGGACGGTGACACCGATCCTGATATGGTGGTAACGAACGCTGCTTCCGATAGCGTGGCAATTCTTTTTAACCTGGTTAAAACCCCTTGCGGAGACGTTGACCACAGCGGAGTACTGAACGTAGCCGATCTGACTTATCTCGTAAACTATCTTTTCAAAGGCGGTCCTCCGCCACCGATTATGGAAGCTGCCAACGTCGACGGTAACGGTGAGGTTAATGTTGCTGATCTGACGTACTTGGTGAATTTCTTTTTCAAAGAAGGACCGGAACTAACGTGTGCCCCGATAGAGTGAGTCTCGTGGGAATCTTTTGCTTTCTTTGTGTAGAGCACAAAGCAACAACAGTGCTTTTTTCGCAAGGGAATATGTTGAACTCCGAGGTAAAGGGGAGGAGAGGACCCTGACAGGGGAGACGCAGCCGGGAAAGGAACTTCCGGCAACTTCCCGCTGAAAGGGACGTATAAACAAACGGAAGGGATTGCGTTCTGTTCGCCGATAGGTATATTGAGAAAACAAGTTCTTTGACAACTGGAGAGGCGACGCCTCCTCCCGCACGTCAGATCACACTATACGGGGGTGAACTGGTTTCGACGGGCTTAGTGGGGAGTCGTCAGCGTGCCGGGGATGTCTGGAGCCCCGTTATCAACCCAGGCGAACAATTAAATGGCGACTATAATTACGCCATGGCTGCCTAAGAAACGAGCAGCCCGTTGCTCCTTGCCCTCGCCTTCGGGGTGAGGAAGCAGCGTCGATAACAGAAGGCTCGGCTTTCCGACGCCTTTAAGGGAAGCTTAAACTTCAAAGGCTGGCTCCGGTAGTGGCTTGTCAGTCGGCAGCTGCCGGAGCGAGAATTCAAGGACTGACTACGCACGTAGAAGACGGCTTGACGTTAAGCTCGGACGGGGGTTCGATTCCCCCCACCTCCACCAA
>CAZAZQ010000039.1:0-6017 GCA_964489705.1 uncultured Ignavibacteriales bacterium
CGGCGCTTGGATGACGGTATTGGAGATGGCAGGTATAGAAGCCTGTCATGGAGAAACTCGGAGAAGGCAGATCCGTTCCGGACCTTCCCTATGGGGCTTTCACCGTCCGTCAGGGAATAAATCACCCGTCGGGTGTTCCTGACGGCGCATAAAAAAACGTTGCCCTCGTTTGAGCAGGACAACGTTTTCCGAAATATCGCTATCGAACTTACTTCTTTGTAGTTGAATCGGAGAGGAATTCCTCCGGCTGCGCTACCTCGAACCACTTCATGTGCAGGTCGGTGAAAATACCGTTTTCCTTGATTTTTTCCAGGGCGCTGTTGATGGCGTCAAGAAGCTGCTTGTCGCCTTTCCGGACGGCAATCCCGTAATGCTCGGTGGAAAGAATTTCTCCCACGATTTTCGCTTTTCCCATCTTCTTGATATATTCTTTCGTCGTCGGGAAATCGTTCAACACCGCATCCAGATTGCCGTTCGCCATATCGATGAACGCCGCTCCGATATTGTCATACGAAAAGACTTGAATGCCCTCAATCTTCTTTGCCAACATCTCGCCGGTGGTGCCCAATTGTACGCCGACGCGTTTGCCCATCAAGTCGCCGACACCGTGGATGGTGGTATCATCGAGCGGAACGGCAATGGACTGCCCGGCAAGGTAATAAGGATTGCTGAAATCAACCACCGCGGCTCGCTCGGGAGTAATAGTCATGGCAGAAATAACCACATCGTATTTACCGTTTATCAAACCGGGGATGATACCGTCAAAAGCGGTTGCTATAAACTTGGGCTTCCAGCCGTTGATTTTGCATATTTCCGTAATCAAATCGATATCGAACCCAGCCGGTTGACCCGTTGCCGGGTTGATGCTTTCAAATGGCGGATAGGTCGCGTCTGTGCCGATGCGTAAGACCATCCCGGTGGTATCTTCGAGTTCTTTACTGGTATGCTTCTGTGTTTCCTTATTTCCGCAGCTTCCCACAAAAAGGGCAAGGGCGATGAGAGTAATCAGAATTATTATTTTTTTCATAGCTATCCTGCTAAAATAGTTTTCCGTCTTACTCGCAAAGAACGGAACTCATCGCCTTTTGTCAATATCTTTTGTTTCGTGCCGCAGGAAAGATTGAAAAGAGCAGGGATATTCCTTCGCCGTTAGCCGCTCGTATCACATTGTTTTCATCAGTAAAAGTCGATGGAGAAGGATTTCAACCGGTCGTCGAGGGTGACGTTGATTTGAGTGGCGGTGGTGTCGAATCCCTTGGTGACAAAGCCGTCGGTCATTTCGACGAAACCGACTTGCGTGAGAAGGGTGGCGTAATCGTCACCGATGATTTTTACGCCCGCTTCAAGCGGCACCCGCAGGCGTAAGCTGGAATCGTCGCCGACGATATCAACTTTTACCACCGGTTCGAGGTCGCCGATTTTCAGGTAAATTTTGCAGTCGTCGGCTTCCAATTTGAGGCGTTCCAGGGGAGTGGTGGCAAAATTCAAGTGGAGGTCTGCTTCGTCGGCGTAGCAAACGAACTCAAGGGGGATTTTTTTCGAGAAACGCAGATACCACTCTTGCGGTTCGTCGGTTTCAATCTTTATCAATCCGCCCAACCACCGCTGGGGATGACCGGTGAGCTCGAGTATCGCCTCGTGGTCGGAAACATGGTATTCGATATCCGGCTTTTGGGTGAAGCGGTCAAACTTGCCGTAGAAAAGCCTCTCCCCCGAATCACGGATAGTAATGCTGGTTTGGTCGGCTTCAATGGTAGCGCGGATACGTTTCACCGTCGGATCGAAGTCTTGTTTGTAGGTAGTCTTGGAAAAGAAGCCGTCACCTGTGTCGTCAAGACTGCCGGAAAAAGCGACCAGCAATCCTCCCACCAGAAGAAACACGCTGGTCAGGTACGAAATAATTTTGAGCTTGGTGTTGGCAAAGATTTTTTCCAGCCCGATAATTATCAACATGACGGGAAAGTAAACAAGGAAATCTTCCCAAAAGTTGTCGTTGAGAACTTCAAAGTTGCGCAACAGCAACACGATGCCTAAGAGTATCAATATCATTCCCCATCGGAAGCGTGCCGGCGTCATGCTAAAGTTCCTCCATTTTGAGAGTGCTCCGGAGAGTTGGGCGCCTGAGTGGCGGCATGTTCTTTCTCTGTGTTATTGTTATCCTTCCGAAAGACAATCAACAAGCCGATGAGAATGAGCAAAATAGGCCAGAAATCCTGCCAGTCGAACCAGAACCAGTTTTCCCGTATCAGCAGAAGAAGACCTATCCCGATGAGAATGAGTCCGGGCAGATATTTTTTCCATGAAGGATCTTTCTCCTTCGGCTCGGAAGAAGGTATCGGGGAGGAAATCGTTCCGGTCTCATCGGACGGCTTCTTCGGAATAATTATCCAACCGACAAGGTAGGCGATGATGGCTGCGCCGCCGGACACGAAGAACAAAATGACCGTTATTATGCGCACCAACACCGGGTCGATATCAAGATACTCTCCCAAGCCGCCGCATACCCCGCCGATCATTTTATCCGTGGTCGAGCGATAAAGTCGGTGTTTCATGTCAGCTCCTTGTCTTTCTTACGATGATACTCATGTTGGTATATACGGAAAGTTAGAAAAAAAGGTTTCTCGGAAAAACCCTTGCGTAAGATTTTTACTTGGCGGTGTCTTTCAACCATTCGAGACATTGCTGAGCAAGAACGCTCCAAGGCGACGTAGTGTCGGTAACGGCTCTGGTAAGGTAATCAATCGCCTGTCGGCGTTCTTTTTCGTCCGGCGAGGTCTCGGCTATGCGGTAATTCGTCCACAGCAACAGCTTTTGGACTTCTTCTTTGGGCGGCAGGGGAGTGAGGCGACGGGCTTTGCCTGATGCCAGTTCTTTATGAGGAGAAGTGATTTCCGCCAACAGCGTTTGCAAAGAATCCCGCCGGTGGCGCCATTTTTCGATGCTTGCCGGTCGGTACCAGCTTTCGGGAATCCCGGCGGAGACTTTCCCCGCCGCCAGATTTTGGAGCGGTTTCCGGCGAGCGATAGTCTCATATGGCTGTGCTGCCTTGGAAATAGGCACCTCTTTTATTTCTTCGACTTCGACAGGCGCCGGTTCCGGCACCGGTTCGGGCCCTTCTACCGGTTCCAGTTCAACGTCAACAGAGGATGCTTCCGCAAGAGGAGCTATTTTATCTGCGGCCGCCATTCCCTCCCTCATTCGAAAGGCTTCTTCTTGTCCGGCAGGCGGAGAAATGGTGGCTTCTCCTGCGGTCCCGGCGCTTTTGGCTCTGGGAGAAGACGTCTCACCTTTGGCAGGGCGCTTCTCCGGTAACTTGAATTGGGCTTCCTGTATCTTCCCTGATGGAAGCGGCGCCTTTCTCTTCTCGGCTGGTATCGAAGGAGCACGAAGAACCTGTTCCGGTTGAGAAATATCTTTGTTATAGAGAGAAATAAAAGCCAGGATTGCCACAGAGGCGGCGATAGGGGCGATTTTTACCAACCGAGAGAGCCATCGTGAAGAAGGAGCAATCGGGGTGACGGTGCTCTCTTGTTCCAGTCGTTGTTCGATTTTTTGGGCGGACTGTTCCCAATAATCGGAATCGGAAAGCTCGGCGTGCTCGGCGACGAATCGGTCGAATTCACGAAGACGGTTGAGCAGTTCTTGGCATTCTTCACAGTGCGCCAGATGTTGCTCCATCAACTCCCGCTCCTGAGAGGGAAGCTCGTTATCCAGATAGGCGGAGAGTCTATCTTTGTAAAATGAGTGCTCCATCATTCTCTCATTTCGACATCCATATATTATAACAAATCTTTCACCGATTCCAGCAACATTTGGCGGGCACGGTAGAGGCGCGAATCAACCGTTCCCGCCGGAATCTTCAAATATGCCGCAATCTCGGTGTAATCCATTCCTTCAAAATGGCGCAGGATAAAGACAGTCCGGTACTGTACCGGCAAGGCAAGAATCGCTCCAAAGAGTCGTCTTTGGGCTTCATCGTTGAGCAGTCGGTCGAGCGGTCCGGCATCACGAGCGGTCAACCGATACCCTTTTTCCTGAAGCACGTCCAACGATTCTTTCTTTTCCTCCCGATGGATATGGTTGAAAGCGAGGTTGCGGGCAATGGTCGCCAGCCAGGGATAAAAGGCATAGCTGGTTTGGAAAGTCTTTATCGCCGCATACGCTTTCACGAACGCTTCCTGCACAATATCTTCCGCTATGTCAAACGCTCCAACCAACCCTATCACCATCCGTAACAGCTTCTTTTGATGCTTTCGGACCAACACGCCGAAAGCCTTTTTATCACCCATCTGCGCCGCTTCGACGAGCTGTTTTTCCGTATAATCTTCCGTCATACTCTCTACTTCTCAGCGCCTGTTTTCTTCCCGAAAATTTCCCCTCTATCCGCGATATTCTCCGGTTAAGGAAAGAGCCAATATCTCCAGCGCCATTTCCTGGGTAAAGCGCTGCTGCCTGATTTCTGCTTCGGCATCGGCGATGCGGATGATGATTTCTTCCAAACGGCGGTTGTCATACTTCCGGGCTTGCGCCGAAAATTTTTGAGTCAAAAAACCTCGTTTGCCGAGAGGAGGCTTGTTGTTTTTCACCAAGTAGAGCGAAATGAAGTGCTGTTGCAAGAGAGTTGCTATCGCCGCCGGGCTGGTTCCGTGGGCGAGTAAGCTTCTCATTGCCTTTAAGAGGCGTGAGCTGCGACGACTGACGACCAAGTCGGCGATTTCAAAGACGCTGAAAACCTCATGCCCGGCAGTGACCTGCTTGACGTCGTCGAGCGTGATTGTTTCTCCCGGCTGCTTGAAGTTGATAAGCTTTTGCATCTCCGCTTCCAGTGCGCCCCGATTTCCGGCTACCAACTCTCCCAGAAACGACAACGCTTCCTCTTCGATGTGGAGCTTCTCTTTTTTCAACGTGGTGCGGATAATCTTAACGGTTTCCGGCAGGGTGAGCTTTTTGAACTCTACCGGCAGGGCGATCTTGCTCACTTTGGTGAAAAATTTCGAGCTTCGTTTGGGCGCTTTCGACGCCGGGCTGCTGAGGATAACCACCCTGTCCGGCGGAGGAGGGTCAAGCACCTGGAGAATCCGCTCCACTTCTTTCGGGGAATAATTTTGAAACTGAGAAATGGCGAAAATCTGGCGTTCCCCCAACATCGGGAGACTTGAGAGCTTGGTAATGAGTGCGGAGAGGGGGGTCTTTTTTCCGTCGATGCGGTGGAAGTTGGTCTGGAGCTGGCGGTCGGGAAGGTACTGCCGGGCGATAAACTTCTCCGCCTCGATGATACGGTAGTCTTCCGAACCATAGAAATAATAAACGGGTCGAAACTTCCCCGCCGAAATTTCTTTGAGTAAGTCTGCGGTCGTCGCCATCCCTGGCAAAATAAATTCCGCAGGCGAACCGGTCAATCAAAAAGGGTGTCGTACACCGGATTATCTCGTGCGGGAATCCACTCCAGCGAAAAGTGATACTTCTGCCGATACGCTAGGGCTTTCTCCAGCAGATGAGCGAACTTCTCGTCGATGGGTTGGCGCCGGTTGATGCCGTTGATGATTTTGAGGTTGTTGCCGTAAATCTGGTAGGTGCGCTTGGAGAAATACTTCTGGTTGCTGTCGATGAACTCGAGCAAAGCCAACAGCGCCGCCAGATCCCCATGGTCGGGGTCGACCGCCGCAAAAGGAGCTTTGAACTGTATCCCTATATCGGGGATATTGAACGTCACAATGGCTGATTTATTCAGCTCGTTTTCTTGCGGCAACTCGTATGAACCGAAATAACATTCCATACCCCGCTTCAATGCAAGCGGTATGCCCTGAGGCTCTATTTGTTAACCTATTGCTGTTTATCGTGTTATGTTTTTCAACGCTGATTTCGGCTGAAGAGAGAGTGCAAATGGATTCATAATATGTACGAGGTCTTCTTAGCGCTGTCAGGAACACCCGACGGGTGATTTATTCCCTGACGGACGGTGAAAGCCCCATAGGGAAGGTCCGGAACGGATCTGCCTTCCCCGGGTTTTTCCATGA
>CAZAZQ010000040.1:0-5289 GCA_964489705.1 uncultured Ignavibacteriales bacterium
GTAGCGCTTTCGACAGTGCGAACGAAAGATTTCAGCGTCTCCATCTGTTCGGGGGATAAGCGGTGCTTTTGGTAGAGTTCCTTCATGAGGGCTTTATCGTCAAGCGTGAAGTACTCTTCCAATCCCCATTCACGCGCCAAGTGGGAAAGCTCCGCGTGCTTCTGCGGCTCTTTCGATTTTTTGACAAACTCTTCTTTTTTTGAAGACGTGATTCTTACCGTTCCCTTGTCGCCGACCAAGCTGGTCACTTCCAGTTGCTTGGCGATGCGGATGACTTCCTCGCGCAGGACATCGCGCTTGGCTTTTAGCTGTTTTTGTTCAGTGTCGACTTCGATATATTTGCTTGCCAAAGTGTGTGCCTGCCGCGCCAGACTCTCCGGCGTAGGTTGCTCTGTGTCTTCGTCTTCCTCTTTCAGAAGCTGTTCGTGGAGCTTTGCTGGACAGAGGTGGTAATAGTTACAATACGAGCACAACGGACTTTCGGAGGGAGGGAAGTTGTTCGTCTCTTCGGCGTGCATGATGGCAAAAACGATCGTGCGGATTTCCTCGGAGAGCTCGTCCAATTCTTCGGGACGAAAACGATAGGCGATGACCTCGTTCATCCGAAGGAAGTACTGAGCGACTTCGATGGTTTCAAAATGCGGAAAGTGCTCCCGTACCGCCAGTTGGTAGAGCCCCATTTGCTGGCGGAAATCTCTGTCCCCTACCTTGGTGAGATGCTGCCCGGTTTTGTAGTCGCAGATTTCGACGACACCGTCGTCTCGCTTCCAGAGCCGGTCGATGCGAGCGTTGAACTTGGACGGCGTCCCCGGCAACTGAAAATATATCTCCAGCTCCGTGCCCAAGAGCGTCCCCTGCCGGAAAGGTTGATACTGCTCGTAGTGCGAAAGAAGCATCTCCTCGCCCCGGCGGACGTAATCCTCAAGGTCATAGTACTCGTTGGAAACCGTGATGGCGTCGCGGTCGACTTTTTTCCATTCGTCGTGGTACACCGTCAGCATCTCTTCTTTGGGAAGCACGATACCGTCAGCGCCGAGCTTGTAGAGTTTGTTCAACACACGATGCACGACGTTTCCGAGGTAGGTATCCGCGGTAATTTTTTTAGGGACAGCTACCTTGTCGATGTATTGAAACTTGAACTGCGCCGGACAGGTTTGGAACGTTTTGAGGGCGCTGTAGCTGTATTTCGAAAGCATAAGCTCTCCTGACTACATAGAGAAAATTACCCTATCGGAGCTTTCTTTTTGGTCAACTGCTCGTACAGCCCCGACAAGAACCCGACGCCTAAGCCGAAGTGGATGGTGGGGAAGATGAGTGGACCGTAGAACAGACAGCTGAGGTGTTTTTCTTTGATAGCGAGAAACAGCGAGAAGAAAATGACCACCAGCAAGTACAGCCCGACGAGGGTGCGGAAAACCGACGCCACCCCGGCGGAGAAAAGCGACAACACCAAAAGCAACGCAAACCCCGCCACTCCGGCAGCGGCAAGCCACTGGATGAGTGAAAACTCATTGTGCTTGTAAGCAAAGCGGAATCGTCCCTTGCCGTAGCGCACCATCTGCCGCCAGAGAGCGCCGAGGGTCGAGCGGGGATAGTAAAAGATTTTCAGCTTTGGCGAGAGGAACGATTTGAGCCCTTTCTTTTTGATGCGGAAATTGAACTCGACATCTTCGCAGGCATCGAAATTTTCATCGAAGTATCCTACCTGCTCGAAGACGGAACGGGCGTACATCGCTCCCGATGAGGTCGGGTCTACTTCGCCCTCGTAGTCGGAGTAGATTTCCGAACCGGGCTTGTGCCCCAGCAGGGAACCGCGGCAGAGCGCCACCGCCGTTTCGAACTCGTTGATGTCCGGCGGGGTGAGCGGTTGCGGACGGCAAAGACAATGAGCGCCGGTGGTGGTGAAAAGTTCGACGATATCGCGCAGCAGGGTCTTGCTGGGGATGTAGATATGCCCGTCGAGAACCGCAACATACGGGGCGGTGGTGTTCTTTATTCCGACGTTACGTCCGGAAGAAGGGCGTCGGACGGGGTTGTCGAGTATCTTGAAAGAGCCGAAACGTTTTTTGAACCCCTCGGCGATTTCGCGGGTGCGGTCGGTCGAGCCGCCGTCAGCGATGACGATTTCCACCTGGTCCATGGGAAAATCCTGCATGTAGATTTGCTCGAGGGTTTGGTTGATGAATTTCTCTTCATTCAACACCGGCATCACAATCGCTAATTTGAATTTCGACTCGCTCATCCGTGTTTCTCGCGGTTCTCCGTGTACGTTTCGTGGTTGAAGGCTCCGCCCGCAGGCTTCGTTGCCGGGGCATTCTCTTTCGCGGGTAAGCTAAGTTCTTGGGCGGAAAGATGCAACAAGTGTTTGAAGGCAGTGCCGGGGGAAAAGGCGCAACATGCCTGCGATTGTGGGGAAAAAGCGGTGGGAGAGGGGGAAATGCTGCCCTACACATCCGGAGGGAACTTTCGGTATTGTATTGCGGTACAAGGGGTTGTGAGGGGCTGTAAAAAAGCATTGACAAGAGGGGGAAAAGAAATATACTACAACGTACTTTTTGGAGTCTCATAAATACACTCCCGTGTAGCTCAGTCGGTAGAGCAGCTGACTGTTAATCAGCGGGTCACTGGTTCGAGTCCAGTCACGGGAGCATGAGTCAAGGGCTACAAACCTCCCGCGGCTATAGTGCAGAAGAGGTCGGGGGAATGGGAGGTCAGCGTCAGTTGTTTCCCCGATAAGAAGTGAAGAAATGCGATAGGGCAGGTGAAAGGAGAAATCATATTTTGGGTTTTGTTGATTTTTATATTGCTGTAACCTCTTGTTTGATGGCAAGGTTGCTGGTGAGACACTCTTTGTGTACGATTTTAATGTGAGAAGGCCTAATGGGGAGGAGAAAATTCGTTGGCATACCAAATGCTCGATACTTTCTCCCAATATCGGCAATTTGAGAATGGTTAACCATGCCAATCCGTCTACCTGAGAGACCGAAAGAAGCTCAATACGAGGACTATGTAGCGGCCTGTTTCACTGCTCTTGGATATTTCATTGAGACAAGAGTAAAACTACGGAAAGATTCCTCTGAAGTCCTTGAGCTAGACGTAGTCGCAACCCCTTCCGGAGATAGGTTTTCGGAACGCGTTCTTGTCGAAGCAAAATCTGGGAAATGGGGATTTTCAGACATCTTCAAAGTATATGGGCAAAGATCTTATCTTCGTATATCGCAAGGATGCATAGCCTATCTGGAGAAAATTGTTGAATCACGTGCTGAGGATTTGAATAAAATAGGGAAGGAAACGGCTGTTTGCTGTAGCCATCTAACTACAGAGCCAGATACTCTATCCGCTTTACCAGATCCTTGCGTGGAGATGGATGATTCTCTGCGAGCCACTGTCCTCTTTATTGCTTGGTTCCAACAAATCGCACAGAGATTATGTTATGCTCAGTTCATCCACTACTGTAAGACCAAGATTGATGATGAACTTGTTTCCAAAGCTAAGCAGTATCAAAGTGCAGTCCAAAAGAGCTTTTTCGAAAGGAATCCGTTAAAGCGCGTCTATCATTTGTATAAGGCGTATCAGGACTGTCCCAACGTGAGTGGAAAACTTATCTCCAAATTAGCTGGAGATGATTCGCGTAAGTTATGGGATAAGGTAAACGATACCCACAAATATCCGTGGCTCCAATATGTGATGCTACTCGAACATAGAGCAAGGCTGGCTATCATTAAGGATGCGTTAGCTCATGTTCTTGCCCCCAACAGTGGCGGAGAAACTATTAGAATAGAAGGAAGAACACTAAGCTGGAACAACTTGCTGGAAGGATTGATGCCGGATGGGTTCCGTAAAGGTATAGAAGAATTGAGAAAACATATGTATGGGACGCGAATCCCATACCTGATGCAGGTATTTATAGAACTGTTCGGTGGCTTCTATTTTACCGGCGTTGAGGACGACGTAGATCTTCTAGCAAGAATTACAAAGATCCCTAGTGATCGAATAGATGAGTGTCTCAGCCTTATAGATGTCTTTTTCCCATTTAAGGGAGGTTGGTTTTATGAGCAAGCGAGGGAACTTAGATGTATGAAGATGGTCCCTGGGTTTGTTCGGGGTACCGGTTGTTTCTTTCGAAAAGCCGTTTATTCAATAGAGAGTTATTCGGATAAGTATCCCGGTATAGGATGGCTTTTGAGTAAGTGGCATAATGCGCTGTACAAGGTACTTGAGACAGAACTGAGAGTCCAAGATTACTGAACAATGCCCTAATTGCCTTCTGAGAACTTTTGAGTTCTCAATTTAATGTTTCGCCTTGTTTAACAATAAAGTTGCACACAGAGTTGCCCCCCGACGTTTCGAACTCCCCTCCGGTTAGGTAATCCGGCAAGGATTGATGTTGCAAGCCTACGTGTGTTGTTTGCCGGGAGCCAGTAGATTTGGAGGGCATCGACGGTTGCACGGTGGTAACTCTAATGGTGCTACGCTTTGATGCTAAAGGTGAGGTTTCACACCGATGACTCAATTCCGTAATGCATCTCAAGCTGAAGAAAAAAGGGACGGACAAAGCTGTCCGTCCCTCGCACAATTGCCGAGTCGGTCGAAGCATTCATCAAGAGCCAGCAGCACGAGGGCTGGCTCTGCCTGCCCGACAGGTATGACGACGGCGGCTTCACCGGCGGCAACATGGAGCGTCCGGCGCTCAAGCGGCTCTTGGCCGACATCGAAGCCGGTGAGATCGACTGCGTGGTCGTCTACAAGGTGGACCGCCTGAGCCGGTCGCTGCTCGACTTCGCCCGCATCATGGAGACATTCGAGAGGCACGGTGTCAGCTTCGTATCGGTCACCCAGTAGTTCAACACGACGAGTTCCATGGGCAGGCTTACCCTGAACATCCTGCTGTCCTTCGCCTAGTTCGAACGAGAGATAATCGCCGAACGCACGCGGGACAAGATGGCGGCCGCCCGCAAGAAAGTAAGTGGGTCGGTGGAGTGCCGGTGTTGGGTTACGACGTCGACCCTCGCGGCGGCCGCCTGCTCGTCAACGAGAAGGAAGCCGTTCAGGTGCGCGCCATCTACGAGCTGTACCTCGAACACCGCTCGCTCATTCCAGTGGTCCGCGAGATCAACCGCCGCGGGTGGAGGAACAAGCGCTGGATCACGAAAAATGGAACCACGCACGGCGGTTCGCCTTTTACCAAGCACACGCTGTTCCGCCTGCTCACCAACGTCATCTACATCGGCAAGGTGAATTACAAAGGGGTGGTCTATCCCGGCGAGCACGACCAGATCGTGGACACGG
>CAZAZQ010000041.1:0-5201 GCA_964489705.1 uncultured Ignavibacteriales bacterium
GCAATCGTCATTCACGGTGGAGCGGGGACTATCTTGAAAAGCAATATGACCCCCGAAAAGGAACGTGCCTATCGTGAAGCGTTATCCGAGTCGCTTCGCGCCGGGTATGATATTCTCGCTTTCGGGGGAACGGCGCTCGATGCCGTCCAGAAAGCGGTTATGGTGATGGAAGATTGCCCGCTGTTCAACGCGGGGAAAGGAGCCGTTTTTACCCACGAGGGGAAAAACGAACAGGATGCCTGTCTCATGGACGGCGCCACCAAGCAAGCCGGGGCGGTGGCGGTGGTAAGGCGGATAAAGAACCCGATCGCTCTTGCCCGGCTGGTTTTGGAGAAGTCGTCGCATGTTCTCCTTGCCGGAGAGGGAGCGGAACGATTTGCCGAGAAGCACGGTGTGGCGTTTGTCGAACCAGAGTATTTCTTTACCGAGTTCCGCTGGCAGCAACTTCAGAAGGCGTTGGAGAAAGAACGACACCAAGCCGCCGAGTATACACAACTCGATCACTCCGAAGACCACAAGATGGGGACGGTGGGAGCGGTGGCGCTCGATAAAGCCGGCAACTTGGCTGCCGCTACATCAACCGGCGGCATTACCAACAAACGGTTCGGTCGCATCGGAGATACGCCGCTCGTCGGGGCAGGGACGTACGCCGATAACGTCACTTGTGCCGTCTCGGCGACAGGTATCGGCGAGTATATGATTCGCGGGGTGGTTGCCTATGACATCGCTGCCTTGATGGTATACCGAGGAATGACCCTGACGGAAGCGGCGGAAGAAGTGGTCATGAACAAGCTGACGGCTCTCGGCGGCAAAGGCGGCGTAATAGCCATCGACCGCCGCGGCAACATTGCTATGCCGTTCAACTGTGAGGGGATGTATCGAGGATTCCTCCTGCCCGGCGGTGAGCCACAGATTCAAATTTTTAGGTAGGGTTATTTGTTTTCTCTGGACCGTTTATTGAAGGTATATCAGAGTGATGATAAAGCCTTTCCATTTTTGGGCTTCTAATAGGGTTCCGTTGAATGTGAGAGCTATTAACCCTGTGGGGAGCCTGCTCCTGATTGTCTTCACCATCCTACAGCCAGACGGTTTTGACATGGCTTGATATCGACTCGCTTTTCAGGGCAGTCAAGAACATGTTCGAGGTTTGCTCGGTGGTTTAATGCTGCTCAAGAAGCTTTTCCTTGACAATTAGGATGATGACGGTTACTATGGTTTATATGAACGGACAATGGATCAACTATTGGTATCCCTCATAAACAAAAAGAGATTGTATAGAATAATGAGTTGGATGGGAGTGCTAACTGGCGAATTGACCACTGAAGGAGCTGTCAAACGTGAGCGATGGAATCCTGAACATTGACGGGTTCAACTGGTCTCTCTTGAAGTATACTAAAGACCAGTTGGCAAAGCTTAATTCAAAAGATGGTGAAGACCGAAATAGCTCGGTGGATGAGACTCTTCAACAGTACAATGCGCAGCTCCAAGAGTGGATTGAGGGAAGTGGTGGAAAGGTGTGGAATACAATAGGTGATTGTACAATCGCACACGACTTCCAGACCATTGATGATGCTGTTGTAGCCGCGACGACAATCCAAAGGCGCCTCACGGAATTTAACGCCAGTTATAACCGTCTTGGAACGCCACTCTTCGTCCGTATTGGTGTGGCGTGTGGAAATCTGCCGGATATACCGATGGAGCAACGTGGCGAGGCGGCTAACTTTGAGCTGAACGAGGCCGGTCATCTCCAAAAAGACTGCCCACCAGGGCGAGTGCGGATCTCTCGAAAGGCATTTGAGGGGCTTCGATTCTTTCGGCAGGATTTCCGTCCCGCATTGGGCTTTGGTGAGAAAGAGTTAAGCAAGGGCTCAATGGTTTGGGTTGATCGCATGCTGACCCCACAGGATCTCGACAGCATGCAACGACTTTCACCGCGGCAGGCCCGTTCTT
This sequence comes from uncultured Ignavibacteriales bacterium, assembly GCA_964489705.1. Lineage (GTDB taxonomy): Bacteria > Zixibacteria > MSB-5A5 > GN15 > FEB-12 > CAZAZQ01. Next base: position 1,951 of record CAZAZQ010000041.1, read on the forward strand.
ACCCGCCGATTGTCCTCACGGGAGGAGATCTTCAACGTCTCGGTTTTGACGGTGAGCTTCAGGACATTAGAGGAATCCTAACCGAGGCGTTGGTCGTGCTTGGGGAAACAAGGCTTGGGGGAACTGGCACTCAGCCTGTGTCCCACACGGCCGCAACAAGTGATGCGGTCGGTGTTCTTGAGGTCTTTGCGACGCTTGAGTCGTCCGGAGGAGTGGTGGCGGCGATGGACGAGTGGGTAGATACTGTTGATCTAGCTTTCCAGCGAGATGTTGTTATTGTCGGCAGTCCGACTGTGAACTTGCTTGCCTATGCTGTGAATCCAGTGCTTTCTGCGGGTTTCGAAGAATCCAACGGAGCTCCTATGCGTATTCGCATCGATTGTGGGAGCGAGCAAAGGCGTTTTCCCCAATCGTTCCAGCATGGCCTGGACGACAAGCACTACGGTATTATCATCCTAGACCGAAGTCCATTCAATCCGAAACACAAACTTCTCTGGATCGCTGGCATTACCGGTATGGCGACTCAAGCTGCGGCCCGACTTGCTCGCGACTTGGTTGCCAGACCAAATACAGTCTTGGAAGGCTTGGGTCATCCTCATCCGAGTGTTGTGGTAGTCCGGCCCAAGTGGCAGAGTGGATACGGAGCAGAGCAGTATCAGGGAACATGGAGGGTGAGTGATTACCAGGTCGTCTGGGCTGGCAGGCAGTATGGCCCCACTCAATAAGTAGATGCAGTTCCCCCTTCGACCAGCCACTAATCTGCAGCATCATTAGGAAGAAGTTTGTAGAGGTAAAAGCATGTGATCCCCTTAAGGAGGTCTCGTGGAGTTCTTAGGGGGACTGACTTTCACGGCAACATTGCTATGCCGTTCAACTGCGAGGGGATGTATCGAGGATACCTCCTACCCGGCGGTGAGCCGCAGATTCAAATTTTTAGGTAAGCCAAGTCTTTATTATAGTCACAAGTAACCTTTTTCTCCGTAACGAAAGATTGACAAAGTAGCAACAGCACCTTTCTTTAGGAGGGGTAACTCCATTATTTTTCAATGAAGGGAGAAACTATGCCAAAGTTTACGGTACTTTTTGGGGTGGTGCTGTTTTTCCTCCCATTGAGGTCACACGGGTTTACTCCCTCGTCGCCGGAATACGGTGACCTTATTCTTCTAAAGAATGGTGCCACAATTATGGGAAAGATTGTGGAGCGAATTGAGGGAAAAAAGATAGTTATTGAAATGGAAGACGGCTACCGAATTGAAGTCCCATTTAAGAAGATCGAGTACGTTACTCGGTATGATGACACTACCATTGAAGACCGCCGCGAGATGTTGAAAATTAGATATTCTAAAATTCCTCTCGAGCATGATCAGCAGGTGCTGGCACAAACAGGTATTCTCGCCGGTCGTCACTCTCTTTATAATTGCTTCGAATTGATTATCGGTTACATGGTTAAAGAGAGGACTTTTCTCGGGGTAATTGTTGGGCTGAATTATTTTCTTCAGAATTATTACCTGGAATGGGGAGTACCTCTCGGTATGGGGTATCGCAAGTGGTTGTCGAAGAAGGCAAGTCGACCGTTTGTATATGCTGAAGGGGGATATACACTTATCCTTCGTACTAGATCCCCACTTTGGGGAACGAAGAGATCGACGTGGGAAGGGGGAGCAATGGCAGGAGCCGGGTTTGGCATGTCTGTCGTGTTGACATCTGACTACCGTTTTTATACCCAAGCAGGATACCGTTTCCAGGACACTGAGCGCTTTGGAGGTATGCACCTCTTTGTCATGATGGTAGGGCTGAGAATGTGGTAAAAGAAAACTTTTCTTTTTCTGTGTTATCCGACTTAACTTGAGGAAACTGTAACACCGCACGGAGGTAAGGCAATGTCGTTTTGTACCGCTATTAATTGCATGGACGGGCGCGTCCAACGACCGGTTGTCGAATACTTAAGCAAACGGTTCAAGGCAGATTTCGTGGATATGATTACCGAACCCGGTCCCAATCGGATACTCGCTGAGGGAAAAGATAAGGCAAGAATAGAGTCGATACTCACCCGCTGTAACATTTCGGTGGAGAAGCATGGCTCGGTGGGGATTGCGGTAGCGGGGCATTACGATTGTGCCGGCAACCCGACTGCGGAGAAAGAACAACGGAAGCATCTTGAGGCTGCCATAGCCTTTCTTATGAGACACTATCCCGACAAAGAAATCATCGGGTTGTGGCTGGATGAGAATTTCGAAGTGCATGAGCTGAGCCTGTCGCACGATACGTAAGATAAATCTCCCGGAAACAGCGAACAATAGTTACTCTTTGTGGCGTAAAGTTGCTTGGAGTGTCAGGGATTTTCTTTTCCCCTTGACGAAAAAAGGGAGTACTTTTACCTTGTAGCTAACGCTAGTTTGATATCTTTGTTTGGCAGGGTGCTTGAATATATTCAAACGCTGCCGTGATAAGCGAGGAGGATATCATGTTTGAGGGTTATGCCTTCCATAACGTTATCGCTTCAATCATTGCCGGAATGGGCATCGGGCTTCTGGTAGCGATTCGTTATCGCCGCCCGCGCGGTTGGATTGCCTTTGGTTTGCTGGTGTTGCTCATGCTGATTTCGCCCTCGGTCGGGGTGCATACGCGGTTAATCGGGATTGGCAACGCAATAGAAAACCCGGCGCATTCGTTCATCATCCACTGTAATATTTTCTTGTTGTCATTTACTATGACGTTGAACGTCGGGTTCATCTGGCGGATTATACGAGGTTACAAACCGGCAATGTATTGAAAAGAAACGGTTGAGAAAATTTACCGGGAAGGTAGGTTGCATCTGTGAAAAGTTCTCAGGCGGTCGTACCGCTGGAGCGGATTGAAAGCTCCATTCTGGTGATACGCGGCCAAAAGGTAATGCTGGATAAGGACTTAGCTGACCTTTACGGCGTCGAGACGAGAGTTTTATTGCAGGCGGTAAGGCGCAACATAGACCGGTTTCCTGACGACTTTATGTTCCAGCTTTCCAAGGATGAGTACGAGGTTTTAAGATCACAAATTGTGACCTTAAAAAAAGGGCGGGGACAGCATCGAAAATATCTTCCATATGCTTTTACCGAGCAGGGGGTGGCGATGCTTTCCAGTGTTTTGCGGAGTAAGCGGGCGATTATGGTCAATATTGAAATCATGCGGGCGTTTGTTCGGTTGCGACAGATGCTGGCAAGCCACGAGCAACTGGCACGTAAACTCACCGCCCTCGAGAAAAAGTACGACCG
>CAZAZQ010000042.1:0-4967 GCA_964489705.1 uncultured Ignavibacteriales bacterium
CGCACTATTTCCGTATTCTCACAGGCAGTGTAAAGATGGCTAAAGAAGTGAGTAGGTCTGGAATTGAACGTAAAAGATAAAGAGCCCCGCGGGATGACGTATGTTACTTCCGCTCCCTTGCGTTGGATGCGTGCCCTGTACGATTGGGTGCTCGGTTGGGGAGAGACCAAGTACGGTTCGACGGCATTGTTTTTTCTCGCTATGGCGGAAGCCTCGTTTTTCCCGGTTCCTCCTGACGCTTTGTTGATAGCGTTGTGCATGGGGAAATGGAAAAAGTGGGCGAAATTTGCGCTTATTTGTTCGCTGGGCTCTATTATCGGCGGCGTCATCGGGTATCTCATCGGGCATTGGGCGTTTAATCTCATCGGCGAGAAGCTCTTGGCTTTTACCGCTTCTTTTTCCCACAGCAACCCGGACGAACTTCTGGCGACGGCTCGGTATTGGTTCAACGAGAAGGAAGTCTGGGGGATGAAAGTCGGAGCGTGGGCGGTGGGAGTCGCCGGTTTTACACCGATTCCGTACAAAGTGTTTACCATCGCGTCGGGCTTTTTCCATATGAATTTCATTGCCTTTTTCCTAGCGTCGGCAATCAGCCGTTCTTTGCGCTTCTTCTTGGTGGCGGGGACTATCGGTACCCTCTACAAAAGGTTCGGGGATAAAATCAAACAATTCATCGATCGGTATTTCAACCTCTTGGCGATTGCTTTCGTGGTATTGCTGGTTTTAGGCTTTTGGGCGATAGGCTTAGCCAAGGGCAAGTGAACAGACAGGAGTCTCTCAAGAGAGCTGGAGTTTTGGTCGACGGTGAAAGTAAAAAGTTTTTTCACGAGGTTGGTGTGACGGCGACTGGCGGAAGAGCCGAAAAATTGTTATTTTAATTATGTCTTCCGGTAAGAAACGGTACGTATAACAAAAGAATAGGTAGAGAGTTTTATTTGGTATGGCGCATTCACATGAGCATCCTCGCGTTTCCGGCAAAAAGTTAGCCTGGACAATTCTGTTTAATATCGGGATAACGCTGGCGGAAGTTGTGGGCGGGCTTATCACTGGCTATTTGGCGCTGCTTGCCGATGCGGTGCACAACCTGTCGGATGTGGCGGCGCTGGGGTTGGCATGGCTGGGGTTCAAGGGCTCTCAAAAACCCGCCACAAAAAAGTCGACCTACGGGTTCAAGCGGGTCGAGGTTATGACGGCGTTTATTTCCGCCGTCTCGTTGGTTGTCATTGCGATCTTCATTTTGATGGAAGCCTACAAGCGATATGTCCACCCGCAAGAGATAACCTCACCGGGAATATTCCTCTCGGTTGCCGTCATCGGATTGTTGGGCAATATCTTTTCAATTTACTTTCTTCATTCCGAAAAGGGGAAATCCTTGAACATGCGCACCGCCTTTCTGCACATGGCGTATGACGCCGCCTCCTCGGTGGTGGTGATTATCGGCGGGGTGATTATTATGTTCACGGGATGGTACCTTATCGACGTCATCCTTTCGTCGGTAATCTCGTTGATGATTTTCTGGTCTTCTTACCTTGTCATTCGTGAGGCGGTCATGATTTTTCTCGAGGCGGTGCCGAAAGGAGTGGATTTCGATAAGGTGTTGGAAGCGATTAAGAAAGTCCCAAAGGTGCGTGACGTTCACGATTTGCACATCTGGTCGCTCTCGTCGCACGAGGTGGCGCTCTCCTGCCATGTGGCAATTGAGGAAAAAGATTTTCAGCATGGTCCCAACGTCATTGTCGAGATAAACAATATGCTCAAGGAGAAATTCCACATCGGGCATCCGACCATTCAAATCGAACAACACGATTGCAGTCGTTCCGATATCCTCTGTCGTTACAGCGAACATCGATGGGAATAAAGATGGAGAAACACGCAATTGTTGAACTGGACGTAGCCGATTTGGCGTTTGACGGCAAAGCAGTGGCGCATCTTGACGGGAAGGTGGTCTTTTTGCGGGGCGGTTTGCCCGGCGAGCGGGTGGAAGCGGAAATCACCCGGGTGAAGCCGCGCTACAGCGAAGGGGTAGTGCGGAGAATTATCGAAAAATCCCCTTCTCGCATTCCGGCTCTCTGTTCGCATTTCGGTACCTGCGGCGGATGCACGTGGCAGGATCTTGTCTACCAAGACCAACTCAGGTTCAAAAAGAAGCAGGTGGCGGATTGTCTGGAGCGTCTCGGTAAACTGCCCGAGACGACGGTGCATGATGTCATCGGGTCGGTGGAACTGTTCAACTACCGGAACAAGATGGAATTTTCTTTTCATGTCACGGAAGATGACGGCTTTACCCTGGGCTTGCACCGGCGCGGGCGCTTTGATGAAATTTTCGACGTGGAAGCCTGTTTTTTGCAATCCGAGCTTTCCAATCGCATTGTGCGATGGGTGCGCGAATACGTGGCACAGGAGAAAATACCCGTCTACGACGTGAAAAAACATACCGGTTTCATGCGGTTTCTGGTTATCCGGCAGACCAAACGGACAGCCCAATTGATGGTCAACGTGGTGACGAACTACGGCGATATTCCCGCCTGCGAGAAGTTTGTCCATGAGATGCGGGCGGCGTTTCCCGAGATTACTACCATTGTCCACAATCAAAACGGACAAAAATCGAACATCGCCGTCGGAGAAATCGAGCGGGTGTTGTTCGGTACCGGTTACATCGAAGAGCGCTTGTTCCACAGTCTGTTTCGGATTCGAGCGAACTCCTTTTTCCAGACGAATTCCATTCAAACCGAAACACTCTACCGCACCGCCTTTGAGATGCTCAACCCCGGCAAGAGCGATCGGGTGCTTGATTTGTATTGCGGCACCGGCTCCATCGGGATTCTCATCTCGCCGTATGTCGAGCGGGTCGTGGGAGTGGAGCTGGTCGCTGATGCGATAAAAACGGCGGAAGAAAACGCTGACATGAACGATATTCGCAACATTACCTTTTTCGAAGGGTCGGTCAGAGATTTTCTCAAAACGGAACAGGTAGCAAAAGGAGATTTCAATATCGTCGTCGTCGATCCGCCGCGGGCGGGTTTGCATCCCAAAGCGCTCTCGCGGCTCATCGGATTACGGCCTGAAAAAATTCTTTATATTTCGTGCAACCCGGCAACTTTCGCCCGGGATGCCAAAGAACTGGTTCAAAGTGGGTACTGGCTGCCGGAAGTAAAGCCGATTGACATGTTCCCGCACACCATGCACATCGAGCTTGTCGGGGTCTTCTATGCCGAATGATGTTGTTGCATGTGGGAGCGGATTGCCATACCTTCCAGCCAAAAGAACGGAGGAAAAACAGCAATGATTCGTAAGATTCTTGGGTATATTCTTATCGTTACATTGATACTTGTGACAAGTTCGCCTTTTGCCGTCGCCAAGAAAAAGACCTTTCAATCTTTGTGTCTTGACATCCTCGAGACACTTCAGTCGTTTTATCCGGTGCGCTCCACGGAGATGGGGATTCATGCCTACGACCACCGGCTGACGGATTATTCTTCTTCGTCTGTGAAAAAGATGATAAATAAATTGAAGAACTACGAGAAAAAGCTCCATCGCTATAAATCCGCTCGCTTGTCGCCGCATGACAAGGTGAATTACCGCCTTATCAAGTCCAACGTCGATATTGCTTTGTTGGATTTGCAGCGGATTCGCTGGCATAAGAAGTCTCCTCAAGTGTACGTTGACGACGCCGTCAACGGCATTTATTTCTTGATGAATTCTCACCACGCCCCCTTGGAAGAAAAAGTGGTGCCGATTATCAGTCGGATGAAAGCGGTGCCGGCGTTGTTCGCCACCGCCCGGAAGAATATCAAAAACCCTCCGCAGGTTTATATCGATGCGGCGTTGGAATCGTTGGAATCGGGGATGGACTTCTACCGGGAGGTTGCCGGGGAATTGATGAACAAACTCCCCAACCGTGCCGACGAGATACTCAAAGTTTCCACCAGAGCCCGCGAAGCGATGAATGACTTTGCGGCTTATCTCTCCCAACTGACGCCCGGTCCGGAAACCGGGTTTGCCATCGGAAAAGAGAATTTCGATTACAAACTCAGCCATGAATACTTCCTCCCGTTTGATACCGACTCGTTGCTGCGCATCGGGGAAGCATTGCTGGAACAGGCGCAGAAAAAATACCATGAGTACGAGCAGTACATGGAGACCAACCATCTCTTCGGCAGCGATTCGGTTTTTGTCCCCTCGGTCTTTACCAAACAAGATATTCTCGACTACTATAATTGGGAAACCAAGCAGGAGAAGATCTTCCTCCAAGAGCATGATATCATCACCATTCCGGAAAACATAGCACCGGTGACGGTTATCGAAACGCCGCCGTTTCTTCGGACCATGATTAGCGGTATCGCCTATCAACCGGCGGGACCGTTCGACAGTGTCCAGCATGGGTACTTTTACGTTCGCCCCATCCCCGACGATTTGGATCGCAAGCAGCTCGAAGCCCGTTTCCGCTATGTCCACCGGCGAGGGTTCAAGGGGTCGGTCGTCCATGAAGCTTACCCCGGACATCATCTGCAAATGCAGCTCGCCGGGATGAATGAGGACCCGGTCAGGAAATGGCAGGCAAATATCATGATGATTGAGGGGTGGGCACTCTATTGCGAAGAGATGATGTACCACGAAGGATTGTACGGCAAGGAAGATCCGGCACAGTGGTTGGGCGTTTTGGGAGGGATCCGGTTCCGGGCGGCACGGATTGTCGCCGATGTCAAACTGCATACCGGACAATTCACCTACCAGCAGTGTGTCGATTGGATGATTGACGCCTTGGATATCACCAGCGAATCGGGTAAAGAATATATCCGAAAAGAAGTGCGACGCTATACCGTCAGCCCGACCTACCAAATGTCGTACCTGATGGGCAAACGGGAGATTATGGCGCTGCGGGAAGCCTACCGGCAGAAGATGGGGAAGAGTTTTTCTTTGAAAGATTTCCATGACGCTTTGTTAGCCGAAGGCTCGATCCCGCCGGT
>CAZAZQ010000043.1:0-3863 GCA_964489705.1 uncultured Ignavibacteriales bacterium
AGTGGAGACAGCATTAAGAATATTATACTGACAACTGCGCGGATTAAACCGTGAGATAATAAAGCTATGTATCGAAGAGAAAGGTAATAACCAATGGGAGCACAACATCGTAGAATGGAGGAGGTGTTCTATGTTGAAAGGAAAGTTGTGGTGGGCGAGCGTTATCCTTGTAGGGATTGCTATAGTTGGTCTCGCATGTGAGAAAAAGCCCAACGATGGTAACGATTCATGCCATACCCCGGCCGAGCTGGTGGGAGTATGGACGTTTGAAAAAGTCGTCTACACGACGCCGTACGGAAGATATACCATAAACCCCGCTCAGTTCTTCGGCTGGGATACCAGTATTGCATACGGAACGCTGACGATAAACAATGATTGTACTTTTCTGTGTCAAGTCCATAGCCATGACGGCACTGTGTATCTCCTACAAAGAGGGAATTTTTCCGCAACCGATTCTACTTTTAGTATAACAATCCAGAAGTTTGATATTCCCGACGGTCGATGGGATGTTGACGGCGACCAACTTATTTTAACAGCGATCGTTTACCAAGGAAGTCAAAAGCTCACGACAGAGTTGTACATGAGAAAAGAAACGCATCAACAATGAATCTGCCTCGATGAAGCGTTGGTATTGTTGCAAGAGTGAAAGGTAGTGCCATATGTTGCAAAGAATAGTATGGTTGGGGATTGTGGGTGGGGTGTTGTTGTCGTGTCGGACAAACCCGGCATACGATGAGCTTTACCGCTCTATTATTGAGGTGTCACCGGATAGCTTCGAGTGGCACCTTGCCATTTATATGGATGTTCGGGCGTGTCTCTCCTGTTGCGAGAATATGGAAGCATGGCAAGAGCTTGAAAAGAGGCTGCCGGAGTGCGGCTGTTCCTTGACATTGTGGTGCCCGCAAAAGGACTCAGTCGATGTCGCGGTGGCAATGGAACTGGAGGGGATGAAGACTCAGGTTCACATACTCAGCGATGAGGTAATTCATGCGCTCAAATGGGATAAGAGTGCGACACCGATTAAAGTGCTTTATGACGAGCAGGGTACGCCAGTGAAAGTCTTGGGTCCATCGAGCGGTCAGCTCGGCTCGCGGAAAGAGATCGAGCAACTGCTGTATGAGGTTTGCAGCAAGAAGTAACACCTGGAACCGGTGATATCTTCAGCAGCCTCTGTGGCTTTTTGGTAGGTACTTGTGTTTGGAAACAAAATGGAAGATTGAATAATAGGAGCCTAAGATGTGGCTGCTATATTTTGAGGTGTTTTTTTCACTTGTTGGGTTTTTGTTGATTTATTTGGCGTGGCGAAAGCAGGATCCTGAGCATCCATTGTTTACTTTCAAGAAATCACAACTAAACCCTCGCTATTGGGATTAGGGGGTATTCTTTCGGAAAGATCCCCCCTATCGGTTAGGGACAATTGGAGTGATATTTCTTTCTCTTGCTGGATTGATGGGGTTGATTTATTGGCTTCGGCACTAAGGAGTGAGAGAAAAGGAGTGTTTTGCTGTTTTTTAAAGGTGTAGTCAGATGCTTTTTATGTTTTCAATGTTTTGCTCGTCACTAGTAAAAGGGCATGAGAAAGTAATAGATTTAACTGAAGAAAGGAGGATGACAAATGAAGTGCAAACTCATGCAAATAGTGGTTTTTCTGCTGGCCTTAAGCACCGTGACGGTTTTTGCCCGGAGCCCTGATTCGGTGGTGTTCAAGTATAAGGGCAGCACGCTGTGGAGTGGGATGAGAGATGTTGTGGTGCGAGACACTCTCGTCTATGCTGCCATGACCAGCGGGTTGATGATTTTCGATGTCAGTGACCCAACCGCTCCGGAGTCGCTTTCCACCCTTTACTTTCCTGAGGGGTGGGCGACGGACATTAAACTGGCAGGGGATTATGTTTATTTAACCGAGTGGGGTGGCAGTAAATGGGGGAGAGCATGGGAGGGAGCCTTGCACATTATCGATGTCTCCAATCCTCGTGCTCCATCCCTCATGGGTAGTTACTACACTCCGACGTCAGCCGGCGGGGTTGATGTCGAGGGTGGTATTGCATGTGTCGTTTACGGTTTGCAGTATTCCGCCGTGCCCGATGCTCCCCAAGGCTTGCTTGTTCTTGATGTGAGCAATCCAGCCAGCATTATCCCTTTGGCGAATCTTCCCATGGATGTGTACAACAATCCGAAGAAGGTCAAGATGTGGGGAGATTACGCTTATGTTGTCGGCGGCGGTTCGGTGATAGTAGTTGACTTAGCCGATCCGGGGAATCCGGACAGTCTGACCCAGTACAGTACGGGGTTTTATTCTATCGATCTAACCGGCATAGTGGGAGATACACTTCTTTATCTGGCGGACCGCGATCCTTTCTGGCCTGCCGGGGTATCGGCTTTTTCGATTCTCAATATTGCTGATCCGGTAGCTCCTGTCCTTGTAGGGGGTGATACGCTTGCCGGTTTGGTGAGTGGGGTGGCGGTTTCGGAGAGCCTGGCTTTTGTGGCGAACGGTTCATGTGGGTTACAGGTGTATGATGTGACCGATCCGAGTGCTCCGCTCAGTTTGGGGAGCTGTTTGGTTGAGGGGATGGCTTGGAAGGTTGCGGTGTCCGATACGGTGGCGTATGTGGTGGATTTTGGCTTGCCGACTGCTGACGATGAGGTGTCTCCCTGTCGGGTTACGCCGTATGTGTATGAGGGGCGGCCGTATCCGGGTGATTTCCAGGTGATAAGCGTTTCCGATCCGAGCAATCCAGAGGTGGTTGGCTACTACCCGTTCCCCGGATATGTCACCGATGTAGCCGCTTGCGGCAACTATCTTTATGCACTTAACCGTCTGCACAAGGACAGCATTCATGTTGGGGCTGATGTGACGGTAGTCGACGTTTCTGACCAAGAGCGTCCTCATGTGGTTGGGACGTATACCACCGCCGGGACGGGAGAACGAGCGGTGGTGGTTGATGATACGTTACTCTATCTCGCTGCCGGTGGGGGCGGTTTGGAAATCATCAACGTTGCTGATCCTTCGCATCCCTTCTTGGTGGGAAGTCATGCCGTTGAAGCTGGAGCGCTGGATGTCATAGTACGAGACAACTATGCCTATGTTGCCGACGCCAGTGCGGGTGTGAAGATCTTTGATATTTCCGACCGTGTATCACCTCGGCTGGCTACAAGCATCACGACTACTCCGTACGCCAAGAGATTAGCGCTTCAAGGAAACTACTTATATATTGGGGCTATCAATCTGAATGTACCGACGGGAAGGCTTTATGTTGTAAATGTTGCAAACCCAGAATCACCCATTCTTGTTTATACAAGCCCTGTGGGCTACTATGTCGATATTGCCGTTTTGGGTGAGTATCTATATGCCATTTTAAGTGATGGGATCAATCAAGCTCTTTATATTTACAGTATAAGTAACCCTGAAGAACCAGTATTCCTTTCTTCATATTTCCTTGGACAAGAAGCGTACGACCTTGATGTTCAAGTAAATTATGTTTTCATTGCGAAGGGATTGGAAGGGATAGAGGTAGTTGATGTTTCTGAGCCAACCATTCCGCACTGGGTAGGGGAGTACAATACTCCTGGAGCCGTCGCTGCTCTAATGTTGGCAGGAAATAGTCTTTACGTAGCGGACGGATGGGAACTACTCCTCCTCCAGTACAACCTTCCTACAAGTGTAAACGAACCTTCCTCTAATCTTTTCCCGACGGACTTTGTTCTGCATCAGAACTATCCCAATCCCTTCAATCCGAGTACAACGATCAGGTACGAGCTCCCCTCTCGGGCTCATGTGAAGTTGACAGTGTATGATATCCTGGGACGTGAGGTGGTTACGTTGGTCGATGAAGTGATGCCTGCGGGCATGCACTCGGTGC
>CAZAZQ010000044.1:0-3726 GCA_964489705.1 uncultured Ignavibacteriales bacterium
GGCGCACACCCTGAGGGTGTTTTTACTTTACATTAGAATGTAGAAAAGGCAGCGATCTGTGATTGCTGTTCTTCCAAAGAGACCTGTAGAATAGAAAATGGCACATCCGTTCCGAATTGTCCCTGTTGCCTGACTTTTTTGAAGTTGATTCTTCCCGCGACGGTGTTTACCATGGAGCTGTGGCGATATCAACAGCGAAACTCAAGGTGGCGTTAGAGTGACCGAGTTGGATTACTTGCGGGATCTGGTGCTGATACTCGGCTTTGGTACGTTTATTGTCACCCTCTTCCATAAGTTGAAACTTCCGGCTATCGCCGGTTTCATTTTATCGGGAATACTGGTCGGACCGCAGGGTTTGGGGTTTATCAGTAATGTTCACCAAGTTGAGGGGCTGGCGGAGCTCGGCGTTGCTCTGCTTCTTTTCAGCATAGGGTTGGAGCTTTCTCTTGGAAAACTCAAACGCCTGTGGAAGCTGGCTGTCGCCGGTGGTGCTCTCCAGGTCGGTTTGAGTATAGGAGCAACGTATGTGGTCTTAAAGTTGTTCGGTTTCCCCGGCAATACCGCCGTCCTTATCGGTTTCATGCTGGCGTTGTCAAGCACTGCCATTGTTATGCGGGGCTTGCAGCAACGGGGAGAGATTGACGCTCCTCACGGTCGTTTGATTTTGGGGATACTTGTCTTTCAAGATTTCAGCGTCGTACCGATGATGCTTGCCCTCCCGATATTGATGGAAAGCGGCGGCTTTACCGGGGATTATCTTATCGCTTTTCTCCGAGCTCTCGGTATTATCGCTGCCGTTTTGCTTGCCGCTCTTCTTGTCGTCCCCCGCATCCTCAACTTCGTTGCCAAAACACGGCAAAGGCAGTTGTTTATTCTTTCGATTTTTCTCATTTGTACCGGTACGGCGTGGTTGATTACCACCTCCGGAGCATCGCTTGCCATAGGAGCCTTTTTGGCGGGACTCGTGGTTGCCGGGAGCGAATACCGCCACCAAGCGTTAGCTGATTTTATCTCCTTCCGGGAAGTTTTTGCAAGCATATTTTTCATCTCAATCGGCATGTTCTTGGATCCCTCTATCGTAGCGGAAAACATGCTCCAAGTACTGGCTATCCTTGTTGCCGTCCTGGTGGGAAAGTCCCTTATAGTTTTCATCGCCGCCAAAGTCCTGCAGATGCCGCTCCGGGTTTGTATGATGACCGCGGCGGCGTTGGCGCAGGTCGGAGAGTTTTCTTTTGTCCTTCTGTTTTCCGTTCAAGGCAGCGGACTCATCGATACGACTTTGAAAAACAGCCTGGTCTCGGCGGCGATTCTTTCCATGTTCGTCACCCCTTTCGCTATCTCGTTCAGTCCCCGACTGGCGGCGGGATTGGGAAAGTTGCCGCGCTTGAAACGATTGCTCGAGGTGAAGACAGCCGAGGATGCGACCGGCTTAGTGGACAGGCTGCGCAACCATGTCATCGTGGGCGGTTACGGTTTTGCCGGGAGAGAACTCTCGAAGGCTCTCAAAGACCATGACATTCCTCATGTCGTGGTCGACATAAACGTGGAGAACGTCCGAAAGGCATCACGAGAGAACATTCCCGTTTTTTTCGGGGATGTCACCAGTCCCGAGGTTCTTGAAAAGCTGGGGGTGGAGTGTGCGGGGGAGTTGGTGCTTCTGGTTAACGATCCGGGAGCTGCGGAGCAAGCCGTTCGGGTTGCCAGAAAGCTTGCGCCGAAATTGCACATCATCGTCCGTACTCATTACCTTCTCGATGTCGAGCTGATGCTTGCCGTCGGTGCCGACGAGGTCGTCTCAGCCGAACGGGAAGCCGCAGTAGAGGTCACTTCCTTGGTGTTGCGGAGGTTCCAAGTCGACTCTCGTCGGGTGGTCGACCGTTGCCTCAAAATTCGAGAGCAGGTAACCGAGGAGTAACCGAAAAACCGTCGGCACGGCAAAAGGAGTGCGGTTCCAGCCGTCACCTGCAAATGCGAGGGGAATCCCTTGAGCCTCCTTTTTGGATTTGCTGCCCTTTCTCAGTTCAATCTTCACAACGATACCCTTTCTTTTGTGACCATAACTTACGTACCTTTCCCGCCCCGGAACATAATAGGGGCGGCGTCCCTCCGACGCAAGGACGGAATGGAGATATGGAGAGTCTCACCACTCGCTATGAGTTTGTCTTCCTCTGAGCAACGAATCCGCCGCCTGTTTGGGCGGCGGATTCATCCCTTCAATCCGACAGGTAGTACACAATCGTTGACACGACGCGTATCTTCTTGATATGCGGATTGTTCTTGTCGCGGGCACTGATGCTGAACTGCCCCTGATAAGCACTCTTAATTTTGCCGAGTTTGCTTTTGGAATCGGCGGCGAATTTCTGAGCGACTTCCCGCGCCTTTTTGGTTGCTTCCTCTACCATCTCCGGCTTGACTTCGTTCAGACGGGTAAAGAGATATTCCGTTCTTCCTTGAAACCCTCCACCCGTGAATACGATGCCTTCTTTTCCCAGCTCGGGCAGCAACCCCATCACCGCCCGTACCCCTTCCACGTTTTTGGAATACACCGTCACCGTTTGGTGAGCGGTATAACGAAATTCCGGAGTCGGCATACTGCCGAACCGCTGGGCGGATTTATCGGTGATTACCGGCGAGGAATAGGAGATATCGTCTGAGTTGATACCATGCTCCGTAAGAAAGTCTTTTATCTTCTGAGTAGTGGTTTCCACCGCATCGTAAAGTCCTGCCAGGTCGTTTCCCGCCACAGTGAATTGGATGGGCCAGATAACTATGTCCGCCGGGTATTCCCGCTCGGATAATCCTTTCACCGTCACGGTGCGTTCATATTCCTTAAACGTAATGGCAGCCCGCCCCAACAGAAAGCCGAGAGCCGACAGTCCCAAGAATATGAAGACTCCCAATATGACGGCATTTGCTTTGGTGTTCTCACGCATACAAGCCTCCTCTTCGTATCGCGTTTGTCGTTTTGTGTTATTTTATGGTGAAATCCTCAAGAAATTTCCGATACTTTTTCGTTTCCTCTCTTATCTCATCATCACTGGTGCTCTTAAATCCCTTTACTCCCGGAGGGAGAACGCTATAGACCACAATGGGAGGAAGCCACGTCATCCCACACAGGTTGGCGGTTTGCTGAAACGGTCGAAGGAGTTCACTTATCGTGTAGTTGTTGAATCCTCCGGGGCGGTAGGCTTCTTTCGCTCCTCCCGTCGTGAGCACCGTTAACCAATACTTTCCTTTCAACTTGTCGCCGACACCGGGAGGATAGGCAAACCCGGGTTCCAAGACTCTGTCTTCCCACTCCTTCATGAGCGACGGACAGTTATACCAATAGAACGGGTGCTGAAAAATTATCACGTCGTGTTTTAACAAGAGAGTTTGTTCTCGTTTGACATCGATGCGGTAATCGGGATACTCTTGATAAAGATCTCGAAAGGTTAGATTCGGCAGATCCTTTACCGCTTCCAGCAAAATTTTGTTTCCGCGGGAATTTTCGAGATTAGGGTGAAATAGATTCAGTAATAAGCGTGGTTGTGACATTTCATCCTCTCAAGTGTTCGGTTAAGAGAAGTTGAAGATCGTTCTTCGCATTCTCGCCTTTGCTACCTCCCGCCGCACGAGCAATACACTAAAGCCTTCATAGAATTATACGGCTATAGCCGGTGGCGGTTGGCGATTTTATACGTGAAAGAGATTCGCTTCCGCAAAGGGAAATTGAAAAAAACTGTC